>NZ_JAAGWD010000002.1 GCF_010686685.1 Pontibacter burrus | reverse complement strand
TCCCTGAATAAAAAAGAAATTAAGATCAGCAGTCACTACAAAAAAGGAAAAACAAGCACGGATAACTACGCCCATAAACCACCAAGGCCAGCAGGCAAGCCTTGGCGCTTTCTGGCCTTGTTCGTTAGCATGAAAATGAACTATAAATTAAATATGAAAACAATCTTTCAAGCCATTTTTATTGCTGTTGCCTTGAGCTCATGCAATGCTGACGTAAAAACAGAAACTCTTAGTAATAGTATTAATCAAACGGCAGTTGCGAATTCAGACGCTCAATCTGCCCACTTCGCTCTGACAACGGGAGAAAGCGAGTCCACGCAACAAAAGAGTAGCAGCCTGATAGGCAAAACCAGTACTGATATAGAAAGCATGGGTTGGTTTAATTGCGCTGGCACTGTAATCGATTCTGAAAAAAGCGAGATTAAGTACGTCGTCTCCCAACTTGCTAAATCACAAAAGGAATGTAGAAACGGCGAAGGTAAGATTCTGCTTGAAAGGTTTGTTAGGAGAACTGGGGACAAAGCTGTGTTTGAAGTCATAGATGAAATCAACATTCAGTCAAACCAACCTGAAAAAGAATACAGCTGGACAACCTGTGAAATAAAAGGGGCTGACGGTGAGCAATTTTATGTGATACATTTTAAACGCCAGCGGCAGGCTGAGCTCACGGAAATCTATGACTTGTGGACTGTAGACCTTATTGCTGGTAAGTTTGTGAAGGTGAAGAATTCCGAGCGTGTCACTTGCATTAATCCTGACTACTCTGATGGATTATAAATTCTTTTGCTAACCACACCTTAACCATAGCTTCGCCATAGCAAAGCCCAGACCGTTAAGAAGAAAAAAATATATAGAAAAATACCCTGAAGAATTCAATCTAAATCAAAGTGAAATTTAAAAGTGACCATAGTGGAGTATTCCTTTTCCTATCATTATCACTATTATTTATTATAAGTGGTGCTCTAATGATTATAAATGGTGCTGTTGCTTATGGAATCAATAGTAGAACCCTTATGCCTACTGGTTTTGGAGGACATTATTTGATATTAGGAGGATTAATTTTTTTGGTAGTAGCTTATTTTTCATTACCTCCATTTGGTAAAATAAGGCGATTTTTTGAAGAGAGAATGAAAAGAAAGAGATGAAAATGCTTGAAGATCACTAGTAAAGCATACAAAAGATACTAATCATTCATATATAAAAATGCAAAGCCCTTTCCTTGCAGAATTGAGCTTCGCGTTTTTATTGCTGGACCTATAGATGTATTTTAAAGTCAGTTCGTTTATAACAGTTCTGCCGCAGCAAAACCCAATATGTTGACGTGTAACCCGGTTATACCAAGCTCAACCCATATTATTCTCGAAGATTTAAAATGGACGTACAGTTATATCTTGATAGGATTGGTTACAAAGGCCCGGTTTCAGTTAGCAAAGAGGTGCTATTTGAACTGCAGGCAGCCCATTTGCTGAGTGTTCCTTTCGAGAACCTGGATATCCATTACAACAATGAGATAAAGTTAGACATCGCATCAATCTATAAAAAGGTAGTTATTAACCGCAGAGGTGGCTTCTGCTATGAGCTGAACGGGTTGTTCTACCATCTGCTCAAGGAAATTGGGTTTGATGTCCAGATGATCTCTGGGAGGGTTTATTCTAAAGATGGAAATTACGGAGCTGAATATGACCACCTCGCCCTAATAGCCCATGTGGATGGCAGGAAATACCTGGTTGATGTCGGCTTTGGAAAGTTTTCTTTTAAACCACTGGAGATAACGTTTGGAGTGGATCTGAAGGATGAATATGGTGTATTCCGGTTTGAAAAGGCACATGATAATTACCTGACCATTAACCTCCTTGAAGGCAGCAAGCTGGTTCCACAATATCTGTTTGATACAAAAGCAAGGGAATTCTCTGAATTTGAGGGCATGTGTAAGTTTCACCAAACAAGCAGCGAATCTCATTTTACAGGCAAGAAGGTAATTTCGATAGCTACCCAAAATGGACGTAAAACGCTGAACAATAACCAGCTCAAAATTACCGACGGCAAAACCGAAAGCGTACTAAACTTTGAGGAGACTGAATTTGAAGCCAAGCTCAAAGAATACTTTAAAATCAAAATTTAAAACCCAGCTCAATACTCTTGCATATTTGTGTTGCCAATACACATACTCAGGTACGCCACAATCCATTGCCTTCCACCAGAATACTTCAAAAAGCACGCATATCGGCACTATAGCGTAGGGCTGATGCACGCTAATAATTTAATGTCTTGGAGTAACCTATCAATTTTATTGAATTGCCTTTTATACCTGCTATAGTTCTGCTCACACAGATGGCACCTCTTTTCACTAAAATTATCTGTAGTTAATCGTCTTTTTCAGAATGCTCAATAGAGTGAATTAAATAACCCCACTACCCTTGGGGCGTAGAACAAAAGGGCTTTCAGGAATATTTAAAGCCTCGAAAAAAAGCTATTTAACTATATCATATTAAACAAATATGAGCAGCAAGAGCAAGAAAGTACAATTATCAGAGTTTGAGGAAAAGTTACAGGAAAGCGCACAGAACCCTGAAGCCTCCATACCACCGGCTACTGGTCCGGCCGGTACGTTTCAGGAAGAGACTGATGAAAGGGTGATTCCGGTAATTGAGGAGCAGGCACACGTAACGAAGCAGACAGTAGAGTCTGGCAGAGTGCGAATCTCAAAAAATGTGAGGGAAGACGAAGTGCTGATCGACATGCCTGTTGTGCACGAAGAAGTAGATGTACAACGCGTACCCATTGACCAGTATGTAGAACAGGCTCCCCCCGCAGTACGCTACGAGGGCGATAAAATGATTGTATCGGTGTTACGCGAAGAACTGGTTCTGGTAAAACGCATAAAACTGGTAGAGGAACTACACATCACCAACCGCCGCATTGAAGAGCATCGCACTGAGCCGGTAACGCTGCGAAGAGAAGAAATAAATGTAGAGCGAGCCCGTAACGAAAACCTAAACAGCCCACCTGCATGAAGCACTGCTACTAATCTTTCAATTAATGTTTAACTTAAATACATTATAAAACTATGGCACAAACAGTGATAGGAATTTTCGAAAAAGGTATAGACGCGCAAACTGCTGTGCAAAAGCTCGAAAGTAGTAGAATACCTTCAGATCATATAGATATTTCAAACCAGAGTACCAGCGATAAAGTAGCAGGAACTACCACACATCAGGATAAAGACAGGGTGAGCAGTTTCTTCGGTTCCCTGTTCGGTAGCGACAAAGAAGAAACCAGAAAATATTCTGATGTTGCCCGCAAAGGCTGGGTAGTTACAGTGCATGCAGACTCTAAACAGGAAGCAGAAGCAGCTGCCCGCACCCTGGACCAGTGTGGCGCAGTTGACGTGGATGAACGGGCTAATCAGTTCCGAAGCGGCACAACACCAACCGGCAACATAAACGAGAGAAGAGACTTTAACACCAACACCGATCAGTCTATTCCTGTTGTGGAAGAACGCATGAACGTTGGTAAACGCGATGTAGAAACAGGAGGTGTACGCTTAAGAAGCCGCATTATAGAGCGCCCGGTAGAGGAACATCTGCGCCTGCGCGAAGAACATGTAAACGTGCAGCGCAACCCTGTTAACCGACCTGCTACAGAACGCGACTTCCAGAATTTTAAGGAAGGCAGCATTGAGATGACAGAACACGCAGAGGTGCCTGTTGTAAACAAAGAAGCCCGTGTGGTAGAAGAAGTGCGCCTGAGCAAAGAACAGACCGTGCGCGATGAAACAGTACGCGGGACAGTTCGCAAGACTGATGTAAAGGTGGATAAGTTAAATCCAAAGAACAAAAACATCAGACCGGAAGATGATCCCAACTGGAATGATCCGAACAGAAATAATCCTTCAGGCAGAAACCTATAAGTAAACTATAGTTCAAAAAAAAGCCCCGACTGAAAGATCAGCCGGGGCTTTTTGTTTGTTACTGCTAAACTATAGTTTTCTTACCCGTTCCAGTTTCAGCATGTTCATGGGGTTAGGCTCCAGGCCTCTGATGTTATTCTGGGTCAGTCGAAGCACTTCGTCGTAGTATAAAACTATAACCGGGCATTCTTCTACCACTATCCTATCCATGGCCTGGTACATCTCCCATCGTTTCTGCACGTCACGTTCCAGTTTGGCCTGCTCGTATAGTTTATCGAATTCCTTGTTTACAAAGTGGGTTTTGTTTGGCCCGGCCGGCGAGAAGTTTTTGCTATAGAACAGCGCCAAGTAGTTTTCGGCATCCGGGTAATCGCCCAGCCACGATTTCATCCAGAACTCAGCACGGCCGTTGTCTACCATTTCCTGGTGCGCCGGCCCCTGATTAATATCAATTTCTACCTGCACCCCTACTTCTGCCCACTTTTTCTGCATGTATTCGGCCAGTTCTTTGTGCTCTGCCACGGTGCCCAGGCGCATTTTAAGGGGCTTCTGCAAACTATAGCCTGCTGCGGTAAGGAGCTCACGTGCTTTTTTAGGGTTGTAACTATAGCCCGGTACTTTCTCCTGGCTAAACGATGGCAACGAAGGCGGTACCATACCCGAGTGGCCCGGGATACCAATGTTGTTCCGGAAATAAGCGATCATTTCCTTTTTGTTGATGGCATAGTTCAGCGCCTGTCGTACACGTTTGTCCTGCACCGCCGGGTTAGGGTTCTTCACGTTGGCAGGGTCCAGCTGAAAACCGATGTATTCTGTGTTAAGATAAGGTTCTTTGCGCACAGTAAACTTGCCTTTAAAGTCGTCCTGCACGGTGCCATCATTATTCAGAATCAGGTCGCGGGAGCCTTCTCTAACACCAGATAAAAAGTCCAGTTTGCCTTGCATAAAGGTCAGGAACTCCGATTTGCGGTCGGTAATGAAAGAAATTTGCACGGCATCGAGGTAAGGCAACTGCTGGCCATTTTCGTCTTTTCTCCAGTAGTTCGGATTTTTGTGCATCACAATGGCGTTGCCTTCGTCCCACTGCTTAAATACAAATGGCCCTGTACCCACCGGGTTCGCTCTAAAGTCTTTGCCATACTTTGCTACGGCTTCCTGTGGCACTACAAAGGCGTACGGCATGGTCAGAATCTCTAGGAAAGCGATGAAAGGCTCGTTCAGGTAGATCTTAAAGGTAGTATCGTTTACTGCCAGAAAAGCAGTGTCAGCTATAGTTCCGTTCTTGTCTGTTAGCACTTTATCATTGAAGATCCAGGCGCCGGTGCTGGCTGTGGCAGGGTCAACTATACGCTTGAAACTATAGGCTACGTCCTGCGCGGTTACTTTGCGGCCTTTTCCTCCTTTAAAAACCTCGTGGTCGTGGAAATACACATCATTGCGGAGCGTGAAACTATAGGTTCTGCCATCTTCCGACACTTCCCATCTTTTGGCAATGCTGGGTCCTATTTTCAGTTCGTGGTCCAGCTCAACCAGCCCGTTGTACAATTGCGTGGTGGCCCAGATATTGGCCTGGTTACGGGCAAAAGCAGGGTCCAGCGACGATAAAGCTTCCGGCTGATTATACCTGAAAACGGTTTTGTCCGTTCCTTTACCTGAGCTGCTGTTGCAGGACTGGCACAGAAACAAAACGGTGGATAACAGGGCAAAAACGGTGGATAAATAAAGGCGCTTTGTTGTGATTTGCATCCGGTAAAGTGGTCAAAAAAATGTATCTTTGTGCAAGATAAAGATAACTTGCGTAGATAAGTAAGCACTAATCAGTAAATCATGGAAATAACATACTACGGACAGTCTTGCTTTTTAATTAAGATTGGCGATCACAGCATTTTATTCGACCCGTTCATTTCTCTGAACGAACTGGCGAAGGATATTGATGTAGACAGCATCAAGGCAGATTACATTTTACTGTCGCATGGCCACCAGGACCACGTGCACGATGCTGAGCGCATTGCCAAAAACAACGGCTCAACTATAGTTTCTACGTTCGAGATCACTACCTGGTACGGTGAGAAGGGAATCGAGAAAACACACCCGATGAACATAGGCGGTAAAGTTACATTGCCTTTCGGAACGGTAAAGATGGTTACGGCTGTGCATTCAAGCTCTTTGCCTGATGGCACATATGCTGGCGTAGCATCCGGGTTTGTGGTAGAAACAGAAGATAAAGCGTTCTATTTTGCCGGCGATACGGCTTTAACTTACGATATGAAGCTGATTCCGGAGCAGTTTGACCTGGATTTTGCTTTACTGCCGATCGGTGATAACTTTACAATGGATATACATGATGCTGTTATCGCCGCTGACTTTGTGCAGGTTGATACATTTATCGGTATGCATTACGACACGTTTCCATATATTGCCATAGACCACGAAGAGGTGAAGGAAGTAGCGCAGCTGGCTGGCAAAAAACTGATATTGATGGAAATAGGTCAAACTATAAACCTATAAGTATAGAATGGGAAAAATTATTGCGGTTGCCAATCAAAAAGGCGGCGTGGGCAAAACCACCACAGCCATAAACCTGGCGGCAAGCCTGGCAGCCTTAGAATATAAAACACTGCTGGTAGACGCTGACCCGCAGGCCAACGCCACTTCAGGTCTTGGCTTCGATCCGGCCAGCATCACCTCCAGCATTTACGAGTGCATGGTAGAGGATGTAAAAGTAGAAGACATCATCCTGACAGCGCCTAATATCGAGTATCTGGACCTGATCCCATCGCACATCGACCTGGTTGGTGCCGAGGTGGAGATGATCAACCTGGATAACCGCGAAGAGAAAATGCGCCATGTGCTTAACCCGCTACGCCAGAAGTACGATTTCATCATCATTGACTGCTCTCCGTCGCTGGGCCTGATCACGGTTAACTCCCTTACTGCTGCTGATTCGGTAGTGATTCCTGTGCAGTGCGAGTACTTTGCCTTGGAAGGTCTGGGCAAGCTGCTGAATACGATCAAAATCATTCAGTCGCGTCTGAACACGGAGCTGGCCATTGAGGGTATTCTGCTTACCATGTACGATGTGCGCCTGCGCCTGAGCAACCAGGTGGTGGAAGAAGTGAAGACACACTTCCAGCAAATGGTTTTTGATACGATCATTCCAAGAAACGTGAAGTTGAGTGAGTCGCCGAGCTTTGGTTTACCTGCTATCTTACACGACGCCGAAAGCAAGGGTGCTGTAAGTTACCTGAACCTGGCCCGTGAGATTGCAGAAAAAAACAGCGTGGCGCTGGAGAAATAACCTTATCCTTACATGTCTGACAACAAGAATAAAGCACCTAAACGCACAGGAGGCCTCGGCAGAGGCCTTGGCTCTCTTCTGGAGGGTAACAAGTACACAGGTAAAATTGATTCGAACACCATTAATGAAGTCAATACTATCGCAGATATAGCCATAGACCAGATCCAGACGAACCCATACCAGCCGCGTACTCATTTCGATCAGGGCGCACTGGAAGAATTGGCGGAGTCTATCAGAATACAGGGCATTATTCAGCCAATCACCGTTCGTCAGCTGGACCAGAATACCTACCAGCTAATATCGGGTGAGCGCCGTTACCAGGCTGCTAAAATGGCTGGCCTTACTACTATACCAGCGTACATTCGCAAGGCCGACGACCAGCAGATGCTGGAAATGGCCCTGATTGAGAACATTCAGCGCGAAAACCTGAATGCGATCGAGATTGCCCTCTCCTACCAGCGCCTGTTATCAGAATGTAATCTGAAGCAGGAAGAACTGGGTGACCGTGTGGGCAAAAAACGTACAACTGTTACCAACTACCTGCGTCTGCTTAAACTGCCACCAGATATCCAGATCGCCCTGCGCGATAACGTGATTTCGATGGGCCATGCGCGTGCTTTGATCAACATCGATACTATTGAGAACCAGCTGGAGGTTTTCAAGAAAGTAGTTGCTGAAGAGTTGTCGGTGCGTAAAGTGGAAGAACTGGTGCGCAATCTGCAGAATGCTAATAAAAAGCCGGATCCGCAGCAGAAACTGGTTTTCAACAAGTATGAAGAGGAAATCAAGCGGGTTGAGACCCGTTTGTCTTCGCAGTTCGGTACTAAGATTCAGGTAAAGGCTAACAACGATGGCAAAGGCGAAATTAAGATCCCGTTTGTATCAGTTGATGAGTTGAACCGTATCTTAGAAATACTTAACTACTAATAAACCACTTATGAGGCTAACCGTTGGCATTGCATTACTGGTAAGTATACTTGCTTTTGCGGCACCTGCCCATGCACAGGTTATAACGGTTGGCCCCGATTCGGTTTTAGTACCAGTACCTGATACAGCTACTGAGGATGATAACAGCTTTTTCCTAAGCAAATGGAACAGACCTGCCAAAGCAGCTTTGTTTTCGGCTATAGTTCCCGGCCTGGGGCAAGCCTACAACAAAAGCTACTGGAAGCTGCCTATCATTTATGCTACGGGAGGTGTGTTAGGTTATTTCCTGATTAGCCACCACAATAATTATCAGGATTATCGCCAAGCACTACTTATTCGTCTGGACGGCGATGAAAATACCCGCGATAAATATGCCGACAGTAATATTTACGGTGAGCAAAGGCTAAACGGTACAGCAAACCTGCGTCGTGCCCGCGACTTTTACCGTCGTAACCGAGACCTTACTATTTTATTATCAATAGGTGCTTATGGCTTGCAGGTAGCAGAAGCGTACGTGCATGCCCACATGAAAGAATTTGATATAAGCGATAACCTGACCTTAAAAGTGCAGCCTGATGTAATGCACGTGCCCACACAACTGAGCTACACCCCAGGTCTGAGATTGACGCTTTACACTAAAAAATAATGAGAATACTTTTAATCGGCTATGGCAAAATGGGTAAAACCATTGAGCAGATGGCCCTGGCTAAAGGCCACCAGATCGTCGGAACAATAGATCATACCAACTCCGAAACCCTTCAGAAATATACCGCCGCTAACGTAGATGTAGCCATTGAGTTCACACACCCTGAAGCTGCATTTGGTAATATATCTTACTGCCTTACAAATGGCATTCCTGTAGTTTCAGGCTCTACGGGCTGGCTGGATAAGTTTGACGAAGCTAAAAAGCTGTGCTCCGAGCATAACGGCGCTTTCTTTTACGCATCTAACTTTAGCGTTGGCGTAAATTTGTTTTTCCACTTTAACGAGTATATTGCAGCTAAAATGCAGGCTTACAAGGCGTACAAGGTAGGCATACGCGAGATACACCACCTGCAGAAAGTTGATAAACCAAGCGGAACCGGCATAACGGCAGCCGAAGGCATACTGGCAAACTACCCTATTCTGAGTGGCTGGGTGGCCGACGAAGAAACGGAAGGTAAACTGAACATTATTTCGGAGCGTGAGCCGGATGTAGTAGGTACTCACATTGTTACCTATAGTTCTGAAGTAGATAAAATTGAACTGGCACATGTAGCACACAGCCGTGCCGGTTTTGCCGAAGGAGCCATAATGGCTGCCGAGTGGCTGAAAGACAAAGAAGGTGTTTACGGCATGAAAGACATGCTGAATCTGTAACCGATCATAGCTAACCCTGCATGAAAGTTAAGTTCTGGGAGAAGAAACCAGCTACAAAAGAGCCTAAAAAGAAGAAGAGCTTCGCACGCGAATGGGGCGATGCCATCCTGTTTGCTGTTGTGGCAGCCAGCTTAATCCGATGGGCTACTTTTGAAGCGTATACCATTCCTACTCCATCTATGGAAAAGTCGTTGCTTGTCGGCGATTTCCTGTTTGTAAGCAAACTGCACTATGGGCCGCGTACGCCAATTACACCGCTACAGGTCCCGCTTACTCACCAAACGATCTGGGGTACAAATATTCCTTCTTATTCCGATGCCATCCAGCTTAAGTCTTACCGCTTACCGGGCTTTTCGGAAGTGAAACAGGGAGATGTGGTAGTATTTAACTATCCACCAGAAGAGCACCACCCTGCCGACCTACGCATCAACTATATCAAACGCTGTGTTGCTGTAGCAGGCGATTCTATTGAAGTGCGTGACATGCAGGTAATTGTAAACGGGAAGGTAATGGATAACCCGGAGATGCTGCAGTTTGAGTATTTCATGGCAACATCCAAGATCCTGACACAAGACTTTTTCCTGGACCGTGATATTACGGATGTAAATGCCTGGGAAGGTGGATTCCTGATTCACACCACCCCGGAGCGTGCCTCAGAACTTGCCAAACTGGATTTTATAGATGAGGTAAGGCTTGTAAAGGAAGAAAAGGATCAGGGAAATTCGCTTGTTTTCCCTCATATCCCGAGTCAGTATAAGTGGAACCAGGATTTCTTCGGACCACTTTATGTGCCGAAAGAAGGCGCTACAATTGCGATTACACCTGAAACGTTGCCGCTTTACGAAAGAGTTATCCTGAAATACGAGCATAATGATAATGCTGAAGTACGCGACGGCAAACTTTACCTGGATGGCAAAGAAGTTAACCAGTATACGTTTAAGCAGAACTACTACTTTATGATGGGTGATAACCGCCATAACTCTGCTGACTCTCGCTTCTGGGGTTTTGTGCCGGAAGACCATATAGTAGGCAAAGCGGTGATGATCTGGATGTCTTCAGATCCATATGGCAGCTTCCTGAACAAGATCCGCTGGAACCGCCTGTTCAAAATCATCGAATAAACTATAGTTAGCTATAAAACAAAAAGCCGGAGGTGACTCCGGCTTTTTGTTTTATAGTTGTGTCCCGATGTGAAATGAGAATGCTAAACTATAGTTATCAAATAGTTCGAACTATAGCCAGCAAGCTGTAAAATCCCTGCCCACTCTTTTAACTTTCTAACTTCCAAACTTTATAACTTTCTAACTGTGCCACCTACCAGTCTATCGGTTCTTTGCCATGTGCAACCAGATACTCGTTGGCCTTGCTAAAGTGTTTGTTACCAAAAAAGCCACGATCGGCAGCAAACGGCGACGGGTGTGCCGACTGCAGTACCAGGTGCTTGCTGGTATCTATAAAAGCGCCCTTTTTCTGGGCATATGCTCCCCATAGCATGAACACAACATGTTCTTTCAACTCATTTACTTTGCGCACTACAGCATCTGTAAAATCTTCCCAGCCTTTCTTCTGGTGAGATCCTGCCTGACCTGCCCTTACGGTAAGTGTGGCATTTAACAACAATACACCTTGCTGTGCCCAACGCTCCAGGTTACCGGTTGGAGGCAGATCTTTCCCCAAATCGCTTTTTATCTCCTTAAAGATATTGATCAGCGAAGGTGGTGTGCGGATTCCGTCGCGTACAGAAAAAGCCAGCCCGTTTGCTTGATTGGGCCCATGGTAAGGGTCCTGTCCCAGTATTACCACTTTCACATCCTCAAAAGGGCACATCTCGAAGGCATGAAAAATGAGATTACCCGGCGGATAAACTTTTTCTGATTTGTATTCGTCTTTAACAAAAGCTACAAGATCTTTAAAGTACGGTTTTTCGAATTCATCTTGCAGCACATTTTGCCAGCTTTCTTCTATCTTTACATTCATATTGAAATGGAAGGAGTGTAACCTTTTTCCGGAAATTTTGCTACAGGTGGCAACACTTTGGCACCTCGGCAGTTTCTAAATATACAATAAACTCTGTAACATGGATACAAAAACGACAGAAGGGGTAAAAGTTTCGGTTACTACCAACTACCTTCCAGACTATTCCAGTCCGGTACAGCAGCATTATGTATTTGCCTATAAGATTAAAATCGAGAATAAAAGCGAGTTTACTGTAAAACTGTTACGCCGCCACTGGTACATACACGATGCAACCGGCACTGTACGCGAAGTTGAAGGCGAAGGCATTGTAGGACAGCAGCCCACGCTGGAACCAGGAGAATCTCATGAATATGTATCGGGTTGCAACCTGAAAACAGGTGTGGGCAAAATGTGCGGAACCTACCTGATGGAGCGCCTCGTGGATGGCAAGCAATTCCATGCCTCTATACCCGAATTTACCCTGATTGTGCCATATAAATTAAACTAATGGCTAATGGTTAGATGGCTTAACTGTTAAATTCTTAATTTCGGTTGTCAAATTATAGTAATTCAGACATCCAGCTGTTAACAATAATAAGATATAACCATCTAACCACCCGGCAAACAACCACCCTACAGTGTCTAACCTGAGCCAAGCTGTTGATTACCTGCTTTACCGAATGAAGGCCGTGAAGTTGCACGGTGTGCATTCCCCTTTCGTATTCGACTTATACCAGCAGGTAATCTTGCATGATGGCTCCTACTATAGTTTTTCGCAAATAGAAGCTGTGCGGCAGGAAATGCTATCTGATTACAGCGCGATTGAAGTGACCGACTTTGGTGCCGGCTCCAAAAAAATAAACTATACAACCCGCCAAATCAGCGACATTGCCCGCACTTCATTAAAGCCTGCTAAATATGGCCAGTTGCTGTTCAGGCTGGTGAACAGGTTCCGGCCCAACTATGTATTCGAACTGGGCACCTCATTGGGCATAACAACAGCTTATATGGCATCAGCAGCGCGTAATGCAGCGCTCTATACATTTGAAGGCTGCCCAACTATAGCAAAAGTGGCAAGAGGCAATTTCAGCTTCCTGGATCTGACTAACATAACCCAAATAACCGGAAACCTGGACGAAACTTTGCAACCCCAGTTAGAGCAAATCCCCCAACTCGACTTCGCTTTTTTTGATGGGAACCACCGCTACGAGCCAACGATGCGCTACTTTACACAATGCCTTGCCAAAGCGCATGAAGGAAGCGTGTTTGTGATGGATGATATCTACTGGTCTGCGGAAATGAAGCGGGCTTGGAAGGAAATAAAGCAACATCCGGCAGTGTGCCAAACTATAGATCTTTACTTTGTGGGTCTCGTTTTCTTCCGGACAACCCAACCCAAAGAGCATTTTACGCTATTCTATTAGACAAAGGATTGATTGACAAAAGAGGTTTGGAATGGCTAACCTCGCAGCATCTTTCAGGCAAGTGGGTTTCTTGCCAACTATAAAACACAAAGGACAAAAAACTACAGTCTTTTGTCCTTTGTCGAGTAATCTTATGTCAAGTGTTAGCTAACTGCCTGGCGGATTCTGATTAGCTTTTGCAGAAGGCTTTCCAGTTGATCTAAAGGCAACATATTAGCTCCATCTGATTTTGCAATGCTAGGCTGCGGATGCGTCTCGATAAACAAACCATCTGCTCCTACTGCAATGGCAGCCTTGGCTATAGTTTCAATTAACGCTGGTTTGCCACCTGTAACGCCTGAGCTTTGGTTTGGCTGCTGCAGCGAGTGTGTTACGTCCATTACCACCGGCACGCCTGTTGCCTGCATTTCCGGCAGGTTACGGAAGTCCACTACCAGGTCAGAATAGCCAAAGCTGTTGCCACGGTCAGTCAGGATCACTTTCTCGTTGCCCGACTCACGAACCTTATCCACAGCAAAGCGCATGGCATCGCCCGACAAGAACTGGCCTTTTTTAATATTTACAACTTTACCGGTTTTGGCTGCCGCTACCAGCAGGTCGGTCTGGCGGCATAGGAAAGCCGGAATCTGCAACACATCTACATATTCGGCAGCCATGGCCGCTTCATCAGCCTCGTGTATATCCGTCACGGTTGGCACATCAAAAGCCTGGCTTACCTTCTGCAATATGCGCAGCGCTTTTTCATCGCCGATGCCGGTAAAAGAGTCCAGGCGTGAGCGGTTTGCTTTGCGGTAAGAGCCTTTGAATATCCACGGAATCTCCAGCTTGTCAGTTATCACTTTCAGGCGTTCTGCAATCTGCATGGCCATTTCTTCGCCTTCAATGGCACATGGTCCGGCCATTAAAAAGAAATTTCCGCTATCGGTATGCTTTAGTTTAGGTATTTCAAACATGATTCTATTCTTTAATTTAAGCCTTACGGCACAGCAAAGGTAGGCGAACTATAGGTAATTAGGAATTATGAAGCCCGAATTCTGCGTGAGCAACTATAGCCTTAGCCTTAACTATAGTTTATAGTTTACTTCTTCTGCAGGTTTATAAACAGCTCCCGCCCCTGCCGTGGTGCAATGGAATTATAGGCCCGCTCGAAGTGCACAAACCGGAAATAGGGCTCAAAATACTGCCTGTACTCCTCAGCAGATCCGCCAAAAGGTGGTCCGTCGTGCTCAAAAGTAGTATCGAACAGCAACCCTACCAGGCGACCACCGGGAGCCAATAATTCGGCGCATTTGCGGGAATAGGCAGCGCGTAGCTCCGGGTTAAGGGCACAGAAAAAGGTTTGTTCCACTATCAGGTCATACGGGCCCTGCAGGTCGAAAAAGTTTTGCAGCAATAACTGGTCTTTCGGAAAGTTTTGTACCCTTCGGGCAAAGTTTTCGAGGGGAGCTGGGGCTACGTCGGCTACGAACACATTCGTAAAGCCCTTATTAAACAGGTATTCTGCTTCGTAGGCATTGCCACAACCCGGTATCAGTATGCGCAGGTCCTTATCTTTGAGCTGATCGAAATAATCCTTTAATGGTGTCGTTATCCCGTTAGTATCCCAACCAGTCTGGTTACTTAAATAACGTTCCTGCCAGTACGCAGCGTTAAATTCTTGCTTCATGCGTTTTAGAATTATAATTCAAAATCCTTATATTTGATAATTATACTTACATATAGTAGTATAACATCTGCATTAAAATAACTATAAAAACCATATGTCGACGAATACATCTGAAAACAGAGGCAACCGTAAGCTCCTGATCGTGGGTTTTATCGTGATCCTGACTAGTATTAACGGGATTCTGCTCTATATGAATTATCAGAAAAAAGAGAAGAATGAAGAGCAGGCCGAAATTATCAAGGTTAAAGATGTTGAACTGGAGAACCAGATAAAAGTTTACGAAGCCCTGAAAGCTGACTTTGAGCGTCAGAGCCAGGAGTTACAGGCAATGGGACTTGAAAATGACTCGCTGGAGTCGCAAATTGCGGCCATTACTTCTGACCTGGAAAAACTGCGCGGCTTCCGTAACAGCAGCTATAGCCTTGCCGACCAGCGTAAATTCCGTGAAAGAGCTCAGGTCTTTGAGAAACAGCTTATAGAGAAAGACCGCGAAATTGCTAAGCTGAAAGAGGATAACGAGGTATTGTTTACAGAAAACACTTCTCTTAAAACTACGCAGAACCAGCTTTCTGACAGCCTTACCACGATGAAGTCGACCAACCAGGACCTGACCGAGAAGGTAAAACTAGCCTCGCGCCTGGAAGCCAGAAATGTTAGTGTTAACATAATTAACCAGCGCGGCAAGGAGAAGGACGACAACGATAACGAGTACAGAGCCAAGACGGTTGATAAAATTAAGATCAGCTTTACCTTGGGCCAGAACGATGTAGCGGCTAAAGAGCCTAAAACGATTTACATGCGCCTTATTGAACCGGATGGAGCTGCTTTATATAACCTGGCTACAGGCTCAGGAACTTTCCAGATTGACGGAGAAGACATGTACTACACAGCAAAGCGCGACATCGTGTTTGATAACACGCAGCAGCAGGTGAGCTATGTATACGACAAGAACGCTGCTTATAAAAAAGGCCAGCATACGATAGAACTATACGTTGACGGATTCCTGATCGGGAGAACTACATTTGTGCTGAAGTAATAACTATAAGCTCTGAAATACTGGAAAGCCCTTGCTGCAAAGCAGGGGCTTTTTTGTGAGCTATAGTTTACAAGGCAACTATAGTTTGATATTTAAACTATAGTTCAGGTACTAAAAAAGCCCTCTTCTTTATTAGAAAAGGGCTTAGTCCATCGTTCACAAGTAAAGCTCTAGTACATTTTTATTATTCTACCAGCACATTCCGGTCCTGTATTATCTTAAAGTGCTCCACCATCTTCACCGATTCTGATATGTCTTCTGTAAAAATGGCTATAAAGGAGTTTGGTTGAGCATGCTCCAGGGCATAAGCTATAGCACGCATTTCCTCAGGTATCAGTGTCACTTTTTTAGTCGGGTCAGCGTCTTCAATTCCCTGTAAAATCGGTCCTGTAATCTCTTCAGCTGTTTTACCACGCAGGTCGCTGTCGAGCCTTACAATGATCTCATCAAAAACCTGTGCAGCTACAAAACCAAGATCATAAAAGTCTTCGGTACGACGGTCGCCTACACCAGCTATAATGCCTACCTTATGGCCTGTGTCGTGGCTCCTGATAAAGTCGCCAACTGCCTTCAGGCCGCCTACGTTATGCGCATAGTCTACCAGCACCTCAAACTTAGGAAACTTAAACAGGTTCATTCGGCCCGGTGTTTTGGCCGGAGAAGGAATAAAAGTGCGTAGTGATGTTTTAATGTCTTCTATATCGAAATGGGAGATATAACCTGCCAGCGTAGCCGCCAGAATGTTTTCGATGTTAAATCTGGCCTTACCACCAAAGGTAAGCGGAACATCGGCCACACGATCGACACGCAGTTTGTAGCTGTTCTTGAAAATGGAGATGTAGCCATTCTCGAACACAGCCGCCAGTCCGCCTTTGGCTATGTGCTTCAGAATGCGCGGATTTTCTTCATCCATACTGAAGAGTGCTACTTTACACTGCAGATCCTCCGCCATTGCATAAACCAGGTCATCGTCTGCATTCAGGATGGCGTATCCATCGGGACTTACACTTTTCGGTATCACAGCTTTCACCTGGGCCAGTTCTTCCAGAGTATGGATATCCCGTAACCCCAGATGGTCTGCGCTTACGTTTGTTACGATACCTATATCGCACTGCTGAAAACCCAGGCCTGAGCGTAGCAGGCCGCCACGGGCGCACTCCAGTACTGCAAAGTTCACGGTAGGGTCCTTCAGCACAAACTCTGCACTATAAGCTCCGGTAGTGTCGCCTTTTTCAAGCAGTTTATCCTGTATATAAATACCGTCTGTAGTTGTATAGCCAACCTGGTAGCCTTTGTGTTTTACCATATGGGCAATCAGGCGGGTAGTAGTGGTTTTACCATTTGTGCCAGTTACAGCTATAATCGGGATACGGGCCGGCTGACCGTGCGGGAACAGCATATCCAGAACCGGTTCGGCTACGTTGCGCGGCAGGCCGTAAGTTGGAGAAATGTGCATCCTGAAGCCTGGGGCCGCATTAACCTCCAGTACAGCGCCGCGCCCTTCGTTAAGTGGAATGGCAATATCAGTGGCCATTATATCTATACCGCATATATCCAACCCTATTATGCCGGCAATGCGCTCAGCCATCAGTATATTATATGGGTCTACCAAATCGGTTACATCGGTAGCAGTACCTCCAGTACTAATGTTGGCTGTGCTCTTCAGGTACACCTCCTGCCCTTCTGTAACCACAGACTGCGTTGTCAGGCCCATTTGCTTTAACAAGGCCTTGGTATGGCTGTCGATCTTGATTTTGGTAAGCACTTTTTCGTGACCAATACCACGACGCGGGTCCTTATTCTCCCTGTCAATAAGTTGCTTTATAGTTGATATGCCATCGCCTACCACCATAGCAGGGGTACGTTTGGCTGCCGCCACAAATTTGCCATTGATTACCAGTAACCTGAAGTCGTAGCCAGTAATGTACTGCTCCACAATTACACCTGAAGAGTATTTCTGCGCCTCTGTAAAGCCTTTTCTGGCGTCATTCAGGTTCGTAATGTTAATGGTAGCCCCCTTTCCGTGATGGCCGTCTAACGGCTTAGTTACAACCGGGAATCCGAGCCAGGTGATGGCACGGCGCAGTTCTTCCGGCGAGTAAACCGTTGTTCCTTTTGGTACAGGTATGCCGGCATCCTTAAGCAGGTCTTTTGTTGCGTTCTTATCTCCGGCAATTTCAACGGCAAAGCAGGCGGTCCGGCAGGTCAAGGTGGCCTGTATGCGCTTCTGGTGCTTACCGTAACCTAGCTGTATCAGTGAGTGCTTGTCTAGTCGAATGTAGGGTATACCACGGCTCACTGCTTCTGAAACTATAGAATAAGTGCTCGGTCCGAAGTATTCATCTTCACGTATCTCATGCAGGCGTTCAAGGTCATCCCACAAACGGTACTTTTCACCGCTTACAAGTGCATTGGCAATTCTTACGGCGGCATAGGCAGCATATTCTCCCGCACGTTCTTCCTGGTAAGAAAACACCACATATAGCTCATTTTCCTCGCGGGTTGGATAGCAACGGCCATAACCCGAATCCATGCCGGCCAGAGTTTGCAGTTCCAGTGCAATATGCTGCACCACATGCCCGAAGGTGGTGCCTCCCTCTACTGTTTTAAAAAAACCTCCTTCAACGCCCTCGGAGGAGCGGTGGCTGATCATCCCCGGAAACATTTTCTGTAACCGGTTATAAAAGTTTGGTACGTCGCTGGTGAGGGTATTGCTAAGTTCATCCAGGGCCAGTTTTAGAACAATAATTTTCGGATGCTTCACAGACCAGTAATTAGGTCCACGCATCACACGCAGGTCTACTATTTTCATATAGTGGTATTCGTAAGCCTAGTTAGTTTCTATGGGTAGTTGTTACAGGTTGCTGCATTTACATAACTATAAACTGCCTGTATTTCTGGTGCAGCAGTTGTAATCTGATAGGTACATGTATCTTGATTTTTACGCAGGTTTTGTTGCTCTTTAGATACGCTCATTACGGAATTCCGGTGCAAAAGATTAGCACAACTATAAGAAATGAGTACCATTTTGGAAGTGAAATATTAAATAGCAGAGCCTGAAACAGATAGCAATCACATACCGGAAGTGACTATGTAAAAGGTCTTGATTCTAAGTGCTTTGGAAGAAAAGCCCAATTAATATCTGCCCCGATGGTATCAAGGCGAGGAGTATTATAGCAGAAATGATTTGGGGAAACAAAAAGCCCTGACTGTTTTTATACAATCAGGGCTTTAGAGAGGTAACGAGCGGATTCGAACCGCTGTAGCAGCTTTTGCAGAGCTGAGCCTAGCCACTCGGCCACGTTACCGTTGTTGGGAGTGCAAATATACAAACACTTGTATACTTGTCAAACTAAGCAGGGTTATTTTTTAGAGATAAATTCCCTCATTTCATAACTCCCTGTTCTTCAGGCTAACTTTTTTGCCAGTAGCTCATACCTACCATAGTGCATTAGTATGTCTTCCTGCAAACTTTCAGATTAGTTAAAGTAAACTGACTGCACAGTAGTAACAGATGACTTTCAACTATAGTAATTGCTTATCTGTATATCCCGTTCTTCCTTAAGCTATAGTTATGCAATTATCTGTTATATCTTAAAATGCCTTGCCTTTCCTATAAAATTAAGCAGCGAAACTATAAAATCGGGAGGATTAACCGAAACGATTTCTTTCGAGTACTTCTTCATGAGCATGGCCAGGTATGTTGCTGTCTTAAAGTTCATGTGCAGCCTTTCCTGGCTTTCCCCTGCCAGTTTTGTTACCATGCAGCCCAAGTCTTCAAAATAGCCCTCAAACTCCATAGCAGGCGCATGTATATTATAAACCCGGGTTACATATTCCGATGGATTACGGAAGGTATGCGGCACTCCTGCAGGCACTGTTAGCTCCTCCCCCTGGTGCAACTGATGCCAGCGATCGTTCAGACTAACTTCGATCATCCCTTCCAGCACTCTGTAGGTTTCAGAAGCATATGGGTGGATATGAGGTGGTGTGCCATCTGTCTGCGGCAGCAGTTTCCATTCCATTTCCAGCGATTTGCCCTGGGTATCGGCAGCGGTCTTCACAACCTTAAGAATCATACCGATCGGCGTCATGTCTAAGGTTTGGCCTGGTATCAGCATTTTAAACTTGGTCTCATAATAAATCTATATAAGGGAGAACTATAGTTTATCAGCCTTTAAAAAACTGATTATACTAGGAATATAGTAAAAACAGCTTCAATATACTATTCTTCATAAAAAATGTTAATAAAAATATATTTATAGATAACAAAAAAGGCCCCGGATTGCTCCGGGGCCTTTTGCTATGTAACAAGCTTATAATTAAGCGTTGTTCTCTTCTGCTGAAGCTTCGCCTTCGTTGTTATCAGCATCTTTTGCTTTTTTAGCAGCAGCTGCTTCTAACTTCTTAACGCCAGCTTCTTTCTCGTTCTCCATCATTTGCTCTTTCAGGGCAGAAAGGGCATCCAGGTCACCAAGAGTAGACTTGTTTTCTACTTCTTTAGGTGCTTTTGGAGCTTTCTCTTTCTTCTCGCCAGCAGGAGCAGCTTTCTTAGTAGCTTTTGCTACACGGGCAGCATCTGCGCTCTCAGTGTGCGTAGAAGTGTGAGAAAGGATGATCTTACGATCGTCTTTAGAGAACTCAGTTACTCTGAAGTCAAGGCTCTCGCCAGCTTCAACCTGAGAACCGTCTTCTTTCGCTAAGCCTTTAGGGAAAGCAAAACCTTCGATACCGTATGGTAACTCAAGTACAGCACCACGCTCAGATTTCTCCAGAACTGTAGCTTTGTGTACTGAACCTACGTTGAATACTGACTCGAACGTATCCCAAGGGTTCTCTTCAAGCTGCTTGTGACCAAGAGCAAGTCTTCTGTTAGGAACATCCAGCTCCAGAACAACTACATCCAGGTTATCACCAACTTTTACGAACTCAGATGGGTGCTTAATTTTCTTAGTCCAAGAAAGGTCAGAAACGTGTACCAGACCGTCAACACCTTCTTCCAGCTCCAGGAACAGACCGAAGTTTGTCAGGTTACGAACTACGCCAGTGTGCTTCGTGCCTACTGCATATTTCGTTAACACATCTTCTTTTGTCCATGGATCTTCAGTAAGCTGCTTAATGCCCAGGGACATTTTGCGCTCTTCTCTGTCCAGTGTCAACACAACTGCCTCAACCTCGTCGCCTTGCTTAATGAAGTCTTGTGGGTTGCGCAGGTGCTGCGACCATGACATTTCAGAAACGTGGATAAGACCTTCTACACCTGGCATAAGCTCCAGGAACGCGCCGTAATCAGCTACGTTAACGATCTTACCTTTAACTCTAGAACCAACTTCAACCTCAGCAGGAAGTGCATCCCACGGATGTGGCGTAAGCTGCTTCATACCAAGAGAAATACGCTTCTTGTCTTCATCAAAGTCAAGAACTACGATCTGTACTTTCTGGTCAAGCTGCAATACTTCCTCTGGGTGGTTGATACGTCCCCATGAAATATCTGTAATGTGAAGCAGACCGTCTACGCCACCAAGGTCGATGAACACACCGAAGTTTGTCATGTTCTTGATAACACCTTCCAGAACCTGACCTTTTTCCAGGTTGTTCAGGATAGCTGCACGCTGCTGCTCCAGGTCTTTCTCGATAAGTACTTTGTGAGATACAACCACGTTGTCGAAAGCGGCGTTGATTTTCACAACTTTCACTTCCATTTTCTTACCTACAAACACATCGAAGTCGCGGATAGGCTTAACGTCGATCTGAGAACCTGGTAAGAACGCTTCAACACCGTAAAGGTCCATGATAAGACCACCTTTGGTTCTTCTCTTAACGATACCTTCCAGAATGTTGTCATTCTCAAGTGCATCGTAGATTTTAGCCCAGGCAGAAACGATTTTCGCTTTCTTGCGAGACAAGATAAGCTGACCGTTTGGATCTTCCTGATCTTCAATAAATACTTCAACTTCGTCACCAACTTTCAGCTCAGGCATATCTCTGAATTCTGAAGCAGCAACCAAGCCGTCTGATTTGAAACCGATGTTCAGGATCACGTCACGATCAGTGATAGCCACAACAGTTCCTTTAACAACCTCCTGCTCCTGTACGGTAGTCAGGGTGTCGTCATACATTTTTTCCATTTCGGCTTTCTCTTCTTTGCTGTAGCCGCCGCCGAAACCTTGAGACTCAAATTTGTCCCAATCGAAATTTTCTGGAGAATTACTCATATTGTTTTGTTGCTCTGGAGTAGCCACCGGCTTAGAGCAATGGGCCGGTTTGGTTTAGTTTTACATTTCCCTGAAGTCCAGGGCTCATCCACCCGGATGAAAGCGCAAAAGTAAATCTTTTTATTCGTAAAAACCAACGCTTATAAGTGAATATGTAAAGTTATGTAGCAAAGGGGGTTAAGTGTTTAGTTGGTGGTTGATGGTGGAGAGTTATCTGCATCAGGATTTACAGGACAAATGGATTTTTAGGATTTGGGCTTTTGCTATAGTTCGGACTATAGTTCTAAAGTTGCTGCAGCAATACACTTCGCTGGTAAATTTCGCTGGCGCGGGTTTGTAACCCGTGCCTAACGATGGGGTTGAGTTTGTAACTCAACTGGCCCGACAGGGACAGGTAAAGCTATAGCAATGGCTATAGTTGAAGCTATAGTTTAGTGGTTACAAATTAACACACCCCTACCCCTCTCAAGAGGGGAATTTCTGACTTCGCTATAGTTAGAAAAGACAGTTCTGTAGTTCCAATCATCTAGCACCACTTCGCTGTTTCAGGCATCCGTGTCCGAAACCAAACTGCTGCAGGCTTCCAAGTCCGCGTTCTACTCCAGAAAGAGCAAGCTATAGTTGCGGTTATAGTGCTATAGTTTCTGCTATAGTTCGGGCAGTTATGGTATAGCTCTACAGGTTTTTGATCAGGGCCGCAACCACTACAGCAGTCTTACCCTCAAAACCCCTTTTCATACTTTTAACCTATAGTTATACTTTACCACACAAACTCATACATACTGATTAACTGTAACTTATATATAACAAACTAAATATATTAGCACAGCTATAGTTATATTATTCCTTCACGCCGAGGTACATCCCCCAGTCCTGGTTGGTGGTATCTAGGTGCATTTTAAGGAAATACTGGAGCGATGGCCTGATGGGCTTACGGAGTAGTTTGAGCCCGGCTTCTTCGGGGGTGCGATCGCCTTTGCGGGAGTTACAACGGGTGCAGGCAGTTACCAGGTTTTGCCAGTTAGTCTCTCCTCCCCTGCTTCTTGGCAGCAGGTGGTCCAGCGTCAGGTTCTTTATAGTTCCGCAGTACTGGCAGGTATAGTTATCGCGGCGCATCACGTTATGCCGGCTCAGGGCAATGCCATGATAGGGAACGTGTACGTAGCGCTGCAACCGGATTACAGAAGGCACCGGATAGGTTCGTGTAATGGTTCGGAGAGCACCGGCTTCTGACCTGGTAATCATCTCTGCCTTCTCCAGATACACGAGCAGAAAAGCTTTATAAATGGAACATACAGCAATGGCACTGAAGTCCTGGTTCAGGATGAGAACTTTATCTTTCATGGGAGCACAGTAAGCTTTAACATAAGCTTCTACGGAAAAAACCGGTAGCTTACGGTGCCAGCACCCAGAAAATTAAATTCTATGAAGGAAAGATTCGCTTGATAATGCGGAGTTTATGGGAGTAACGCTTGCGGGCAGCGTTGTAAATACCATTATGATCCAGGGTATCAATGCGTACTTCGCCGCTGGCATGCATGATCTTCTGATCCTCAAGCACAATACCCACATGGATGATACGACCTTCCTCGTTATCGAAAAAGGCCAGGTCACCGGGCTGTGTCTGGTTCACGAAATGCACTTCTTCGCCAACAGTTACCTGCTGATAGGCGTCGCGGGGTAGCTGCACACCGCAAATGCCATACACCTGCTGTGCAAACCCGGAACAATCTATACCAAACACCGATTTGCCACCCCACAAGTAAGGCGCTTTCATAAAGTTATGGGCTACTTTTACTAGCTGTGCTATAGTTGCTTCAGCCTCTGGATTAGAGGCTCGGCCACTGTAGTGATATACCTGCTCCCCGATACGCACATTCATGCCATCAAAAAATGGCAGATACGCGCCAATACCTACCGGAATGCGCTCCTCGGAATTGCTGATAATCTGCACCAGGTCCATTGTGCGTGGGTGCTGGGTCTGTTTCCACTCCTGGTAATATGCTGCAGAAATTGGTGTATGCTGATTCAGGTCGATCCAAGCCTGGTAGCCATCCGTAGCGAGTTGTATGCGCACCCATTTCTCCTGGCGACTGATGATCTCGTAGCACTCCCCAAACAGCAACTGGCTAACCAGTTCAGCTTTGTTAGATGGTTCGGCGCGCATCGGCACCAGGCTCAGCATACTTATTCCGTAGTCCACGACTTTTCAAATTAGTAATGATGAATTAAAAATTAGAAATGACTCCTGCTTGTGCAACAAAAAAGAGCCAGCTAATATGGCCCTAATTTCTAATTTTTAATTTTTAATTCATAATTGCGCGCTGCCGCGCTTAGTATCCGCTTCTATCCATTTCACGCTTTACATCTTTGGCTTTGATGTCTTCGCGCTTATCGTGCAGCTTTTTACCGCGGGCAAGGGCTATTTCCACTTTGGCAAAGCCACGGTCGTTGATGAATACCCGTGTCGGGATGATGGTTACCCCCTGCTCCTGTGTACCTTTTTCGAGTTTAGCGAGTTCGCGCTTGTTCAGCAGCAGTTTGCGGGCGCGCATGGGCTCGTGGTTATAGTGTGTGCCTTCGGTGTAGGTAGAAATGTGCATGTTGTGCAGCCATAGTTCTCCTTTCTGGAACACACAATAGCCATCCTGCATGTTTACCTTGCCTTCGCGTATCGATTTGATCTCGGTACCCATCAGCATAATACCGGCGGTATATTTATCCAGGAACTGGTACTCGAAGGAGGCCCTGCGGTTAACGATGTTTACGTGTTTCTGTATTCTGTCCTTGTCTTTGGCCATTATGCTTGCTTAGGTGCCAAAACTTTGGCTAATTTTTCTTTTTTCAAAATTTTCTGTCCGGTTTCTCCATCGGCCACCAAGCGGTCGCCAACGCGGGCTTCATAGCTACAAATTACTTCGTGCCCATTTACTGCTTTCAGGGTGGCAACTATAGTTATAGTTTCACTTTCAAAAGCAGGACCTTTGTGATTGATCGTCAGAAAAGTACCTATCCCTTCTTCATCCTTTTCTTTCATCTCCAAAACGAACAACCTGCCGGCCCACTCGGCTGCCTGCGCCAGCGAAAACGTAGAGCACACCGCATGCACCAGGCCATCCTCGAAACGCGCAAAGTCAGCTTCAGTTACAAGCTTTTGATAAACCCGGGTGTCGCCCACTTTGGGTTTCGTTATTAGTTGGTCGTTATTCGTAGTTCGCATTTTTTATCTGAATCAGGATTTCCAGGATTTAAAGATCAACAGGATTTTGATCGAAATCTACCCCCTATAGCTTATAACCATCAATCAATAACTACCAACTATATCTTCATCCTAGGATCCGGGCTGGCGTACTGGTCGGCGAAATCGCCAGCCAGGTACTGGAAGTGTGCAGCCATGGCGATCATACCGGCATTGTCGGTGCAGTACTGGAAAGCTGGGATGTACACGTTCCAACTATAGCGCTTGGCATAGTCCTGCAGGGCGGCACGCAAACCGGAGTTAGCTGATACACCACCAGCTATAGCCACTTCTTTTATGCCCAGGTCTTTTGTAGCCTGCACCACTTTCTTCAGCAAGGTCTTAATTAAGGTATGCTGCACGCTGGCGCAAATATCGTTGATGTTTTCCTGTACAAAATTGGGGTTATCCTTCGTTTTATCTCGCAGGAAGTAAAGCACCGATGTTTTAATACCACTGAATGAGTAGTCGTAGCCGGGCATGTTGCCAACCGGGAACTCAAACGCTTTTGGGTTGCCTTGTGCGGCAGCTTTGTCCAGCATGGGGCCGCCCGGATAAGGCAGGCCAAGCATTTTGGCAGTTTTATCGAAGGCTTCGCCCACGGCATCATCCGTCGTCTGGCCAATCACTTCCATATCCAGGTGGCTTTTTACGAGCACAATCTGGGTGTGGCCGCCACTTACGGTCAGGCACAGAAATGGAAAATTTGGCTTCGGGTCATCTATAAAATGCGCTAAAATGTGTGCCTGCATGTGGTTTACATCTATAAGCGGTATATTTAAACCCAGTGCAAATGACTTGGCAAAAGAGCTACCAACGAGCAGTGCACCTAAAAGGCCTGGGCCACGGGTAAAAGCTACTGCACTTAACTCATTTTTAGTTACATTTGCCTTGTTTAAAGCTTCGGTTACAACAGGAATTATGTTTTGCTGATGTGCCCTGGAAGCAAGTTCTGGTACCACGCCGCCATATTTTTCGTGAACGGCCTGAGTAGCAATTATATTCGACAAAACTTTGCCGCCTCGTATAACGGCAGCTGAGGTCTCGTCGCAGGAAGATTCAATAGCTAATATTGTAGGTTCGGTCATCTTTTGGAAAAAGAACAGTCCATAAATTACTTCAAAGTTATAGGAAAAGCTATTCTTAAAATAGTTTTAGGGCTGTTTGCATTCCTTTTGCTGCTGTTTATTGCTGTTTTTTTTGCGATCCGTATTCCTGCCGTTCAAACCAAAGTTGCCCAGTGCGCTGCCGCCTGGCTCTCCGAAACCACCAGGCATGATGTAAGCGTAGGCCGTGTCGACATCGAATTTTTCAGTAACGTGATACTGGAGCAGGTGCAAGTACGCGACTTTAAAAAGAACGAGCTATTTTATGTAGGCCGCATCGAAGCAGACATTGCCTCCTTCTCTATCTTTAACCCAAATTCACTTAGTATTGCCACCCTGGAACTTCAGGAGCCACGTGCAAACCTGGTATATTATGAAGGATCTGATTCGCTGAATGCCGGAGCATTTTTCAATGCGCTGGGCAAGCTGTTTGTAAAAGACACTACCAAGGTATCTAAACCCTTTAAGTTTGACCTGCAGGAGCTGATCATACAGAACGGTCGCTTTACCTACGACGATTTTAACAAGCCTGTCTTTACAGAAGCCATGGACTATGCCCACCTCACCGTGGACAGTATTTATGGTAATTTCACCGAACTGGTACTGGCTGATACACTTCAGGCTACCATCACCAACTTCAGTGCCATCGAGAAACGCTCCAACACCAACCTGCGCCACCTCGACACCCGCATGACCTATGCCGCCACTTTCTGGGAATGGGCCGACCTGAATCTGAAAGTTGAGAACAGCAATGTGCAGAACTATGTCCGCTTTGATTTTGAACGGTTCAAGAACTTCACCAGCTTTAACGACAGCGTTACCCTTACCGCCAATCTCTATAACTCCTATGTTACTTCCGACGACATAGCCAAGTTTACTGAAGTACTGAAAGATTACAACGAGGAGATCCGGGTCAACTCCGTCAACTTTAAGGGCAAGGTCTCCAACTTCAGCGCTGACAGCGTGGACCTGCAGTACGGACGGAATACACATATAGTAGGCCAGGTGAAAGCCGATGGTTTGCCAAACTATAAAGAGACCTTTGCCAACCTGCGCCTGAAGCCCTCAACTATAAATGCAGACGATTTGAAGCATTTTCTGCCGAAGGACGCCTACCAGGTGGCAGTCCGCCTAGGAACAGTAAAACTGGATGGCCGCTTTCTTGGTTTCTACAACGACTTTGTAGCGAACGGCAATTTTGCTACTGCTTTGGGTAACGTCCGGTCAGATATTAATTTAAAAATAGACGATGACCGCCGAACCTCCTCTTATAAAGGTTACCTGAGCACAAACAGCTTTAACCTCGGAAGACTCATTAACAGAACCGATCTGCTGGGCACCATCTCGATGAGCGGAAATGTGGCTGGCTCCGGCTTTACCCTGGAAGATGCTCACGTGGACATGGACGCTACCATTAACCAGATAGAGTTTAAGAACTATAACTATAGGAACATCATTGCCAACGGAAACCTGAGCCGCCAGAAGTTTGTAGGGCAGGTAAGCATAAAAGACCCGAACCTGGATGTATCAGCGGATGGGGAAATTTTCCTGAACAGTGGTCAGCAGGCCTTTAACCTGAAGGCCCAGCTCCGTAAAGTAGACCTGCAGGCATTACGCTTCTCAGATGTGCCGTTTACAATTAGTGCCAACACTAACCTGAACTTTACAGGCCTGCGGCTGGATGAATTTGTAGGCATCGCCAGTTTTAATGAAGCTAATATAAACTATAAGGGGCGTGAACTCGTGCTCGACTCCCTTTATATCAATTCTGAAATTGTGGAAGGCCAGCGCGCGCTTAACCTGGTATCGGATTTGGTTACAGTATTTGTGGATGGCAACTTTGATTATAGCACCCTGTTAGCTGACCTGGATCAGCTGGCGCATGAATACAGACTTAATTTCGAAAGTAACGATGCCGCCACCAGCGCATACTATGCGCGCAAATCGCTTTCACAGATTAAGGACTATAGTTTGAACTATACACTCCAGCTAAAAAACATGGATCCGCTGCTGGCGTTGTTCCTACCGGAAATGTCTTTGTCCCGCAATACTACCCTGGAAGGCTCCTTCCGGCATGGCAATACGGTGATCCTGGAAATGGCTGGCGATATAGATACCCTTTCCTATTCCGACTTCGACCTGTACCGCGGCCATTTCGACCTGACCTCTTCTAAACTACAGAACAGTCCGGATGTGCTGGCAAGTATTATCTACACCTCAGAGGAGCAGCAGTTACCTACTGCCGGCCGCACCCAGGATTTTTACCTGGAAGGTATTTGGAGCGAACGTAAAATTGACTTTGCCACTAGCGTGCGTCAGCCTGAGTTTAACAACCGTGCCACCATCACCGGCGACCTTAACTTCCTAGAGAATCAGATTCAGCTTGTGTTCGATAAGTCTAACATCATACTACGCGATATGCCCTGGGCATTTACACCAGGCAATACCATTGTAATCGGTGATGCGGGTAAGTCCTTTTTGTTTGAGAACTTTGCCATCACAAACCAGGAACAGACTATTCGTGCGGTAGGCCTCATCTCAGAAGACCCGAACAGCACCTTAAACCTGCGTGTGGAGAACTTTGACCTTCGCAACCTCAATACCCTCATTACAGAAAAAATTGCCGGCCGGCTAAGCAGCGAAGTGGTGGTGCAGGATATATATGACCGCGCCCTGCTTAACCTGAATGCCCGTGTAGACTCTTTTCACCTGGATGATTTTCTGATTGGGGATATAACCGGCAAAGCGAACTGGAATAACACAGCCAAGCAGATGGTAGTGGATATCGGGATAGACCGAAATCACAAAAAAGTTTTATCGGTTACCGGTAACTATAACCCCGAAGCCCAGGAAGACCAACTGGACCTGCTGGCCGTAATGGACCAGGCACAGTTAAAACTGGCAGAGCCTCTAATCAAACCCATACTTTCAGACCTGGAGGGCGACCTGGAAGGGCGTGTGCGGGTGCTTGGCAAGCTTACCTCTCCTATTCTCAAAGGCTCCGTAATGGTAAGCAATGGCCAGTTCCGGTTCGATTATCTGAACACCCGTTACCGTTTCAACGACCGCATTTACCTGGGTCCAAACAGCATAAGCTTCCGAAATGCCCAGCTGCGTGATCTTTTTGGCAATACGGCCACGGTTACAGGCGGCATTGCACACGATGGCTTCTCTAATATGGTGATAGACCTGAGTGCCCGATACCGTAATTTCATGATCCTGAACACCACTGCCGAGCAGAACGAGCTCTATTATGGTACCGCTTTCGGAACAGGTACGGCCAGCGTGCTTGGGCCGGTAGATAACCTGCGCATAAACGTGGACGCCCGCAGCGAAGAGAACACCCGTATCGTTGTACCGCTGGATAACCAGGAGAACGTTGCCCGAAAAGACTTTATCCGGTTTGTAACCCGCACCCCAGATAGCCTTGCCGTTGCCGTTGACGACCAAAAAGTGGACCTGTCGGGCATCAACATGAATTTTAACCTGAATGTAACTGACGACGCTTATTTTGAGATTATCATAGACCGAACAACTGGTGACGTAATACGAGGCTCGGGTAGCGGCGACATTCGCATGACAATTGACACACGTGGCGACTTTAACATGTTCGGTACATTTGAGATATCAAAGGGAGCTTATAACCTGAACTTGCTGGAGGGGCTTGTAACCCGCGAATTTAACGTACAGCCGGGCAGCACCATTACCTGGAACGGCGACCCGCTGGGCGGCATTATGAACATTACCGGTAACTATACCCAGATGGCATCGTTGCCTGTGACCGAAACCAGCAGTATACAGGGCCGCTACCCGGTAACGGCAGTTATAGACCTGGATGGCCCCCTGCTTACACCACAGATCAGCCTTGGAATGGATTTTGACCAGGTACCGCAAACCGCCGAAACCGAAGCCCTTATCAGCTCCATTAAAAACGACGAAGCCGAGTTGAACCGACAGGTGTTCAGTCTGATGGTATTGGGGCGCTTATCTCCGCAGGGTACCTTTAGTACAGTTGATGCCGGCACTACTGCTGTAGGCGGATCATTGGGTAGCTTATTATCGAACCAGCTCAGCAGTTTCCTGAATAGTATTGATAGTAACCTGGAAATAGATATTGGATTGGGCAATATAGACCAGGATGCGCTTTCATCGTTGCAGGTGCGTTTAAGTTACTCGTTCTTCCAGGGCAGGTTGCGGGTTACAAGTGAAGCCGGCCTTGGGGCCAGCAACGAAGCAGGCACCTCCCGCGACAACGGCTACCAGGGCGACTGGTCGCTGGAGTACTATATAACAAAGAGTGGCGAACTACGGGCAAGGCTGGAATACAATACCATTCCGAGAGGGTTGATTGACAGACGCACCAACCGCCAAAGCTTCAGCTTACTGCACACCAAACGGTTCGATAACCTGCGTGAACTGTTCAGGAGTAACCGTCGCCAGCGTCGCCTCGAGGAGCAGGAACGCCAGCAGATCATCCTGGACTCTGACCCACGATTTAATCAACAACCATTACAATAAAGTCCTGCCCCCTCAAGGCTGGACTTTTCTTTTAGCGCTACTGCTTTCCCTATATTTAAAATATATTCCTACTTTTGTATGGAAGGAGTACCTATGGCAAAGCAACACAAATCAATAAAGAAGAAGAAGCTCGGCAACTACCCGCATACCATGGTTGTGTTCAGCATTTCGCTGGCCTTGTTTGTGATCGGGTTGTTCGGGTTGCTGCTTATACATGCAAACAGATTATCGGAGCAGGTAAAGGAAAGCATTGAGATGCAGCTATACCTGGACCGTAACCTGACCCAAAAACAGCTTGCCGACATTAAAAAAACGCTGGCTGCCAAAGATTATGTAGCCATTAAAAGCGATACTGCCCAGGTACGTTTTGTATCGAAAGAGAAAGGCGCTGAAGAATTTATAGGTAAATCCGGTGAAGACTTTACTTCTTTTTTGGGTGAGAACCCGCTGCGCGATGCCTATGTGATCAACATCAGAGCCGAAAGCACTACACCTGCCCAGATGAAGGGTATCCAGAATGACCTGGAAGGAATTAAAGGTGTTTTTGAAGTGCAGTATGTGGAGGTTGGCTTTATAGAGTCCATCAACAGCAACATCCAGAAGATCAGCATTATCCTGCTTGGCTTTGCCATTATCCTTATCCTGGTAGTTATTATCCTTATAAATAATACCATAAAACTGGCGTTATACTCGCAGCGCTTCCTCATCCGGAGCATGCAGTTGGTTGGGGCAACAGGCTTTTTTATACAGCGGCCGTTCCTGAACCGGGCAGCCTGGCAGGGCGTTATGAGCGGCATTATAGCTTCGGCGTTACTTTTTGCCTTAATGCAATACGCTTACACACAGATAGAAGAACTGAAAGAGCTACAAAACGAAGAACAAACTTACATCCTGATGGGTGCACTCCTCGTAATTGGCTGCATTATCGGTTTTCTGAGCTCCTACCGCGCGGTGCGTAAATACCTGCGCCTCTCATTAGACGAACTATACTAACAATGGAAAATAAAGACAGACTTGCCTTTGGCAGAAAGAACTACATCCTGATGCTGGTTGGCATTGTGGTACTCGTGATAGGCTTTATCATTATGACGCTGGACAACGAACAATACGGCCTAGGTTTCATGGGCATCACGCTCGGGCCTATAGTTGTGCTGGCAGGCTTTATCATCGAAATTTTTGCAATCCTTGTTAAAGACAAAAACCACGACTAGATGAGCGTATGGCAGGCTATCATCTTAGCCATTATTGAAGGACTTACCGAGTTTTTACCTATTTCCTCTACCGGCCACATGATCATTGCATCGGCACTAATGGGGATAAATGAATTACCGATTACCAAAATATTTACCGTAAACATTCAGTTTGGAGCAATCCTGTCGGTGGTGGTATTGTACTGGCGCCGGTTTTTACAGAGCTTCGAGTTTTACCAGAAACTGCTGCTGGCATTTATACCGGCCGTAGCCATTGGTTTTGTGCTGATGGATTTTGTGGATGCCATGCTGGAAAGTGTGGTGGTTACAGCCGTAATGCTGGTGGCTGGCGGTGTGGTACTCCTGTTTGTAGACAAGTGGTTTGCCAATGCAGACAGAGAACGCATTACCTATAAAAATGCGTTCATGATCGGTCTGGCACAGTGTATAGCCATGATTCCGGGTGTTTCGCGTTCGGCGGCCTCTATTATAGGTGGTATGGCGCAGGGCATCGACCGTAAGTCAGCAGCCGAGTTTTCGTTCTTCCTGGCAGTACCAACTATGCTGGCGGCATCAACTTACAAACTCATCACCGACCTGCTGCACCTCGAGATTTCCGACATCCTGAAGTTTAACTTACCTAAGATTCAAAATAGCCTGGAAATGATTACTCAGGATGACCTACAGCTTTTACTGATCGGTAATTTTGTGGCGTTTATAGTTGCCATGCTGGCTATCCGCTTTTTTATCAGCTTCCTGACCAAGTATGGTTTTAAACTTTTTGGTTATTACCGTATTGCTTTAGGTATGCTGCTGCTTGCGCTGCTGGCTTTAGGTGTAGATTTAAGAGTATAGCATGACCTACAACTTTGAAGCAGGCGAAGTCCTGCTTATAGATAAACCGCTTACCTGGACGTCGTTTGACGTGGTGAAGAAAGTACGCAATACCCTGCGCGTAAAAAAGATTGGCCATGCCGGAACACTTGACCCGTTGGCTTCCGGGCTGCTGATACTTTGCACCGGCAAGTTCACCAAACGGATTGATGAGATTCAGGCGCAGGAGAAGGAATATACCGGCACCATCATTCTGGGCCAGTACACACCATCTTACGACAAGGAAACAGAGGTAACAGAAACCATAGACATCAGCCACCTGACACCGGAAACTATAAAAGCTGCCGCCGATACATTTGTGGGAACTATAGAACAGGTGCCCCCTATTTATTCGGCTGTGATGGTAGATGGCAAACGCGCTTATGACCTTGCCCGTCGTGGCAAGGCCGCTGAACTGAAGCCGCGTACCATAACTATAAAAGCGTTTGATATTACCAGTATTGAGGGCGAAGTGGTAAGCTTCAGGGTAGTTTGTACAAAAGGCACGTATATCCGGAGTCTGGCCTACGACCTGGGCGTAAAGCTTGGCGTTGGTGCGCACCTGGGTTCTCTGGTGCGTACACGCATTGGTACGTATAAGCTGGAAGATGCCTTAACTATAGAAGATATACAGGAAATTAGAAAAGCACAGCTGGAAGCGAATGGAAGTAATTCGTGACATAGCCGATTTTCCCGTACTTAGTTTCCCGGTGGTTACCAGCGGCACTTTTGATGGGGTGCATGTTGGCCATCAGAAAATACTACAGCGCGTAATGGAGCGTGCACGCCAGCATAACGGCCAGAGTGTTGTTATCACATACTGGCCTCACCCGCGCCTGGTGCTCTTCCCCGAAGACAATGATCTCCGCCTTCTCTCAACTATAGACGAGCGTATTGAGCACCTGCGTAGCTTTGGGATCGACTACCTGCTCATCATACCGTTCACCAAAGATTTCTCGCGCACCAGTTCCCGCAGCTTTATATCCGATATTCTGGTAAAGGCACTGCATACGAAGGTACTTGTAATTGGCTATGACCATCGTTTTGGGAAAAACCGCGAAGGCAGCTTTGAACACCTGAAAGCCCAGAAAGGCAAGTATGGATTTGAAGTAGAAGAAATTCCGCGTGAAGATATAGACAATATAGGCGTGAGCTCTACAAAAATCCGGAAAGCGCTGGAGACCGGCGACCTGGAAACTGCGACCAGTTACCTGGGACGCTACTATAGTTTAACATCAGTAGTAGTTGAAGGCAACAAACTTGGACGCACTATCGGCTACCCAACAGCTAACCTGGCCATTCCGCACAGCCACAAGCTAATACCTGCCAATGGCGTATATGCTGTTTGGGCAACTATAGATGGCGAGCGTTACCCTGGCATGATGAACATCGGCGTGCGCCCAACGATAGACGGCGCACATCTGACCATGGAAGTCCACCTGCTCAATTTCGATCAGGACATTTACGGCCAGACCATTACAGTCTCCTTCGTATCCTACCTCCGCGACGAGCAAAGGTTCAACGGCCTGGATGCCTTAAAAGCCCAACTAGTAAAAGATAAAGCAGCAACAGCGAAAGCTCTTTCGCTATAGTTTGCCTGAACCGCAGATTAAGGGGATTTTCCAGATTTTTAGGATTGGGCGGTTGCTAAAGTTGCTGCTCTAGTTCTATAGTTGCTGTTGGTCCAACCACCCCTCCCCTCAGAGCTATGCTCGCTACCTTCGAAGTCGCTTCTCGGTAGTCTAAGGTGGGAAGCATTTCAGCTACTACTATAGTTGAGCTATAGTTTTATAGTTGCTGGGTTAACCCGCCCCTACCCCTCCCAAGAGGGGAATCCTGCTATGGTTATAGTTTCAGCAATTGTGCTATAGTTACAGCCAGAGAACAGACAGGCGCAGCCTGCCCCTCGGAACTACAACCACAGAAAGGCGATGCAACTATAGCTTATCAAACTATAGATAAACTATAGCTATCGAGTGATTTCAGTCTTTGGGTTGAGCGCCTTAGTCTTTGGGTTGAGCGCCTTGTAGATTTCTGGTGCCGTAAGGCATTGCGACGCAGGAGCAAAAGAAATGTACAAGGCGCGATGCCCGAAGACGGGGCCCCGCGGCCGTGAGCGCACCAAAGCCAACTATAAAACGATAGGTAAGTAGAGCTCCCAGGATCAGAGGTGACTATAGCACGAACTGCTTGTGGCAAGTGGCAACTATAGGACACATAAGATCCTTTACAGCTTCGCTGGCTCTCTTCGACTCTCGTCTCAAGAATGCTCAGGGTGACAAAAAGTAACTATAGTTTGCAATAGATTTCTCTCAATGTCCGAAATGACATCCTATTTTTAAACTATAGTTACCAGTTTCAATGCAACAATCAACTATAGTTCACCTAAAACAAAACCCATTTCACCCAAAAAAGTAAAACCATACATTGTATATGGCTTTTATTATATCTAACTTACCCTATACCATATTTTCTGATCAAACTTTACTTAGATCAATAACTTCTAGAACATAATACAACCTGAAAAGCATAATAATACATTACCATAACTATGATAAATAAAACTGTAAAGAACGCTCAGGAAGCTCTGCAAGGAGTACAAGATGGCATGACGCTGATGCTGGGCGGCTTTGGCCTGTGCGGTATTCCGGAAAACTCAATAGCAGAGCTGCTTCGCCTGGGTGTGAAAGACTTAACCTGTATCTCGAACAATGCCGGTGTGGATGATTTTGGTATCGGGTTATTGCTGCAGAAGCGCCAGGTGAAGAAAATGATTGCCAGTTACGTAGGCGAAAACGCCGAATTCGAGCGTCAGCTGCTGAGTGGCGAACTGGAAGTAGAGCTGATTCCGCAGGGAACGTTGGCTGAACGTGTTCGGGCAGGTGGGGCAGGAATTCCAGCCTTTTTCACGCCGGCCGGCTATGGAACCGAGGTGGGCAATGGCAAGGAGAGCCGTGAGTTTAACGGCAAAATGTACCTGATGGAGGAATGGCTACGAGCTGATTTCGCGTTTGTAAAGGCCTGGAAAGGCGACACAGCCGGGAATCTGATCTACAAAGGTACCGCTCGCAACTTTAATCCAATGATGGCTACTGCCGGTAAAATTACGGTTGCTGAAGTAGAAGAACTGGTACCAGCCGGCGAACTGGACCCGAACATGATCCACACGCCAGGCATTTTCGTGCAGCGTATTTTCCAGGGCGAAAAGTACGAAAAACGCATCGAGCAGAGAACGGTAAGACAGGCTTAAATCACGAACAACATGGCTTTAGATAAAAATCAGATAGCGAAACGAATCGCGAAGGAAGTAAAGAACGGAATGTATGTGAACCTGGGCATCGGCATACCGACCCTGGTGGCGAACTACATTCCGCACGGTATTGAGGTAGTGCTGCAGTCAGAGAACGGATTGCTGGGCATGGGCCCCTTCCCTACCGAAGACCAGGTGGATGCCGACCTGATAAATGCCGGAAAGCAAACTATAACCACGCTGCCAGGCTCCTCTATTTTCAGCTCTGCCGATAGTTTTGGCATGATCCGCGGCGAACACGTGGACCTGACCATTCTGGGTGCAATGGAAGTTTCGGAAAAAGGTGATATTGCCAACTGGAAGATACCGGGCAAAATGGTAAAAGGCATGGGTGGGGCTATGGACCTGGTTGCCTCGGCCAAAAACATTATAGTTGCCATGCAGCATACTGCCCGCGATGGTTCCTCTAAGCTCCTCAAAGAATGTACATTGCCAATTACAGGCTTGCAATGCGTAAAAAAGATTGTAACCGACCTATGCGTAATGGAAGTAACTGATAAAGGCTTTAAACTGCTGGAGCGCGCCCCAGGTGTTACTGTAGAGGATATTCAGAAGGCAACGGAAGGTACGCTTATAATTGAAGGCGAAATTCCGGAAGTAGAACTATAATTTTAAGGGTGAATCATCCCCCCATTGTAAAAGGACTAGACACGAAAACAGTTAAAAAGAAAGCGCAGCTACATAAGCTGCGCTTTCTTTTTAACTTTGGTTTATGATTACGGCAGTTGCTAAAACTGGTAAATTGTATCGAAACTATACTTACTGCACGTATATCAGTAGCATAAAGACAAAATGTACCTATGAGCGATAAGAACGAAGAAAGTACTGAGCATACCGAACACAAATTATTACTGCGCCAGCTCGAGCTGAAAGACTACAAGGAAGTGAAGGAAATCATGGACACGGTGTACTCTAACATAGACGGCGCCTGGACCAGAAAAGAGTTCTCTAACCTGCTGAAGAAGTTTCCGGAAGGGCAGATCTGTATTGAAGACAAAGGACGTGTAATAGCCGTTGCGCTCAGTCTTATAGTTGATTACGCCCGCTACGGCGACAAACATACCTATGAGCAGATTGTGGATCGTGGTTCCTTTAAATCGCACGACCCGGAAGGCGATACCCTGTATGGCATAGACGTATTTGTGCACCCGGAATACCGCAACCTGCGCCTTGGCCGACGCCTTTATGATGCCCGCAAGGAGATGTGCGAGAATCTGAACCTGCGCGGCATTATTGCCGGTGGTCGCATACCGGGATATAAGGATTACGCTGACAAACTAACACCGGCTAAGTACATCGAGATGGTGCGCAACAAGGAACTGGCTGACCCGGTACTGTCTTTCCAGCTGAGCAACGATTTCCACGTTCGTAAAATACTGAAAGGCTACCTGCCCGACGACCGAGAATCCCGTGCCTACGCTACGTTGCTGGAGTGGGTGAACGTGTATTATGAAGAGAAGGAAGAGCTCATTGGTGGTAAGAAAACGATCGTTCGTATCGGCATTGTACAGTGGCAGATGCGCGCCGTAAAATCACTGGACGACATGATGCAGCAGATCGAGTTCTATGTAGATACGGTGAGCTCTTACAAATCTGATATTGTGATGTTCCCGGAGTTTTTCAATGCTCCGCTAATGGCCCTTACCAAAGAGGAATCACCATCTGAGGCTATCAGAACGATGGCCGAGTATACAGATGAGATCCGTGAGCAGATGATCCACCTGGCGCTGTCGTACAACATCAACATTATTGCCGGCAGCATGCCCGAGTACTACGACAATAAACTATACAACGTAAGTTACCTTTGCCGCCGCGACGGTACCTACGACAAGCAGTACAAACTGCACGTCACGCCTGATGAGTCGCATTACTGGGGTATGCGCGGTGGTCATAAACTAAAGATCTTCGATACTGACATTGGTAAAATCGGCATCCTGATCTGTTATGATGTAGAGTTCCCGGAACTGGCACGTATGCTGTCTGATATGGATATGAAAATCCTTTTCGTACCGTACTGGACCGATACAAAGAACGCTTACCTGCGCGTACGCCTTTGCTCCCAGGCCCGCGCTATCGAGAACGAATGTTATGTTGCTATTACCGGCAGCGTAGGTAACTTGCCGAAAGTAGAGAACATGGACATCCAGTACTCGCAGTCAGCCGTCTTCTCCCCGTCCGACTTCGCATTCCCACACGATGCTGTAGTTGCTGAAGCCACCCCTAACACAGAGATGACACTGATCGCTGACCTTGACCTGAACCTGCTCAAGGACCTGAACACAGCAGGCAGTGTACGTAACCTGAAAGACCGACGCCGTGACCTGTACAACCTGAGCTGGATTACCCGTAAAGACGATTAACAACCATAGTTTATAAAACAAAAAAGGCTTCTTCGGATATGGAAGAAGCCTTTTTTGTAGTTCATACTTCCGTTTCAAAGAGTCTGTATACAGGCTATAACTATAGCAAACTGATACTGCTATTTACCTGATAGAAAAGCTTTAATATCTGCAGCAAACCGTTCAGGCTCTTCCATATCAGGAAAGTGAGCGCTGTTCTCGTATAGTTTGATTGTGCTGTTAGGTAGTACTTTCTTTAACTCTAGAGCAGTATGCAGGCCTCCGTTCCTGTCGTATACACCACTAATGAGCATAGTAGGAATTGGCAAGCCTGTTGCTTTTTCTACCAGGTCCATTTTGTTATTTTTGATATACACCTTCGCCATCAGGCCAGTATTCACCAGTTTGCTCTCTTTCCACATTTCCCTGTTACGTGCGGCTATCTCCTGATTCACGAACAAAAACCTGTCAACCAAAGCAGAATTACTAAGCCCCCACACACACCCATATTTCTCTTCAAGCTCAGTTGTATCCTTTAAAATCTTATCTATACCGGTTTTAACAACGCTGTCGCCAAGTGAATAGAATCCCTGTATCTGTACCAGCATATTAGATCTGGATAACTCAGCCGGATCAGATAGGATTAGCTTCTCTACCCGATCTGGATGCGCCAGGGCATAACGGAGTGCCAACTCGGCTCCAAAAGAGTAACCCAGAAGTACAAGCTTTTGAGCTCCTAATGAGTCTCTGAGTACCTCCAGGTCGTTTATAAGCATCGGAAGTGTGTAGTCTTCCGGGTTTTTGGGTGCCTCACTCCTGCCGCTGCCTCGCTGCTCATAGTATACAACAGTAGCGAAACTCTCCAGTAAGGGGCCTGCGGTTCTTTCAAAGTTATAGTTGTTTCCTCCCGGACCGCCATGCAAAATAACAACAGGTGTAGTTTGTTGCTGGCTGTTTTTTACTTTAACCCAGTGTTTCAGGCCATTTATAGTATAAAACTGTTCTCCATCCTGTAGGTGTGCTTTGGTTGCAGGAAAAGTACTTATTGCCTGCGGTCTGGCACAGGAAATCAACAAGCCTACTAGTAAAAAGCTGTACAGATATTTCATGTTACAGGGGTTAGTATTAAAGATCTAATATGTTAGAGAACTACCTCTTGCACTTTACTCTTTTAAGCTAAAATAACTGGCAGAGATCTAAAAATCCCTTTTGTGATAATTAAAATAATTGTGAATTTAATAATATATAAAGCGACCCACAACTGAAGCCAAGTTCATCAACCAAGGCTTATCTACTCTAGATTATTACACATTATTACAATTAAAATAATAGTGATGTTGTAATAATTAGATTAATATATATTACTTTCGTTTCTGCAACTAAATCCAACAAGCTTAATTAGAAAGTAGTGCCCGGCCTTTACTCCAAGTACATTAAACCAGTACACGCCATTGGCGATGCTTCTGCAATTGCCATCTCCATTATTACTTCATATAGTTTATTACAGGAAAAAATCGGCCCTTTTACTACTGGAAGATTAGTTGAGATCATTATTTTCGCAATTCTGGCCTGGTTTTTTTGCTCTTCCATTCTTAGATCTTATAAGTTTTATAGAGTATCCAAGGTTTCTAGAGTAGCAATCAATGCCTTTAAAGTCGTCTTATTTTTTATATTGCTATGTGAAGCAGCGCTAAACATCTCGGCTGCTGAAATCAATAGACATTTCTTATTAGCTCAGTATGTACTACTAGCTGTTTTAATTGTTTCTTGGAGAATAACAGTAGTAACATTTCTTCGCTATGCCCGTCGAAAAGGGTATAACTACCGGACAGTCATCATTGTAGGTTATAGTAAAACTGCTCTCGACTTAAAACGCTTTTTTACCTCTCGCCCTGAACACGGTTACCGATTCCTAGGCTTTTTTGATGATCATAATGTTGGAAAACCTGCTGTTTTAGGCCGCTTTGAAGACATCAAAAATTTCGCACTGGAGAACGGAGTCGATGAAATCTACTGCAGCCCTTATAACCTGAAGCGAGAGCAGATTGTTGAACTACTTGATTTTGTGGATAACAATTTGCTACGAATGAAATTTCTACCTGAACCTGGTGAACTTCCATTCAACCAAATGAAGGTGGACTTTTACGATGTCCTGCCCATTCTGATTTTCAGGTCTATTCCACTTGATGATGCAGTCAACAAATTCATCAAAAGAGCCTTTGACATCTTTTTTTCGCTAACTGTAATTATATTTCTGCTATCATGGTTACTACCGATCTTGGGGATTCTAATAAAGTTAGACTCAAGGGGACCTGTATTTTTTAAGCAATACCGCACCGGTATAGACAATAAAAAGTTTAAATGCTGGAAACTTCGGACAATGACTGTTAACTCTGACTCTGATACCAAACAAGCTGTACGTGGTGATAGCAGAATAACTGCAGTTGGAGCATTCCTGAGAAAAACCAGCTTAGATGAATTGCCACAATTTTTTAATGTGTTGCTAGGTAACATGTCTGTTGTTGGTCCTAGACCGCATATGTTGCAACATACCAAACAATATTCTCAAATAGTAGATAAGTTTATGGTGCGGCATTTTATCAAACCAGGAATAACAGGTCTTTCCCAAATCAGAGGTTACAGAGGTGAAACTACAGATGTGCATCAGATGCGAGGAAGAGTTAAGATAGATATTTTTTACCTGGAGAACTGGTCATTTCTTCTTGACCTGAAGATCATTGTATTTACTGTATTGAATATCTTCACTGGAGAAGACAACGCCTTTTAACATTGTACTTAAATTTATCTTCTTTCTTGTATTTCAAACTATAGCTAACTTGCTATTCTCTATAGTTATCACACCTATTTACTGAAAGCATATATCCTTTTGCATAGGTTTTAGTAACTTCGCCAGCAAAGTTTTTTAGCATGAGCAAAGAGAAACCAAGTTTACCAAAAGGAACCCGCGATTTTGGCCCTGCTGTAGTGGCTAAACGTAACTATATATTTAACACCATCCGCAGCACTTTCCAAAAGTTTGGCTACCTGCCCCTCGAAACCCCGGCCATGGAACAGCTGTCGGTGCTGACGGGCAAGTATGGCGACGAAGGCGACCAGCTGATCTTTAAGATACTGAACTCGGGCGATTACCTTAGCAAAACCACGCCAACCGATATCGAGCAAGGCTCCAAACACCTGATCCGGAAGATTTCTGAAAAAGCACTGCGTTACGATCTGACCGTGCCATTTGCCCGTTTCGTGGTGATGAACCGCAACGAGATCACCTTCCCGTTCAAGCGTTACCAGATACAGCCGGTTTGGCGTGCCGACCGTCCGCAGAAAGGCCGTTACCGCGAGTTTTACCAGTGCGATGCCGACGTGGTAGGTACCAACTCGCTGCTTTGCGAAGCCGAAATTGTGCAGATGATTGACGAAGTGCTGACTACCCTTGGCCTGACCGATTTCACGATAAAGATAAACCACCGCGGCGTACTGGCCGGCATTGCCGAAGCCATTGGCGAGAAAGGCCGTGAAGGCGACATTTGCGTGGCCATAGATAAGCTGGATAAGATCGGTGCGGAAGGCGTGCGTAAAGAGCTGCTGGAGCGTGGCATTTCGGAAGATGCGGTAGGCAAACTGGAGCCACTTTATAGTTTGGAAGGCGACAATCAGAACCTGCTACAGCAACTGCAAACTATATTGGGCAATACTGAAGAAGGACAACGCGGCCTGAAAGACCTGAATGAAGTATGGGCTTATCTCGATAACCTGGGCAGCAATGCTTTGACTACAGCAAACCCATCCGGTAAGCCGCGCCTGCAACTGGATGTAACGCTGGCCCGTGGCCTCTCCTACTACACCGGATGCATTTTTGAAGTGAAGGTGAACAACGTGAGCATGGGCAGCATCAGTGGCGGCGGCCGTTACGACAACCTGACAGGCATGTTCGGTTTGCCGGGCGTATCAGGTGTAGGCTTCTCGTTTGGCGTAGACCGCATTTACGACGTGCTGGAAGAACTGGACCTATTCCCGGCTAATGCACAGATGAGCACTAAGCTTCTTATCGTTCAATTTGATAAAGAGTCGGAAGTATATGCGCTGCCGTTGCTGCAGAAACTTCGCGATGCTGGCATAGCCTCAGAACTATACCCGGAAGCGGCCAAACTGAAAAAGCAGATGGGCTACGCCGATCAGAAAAATATACCGTTCGTGCTGCTGGTTGGCTCCGAAGAAATGGCCAGCGGTAAACTGAAGCTGCGCGACATGCAGACCGGCGAACAGGACGAACTATACATTGACGACATTATTGCCCAGCTGAAAGAAATAGCCTAACATGAGCAACGTACACCATATCTCCGGCGAGCACCTGAGCCTGGAGCGCATACAAGAGATCATCTCTGGTAACTATAGTTTAGCTTTATCCGCCGATGCCGAGCAGCGCATACAGAAATGCTACGACTACCTGCAGGATAAAATGAAGCAAAACGAGCGCAGCATTTACGGCATTAACACTGGTTTTGGCTCGCTTTACAAGAACAAGATCTCAAACCATGACTTGGAGCAGCTGCAACGCAACCTGATGATGTCGCATGCGTGCGGCACCGGCCAGGAAGTTCCGCAGGAAGTGGTGAAACTGATGTTGCTGCTAAAAGTGCAGTCGCTGGCGTACGGGCATAGTGGTGTGCAGTTGCAGACGGTTAAAAGGCTGATCGATTTCTATAACCGCGACATTTACCCTATAGTTTACCAACAGGGTTCACTGGGTGCCAGCGGTGACCTGGCTCCGTTGGCGCACCTTTGTCTGCCGCTGATCGGCTTGGGCGAAGTGCATTACCAGGGTTATAAACTGGAAAGTAAGCATGTACTGGAAATGTTTAGCTGGGAACCGATTGCCCTCAAAGCAAAAGAAGGACTTGCCCTGCTGAACGGTACGCAGTTTATGAGCGCTTATGGCGTTTACAACCTGTTACAAGCCCGCCGCCTTTCCGCACAAGCTGACTTAATTGGAGCGTTGTCTTTAGATGGATTTGATGGCAGAATTGAGCCTTTTAATGAACTGATACATAAGGTTCGTCCGCACAAAGGACAGCTGCAGACTGCTGAAAACTTTAGAAACCTGCTGCAAGGCAGTGAGCTTATCGTTCAGGACAAAGTGCATGTGCAGGACCCGTATTCGTTCCGTTGCATCCCGCAGGTGCATGGTGCCAGCAAAGATGCGCTTTGCTACGCCGAAGACGTTTTCCTGACCGAGATCAATTCTGTAACCGATAACCCGAACATCTTCCCCGACGAAGACGAGATCATATCAGGTGGTAACTTCCACGGGCAACCGCTGGCGCTGGCACTGGATTTTACAGCTATCGCAATGGCCGAACTCGGCAGTATTTCGGAACGCCGCAGTTATCTATTAATCTCCGGAACGCGTGGCTTACCTGACTTTTTAGTTGCTGAGCCGGGTCTGAACTCCGGTTTCATGATCACGCAGTATACAGCGGCCTCCATCGTTAGCCAGAACAAGCAATTGTGCACCCCGGCTTCTATTGATACCATTCCATCGTCAAACGGGCAGGAAGACCACGTGAGTATGGGTGCCAACGCTGCAACCAAACTATACCAGGTGGTGCAGAACGTAGAGCGCGTTTTAGCTATAGAACTGATGCACGCAGCACAGGCAATCGATTTCAGAAGGCCATTAAAAACTTCATCAGTACTAGAGCAACTTTATAGTTCGTTCCGCGAAGTGGTCCCGTTTGTATCGACAGACCGTGTGCTACACGACGACATTATGAAGAGTATCGCTTTTTTACGACAATACCAGCAAGTATAAAACTATAGTTTATAGTTCACCGGGCGGCTATACTTTACAAAAAGTGTAGCCGTTTTCGTTTTATAGTTTATACTTCTGTGATTTTAGGTAAATTCGTATATCCACTGCTTTATTTACACTTACCTTGAGAAAACAACTGTTACTAATCTTGGCTCTTCTTCTGACCGGTTTTGTTACAAATGCCCAGAACAGGTGCTTTAAAGCTTATGACAGGCTCGGCAGGGAAGTAACAAAGTTTTGTGTTGGTGAGCGCATTACCTTCCGCGACTGCGGTGGCGTGGATGCTGATAAAGAGTACTACGATTACGACAAGGCTGATGATAAGGAAGATAAAGACGGAGATGGTAAACCAGATGGACCGGTATACGACAGTAAAAAGTACTTTACTTACACTAAACCCGGGTCTGTTACAGTAACCCAATACGGAAACTTAAAAGGTAATCAGGGCGCATTTGAACAAACTTTTGAGGTAGTGGCCACGCCTGACCCAACTTTTACAACTATAGCCTGCGCCAATAATAACTTCACAGTAAACCTCAACGACAGTAACTATGATTTTTACATCATCAGATTTCTGAATGATAAGAATCAATCAGAATATAGCCCGACGGTATTTAAAAATGCTATAGCCAATCCTATTAAACATAAATACACAGGAGTACCGAAGGAAATTACTGTAACAGGAGGCTACGTTGGTGCATTCTGTTCTTCCATACCTGTCCGTCAAACTATAAGCAACCTGCCCGCTTACATGCCTCCAGTAATAAGCCAACTTATAGTTCAGGTTCAGGATGCCACTACCGGAGCCATCAGGCTAACTATAGATGGTTTACAACCGGCATACAACTATACGTTAGAGCGGAAGGATGGCACCAGTTTCCAGGCAGTAAGAACTGTTGGAGCTACAGAAAATACCCTGACACTCACAACCCTCGATACTACGGTACCATTGCAGTTTCGCATAACTGCTACTGATGCCTGCAGCCAGGCATTAGCCCCATCCAACACGGTTACCAGCATTCCGGTTACCCCTGGAGATGGCAACGAGCAGGCAACTATAGACTGGTCAAGTATAGCCGGTACATTTCGGCAATTCGAGATTTACCGGAACGGCACACTGCTGCAAACTATAGCTGGCAACCAGAATCAGTTTATTGACGAGGCTGTAAGCTGCGCCCAGGAATATTGCTATGAGGTAAGAGGAATTGCCGCAGATGGAAAATCAGTTTCGCAGAGTGCTGGTAGTTGCATTAGGGTTATATCATCTGCTACGCCACCTGCTCCTACCTTGCTGGCTACTTTTAATCTTCAGAACGAGGTAGAACTTACATTACAGCTTCCGGATGGGCAGGGTTTAAAAACTGCGACTTACCTGCGAAGTATGAATGGAGCTCCTTTCACAAAACTACAGGAAACTCAGCAACTAACTTTAACCGATCAACTTCAGAAAACAGGCCCGGTTTGCTATCGCGCGTCGTTTGTTAACCTTTGCGACAAAACATCTGTAGAGAGTGCTCCCGCCTGCCCGGTAATACTCACCGTAAAGCAAAATCCCGACGAAACTGTGCTGCTTACCTGGACCAACTATAGTGGTTTTACAGGGGGTGTTGCAAACTATAGTCTGGAGTTGCTGGACGAAAGCGGTAACCTGATAAGCAGTACACCAGTGCGAGGGAACCGCCACACCACACAACTGGCCGACCAGCAGGAACAGATTTTTCGTTACCGGATTAAAGCAATAGCAACAACAGGAGAGGTAACTTACTCTAACAACGAAACTATAAAGCTGGAGTATGCCCTGTTCGTACCAAGTGGCTTTACCCCGAATGGCGACGGTCTGAATGACCTTTTTGAGGTGAAGGGCAAACGCTTCGAAAACTTTGCTATAAAAGTGATGAACAGTGCAGGTCAGGTGGTGTATACAGGCGCAGACCGTACAACAGGCTGGGATGGCAACTATAACGGCAAACCGCAACCAGCAGGCGTTTATGCCTACGAAGTAACTATAACCCTGCAGGATGGCACCACAAAGCGGCGTACCGGCACTGTTACACTAATCCGTTAATTAAAGTCCCGCACTTTAATACCTAAATTGGCTATAACAATAGTTTATGAATAGTTTCCGGTAAATATTATACAATGCCAAGTTAGGTTGCTACTTTTTCTGTAATCTGAAATTATGCTAGTATATTTGATGTGTTGATGCGTTATACCAAATAACACACTTGTACTACAAAAGCACACGACTATGTTTGATATGATGGGCATGATGGGCAAAATGAGAGAAGTCCAGGCCAAACTAAAAGAAGCACAAGACAACCTACAACACATAACCGTTTCTGCTGAAGCCGGCGCAGGACTGGTAAAAGCTACTGTAAACGGACAGCGCAAGCTCCTGAAAATTGAGATTGATGAATCGATCCTGAATGCGAACGACCGCGAAATGGTAAACGACCTGGTGGTTGCCGCCGTGAACAATGCCATGCTTACCGCTACCGAACGCGCGCAGGAAGAAATGAAAAAGCACACTTCCGGACTTTTACCTAATATCCCTGGTTTAGATTTCGGCAACTTTGGCTTATAGTACCAGCCGCACGGCTATTGTTATTCTTAACTGGAACGGGCAACGCTACCTGCAAAAGTTTCTGCCGTCGGTGCTGGCAAACAGCCCGGGCTGCGATATTATAGTTGCCGATAATGCCTCTTCGGATGATTCTATAGTTTATGTAGAACAGCATTTTCCGAATGTACGCATCATCCGGCATAGCCAGAACTACGGTTTCTGCGAAGGATATAACCTAGCCCTGAAACAGGTGGATGCCGACTATTACGTGCTGCTGAACTCAGATGTGGAAGTAACGCCGGGCTGGGTAGAACCTATCGTTACCATGCTGGACGCCGACCAAACGATTGCTGCCGTACAGCCTAAGATAAACGCACAGCAGCACCCCGATTTCCTGGAACACGCCGGAGCTGGCGGTGGACTGATTGATACCCTGGGTTACCCCTTTTGCCGTGGCCGCCTTTTTGAAACCGTGGAAGAAGACCGTGGGCAGTATAATGATGTGCAGGAAATTTTCTGGGCAACCGGAGCCTGCATGTTTGTAAGAGCAAAACTATACCACGAGCTGGGCGGACTGGAGCCGGCCTTTTTCGCGCACATGGAAGAGATTGACCTCTGCTGGCGCGCCAAAAATGCAGGTTACAAAATCATGTACAATGGCCACAGCCGTGTATACCATGTTGGCGGAGGAACTTTGCACAAATCAAACCCACGTAAAACATACCTGAATTTCAGGAACGGTCTGGCCCTGCTTTATAAAAACCTACCGGGATCTGAACTGATACCAACTATAAGCCTGCGCATTATACTGGATTGGGTAGCGGCTTTCAGGATGTTACTGGCCGGCCAAACAGCAGATGCACGCGCCGTGCTGGATGCGCACGCTGATGTGCTGCGAAACAGCAATTACTGGCGCAAACGCCGTAAGCTGCAGCAACCTAAAGGCAATTATACACGTATGGCAGGCGTTTACAAAGGAAGTATAGTTTGGGAGTACTTTGTGCGTCAGAAGCGAACTGCGCAGGAACTATAGGTCCCAGACGGTGCTTCGCTCACGACGCAGACTTTTCTGCACGTTCATCCAAAAGGCCAGCATCAGGTAAATAATTACCGGCGAGCCCATAGTGAGAAACGAAACATAAATGAACGAAAGACGGATGCTGCTGCTGGCTATGCCTAGTTTCTCGCCCAGCATGGTGCAAACGCCAAATGCACGGGATTCGATAAAGTATTGGAAACGTTTCATGAGCATGTGCTTATCAGTCTCTAAAATTATACTATAAACTTATTTCTTCAAAACGGGACGCCGCTGCAAATACAGTACAAACGCAAAAAAGTGGTGTAATGATTTACTTCTACGGAAAAAAATAAGAACAAGCTATGCGCACTTACAGAAAGAGCTCTCTTACCACACTGCTACTTGCCCTGTTACTGACTACCCTGACCAGCAGTTGCACCCTGCAGAAAATGGTGCGCGCAGCAAAAAAACAGGAGATAACTGTGCAGCCAAACCCATTGGTAGCTAACGGGCAGCTCGTTGAATTTGAAGTAAAGGTAACCATGCCGCCCAAAATTGTAAAAGACGGCTACCGCTATAAACTGGATCTGTATTACGAGTACGGAGATCAGCATCGGGAACAGATTGGGGCGATAAACTTTGAGTTTGGTGAATTCCTCTACGAACATGGCCAGCCAACTATAACCAAGCAGTTCTCCTTCCCTTACACGCCTAAAAAGAATAAAGGCACCCTGTATGTGCAGGGCATGGCCATTAATAAAGAAACGGAAGACGTAAAATACAGCGAACCCAAACCCATCGCCACCGGACTGAATACTACGCCCCTGCTGATGGTGCGTACCAACGAGATCCTGTTCATTCCGGACAACTATGCCAGCGAAGTGAATCAGCCGGCACAGCTTACCTTTTACTTTGAAGAAAGCAACTCGCGGCTTCGTAACCACCTGGGTTCCAACCTGGCCGTGCTGGACCAGTATATTGCCGATAATGTAGCCTCGCAGGAAGTGACCATTACCGCCTCGCAGTCTCCGGATGACGCACCGGGCATGGCACAGAAACGCCTGGAAGCGCTGGATAACTACTACCGCAGCAAACTGGAAGTGCTGAACTATAACAACAAAAAAGTAACTATAAAAATACTGCCTGTAAAAAGCACCTGGGAGCAGCTCACCGAAAAAATCAAAGCCTCTGCCCTGCCCAAAGCGCAGGTGCAGGAAGTACTAACTATAGTTAATAGCAACAAATCAGACAAAGAAAAAGAGGCAGCCTTACAGCAAACCGCTGCTTACGAGTACCTGCAACTATATGTGTACCCGGGCCTGCGCTATGGTGGTGTAACTATAAACTATAACCTCAACCAGAAAGCCGACTACGAACTATACCTGCTGGCCAAGCAAATTGCTGAAGAAAAAGCCCCTGCCGATGCGCTGACAGAACAGGAACTGCAACACGCAGCCACGCTTACCCCACTTCTTGTCGAGAAGAAGAAGATTTATGAAGCTGCAGTTAAAACCACCAACAAATGGCCGGCTTACCACAACCTGGGCAAAGTGTATGTGGAAATGGCCCGCAAAGAGTATCGCCACAAGGCAAAACAGGCCCTGCTGGCCCAGGCTATCCACAACCTGACTTATGCCGGTTTCCGGAACCCTGCTGCCCCGGTATACTATAGCTTGGCAAGCGCTTACCATGTGCGCGGCGATAAACTGGAAGCACTGCAATACTACGACTATGCCATTAAGCTGGGCGGTAACCCCGAGGAACTGAAGCGCATTTTCGCCGACAAAGCCGCACTGGAAATAGAAATTGGCCAGTATGACGATGCTATTGAAAGCCTGAAATATGCCGGAAACAACTACCAGACGCAGATGAACCTTGGCCTAAGCTACCTGCTTAAGGAGAACTACGATGGCGCACAGAGCTTTTACAACAAAGCCCTTGAGCTGCAGCCAAACGACGGGCTGGCCAACTATAGTTTAGCCATCATAGCAGCCCGCACCAACAATGAAGCCATGCTTACCAGCCACCTGCGCCACGCCATAAAAGCTGATAATGCCTTTACGCTGAAGGCCATAGAAGACAAGGAATTTGATGCATACCGCAGCGCACAGGCTTATAAAGATGCTTTCCGGCCATAACAAACTATAAATGCCTTGTAAATTGGAAGAGTTATCTTAATTTTACCATCTGAATCGAGAATATAAGATCTGATATGCGTACTATACAGTTTAGAGAGGCCCTGCGCGAAGCCATGTCGGAAGAAATGCGCCGTGATAAGAGCGTGTTCCTGATGGGTGAAGAAGTAGCAGAATACAATGGAGCCTACAAAGTGAGCCAAGGCATGCTGGACGAATTTGGTCCGGAGCGTGTAATAGATACCCCAATTGCCGAGCTTGGTTTTGCCGGTATTGGTGTGGGTGCATCCATGAACGGGTTACGCCCTATCATCGAGTTCATGACCTTCAACTTCTCGCTGGTTGCCATCGACCAGGTGATCAACTCTGCCGCTAAAATGATGTCGATGTCAGGTGGCCAGTATGGTTGCCCTATCGTATTCCGTGGCCCTACTGGTAGCGCCGGTATGTTGTCGTCGCAGCACTCGCAGAACTTTGAGAACTGGTATGCTAACACGCCAGGTCTGAAGGTTGTTGTGCCATCTAACCCATACGATGCAAAAGGCCTGATGAAGTCTGCCATCCGCGATAACGACCCTGTTATTTTTATGGAGTCTGAGCAGATGTACGGCGATAAAGGCGAAGTTCCTGAAGAAGAATACCTGATCCCGATCGGCGTTGCTGACATCAAGCGCGAAGGTACGGATGTAACGATTGTTTCTTTCGGTAAGATGATGAAAGTAGCGCTTGCTGCTGCCGAAGAACTGGCAAAAGACGGTGTCAATGCCGAAGTTATCGACCTGCGCACTGTTCGCCCGATCGACTATAAAACCCTGATCGAGTCTGTGAAGAAGACAAACCGCATGGTTGTAGTTGAAGAAGCATGGCCACTTGCCTCTATCTCTTCTGAACTGGCTTACCACATCCAGAGCAACGCGTTCGATTACATGGATGCTCCGGTGAAGCGTGTTACCTGCCGCGACGTTCCGCTTCCTTATGCGCCAACGCTTATAGAGGCATCGTTGCCAAACGTAGCGCGCACTATTGAGGCCGTAAAACAAGTAATGTATACAAAAGCATAATTGCTTTAAACCCTAAATAAGAGAAGGCGACTTATAACGAGTCGCCTTTTTCTTTTTCCTTAACTTCTACTTTGCCGGTATCGGTATCAATCTCTACTTCTTTTTTTTTCACCTTTACGGCCGTGTCATCGGGTTCAATCTTCTTTTCGTGCGCTTTGGAGTATACCTGCGTAAACTCTGCCCCGAACAGGAAAATAACGGCCGTATAGTATACCCACACGAGTATAAGCACCAGCGAGCCTGCTGCGCCATAGGTATCGGCCAGCGGATCGTGCTGGAAGTAAACGTTGAGCACATACTTGCCCAGCACAAACAGGATGGCTGTAACTATAGCTCCTACCCACACATTTTTCCAGCGAATTTTAGCATCAGGCAACACCCGGTAAATGGCAGCAAAAATAACTGTGCTGATGATGGTGGAAACCAGGATGTTGCCGATTGTGATAAAGTAAACGGCAATGCCTGAGAATTGCTGCCGAAGAAAGTCATATACGATGCCTAGTGCCACATCAATAGAAAGCGAAACCAACAGCAGAAAGCCCATACTGATCACCATCGCCAGCGAAAGCACACGCCCGATCAGCAACTTCAGCCACCCCTTCTCAACTTTAGCCTTAACCTCCCACATCGCATTCAGCGAGTCCTGCAGGGCAACAAACACCGTGGTAGCCGAGAAGAGCATAGTGGCCACACCAACTATAGTTCCGATGGTTGTCGCATCCGATACGGCTGCATTTTCAATGATGCTCTGGAATTGTGTCGCACTGTTCTTGCCAATTATACCGCCGAGCTGCTTTACTACTTCACCTTGAACAGCTTCCTGCCCAAACACCGCCCCTGCTATACGAATAGTAATAATGAGCACTGCAGGTAGCGAGAAAATGGTATAAAAGCCGATAATAGCCGCGTAATCCAGCGGGTTATCGTCGATAAACTCCTTAAAGGTTTGCTTGGTGATCTGCCAGGTAGAGGCAACACGTTTGTTCATGTGCTTGTAACTATAGTTGCAACGGTAAGCTGAAACAGCTATAGGTACGGAGAATTATAGTTTGTTGATGCCTTGATATGGTTAGACAGGTGATTCTATTGTTTTCCTCACCCGATTGTCTTGCTCTGCTCTTTCGGATTTGCAATTCGGGTCAACAGGCTTATGAATTAAATAGATTAAATAGAGAAGTAAGAGAGTTTGTTCTAATAGATTAATGCTATATTTAACAAAATATGTTCCATTAAAAACCAATTCCATGAGCATTCCTAAAAATCAAACAGTAGAAATCTCTTTCGATAAGTTCATCATGGATTACTATGTTGATCAAGCAGGAGTTTTTGCTAGACAGCAATCAATTTTGTCTAATCAAGCCCGTATTTTATCTCTTCTAGAAAATAGAGATTTTGAAGAAGTCAAAAAAGAGGTGTATGAACGAGTTGAAGTAAATTTGAAAGCATCTCTAGAATCAACTTATGAGCTTATGGGATTTAAAAGTTCCGAAGACAAGGAGAACAAATAAAGAAAGTCCTGCTGTTCACAGTAGCAGGACTTTCTTTCTACTTTAAATAAGTTTTAATTCTTATCTACAGTAAAAACATTGTATACAATGCTATGAGTAATTAAATAAGCTACTGAATTTTATCGATTAAAAATTAACATATTACCTACTCCCCCAACAATACCAGCTTTGCCAGGTAATTCCCGTTTTCGCCTTCGTAGAGTACTTCAAAACTATAGCCGTGTTCTTCGGCGTATTGCTCCAGCAGGCTGGCATCTATAAACAGCCATTTAAAGTTGCCGCTTTCGTGGGTTTTGTACTTCATGTTATATTCTACTTCGCCATAGTAGCCAGCATTCAGGTCAAGCAGCACAGAGCCGTCTTCCTGCTCATACATATAGAGTATATCCGACGACTCCAGCAAAATCTGACCGCCCGGGTTGAGCAACGTTTTAGCGTGCACCAGGAACTTGTACAGCCCGAAAAGGTCGCCAACTATACCAATCCCGTTCATGAGCATCAGCAATGTATCATATTGCTGGTTTTTCAGCTCCATCACATCACTAAGCTGCACGTTTGTTACACCACGTTTGTGCATGGCATCTGCAGCACCTTCCGAAATGTCGATGGCTGTTACCTGGAAGCCCCGCTCCTGCAGCAGTAAACTATGGCAACCGGCACCGGCACCAACATCCAGCACGTGCCCCCGGCAGGCTTCCAATGCTATCGTTTCGAGCTCAGGCATTTCCTCTTCCTGTCTGAAAAGGTAATCAGCAGGTATTATATCATCGTCGGCAATGTTACACGCTACCGTAATGCTTCCGTTCTTTTTGCCTTTCAGGTAATCCTGAATAGCTGCCCCGATCGGGTCGTTGTGGCTCATAAGTAATTTTTACGAGATATACAGTTTATGATAAATTTGGTTATGAAGGCTATTTATTGGACAATATCAACTATAGTTTTCAACTAATATTATGCTACACTTCTAAATATCAGCTGTTTACTACAAAATAAAGCCGTCCTGTTGTTGTATTTAATAAAATATATGTAGATTTAGTCGCGCTACCAAAATTTACCTTTTATGAGTTCAGCAGTTTTTAGCCCCGTTCTGTTCATGAATCCAAAACTGGAAGTTAAGTATTTATATCTTGAAAAGTCGCGGAATAAATTGTTTAAAGACCTGCAAGATATAGATGATACGGTATTGAATACGTCTCCGGCCGAAGGAAAATGGTCGATCGGGCAGATTTTGGCTCACCTGCTGCAGGTGGAACAGGCTACTATTGCCTATGTGCAGCGAAAGGTACAACAACAGGAAGCACTACACTCATCGTCGCTGAAGAACAGCATCAATGCTTTTCTCCTGAAAATGGCGCTGAACTCAGGCATGAAATTTAAAGCCCCGGCCGTAGTGGCAAACGTACCTGAAAAGGTATCGCTGGAGCAACTTAACCTGCAGTGGGACAACACGCGCTACCAGTTGGAAGACCTGCTCACGGAGATGCCCCCTGCCCTGCTCGATAAATGTCTGTTCCGCCATCCTTATGCCGGTATGCTGAGTATAGGCCAGACCCTAACCTTTATTCAGGACCACTTCAACCACCACCTGCAACAGATCCAGCACATCAGGCAACAGCTCGAAAAATAAGTTTAAGCCACTAATTTACGGTTAGTCTCGTAGGCAACTATAGTTAAAACGTTACAGATGCCGATAGAAGATTTACCTGTTTTTATGGGCGTGGACTATGGCGCCAGGCTTGCCGGCACCACTGCCGCTGCCATGTTACACGAAGGCTCACTTAACATTTGGGGATGCGCCCGTAGCCAGGATGCCGATGAATTTCTGCTGGAACTAATACAGGCGGTACGACCGGCTATAGTTTTTATAGATGCCCCTTTAAGCCTTCCCAAAGCCTACAATCAAACGCCTTACACATCAGATGCTGATTTCTTTTACCGCGCCTGCGACCGCGAAGTGCAGGCCATGTCGCCAATGTTTATCGGAGGTTTGACGGCTCGCGCCATCCGCCTTAAAACTATACTTAGCGAAAACGGAATTAGTGTACTGGAAACTTACCCGAGCCAACTGGCAGAAACACTTTTTCCGGAGCAGAAAGGCTATAAAAAAGACATTACACTGCTTCCGGAAATGGCACAGCAATTACAGGAGCTGCACCTGATCCCGGTTAAAGATGAGCCGCAGGACTGGCACCAGTTTGATGCGCAGCTAGCCTGGTACAGCGGCTACCGCCACCTGATGAAGCAATCAACACTATATGGCGACCCGGAAGAAGGCCGGATCATTGTTTAGTTGTTACCGCCTAGGTCTCCAGCTGTTTCAAGGGCACGAAACTCCATTTGCAATGCTTTTATCTTTACTTCATCATCTGTATTCAGGCCCTCATCTACCTCGTCTTTCCGCTCGTTCAGGGAGTTAAGTACCATCTTGGCCATTTCCCAGTCTCCGTTGCTCCAGGTCTTGTGCTGGTTTCTTACATTTTCCAGAAAAGTAATGTACACCTGTCGTACGTTGGCCTGGTTTATAGTTGTTTTATCGGCATAAGGGCCTAGCAACCGTTGCTCCCACTCTGCAAGGCGTGCAGCGCGCTGGTTGCGCTCATAGGTCTCATCAGCTGTCCTGAACTCTGCTTTCAGGCTCTCGTAGTCCTGTTTCAGTTCATCAGAAAAACCTTCCTGCTTCTGGTCAAGCTCACGGGTACGAGTATTAAAGTCGGATTTTGCGCGTTTCCAGTCTTCTTCAGTGCGTTCGGAAATATTGGCTGTGGTTTGGTTTACCCAGTTCCGGAAATCGCTGAGCTCATCGTTCACCTCACGGTCGCGGGTAGTAGTACAGGCAAGCAGCAGGCTTAGCCCCAATACCAAAAAAAGGTTCAAGCTATTAATTTTCATAATTCTATAGTTTATATTCTCTATACGCACAGTTACGCAATTAATTTTTATAAGATATTACATATCAACTACTTCCATTAAATAAATCTTCAAATTTTTATTCTGTTTTACGAACCTGTTCTTAATAACACCGTACAAAAACTTAAACGAATCCAGTATTTAAAAGCTATTATTATACTATACAGCTACACACCCAATATTATGCGAGCTCCCTTAGGGGGCCAAAAACCGTACTAACCTATACTACGAGTATGCGCGTTCAAGATGCACAAGTGTAGTATAGGTTTGGTTTTTATGGCACCTGTAAACTATAAAAAAAGCGTTGGCACCTGTGTTGCCAACGCTTTTCTGTTTTAAGCTCTCGTATCACTACATTTTATTGATCTTCTGTAGCAAAGCCTCGGTACCCGACACATCTTCGCCGGATCTTTTGCCAGCTGCAATGGCTTTCTCGGCCTGCTCTTTTGCTTTCTCTTTCTGACCCAGTTTGTAGAGCAAGGCTGCATGGGTATCGAGGTTGGCATAGCCCGGTGCCAGGCTTACCGATTTGCTCGCCCACTCTTCTGCTTTTTTCAGCATGGCTTTGTCATCTATCGTTTCATAGTATTTCCAGGCAATGCTGTTCAGGCGCATTGGGTCGTTGCTGAAATAGGTGTCGTATAGTTTGGTGTTGGCGGCGTGGTACTTTGGCAAATCCTGTTTACGCTCATAATATATGGCTTCCGAGAACAGCAGTTGCGTCTCGCCATCTTTCAGTTTCAGGTTCGTTAGCTGGGTTTTCAGTTTGCTATAGTCTGCTTCTTTGCCTTCGTATGCAGCACGGCTCAGAGCAGTGCCATACACGCTCAGCAACTTATAATCTACAGAGTCAGCGGTATACTTTTTGGCAAAGGCCTCCCGGTTCTTTACCAGGTGTTCAAACGTTGGCGACTCCACCGTATTTACATTCGTGTAAATCAGTTTCCAGTTTCCGGGCTCCAGCAGCTGTTCAGGCTTTCGGGTAGCGAAGTATGCTTCGGCCACTTTGCCAGCATCCAGCGCAGCTTCGTTTAATACTTTAAGGTAACCCATCATAAATTCAGCGGAGCGTTCGCCTCCGTTAAATTTCTTCTGATACGACGCAAAGTTCTGTACCGGGTCTTTGGCTATAGTTGCTACTTCCAGAAACATTTCGGCTGGCCGGGCGCCCACCGTGCGGTGCATTACACTGCCGTCTGCAGCAAGAAACAGGAAGCTTGGATAAGCCTGCACTTCGTATTTTTTTGCCAGCTCTATTCCTTCGCCCTTCTCCATATCCAGCTTATAGTTCACAAAGTTTGCATTGAAGTACTCAGCCACCTTCTCGTCTACAAAAACGTTCTGGTCCATCCATTTACAAGGGCCGCACCAAGTGGTATAGGCATCAATAAAAACAGGTTTGTTTTCAGATTTAGCCTGTGCCATAATTTCGGCAACCGTGCCCTTCCTGAAATTGATCTGCTTGGTTTGTGCCCAGGCACTGCTGCACATCAGCAAAGTCAGCAGCCATAGTATATTTTTTTCCATATAAACTGGTTGGTTTAAAGTTGATTTACCTATAGTTATATCAATTGCAAACTATATAGCTTAAACGTAAGTTATAAAACAAACTATACTTTACTACGGAAATAATCATAAAAATAACCTGATTTTATATTAACGTGCATTTCACGTAGATAAACCTCGTACACTTTGAGATCAACAGGTAACTCTAAAGAAATAATACCCATGAACCAGAAAGAAGACTTTATGCGTGAGGCCATCAGGCTATCGGTAGAGAAAATGGAAGAAGGTTGCGGCGGCCCTTTTGGCTGCGTAATTGTGTGCAACGGCGAAATTGTGGCACGCGGCTACAACAACGTGCTCGGCTCCAGCGACCCGACAGCCCATGCCGAAGTAGAAGCGATCCGGAAAGCCTGCATTGCCCTGGGCACGCACCAGCTAACTGACTGCGAACTATACACCAGCTGCGAGCCCTGCCCTATGTGTCTGGGTGCCATTTATTGGGCGCGCCCCAAAAAAGTATATTATGCCAACTCCCGCGAAGATGCCGAACGCATTGGTTTTGACGACCGCTTTATTTACCAGGAACTGGACAAACCCAAAAACGAACGTGCTATACCAATGGAGCAACTCCTGACCGAAGAAGCCAAAGAAGCCTTCGACCGTTGGGTAAACAAAGTCGATAAAACAGGATACTAGAAAAGCCTTCCGAACTATAGAAAGCAAAAGTCCTTTACCTTGATCTGGTAAAGGACTTTATTGTTCAGACTCCTACTAACTATAGGCTTGAGCCGGATAGTTTATAGTTACCCGTTATATACTTCTGCTACTTCTCTTGGCTGCAGGTTCAGTAGGTTTCCGTTTTCAGGGAAAGCAAGCATTGGCAGTTTAAGCGTTTGAAGCAGTTTCGAGGTTAAGCTGCTGTGCAGTATCTTCTCCAGGAACATCCTGTTCAGAATTGTAAAACTCAACAGGTCGGCGCCTTGCTCGTGCACGTAATTCGAGATGCCTTCTGCCACATCTTTATGCTCCAGCTCCACGAAGTTAATCTCTGCCTCCGGGAACTGCTTCACCAGCTCACCTTTAATATATTCGTTGTCGATGTAGTCCGGCTGTTTGTCGTTCTTGATATGCAGGAAGGTAAGATCGGCGTTCATCAGTTGTTTAAACTGCATCAATTGCATTACAGTCAGCTGGTCGCCATTCTCGAGGTCAGCAGCATAAACTATATTTTTTAATGGTTTAATTTCGGCTCCTTCAGGTATGGCTAATACCGGGCACAGGCCGCGTTTTGCAATGGCTTCGGTTGTAGTACCGAACATCTTTCTGGTAAAGTTTTTAGCACCACCTGTTCCCATTACAACGAGGGTTACCTCAAGGTCTTCAACTGCTTTACTGATATCTCCAACAGGATTTCCTTCTGTAATCATGTACTCTATCTGCACATTCTGCTGGCCAAACTGATCGATCAAGGACAACAATTTCTGCTCTGCATTATCTGTAGCGCTGTTATTCTGCAAACTAGGCAGCATCGGCGTGATTTCCAGGGCATGCAGTACTACAATCCGGGCTTCTGCCTGAGCAGCCAGGTCAATGGCGTATTCAAGTGCACGTTCAGAGTTTTCAGAAAAATCAACAGGAACAAGAAATGTTTTCATGGTTTTATAGTTTTTTGTACTACAATATTTACTTTTTTAATTACACAAAATTACCTGGCTCTCTGCTGGTTAACCATAACAACTATCATTAACTAAGTTGATACTTATCATCAAAGTTCTTATAGTTATGCAATAGCTTTGAATAATTGCCTTCGCTAAAATTTATGTGTAGCTGGCTGCGAGCATGTTCAACTATATAAGAACACAGTATCTGATAAGTCAGGAGCCAATAAACTGAAATACAACAGTTTAAATCGTTGCATTTATAATATCAACACCCTGGTGCAGATTATGTTTTGGCAGCCTGTAGCTATAGTTGGTGGGCGTTTAGGAAGTAGCAGATAAGTTACATGTTAACCTGAGAGAGCAACAATTCTGTATATGCCGGGTGTTAGCATATATCGTATGACTACCACAGGTGTCCTTAAAAGATGGATTTAACCAAAGATCAAAAGCTACAGAAAGAGGTGTTGGTTGCAGGCAAGCAGCCCGCCTGGCACGCTATGGAAGCAGAGCAGGTTCTGCAAGCACTACAGGTTTCAGCTGACGCAGGCCTTACCGGCGAGGAAGTTGAACGGCGAAGAGCCCAATTCGGCGCTAACATCATGACACCTAAAAAGCAACAGAGCGCCATCATGCGGTTCCTGCTGCAATTCCATCAGCCTTTGATCTACATTCTGCTGGCCGCTACTGTAATAACCTTGTACCTGCAGGAATATACCGATGCCATTGTGATTTTTGCGGTTGTATTTGTGAACGCGATCATAGGCTATGTGCAGGAATCCAAAGCGTTGGATGCTATTGACGCTTTGGCCAAGAGCATGACGCCTCGGGCAATGGTGCTCCGCAATGGTCAGAAACAGCAGATAGATGCCCAGGAACTGGTGCCCGGCGATATTGTACTGGTGCAATCCGGCGACAAGTTTCCCGCTGATGTGCGCCTGGTGCATGCCCGCGATCTGAAAGTGGATGAATCTGCCCTGACCGGGGAATCGGTAGCAGTGGAGAAGCATGATGAACCTATGGCTCCAGATGATGTACTGGGCGACCGCATAGGCATGGGCTTCTCTTCTACTGTCGTTACCTATGGCCATGGAAAAGGGGTTGTAACCGCTACCGGCGACCTGACCGAGGTAGGCAAAATCCAGACCTCCATTTCCGCAGCCCAGGATTTAGAAACACCGCTTACTATAAAAATTAAAGAATTCAGCAGTCTGATGCTGTGGGTTATCCTTGCCCTGGCTGCGGCTGTTTTTATAGTTGAGTATTCCAGGGGCGCACCTGTTGCAGATACTTTTATGGTGGCAGTGGCACTGGCAGTTGGTGCCATACCGGAAGGCCTACCTGTTGCTGTAACTATTATGCTGGCACTGGGCGTTTCCAAGATGGCCAAACGTAAAGCCATTATCCGCAAACTGGTAGCCGTAGAAACCCTGGGCAGCACCAACGTTATCTGTTCTGACAAGACCGGCACCCTAACCGAAAATCAAATGACGGTGCAGCAACTTATGGCTGGTGGCAAGCTATACACTGTATCAGGGCTTGGCTACAGGCCGGAAGGCGAGATTCTGGAAGGCGATGTAAAAACGGAATTAAACAGTAATGTAGCGCTGGAGCAATGCCTGAAAGCTGGATTACTTTGCAACAACAGCTGTCTGAAAGAGGAAGAGGGACAATGGATTATCGAAGGTGACCCAACCGAAGGCGCACTTATAGTTGCTGCCCAAAAAGCCCGTATAGAAACCGATAAGCTGACGGCCGAACTCCCCCGAAAAGACACAATCCCTTTTGAGTCGGAATATCAGTACATGGCAACCCTGCATACTGGGCCGGAAACGGTTATTTACCTGAAGGGGTCAGTAGAGGCCATGATGGAACGGTGCGGGAAAATGCTGCTACCGAATGGCGACCTGGCCGACCTGAATCGCGAAGAGTTGAACCGACAGGTGGAACAGATGGCTGCAGAAGGCTTGCGTGTACTGGCATTTGCAATGGCTACCGCACCGGAAGCTAAAAGCGACATCACCCACGACGATACGAGAACAGGCATGGTATTTCTGGGCTTACAGGGCATGATTGATCCACCGCGCAAAGAAGCGATTGAGGCAGTTAAGCTATGTCAGCTGGCTGGTATTGATGTAAAAATGATTACCGGCGACCATTCCATCACGGCTACGGCCATTGCCGGGCAGATCGGGCTGACAGGAAGAAAAGAGAATGACAAACTGGTAGCGCTAACCGGAAAGGAGTTACAGCAGAAAAGCGATAAGGAACTGGAAACTATAGCTGAGGAAGTTGCTGTTTTTGCACGCGTTGCCCCTGACCAGAAGCTGCGTTTGGTAAAAGCCCTGCAGGCCCGGAACCATATCGTAGCCATGACCGGTGACGGCGTGAACGACGGCCCTGCCCTGAAACAGGCAAATATTGGTATTGCGATGGGCATTACCGGAACCGATGTGGCCAAAGATGCATCCGACATGGTGCTCACGGATGACAACTTCTCTTCTATTGAAGGCGCTGTGGAAGAAGGCCGTGGAGTGTTCGATAACCTTACCAAGTTTATTGTCTGGACGCTGCCTACCAACCTGGGCGAAAGCCTGGTGATACTTACTGCTGTTGCACTTGGCACGCAACTGCCCCTGCAACCGCTGCACCTGCTCTGGATTAACATGACCACTTCGGTACTCTTAGGGCTTACACTAGCCTTCGAGCCAAAAGAGCCGGGAATAATGGAACGTCCTCCCCGCCCTGCCAACAGGCCTATCCTCACTTTCGATCTGATTATGCGCACACTGCTGGTCGGTATTCTTTTACTGATTGCAGCGTATGGCTTGTACCTGTATGAACTGAACCAGGGCGCCACTATGGCCCAAGCGCAAACTATAGTTACAACGGTATTTGTGGTGCTGGAGTCCTTTTACCTGCTTAACTGCCGTTCACTTGTCAGGCCAATTACCAGGATCGGGGTGTTTAGTAATATGTGGGTGTATTATGGTATAGCTGCCATGTTCTTTTTTCAGGCTTTATTCATCTATAGTCCGTTTATGCAGTCGGTGTTCGACACTCATCCGCTGGAGCTGGGGCAGCTGCTTCGTATTTTTGGGGCCGGTATTATCCTTTCCACCATCATCACTATCGAGAAAAGCATCAGGTTCAGGTTAGAGCGCACAAAAAGGTAACTATAAAACAAAAGGCTGAACACGTTACATGCTCAGCCTTCTCTATTATAGTTTATAGTATCGCTTAACGGCGACCACCCATCATTTTAGCAAGGTTGGCCATACCGCCTTTGGTGCCAGCCATCTTGTTCATCGACTTCATCATTTTGCGCATGTCGTTGAACTGCTTCATCAGGTTGTTCACCTGCGTAATGTCGGTACCAGAACCTTTCGCGATACGGGCACGGCGGCTGCCGTTAATCATATCCGGGTTCTCGCGCTCAGCTGGTGTCATCGAACGGATAATGGCTTCGATAGGCTTAAACGCGTTGTCGTCTATTTCTACATCTTTCAGGGCTTTACCAACGCCCGGTATCATACCTACCAGGTCTTTGATATCACCCATCTTTTTAATCTGCTCCAGCTGCGTCAGGAAGTCATCGAAGTTGAACTGGTTTTTGCGGATCTTCTTGTTCAGTCGTTTCGCTTCGTCTTCGTCAAAGGCCTGCTGCGCACGCTCAACAAGGGAAATAACGTCACCCATGCCAAGGATACGCTGTGCCATACGATCCGGATAGAACAGATCCAGCGCTTCCATCTTCTCACCAGTAGAGATAAACTTGATCGGTTTCTCAACTACAGCACGGATAGAAAGGGCTGCACCACCACGGGAGTCACCATCCAGCTTGGTAAGTACCACGCCATCAAAGTTGATGCGGTCGTTGAAGGTTTTGGCAGTGTTCACCGCATCCTGGCCCGTCATCGAGTCAACTACAAACAGTGTCTCGGTTGGCTTAATGGCCGCTTTGATCTCTGCTATTTCTTTCATCATCGCCTCGTCCACGGCCAAACGACCGGCGGTGTCGATGATAACTACTTTCTTGTTTGTTTTTTTAGCGTGCTCTATGGCGTTCTGGGCAATCTGAACCGGATTTTTGTTATCCATTTCAGTGTAAGCCTCTACGCCAACCTGCTCGGCCAGCACCTGCAGCTGGTTAATAGCAGCCGGACGGTACACGTCGCAGGCAGCTACCATTACAGATCGGCCCTGCTTTTTCAGGTAGTTTGCCAGCTTGCCGGTAAAAGTTGTTTTACCAGAACCCTGCAGACCCGCGATCAGGATAATCGCCGGATCACCTTTAATGTTGATATCCTGCTTTTCGCCGCCCATCAGCTGGGTCAGCTCTTCATACACGATCTTAACCATTAACTGGCCTGGTGAAACTGCGATTAATACATCGCGGCCCATGGCTTCGTCTTTGATCTTATCGGTTACAGTTTTGGCAACTTTATAGTTTACGTCAGCATCTACAAGGGCGCGGCGCACCTCTTTTATAGTTGCAGCAACGTTTATTTCGGTAATGCTTCCCTGGCCTTTAAGCGTTTTAAAGGCACGGTCTAGTTTGTTACTTAAATTATCAAACATCTCTTTCTTCTGGATTTACCTACAAAAATAAACAAATTTACTTGTCTGAACCACAGATCAGAACTGATTTAGTGGTTTTGCGGGATGCAAAGTTATTAAACCACGCTGATTTATAGTTTATAGTTACTTTTTAAATGGCCCATTCCGCTAAAACTGCATTATAATTTTGAAGGCCTCCTTTCTGCAAAACATTCCGATCTCCTTAATCTGTGGTCCGTAAAGCCATATTTAGTTTTTATATTTATTATATTTGAACGAATAGCTAAGCAATATACCGCTTTGAAGAACACTGATCTCACGAACTTACTATATATCTCCTATTACTGGCCTCCTTCGGGCGGGCCAGGCGTGCAGCGCGGCTTAAAATTCTGTAAATATCTGCCCCAGTTTGGTGTGCAGCCGGGTGTACTTACCGTGGACGAAAAGCAGGCATCCTATGCTTTGTTGGACCCTACTTTTGAAAAGGAGATTCCGGATGGAATTGAAGTATACCGAACAGCTACCTCCGAACCTTTCGAGTATTATAAAAAGCTTTCCGGTAAAAAAGAAATTCCTTATAGCGGCTTTGCCAATCAGAAAACCAAAGACAGCTTCCTGGACAAGGTTTTTAAGTTTGTACGCGGCAATATGTTTATTCCGGACGCCCGTGTTGGCTGGAACAAGCATGCCCTTCAGAAAGCCGAAGAACTTATAGTTGCCGGTAAATACAATGCTATTATAACCACAAGTCCTCCTCACTCATCGCAGCTGATCGGGCTTAAGCTAAAGCAGAAATACAAGCTACCCTGGATTGCAGACCTGCGCGACCCGTGGACCAACATCCACTACTACGACCAGCTGATGCATACGCCTATTGCCCGCCGTCTGGATGAAAAGTATGAGCGCCAGGTGTTAGAGCAGGCCGATGCCATTATTGTTACCAGCGACGATACCAAACGGCTCTTTATGAACAAGCCGGCCAACATTACAGCCGATAAGATTCATGTGATACCAAATGGTTACGACGAAGACGATTTTATCTTCCAGAGCAATCCGCCGGAAGATTGCTTCCTGATCACCTATACAGGCACCATTGCTGAGAACTATAACATCGATGTGTTCCTGAAAGTGATTGCCAATTTGCTCTCAACGCACAGCGAAATAAACTATAAACTCCGTTTTGTAGGCAAGGTATCGGATGGCGTAAAACAAAGAATTGCAAAAGCAGGGCTGGAAGGCATCACAGAATACATCTCGTATGTACCGCACCAGGAAGCCATAAAGTACATGATGGAAAGTACAGTGCTGCTGCTCTCTATTGCAGAGGTAGATAGTGTGTACGCTAACGTACCTGGCAAACTGTTTGAGTATTTAGCATCCAATAAACCTATAGTTGCTTTAGGCCCTGTGCACTCAGCCATGGACCAGATCATAGACGAATGCGGAGCAGGCCGCTTGTTCCACTACACAGCCTACGACCTGATGCTGGACCACATGACCCAGATGAGCAAAGCCTGGAAAATCAATCCGAACCTGGATCTTCCTTACATTAACCACGCTCGTTTCTCTCGAAGAGCATTAACTGGTGAGCTGGCTAAGGTTATAAAGCAATTGCTGTAACGTGTAGTTTTTTGAACCGGTGGCTAAGGGGATTAGTGGATTTCTTGGATCGGGGTATTTACTATAGTTGCGGCTGTCGTTCTATAGTTGGCGTTGGTCCAACCACCCCTATCCCCTCCTTACCTAAGGCGGGGAATTTTCTGTTACTACTATAATTGATCTATAGTTCTATAGTTAGTGTTCTAACCCACCCTTACCCCTCCCAAGAGGGGAATTCTGCTTTTGCTATAGTTACAGACCACGAATAGGCAGGCGCAGCCTGCCCCAAGAAACTACCACCACGGAAAGGCGATGCAACTATAGCTGCTCACTAAACTATAGCTTAGCTATCGAGTGATTTCAGTCTTTGGGTTGAGCGCCTTTGACTTGTTGCGGTGGCGCAGCCAATCCGAGGCACGAGGATAGCAAGAAGGCAGCAGCGCGATGCCCGAAGACGGGGCCCCGCGGCCGTGAGCGCACCAAAGCTAGAGATGAAACATATAGGTGAGTAAAGCTCTTAGGATAAGAGGAAACTATAGAACAAACTGCTTGTGTCGAGTTGTCAACTATAGATAGCTATAGGCCATATAAGATGTCTCGACTAACGCTCGACATGACAATATAGATACTATAACTTATTATAAACCGGAATCTCCTGAAGTGGCTTAAACTGACGCGATTCAAAATCAACAAGCCAGCAGTAATGATCTAGACCATTGGTAATAACTACAACCTTCGCTTTTATAGTTTGATTATATACCGACACCTGCTTTACTACATCCTGCGTAATAGGTACAGCAGCTGCTTTGCACTCAACCAGCATATAAGGACTACCAGAAGTGTCGTATACACACAAATCAGTGCGTTTCTGCAACTTGTTGTATGTGGTACCGCGCTCGATACTGATCAGGCTTTTGGGGTAACCAAGGCTGTTTAGAAGGTAATGCAAAAAATGCTGCCGCACCCATTCCTCCGGGGTTAGAACTATATTCTTACGACGGAGTATATCAAAAATGAGATAATTCGCCCCGGATTTTGTAATTTTGTGTTCGAAAGGTGGCAGATTGAGTGCATCCATAGTGCAAGTTAGCCATTTTCTGACGCTCCGCCCCCGCAGCACCGGCTGCCAAGGCGGATTTTTTATATCTAATTAAGTATATTTATTTTATGAAGACGAAAGAAGAGATCGTTAATGATTGGTTGCCCCGCTACACGGGTGTGCCACTCAACGAGTTTGGTGAGTATATTCTGCTCACTAACTTTATAAATTACGTGCGCATGTTTGCCGACCGTTTTGAAGTTGAAATCAACGGTCTAGACAAGCCGATGCAAACCGCAACAGCCAATAACATTACCATTATAAATTTTGGTATGGGTAGCGCTATGGCAGCAACAGTAATGGATTTGCTCTCTGCTATCAAACCAAAAGCAGCCTTGTTCCTTGGCAAATGCGGTGGATTGAAGCGTAAAACTCAGATCGGTGACCTTATACTTCCGATTGCAGCAATCCGTGGCGAGGGTACATCTGATGATTACCTGCCACCTGAAATTCCTGCTCTGCCGTCGTTTCGTTTGCAGCGTGCTGTGTCATCCATGATCAAAAAACACGAGCTTGACTACTGGACCGGAACGGTGTATACCACTAACCGCCGCGTTTGGGAGCACGACGAAGACTTTAAAGATTATCTTCGCCAGATTCGCGCCATGGGTATCGACATGGAGACGGCCACTATTTTTACAGTAGGCTTTATTAATGAAATACCACACGGTGCACTGCTGCTGGTGTCTGATAACCCGATGATTCCTGAAGGCGTGAAAACATCAGAAAGCGATAAACTGGTAACTACTTCTTTTGTTGAAAAGCACTTAAGTATTGGCATTGATTCGCTGATTGAGCTGAAGAACTCTGGTGAATCTGTAAAACACATGCGCTTCGAATAAGCAAAAAACATGAAAAAAATGCTACGCACCTTTGCTGCGGCCATACTGCTCGGCTCTACCCTACTAAGCAGTTGTACCAGCACCCAAACAGCCTCCGAAACTGCAGACTTTATAGTTTACAATGGCACGGTTTATACGGTAAACGATAACTTCTATAAAGCTGAGGCCTTTGCTGTGAAAGACGGTAAAATACTGGCTGTTGGCACTACAGAAGAGATCCGCAACAAGTATAAGGCAACGGAGGAGTTGGATGTGCAAGGAAAAGCCATTTACCCGGGCTTTAACGATGCCCACGCACACTTCTACCGCTACGGTTTGTCGCTGCAGTCTGCAGACCTAGTTGATACGGAGTCGTTTAAGGAGGTAGTGCAGCGGGTTACGAAGCAGCGTGAGAAATACCCGGATACAGACTGGATTACCGGCCGAGGCTGGGACCAGAACGACTGGGCTGTAAAGGAATTCCCGACCAAGGATACACTGGATGTGCTTTTCCCGGATACGCCGGTTATTCTTACCCGCATAGATGGGCACGCAGCTATAGTTAACCAAAAGGCGCTGGACCTGGCTGGCATTACGCCTACTACTAAAATGGTGGGTGGCCTGGTTGAAGTGGAGAAAGGCAAAATGACCGGTATCCTGATCGACAATGCCATTGACCTGGTAACTGCTAAAATTCCGGAGCCCGATGAAGAAGAGCAACGTCAGGCTTTGATTAATGCGCAGAAAAACTGCTTTGCTGTCGGCTTAACTTCGCTGGCCGATGCCGGTTTAGATAAAAGTACTGCCGACCTGATGGATGCCATGCACAAGAGCGGCGAGCTGCAGATGCGTGTGTATGTAATGCTGAACCCGACTAAACCGAACCTGGATTACTACCTGAAAAACGGTATCTACAAAACCGACAGGCTTAATGTACGGTCGTTTAAGATCTATGGTGATGGTGCGCTTGGTTCACGCGGTGCTGCCTTACTAAAGCCTTACCACGACAAAGCAGGCCATTATGGTTTTCTGCTGGCTACGGAGCAGGAGTTCAGAGATATAGCTGCACAATTGGCTAAGTCAGATTTCCAGATGAACACGCACGCGATCGGTGATTCTACAAACCGATTGTTGCTGGATATTTATGGCGAAGTACTAGGTGGCAAAAACGATAAACGCTGGAGAATTGAGCACTCTCAGATCGTGAACCCGGCAGACATGGCTAAGTTCGGACAGTATAACATTGTACCATCGGTGCAGCCTACGCACGCCACCTCGGATATGTACTGGGCAGGCGACAGATTGGGCAATGTGCGTATAAAACACGCTTATCCGTTCAAAGAATTAATGCAGCAAAACAACTGGATTCCACTAGGCAGCGATTTCCCGGTAGAGCACATTAACCCGCTTTACACGTTCCATGCGGCAGTTGCCCGCCAGGATGCCAAAAACTGGCCTAATGGTGGTTTCCAGATGGAGAATGCTCTGACACGTGAAGATGCGTTGCGCGGTATGACGATCTGGGCAGCAAAAGCAGCTTTTGAAGAGAATGAAAAAGGAACTATAGAAGCCGGTAAATTCGCTGACTTTGTGATTCTGGAAGATGACCTGATGACAGTTGCTCCGGAGAAAATGCGCAACCTGCAGGTGCTCTACACTTATGTTAACGGTACGCAGGTTTACAAAAAGTAAAAGCAACTATAAACTATAGAAAACGCTGCTGCAATAATTTGCAGCAGCGTTTTTGTTTTAAAGGCTATTGTTTATACCACTATCGAATTAGTTTTTCGCATCTGTTTAATGCCCACGCTCACCTCTGGTGAGTGTGAGCTACCCACAGCATCTGGCCGCGTAAGCTATAGTTTATAGTTTAGATATTTATCGAAACTATAGTTGCGATTTACTTGGCGTTATGTCACAAGATGGCTCACACTTCGAATGCTTTCGAAACGAGGATGCTACGTTATAATATGGTGCGAGTGCCCACGCTGGTGTCTAACTATAGCTAGGCGTCCCGCCCAGTTGGATTGCAAATCCGACTTTATATTTATTCCCGGACTACAGATCCGCTCCAGCAAAAAGTGCTGCAGAATCAGAAAATAAAAACCCCTCCTGTTTTTAGGAGGGGCTTGGAAGGTTTATAGTTGAAACTATAGTTTACGAGGCTACATTTACCTTTACGTCCTGTTCTGCTCCTATTGCCCGTTTCCAGCGTACCATCGACAGGAAGATCAGCCCAAGCACAAAGAATATAATCAGGGCCAGAATACTGTTGCGCATAGAGCCCGTTAGCTGTGCCACCAACCCATAAGCCAGCGTTCCTAAAACGATAGATACTTTCTCGGTAACATCATAAAAACTAAAAAAGGAAGCGTGGTCTATAGTTGTAGCCGGTATCAGCTTAGAGTAAGTAGACCGCGACAGCGACTGTACACCTCCCATCACAGAGCCAACTATAGCTGCCAGCACATAAAAATCAAATTCACCACGAATAAAATAAGCGCCTATACAGATGCCAATCCAGGTGATAACAGCAACTATAAGCGCCCTGATGTTACCATATTTACCTGATAGAAAAGCAAAACCATAGGCCCCAGCAATGGCTACCAGTTGTATGATGAGGATTGTTAAGATCAGTGCGCTTTCTTCCAGGTCCAACTCTTCAATTCCGAAGATGGTAGCCACATACATAACCGTTTGCACACCCATGTTGTAAAAGAAAAAAGCAAGCAGAAAACGTTTCAGCATGGGTAGTTGCTTTACCTGGGCCCAGACTTTCTGAAGTTCCTTAAAGCCATTTAGAATCCAACTGCCTTTTGGTTTGCGGTTGTATACATTGCTGGGCAGGTGATAAAATGAGTATTGCGCAAAACCAAACCACCACAGGCCTGTCGTTAAAAAAGCAATGCGTGGCGGCAGGCTCTTGTTATCAGCAGCAATTCCAAACCACTCCGGTTGCTGTATCATGGCCAGGTTAAAGATCAGCAGCAGCACACTGCCCACATAGCCCATAGAAAAGCCGCGGGCACTTAGTTTATCAAACTGGTCTTCGGTAGCAATCTCGGGCAGGTAAGCGTTGTAGAAAACGATACTGCCACTAAAACCTATTGATGCCAGAACAAAAAGTATAACCGACAATGTAAAGGTATCGCGCGTAAAAAAGAACAAACCAATACAAGACAGCGAACCAAGGTAACAAAACAGCTGCATAAACAGCTTTTTGCGGCCACTATAGTCGGCTATGGCTGTGAGAAACGGACTAAGAAGCGCGATGATCAAAAATGCGCCCGAGACAGCGTAAGAGAACAGTACCGAACTCTCCAGCTCAAACCCCAGGAAATTAACTAAAGTTGACTGCGTTTCAGGGTTGGTGGCTACAGCGCTATAGTATATTGGAAAAATAGTAGAGGTAATAACCAGCGAGTAAACCGAGTTGGCCCAGTCGTAAAAGCACCAGGCATTGGTTATAGTTGGGTTGTTCTTTTGCATGCGTTAAGATATTAAAAATCCGATTCATGCCAGCATAAACTATAGTTAACTATTTAACAGCGTCCAGCTTTTGCAAAATGATTTCCCAAAGGTCTTCGTATGGAACAATCTCAGTTTCGGCATAAGCATAACCCGGTATAGGCGCCTCCTTCAATTTTTCAAACAGATAGGTTCCTTTTTTGCGGCAGGTTTGGGCATTATCATATTCACGGCCAGCCAACAACAACAACTTCAGAAAATATTTAGAGCGTGCATCCTCTTTGTTTACCAGGTATTTAGCCATAAACTTTTTTACACGCTCCGTTTCACGCCCTATAGCTTCAGGATCTTTATCCTGCAGTGCCAGCATAAAGTCCAGTATCAGCCGCCAGAGGTTAAAGCCCTTTTTATCCTGGGGCACTACCTGCAGTTTCTTTATCAGCTTTACAGGAATAGTAAAACCAGAAATAAAGTGGTAAACCTGGTAATACATTGACCATCTTTCCTGGCTGAAAAGATTATTATCCTGAAAATATTTATTTTCAAAAACCTCCAGCAGTAGGGCTTCAGCTTTTTTGTAATCTTTGTCGTGTACGGCCAGCAAGAAATAATTCTCCAAGTGAGCAAACCAGTTCCTTGATCCGGTTTCCATTACCTGTGCCAGTTTTTCTGCTTCTGCTAAACCGGTTGTATAGTCCTGGTTCTTCAGATAGGCATAAACAAGCATAAATTTGTTAAAAGTTATTGAGTAGTACGCTTTATGAATCTTGCCCTGCTCATATAGTTTAAAGGTGTATTGCAGGAAATCTATAAGCTCCCCCGCGTTTCCTTTTCCTTCCAGATAAAAAAGTGTCAGGCGGTGATACCTTCGGAAGATCGAGTTCAGACCTGATTCTTGCCACAGAGCATGTAGTTGCTCCTTTGCGTCAAGCAGCTCTATTTGGTATTTTTTGTTTTCTTCTACCCCCAGTTTTAGAATAAACCTGATGTTATAGAAGATACGATCAGCTTTTTCCTCAATATTGCGAAGGTTATATAGCTCATCCAGTTTATCTGTACATTCTGAAAATTTTCTGCGACTATATCCATCCGCTGCATATAGCAACCTGAGTGTTTCGTATATATCAATCTGAACTTTGGTAAACTGCATATCCTGCGCCAGTGTCAGCACCTTTTGCAGGTTCAACTGAGCAAGCTTTTCATCTCCTATCGCTCTCAGGGTATTTATTATATAAAGGTCTTTCTGGCATTCAAGTTCGGCTTTTCTGAACTCAGGCGAAACCGATAGATTCTGTATGTCGATAAATAAGACCTGGTTAAAAAGCTTTCTTTTCAACCTAGATTTAAGCATTCTGAATGCACTGGCCTTGGTATTTGTGCCGTAGAGCTGTTTTATTACTTCTTCTTCCAGCTCTGTATTATAGTCTTTCGCCAGTTGGTATAAACGAACGTCTAAACTGGTTAATTCAGAGACAAGCTCGCTGTTTGGCCCTACAGCTATGTTATGGTTTTCCAGGATATCAATAAGCCTCTTCAGTTCTTCCATTGCTAAATAGCTCCTTTCGGCATTGCTTCCAGAATTAATTCCCATAGGTGCTCATATGGCACAATTTCTATCTCAGCATAAGCATCGCCCGGAGTAGGTGTCTCGATCAGTTTCTGATAATGCTTCGCTCCTTTAATCCGACACGATGCTGCATCAAAATCTTCGGTAACCGTTAGCATGAGCAATTTTAGGAAAAGCTTACTCCTTAAGCTGAATGTGTCTTTAAGGTGCGTCAAAATATATTTCTTAAGGCTCTCGATTCTGTATAGAAGACCTTCTGAATCACCTTTTTTAAGAAAATACATAAATTGCAGAATAAGAATTGCTACGTTAAAGCCCTGCTTGTCTTTGCTGTATTCTGTAATTGAATTTATAAAACTCTGGTAATTGAAGTCTTTTAAAACAGGGGCTTTCGGGTCTATAAAATACAGGTATGCCGTATACAGCTGCCACCTCTCTTTTGCGTCGTTAGAAATTGTATTAAAATTAGTATTAATCCGTACCCTGTGTAATAAAATCACGGCCAGTTCATACTGTTTGGCATGCACAGCTAATAGAAAATAATTCTCCATATAAGAGAACCAGTTTCTGGTTGTATTATCGAAAAGGCTATAGTAGTTGTTCGCATAAAACAAGCCCTGGCTGTAGTCTTTTGCCCTTAAATGAGCATAAACTAATATATAAGCGTTATAGGCAGTATCAAAACGTTGGGCATTAATCTGTCCGCTCTCTAATTTACTATTCGCCTCTTTTGTAATAGTAATGATTTTAGAAAAATCGCCGATAAGCTCGTAGTATAGAATTGAAGTTTTATAATAAGCCAGGTAGCTTTCAAAAGAATTGATTTCCCCTACTATCTCACTTAGCCTGTTTACAATTCCGGGTAGTTCATTCAGCAGGGCTTTCCGCACCTTTACCGTACTCCGCAGGTGCGCTTTTGCCAGTTGATAAAAACTTAAAGCTTCTTTCTCTAATGTTACAATCTTAAGTTGTTTTAGGTATGTCTCCCGTTTTACATTGTAAGTTTTAAGAGTGCCCTGATTTGTAAGTGTTGCCAGTTCCAGCTCGTACGCGCTTAGCAGCAACTCATTAAACTGATACTCCTGCGAGATGGCAATTGCTTTACTGCATAACCCCAAAACCAAGTTGTACTCAGTTTGCTTAAACAACAACTTGGCAATGGTAATAAGACGTGCGCATTCTACTTCTTTCTGCAGCTGGCTTTTGTTTGAATTTATCTCAACTGTGAGCAGGGCATTGTAAAGCTTCTTTTTTACTCTGTGCTTAAGCATTTTATACCGCACATCTGTCTGATCTGTGCCATACAAACGAGTGGCTGCTTCAGAATCGGAAGCAAATTTGCCTTGTGTTATGCCCTGTATAAATATACCCTCCAAGCCCTTGTTTTTGTATGGTATTGTTCCCACACCAGGCTTGGAAGACAAACTATAAAGCACTCTGAATAATTGCTGAATCTCCTGCATGAGCAGTTGGTTTTTTATATTTATTTATAGTTATTGCCCTGCTAAAGAGCATAATTTAATGCTGCTGCTGCCTGATTTTAAGATAATAGCAGTAAAAGGCTGGCTAGCTTTTAGAGCATTATGTTATAAAACTCAATTTAATAATATATACAGATTCATAAATCTAGTATTATTTATAATATAATACGCTATTACATCAAATCCTTTCAACACTTTCATTATTATATCATAGTTACTTTTATAGTTTAATATTCCTTGGCTGTAACGAGTAATTCCGAAATATTTGTTCAGGAATTAAAACACAATAACATAAAAAGCCATGATAGAAATCGTAGTTTCCGTAATTCTGCAAATCGCAACAATTTTAGGAGGCGTTAACCCGGACAAAGTTGCTGCCGAGAAAAAAGCTCAGGAAATCAAAGCTCAATCGCATCAGACAAGCCAGTCAACAACTCCTCCAGATGGCAGCACCAACGTAGAAGGTGGCACAGGCAACTGGTATGATTAATTAAGAAAACTTAATACGCTTTTCCTTATCTTGCTGAAGATTACTTTTAGCCAAAGGACATTTTCGAGATGAGGAACCTCTCCGTATTTTTCTTAAGTTTTGTATTACTTTTTTCTTTTTGCTCGCAACCGCAACCGCAGGAGCAACCAGATGTAGTTAGGGTAAGATTGGCCGCTGAGCCGCACACATTAAGCCCTATAAACTTCTCCGATGCTGCCGGCATGCAGATCAACAACCTCTTGTTCCAAAGCTTATTGGGACCGGATTTGGCTGATGGACAGCTTAAACCAGTGTTGGCCAAGAGCATGCCACACATAGAGCAAAAAGACGCTGTAACTTACATTACCTACGAAATCCGCGAAGAAGCCAGGTGGGCAAACGGGACGGCTGTAACATCGGACGACGTAGCTTTTACGCTTAAGGTGCTTAAAGCACCCTTATTGCAGAACGAGCACATTAAACCGCAGGTAGCTTTTATAAGGGACCTGTTGCCGGATAAAGCGAATAATCGGAAATTTACTTTTGTGTGTGATGGCTTCACACCTGAAATGGAATTGCTTTCCGGAGATTTCTTTATACTGCCAGCCTACCTATACGATCCAGAACAACAACTTAAGAACATACCGGTAGCCGCATTCTCAGACAGCCTTTCCAAGCTTGAGAACAATGATTACCTAAAGGCTTATGCGGCCCGCTTTAATACACCGGTATACAATAATAGTGGCAAGATATTACAAGGTAGCGCCGGTTATCTGCTTGAAGAGTGGATACCGGGGCAATCCGTAATGCTTCGCCGGAAAGAAAACTGGTGGGGAAACAATCTGGAGATCTCTAACCTTACAGCTAATCCAGAACGCATCATCTTTCATGTTATTCCTGATAACACTACTGCCATCCTCTCCCTAAAAAACCAGCAACTGGATGTACTGAGCGATATTCCCGCACTGGATTTTGATGAACTAAAGCAGAACCAAGGCGTCTTAAAAGACTATAACCTGCATACCCCGGACTCATATGCAGCTATTTATACCGGCCTGAATAGCCGGTTGCCTAAGTTTAAGGATAAGCGCACGCGACAGGCCATTGCGCACCTGCTGGATACTGAAAACATCATAAAAGTTACACAACAGTCTTACGCCACCCCAACTGTAGGCATAGTGCCGCCTGCGGTAACAGAATACTATAACACAGGATTAAAGCCTTATAAATACGACATTACCAAAGCCAAACAGCTGCTTGAGCAGGCTGGCTGGCAGCAGCGTAGCAAGGGCTGGTATAAAACGATAGATGGTAAAGAACAGCAACTAACTATAACCGCCATTTACAAAGCCGGAAACAATGTAGTAGAAACCACTGCGCTGATTTTTAAAGATAGTGCAGGTAAACTGGGTATTCCGGTACAGGTAGAGGCTCAGGAAAGCGGTCTTTTCTCGCAGAACTCACGAAACCATACTTTTGAACTATTCTTCAGACCAATAAATGGTAATCCGTTTGCCTTCAACTTTAAACCTATCCTGCATACATCTTATGCTGCTTTAGGTGGGACAAACTATACAGGCTTCGGAAATGCAGCAACAGACAAGTTACTGGACGACATCAACAAAGCATCAGACAAAAAAGAAAAAGCTGCCCTTCTTAAGCAATTGCAGGTAGTGATGCAGGATGAAGCTACTTTTCTGACGCTTTATTACCAGAAAGAGCGTATTGCCATCCATAACCGCTTCCAGAACACAAAAGTATCGGGGCTGCAGCCTACTTACGATGTGAGTGCCTTTATGCTTAAAAAGTAGTTTGTGTATGCGCGCATCTTTACTTGTAAAAAAGTTTCTGTCGGCGCTTGTACTTGTTTGGCTTATGTTGTCGGCTGTTTTTATGCTGAGCCGTATGTTGCCGGGCACTTTTGGCGAGGAAAAGATGCTGCAGTCGCAGGAGGGTTTTTACAGTCAGAGCAACCATACCAGCCGGGCAGCTGCTTATAACGAACTACTTAAGCGTACGCGGCAAGATCTGCCAGTATTCTACTTCTCGTTAGCACCTATTAACTTACAGCATAACACAGGCTATAGTTACCTTGTACCTGACCCAGAATGGCATGGCCTGCACAATCAATATCATTTCTGGCTAAATGATCTTTTGCAGGGAAACCTCGGAACCTCTTTTGTAAATGCAAAACCGGTTACAATCGTTATCCGGGAGGCAGGCACCACTACGCTGGTCATCAGCTTTGTCAGCCTGGCGCTAACTATAGCTATAGCACTTGGTGCAGGCATCTGGATGGTACAGGATACGGGCAAGAAACTTAGAAAGCCATTGCTGGCTACACTTGTTGTGCTGGACAGTATGCCGCTGTTTGTTTTCTCGCTGTTGCTTTTATTGCTTTTGGCTAATCCTGATGCCTGGCAGGTTTTCCCTGTGTTTGGTCTAGGCATCAGCTTGCCCGGCTCCGAACATATCTGGCTGTCGCAGGCGCCCTACCTGATATTGCCTGTGTTCTGCCTTACATTAAATAATGTGCCGTACCTTACCAACCAGTTCTATAATTACCTGTCAGGTACTTTGCAGGCGGGCTACATCCGGACGGCGCGCGCCAAAGGCCTGCCTTCGGGGCAAGTCGTAACAAAGCATGCCCTTAAAAATGCACTGCTTCCGGTAATCACAGTACTATCCGACATGCTGCCTGCACTTGTTGCCGGAACTGTTGTGATCGAAACTATTTTTGCAATACCAGGCTTAGGCCGGTTACTGGTTAGTAGTGTACTTGCCCGCGATTTCCCGGTAATAATTGGTGTGATGGTGTTGGTTGCGATTGTCAAAATGTTCTCCAATATTTTAGCTGATATTGCTTATGCAACCACTGATCCAAGAATTGGGAGGCGCGCTGCATGAAAGCTTTGATTCGTAACATCGGGCATCTCTACAAAACCAGGTGGAGTTTTAAACTGGCAGCAGTATACCTGCTGTTGCTGCTAATGCTTATTCTGGCACTTCCGGTGCTGCCTTTGCCTTATTTGCCAAACGAGTTGGACCTGCAACATACCTTCCAGAAACCTTTCATAAACAGCCAGCATTTGCTTGGCACCGATCAACTAGGGCGTGATGTGCTGGCGAACCTGCTGCACGGCGCCCGAAACGGCTTATCTGTTGCCATACCGGTAATGTTACTTTCGGCATTTCTGGGTACAACTATAGGTGTTGTAGCTGGCTACTATGGCAACTATAAGTTAAGAATAAGCTACCTGAAAGCTTTTATAGTTAGCTGCACTATAGTCTCTGGATTATATTACCTGGGGTATGTGCCTGTGCAGGCGAGTATACAAGCATTACCTATTCATATTACCTATACAACTATAGCCACCGGACTGGGAATCTGGTTTGCTCTATGGCTTGTACTCTATCCTGTTCTTAAACGGTTCTTGCCTTCCAGCTATACTATAGCCATACCGGTCGACAGCTTTATGTTGCGCCTAACTGAGTTGCTTGCCAGCCTGCCGCGCATGATGTTACTTATAGGTATTGCGGCCTTTGCAAGTCCTTCGGTTTTGTTACTTTCTGTTGTTTTTATCTGCACTTACTGGACAGGCACTGCCCGCCTTGCACGTGCCGAGATGTTACGTATTGTACAGTTACCTTACATAGAAGCGGCCCTCAGTACAGGCATGAGGCACCGTCACGTTATCATAAGAGAGGCTTTGCCCAACATGGTAACACCGGTTGTAGTATCTTTTGTTTTTGGAGTTGCAAGCCTGTTAGCTATCGAATCTACCCTTTCGTTTCTGGGCATCGGGTTCCCGGCAGACTTTGCCAGTTGGGGCAGACTGATCGGAAGTATCAGGCAAAACCTGTCTGCATGGTGGCTTCTGGCCTTTCCAGGTGCCTTTCTGGCTCTTACTGTATTGGCTTTACAGACTATAAGCTATCACTTAATAAGGCTTTATCAGGCTAGGTAAAAGTACAAAAAGTTACTTTTTGCCATATACCCCACCTTTTTGACTAACATCATTTAGTTGCTTGTTACTTTTTACATAAACCACATCCTATAGTTTATTGCCATAATATAGTTATTGAGCTATATATAAATTACTATACAATGGTTTATATGTTTAATCCTAGTTAAAAACCCGCAACACATTTCCTATTCCCTGAAGTTGCCATGAACTAATATTGTTAAGGAAAACATAATGACACCCTCTATGGAATCTACTTATAGCCTCGCGAACAAAGCTAACCAACCGAAAGGAAAAGTAGCTGCTCCGGTATATCAGGCAGTAGAAATGCCCGCTGACGTGGTAGACTTTGCGACGATAGATGGAGGTGTTATAGATTATTATGCCTGCGAACAGGCTGTGAGCAGGGGTGCTGGTATTTTCATAGGCGGATATTTTGTAGGAGTTACAGAATTTTCGCAGTGCTATGAGCAGCAAACATTTATGTCTAAGTAATCACTCACCGTTTGGTGATACAAAAGTTGTTGGTTGTTTGTGTTATACATTTAGCCCTGTAGCGTCTTCTGCAGGGCTTTTGTATTTTTTAAAAAGCATAAATCCATTCCAGGGCCGACTCACGATCGGGAAATGACCGCATGCTACAACCGAAGAATCTCTCAAACTGAACATAATCCAGGATACTATCCAGAACTGCCTGTGTGAATACGTCCGGCTCTGTAACCCGACCAAACTTTGTAACAGTAGATGTATTTAAAGCAGGTAAAAATGAATTCCTGATCCAGTTCTGGTCATCAGCTCCCAAACTACTTAAAAGGCGGGTATCAGCGATTAGAAAACGAGGCTCCTTTTCGTCAATTTCCTGTAAAAGATGCGCTAATGATTCATGAAGCTCTTCAGAACCCACCGCTTTTTCCCATTGGATCTCGATCAGACTTAGAGGTTCACTAAAACGGATAGCGTACGGTCGGTTAGTAGTATCTACCGATTTAGTAGTTGAGGTGATTTGCAGATTCATAAAACGTAAATACGTATAACAATTGGCAAATACTTGCACTTAAACATGAATATATAGTTATCCATAAAGTATTTTTTTTGCTAAAGGCTATAAAGCAGTTAACCAATTGGATAGGATGAGCTGCCATATCAAGCTTGTTCTGATTTGATGCAATATACGGGTGCCTTTAAAAATGGAAGCAAACGAAAGCAGATTTGACACGAAGTGTATAAAATAGTTCTTGCTATCTAAGTTTGTCAAACATACTCTCTGTACATCCCAACTCATCGAAAGCAATACATAACTGGTAGGTATTATGATAATGCGAACCAGTTAATTTTCTTCCTCCATACTATAGTTTATCCCCGGCTCCCGGATAATTAGAAGGCAGCAGTGCGCATGTACTTCATACCACATCCTACGGCAAAAGTACCTTACACTATAGTTCTGCGGGCAACCAAATCACTGAAACCATCTGTGTACCAGGATTAGCCCGAAAAATTGCCATTACCGTAAACACATTGTTCTATATACTATGACAAAATCATATGAGCAGTGTTAGTACCAGGCATGTAACCGGGGCAGGTTTGCTAGTAGCATTGGGTATCATTTACGGTGATATTGGTACTTCCCCGCTTTATGTGATGAAAGCTATAGTTGGCGACAGACCAATCAGCCAGCACTTGATTTATGGAGGTATTTCCTGTGTTTTCTGGACCCTGTCACTTCAGACTACACTAAAATATGTGATCCTGACTTTGCAGGCTGATAACAACGGGGAGGGTGGCATATTCTCACTTTACACCCTGGTCCGGAAAAGGGCGACCTGGCTTGTAATACCTGCTATACTAGGCGGGGCTGCACTACTGGCAGACGGCATCATTACACCACCTATTTCGGTGTCCTCAGCTATAGAAGGGCTTCGCATTCTTTACCCTGAACTTCCTACTATACCCATCATACTTGCCATCATCACGGGCATATTTTTACTACAAAGCTTCGGAACCGAAATTGTTGGCAAAATATTCGGCCCCATAATGCTCATCTGGTTTTCAATGCTGGGGTTATTAGGCTTTTTATCGCTGGCGCATCATCCTGAAATATTAGCTGCGTTAAACCCGGTTCATGCCTATAACCTGCTTGTCAATTATCCTTCCGGGTTCTGGTTGCTCGGTGCGGTTTTTCTGTGTACAACCGGCGCCGAGGCTTTATATTCTGACTTAGGGCATTGCGGCAGACCAAATATCCGGATAAGCTGGATCTTTGTTAAGACTTGCCTGTTGCTGAATTACTTTGGCCAGGGTGCCTGGCTTATGCTGCAGGAAGGAGAACAGCTTAACACAAATCCATTTTATGGGATCATGCCTTCCTGGTTTTTACTGATAGGAATCACTATTGCAACTATAGCTGCTATTATTGCCAGCCAGGCGCTTATCAGCGGATCTTTTACGCTTATCAGCGAGGCAACCAGGCTTAATTTATGGCCTAAAGTTAAAATTGAGTTCCCTACCAACTTAAGAGGCCAGCTTTATGTCCCCAGCATCAACCGGCTTTTGTGGTTAGGTTGCGTGGGCATTGTACTCTATTTCAGGGAATCTGCCAACATGGAAGCCGCCTATGGCTTAGCTATTACACTGGCAATGCTGTCTACCACTACTTTGCTGAGCTTCTATCTGTTCTTCAAGTATAAATCTGTTGCCATAGCAGGTAGTTTGTTCAGCTTCTATTTACTGATCGAAGGTGGATTTATGATCGCCAACCTCGAAAAATTTCAGCATGGAGGTTGGGTGTCGCTAGTTATTGCTGGTTTACTGATTACAATCATGTATATCTGGATAAAGGCGTTTGAGATTAAGAGAAGATTGAATGATGAAGTAAAGTTTAAAGAATACCTCCCGGCACTGAAAGAGCTGAGCAATGACTATAGTATTCCGAAATATGCGACACACCTGGTTTTTATGACGGGCGCCCAGCATCCCCGTGAAATTGAATCAAAAATTATATACTCTATATTTCAGAAGCGACCCAAACGGGCTGATATATACTGGTTTATACACGTCTCTACTACCGACAGCCCTTACACGATGGCCTATAAAGTAAGAATTATTGAGAAGGACGATATAGTGCGCATTGACTTTAAACTGGGATTCAGGGTAGAACAGCGCATTAATCTCTTTTTCAGGAAAGTGGTAGAAGAAATGGTTCATAACGGAGAAATAGATATACGGAGCCGCTACGAGTCGCTGAACCGGTATAATGTTATGGGGGATTTCAGATTTGTTGTGATGGAAAAGTTCTTATCCAAAGAAAACGACCTGCCTTTTAAGGAAAGAAAGATCATGGAATGGTATTTCTTTATCAAGCAGTTTATTCCATCAGAAGTAGAATGGTTCGGGCTTGATACCAGCAATGTGGAAGTAGAAAAAGTACCGATGGTGATAAAACCTGTCAGTTTGCCGGAGCTAAAACGCCTTAAATAATTGTTTGTGCTGCTCATCAAAGTATTCATCTCCTCGGTACCACAAACGGAACTACATTTTGCTTTCTCATTATAAATATGTTTTAGAAGATCAAAACAGCCAAATGAAAACTCATTTACTCTTCTTATCCAGGTCGGCATTAAAGGTCGGGATGGTATAGGTTTTACCGCTTCCCAGTAAGTGCATTTTCAGGTCGTAAATCGTAAAAGGCTCTCCCTCTTCTATCTCATAAATATTGGTACTGCTTATATCCATTCCATTCAGGATCGTAACCAGGCCACTGCCTATCACTTCAATCTCCCGCCCGTCTTTTACTAGTATCGCAGTATCTTCTTCCAGGCCAATGCCAATGCACCCCGGGTTTTGCGCTACAGTCTGCGCCATACGCACAATGCGCCCCCGGTCTATAAAATGGGTATCAATAGCTACATTCTTAAGCAAATCAAGTCCTGCAGTGGCGCTTACCTGATCTTTCAGCATACCTCCCTGTGCTTCTACTTTGTAAATCATGTTTGCAGACATTACTGCCGCTCCGGCACTAGTTCCTGCCACTACCAACTTCTCTTTGGTATAGCGTTTTAATGCGTTCCAGAAACGGGCTACCTCCAAGTATAGAAGTAAGCCGTAGCTGGTCGCCGCCGGTTAGCATAATGCCGGCAGCTTTATCTACAAGTTCTATTAACTCAGGGGCTTTGGCATCTTCGCGGGTGGCTATGTCTGCTACTTTTATGTTATCAACTCTCAGGCTCTTAAATAATTTTTTATACTCTCGGGTAACCGGAACAGGATCGCTGGAAGCAGCCGGCACAACCAGGATCATCGGCTTAGTGCCTTTCAGTTCCTTTACAAATCGCTTCAGTATTTCCTCACTTATAAAGCTGTTATTCTCTTTCTGCGACTCGGGGCGTTCGTCTTCACTTTTACTTTCTTTGCCGCCAATGGCCAGCAGTATACTTTTGGGTACAGGCAGCCCCAGGTGCTGCGGTTTTGCTTTAGAAGATTTATGTTGAGCTGCCATACTTTTGAAGTTTTGTTGCGTGGTACAACTATAGTTATACTAAAAGCTACTACACAGGATTAATGGTTTGGGTTGCTTACCTCGCTATAGCTACAATTACTACTGGTAAAACGGAAAAACGATTCCTGTGATTTGTTCTTTGCAGCATCCATATTTTCCTTCATCGGGAGCGCATAAATGAGCAAATGCTTACAGTTAGCGTATGGTGGAAGATCTAGTAAATGTTGATTGCTTTTATGTCAAAACGCATGTTTAGTCAACCTTAAAATACCTTCGGTTCGTAGACGGGGAAATTACAAAATGACAAAAAATTTATTCAGTTAACTTATTAGAGCAGGAGCTTCAGTTTGCGTATGAGCAATTTGGCAGAAGGCTCTAGCAAACAGTTTCGTAAAAGATGGTTTTGTGATGGCTGATAAAGAAATAACACAGCATAAAGAAGCCGGGTTGGCACTTGCTTTTGGCAGCTAACTATAACTATCTTTATTTATTAATACATTGCTTAAACTATGGAGAGCACAAAAGGCACGTTACGCCCAAATGATAAAGTAGCACAACTCGAGAAGGAAGTGCTTGCACTTCGCAAGCAAATTAAGCTTTTACAGGCAGAGAATACTTCAGACACTAACAGACTTGAAAACCAGGTAGAAGCCGGAAAGAGGGATATAATCGAGCTGACCCCTTTCGAAACTATATTTGACAAATCTATCCTTGGAAACAAAATCATTGCTCCAGACCTGAAAATCATCCGTGTTAATAAGGCACTAGAGAATATGTTAGGCTACAACCAGGAGGAATTGATCGGAACCAAGATCACCGCTTTCTCTCACCCTGATTTTATTGGCCACTGGAAGGAACTGCAGGACCACCTTTGGTCAAAAAAAATTCCCGCTTTCCAGATAGAAGTTTGCATGATAAAGAAAGACGGCGCTATCATTTGGTGCCGGGTAACCTCTATTCTTTTTCAGAATCAGAATGAAGTTCTGGGCTATACTATAGTTGAAGATATAAATACCCGCAAGACGCTGGAGCAGGAGCTGAAGAAGCAATACGAGAAGCAGGAAACTATAATGCACCTGATAGCCCACGACCTGAAAAACCCGCTATACAATATCAAGCTGGCTGCCGAATTGCTGAAGGACACGCTGGAGAACAGTAACAATGCAGTTTCGGAGCGCAATAAGGAGGCTTTCGAATATATCAACCTGATCATGGCTACCTCCGACCGCACTTTCGAAATTGTACAGGACTTGCTGCTTATTGGTGAAGTGGAGTCATCGGCTACGGTGGCAGAAGAAATCAATTTAGGAGATCTTATCCGGCATTACCTCCATACGCATCATGCAGACGCTACAAAAAAAAGCATCAAAATAGTTTTCCATAGTTCAGATGAGCCTGTATTTGCACACATTGAGAAGGAAAAGTTTATGCGCCTTTTGGAAAACCTGCTCTCGAATGCTGTTAAGTTTTCCAGGGCCGGAGAACAGGTAACCATTACCCTCAAAAAAGAAAATGATAAAGCCGTGTTGCAGGTGCACGACAATGGCATAGGCATTCCAGAAGAATTACAGGAAAACATATTTGATAAGTTCACAAAAGCCCGCCGAACTGGTACCTCAGGTGAAACAACTACAGGTTTGGGCCTATACATTGTGAAGCAAATTGTACAGAAATACCAGGGAAGAGTTTGGGTAGAAAGCAAGGAGAATAAAGGCACCACTTTTTATGTTGAGCTGGTTTAATATGAGCCAGACAAGCTGACTAAATCGATAATGCCATGCTCACAGCAAGAACTATAGTTTTGAGCCAGCAGCTTCCTCAATCACGGTCAGGCAATTAGATGCTACTAACAATAAAAGCTAAAACCCGCTTATTTTAAATGATAAGCGGGTTTTTTGGTTTCCAGACCAGCAAATGATCTCAAAGTTAATTCACTCATCCTTACCTCTTCCCTTCCAACTATATCAACCCGATCTCAGCAAACCGCATTCGCATTAGATGGCATGATCAGATCAGCTTCAGAAACTATAGCTGAGCGTGTAAATACTTACTAATTTATTTAAACTACTAAGTTCTGAAGTGCTATTACGTAATTATTTCCCTCTTCCGCCCGGCTGTTCCTGATTACTCGTATAGTAATAAGACGCGCTACAGCCTGTTCCTTTTTGCTTTAAGTAATTACCTAATACCAAGTTTACAATAGGTACCCATTCCCGGTTTTATGAAGATCCTCGAACTGAAAATAATGCGTGGGCCAAATTACTGGTCCATCAAGCATCCCAAGATTATAGTGCTTAAACTCGACCTGGAAGATTTGCAGGATGTAGAGACAAACCAGCTTACAAACTTCTCACAAAAGATTCAGAAACTGTTCCCGGGAATGTACAAGCACCGCTCTCAAAAGGGTACACAAGGAGGCTTTTTACGGTTAGTTGAAGAAGGAACAACACTCAGCAAGGTGGTACAACATATTGCGCTCGAGCTGCAAACTATAGCCGGTATGGACAGTGGTTACGGCAGGCGTTATGCCACTTCTCAGCCTGGTGTAGATACAGTTATATTCTCGTACCAGGAAGAACGTGCAGGGATGTATGCTGCCGAAGCTGCGGTGCGCATTACAGAAGCGCTGGCCAGGGGCCAGAAAGTAAGCATCATCCAGGATGTGGCAAAACTACACCAGATCAGGGAAGACGAATACTTTGGCCCGACCACAGAAGCCATTGTAAGGGAAGCCGTAAACCGCAACATCCCTTATATCCAGAACAGGCAAACCAGTCACATCCATCTGGGTTATGGCATTTACCAGAAGCGCATACAGGCTGCCCTAAGCAGCAACACCTCATTTTTTGCTGTCGAGAATGCCGGAGATAAAAACCTGACCAAAAGGATTCTAGAAGAAGCAGGCATACCTGTACCAAAAGGCAGAACTGTGTTTAATCATCGGGAACTGGAAGATGCCATCGACGAGCTGGACTACCCAATCGTAACCAAACCCTTGGACAGTAACCAGGGCAAAGGAGCAAGCATCAACATACAAACCTGGAAAGAGGCAACCCGGGGTTTTGCCGAAGCACAGCGCTACTCCCAGGCAGTGATGGTAGAGCAGTTTATACAGGGCGAAGATTACCGTTTACTTGTGATTAACGGCAAGTTTATAGCCGCGGCCCGCCGCACCCCAGCCATGGTAACCGGAGATGGCAGCTCAACTATAAGGCAACTGATAAACAAAGTTAACAAAGACCCACGCAGGGGTGTCGGGCACGAAAAAGAACTCACCCACATAAAGGTAGACCGCATTACCCGCGGCATATTAAGGGAAAAGGACATGACCCTGCAAACTGTTCTTCCGAAAGGCGAAATCCTGTACTTAAAGAAAACAGCAAATCTGAGCACTGGCGGTACAGCCACCGATGTAACAGATATAGTTGACCCTTATAATGTGCTGATGGCAGAGCGTATTGCGGGCATTATTGGCCTCGATATCTGCGGTATTGATGTAATGACCAATGACATTGCCATACCGTTACCCGATACCAGGGGCGCCGTAATAGAAGTCAATGCGGCACCTGGCCTGAGAATGCACATCGCTCCTACTGAAGGGCTACGCAGAAATGTGACCGAACCGATCATAGACATGCTTTTCCCGTATGGTTCGCCCTCACGTATTCCTATAGTTGCCATAACCGGTACAAACGGCAAAACCACTACCTCGCGGCTCATATCGCATATCCTGAACTTTAAAGGTTATAAAGTTGGCTTTACTACAACAGACGGAATCTATATACAAGGCAAAAAGATCATTAAAGGCGATACGACGGGCTCGTTTAGCAGCGAGTTTGTGCTGACAGACCCTACTGTAAACTATGCCGTGCTGGAAGTTGCCCGCGGGGGAATGTTACGTTCTGGTCTGGCCTTCAGGCAATGCGACATCGGGATCGTAACCAACGTATCTGAAGACCACCTGGGGCTGGGCGACATTAATACGGTAGAAGAGATGGCGCGGGTGAAAGCTGTGGTTCCTAAAACTGTATGCCCTGAGGGATATGCCATTTTAAATGCCGATGATGACCTGGTATTTGACATGGCAAGCGGCCTGAACTGCAAGGTTGCTTTTTTTAGTTTACAGGAACATAATCCACGTATAACAGAGCACATTTCAAAAGGCGGATTGGCTGCAGTTTATGAAGAGGGCTTTGTTTCCATCTTCAAAAACACCTACAAAATCCGTGTCGATCGGGTAGCCGACATACCAGTTACCTTCGGTGGCAAAGCCAAGTTCAATATCTATAATGTGCTTGCCGCAACGTTGGCTGCTTATGTGTCGCATCTGGAACTGAACGAGATAAAAACGGCTCTGCGTACCTTCATTCCTTCCGCCGAAACCATGCCGGGCCGCATGAACCTGTTTAAGCTGCCTAAAGTAGAGGTACTGATTGATTATGCCCACAACATTGCCAGTATGCTGGCCATCGGAGACTTTATCCGGAACATAGAAGCGCCCACCAAGATCGGCATCATTGCAGGTGTTGGCGACAGGCGGGACCAGGACATGATAGAAGTAGGCAAGATCGCAGCAGAAATCTTTGACGAGATCATCATCAGGCAGGATAAAGACCTGCGGGGTCGCAAAGGCAGCGAAATCAACGACTTGTTGAAACAAGGTATATTTGCCGTAAAACCCAACCTGGAACCTATCGAGATCAAGCAGGAGTCCAGCGCACTGGCCTATGCCATTGAGTATGCCCCGCAAAATGCCTTTATCACACTTTTTTCAGAGAACATTCAGGAAGCAGTAAAACTAGTTGAGAATTTCAGGATTATCCAGCACAGGGAATTAAACGCTGATAAGTAACGGATGGCATCTGAAGTCTATAGTTTCTGACAGATTATTTTGGTGACAACTATAGGTTGACCCGGGGGCTGCAAAGTACTAATCAATAATCTGGCTTCAGAAATGCACCATGCATAGTGCACTACTACTTTTCTGATACGCAGACGAAACAGGTATTAAATTCCCACACCAGAAAAGACTTATAGTTGTCCATCCACTTTCTTATAGTGGTCTGCAAAGGAAAATTAGGGAAAGTATGATTTGCTGCCAGGGAACCCCGGATTGATTGGAAATTCATTTCAAATTATAGGTAAGGCAGCAGCCTTAACAAACCAGTAGCATTGCCGGAAGGTTGGCAATGAACATGAAAAACCAATACCAAGGCTGCCCTCTAAAATAGACTGAAAGGGGTAGCAGCAGACACTTAACTTTAACCAACTTATTGCGTTTTCCGGTGCAGATACGCTATGCTGTCCTGAAGCATTGCACAGGATTGCTAAATCATCATTAACAAACGAACAGATTTTTTATGGCCAAGAAGAAACCAATTGCAATTGTAGTACATGGAGGTGCAGGACCAGATTCAGACCATATAAAAGAAAATAAGCAAGGCTACCAGAAAGGCTTGCAGGACGCAGTTGATGCCGGGTACAAGCTATTGGAAGAAGGCGGGTCGGCAGTAAATGCTGTGGAAACTGCCGTTAAGACACTGGAAGACAATCCGCTTTTTAATGCCGGCAGAGGGTCGGCTCTGAATGCAAACGGCGAAGTGGAAATGGATGCCGCCATCATGCGCGGTGAAGATCAGGCTTCAGGTGCGGTAGCACTGATCAGAAACATCCGCAATCCTATTTCGCTAGCTAAAGCCGTGATGCTGAATACAAAATATAGATTTTTGGGAGATATGGGCGCACTCGAATATGCTAAAAAGATAGACATTCGTATGGAGCCATCTTCTTATTTTATTACTGAACATCAGTACGATGCTTTCTCAAAAAAGCGTGAAGAAGAATTTACCAGCAGCGACCGTATTGGGCTGGATGAGCTAAATGCCCGCATGCATGGTACTGTTGGAGCAGTTGCCTTAGATCAGGATGGTAATGTAGCAGCAGCAACCTCTACGGGTGGCGTTGAAAACAAAAAAATGGGACGCATTGGCGATAGCTGCATCATTGGCGTAGGTTGTTATGCCAAAAATAAAACCTGTGCTATATCAGGTACTGGCGATGGTGAGCTATTAATGAAGAATATTGTCGCCTATGATGTATCTGCCTTAATGGAATACAAAGATATGCCGCTGCAGAAAGCCTGCGAAACAGTTGTTTTGGATCGGATAAACCCAGATCAAGGGGATGTTGGAGTGATTGGGGTTGATACGCAGGGGAATATCGCGCTGGTATTTAATAGCGAACGAATGCACAGGGGTTGGAAAACAAACACCAAGCAGCAGGGAATAGAGATCTATCAAAAGAAACAAAAGTAAACTATAGCCTCTTGTATTAAATTTAGATTGAGGTTATTCAGAGCTAATCTATTTATTGAAAATTGGTTGATGTCTCTATCAGCGTTCGTTCTAAGGGATGTTGAATATCAACCAACTATAGACGAACCAAAATCCCTGTAATTTTCTAATTGCAGGGGTTCACTTATTCTTATAGTATTATCAGCAGAGAAGAAGAGATCTCAACCATACTCAGTTGAAGAGCTTTTCTTAATACCTTCAGTTGTCTTACATCTCGAAGATTGACTATCAGGTAAAAAGCTGCAGTTGATTTTGCAACCGTTTATAAAAGTTCGAGTCTCAGCTGTTAATGCTTTGTTACCTCAATGCGAAAACTGGTAGGGGCCTTCTCCTGCCGAAGGAGAAGCGATCTTTCTCAACCGGAACGAATACACAAGGCTCATGATGCCTATCAGGAACGCCTCAATGCCTAATACATAGGTTAAAGCTACCGCACCGGCGAACGGACTCCAAATCAGGAACATACCCAGTACTATCGCCAACACTCCCATTAGCAGCATAAGTCCCCAGGTAGAAGAATGTACTTTACGTACAGAGAAAAAAGCGATTATCTGAAGCATACCTGTAAAGATGGCCCAAAAGCCGGTTAGGATAGCAAAAACCATCACTGTCTGCAACGGAAAAAACAGCAGTACCGCCCCTAATACCATATCAAAAAGCCCCACAGCCAGAATCCATCCCCATTGACTCTTATCCTTATTAGAAAATGCGGTCACCATCCATAAAACACCCACAATGGCCAGTAGCAACCCAATGTAGAATGCCAGACCAATGATGACACTGATTGGATACACAAAGGCCAGAATCCCCAGAATAATCATTGCGACACCTTTTAAGCTCAGTAGCCACCAGTGTCTATAAAAAACATGTTCCATCTACCAGAAAATAACAGTTGCTATAGTTTATTAAAATCATCGAAAAGCCTGGAAATTCTGCAGGCAACGGGAAATCAGTAAAGCTGCGATGGGCAGTCTCACTCTTTATTTTTACTCCAGAAACATTGTTTAGTTTATCTTTTAACCGTATTAAATACAAACAGCAACAACTTTCTCCTGTGCAGTTTTGGCTTTAGTAAACTCATTATGCATACTCCAAAAGGTTTAATCATCGCCATTGGTGGAAACGTGGATAAGGGCACTTATCCAATGCCTACTCTACCTAACCTGAGAAGGAAGATCAACTTCTTTCAGCAGGGTATTCTGGAGAGAATCCATTTGGAGCTTTACGGCACCGAATCCAGGCTGGAAGTAGTGACCTCGGCCTCGCTTATACCTGCGGAGATGGGCGCTGCCTACGTCCAGGCTTTTCACCTGCTCGATAGTCACAATGTAGGGGTGATGCACATCCAGACGCGGGAGGAGGCAGACAGGCCGGAAAACCTGGAGCGCCTGCGCCAGGCCCATGGTGTTTTGTTTACGGGTGGCGATCAGAGCAGAATAGCAGCAGCCTTTCTACAGACACAGGCGCTCTCTATACTTCAGGAGCGCTATCAGCAGGAAGAAAAATTCCTGATCTCTGGAACTAGTGCAGGGGCCATGGCACTGTGCAGCATCATGATCCAAAGGGCCGAGCACCGGCGCATCCTGGCAAAAGGAACGGTACGACTAGCTGAAGGCCTCGCTTTGCTACCCAACATGCTTATTGATACCCATTTTATCAACCGTCGTCGCATGCCACGCCTTATGGAATCGATCGCGGCTTACCCTGACCGGATCGGTATCGGGTTGGGTGAAGATACGGGTGTGCTGATCAGAAATGGGAATATGATTGAAACCATCGGCTCTGGCCTGGTCATCCTTATGGATGGACGGCATCTGTATGAAAACAACTTCCCTGCCATCCCTAATGGCGAGGCGCTGTGCCTGGAACACCTGCTCCTGCACGTGCTGCCCAAAGGAAAAAGCTTTATGGTACGCTCTGGCAGGTTTCTGAAAGAACAGCACGGAACAAACTTTCGAATTTCATAAATGCTGGAAAAAAAGCCCCCTTCTCTGCCCTTAGTCTTCTACGCCAAGCTGGCCTTGGTGCTCGTGGGCATTTATGTATTTGTCGCTATCCTCTCCATTACGCAGGCTATACTGGTGCCTTTCCTTTTTGGGGTGATTATTTCCATCGTCCTCCACCCGATCGTTAACTGGTTGGTCCAAAGAAGGATCAGCAGAGGCTTGGCCATCCTGATCACGCTGGCACCCGTTATTTTGCTCACAGGCATAATCCTGTTCTTTATCACCACACAGGCAGGGCTGCTGAGCAGCCTTTTCCCGAAAATTCTGCTCAAAATGCAGGTATTACTTCACCAGTTGCTTTTGTGGATTTCGGGTTTGTTTCATACAAACGCACTACAGGTAACCAAGTGGGCGACAGAGACCGAAGACCGCCTCATCCTCAGCACCAGCGCGTCCATCGGCCAGATTTTTATTACTCTTAGTTATACGTTGGAAAAAACCCTACTGGCATGCATCTATATCGTGCTCCTCCTTTTCTACGAGCCGCTGATTGTCACCTTTCTCTACAAACTTTTCGAGAGAAGAACAAAAGCGATGGCGGAGATTTTTACAGAAACCAGAGCCCTAGTCCAAAAGTATCTGACGGGGCTGGTACTAGAGGCTGCCATCGTGGCTTCAATGTATGCGGTAGGGCTCTACCTGATCGGGATAGAATTTGCTTTACTTCTTGGCGTTATCGCTGCCTTTCTCAATGTGATCCCCTACATTGGCGGGGCGGTTGCACTTTCACTCATGCTCATGGTTACCTTCATCACCAAAGACACCATGACTTCTTCCCTGCTGGTCCTGGCGCTTGCGGTCCTGATTCACTTCATCGACAACACCTTTATCATACCCAAGCTGGTCGCCTCCAAGGTGCAAATTAACGCCCTGGTTGCCATCACGGTAGTTCTTGCCGGGCATGCCCTCTGGGGTATTGCCGGCATGATCCTGTCTATACCCTTGACAGGCATCATTAAACTTTTCTTCGATCGAATCGACGTTCTCAAGCCCTGGGGGCTGCTGCTGGGCAACCGAAAAGAGCAGGCATAATGTATTTAGGAACAGGATATGAAGTATGAACAACATTTCGGAGCTTAAATCCAAGGGGATAGCCTTACTTCCCCGCCTGCTGCACAACCTGTATTTCTGGCAGGGCTTGTTTGCTTTGTTTCTGCTGGCCATGGCCGTATACTTTGTGCAGCATGAGCAAATAGAACTGGTCTCGATACGACAGCAACTGCAGAAGGCCAAGACGCTCTACCTGCTCTTGGGGGGACTGCTTGTTTGCGGCCACATCCTGCTGCAGGGCGAGATGTACTTTCGCAGTTTCAGGGCATTGGGTAAAACCATACCCCGGTCTCAAACTATACTTTTGTTCCTGAAACGCAATTTGATCAGCGTGTTGTTGCCGGCCGGTGGCTTCTCCTCCCTCGCCTTTTTTTCCCGCCCGATCGAATCGGAGCAGGTAAATAAAACGCACGTTTACCTGGCTTCCTCGCTCTACGGTACCTGCGGCATGTTGTCGGTAATCATCATTGCGGTGCCGGCACTGGGCTTTGCCCTGTTGCGGGGCCAGCTACAGACGCCAGCAGTACTGGGTTTTGTCTTCCTGGTGTTACTGACAACGGCCATGGTCGCGGCGCTGGTTTCGTTCCTCCGGCAAGGCTGGGCTTACGGGCTGCTTCACAAAAGGCTGCCGCAATGGGCTACCATGCTTGACGAGATTACCAGGGAGCCCCTGGACCGAACGCAGTTATGGGCTGCTCTAGCGGCCTCTGTAGGAATTGAATGCATTGGCGTGTCGCATCTATACATCGCCATGCTGGCACTGGACTATCCCGCCTCCTGGCCGGCGGCTTTTATTGGCTATGTGGTCATGATGATCTTGCTGATTGCCTCGCCGGTGCTGCGGGGCCTGGGGGCCATCGAGGTTGCTTTGACCTTTATCTTAAACCAATATGGCTTGCCGGTCGTGGCCGCAGCCTCTGTTACCCTGCTTTTTCGCTTGTTCGATTTCTGGTTACTACTTCTGGCTGGTGTAGGTAGCTTTTTTATCCGGAAAGACAGCTTCCTGCTGCGGGTGTTTCCGGTCCTGCTGCTCTTTTTAACAGGCATCGTGAACATACTCTCAGTTATTGCGCCTGCCGTGCCGGCCCGTCTGCAGTTTGTCCAGGGGATCTTTCCGCACCAGGTTATTTCGGCTTCCAATGGGTTGGTGATGGTGGCCGGCATTATACTTTTGTTGCTGGCCGTATACTTGTTGCAGGGCTCCCGGCGTGCTTGGGTATTGGCGGTTGTACTGGTCTCGCTCTCCATCGTCGGGCACCTGACCAAAGCCATTGATTATGAAGAAGCATTGTTTGCTGCTTTTACCCTGATCAGCCTGCTTTATACTCGCTCAGCTTATATTTTAAGGTCGCACCCGCTCTACACCCGGTTGAGTATTCTGGTACTGGTTTACGGGCTGCTCCTGGTCCTGCTGTATGGGGTCATTGGTTTCTACTTCATGGATAAGGTGCATTTTGGCGTGGACTTCAGCCTCGACCTGTCGATGCGGCAAGTGCTGCGGCTCTTTTTTACCTTCGATAATGCCGGGATAAATCCCCTTACCCCTTTTGCCCACTGGTTTATTTTTTCACTCTACACGGCAGGGGCCGCGTACCTAGTATTTGTGCTCTATGGGTTGCTGCGCCCCTACTTTGAGCAGCCTTTTAACTCCGCCGAAGAGAAAGCCCTGGCCACCGAACTAACCGGCAAGTATGGCCACTCCTCCCTTAATTACTTTAAGACCTATCCCGACAAGCTTTTCTTCTTCACCCCGGACAAGCAGGCATTTGTCTCTTTTAAAGTATGGCAGCACGTGGCCATTGCCTTGGAAGACCCTGTAGCCGCTAATTCGGAGACTATAAAGGCGGCCATCCGGGCCTTTGACGAATACTGTACCGAAAACGGGTTTATCTCTGCTTATTACCGTGTACCCGAAGAAAACCTGCCGCTTTATACTTCGCTGGGCAAGAAAAGCTTTCCGATCGGAGAAGAAGCCATCGTGGACCTCCCTTCTTTCTCGCTGGAAGGAAGTAAAATGCATGCCAACCGGAACGCTGTGCGCAAACTCACCGCCGAGGGGTTTATCTTTAAAGTATACGATCCTCCTATTAAAGCGGGTCTGTTGCAAAAACTGGAACAGGTTTCCACGCTCTGGCTACAGGAAAAGGGAAAGGCGGAGCTGTCGTTTACAGAAGGGGTTTTTGATCCGGCTATTCTGATAAACCACCCAATCCTGACAATTGAAAAAGCAGATGAAAAAGTATACGCCTTCCTGGACGTGGTTCCTTCCGGCATACCGGGTATGGCCGTGTACGATCTGATCCGGCAACTACCCGACGCTCCCAACGGCATCCTGGATATGCTGCTCTGCCAGACCTTTTTATACTTTAAAGCCAAAGGGTTTGAAAAAGTGAATATGGGGCTTGCGCCGATGTCGGGCATTGATGGCAAGAACATTCCACAGAAGACGATCCGCTATGCCTATGAAAACCTGCGGGCTTTCGGGCATTTTAAAGGTCTCCGAAAGTATAAAGAGAAGTTCTCGCCCACCTGGGAGAAAAAATACCTTGTGTATGAAGACGATTACCAGTTGCTGCAGGTGCCTGTTGCCCTGAAAAAAGTGTCGGAAGCCTCTGTTTAGGTACTCCCTATCGAGGACATACGACCCACCTGCCTGTAGCTCAGCCAGGCCAGGTACATGAGGTACACAAAGAATACGCCCATGAAAAGCCGTTGCCACAGCCCCCGGTAATCGATCAAATTTAACTTTGTTGCACCGTAGAGCAAGAGGAAAATGCTGCCTGCCGCCAGCACCAGGATGGAAAGCACTTTTATACTTGGGTAATCCCGGTGCAAGGCATACCAGGCAACTACCGGCACAAAGTATAAACAAGCCTGTCCCACCATACCTGCCACCGCATGAATATGCCCCGGAACAGTAAGTTCTCCGTCGACAAAATCATAGGGAAACAGCCCGGAAATGGCCCCTTCTCCAATGCCATAGATCACGATCAGCCAGCACAGTAAGGTAATGCCCCGGTGGCTTTTCCCGAAAGCGGCTTCTACACCCAGGGAAAACAGGATAAACAAAAAGGTAAAGAAAATGCACCAGATGGTGATCCAATGGGCAATCGGACTACCGGTAATGCTCAGCAAGCTTTCGGACTGCTGCAGGGGATCATAGCCGGGGTAAAGCGTGGCTAACAGCGAGGTGACGGCAAAATCTCCGATGCAGGCGATGTAGCAGCTAATGACTCCTATGATTACGATTCGATTTTGTGCGGTTGTTTGCATGGTTGCCTCCTCCCTTGACCAGCTACACCTACCAGATTATAGTTCTTTAGTGATATCAGTAATAGAATCAGACGCAGGGATTGCAGCTTTTCCATCATTAATGCGCACCAGGGGTTTTTAATTCATACGTACGCACCTGGTTTAGGTATAGCCATGCATTTCATGAGCAAATATATCACTTCAAGAGCGATAGAATTACTTTCAGACTAAAACCGGAATGAACTTACTTAGCAGGTTTTTCCAGCATCTCCACAATACCTGTATAACCTCGGTTGCGGGCGTGCTGCAGTGCGGTTACTCCCTCATTATCCGGAATGTTAATGTCGCACCCTGCATCTACTAACGTTTTCACCACTTTAACATAAGTATCACTGCCATCACCCAGTACTACAGCTTCCATCAAGGCAGTCCAGCCCAGGCGGTTCACGTGATCGATAGGAAAATCCTTGGTGTTAACCAGCAATTTTACTACTTCCAGATGCCCTCTCTCACAGGCAGGAATAAGCGCAGTTCCGTTGTATCGGTTAAATACATCAAATCGGGCACCATTTTCCAGAAACAGCTTAACCAATTCGGTTTGCCCTGTCGCTCCCGCATACAGAAACGGGCTGTCTTTCATGATGTCCTGCTGATTCACACCCGCCCCATGCGCTACCAGCAGTTGTGCCATTTTCAGGTCCCTGTTCTGGGTGGCTAACAACAGCAGAGATCTTTTCTGAGCATCTATAGTATTCACATCGGCACCTCGTTCTAAAGCCGATTCTACCATTTGTGCTTCTCCTTTTATAACAGCTTTTATAATTGAGTTTTGAGCAACCGTAGTTTGCATAGTTGTTTCGGTGTTACAGGTGGTAAAAGTTAAGAGAAAATGAAATAGCAATAAGAAACGCATCTGAAACAGGGTTTAATACACAATTCTTCCTTTATGAATGAGTGATTTTACTGGTGAAATACGGGAAACAGCCTCCGCTGAGCAGCTGGCATCTACCAGCACTAGGTCCGCTGTGTCGCCAGCTTTCGGCCATTGTTGGTTACCTTTTTCATCCAGTGGCAATATGTTATGTGTGGCCAGTTTCAGGCACCGGGAAAGTTCCAGCTCGGTGGAGTAGCCATAGAGCTGTGCCATCAGATTCGCTTTTTGCAGCACGCTGCCAGTCCCGAAGGTGTCCCAATGGTCTACAATGGAGTCATTGCCGGTGCGTACGTCTACGCCATAGTTGTAAAGCGTCGGGATAGGCATGATCATGCTTCCAAAAGGTATAGTAGAGATGATACCAATGCGTGCATTCGCCAGCTTCTCAGCTATTTCTTCCTGTTTTGATTTGTCGAGCCGGGCAAGCACAAAAGCGTGGCTGATGAAAGTCTTACCTTTCAGGGCAGGGTTTTCATTTACCCGGTCAATGAGATAGTTCACGGTTTTGAGACCATTCTCTCCCCCCTCGTGCAGGTGTATGTCTATACCTTTGTGATGGTCTAAGGCCAGCTGCAACACAAAGTCCATGCTTTTTTCCATATCACCATCAATCGCTTGCGGGTCCAGGCCGCCGATAAAGTCGATGCCCATTTTAGCAGCCTCCTGCATCAGGTGCTGCGACCTGGAACGCAGGATACCGTGCTGAGGGAAAGCAACCAGCTCTGCAGCAAAGCTATCCTTCTTGTTTTCCAGAGCCTGCTGCAGGTTTTTCAGGGAGTCAAGCTTGGAAGTAGGCTCGATATTGACATGGCTTCTGGCAAAACTGGAGCCATGTGTTTGCAAAAGTTCGATAAGACTTTCGGCCCGCTCGGTAGAGGTGCTGAGCATAGCAGGAAGAATTTGCTGCTCGTAGGTAATCATGTCCCCCACAGTCCGGTTCTTTTTGCGACGTGCCTGCCAGGGACCGCCGTAGAAGGTTTTATCCAGGTGGATGTGCATGTCCTTAAAAGCAGGTAACAGAAGCAATCCTTTCGCATCGATGGCATTGGCGTTTGGATTATTAGGCTGGATAGCTTTTATTTTCCCATTGCTGATCTCAATTAGGAACAAGCCGGTTCTGGTGGCAATTACCTCACCTTCCTCATACTCAAAACCTGTTTCCAGCCGCACGTTCTTTAGCATAAAAGCATCACCGATAGCTGTTGACTTGTTATTATCGTTGCGCTCTGACTGGCTGCCAGCAAACAAACTACTGCAGGAAAGCATACTGCTGCCAGCAAGAAGGATGGATGAGTTTTTGATAAAGTCTTTACGTGTAATGCGTTGCAGGGCCATTTTATTTAATTTTGTCACAACAAAGGTAACTCACCTAAAACTTGCCCGGATGTACGATTTCTGTCAAAACTTGTGAATTTTATAACTTAGCCCGGAATGAACGCGGTGAGCTGCCGGTCTGGCGTTTAAAGAAGTTGGAGAAATAAGCCAGGTCGCTGAAACCAAGTTCGAACGCAATCTCCTTCACTGATAATTCGGTAGCACGGAGGAGACGTTTGGCTTCCAACATAACGCGGTTCTGAATGAGGTACATAGCCGATACCTGTAGGTGCCTCTTACAAAGTATGTTCAGGTAATTAGCTGAAATATGTAGTTTTTCCGCATAGAATGCCACAGTTTTTTGTTCCTGAAAGTACCTGTCTATCAGGTTATGATACTTAACAAGCGCAGGGGCAGCCCGGTACACGGAGAAGAGCTCATTCCTGCTTTCTGCCTCATGGCTAACTAGTTGAGCTATTATCTGGCTCCTTAGTTTGATTATAATCCAGTCGATTGGTTTTGAGTTTAGCTCGTCCCGCACAGCCTGAAACTCGTAGCGCAGCTTACGGAAAGCTTCAGAGGAAAGGCTGATAACAGGTTGCTTCTGGTAAAGCACAAAAGAAAGCTCCAGCGAAGAAGAAAAGATTTCAAAGACAGGCCGGCTAATCATGAGCTGATAAGCCAATGTATTTTGCCCGAGGCTCCAGCGATGCACTTGTCCGGGCAGCAACAGGTGCAACTGGCCACTCTCTACGGCATATTCTTCAAAGTCAATCGTGTGGGTGCCACTTCCCTCTTCGAACAAAAGCAGCATTAAAAAATCGTGTTTGTGAGGTTTATCAATATGCTGTTCCCCCTGCACTTGTATGTACTGCAAGCTTTGATTTGCTTGCAGCGCCGGCTGAAACTTCTCTATGCCAAGTATTGGAAAGTGACCTGTCATACTCACGATATAAGATATAAAAACCAGAAACACTTAAGCGGGGCTTCCACCTTCTTTCAGTTCTTTTCTGAAAGATAACAGTTATGTATCATTCCCGATGGACTTTACCTATAGTTAGGTAATGCCTATTACCCTATTCCGCCCTGGAATTTTCAAGGCATCTGAAAATCATAAATCGTTGAAGGAAAGGTAAGCTACTTATCTTAAGAGCCCTATCCTAAATAATCTATACAAGTACAAAGGTATTCGCATAAGCGCGGGGTATTAGAATGCTGCACAGTAGAAAACCACTTGAGCCATTTTTAAGATTATAGGTATGGTTATTTATCAAAATAACATTTAAACCGTTTTTATAGAAAGCCCAAAGGAAATTCCCTTACTCCTTTCGTTACTTAAACATGTTTAATAGAACAATCCCTCTGTTCGAAGCGCCTTCTACTATATGAGATTTCATCCAGTTAGCATCTTGTAATGTCCCATCTCGCAACTCACTCCTTAGTAAGCCTATCTCAAAGCGATTTTTAAGCCCTGTAACCTTTTACGATTACAGGTGTCTAACTAAAGAACACAGCAGTAAAAAAAATTGATTATGGACCTGAGAATAAGCGGCCGAACGGCAGTAGTAACAGGTGCCGACTCTGGTATAGGGCTGGCTACGGCTAAAATGCTGGTAGCTGAAGGCGTCAATATTATCCTGAGTGATAAGACAACTGAGGGGCTGGAAAAGGCTGCGGAGGAGGTTCGCGCCCAGGCTAAAGATGATGCAAAGGTAATGGCCATTACAGCAGACCTGACAAGGTTTGATGAAGTTCAGCAACTGGCTTATCAAGTTAAAGATGCATTTGGTGGTACGGACATCTTAGTGAACTGTGCCGGTATACGTGGCGCTGCCGGCGATTTCCTTACACTCAGCGACGAAGATTGGTATAATACCATCGACATTGATTTGATGGGAGCCGTCCGGGTATGCCGGGCTTTTATTCCACAGATGCAAGTAAAAGGCTGGGGCCGGATTGTGTTGATCGCATCTGAAAATGCTATGCAACCTTATGAAGAAGAAAGTCCTTACAATGCTTGCAAAGCCGGCATCATCAACCTGACCAAGTGTCTGTCCAAAGCTTATTCCCCGGAAGGCATCCTGATCAACTGTGTGTCGCCGGCTTACGTGGCTACTCCTATGACCGATGCCATGATGGAGGAGCTGGCAGAAAAAAGAAAAACTTCTGTGGACGAAGCCGTCACCTGGTTTTTGAAAAATAAGCGTGAGAACATTGTGGTTGACCGGCGAGGCAAAGCCAGTGAAGTAGCAGCTGTGATCGCGTTTCTATGCTCAGAGCACGCCAGCTATATTACCGGCAGCAATTACCGCGTAGATGGTGGTTCGGTAGCAACAGCTTTTGGTTAGAACAAGCTCTTATCACCTTCACAAACTATAGGTTATGGCAGATACAAATACAGTTCTGGAATGGAGAAACAAGGGAGATATACTGATATTCCTGCATTACTTCGGTGGATCGGTTCGGAGCTGGAAGTGGGTAACTGAAAAGCTCTCCGATACATACCGCTGCGTTGCCCTGAATTTTCCGGGGTTCGGAAACACGCCTGCGCTTCATCCGCCATCTATCAAAGGCTTTGCAGATTTTGTTCGGGAAGAGCTGGATAAGCTGGAACTTGAAAACTATAGTCTTATCGGACATTCTATGGGTTGTAAAATTGCTTTGCAGGCAGCAGCCGATGTACTAGAAGGAACAGTTCGGCAGCTGATCTTAGTTGCACCCTCCCCTCCCACTATAGAACCCATGCCTGAGAAAGAGAAAAAGCGCATGTTGCATCACCCCGACCGGCAAGAAGCCGAAACAAATGTAGCCAATGCCATAAAACGCCCCCTGACAAAAGAACAGCATGACGTGGCCATCGAAACGCAGCTCTCCACCGACCCAGCTACCTGGCGCTGGTGGCTGATGGAAGGGATGGCACACTCCATTGCCGAAAACCTGAAGGAACTACAGGTACCGATAACAGTACTCGCCTCTGAAGATGATCCGGTTATACTTGCCAGGGTAATACAGGAACAGGTAATGAACGTGCTAAAGCATGCAAAACTTATTACTACGAAAGAAGTCGGACACCTGAGCCCTTTGGAAGCTCCCGACTGGGTAGCAGAACAGATCAGAAAGATAATTTCCCAACAAAAGCATCAGGAATGAACACGGAAGATTAGATGATAGGACCAGCATTAAAGTTTGGTAAAAGTAGAGAACTATAAGCAACGAAACTATGGCAGCAAGCAAACACGCAGAGGAAAAGAAGCCCGCACTCTCCTACTGGCACGTCTGGACAGATGCGAATGGTGTGAGCCGGCAGACACACTGTGAGCTGACTGCCTTTGTTAAAGAAAGTGTGGGCGGCGGTGCAGATCCGCAATGGAACGATCATCTGCTAACTTCCGGTGCCAAGGTCCTGTTAACAGAGTTGCCTGTCGGTTGGGTAGGTAACTGGCACGAAAACCCCAAACCACAATGGATCATCCCATTGTCGGGACGCTGGTACGTGGAAACGATGGACGGTCAGCGGGTGGAAATGGGGGCGGGTGACTTATCTTTTGGGGGCGATCAAAACACAAAGAAAGACGACAAAGGCCGTAAAGGGCATTTATCGGGAACGGTAGGTGAACAGCCCGCAGTGTTGATGATCGTGCAGCTCACTGATGCCAAATGGAATGATGCGAAACCAGGCGACTTTTCCTGAACAACCATAGACAGCACATGTTTAGAACCAGCCGTCTGACACTCTTAAAAAGTATATTACTAATAGGTAGATACTCCTTGCTTCAGGTACCCGAATAAGCTTCTTAGGGATTAGGAAAAATTAAATAATTTAGAAAAAGGAATGAAACAAAAAAGCCCTTAAATCAGTAAATTAAGGGCTTTTTGATCTATTGGCAATATTATCTGCAGAGAGGAAGGGATTCGAACCCAGACCATTACCTACTAATTATCAATATAAAACATAAAAGCTTTTTCTTAGATCCCTAATTTGCACCCTCGCTTAAGCTTCAGAAATTTCTTTTGTAAAGGTAAGAATAACAAGTCGAAATTTCAATCATTAACTATTAACTACCAGCATGTTAGCTAATGCATATATAAGCATACCGACTATTGAAATATGCTTCGTACTTCATACAAAAGTACATTCCCTGAAACTCGCAGAGAAAGATCTCATTTAAATTAGTGGCATAATCCAGGATACAGGCTTCATATCCCAGCTTGTTTGCTGATAAAAACTCAACTATTCAGGCACTTCACAATTACTCATATAACAAGGAGACATACATGCCAATGCTTGTAGCATGAAGCTTTCTCCAGAGTGAAGTTTTAGCGTCCCTATAAAAAGTAATCTGATCTTTAGGTATTTTTGCAAAAGTCATTAAAGAGTTCCTGTTCAAGCTGTTTGCCTCGTTAATCCATTCCAGTGCTACAGCAAAATCCTGATCCAGTTTAATATTGTATTGCTCTAGATTGACCTTAATCCAGCCTGTGTGGTGTCGCGGTATCTTTACCACGATATCCCTGTCAAGCAGGCTTTCATGGGGTAGGTTGTTTCTAATGGAGTAGATGCGAAGTCTGATTGTCACTGCTAAATTCCCGGAACCATGTAAACCGAAATTAAAATCCTTCAGGTATACCGGGTACTTTTTTGTCCGAAAATTGTTGCCTATTTCCTGCCCAGTGACTCCGCTTAATAAAGTATCCAACGGCTCAAATTCGTGCCATGAAGAGGCCCCTTTGCTTATATTATAGCCAACCCTAACTTCTTTCCATTTCACAGAGCTTGCCTTAACTTCTACGGTCCCAAGTGCTACAGGCTTTGGAGAAAGGTAGAATGCTTTGTTATAGGAGTTTTGGTTAGAATCATAGATTTCCTTTTTAAATTCCCTACCTATGAGCTTCTTTACCGGAATCAAGAGATTGCTATAACCTATAGCTGAAAAATATAATGTATCCGTTAAATTTTGTGCCTTTAACGATAACTTAAACTTGCCTCTTCCATCTGCTGTAATGCCTGTGCTGCTGTTCTTTAAACCTACTGCTACAAAAGGTATACTTTGGCCATTTTCTGCACTTTTAACTGTTCCCTCTATTGAGTAAGTCTGTGCATACAACATGACACAGGGTAACATGAAGAGCAATGTTCCGATAAGTCTTTTTGGGACAATTGACAACATGGCCAAGAATGGTATGTGCTTTAGGTTAACTATTGCTATATAACTTAATACACCATAAAATATTATTCTTCCTTGATAGATACACCTGTATTCTTTAGACACTGCATTTCGTGATACCTGCGCCATTCTACTCATAACATGGCTCTCTCTATTTTACATTATTCAATTAATATATTCAGTTGACTTCAGAATTGAGCTCAGATCTTCAGGTATTATTAATTTATTCAAAAGTTGAGCTAAGTAGAGAAGACAACAGAAAAAATAACTACAAACACTTGCTAAGAGGAATCTGGAACAAGTTAAAATGGCAGGAAACTACAACTATATCTCTCGAAGTCTCACCTAATTTTGTAGCAGATAAGAAAACAGTTAAAGTTGGGGAGAAAGTAAATTCCTGACGCAGTACACTCAACCTTCATTAGTTTGTGCTAAAGCCCATCAGCTATGGTGGGCTTTTTCTATACACCTGGCTAAGCTTTAATACTACCGTATAGAATAGTAAAGTATATTATGTCTTGTGCTGGTTTTCTTGGTTTTGCTGGGATGAATAACGATGGGGTTGGCGTGGTCATAAACGCCTTAACCGACCTGCACAGCGAGCCGGAAGGCCTGCCGGTTGCCTTTGTAACGCGAGGGATCCTGAATCAGAATTCCGGGGAAAAGGCGCTGGATTTTGTTCAAAATGTAAAACACGCCACCGGCCAGAACTACCTGATCGGCACCAACAAGGAAGTGGTGAACCTGGAAGCATCCGCAACAACGGTCGTGCCTTTTTATCCTGTTGCCAGCAGGCAGGTTGTGTACCATACCAACCACGCACTGGCAAACCACGATGTAAAACCCTGGAAGCAGGAATATCACGCCCGCATCCTGGCAGGCACCACCCCGCATACCAACAGCCAGAAACGTTTTAATGCCCTCCAAGCACGCCTGGCAAGTACAAGACATGATACCGTAAACATTCAACATTTGAAATGCAGGCAAAGGAATGCCTTCCGGTAGCCCCCGCTACCATGAGCAGTAGGTGAACAACGGAGGCGTATACAACAAAGCATTCATAAAAAAGAAGGCCCTCTATAGAGGGCCTTCTTTTTTATGAAAATACTAATAACCGGGATTCTGCTTCAGGTTAGGATTAGCTTGAGTCTCTACCAGCGGTATAGGGAGGATCGTCTTATCGGATCCATACACTTGCAGCTTATTATTCCCGTTAGCAGGAATGTCCTTCTTATTTCTTAACAAATCAAACATCCCGTGCCCTTCAAATGCCAGCTCTCTTCTTCTTTCAAGAAGCACAGCTTCCAGAAGTTCGCTATTGTTTGAAAAGTCGGACGATTGAAAAGTGGAGGCATTCGCTCTAGTTCTGATTTCGTTCAGAAATGCTACCGCTGTTTCATTCACTGTTCCATTTGCTAACGATTGTTTGGCTAATGCTTCAGCTTTAGTTAACACAACTTCTGCATATCGGATAACCGGTACCCACTGCGAATTATCTGTGTACTTCAGTGTATAGGTTTTACCGTCCTCTTTCTTCGTTAATGTATAAACGCGAAGATCCGTACTGTTTGCTGGAAAAAGACTCAGGTAAGGATCAACTGAAATATCCCGACGTCTACCATAATGCTGTCCTAAAGCATGGTTCGTATTCGGGTTATCGTTAAGGTTATGGGCGACAGAGAAAATGGATTCCCAGGTTGTGTAATTCGAGAATACCGTTACTGGTGAGGAATTTAATTTATATCCCATCGCATCCACCTTTGTCGCCTGCTCCAAAGCTTTAACATTGTCCCCTTTGTAGAGGTATAAACGCATCAGCAGTGCTTCTGCAGCACCCTTGGTTGCCCGGGCAACATCTGAAAACATTACTCCGGTCCTGGTTGGCAGATTTTGTGCGGCAAACTGAAGGTCCTTCTCTATCTGTGCATAAACCTGGGCAACCGAGCTTCTGGCAAGCTGCGCCTCAGGTGTGAAAGCAGTTGAGGCATCAAACGCTTTGAGTGCTATTGGAATACCCAAATGTGACCCATCTGTTGTAAAGGTATAAGGCTGTGCAAACAGGTTCACTAAATACCAATGGTTTAATGCTCTCAAAAATTTCGCTTCAGCTTCATACTGTTTTGCTAAAACTTCAGTAGGAACCTTTGCCCGGTTTGCCTCCAATGCCTGTAAAAATAAATTTGTCGTGTAAATGGCCCGGTATCCTCCCGTCCAGGCATTGGTTACCGTACCATCACTTGATAAGGTATTGAATAAGCCAATGTTCCCAAAGTATGTAGCTGGGTCCGTATCTGCTCCCCGGATATCTGAATAAATCAGGGCACGCCCTCCCAGAAACTCTGCATTCTGAGTATCATCGTACATGCCGACAACAGCCTTTTCAATTCTCTGAGGTGTCGTAAATGCTGAATCGGGAGACAGGTTCTCAATCGGCTCCTTTTCAATTATGTCACATGAAGGTGCGGCAAAAGCCAGTGCGCCAAGCAGCAGTGATGTCGAAATCGTTTTTCTAACTGGTTTAATCATGATTGAAATTAAAATTAAAGGCCAATATTCACCCCAAATGTAAAACTACGCGCCTGTGGAATTGATCTGTTGTCAACACCATATGCAATATTCACGTTTCTGTTGGTGTTAACTTCCGGGTCAAACCCTTTATAAGCGGTTAATACAAAAACATTCTGCGCTTGGGCATAAAGACGGAGAGTACTTATACCGGCTTTATCGGTCAGTTCAGATGGGACATTATATCCTATGCTCAGTTGGCGTAGTCGCAGAAAATCTCCATCCTCTAACCAACGGGTAGATAGACGGGTTGAAACGTTATCCTGCAGGTACAGTCTTGGTACATCTGTAATATCACCTGGCTTCTGCCATCTGTCCTTAATCTCGTTAAGGTTATTGTTCATGTAGTTTGTCATCAAACCGGCGCGGGTTTGATTCAGTATTTTATTTCCGCCGCTGAACTGGAAGAAAACGCCAATATCAAAGTCTTTGTACCTGAAGGTATTGTCTACACCGCCAAACCACTTCGGGTATGGATTACCGGCAAACACAGCGTCATCCCCGGTGATCTGGGTTGTTTCAGAACCGTCCAACAGATAATACTTCTGAGTCGCAGGATCGTACTGCTTTACGACACCATCTTTAGACAGGAACATGGCCATTCCGTTATCCGGATTCACACCAGCCCAACGAATTAATTTGAATTCTCCTATGGCATACCCTACTGCTGCCTGGCTGGAGCCACTTACGACCGGCACATCATTATAAAGGCTTGTGACTTCGTTCTTGACTTTGCTAAAGTTGAAGTTGGTCGACCAGGAAAAGTCGTTCTTTTCAATATTTACAGTATTTAAGGCAAGTTCAAAGCCCTTGTTATTCATTGAGCCGATGTTTGTGCTTACGGAAGCACCCGGAATACCGGTCGTTCTCAGTACCGGTGCATTCAGGACAAGGTCGGTAATGGAAGTATTGAAATAATCGAACGTCAGCCCCACACGGTCCTGCAACACGGACAGGTCAAAGCCGATGTCCAGTTTATTCGAAGTCTCCCACTTCAGATTGGTGTTTCCGACCTGCACCGGACTTAGCCCGTTCTGCTCCACATATAACCCGCCACCATACAACGTACGGGACGCAAAATCAGCGATATTAGAGTTTCCCACAATACCATAGCTGGCACGGAGTTTCAGGTCATTCAGGAAGTCAACCCCATCCAGGAAGCTTTCCTCAGAGATTCTCCAGCCAACTGAACCGGCGGGAAAATAGCCTCGTTTGTTGTTCATACCGAAGCCGGAAAATGCATCAGCACGGAAGGCTACTTCAGCATAATATTTATTACCAAAATCATATGATAGGCGGCCAAAGTAAGAATCAAAACCGTTATGCGTCCTTGCTCCGTCGGAACCAATCTGTTCTGCAAATGTGCCAGTAATGATATCTTTGAAGAAAGGATCTGCAAAATCTCCGGCGTATGCGCCAATGGAGTTTTGAACTACTTCCTGGTATTCAATACCCCCGGTTGCTGCGAAATTATGCTGCTCACCCACTAAGAAGCTATAGGTAGCATAATTTGACCAGTTCCATTGATTACGGCTAAGATTGTTGGTCTGTACAAGTCCGTTGTAACTCCATCCCAAACCTGCAATACGGGGATCACTGTACTGGTCTTCGAAGTTCTGAATATAGTCAATACCGAACTTGGAAGTAACCTTTAAGTTCCTGACTGGCTGGACTTCAATGTACGCATTACCCAGCATTCGCTGGGAAGTATTTTGATTTCGCTGCAGATCAAGGGTTGCTCTGGGATGATAGAACCTGTTGAGCAGGTAAGTCTGGTCGTTGGCGCCATTGCCTAAATAACCGGTTGAATTCAGGTAATAGAAGCCATCATTGCCATAAACAGGCAAGTTTGAAGGGGCATTCAGGCCTGCAACACCAACACCGGCCAGATATCCCTCCGCCAGCACGCCGTTATTCAACGTTTTTGTGAAGCTCGTACTAATGCCCGCTTTCAGCCAGTTCTTCGGAGTTACATCCAAGTTTAAACGTGCTGCCCCCCTTCTTAGGCGGTTAGCTACCACTACACCACTTTGATCCGAATAGGAAACAGAGCCGTAATAAGAGGTTTTTTCATTCCCTCCGGACATCGAAAGCTGATGACTATGCACCTTACCTTTTCTGAAAACCTCATCAACCCAGTTTGTTCTGTCTGGTTTTCCATCACCGTTGATGTCTACGTTCCCGGTAATCACACTCTTCGGGTCATCCACACCAAAGCGATTGGAAGCTTTTTCATTCTGGATCGTTATAAAGTCATCCCCATTCAGCAGGTCGGGACGTCTGACAATTTCATTATAACCTGTGTAGAAATCATAGGTAATTTTGGTGGTTCCAGTTTTACCTCTTTTTGTCGTTACCAGGATAACACCATTAGCTGCCCTGCTACCATAGAGCGCGGCGGCGGCGGCATCTTTCAGAACTTCAATCGATTCAATATCATTCGGGTTCAGGTCAGCCAGTGGGTTATAGCGGGTACCGTTTCCCCCGTTAAATGTGTTCAGGTTACTTACCTGGGCCATTGGCACGCCATCTATTACATAAAGAGGCTGGGAGCTGTTGGATATGGATCCGACACCGCGGATTCTCACGGTAACCCCATCTGCCAGCATACCGGATGAGTTCGTGATTTGCACACCGGCTGCTCTTCCGCTTAATGCCTGGTCAAAGCTTTGTACTGGTTGATTCTCAATTTTAGCAGCTGAAATGCTGGTAATCGATCCGGTTACATCTTTGACATCCTGAACACCATAGCCCACAACAACGACTTCCTGCAGCTGTTTGCTATCTACTGCAAGTGCTACGTTTAACACATTGCCTGTTATCGGACGCTCCATAGTGACATAACCAATAAAGCGGAATTGCAATGTATTTCCGCTTTCCGGCACGTTGAGGGAGTACGTGCCATCGTAGCCCGTGGTGATACCTATAGAAGTACCTTTCACAATCACTGCTACTCCAGGTAACGGTTGCCCATTGGCTGCATCCGTAACTGTCCCGGAAACAGTCCGACTCTGAGCCCACGCCTGGCTAACAAGCGTAAGAAACAGAGCCAATTTCATAAGTATGACTTTTCTCATAAATTGGTTGGTTAATAGATTGGTTATTAATAGTTAAAAAGGTGATATGCTATCAATGTCACAACACCAAACCTCATCTTACCCCTGCTGCCTGTTTTTACCAGTTGCACATGACTACAGATTTTGTTCAGAGAGATTGGTAACCATATTGCCCTGAAAAGGGAATGGATTTCACTGTTCAATGCAGGTATCAACCTCCATGCACAAGTTGCCCCTGTAACCCCTACAGCGCATGATTATATACAGGCCCAGCTCTTGGTAAGGACCGGATTGCTGAGTTTCTTGCAGCTGATTTAGTTTATTGCTTATGCAAATTAGTGCAGACTTTTCTGCAGATTAGTTGTAATATCCTGCCAATTACTGCGGCCCTATAGTCCGGGCCTGAACCCAGGTCTGAAAGGTCAGGCGTTTCGTCTTTACACGGGTGACAACAATGCCAGGGTTATACGAGGATATTTTCCGGCCAAAAACTCACGTAGGTTGCCTGGTATTCCGGCTGGGAGGCCCCGACTACTCAATACAAAAGAAAAGCCCATCTTGGTGGGATGGGCCTTTTTACAAACTAAGCTACGTTTACTAAGGTGAGTTATCGAACCTCTGGCATTTTAAACTTTTACAACAATAACAGCCAGACAGTAATAAAGGAGCTCTTTATAATTATTCTTCCTGGGATAACATAGATGGTGAACAAATGCCTTACAGCTTACTAAAGAAAGTGTTTAACAGAAGATGTTATGTCTCTATAGCCAGTAGGAATGTGATGGTGTTTTTCTACATTCCGTTTCCTTATAGTTCACCAGATGGTTGGTCACTTTATTTTTCATACTTGGGATACTTCTCTGAGATCAGGTTATAGTAATGTAAACTATGTACCTTCATTCCTGTTACTAAAGCCTGCATCAATACATACAGCAAATTTTCATTGATATGAATAAATAATGGCCATTTACCGAACCGCTCATGCAGGAAACCAATAACAGGCCTTTCTGATTTTCAGTAGGAATCAACTGTACCCAATTACCAGAAGCAAATAAGAATTGAATACCATGAAACATAAAATTGCTTATTCCATTTTAGAGCTTGCCGTTGTATCACAGGGAGAAACCATACAGCGTACCCTGCACAATTCACTGGCATTGGCAAAAGAAGCAGAAGCACACAACTACAAACGCATTTGGTTTGCCGAACACCATAACTCCGATAATATTGGCAGCAGCGCCACATCACTGCTCATGGGTTACGTGGCCGAAAACACCACTACCATCCGGGTAGGTTCAGGTGGTGTGATGCTTCCCAATCATTCGCCCTTGATTGTAGCCGAGCAGTTTGGGACCTTGGCCCATTTATACCCTGGGCGCATTGATCTGGGCCTGGGAAGAGCGCCTGGCACCGACCAGGCCACTGCGCGTGCTATCCGGTCAGATTTTATGGAAGCAGCTCATTCTTTTCCGCGGGAAATAGAAAAGATTCAGCAGTATTTTTCCATATACAATAAAACTGCAAAGGTGAGGGCACCCATTGCAGAAGGAACCGATGTTCCTATTTATGTATTAGGCTCGACGACTGATAGCTCCCATATTGCAGCAGAGAAGGGATTGCCCTATGCTTTTGCCAGTCATTTTGCATCCACACATTTACATAATGCCCTGCGCATTTATGAACAGGAGTTTCAACCTTCCCAGTTTTTAGAAAAATCCTATACCATGGCCGGGGTGAATGTTATTGTTGCTGACACTGATGAAGAAGCCCAAAAGCTGTTCACTTCTCTGATCAGGATGTTTGTAGGGGTATTAACCGGATCCAGAGCCCCGTTAGAGCCACCAACCGAGATGACTCAAGAGTTGAAGGATATACTGCAGCATCCAACGCTGCAGCAAATGCTCCGGTATTCCTTTGTAGGCAGTAAACAGACGGTAAAAACGCAGATTCAGGAATTCCTGGAAGAAACTGGCGTGAATGAACTGATCACGGTCTCCACTATGTACAACCTGGATAAACGCTTAAAATCTACCCGGTTATTTGCAGAAATTATGAAGGAGCTAAATGAAAAAGGGTAAAAGGAGAGTAGGTACCATTTATAGAAAAGTGAGCTGTTGTAATAGTTAAAGCTTTATTAAGAACTGTTATCTTACTGCTCCTATCCTACTCCAGAAAACACCCTAGGATGTAGCTTAAAATTAAGACTATGACTTATAGCTTGCTTATTACCATTTATTTAGATCTAATCAATTAGAACGCTATGTCTTTATAAGCTCAATGAATAAAAGCTTTGGATGGAGCTACACCTTTGACCTTCTTAAAACTTTTACTAAAAGCTGCCAGATCAGTAAAATTCAACTGTGTGGCAATTTCTACCCATGAAAGACCGTCCTTTTTTAACTCTACACTTTTTTCAATTCGCTTTTTATACAGGTAATTATAAGGGCTATCACCAAAGCATTGTTTGAATAACCTGTAGAACCTGAATTCAGATAAGCAGCAGGTTTCAGCAACCTGTTTTATACTCAGATTCGAGAAAAGGCTGTCATCAAGCACTTCTTTGCCGACTAATAAGCGTCTGAATAACTCCTGACGGGTAGATAGTTTTGCGGCTTCGAGGTTGTAGTAGGATTTTATGGTTTCTTCGTTGTTCTTAACAACCAGTGAGGTAAGTTCGTAAATCAGCTCGATGCCTGGCCTGTCAAGCGCCTGGGAGGCTGACGAGAATAAAATAAAGTTCAAAAGCTCCTGCATGGGCTTTTCAGCAACAGCCTCATTTACAAACAGCTCTGGTGTAAGCAGGTACTGGGCAGTACTGTTATAGTTATCCAGGTCATTTGGGTAAATGGTCTGTAGCAGTAAATCATTTACAAGTGCGGCATCAATATCCACACAAACAGCCCGGGTTGTCTCCTTTTTAATAGCAATATCAACAGTCGGAAACGTTTCGTTCACTAATAGATATTTGCCGTTTGAAACGCAAAAACGTTTATCCTTTACCCAATAACTTTCCTCACCCTGTGCCACAAACTTTATCCCCAGTCCCAGCGGCTTTACCTCATCCTCCAGTGAGGTAAGACACGAACTCATGATCCGGTTCTTACTTTTCCTGCCTTTTAATGCATGGTAATTTTTATCGGTTACATGCACAATCTCACAGCTATTGCTATAGCCTAAAGTATGCTGCTTAGAAGGACTTCCCTCCACTCTTTCCATTTGCAATTGTATTTAAAGCCTAAATATAAAAACATATATTATGAAAGATTATAGGGCTGCCCTAACAGGAATAAAAAAGGCAGGATTTTACAAGTCTCCACATCAAAAAGCTCCTTCTTTTGTACTTTGATATCTCGTGGCCTTTTTCATGTTAACTGAAAACATAACATTAACGCATAAACCAAATCATATTGTATGAACACCTTTCTATCCGACAACCTGAAACAACTCGGTAAACTGTTTTTTATACTAGCTATACTCATAGCCGGCCAGGCAGAAGCACAACAACTGAAACGCAAGGCCACACTCGGGCTACGCACTTCTATCCTTCCGGATTCGCTGGCCAGGGTGCATCAACTTAAATCAGGTATAGTTGTTACACGGGTCAGCTCACATTCTACAGCAGAGGTACTGGGTATTAAGCAGGGCGATATTATACTATCAGTAAACAAACAGGCGGTGCAAGCTCCGGCAGATGTTGCCAGTATAAACCAGCTATTAACCCCGGGCCAAACTATAACTTTGCAGCTTTTGCGGGATGGCAAAAAGAAAAGTTTAAAAGGGAAAGTAGTTGCAAAGCCTTTGGAAACAGCTGAAAGTACCAATGTCGTTTATGACCAGGTGGATTTTCGGAACGGGCAGTTACGCACCATTACGTATACTCCCAAAGCAGCCGGTAACCACCCGGCTATACTTTTTATACCTGGCTTTCCGTGCCAATCCATTGACGATTATGGGACCTCTCCTTATAACCAGCTTATAAAAGGCTGGAGCGATCTGGGCTATGTAGTAATGCTGGTTGAAAAACCGGGTTTGGGCGACAATGTGAATACACCCTCCTGCTTCGACATAGACCTTTCCACAGAGATAGAAGCGTTTGAGCAGGGTCTGCTAAAACTCAAGCAACTGCCGCAGGTAAACCCTGAGAATGTTTTCATTTTTGGCCACTCGATGGGTGGAATAGTGGCACCTATCCTTAGCCAGAAACATAGCCTGAACGGTGTTATGGTCTATGGCAGCCCTTACCGCCCGTGGTTTGAATTTGCAACAGAAATGTTCAGGTTCCAGGCACCCGCAACCGGTAAAGACTATGTAGCCCACGAAGAAACCATGCGCCAGCTGCACCATGTGATGTACAGGTTCTTTGTACTTGGCCAGCACCCTGATACCATAGCCGCAGCAGACCCTGCCTATAAAAAGATCTTACAGGAAGAATTTCAGCATATGGGCGGCGATATTTTCTGGTCAAGGGATTACCGTTACTGGCAGGAAATTGACGAGCTGAACCTAACAAAAGCATGGGCAGAAACCGACGAACATGTACTTTCTATCTGGGGCGAATATGACTTTGAGATCGTAAACGCGGAAGACCATAAACGGATTGTAGAAGTGGTAAACCATTATCATCCCGGCCACGCCACTTTCCTGACCATGCCGAAGACAAACCACTCGCTGATTCTTGTGCCGGGCATGGCCGAAGGCGTAGCTCAAATGAATAAACGCGACCTGGCGTATAACAAAGCAAACTTTAACAAAAACCTGATTACAGAAACGGACACCTGGATGAAGCGGGTAATGAAAAAATAAAGGTACTATAGCTCTTTAAGTATAAGCCCTGTTTGCATAAGATAACGCAAACAGGGCTTACTTTTTTGTTGATGATCCAACTACAGAAGCGTATAAAAGTAGGTAATCAGCAAATGGGACCTTCCTCCTAGTATAACTTCAGTTTATACTTCCGGACATAGCTTTTAACATTATTCCTCAAACTTCACAAAGAGGTTACAGCTGTTCAGGCCGTTCATTTCTGAAAGAAGGTTGCCAATTGCCATGTATAATTTTTTAGATTTCGCTGCTTCACCTGTCTTGTTGCACACTTCAGGTAAAACTGAGTGATTAAGTGACACTTGTTACAGTTCGCGGAGTTTCATCAGCGCTAATTTCTCTCCTTTTACAGCACCTCGCCCCCGGCATAGAGTAAAGGATAACCACTTTATAAGTTGAGACATTTACGAAGTCTGAGTCCATCGGCTATGGTGGGCTTTTATATGCAACTGGCTGAGCTTAAACTTTGCAGTATATACCTGGGAGACAGCAAAATTGGCAGGATTTGACAACAGCTGTTTGTTGCCTTTAAACTAGCTTTGATGCAGCTGCTAAAATCTTAATGATTGTACACTTTGATTTCACAGCATTCCCTATCATCTATATAACCTGCCATTATGAAAAAAATTACCTTTTTACTTTTACTATGTTGCGCACTGGCAACAGCCACCGTTACATCTGCCGCTGGCAAACCTCAGAAAAAAGTACCGGTTCTTTCCCTAAGCGGAACACCATATCAGCGGGGTTTTCAACATGGGGTGCAACTGCGGTCTGCAATTGCAGAAGTATACAAGAAATGGAAAGCTTCCATAAACAAAGACACGGGTAAAGACCCCGATGCCGTGATTGCCGACTTCCTGTATACCTCCGACTACAAAGCCGCGATCCTAAAGTATACCCCTGCGCTCTGGCAGGAAATACAGGGCATGGCAGCCGGTTCTGGCCAAAAAGAAGAGGATGTGCTTGCCTTTCAGTTGATTGATGAATACTGGGGATACCTGGACCGCCTGAAAAATGGTTCCGTGGCAAAAGAGCATTGCAGTGCCATCGGGGTGGCAGCCACCAAATCCTCTCCTACTTATATCGCTCAAAACATTGATATTGACACCTTCATGCAAGGATATCAGGTACTCCTGCACATTGTAGCGGCAGAGGATGTGCCCGAGCAGTATATTATGTCTTGTGCCGGTTTTCTTGGTTTTGCCGGGATGAATTACGATGGGGTGGGCGTAGTCATCAACGCTTTAACCGAGCTGAGCAGCCAGCCCGAAGGCCTGCCGGTTGCCTTTGTAACGCGAGGGATCCTGAATCAGAATTCCGGGGAAAAGGCGCTGGATTTTGTTCAAAATGTAAAACACGCCACCGGCCAGAACTACCTGATCGGCACCAACAAGGAAGTGGTGAACCTGGAAGCATCCGCAACAACGGTCGTGCCTTTTTATCCTGTTGCCAGCAGGCAGGTTGTGTACCATACCAACCACGCACTGGCAAACCACGATGTAAAACCCTGGAAGCAGGAATATCACGCCCGCATCCTGGCAGGCACCACCCCGCATACCAACAGCCAGAAACGTTTTAATGCCCTCCAAGCACGCCTGGCAAACCCCGAAACAATACTTTCTCCGGAAGTAATACAGGCAACGCTGCGCTCGAAGGACGATCCACAAGGCCCTGTTTGTGTTACCTATAACAAAAAAGCGTCATCCTTTACATTCAGTTCTGTACTCTTCACGTTCGGCAGAAAACCATCGGTGCAGGTTACCTATGGTTCACCTGACACAGCCGACTACCAGGAATATTTTTTCGAACAGATCATCTAACGCTAACCGCTCTATTTACTATGAAAAGATTGCCCCAACTGCGCTATGTTATTCTTATCCTTTTCTGCTGCGCGTACCTGCCTGTACTGGCACAGCAATCTGCAAAAACTTCGGACCTTACAAAGCGCTTACAGGCAAAACTTGACTCCCTGCAAAAAGCCAATGGCTTTCCGGGAGCTACATTTAGTGTAGTATTACCATCCGGGGAACAACTAACGATAGCTACCGGCCTTGCAGACTCTGTAAACAACACCCCGATGCGCCCTGCTAACCGCATGTTTTCAGGAAGTAATGGCAAAACCTTGTTTGCAGCCTCGGCTATGGTGCTGGCAGAACAGGGTATGTTTCACCTGGACGATAAGATAGAAAAGCATATCGGTAAAGAAGTATGGTTCAACAGAATTCCGAATGCCAGCAGTATAACCATGCGTATGCTCCTGAACCATACTTCAGGGATTGAGGAATACTATGAGCTTGGCGATTTTATGCAGCGTTTGCAGGCCAACCACACCTGGACCCCGGTAGAAATTCTGGCTTATGTTTTTGACAGGGAACCATTGTTTGAAGCCGGAACAGCCTTTGGCTACGCCGATACCAACTACATTCTTTTCGGGTACATCATCGAAAAAATCAGTGGAAAAAAGATGTATGACCTGGCAGATAAGTATGTAGTAAAACCTTACAAGCTGAAAGCAACAGAACCATCTGTAAAAATGCAGTATAAAAACCTGGTGGTTGGCTACGTAAACCCGGCTGGCCCCTTCCCGGTGAAAGGTGCTTACGTAAAAGCTGGGCAGCTTGCTTTAAACCCACAGTTTGAGTGGACAGGTGGTGGCTTTGTTTCGAGCGCTGCGGACCTGGCAACCTGGGCTAAAGCTTACTATCACCTTAAAAGTATATCACCGGCTTTACGCGGGCAAATGCGCCAGGGCGTGGCTGCCAACACCGGCAAAGACCACCTGTATGGTTTGGGCATGCAGATCAGGCCGGGTGGTGCTGCGGGTATGGGATACGGGCATAGCGGCTGGTTTCCGGGTTACCTGACGGATGCAGAATATTTCCCTGAACTGGACCTGGCAATGGCCATACAGTTTAATACAGATAATTTCCGGTTACTGAAAAGAACACCACACGCTTACCTGCTGGATATGGCAAAAATCATTACCCCTGCCCTGCAGACCCTATAAAGTATAGCTCAGTTCGGCACGCTATACTTCTATAAGCATATTTCAGGAATACATCATGAAGGGCACCGTTTACGCGGTGCCCTTCTATACCTATATCCAAACTATAACTTTATTTATGAAATTTCCGCTGCTTACTACAGGCCTGTGCTTTATACTTGCCACCAATGCGTTTGCACAGCTAACAGGTACATTAAAAGATGAGAAAGGCGCTGCCCTGCCCTACGCCAATGTAGCCGTTCTGCAACTACCTGATTCCACGGGCATAACAGGTGCGATGACCAATGTAGACGGTTCGTTTTTAATTCCAACGCCAACACCTGGCAGCTATATTTTACGGATCAGCACGATAGGTTATACCCAACTGTATACTGCTGCATTCCGGGTAGGAGACAGTTCGTTTAAGAAAGACGTTGGCGTAGTTATTTTAAAACAAGATGCGAGGACACTGCGTGAAATAACGGTAAAAACTACACGACCCGCTATTACCGTTGAAGCTGATAAAATGGTGGTGAGTGTGGCAGGTACCGCTTTAGCAGCAGGCAGCACTGCGTTTGAAATGCTGGAGAAAGCACCGGGTGTATTTGTAGATCAGGATGGCAATATTCAACTGAATGGAAAAGCGGGTGCAAACGTGATGGTGGATGGCAGGCTCACTTATTTTACAGGTAAGGAACTACAAAGTTACCTGGAAGCCATGTCTGCCGAAAATATAAAGGAGATTGAAGTGATCTCGAATCCGTCGGCAAAGTATGAAGCGGCTGGCAGTTCCGGTATCATCAATATTAAACTGAAACAAAACACCCGCCTGGGCCTGAATGGGAGCTTAAATGCCGGTTACCAGTATAACGGCGCTTCAGGATACACTGCAGGGATGAACCTGAACTATAAAGCAGGCAACTGGAATTCTTTTCTGAACCTGGATATGGCCGAGCGGCCGCGCCTGCGCGAAGGAGTCATGATCCGCGAATTCCACGCCAACGGGGCCGATGCCCATTTTCACCAGCTGCGCGATGAAACGTTAACAATGCATACTCCTGCCCTGCGTTTTGGTACTGATTACGACCTGAACGCACGCCATAGTCTGGGAGCTGTTGTGAACCTGAGCATGAATACCATGGACCGTGCTTTTTACTCAGGCACCGACATGAATGACCGTAAAACCGGAAAACATACGTTTATAGAGGCCGGTAACTTTAACGACAACCGCAGCACCAACCATACTTTTAACCTGCATTACAACGGTCAGCTCGATACGGTTGGAACCACCCTGGCGCTAAGTATAGATTACATTCAGCTACAGAATAAAGCCAACGCCCGCTACGAGAACCAATACCAGAACCTTAACGACAACACAATAACAGACGAGTTGCTGCGCACCTATAATCCCGGCTACTACCATATTTATTCTGCCAACGCCGACTATAGTATGAAAGCCTGGCAAAAAGCAAAACTGGAGGCAGGTCTGAAAGCAAGCCATGTGGTATCGGATAATGAGCTCAGTTTTTATGAAGTGAAAGGGGAACAGGAAGAGCTTGATGAGAACAGAAGTAACCAGTACCGCTACACCGAAAGTATACTGGCAGGTTATGTAAACCTGAACACCAACCTTAGTGATACATGGAAATTGCAGGCCGGCCTGCGCGGTGAGCAGACCCTGGGCAAAGGTAAACCCGAGGCTTCAGATGCCATCCGCAAGCGTTACCTGAACCTGTTTCCAAGTGTGTTTTTAACGCAGCAGGTAAGCCAGCAATACCAGGTAACCTATAGTTACAGCCGTCGCATCGACAGGCCAAATTACCGCTCGCTTAACCCGTTCATCTTTTACCAGGACCCTTACAGCTGGGCAGAAGGCAATCCCGATTTAAGACCGCAATTTACCAGTGTTTTCCAGGTAAACCAGCTGTTGCACAACACCTATAGTTTGCAGCTTGGCTATGCTTATACAAAAGACTTCTTTGCAGAAGTGCCTGAGCAAAATTCAGAAGATAATACCACCGTCTACAAAGAACGAAATATTGATAAAGCCGAAAACTATAGCGCCACACTAATTGCACCTGTCAAGCTTCTATCGGGTTGGGATGTGAGCAACAACCTGGTGGCTGGTTACCAGAAAAACAAAATATTTTTAAAAGAGGAAGCGATACAAAATAGCCAGCTCTACTGGATGCTTCAATCCACCCATAACGTGCTGCTGCCCTTGGATTTGCAACTGCAGGCTACGGCCGGGTATAATTCCCCATCAAACCACGGCGTTTACCAGTTTAAGCGCCAGTGGTGGCTCGATGCCGGTCTTAAAAGATCTTTTATGAAAGATAAGCTGGACGTTACCCTGGGTGCTACAGACATTTTCAGGACAAGAGATATGCGCGGTGATGCCAGCTATAACGGCGATGTGTTCCGGTTTGTGAACTACTTTATGGTTAGAAGTATAAAGCTGAACCTGCGGTACAACTTCCAGCACGGCCAGAATTTTAAAGCCCGCAACCGAAGTATAAAACTGGAGGAATTAAACCGCGCTGGCGGACAGTAAAAGTCTAATCTATAGTTTTATCTACTCCCTAACCTCAATCCTAAAACGATGTTGAATAACATGTTTAAACTATTTCTTTGCCTCTTATGTAGCATTCCCGTACTTGGGTTTGCAGGCAAGGTAGACCCGGAAACCAAACAGGAACTTGCTACCTTTATGCAACAGTATGTGACAGCCACTAACTCACACAATTTTGCCAATGTACAACCGCTTTTGCAACCCGATGCTGTATACTGGTTCAATAAAAAAGAGAGCAGGGGATTACCTGAAATAGAAGCAAGTTTTAACGAAAGCTGGAATTACCTGCCAGACGAGGTATACGGAATTGAGGACATTACATGGTTATCAATAGACAAGCGCATTGCTACCTGCATTTATACCTATACCTACCAGGGTACCCATAACGGCAAATCCATACAGGGCAAAGGGCGTGGTACAACTATACTTGTAAAAGAGAATGGCAACTGGAAAATAGCACACGAGCATCTTTCTATACCGCAATAGAGATATTAAATCAAAACTAATGCAATAAGGGACCCTTTGCAAAGGACCCCTTATTGCATTAGTGACAACATAGCTATTTAAAGATTAAATAACATCGTGCGCGCAGCCACGAGTAGTTTTGAGCCAGAATTCATAGCCAGAGATAAAACCAGAGTCAAGCTCTCTGACGTCAATATTGTAGTATGTCTGCTTATCTGCCTCTATTTTCCTGGAAAGGCTAAGCAACACCGGATGGCTTAAGGTTTACGACAACGCTTTTTCTGCTAGGGCACGCCCGATTCTACCGTTGCCATCTTCAAATGGGTGAAGGGTCCCGAATTATAAAGGCGCCACTGCCGACCTGACAGAGACTTTCCTGATCTCCTTGTCTCCCCCGGGTACTGGCTGAAAATGTCAAGTAAGAGGATGGACTTCTTACCCAAACCCAGCCATTTTTCCCTGAACGTATCAGTGGTAAGCGGCTTGCCATCTTGAAGCAGTTCCCGTTAATAAGAATAAACTTGCGCCCGGAGTGTATCCAGGTAGGCATTAACACTACGTGCGTGCTCTGAGTTGCCTTTAACCTTGCCTGCTTCTGCCAGCCAGTTTACAGGTCGAACATGGCGGTGGGTGATGGTCTCAAACCGCTGCCCACTGATTGTCACGCGCAGGTAAATCGGCAAAAATCCGTTTCTTGTAAGCTTTGACTCCTTGTCATAGAAAAGAATACTAATCCTCGTGTCCATTACATTTCCTCCTTATATGGTTAAAATTAAACATCAAACCATGACTCCACTAGATGCACAAACCCTGTACATCTAAATGATAATCAACACCTTAAAAGGAATTCAATCACCCAGAATATTTTTAACTCCGGATACCCGAATTATCCCCTAAGGATTAAGAAAAACTGAATGATTCAGGAGAGGAGATGAAACAAAAGAGCCCTTAAATCTATGATCTAAGGGCTTTTTTGATCTCTTGGCAATATTATCTGCAGAGAGTGAGGGATTTTACGCGGCTCACATATTAACTGAAAATCAACATTTTATAAACCTGCATAGACCACAGCTCACCGAATCGCTCACCGCATAATTAACTTCAAAAGCTATGTATTAAAAATACATAAGGATTTCCATTTTAACAACTTTACACGGGATTATAGTTTTTAGATTGACTGTAATAATGATAAACTTATCTTCACTCAATGAATATCTTAACTATTGCTTAACTAAGCCTTTTGCAATTTATAGAGGCCTATCTTTTCAATAGGTCAATTAGTGGTACTTATTCTTCTAATCTGATTCTGCCCCAAAGGTTTCTTAGGCTCCTCCATGATTAGGGCTACATAGACCTGCTACTCTTAACCGATCTTTGAAATTGCATAAAGCACAACACTAGTGCTTTAAATATAGAAGCAGTAACATTCGTAAAGGCCCAATTGCTAAAGTTACTTCAAAGCAAAAATCCAACGTCATTCATTTTGGGGCAAAAATAGCCTTGCGGTCCGGACACGGGACAAGGTCGTCCAAACAAAATGGGTATCCCTTTCCGGGACCCTCCACATTTTCTTTGGCTCCACCTATGCCCTTCCTCCGGCGCCGAAGGCAGACGGGGCACCATAATCAATTTCCTCACATTAAAAGATTTGAGATTATGGAAAAGATCGTTACAACCTCCGCCCACGCCAAAGTGGCCGAAGTAAAGCTCACCTACCGCAACCGCGTCAAGCCCTCTGAAAGACCGCAGGTTACCTGCTCGGCAGATTCCTACAAGGTGCTGAAAGCGAGCTGGGATACCGGCAAGATAGAATTTGTCGAACAGTTCAAGGTGCTGCTGCTAAACCGCGCCAACCGGGTACTGGGCATCTTCGAAGTATCCACTGGCGGTGTAGCCGGAACGGTAGCAGACCCGAAGCTCATCTTCGTAGCCGCATTGAAAGCCTGCGCCTCCGGCATTATCCTCTGCCACAACCACCCCTCCGGTAACCTCAAGCCCAGTGCAGCAGACCTGCAGCTGACCCAGAAGATGAAAAAAGGGGCCGAGCTACTGGACATAGCCCTGTTGGACCACCTGATCCTGACAAGCGAGACATATTATTCCATGGCAGATGAGGGGCTTTTATAGCCCCTTTCCTGCTCATTCAAATTATTTAACTAGCCAATTTCTTGTGGGGAAACCAATCGTTTACATAATAGTCATTCTTCATTTATCTAAGCTAAGTTTGCCGTTTAAGCTCGTACACGGTGAAAGAAGACTGTAACACATCCTCTTGCTTAATTAATTACTGATCATTGTTGCTTCGATGTGCAGTACAGAAAACTCCAGTTAGCACTGTCTCTATTCTACAGATCTTCGTTGCCTGTCGATTGATTGTGTTTTTAAAGGATAGACTTTCTTTGCTCGGGGGTGCTATCATTTGAATGGATACAATTGGTTGAATTTGAGTGTAGCCACTACCATAGTAAAGCTGTTTTGGAAAAGAATCGAGTTGCAAGGTAAGTTTCGTCCCGAATCATCGGCGGATTCACTTCTAATACGTCTTCTAATATTACAAGCATCGTTGTTTACAGCTAACATGATCAAGCAAATAACTGGTTTTCAAAAAGCTCTAGAAGTTAGATGATAGTTTGGTATCAGGCAGCCTTCGTAAGACTTGATAAGCAGCTATTATGGACCCTTTTTCTCGTATCCTATTGACTAGCCCCCCTTTCCTTTTTTCCTCCCAGCTGACTTGCCAAAAGAAAAAAACCAATACGGGCCTGCAGGGGCTGCAAGTAGGGCGTCACTCCATGCTCGTGCAACAGGTTATACTCCACCAAGGCATAGCCTTGAATGGCTTTGTAGAAGGTATACCGCTTGCCGGCCCCAAGTGACAGGCCCGGCACCCAGGCCTGCGTCTGAGCCTCTGCCAGCCCCGGGGCAGTTTTCACTGGCACCGGCGCAGAGAGGTGTTCATAGTGAAGGCGGGCAAAGAGGCCTTTGTACACGTCCACATCCGTGAAGACAAACACACCAGCCACCTTATCCTGCCCGCTTACCCAGGGCTTCTCCTTCAGGCTCAAACTCAGCCGGTACTGCCCGCCCGCACCGGTGGAGAGTTTGTCTGTCCAGCGCCAGGCAGCATAGGGGGCCATGTCCACCACAAAGCGTTCCCGGCTGCCAAACTGCCACAGGCTCCCTACAATCACCCGCTCCTGCCAGGGCCTGCCCTTCAGGGGGTTGAGCTTCAAAAAGCCCTTTGGCATATCCCGCACGCTTTCCACCTTTTCAAAGCGGCCTTTGTACTTGTCCAGTTCCCGGCGGGCTTTGTTCAATTCGGCCTGTTGACCTGCGAGGTGGTTACCCGCCGCTTTCATAGCCCGTGCTTTGGCCAGCCCCTGCAGTTCCTGGGGGCCAGGAGGTAATGCCCCACCTGAAGGCAGGCCAATCGGGGTAGGCAAAGCCTGGGCGCCGGCACTTCCGGCCTGTTGCAGGGAAGCCAGCACGGCCTCCGCTTCCCCGGCCAGCAGTTCCCGGGCCAGGGCAGCGGTGGCTTTTGCAATTGCTGCCTGGAGCTGCTCTTCGGCCTGTGAGAGTTCAAGGAGCGTGGCCTGACGGCTAGAGAAGGCCTGCGTCAGGCTATCTGCTTTTGATTGGAATAAAAGCGGATCTTCATACCGGGCCTGTAGGCTGTCTAAGGCTGCCTCAAATGAGGCGGAGTCCTGCAGGGCACCGGAAAGAGACTGCAGGCTGTCCCGCTGCTCTTCAATCTCCTGTAGCAGGGCTTTGGCTTTTACCAGTTCAGCTTTTAAATGCTCTACCTGCTCGGGCAGTTGCTGGGCCTGAGTTGGCATGGAAAGTACAAAGCCAAAGGAAAGTAGCAGCAGGTAGAATCTAATAGACATGAAATGCAAATTTAAAAGCCGCAAGATAGGCACAAGTCACCTGTATTTCATGCCATTAACTAAATTCTTCCAATTTCCTTGTAAGTAATCCATTCAACAATTGCCTGATCAGAAAGCCACTTTTCATTAAAAGATTGAATAAGGCAGATAATCCCGACAGTGAGCAGAAGTAAAAAAGATTACAAGCTTAAAGGTAAGCTGCAGCAATAATTAACTATGAGAGGGATTTATTATTCAAGTATGAGACTAGGAAAAGCTATTCGCCGCAACACCAGGGCTCAAAAATTAAGCAAATGCAATTGGGTCTTACCAATTAAAGTCAAAAGCCTCCCCTGTATCCATAATTTAAACTGTGAATGATAACTACCTGCTACCAGCAGCGTGATACAGTTGGTTACTAACTGTACCTACTCTGTTAAAAGTTGGAAGGTCTTTAAAATAGCTACTACTCGAGTATACAATATCTTTGTTTTGATAACTGATATACCATTTACTTCAAATTTGATCTAAGATCATAAGTCATTTGTACAGCTTTCGTCTTAGTTTGCATGTTCTTACTTCTTATGCATCGATCACTTTGGTAAAGTCGATCGGTCTATGAGTGAATGTACTCTGTCAGCAGTATAAATTCACTCATTACTGCACTCTATTCCTGTTATATTAACTGTTAAGAGTGGCTTCACTTCTGATATCAGTCAAATTGATTGCCCCCTCATTTGGACCACCACGGAAAGAAGCATCGTTAATTTTTCTACAATAATCCAGCATGTTCATATACACGTACCGTTCTCAAACAGACCGAAAAGATGCTCTAGTTCCTCGATTTTTAGAAAGCCTAAAATGGTATCCATTGAGCTTGCTATTTCTCAAAATTACGCGTTTAGAACTGATGATACTGATCAATAACTGCCTATAGTTCTTCTACCTGATAGACAAGAAACTAACTCATAAACGCCATTAACAAAATCATCAAACATGGCAGTAAGATAAAACGCATTAAATATTATCATCAATAGTACCACAGGCTGGCGAACGCAGGCAAAAGCAAGGCCAATCAAAAGGAGCTTGTACAACTTTTCTTTGCTACAGTGAAGACTGGCCGAGGACGCAGACAAACCCCGCTTAACCTGTCAATGGTTGTCAAGTGGTAATATGGCTTTAGCACTTTAGATGGGGGGTAAAAGCAAAAGCCCAATCCAGAGTGGAAAAGGCTTTTGTTATTATAATTGAATATGTAGGTGGGTTGAGTGAATTAGTTCTATCGGTTGCAATTCTAATCTTTCAAAACTTGGATATCAAACCCGAAATGCTTTTTTATTTGTTCTGCATATAATTCCCCAGAATACTTTAAGACGCTATTCTGCCACCAATTATTAGTCTTTATGGGAAGTTTGTACTGAGGGTGTGTACATTTCCTAAACTCATCATCCAGCTCTTTAATTTTATCTTTAAACAATTGAAACTCTGCATATTTTTCTAACTCTTTCGATTGTAGGATCTTTTCAATTTCATCTCTTATTAATAGTTCATAATCAAATTCTGAAGATGAAAACTGAAATCCACTATTACAAGCTGAAATTAAGTCTCCCCAACCTTCTATAAAATAATTAGGCCCATTATTTTTATTTATTTTATTCTTACTTAAAGCTTTTTCAAAAGCATCTAAAAAGCTACTATTTACCATATATTTCTATTTGTTTGATAAAATATTGTAAACCTTTCTCTTTGTCTAGCCTATAAAAAGTTTGGATTGCCCCATCAACTGTAGCTGTACCAAAATTACCACTTGTTAGATCATATCTAAAAATTGTTCCTTGGCGTGAGACAAAAGTCATAGATGTGCTTGGGGCTTTCATAAAAAATTCGGAAGCAGCTTTTGTATATTCAGTTAAGCTTTTATAATTTGATAAGCTTCCAAATTTACTAGCAGCTTTCCAATCACCTGTTTTCCATATAAATTCAATATTCTTTACGTGTTTCGCATAGTGTCTAAATGCGGCAGCTTTACTTGAGAACGAAAACCCTCTACTTATTTGGCCTCCAGGAGTAAAGAGCATGGCTTCTTCTGGAAATACTGCTACATCCATAAAGTTTTCCCTCGAGATATGCCCATCCGCATTAACCTCAAATTCACTACCACCAATAATTATTGTTCTATCACTGCTAAATGAATTCTTTACTCTTCCCCAAAAACTATCTTGCCCTGGCAAAGCTGGTAGAACTTGAGTGTTGGATTTATATAGATCATGTGCAGTTTTACGAGGGCTATCTTTGCTTTGAGACTGGCCTATACCAAAATACTTTAAGACATCATCAAAGTCTTCATCTCCATTATTATAAGTACCTGCTTCACCTTCATACATCCCATCAGGGTCTATGAATCTGACTGGATTATTGAAACCGTATCTGTAAGGTGTTAAACTTGGAGAAACATCCGCCAGTGGATCCACCACGTGCCACCTGCCGATCTGGGCGTCATACATCCTGGCACCATAGTCCATCCAATTGAGTCCCAGCTCCGTCTGACGCTCCTTGCCGTTGTACTGGAAGAGGTGGTCGGGTGTTTGCTGCTGCTCCAACCCGGCCAGGTTCAGGCCCCACGGATCGTAATGTTCTTTTATACAAAGCTGCACCCGGCTGATGTAGCTTTACTTAGATGAAAATACTAATTTGATTAGGAAGCATTGAGACAAGTAAGTAACTAACTAATCATACTATTAAATAGAGGCCAAATGAGATAGCAATCTAGTATTTTATGTAGAACGTAGGGTTCAAACATTTATATTTAATCTCTAACAGGTACCTGTCATAACCCGGAGTATAATTATAGAACTATGATGCTTCTATTCAGACTTTTAATTATCGATATAAGAATTTAAAAAGTAAAGGCCCCTTATCCGTGAGGGGCCTTCTAAATTAAGTTAATGTCCTTTAAATAATATTTACCACAAGTTTTGGTTCATTATAACTTATGGAATATTTGGTATGCATAAGAAGTAATACCACCAAAGTTTGCTATTTCTTTAATGTTACTTTTTCGATTAAATCTGAAGAAATTGATAAGCCATTGTCTTCTTCATTATAAACTACTCTAATTGTTGGTAGTATTTGCAGTAATATTTCATTGAAACCAACATTCTCATATTCTGCTAATAAAGATGTACTAAGTAGTAAATGATCTCCTGCTGAAAATGAAGCTTCTTCTTTTTCTCGAAGACATATTTTGTTTTGATCAACAAAAGGCATAGCTATCAATTCCTTCTTGTATGTAACTCCTTTAAGATTGTAAGTCAAATAAATATTTGAACTGCTAGGATTTAGGATTACATTACTATTTGATTCATTTGTCAATTTACAATAGATTAGAGCATAAGGTCCATCAGTATCGTGTTTATTGCTAACTATATTTTTATTGCTAATTATCTTATAATTAGACAGTACTATCTCACTGATACTCAGTTTTACTTGAGCATTGACATTAATTACACTTATCAAAAGTATAACTAAGAAGCAGGTAGAAAATTTTTGTGTCATAAGGCTGACCTTGTTTTAAGTGGCAATATTACATTATGCTCTATAGCGGATTTAATAATTGATTTCTGAAAGCTACTTCTTGTTTTTAAAAAAGTTGAATCACTCATTTGTTTAATATACCCCCTTTGCTCTTTAAAATCTTTAGATAATGAGTGATAGGCATCGATTCCTGCAGCTTTGTAGTCATCATAATGTCTTTCCTCATGGCTAAATAGGCTCCTTATTTCATTCGAGTGGTCTGAAATCTCAGTTCTTTTATTTGCATCTATATTTACTGCTATCTCTTCTGATGTTTCTCCATTAGCTCTTTGATATTGAAATGTCATACCCCCTTTATCACTATCCCCCTTTGTTAATTTTAAATCTGTTGGGTTATAATGTTCATATATAGCAAGAGAAGCTTGATCAGTTAAATTAGCTTGAGATGCTTTATTCGAAATTTCAACGCCCTTTTTATTATCAATGCTCTCTACTCCTTTATCACTTACCTGCTTATTTTCATCCCAAACCTTTTGGTCTACAACTCTTACAATGTCGCTAGTAGCTTCATCTGAACCTAAATATTGACCATTCCTATTAAAGTAATCATCAGGCGCCATACCATCCGGGTCAATAAACCTGATTGGATTGTCGAAAGCGTAATTGTAAGGTGAATGGCGACGCATCTGATCCGCCAAAGGATCTACCACATGCCACCTGCCCAGTTGGGCGTCGTACATCCGGGCTCCGTAGTCCATCCAGTTCAAACCCAGCTCGGTCTGTTTCTCCTTCCCGTTGTACTGGAAGAGGTGGTCAGGGGTTTGCTGCTGCTCCAGCCCGGCCAGGTTCAGGCCCCACGGGTCGTAGTGGTTCTCCTGCACCATAATCCCTTGCTGGTGCTCCACTGACAGGTCATCAAAGTAGATGTCCACGTTCTCCGGCGCCTCGTGGGCCAGCTCGATCAGCACGTAGCCGGCTTTGGCCATCGCCGGCACGCTTACCTCCAGCACCTGGTGCGGGGCCAGTAGCGAGGCCTGGTCCGTCACCGCAGCTGCTGTGGTCACGGACGCATAGCCCATAGCCCCCGGTACTGGCACTTTCTTTTCATCCAGCACATAATAGCTCAGGCTGGCGGTAGGTGCTCCCCCGCTTTGGCTGCCCCCCAGCGTGGCCAGCGTGGTGCCGGCGCTGTTTTTGATCAGTGTGGCGCCGGTTCCGTCGGGCATGACCGTATAGCCCGAGGCTGTACCCAACAGGGCCGCCATGAGCACCGAGGCATCCAGCGAGCTGCGCCGCAGGTCCACGTACTTGGCGTGCACCCTGGCCGTGACTTTATCCCCGGGCATCACCTTCAGCAGGAGACCCGGACGGGCCGTAGTGCCCTGGCCCGCGTTCAGGCGCACCGCTTTCGGCTGGGTATCCGGTGCATGGGCGGTTTTATGGGTGTGATCCAGTGCTGCTACCACCCCAACCCGCACGTCTGGCTTGCCCGGTGCCACAAAACCGGCAAAGGTGTTTTCCTCTTCGGCGCGGCGGTTTTCCTCCATCGTGGCCAGGTACAGGCTCGTGTCCGGCTCGGCAAAGGCGACCCGCAGGTTGCCCAGGTGGTCTTTTAAGTGGTACTCATAGCGCCACTGGTTTCCATCCAGCAGCACGCGGCCTTCCGCCGTATGGGCAAAGAGTGTGTCCTGCTGGTGGACAAACTGGCCCACGTAATCGGTAGTGGCTTTGAGTTTGGGCTCAGCAGCGCCTTCTGCCAGTTCATAGACCTGCTTACGCAGCTTGCGGCCGTCTGCCGCATAGGTATAGGCAAGATACCCTTTTCCGGCCACATCCACCCGCTCCACCAGGTTCAGGGGATTGTAGGTAACTGTAATGCCTTTATTCTCATCCCGGGTCATATTGCCGTTTACATCGTAGTGGTATTCAGGCACGGACGCCGAGTACTTACGGCCGTTGTCCCTGAAGTCCCCGGCCGGCCCGGCAGCTGGGGACGCATCGTCCACCCCTACCAGGCGGTTGCCCTGGTAGAAGTAGGAAAGGCTGTCGACACGCCCGAAGCTGGCCTGGGTAAAGCTGCTCTTGTCATTGGCGTTGCCTTCGGTGAGGCCGTAGCGCTCCAGGCTGCGGATGTTGCCGTTGCCATCATAACTGAGCCCCTTCACATCGTAGTTGCCCGTTTCGGCATGCCAGCCCCCTGCTGCACCCTTAGCCCGGTACAGGCCCGAGGTCAGGCGGTTGGCCTTGTCGTAGCCATAGCCATAGCCACGCTGTACCCTGTCGCTAGCCGTTGTCCAACGCATTTCCGAGATATTGCCGTTAAACTGCCCGGCCGAAAGGCCCAGCTCCGGTTTCTGGTTGTAGCCAAGCTCCAGGCCAAACAGGTCACCGGCCTCGTTGTTGCGGGCATCGACCGTGAGCGTGCCGTTGTTGATGCTTGTCAGCCAGCCGCGGATGTTGTAGCGCATGTCCACACTTTGCAGGTAAGTGCGCTGCTCTTCTGCCATACTTACCTGCCTGCTGTGCAGCTTCTTGTCCACCAGCTGCCCCAGCGCATTGTACTCCAGGGAGGAGAGCACCACTTCCGGGCCGCTACCCGTCTGCTGTTTTGTCTCCAGCAGGCGTCCCATGTGGTCGTAGCGCATGGTGTTGGCAATCACGTAGCTCTGGGTGCCTGCATGGTGGGTGGTACTGCTTGCCAGTACATTGCCCGTGAAGTCGTAGCGGTTGGTGGTCCGGTCCACCCCGCCCAGGTGGTTTTGGGCCAGGACCTGGATCGGGCGGTACTTCTCATCGTAGTAACTCACGCTCACCAGCCAGTCATTGGTCCCCAGCACACGTGTGCGGGTACCCGTCACCTGATCCAGCACCTGGGTGCTAAAAGCCCCCTGTCCTAATTCTGGTATAAAGCCAAAGCTATCCAGGGCCGTATACGCGTAGTCATCGTAATAGGTAATGGACAGCAGGTCGTCAGCCGTTACGGCGGGGAAAGACTGAGTCAGGGTGTACCCAGCCGTGGAAGCATCCCTGGTTTCATACGGCACCGCACTGCCATCGGCCAGTGCCTGCAGCGCAGCCTGACCCCTGGCGTCTGAAAGCTGCCCAGATAGGATTGAGCGGCCCAGCACGTCGTACTTGGCAAAGGTCCACTTTCCCTGCCGTCGCTGCACCGCATCCTGGGTGAGCACCACCTGGTCACGCGAGTTGTAGACCAGCAGCACGGCCTCCGCACCCGGCACCTGCTTTTCCACCAGGCGCCTTCGCCCGTCGTAGCGGTAGCGGAAGCACCAGCGCTCCGTAAAAGCCCGCTCCAGTGTAATTGTCCCGTCCATGGCCGGCGGCAGCTGGCGGTAACCCTCGGGCTGGAGCACCAGCACCAGGTTGCCCAGCGCATCATAGACGTAATAGGTAAGCAGGTAACCTGAAGTGGCGGCAGGGGTAGCGCCTGTCTCGTCTTCCTGCACTTTCTTTAAGACTACCCTTCCCTGCTTGTCCTGGTATTCCACCGTCACCGAACCCTGCTCGTCCCGTACTTCGGTCACATACAGCTGGCCCGGTTCGTAATGGTCCGAGCTGCTGAAGGCATTGGAAACATGCTCGTACTGCCACCTGCGCACTTCTCCGGCCAGGTTGGCCCGAAAAGTGGTTTTGATGGTATAGTCCTGGCTCTGCCCTGCCGGCAGCGCGTCCGGCTGCCAGGCAATACCCGGCGCCCCCTGCTTGAGCACCCGGCCCAGGGGCGAAGGCTCATACACCGGCACAGCATACGGGGCGGCATCGGTGCTATAGTTCTTGGACGGATCGGGCAGGTAGAAAGTTCCCTGTTCTGCAATCGCCTCCGGCCGGTAAGTGCCCGTGCTGCCCATTACATAGCGCAGCCACGTCTTATCCGTTCTCCCGTATCGGTCATAGGTTACAGGCGTGACGATATCCTGTATTTTGGGACTGGCTTGCGTGAGCACCGTCTGTATAGGGCGACCAAGCCCATCGAAGTAGCTGATGCTTTGCTGGCGCTCCTCGCTGGTCAGGTAGTCAAGCTGCGTTTCTCCGGTGATGCCTGCTACCTGGATACTGTTTTCGATCACGTAATTCTGGTTATTGGCTGCCACAGCCACGGCAACGGATGCGGTGCTTGTGCAGCCGGAAGGGTACGTTGCCGTCACCGTATAGGTCCTGCCAGCAGTAGGCTCCGTGACTTTGACTCGGGGGCCTACCAGCCTGTCCAGTCCGTTGGCCGGGGACCAGCTGAAGACAGCCCCCTCCCCGCCCCTGGCTTCCAGCATCAGCCCAGGTTTTGTGCCGACGCCTGTATGCTGTGTCACCGTAACAGCAGGCGCCTCAAACCTGGTTACCTGCACAGGCTGGGAAACCGCTTTACAGCCTGCGTCATTCGTCACTTCAACGCTGTAGTTTCCCGGGTCAGCCACTGTGATGCTTTGGGTCGTCTGGCCGGTACTCCATTTGTAAGCCCTGCCCGCATTGGCAGTCAGGGTCACGCTGCCCCCTGGGCAAAGGGCAGTAGTCCCGCCAGCTGTAATAGTAGCCGCTGCAGGGCCCAGCGCAGTGACGGCCGCACTACCCGTCATGGTACGCGAACAGCCGGTTGACGCCTGGCTGGCCGTCACGGTATAGCTGCCGGAATGTGCCTGCAGACCGAAGTGCAAGGCTGCCCCCGTTCCCGCCACTGGTTCCCCCACAGCTATGCCGTCCCGCAAAAGCTGATAGCTTACTCCGCTTTCGCTGCCGCTGAGTGCGACGGAAACACCGGCGCCCCCGGCACAAAACGACCCGCCCCCCGTTACTGAAAAAGTAGCTGGCGGCGTATTCACGGTTACTGCGATTGCCGTGGCCGTACCCCAGCACCCGGCCGGCGTGCGCTCCCGGATGTAATAGGTGCCGCTGGTGTAGGCGCGGTAGGAAGTGGCTCCATTCAGGCTGGTACCGTCCGGGTTGGTCCCCTGCCAGTAAAAGGTACCGGAGCTTCGCAACAGATCTGTGTAACCACACCCCTTGTTTAAGGTTACCTCTACCGGGTTGGTCGGCTGCTCCACGATGATGGTGATGCGCTGCTCACCAAAGCAGCCCGCCGTGTTTGGTCCCCGCACCGTATACGTGGTCGTCACCTGGGGGGAAACCGTCTTGGATGCCCCGGAGCCAAGCCCGTTATCCCAGTTGTAACTGTTGGCACCCGAGGCTGTCAGCGTAACCGCTGTGCCGGCACAGATGGTGGTCGCCGTGGAAGAGATGGCGATTTCCGGGGCGTTAGCCGGCGCAACCGACAAGCCGGCCAGCCCCACGATGGTTTTCCCCCTGCTGTCCTTGCAGCTGTATCCCTCCAGGGTGATACTCCCGCGGGTGGAGGTCCAGGTCACATTGATCCCGCTCCCGCTGGACCAGAACGTGCCCCCCGTTACGCTCCATTCATAATTAAAGCAGGTCCCGCCCGAAACCCAATAGGAGTAGGATTTACCAACACAGACCGAGGTAGGGCCTTCAATTTTCAGGGAAGCTCCGTCCCCGGGCAACAGGATCATGGGGGTGATCTGGGCTTCTTCTGTTTTTTGTGCCAGGGAAGCAACCGGCATGAAGAAGAATGCCAGCAGCCAAAGGCCAAAGGCAGTGAAATAAGGGTATATGTTTTTCATCGTCGTTGTATGCCTGAGGTATTAATTCTTGTAGTGGTATTCATACGCTTTGAGCACGTTCCCTTCGTGGTCCCGAACCAGGCGTAGCCTGCCCATCCCGTCGTACTCATAGGATGTCATCCGCCGTTTCCACTCCGGCAAGGGTTGCATTCTCGATCTCGGCGACAGGGAACTGATTTCGGTACCCCCATAGGTAGACAAACCGGCGACCGTCTGCATCCAGAAGCTCCTGGAGCCTGCCCGAACTATTGTAAGCTAGCAGGGTTGTTCGCAGTGCATAGCGGCTGTCATGGCGCACACTGTAACTACCGCCTTCAGTAGCAACGCTCAAAGGAGTGAATGCCGTTTCGGCGACAGGAGCCGCCTGTTCCAGCAAATACACCTTGTGTGGTAGCACCAATGGCCTGGTACCGACATGGAAGGTATTGAACTCGGTCAGTTCTCCGCCAACAAGGGCCATGCCGGCTACGGTTCGCTGCCAGGTCGTCTTTTCTATTACCGGACTGATGATATGGTTGGTCTTCATCTGCTGCAGCGCCTGAGCTGCAGGCGTCAGGAGTGCTCCAGCAGGAAAGTCGTAGTCAGATGGATAGGTGTACCTGGTTACCCTAGTCATCCCGTTTTCCAGTGATTGTTCCTGGCGCGTGAGCTGGGTATGCACCGGCAAGCGGTCATAATGGAAGGTAGTCACTTGTGCTACATATTGGCCAGAATTATCCTGCGTGTATATTCGCTCCTCGGAACGGTCCAAGTATTGGAACTCTGAGAGCATCTGGTATTCTTCCTGGTAGAAAGTGTTGTTGAACCAGTTCGCGTTGTAAGTTTCTGATGCAGCATCGGGGTGTTTGGAGGCATACACAGCCTTGTAACCACTCAGTACGTTCCTGGTTGCCCCATCCACCGTATAACTATTTAGGAGCTTACGGACAATATTACCTTTAATGTCATAATCTGTCTGTGAAAGCAGACGCCCCCGCTGCCAACTTTTGTCTGTCGGTGGCGAAAATGGATATGCCCTGCCCCCCTGTCCATCCGGGCTCTCGAAGTGGCTGGTAAAGGCATAGGTACTTTTCCCGGCTCCGCTACCTTGCACGACCGTCACCTCACGGTACATAACTGGTGCGCTGGAACCACTTGCATTCGGAGCGCTGGAAGTTAAGGCCATGTAGCTGTATTCGTGTTTAGGTACCCCCTCATCAAAATCAGGTTCAGGCAGATTTTCGTGCTGCCAAACATATTCCCAGTTCGTATAGGTATAGTCATAGCTGGGGGCAGCATTCAAACTACCGCTGGACAAGGTACTATCTTCGGAAAGCCGGTAATGATAAGTTTTTACGATATCTTTTTGGGGATCCATGCCATCGTGCAAGACCGTCTTGCGAACACGTACTCCTCCGGCCAGCTTAAGCTTCAGAATCTCACTGGAATAAGAGTAATAAGTAAAGTAAATGGAAGCATAAGTACTGGCATCGGTAGCAGTAGCTGTTACATAGTAATGTCCGGGTTGCAGGCGGAGGGTGTGGCTTTTATTATCATCATGGTCGAATACCGCAACTTGGCTACCCTTGCTGTCAAATACCTGCACCATAGCCCCCAGGAAACCATTGGCTGTCATGGTAGAGAAAGTACTTGCTTTCATCGCAGATGGAGCTGTCTGGGTGTAAACGCTGGTGCTTATGGTCACATCCTGTGCTGTGGCTACATAGAAGGTAGCAGAAGTGGCACGGGTGTTCTCCGCTGGGGACTTTTTCGGATCATAATACCAGGCCTCCGCATAGTAGGTATGAGGGGTTGTCTTTAAAAGGGTTTCTTCAACAGGCCTGTTCTCTATAAAGCTATAGTCGTGCGCTTCATATTCATACTGCGCAAAGCCGCCGGTCGGGTAGGTAATTCTTGTCAACAGGTTTGCCAATGGTGCAGACATGTTAGGGTCACGGTTTGCACCTTGCGCAACCGTCCCGTTGCTGAAGGTATGCTTCGGTATTAAACTGGTGTTGCCGGTAGCCTTATTAAAATACCCCCAATGATCCATAGCCTTAGATGTGCGTCTGGGCAATTGTTGGTCCATGTTATAGGTAAAAGCATGTGTTCGGGGCGATTGGAACAGGACATCGTTCCCCACAGGCATTTCAAGTAATGTATTCAACCGCAAACGTTTGTCTTCAGGAGTAGTACCTACGCTAAAATAGTCGTAATGAAAACTATAGTGCTTGATAAGCTTATCCTGTTTGTCATACACTTTAATGGCATCCAGCCTCAGCGGCTGATGAGGATCGAGGTTGTCCCTCGGTCGGAGATCCTCTCTGCTGGCACTTGAAATAAATTCTACACGCCCCTGAGAGAAACGAATTCGCTCTAACTGCTTAGAGTACATAGTAGTTAAGGAGGCATTCACATCGGTATACCGAACCTGGGGGGTTGCCCCGAGAATATATGTTTCCTGGTCAAAAACTTTAGTTTCAGAGAGCGTCAGGTTCTCCCGGTATGTGGCCTGCTTGTAGTCAAAATAGATTGTATCCGTTCCATTGGCAGACACAATCTTTGACAGGAGCCAGCTGGTCACGTTTGCTTCTGCTGTGTTTTCCCCTCTGACCAGGCTTTTCTCGGTTTCTTTAAAAAAGTAGGTATCCCCCTTTGGATTCGTGATCTCCCATCCGGCGATCACGCTTCCTGTTACCCGTAAAGGCTGTTTGGGCATGAGGTATTCCCGGTCTGTCTGTATAAACTTCCCGCTGTAACCATCAAAGTTGTAAAAGTATACATCAGGCTGCCCGTCAACTGTCCCTTTTGTTAAAAAGGACAACAAGGAATAATCACCAACCTCATTCAGGTGTCCCGACCGAGTAGCAAAGTGTGTCAAGTAAGATCCATCGTCAGGCAAACCGCGAATGGTGCGTCCAACCATCCCCCCTGCATTGAGCGACCAGCCTAGGCCTACCCAGCTGGCCAGTTCCCCGACCTTGAAGCCGCCTGCGTGATAGTTCAGGGAAATCGGCAGGCTCAGATCCCGCCCATTCACCTCGTAGAGCGGGATGCTAATTTCCGGTGTGCCTGTGGACAGGCTTACCGGAATATCCACATACTTTCCCAGGGCCGCTGCCGTTGGAGAAAGCGGGACCATCTCCTGGCGGTACAGCGGGGTAGACGGCTGCTGGCTCTGCGCGTGTACCTGAGGATAAGCGAAAAAAGAAGACAGTAAAATTAATAGTAGTAAACGTTTTGCTATCACAATAGAAAAAACAAGTAGTTAGTATTATTACAAGAGGACACAGTTCTGCCATCCTGCCACTTTTCAGAAAGCGCAGCACAAGTGGCAATAACTTATCATATAGTTCGGGAAATAGCACATACGTGCTTTTCGAAAAGCCCATCTCCTTCATTCAGCTGAAAGCAAAACAGGGAGCTAGTGTATGCAGGGTATGAAAGGCGTTAGCTCACAAGCATATTCACATGTGAATATGTAATATACACACTAATGCGGCTACGCCAATTTCTAGGAAATGAAAATCGGGGAGGTAAAGTTTGTCACATAGTTGGTCGGAATAGGGTCATACATAAGTGCGGGCAAATGTAGGAGTACTATGCTATTTTACAAACCTTTTTTTAGTGAATGGCATTGAAAAGCAAACATTATCCACAAATTCCAAAATATAATTTAGCTAATACAATTCCAACAACAGTTTTTTTGAATTGAGAAATTTAAAGCGGAACCTGTTCATAACTTTTACTAGAACAGCTATAACGTAGACAAGTGGTTTCTTAAGAGTAGCTTCCCAATATTTGTAGAGTTTGGTTGAATTATAGCTAACATTTAAAAACAAAAGACGAACACCCTGTGTTACAGCAGATCTACTCATTAGAATTCTTATGCTAATTTCACATGATTAGTAGGACATTAAATAAGACTCATTATTGCTCACAACTGGCCTAAATACCTTTCTTGTACCAAACTTCTATGACAGCTACCACAGCCTGAAAAACAGCTGAGAAACTAGCAAACTTGAGTTTGTCGAGCAGTTCGAGGTATTGCTCCTGAATAGGGTCAACCGGGTACTAGGCCTCCATGAGCTCTCCGCCTGCAGGATGGCAAGCACGGTGGCCAATCGTTTCAGCACTCATAGCCCGTGCTTCAGCTATCGTTTTGCGTCACCACCATCTCTCAGGCTATACCAAACCCAGCACAACAGACCTGCAGTTCACTAAGAAGATGAAAGCAGGCAGGGAATTGCTTGTCTCGCCATATTGGATCACAGAAAGCTATTACTCTTTAGCAGATGAAAGGCTTCTGAAGCCCTTTCTTCGTTCATCTTTAAACACACTATTTATATTATAAGTCATCCCTAGGTTATTTGTGGCTAGCAAGTAATCATTTCATGATTAAAAGAGTATAAGAATAGCGGACATATCAGCGCATCGATTCAGCCCTTAAATGACGAATGGGGCTTATACAAGCCCCATTCGTCATTTTAACTTGACACTACGAACTGGATTATATTCTGCGGCTGATCTGTATTCTCTTTGTGATTACAGTCTCTTTGAAGATAAACTTTAGATAGTAGAAACCTTCTCTTAACTCGTCGACACTTATTTTTAAATTCTTAGATCTGCTCCTTGTTTCATACACGACTTTCTGTTGGCTGTTGTAGAGGACTACTTGATATGCATCCCCTGCTGTACCTTCTGAATAGGTGCTATCATCTACTGTCACATTAAGCTCTTCAGATGTAGGGTTCGGATATACCGTTACCATAAAAGTGTTCAAATATTGCCCGGTAAAATAAAATGTCTTTTCAGAAAAGTGGCTCCAGCCGCACTCATAGTTCTGCCTTGCCTGAAACCTGTAATAACCAGGCTCCATAGCTGTAAAGGTCAGCTTCTTCCCTTCAAAGATCATTGGGAAAGGGTTCTGAGAATCCATTGGCGGGGTAATCACCCACATATAGTCTCCATTATATGTAGAAGGATTGTCTGTCAACATGTAAAAGTCATAAGCTTTGCCGGTGTTGAGATTCCCTTCCAGAGAACAGTTGCAGTTTGGATCATAAGCTAAGCTTATCTGTGGGAGACTACTTCCAATCTGTATATTTTTAACTACATCAACATCACATACACCTTCCACTGTAAATGTTATCCTGGCTTGTCCTCCAGCACCAAAGACAGGTTCTATAAACGCAGAAGACCCAGAACCTGAACTATTTACAAACAGATGGGCTGGTACTGCAGACCACTTTACGATTGTTCCTGCAGGCACATTAGGTAAGGTATAAGTGGAAGAACTGCATAAAATCGCAGGCCCTGTTACTGGGTTTAACCCACACACGAAAGTGCAGTCCGGGGAAAGATCAGGCGCATTATTAAGCTCCGCAACAATCCAGTTCCCGCTCCTAGCTGTTAAAACCATATGTTCTTCGTTTACCCTTGAGTCCTCAAAAGCTGTGGTAAAATTATCAAAGGGTGTACTTTTTGGAGCAAAAGGTGGTAATGAGCCGATATATGTTGCTATATGATCGGTGGAAGTTAGAGCCACTGCGCCGCCACCAATGTCCAGCGCGCTGGTAGTCGGCACAAAGTTAAATGTGGACCTAACTGATAAGTTGATATTATACTTGGCAAGTGACTTAGCTAGGTCATTATTCGTCTCTGAAGAAATGTTCCTGGTGTCCAAACCCACTCGGTAGAAACCGCCGGGATAGCTGTCGTAAGCCTGAAGCCCACTTGGTGCATATTTACTGACATTCGTAAGGTTGCTAGTAACGGGAATAACATAAAGAATATTCTTCTTATAAGTGATCTTGTTATAATACACCATATTGCCTCCGTTGACATTAATAGCATAGACCCTCACATCTATATTGATCTCATTACGTCCTGGGATAATCCCCATTGACAGTGGTGTGCTATTAAGTAGATTACCAGCAACCGGAAAGGCAACCATCCCTGCAATGTCTCCCAGGAACCTAGTATTACCCTTGCCTATTAAGGCAAAAAGTAGATCGCCTGGTAGGAAAGCCTGTAAAGAACCACACTCAGCACCATTGCTTAAAGCGACTTTCCTAAAGGCGGTGTTGCCATTGCCAACAGGATACCCCTTGGTGCGTAGTTCGCTTTGCCACTGGTGGTGGGCTGTGTTATCCAGCACACCGTAATCATTTATGCGGTTGATGAGCATTTGCCTAGCTGCTGGTCTGTCTGCAAGGCTGAGGGCTCTGCGCGGACTCATCCCCCCCCCTGAAAAACTGTATTGCTTCTGCGGTGGAAGCGGTGAGACCGGTTCTGAGGTAAAGTCCTTTTACATGACGTGCCAAGTGCTGGTAGCCTATTGGAACAGTTGCGCCCTGATGCGGCGTATCAAAGCTGACAAAAAGACGGGTGTCATGGATTTCATTTTTATCTTCCATGTCTTTGAGCGCCCACCTAACGGCAAGTCCTCCCATGCTTATGCCAATAATCACGTTGTCTGCTTTCAAACCATTTGCAAGTGCTACTTTTTTACTATTTACCAGGCGTATGATTTCTTTCACAAGCATAGCATTTCTCCTGATGTCATCTGTCCCATTTTTCCAGTCCACATAGATCACATCGTATGAACTATTTACTAGACTCCTTAAATTCACAGAATTATTTAGATTTGCTTCAAAGTTTACCATCAGATCATCCCCAAACTTTGACTCAGGTTCTAATATGTGGTAGGGGTCAAAACCTTCCACGACAATCAGGGGGTTTCTTAATTTGTTGTCTGGGTTTGCGTATTTGATCCTGATGTACCCTTGTGCATATTGCCCAAGGTAGGGTTCTGTTGCTGTCACCTGGCACAGGTGACATGGGTTATCGCCTGAAAGCAATGTCAGTAGGTCATCATCCGCAGACCTGATATCAATTTCTGAATGGCTTATTAACGAGGTGCCGTTAATTAGGTTTAACCTATATTTTAACTCCTTTCGTCCTGTGTCCGGATATACTACGCTCAGTGCTTGTCCGGCGCTCATGATTCGGAAGCCCATACCATCCCCGGCATCTACCTCCAAGCTGCTTACAGACCCGATCTCATTGCTCTCCCAGAGTGCTGTGGGGAGCAATAGCTGCTGAGTAAGGCCTTCATACACTTTGGTGGCAGGTGCCATGGCAAAAACACTTTCTACTTGATAAGGATTTTGCCATGCGCCCGACACATATTTATCAACTAATTTTTCGTTGGATATGGTAAGTTTGTTGGCACTCACGGCATCATTGCGAAAGCGGGCATATTGGAAATACATACCGGCTAGGGTGATTCGTCCGGGTTGCCTGTTGTTATACCACTCACTGTCCAGGTTGTTAAGGTCTAGAGTTGCGGCACTGGTGTGAATACGGGCTGTGTAAAGCGTACGGTAAATATCCCAGTAGGCTGCTTGGTCTACGAAATTGGTGTCGGTCAAGGCATTCCCATTGTAGTTGCTCATGTTGGTGAACTCCATGGCATAATCTAGCAAAATTCCCTTTGGGACTCTATTTGTTTCCAGCAGGCCAAATATATGACGCATGCGGTTGTGAAAGGTGGTGTCGAGCTCCGTGCCTGCAGGCATGGGGGAAGTGAGATTATACTTGGGGTAGTAGTAATCGGGCTGCTGGGCGTATATGCTTGTGGGAAGACACAGCAAAGTTAGGCACACCAATAGCATGGTGCGCCGTAGGGCGTACAAGTTGTTTTTCATGAAAAAGGGTTAAGGGTGAAATATATAAAAGGGCATTATTTCATGTACTTCATATCGAAACGTCCTTCCCGTACTTCCACTACATTCCCTTTCTCATCCACGGCATCAAACCAGAAGGTGCCTGAGATGATCTGATTATACCTGTCGAGTTTGGTGATGGTCAGTTCGCCCTTGTTAGTCTCATTAGTAAAGTAGTAGGTGGACTTGGTGCCGTTATTCGTCCATAAAAAACCATAGGCATTGCCCTCCTCATCTTCTGAAACAAGTGGGTAGGTCTTACCCTCTTCAACTTCTAATTTATTGGTTTGAACATAAACCCCTGTTACAGGCTTGTCTTTGTTGTTAATCACTGATACATTAAAGTAATAGCCTTTACCGAAGCTGTCATCCAGGTACTGATAATAACAACTGTAGGTAATGTTTCCCCACTTATCTGCTTTAGGCACAAGTGCCTTTCCATTCACCAGGCAGCCGATGGTGTTCATACCACTTGTGGAGGCAGCGGGAAGTTGATCGATAGGGTTTGCTGGTGATATGTCCTTTTTCTTGCAGGAAATAAAGGTTGAGAGTAGGAACAGAAGCAGGATTAAGTTCAGGGGTTTCATAGCGTGAATATTTATATCTAATAAATATATAGAGAATGCTTGATATAAGCAATTGAATAATGATAAAATATTCACATGCAGTTATTTCCATAGATTATAAACCTAGAATTATCGGCAGCTCTAGGGGACCTTATTCTTCGAATGAAGTAAAGTAAAACTTAACAGTTAGTCACTGATCTGCTTGGGTGTATTTTAAATACTACTGTTTCATCAAGCCACTAACCCAACTCCTGTTGTCTGAAATGATGAATGTGAAATTTCCATCCGCTCTTGTGACGCATGCAGGCTCAAGGCAGTAAAGCAGGTTATACCGCATGTCAATCTTGTTAATCTAGCCTTATAGTTTATAACTTAATTTAATATGATTATTTGTCTAAAGTCTATTTTAGAAAATACCCTTATACAATAGTTAAATGGAAATTGGAGGTCTTGTATTAGGCATTCTCATTGTCATAGTGCAAAGAAAATGAAGTTATGTCATTTAGATGTTTCCACCTCTGCTCTGTACCTGTGCTTTACTAGCATCATGTCCTGGCAAAGTTTAAGGTCAGGTGTCTTGGCATAAATGCTTTGTTGTTTTGATGGATGTATACCCGAGCATCTTGAACATGCTCTACAACGCTACCCCCGTTCAACAGCATGAATGTAGTAGCAAAGGTATGGCGAGCAGTGTGGAAGGTGGCTGATTTCTGGATGCCGCACACATCCAAGGCCCCTTCAGATACTCGTTCATCTTCTGGTTGCTGAGCACGGATATCAGGCGGTACTTATACAAACACTTCGGGTGATATGTATACTTATCGAGCAGGAGCTTGGCTGCAGACAGCAGCGGAAGCCGAGTGGGTGATGCCGGACTTCTGCATTCTAAAGGAGAGTCGCCTCCCTGTCAATGCCTTTAATGATGTTTGCCTGGGTGTGTTGCTATATGTCGGTGTAAACAGGCCCTATCAGGCGGCGGAACAGGAAGGTGTCCCTGACTTGGCTTAGCCGCTCAGAGATCATTCCCTCACTTTTTTCGAAATTATTATAGGTAGCGCTAGTTTTCTGTAAGACAATTGTTGTTGAGAAAACTACATTTAGAATTTATTTCACACGGCTGAAAAGAAAAATCTAACTATTCTGGCTTTTGACAATGTTTACTAACATTTAATCAATAATTGATGAAACTAAGGAAGAGCTATTAGGCTAAAAACATAATACTACAGTTGTGGCCCTAATAATAGGTGTCTGACTTAATGTAAATGCCCGTAGACTCTACAAGAAATCCCCTTGCTCTCCCTCCTAATCAGGTTGTCATATAAATAGAATCTACATGGAAAAGTAGGCAAACAAAAAATGTTTGCTTACTTTTATTTACAATCAATTGCCTAACAAGCACATATAACTAAAACAGGACAATCCCTCACTAGTTATGATATAGAGGCCACTCCCCAAGAAATAAGATCACAATTTTAGACGTTCCCGGAGTTTCTGCATATCCTCTCCTACCTTTACATCCAATATCTTAGCATAATGCTGAGTAGTTCTCAAATTTGTATGCCCGAGCATCTTCGACACGCTCTCCATAGGCACCCCATTAAGAAGCGTAACAGTAGTGGCAAAGGTATGGCGGGCGTTATGGAAGGTCATCTGCTTTTGAATCCCGCATAGGTCGGCAATTTCTTTCAGATATGCGTTCATCTTCTGGTTGCTCGGCACCGGCAGCAACCTCCCTTCATGCAGGCATTGCGGGTGCTGACTATACTTGTCAATGATGTGAAGCGCTGTTGGCAGCAGGGGAATACGGGAAGGGGTGTCAGTTTTCTGTCTCTTCCTGTAGATCCACTGCTCCCCGTCAATCCCCTTATGCAAATCAAAGTGCCTTAGCTGCTTCACGTCCACATAAGCTAATCCCGTAAAGCAGCTAAACAGGAAGATATCCCGCACCAGCGCCAAGCGTTCTGTAGGGAACTCTTTTTCAGCCAGCCGCTGCAGCTCTTCCTCTGAGAGGAACACCCGCTCCACGGTCTTTACCTTCAACTTGTAATTTGCGAATGGATTCGAGGAAATCCACCCGTTAGCTTGGCAGATACGGATGATCTTGCCGAAGTTCTTGATATATTTGACGGCCGTATTGTTAGAGCACTTGCGCACACTCCGCAGGTAGAACTCAAAGTCTGTGATGAAAGCATGGTTGATTTCCCTGACCTCCATATCCTCCACACCATATTTCCACTTCATGAACTCTTGCGTGTGCCTGAGCGAGGTGATGTAGCGCTCCAGGGTGCCGGGGGCAAACCCGTCCCCGACCAGGGCTTCCACTTTGCTGTTGTGCTCTGAGAAGACCTCCAACAGCGTCCTGCCCTTCTCCACTTTCCCCAGGAACCTGTTCTTGATAGCCTCTGCCGTTAGCGGCAACCCTGCCTCCACCAGCTGCCGGTGTGCCTCGTACACCTTCGCCTGCAGGTTGTCCAGGTAAATATTCAGAGACTTTGCTGTCGCTTTCGTGCCCATGGCGCGACCTGCTGAGGAAATCCACCTCTCCGGCTCAACGGACCTGCTAGTGGTTAATTCGGCCCGCTTGCCGGCCACCGTGACACGCAGGTAGATTGGAACGGGGCCTATCTGGTAATTCTTTGGTTTCTTCAGGTAGAAGAGAAGACTGAAATTGATGCTCATAACAGTGACTTTAAAGGTTAAACAAAAGTAGCCTTGCAGTCAACCGCAGTCAAGATGTAAACACCTTGTACACCTTGTGTATCAATAAGTTACACCTCAATTCGGTGAGTCAATAGAATCTTTGAATGAACTCACCGGACAACTCACCTAAACTATAGGAAAAGATGCAAAATTTAGAAGGCGGGTTAAAACAGAAAAGCCTGCAAACTCTTTATTTGCAGGCTTTTAGCTGATTTTGGTATCTCTACCAGCAGAGAGTGAGGGATTCGAACCCTCGATACCCTTTAGAGGTATACACACTTTCCAGGCGTGCTCCTTCAACCACTCGGACAACTCTCTAATTGTGGCTGCAAAGATACGCTAATAAATTCTATAGTTGCAAACAGCGCATAACTATAGTTTAGCTGCTTTGCAAGGTAATTTCACCACGCAGGTTCCCCGACAGCAGCTTTATCGTTTCCTCTTTCCCCAGGTTAAGGCCTAGTACAAACATCAGTTTGGTAATAGCCGCTTCGGTAGTGATATCTGCTCCACCAATTACGCCCATGTTCAGCAGGTACTTGCTGGTTTCATAACGCCCCTGGTCTACGCGGCCTTCGTCGCACTGGCTCACGTTCAGGATGTATACGCCACGGTCGATAGTTTCTTTTAGCAAATCAAGGAACCATGGTGTTGTAGGCGCGTTGCCTGAACCGAATGTTTCCATCACCACGCCTTTTATGTTTGGCAGCTGCAGTATACTCTGCACCACCTGCTCGGTAATACCAGGGAATAGCTTTAGGATAACCACATTCGGCTCCAGTTGATGATGCACTTTTAACGGCAGCAGCGGGCAAGGCAGAATGTGCTCGTCGTAAAAATCAATGTCAATTCCGGCTTCGGCCAAAGGTGGGTAGTTTTCGGATTTAAAGGCATCGAAATGGCTGCTCTCTACTTTTTTAGCCCGGTTACCGCGCAACAGCAGGTTATGGAAGAAAATGCTCACTTCCGGCACTCTGCACTTAACATGCGCTTTGGTTCCGGCAATCTGTAAGGCTGTGATCAGGTTTTCACGCGCATCTGTGCGTATCAGCCCAATTGGCACTTGAGCTCCGGTAAAGATCACCGGCTTCTGCAGGTTCTCCAGCAAATAACTCAGCGCCGACGCACTATAGCCCATGGTATCAGTACCGTGCAGCACCACAAAGCCATCGTAATCGTTATAGTTCTCTTCAATCAGCTTTGCCAGCATCAGCCAGTCATTTATAGTTATGTCTGACGAATCGATAACCGGCTCGATGCTGATTACAGTAAGCAGGTAATTGAATTGCTTCAGTTCCGGCACTCTATCCGGTATCTTCGAAAAGTTGAACGGTATCAGGTGCTGCGCTTTTTCATCGAACACCATACCTATCGTTCCGCCGGTGTAAATGATCAGGATGGATGCTTCCGGGTCGTCGGGTGCGGCTGTATCGATGTGGACTTTTACTGTTTGCATAACTATAGTTTAAACAGGTTCAGGGCGTTTTTGGTAGTTACTTCCGCTACTTCTTCTTCGGTTTTCTGCATTAATTCAGCTACACGTTTCAGTACCAGCGGAATGTAAGCAGGCTCGTTGCGTTTGCCACGGTACGGCACCGGTGCCAGGTAAGGGCAATCTGTTTCCAGCACCAGGCTATCCAGCGACACATGCGGAAGTACTTTATCCAGTCCACCGTTTTTAAAGGTTGCAACACCACCAATGCCCATCAAAAAGTTAAGCTCTTTTACTTTAGCAGCCTGCTCTACCGTACCCGAAAAGCAATGAAAGATTCCGCGAAGGGTACCATCCTGGGCAGCAGCAACTAATTCGTAGGTTTCGTCAAACGAATCGCGGGTGTGCAGGATGATAGGCAGGTTGTGCTTCTTTGCCAGTTCGAGCTGTACCTTCAAGGCTTCCTGCTGCTGCGGGAAAAACGTTTTATCCCAATACAGATCAATACCACACTCCCCTACTGCTGCAAACTTTCGCTTATCCAGCCACTCTTCCACCAGGTACAGTTCGCGCTCAAAATCCTTCTTCACATAAGCAGGGTGCAGTCCCATCATCGGTATGCATATTCCAGGGAAAGCAGCTTCAGCTTCCAGCATCGCATCTATACTGGTATGGTCGATGTTGGGCATGTAAATCTTCTCTACTCCTGCGTCCGTGGCTTTTGCTACGGCTGCAGCCAGGTCATCCTTAAACTCTTCCGAATAAATATGCGCGTGCGAATCAACTAATCTCAACATTTCAGTTAGCAGTTAACAGTAATCAGTAACCAAAGCGGTACTATAGTTTAAAGCTGCAAGTTAGCTTTAATTGCTGATTGTTATTTGCTGATTGTTGATCTGAATTAGCGGGATTTTGTCTGAACCGGGATTAATGGGGATTAGAAGGATTAATGAGATTCAGAGCAACTATAGCTCCGTGGTTGCCGAGGCGCAAGGTATTGCGTCTCTACAATTCCAATACCTTTCTAACTTTCTAACTTCTAAACCTTCTAACTTCTAATAGCGCCTTCCCTTCCAGACGGTTTTAACTGGTATAAAGAAGAAAATAATGAGGATAACGGATGATACGACGAGGTATAGTTCGAAGAGGATGTAGTAGTACCAGGGCACGGTCATGTTCACCCGGCGCAGGCACTCACGCACAAAAATGCTTTGAAAGATAAGTTTGAGCACAAAAATGCCCAGCATAATGGCCACCGAACTATGAACCCAGAATGGGATAAGCACCGGATAGTAAGCTGAATGCAGGATAAAAATAATAACCATATACCAGGGCAGATGCATGGAGCCGCTCATCCAGCGTTTGCGTTGATGCAAATACTGCCAGAACGTATCCGCCGGCAATGACAAGGCCAGTGTATCCCGGCTATAAATATTCCGGAACTCCCAGCCTTTGCTTAATATCTCGTTAAAAATGGCAATGTCTTCTGTAATGGAGAACTTTATGCCTTCAAAGCCACCTACACTTTCGTAAGCCTGCCGGCGCAAAAGCATGTTGTTACCCATCGTAGTTACCGGCAACTTTACATCGGCAACTACTTGTATCAGGCCGAGCGCATAAAGCCAGTCCAGTGCCTGCATTTGATGGAAAAAATGGTTGCCGGTTATAGTAGTAATGCCTGTAACCACGCCCACTCTTTCATCCAGCGCAGAGAGCATCATTTGCACCCAGTTTTTAGGCACGGCAATGTCGGCATCGGTATAAAAAAAGTAGTCGGTGGTGGCGCGGTGCGCGAGTTGTGCCAGCACATTAGCTTTGCCGCGTGTGTTGCCTATAGTCTGAGTAATGGTAAAGCAACTATAGTTTGGCTTGTCTTTAATGAAGTCGTTAACTATAGCACAAGTGTTGTCTGTTGAGGCATCGTTACCGATCAGTACTTCAATTTTGTCTTTCGGGTAATTCAGCGCATCGATGGCAGTAAGGCAGCGCAGTATTGAATGTTCTTCGTTGCGGGCGGCTATTAAAATGCTGATGCGGGGTTGCTCTGTGAAGGCAGAAGTATAGCTTTTACGGTTGTAAAACAGCAGGTACAGCAGCCCCAGGAAAATGGAAAAGTAAACTATAAAGTAGATGACCGATACGATCATAAGGTCTCAAAGGTATAGCCCAGCCCGGTGAAATGTTCCAGAAAACGGGGCAGGGCATAGCGCATGTTTCGTTCCGCTTTCAGGCTGTCGTGGAATACGATGATGCTGCCGGATTGGGTTTTATCTATGCTGTGCTTCAGGCATTCTTCCGGGGCTAATGTACCATCATAGTCGTTGGTCAGTACATCCCACATGATTAGCTCATAAGTTGGCCTGAGTGCTTTTGCCTGTGCTGATGTAATGCGCCCATAAGGAGGACGGAACAGCAATTTCTCACCTGAAGTAGCAGAAACTATAGTTTCCAACGCATCCTGGCACTGCTGCACATTTTGCAGGTATAGTTCCAGCGATGTCTGCCAGCCTTTTAAGTGGTTAAAAGTGTGGTTTGCCAGTTTATGTCCGCCCGCCAGCACCAGTTGTGCCACATCCGGGTGCTTTGCCACGTTGTCCCCAACACAAAAGAATGTAGCCTTCGCTTTATACTTTCCCAACTGCTCCAGCACCCACGGGGTTACTTCCGGAATCGGCCCATCATCAAATGTCAGGAATAGCTTCTTATCCGCCACATCACGGTGCCAGGTATAGCCAGGCAACAGCTTCTTCATCAGGTAAGGCGTTTTATAGAGGCGAAACACGTTAATTGTTGATGGCTAATTGTTGATTGTTGAATGGTTTTGTGCGTCTTAAATACTGCGTTACGATATTCAAACTATAGCTTCGTAAGTCATAAGACTACAGCATATTTCTAACTCACAAACTCCTAAACTCGCTAACTCTTAAACTATTTGAACCTGCACGAGAGCAAGGTAATATCGTCGTTCAGGGTGGCGTCTTCGTTGTAGAGGTTTATTTCACGGAGCAGTTGCAGGTGCAGCATTTTGGAGCTCAGGTAGCGGTGCGTCTGCAGGAAGTTTATAGTTCGCTCAATACCAAATTCCGAGTCGTCTTCGTCAAACACTTCGGTAAGGCCGTCGGTGTAGCAAAGCAGCACGGAGTTTTTAGGTACTGTAATGCTGGTAACCGCCATAAACGGCAGCACATCGAAAACACCCAGCATAGTACAGCCTTCATTCAGCAGTTGGTGCGTGTTGTTCTCGTGCAGCAGAATGGGTGAGTTATGGCCGGCATTTACATAACACAGCTCGCGGGTCTTGCGATTATACAGCGCCAGAAAAGTCGTGATAAACTTCTCTGCGATCGCGTTTCTATAGATCAGGTTATTCAGCTCAGCTACTACTGTGTTCAGGTCAGATGTTTGTCGAAGAATCGTTCTGAGGCCTGCCTGGAAGTTAGACATTAGCAAGGAAGCTGGCACTCCTTTACCCGATACGTCGGCCACACAAAACAGGAACCGGTCCTGGTCTATTTCAATGTAATCGTAATAATCGCCGCCGATGGATGAATGTGGAATATAACTGGCGTGTATGGCAATGTCTTTGTCGTTGGGCAGGGCCTTCGGAAAAAGCATGTTCTGTACTTCGCGGGCAATTTCTATTTCGCGGCGGATAGACTCCTGCGCCAGTCGCTGGCGGGCCATTTTGTGGTTTTCGATGGCAACCAGCATAATGTTACTCACCGTCTGCACAAAGTTCAGAGCTTCCAGGTTGGTGTAAAATGGCTGCATCTTGCCTATCATCACAAAAGCAAGCACTTTGCCGTTGTGCAGTACCGGGATCACGATCTCGAAAGCACGCCACTTTTTATCTACCTGCAGCTTACTCATATAAGTGATCTCTTTCAGCGAAGTGATAGCTTCCGGAAGATCCTGTTTTTTGAAATCCTGCTGCGTACCGAAATCGGCTTTACACTCCCATTGCTCGTCGTGCACGTACAGCACCAGGCGGCTGATATGCAGCTGGGCCAGCAAGGTAAAACGATAAATTTTATACAAGGCCGCTTCCGGCAGGTTGTCGTTTATCGCCTTTGTTATCTCTAGTAAAGCAGAGAGCTCCAGCTTTTTAAGGTTAAGCTCCTGTTGTATATTTGGTGTACTACTCTCAGCCATTCGTCAACGGTATTTTTGGATCGTATGCATCGCGCAGGCCATTTCCCAACAGGTTAAATGCCAGCACCAGCACACTAATGCACAAACTTGGTAAAAGTACTAAGTATAAACCAGCCTTCGCCCCTATCAGCTGAAAACCTTCATTCACCATCATGCCCCAACTTGGTGCCGGCGGTTGTACGCCCAGCCCCAAAAAGCTAAGGCCCGCCTCTATCAGAATTGCCGATGCAAAGTTTGCTGTGGCAATAACGATTAAGGGGCCTATCATGTTTGGCAGCAGATGCCTTAATATAATCAATCTTTCCGGAACTCCCAGAACCTGAGCAGCTTCGATGTAGGTCTTTTCTTTTAAACCGAGTATCTGGCCACGTACCACACGGGCAACTTCTACCCACATGGTTAAGCCCACAGCTACAAAAGCTACCCAAACACCTTTGCTATCCAGGGCCAGGCTAATGGCAATTACCAGCATAATACTCGGCACCGACCACACCACCGTCATCAGGAAGGTCATCAGTTTATCTACCCAACCTCCAAAATAACCGCCTGCCGCGCCAACTGCAATACCTACTATCAACGATATAAGCACCGCTACAAAGCCAATGCCCAGCGAAATACGTGTACCCAGAATTAAACGGCTCAGCACATCGCGACCGGCTTTATCGGTGCCCAGCCAAAAGGTTTTGTTCCGGATGTGGTCCCCTTCAATCAGTTTCTGAAGTTCGGTTGAACTATAGTTTCCGGGCTCAGATACAATTTCGTTTAGGCCAAATGTACGGGGTTGGTCGGCCATAGCATTGTTGCTGCGCAGTGGTTGCACTTGCAGGCTGTCTCCTTTAAAACGATAGCTTTCGATCGGGACCTCACTGTTATCTTCGGGTGCGCCGAATAGCACGAACTCCACAGGATTAACATCGGCAGCAGGATTTACTTTGGAGATGCGCAGCACTTTTGTTGAGAAGCCGGGCGTTTTCTTCTGGATCTGAACCAGGCCGTTGTTGGCGTTTGGTGTGCTGTCGGGCATGATGGCGTAACCCAGTATAGCCACAAGTATAGCCAGTACAATAATGCCCAGCCCAGCCATGGCTGGCTTGTTCTGCAACAGGCGCTGCCGGATGTAATAGGAAGGCGGACGATTTGCAGGTTTATCTTTCTGAAGTACGGCCATTTAAATTGAGTTATGCACTACCAAACCTGCTTTGGTAGCAAGGTAAAAATAATCCTGGCAGTGCTTCCCAAAAACTCCCGGATCATACGCGTGCTCGGTGTCCTGGTCGGGGTACATAATGCGGATGTAGCCTTTGGCTAATAGCGACTGCAGGCCCTGGCACAGCTCTTCATCACTTAAGGAAAGCGTGCTGCGCAGGTCCGGGTAAGACGCTACAAAGTATAATTCATCGAGTATGTCGAACTCTATATCTGTCATCGGTTCTGTATGGTTCTGCCTTTCCAGCGGTAGCGCCCGGTTAAGCCTAAAACGGCGGTTACCACCACATACGGAATGTATACTAGTTGCAGCGGAAGCATGTACCAGATGTACTGCCTTCGGCCTAAAAAACTGAGAATACGAGATAAAAATAAGAAATCTACGGCGAACTTGGCAACTATAGCCCCAATAAAAACCGAAGCAGGCAGCGCGCCAGCTATAGCCAGCAGCAGTGCCACAAACAATAACAGGTTAACGGTAAACACGATAAGCGCCAGCAATTTTACGTGCCACTGCTGGTACGCCCGCCATTTACTCGCCCACCTGATGCGCTGACTCAGGAAACTGCCGATGGTTTTTCGGGCTTCGGTGTAGACTATAGCTTGTTTGTGCTTCAGAAAAAACACCTTCTCCGGATGCTTCTGGCTGATCTTGTGCAGCAGAAATTCATCGTCGCCGCTGGCTATGGTTTCGTTACCAGCAAAGCCGTTGACTTCTTCGAAAGCCCGTTTGGTATAAGCCAGGTTAGCGCCGTTGCACATATTGGGCTTACCTAAGCCTATAGATGCACCGCCAATACCGATCAGGCTTGCAAACTCCACTAACTGCATCCGCTCGAGCAAACTATAGGTATTGTAAAAACTGACTGGTCCGCTGATGAATTTGGGTTGATGCGCTTGGAAACTATAGGCATATAGTTGCAGCCACTCCGGTTCAACACGGCAATCGCCGTCCGTAAATACCAGCAACTCCCCTGCTGCCAGTTCTACTCCTTTTTGAACAGCTGCTTTTTTACCAATGTAGTTAACATAATTATTCAACTCAATACATTTTATAGTTAGAGTTGATATATTGGCAAAATCGGTAACTATAGTTATTGTAGCGTCTTCGGAATGATCATCTACCACAATCACTTCGAAAAGGTGCTTCGGGTAGGTCTGTCTTTCCACATCCTGAAGTAAATGCAGAATATTAGCCCCTTCGTTACGGACAGGGATAATGACCGATAGTTTTATAGTTGGCTGCCAGTTTTCAGGGATGTTTGTTTCAGGCAGTTTGCCCCAGGCTAACCAGCGGCGGATAATTACCCAACTATAGCTTGCCAGCGAAACTATGAGAAGCCACATCATGCCGCTACTCCTTTCCGTGAGAAACGCAGGCGCAGCACAAAGTATAACCCGATCAGGCTCGGCACTGCAATGTTCAGCAACCATAAGCTCAGGCTGGCGCTCAGCACCTGCAATCGTTCCTGCCCCAGCAAGCCAAACAAATACATCGCCGACAGTTCCCGCACACCTAGGTCAGAAAGCAAGCTAACCGACGGAACGATAGATTTAATGAAAAACGTACCAGCCACACCGCTCACATATTGCAGCGCACTCAGCTTCACGTCAAACAGAATCAAAAGCAGAATAAACTGCACCAGGAAAACAGTATAACGGCCAAGTGAGAGTAACAGCAGTTTTGAGATCTCAGCAGAATTATAGTTTGCCATGATGGCCATATACGACACCAGTTTTTTTAAAGGCTTAATAGCTGAAATTACTGCTACAAGCGCCTGTGCATTGTATAACAACAGCAACGTAGCCGCAACTATAGTTAGCAGCAGAAACACCAGACTCAGCGAAACACCGGGATAATCAGCCCAGAAAAAAGTAACTATAAAGTATAACAGCCCCACAGAGCCAACTATAACCGTAGCTACCAACTGGCAAAAACGGCCTATAAAAATAGCACCTATGGCTTCCAGGCGTTGTTTACTTTTCAGCTCCAGTACGCGGCCGGCATAATCTCCTAAGCGGTTTGGGGTGATGAAGCCAAGGGTAAGGCCGACCATTACGGCCCTGTAGGCGCGCCAATACGAGATTGATTCCAGTTTCTGACCCAATAGCTGCCACTTTTTTGCTTCGAAGCCCCAGTTCGCCGGAATGAGTAGTGCGGTAACTATAAACAGCCAGCGGGCAGGGCTTTGCAAAGCATTTTCAACTATAGTTTGCCAGCTCAGGAAGGTAACGGGTGCAGTGAAAATGGCCTGGTAGAGCAGGTAAAGGGTAAGCGCTACCACCAGCAACTTAGCCAAGAGCAAAAGGAACCTTCTGTTAGCAGCAATGTTCAAGATATTGTCTTATTTTTGTAGCCTTATGGTTTACTCTTCTGCGCTTCCGCCTAATAAATTAATTCTTGGCATCGACCCCGGCACCCAGGTGATGGGCTACGGACTTATCGAAGTAACCGGTTCCAAGGTTAAGGTGGTGCAGTATGGCGTTATTCACCTGAAAAGCTACAGCAACCACGCCATCAAGTTAAAGAAAATTTTCGACCGTATGATACAGCTCATCGACGAGTACCTGCCCGATGAGTTGGCCATTGAAGCACCTTTTTACGGCACCAACGTGCAAAGTATGCTCAAACTGGGTCGTGCCCAGGGAGTTGCCATTGCCGCCGCCCTTTCCCGCGACATACCTTACGTAGAATACGCTCCAAAAAAAGTGAAGCAATCAGTTACCGGTAATGGTAATGCCTCTAAAGAACAGGTTGCTGCCATGCTGGTACAAATCCTGAAAATTCAGTCAGACCCGAAAATGTTTGATGCCACCGACGCCTTGTCGGTTGCGCTCTGTCACCATTACCAGAAGGGAAACAATGCCAAGTCGGGTGCTAAGTCCTGGAAAGGTTTCTTAACGGAGAATCCAGATCGTTTAGCGACGAAGTAAGTTGAGTAGGATTATTTTTTTCTGTCATGTCGAGTGCAGTCGAGACATCTTATATGTCCAATAATTTCTTTTTTGTCATTTCGAATGTAACGAGAAATCTATCTCAGACTATCGTTCTATAGCTAACTATAGTTGACAACTCGATACAAGCAGTTCGATATAGTTACTACTTATCCTGGGAGCTCTATCGGCCTATAGTGCTATAGTTTGCTTTGGTGCGCTCACGGCCGCGGGGCCTCGTCTTCAGGCATCGCGCGGTGTACATTTCTTTTGCTCGTTCCTCGCAATGGCTACGCCACCAGAAATCTACAAGGCGCTCAACCCAAAGACTGTGATCTTTCGATAGCTACAACTATAGTTTGCTTTGATGAGCTATAGTGCTGTGGCTTTTCGTGGTAGTAGTTCCAAGGGGCCAGGTAAACCTGCCCTACTCATGGTCTAGTAACTATAACATAATAGCCCAACTATAGCCCTAGTCGGAATTCCCCTCTTGGGAGGGGTTGGGGTAGGTTAAAATGCTAACTATAAAACTGTAAGAACCTACTATAGTAAAGACAGAGTTCCCCTCCCTAGACAAGGAGGGATTAGGGGTGGTTGGACCGCTATAGAACTATAAAACTATAACCTTAACTATAGCAATAGCATCAAAGCTCCCACTCCTGTTTTTAGGAGAGGGCTGGGGTGAGGTAAATCCAAACATTCTTTCTTCATCCCGGTTCAGACAACTGTAGCGTAAAACCTATCTGGTTAAACAATATTAAAGCTTTACTACGTTAGGTATCCGTAAGCTTTTAGAGTACCTTTGCACCAAGTACACCCCTCAATTGCCGTGGCACGTAGTAGGAGTTATTATTTGAAAACAAACAGACCCAATTTCACATTTTTGTAGTAAACTTGAGCAAAAATCGGCACCAGCAGAGAGCTAATGGATCATAGTAACAGAGATAACAATACCACACGTCGCCGCAAATACTTTATCACCAAAAGGTTAGACCGCCTCTTCCTGGAGCTATACCAGATCTACTCCTTCGTTGCCCGTTTTTTCCGCGAAGTTTTTGTACCACCTTACGAGGGCCGCGAGATCATCAGGCAATGCTATGAAGTTGGTGTAAAATCGTTGCCGCTTATTTCTATCACAGCTTTTATTATCGGTATCGTTTTTACCAACCAGTCGCGCCCTTCGCTTGCCGAATTCGGTGCAACCTCGTGGTTACCAGCTCTTATATCTGTAGCTATAGTTCGAGCTATGGGTCCGTTGGTAACTGCCATTATTGCGTCCGGTAAAGTTGGCTCCAGTATAGGTGCAGAGCTGGGTTCTATGCGCGTTACAGAGCAGATCGATGCCATGGAAGTTTCGGCCACCAACCCGTATAAATTCCTGGTAGTGAGCCGTGTATTGGCAACGACTCTGATGATTCCGGCACTAACCATGTATACAACTTTGGTGTCCTTGTTAGGCGGCTACCTAAATGTACACCAGAATGAGCTTACTACACTTACCACTTTCTTTACACAGGTATTTGATGCCATTACTTTCCTGGACATCATTGCATCAGCTGTAAAATCGGTGCTGTTCGGCTTTACTATTGGCATGGTTGGCTGCTACAAAGGCTACTATTCTTCTAAAGGTACAGAAGGCGTAGGTAAAGCGGCAAACTCATCGGTGGTAACGGCCATGTTCCTGATCTTTATTGAGGAACTTCTTACCATGCAGGTCATTAACGCGATCAGGTAACGTAATAACTTGTACTGATGAAGAAACCGAACTCTAGAATAGATTATAACGAAAAGGTCATCACCATACAGGGGCTTTACAAGTCTTTTGATGATTTTGATGTACTGAAAGGTGTAGACCTGGATCTGTATAAAGGAGAAAACCTGGTAGTGCTTGGCCGATCAGGTACAGGTAAATCTGTATTGATCAAGATCATATCAGGATTGCTGCGCCCGGATAGCGGTCTGGTAAACGTGCTGGGTCAGGAAGTAGATAAATTAACGCCGAAGCAACTGGACGCTCTGCGCCTGAAGATTGGTTTCTCGTTCCAGAACAGTGCCCTGTACGATAGTATGACGGTAAAGGAAAATCTGGAATTTCCGCTGATAAGGCACTCCAAGGAAATGACTGCCCGTGACCGTGACCGTATCATTGATATTGTGCTGGAAGCCGTTGGGCTGAGCCAGACAATAAACCAGATGCCGTCCGAATTATCGGGTGGCCAGCGTAAACGTATAGGTATTGCACGCACCCTTATTCTGCGTCCCGAGGTCATGCTTTACGACGAGCCAACTGCTGGTCTGGACCCCATTACAAGCCAGGATATCAATACGCTGATAAACGAAGTACAACGACGCTTTAATACGTCATCCATTATCATTACCCACGACCTTACCTGCGCCAAAGCCGTAGGCGACCGCGTTGTTATGCTCCTGGACGGGCAGTTTCAGCGGCAAGGTACTTTTGAAGAGGTATTTGATACCAATGATGAACGTGTGAAAGCTTTTTATAACTACAACTTTACTGAATAATGAATACGGCAGACAATAAACGAGCTATCATCGTTGGCATTTTTGTACTACTCGCCCTGGTCATCCTGATCGTTGGTATTTTTACATTAGGTGGCCAGCAGAAGCGCTTTATCAGCACAATCTCTGTTAAAGCTGTTTTTGATGATGTGGCAGGTCTGAAGCAAGGCAACAACGTGTGGTTTTCCGGGGTAAAGATCGGTACAATAAAATCGATCAAACTATACGGCGATTCCCAGGTTGAAGTGATCATGAACATTGAGGAGAGCGTGCAGCAATACATCCGTAAAGATGCCGTAGCCCGCATCAGTTCCGAAAGCTTTATAGGTAACAAAAACATCATCATCGAGAGTGGCAGCCCGCAATCTCCGCCTGTAGAAAACGGCGACAGACTCGCCGCAGTAAACCCGCTGAACACTGATGACCTGATGGAAACCCTGCAGCAGAACAACAAAAACCTGGTAGCTATTACTGGTGATTTTAAGCAGCTATCGTCCAAGTTGGTTGATGGCGAAGGCACAGTTGGTGCGCTGCTCACTGATTCTGTTCTGGCGAATAATTTAAGGGCTATGGTAAACAACCTGCAACGCGTATCGCAGAACACCATGCGCGCCTCAAACGACCTGAACCGCTTTACTGCTCAGTTAAATACTCCTGGCGGCCTTGCTAATGAATTGCTGACTGATACAACAGTATTTAACCAGCTTCGCTCCTCGATGGCACAGCTACGTGAGGCATCAACTTCGGCAGCAACACTTACGCAAAACCTGCAAGAAGCCAGCACCAACCTGAACAACCAGAACAATGCCATGGGCGTCTTGCTGAATGACCCGGAATTTGCACGTAACCTGCAGAAAACCATGCAGAACCTGGAAACCAGCAGTCAGAAGTTCGATCAGAACATGGAAGCACTGCAAAGCAATTTCCTGCTCCGAGGCTTCTTTAAAAAACAGGCAAAAGAACAGGAGAAACAGCAGAAGCAGCTTCAGGAACAGCAGCAGGATAGCACAACGAATTAAGCTTAATACAAACTAACAAAAAAAGTGCAGCAGGTTTTACTTGCTGCACTTTTTTTATGCCTTGTAGTATGCTGTTGCTATCCTGAGTGGAAGCTTGTGTGACCTCATATGCCTATAGTTCACTCCTTCTGTCATTTCAAACAGCGTGAGAAATCTATTTCAGCCTACAGTAGATTCTTTGTCATGTCGAGCGTTAATCGAGACATCTTATATGTTCTATAGTTGGAGAAGACCTCACAGTGTGCGCAGCTCCTGTGAGCGTCTAATGCTATAGTTAGCTATAGTTGCAACTGGACACAAGCAGTTTATGCTATAGTTGCTTTTGATCCTGGGAGCTTTACTGGCCTATCGTTTCATCTCCCGCTTTGGTGCGCTCACGGCCGCGAGGCCCCGTCTTTGGGCATCGCGCTGCTGCCTTCTTGCTACCCTCGCTGCGCTCGGGTTGCCTGACGGCACCGCAACAAGTCAAAGGCGCTCCACCCAAAGACTGAGATCCTTCGATAGCTACCACTATAGTTTGATCTATGGTTATAGTTGCATTGCCTTTCCGTGGTAGTAGTTCCTTGTGTCAGGCTGCGCCTGCCTGCTCGTGGACTGAAACTATAGAACTATTGTTGAAGCTATAGTAGTAGCAGAGTTCCCCTCCTTGAATAAGGAGGGGCAGGGGTGGTTTGAAAACGTAACTATAAAACTATAGATCCAACTATAACAGAATAAATTCCTCGCCTTAGACAAGGAGGGGTTAGGGGTGGTTGGATAAGCAGTAACTATAGAACTATAGCTACAAGCTATAGCCAAACCCTAATCCTGCAAATCCATCAAATCCCCATTAATCTGCCGCACAGACAAAAACAGCCGGAACAAAGCTATACTTCATTCCGGCTGCTATAGCACTTTAAAACTTGTGAACTAGGCCTGGTAGGCAGCTTTTATCTTTTCAAGGGTTTCTTCAAATTCCTGCTGGCTGAACTGCTTTTTATTTGCAAAATTCATGTCCTGCATGCTGTTCAGCGGAATCAGGTGTACGTGTGCATGCGGCACTTCCAGCCCGACAACGGCTATACCTATGCGCTTACAGGGAACCGCCTTTTCAATAGCGGCGGCTACTTTTTTAGCAAAGGCCATCAGGCCGATATACAGTTCGTCGTCTAGATCAAAAATGTAATCGATCTGCTGCTTCGGTATTACTAAGGTGTGCCCTTTGGTTGTCGGAAACACATCCAGAAAGGCAAGGTAGCGCTCATCTTCTGCTATTTTGTAAGCAGGTATGTCGCCATTAACAATCTTGGTAAATATCGAAGCTTCCATAGTTTATCGGCTAATGTCTAAAATCTCAAACTGAAGTTTGCCAGCTGGCACGGTTATCTCGGCTATCTCCCCTACCGACTTACCCAGTAAGCCTTTTCCAATCGGAGACTTTACAGAGATCTTACCTGCAGCCAGATCGGCTTCTTCTTCAGCTACCAGAGTATAGTCTACTACCATATTGTTCTTCAGGTTTTTGATCTTTACTGTAGACAGGATCAGGGCCTTACTTGTATCCAGGCTCGACTCGTCTATCAGGCGGGCATTGCCCACAACCTCTTCCATTTTAGCAATCTTTAACTCCAGGTGGCCCTGTGCATCTTTGGCTGCGTCGTACTCGGCGTTTTCGCTCAGGTCTCCTTTATCACGTGCCTCAGCAAGCTGGCGGGCAACTTCTGCGCGTCCTTTTGTTTTCAGGTCGTGTAGCTCTTCTTTCAGCTTTTGCAGTCCTTCGGCGGTGTAATACGATAATTTGCTCATACGTTTGTTCTTTCGTTTAAAACACAAAAACAAAGAGAACGGTTATGTAAACCATAACCGTTCTCTTTGCCAACTATGTAATTATATTAGTTCTACTTTTGGGAGCAACACCCTTGCCGAGCATTGCCATTTATACCATACGCTGGTAGTCTTGTTTATACGGTAAGCAGCTACTCCGCTTACATGCTATTAAGGCAAATATAAGAATTTTTTATTTACAAGCGCTTTAGCGGTACAATTAAAATTTTTCTAAACGCAGTGCTTCAATCTTCTGCACCAGCACTTCGTTTATCTTGATGTACGATTCATGCGTCCAGCCTCCGATGTGCGGCGTGAGCACTACATTTTGCGCTTTTGCCAGGTAGTTGTAAGAGGATAACTGCTTCTCGGTAAGGGTATTCAGCTTCTCATTCTCCAGTACATCCAGCGCAGCGCCTTTTATAGTTCCTTTCTTCAGATGCTCCACAAGTGCATCCTGGTCTACCACTTCGCCGCGCGAGGTATTCAAGAACCAGACCGGCTTTTTGAAACCACTGAAAAACGCATCACCGGCAAAGTTATAGTTCTCAGGTATGTAAGGAATGTGCAGACTAACAACATCGGCTTCAGCCTGAATCACTTCCATTGGCACTTGCTCTGCTGGCACCGTTACTTTTTCAGGAGCAAATTTATCGTAAGCCAAAATACGACAGCCGAAAGCTTGCAGCAGGCGTGCGAAGCTTTGCCCCATGTTACCGTAGCCAAAAATGCCGATCGTTTTCCCGCTGATCTCCTCGCCCCTGTTCTCTTCACGGAGCCACACTTTGTTGCGTACTTCGCGGTCGCCGCGTGCTATGTTGCGTGTTAGTGAGAGCAGTAATCCGAGCGTAAACTCCCCTACCGCCTGCCTGTTCCCCTCATTGGCTGCAATTAAAACTATACCACGGGTATCCAACGCATCTGCATCTATATTATCTACACCAGCTCCGGCGCGGGCTACAAATTTCAGCTTATCAGCAAACTTTATAGTTTCGGCTGTTATGCGCATTTTGCTCCGAACTATAAGCCCGTCGAAACCAGCCAGCGCTTCACAAACATCTATCGGTTTTATAGTTGGTCTGTAATCCGCCTGCACACCAATACGCTCCAGCATCGGGAAAATACTCGGGTGCATTTCGTCTATGATAAGAACACGCATGGAAGTTTGAGAGTTAATGGGTTTGGGAGTTTAAGAGTTATAGTTTACGAAATGCTACCTATAGAACTCCAGGCATGAACTATAGTTTTACATAATCTATAGTTCGTGATCAACTATAGATTATACAGCAGATGCGCTACGCCAAAATATATGGCCAAACCGAGTAAGTCGTTGGCTGTAGTAATAAACGGACCAGCGGCAACAGCCGGGTTAATACCAAACTTATCGAGCACCATAGGGGTTATAGTTCCCATCAGCGAGGCCAGCATCACCACCGAAAACAAGGCTACCGACACAACAGTTGCCAGCGTAAAATCTGCCCGGAACAGGTACGTGAAGGAGAATACAAGAATAGAAATGATGAGTGCATTGAGCAGCGCTACCATAACAAGCTTAAAAATACGCTGGGCAAAGTTCTCGAACATCACCGCGTTGGATGATAACGTCTGGATAATAATAGAAGAAGATTGAATGCCTACATTACCACCCGTAGCCGTTATGAGCGGCACAAAGAGCGCCAGCGCCGGAAGTATCGCAATATCTTCTTCAAACAGGCCCATGAACTGCGCTGCCAGCAAGCCGCCCACCATGCCTATGATCAGCCACGGAATACGCGAGCGCGAAATGCGGAACACACTGTCATCTTCTTCCACGTTCTCGGTAATACCGGTCATGAGCTGACGGCTTAATTCGGCCTGCTCCTGCATTACGTCTACCACGTCGTCAATGGTGATGCGTCCCAGCAATCGGCCTTGTATGTTAACCACAGGTATCGCTTCCAGGTCATACTTTTGCATCACGCTTACCACCTCATTCTCATCCCTGAATGACTCGATCGAGATCACATCGGTACTATAGATATCCTTTACCAGCACGTCGTCTTTTGAGAGCAGCAGCGCTTTTACGCTTACTCGGCCAACCAGTATATCTTTATTATCAACTACATACACCGTGTAGATGCGTTCCACATCTTCGGCCTGCCTGCGAATCTCCTCAATACACTGCCTAACACGCCAGTTCAGGTTAACTTTTATAAGTTCCTTAGCCATCAGACCGCCGGCACAATCTTCTTCGTAATGCAGCAGGTCCAGAATGTCTTTGGCTTTTTCTTCGTTCTCGATTAAGGCAATTACTTCTTCGCGCCGCTGCACCGACTGCTCGTTGAGTATATCCACGGCATCATCGGAGTGCATCAGGTTAATGTAGCGGGCAATCTCGGCGCTGGTAAAGTAATGCAGAAAATCAGTGCGGATATCGTAATCCAGGTCGCTCAGAATCTCGGCTCCCGCTTCAGGCGGCAGCAGGTCCATCACGTATTTGGATTCGTTCGCATCCAGTTCGTAGAGCACCGTCGTGATATCGGCCGGGTACATGTCGGCCATCGTACTCAGAATAAATTCCGAGTCTTTACGTTCAATGGCTTCCTCTACCTGGTCAATATATTCTCTTGTGATCTCTACCTGCATACGCTTATTTGTTCTGCTCTACCAGCTGTGTTAATGCTATAAAATCCTGCACCGAAAGTTGCTCGGCACGCTTATCGAAAACGGGTTGCGCCTGTATTTCAGGCGGCAAGTTATAACTTTTGAGACAGTTACGCAGTGTTTTGCGCCGTGTTCCAAAACTCAGTTTAACCACCTCAAAAAACAGCTTCTCGTTACAAGGCAATTCCTTCACCTCGTTCCGTACCAAACTGATAACACCAGACTTTACTTTTGGCGGCGGATGGAACACGTGCTCGTGCACAGTAAACTTATAGTCTATTGTATAGAAGGCCTGCAACAACACGCTCAGAATGCCATAGGTTTTAGAACCCGGAGGTGCTGCTATGCGCTCAGCCACTTCTTTTTGTATCATACAAACCACTTCCGGCACCACATCGCGCTGCTCCAGTACTTTAAAGAATATCTGGCTCGAAATGTTATAAGGAAAGTTACCGATGATGGCAAACTTACCGGGAAACAGCTTGCTCAGGTCAGTCTTCAGAAAGTCGGCTGAAATGATACGATCCTGCAGCGCCGGGAAATGCTCTTTTAAATAAACTATAGATTCGCGGTCGATATCCACCACAGTGGTTCTGTACTCCTGGTGCTGCAGCAGGTACTGCGTGAGCACACCCATGCCCGGGCCAATTTCCAGCACATCCTGCACGCCCTCGGGCATGGTCAGCTGGTCCACAATCTTCTGGGCTATGTTCTGATCTACCAGGAAGTGCTGGCCTAAATGTTTCTTCGGACTTACTTTGCTCACGATATATACTTTATAGTTTGCAGGGCAGTAATATACTTTTTACCTGAAACCCGTTATAACTCTATTGTGCGAAAGTGGCTGCAGCAGCTCTTTTCGCATTACGTTTTATAGTTACTATATTTACAGCCTTATATTTACAGCCTTCAAAGATACGAACGACAAATGCCAACACAACTTAAATACGACACAAGCTTTACTAAAAATACTGATCTGGCTCTGATTATTGCCCCGGACAGGATAAATGAGCTGACAGAACTACAGCCAGAAGAGCAGAACTATGTGCAGCAGCAGGTGCAACAGGAAGCCAAGTTTATCTACCTGAACCGCTATTCGCACCGCGTGTATATAGTTGTAAACCCGCAGGCCAAAACCGAAGACCAGCGAAATGAAACGCTTCGCGTGGCCGGCCATACTTTGTTAAAGCAACTCCGCACCGATAAATCTGAGAGCATAACTATAGTTGATAAAACCAACAGCAACGCCAGCCTGTTTTTAGCAGAAGGCCTGTACCTGGGCAACTACCAGTATTTTAAGCACAAGACCAAAGACACAAAGCCAAGCACCCTGCAAACTATAACTATAGCTGATGAAACTATAGATACCGCGCAGGTGCAGGAACTGGCAAATGTACTGGAGGCCGTTCACAAAACCCGCAACCTGATAAACGAGCCGCACAGCCACCAATCGGCACCGCAGTTTAGCGAGCAATTGACTGAACTGGCCAACGAAGCCGGGTTCAGCATAGATGTGCTTGATGAACTGAAGATCCAGTCGCTGAAAATGGGCGGCCTGTTAGCCGTAAACCAAGGCAGCGAAGAGCCTGCTACCTTTAATATATTAGAGTGGAAGCCCGCAAACGCTAAAAACAGCAAACCTTACGTGCTGGTTGGCAAAGGCGTGGTATACGATACCGGCGGACTTAGCTTAAAGCCAACTCCTATGTCGATGGACTATATGAAGTCGGATATGGCGGGTGCTGCTGCAGTTACAGGCGTACTATATGCTGCTGCTAAAAACAACTTACCACTTCATATCATTGGTCTGATTCCGGCTACCGATAACCGCCCGGGCGGACAGGCAGTTGCCCCAGGCGATGTGATCACTATGCATAACGGCATGACAGTAGAAGTGTTGAACACCGATGCAGAAGGCCGCCTGATATTAGCCGATGCCCTGAGCTTTGCTAAAAAATATAACCCGGAACTGGTAATCGACCTGGCTACGCTTACCGGTGCTGCACAGCGCGCTTTAGGTAAAGAAGCGATAGCTGCCATGGGCACTGCCGGCGACGAAATAATGAACGAGTTGAAGAAGGTGGGTAACAAGGTGCATGAGCGCATTGTAGATTTCCCGCTTTACGAAGAATATGGCAAGCAACTGGAGTCTGATATTGCCGACCTGAAAAACATTGGCGGTGCAGAAGCAGGCCATATTACAGCTGGCAAGTTTCTGGAAGCTTTTACTGATTACCCTTGGGTACACTTTGATATTGCCGGTACAGCTTACCTGCACGCCGAAGATTCGTACCGAGGCAAACTTGCTACCGGCACAGGCGTGCGCTTAGTATATAACTACCTTCGCGAGCAGGCAAACTAGTAAACGATGGACAACAGATTTAAAGCCAGACTAGGCTTAACTATAGGCGACACCAACGGCATCGGTCCGGAAGTGATCATCAAAACATTATCAGACCAGCGTGTACTCAATTATTGTACACCTGTGATCTATGCTTCTGCTAGTGTGCTTAATAAAGTGCGCAAGGCCCTGAGCGCAGAACATTTCCATTATCAGCAGGTACAGTCGGCACAAGCTATAGTTCCGCGTAAGGTAAACCTGGTTACTTGCCTCGATGAAGCCCTGGAAACAAACCTAGGCCATCCGTCTCCTGAGTCCGGAAAAGCATCCCTGGATTCTCTGATGGCTGCAAGCAGAGACCTGAAAGCTGGTTTGCTGGATGGAATTGTGACGGCGCCAATCGATAAAGAGAACATCCAAACGGAAGAGTTTAATTTCCCAGGGCACACTGAATTTCTTACATCATACTTCGATGCACCGGAAAGTCTGATGTTGCTGGTTAGCGGCGACCTGCGCGTGGCAACTATAACAGGCCATATGGCGCTTAAAGATGTACCGAGCAAATTAAGCTTCGACCTGATCATCCGGAAAGTAACGATACTGCTGGAGTCGCTTCGCAAGGATTTTGGCATTCTGAAGCCGCGTATTGCTGTACTAGGCCTGAACCCGCATGCCGGCGAAAACGGTTTGCTGGGTACCGAGGAGCAGGAAATCATACGTCCGGCCATCATGCATTTGAAAGAAAAAGGCCATTTAATATTTGGCCCCTACCCTGCTGATGGCTTCTTCGGGAAGCAACTATACAAGCAGGTAGATGCTGTTGTATCGATGTACCATGACCAGGGCCTGATACCATTTAAAACCCTTGCCTTTGAGAGTGGCGTTAATTATACGGCCGGTTTACCTATAGTTCGCACCTCTCCCGACCATGGCACCGCCTACGATATTGCGGCAAAACATGTAGCCAGTGAAACGTCTTTCAGAGAAGCGTTGTTTCTGGCATGCGATATAATAAAAAAGAGAACTGCAGAACAAATGCCTGTTGTTTAGCAAACAGGTGTTTTATTTCTCAGAATTATGTTCTAATTTTGCAACTTGCAATAAAAAAAGGTAGTGAAGAAGTTAAAAGAATACGAGATCAACATTGCCAAACTCAGCAATAAAACGCACCAGTACGAGTTTGACATGGATGATTCTTTCTTTGACCTTTTTAGCGGAGAGATCATTCATGGCGGCAAACTACACGCTGATGTAGAGCTGGAGAAGACGGAATCGATTCTCACACTGCATTTTAATATTAAAGGTACCGTACGCATTACCTGTGACAGAAGCCTGGAAGAGTTTGATCAGCCGGTAGATGTGCAGGAAACGTTCAGGATGAAATTTGGCCCTGAAGATAAAGAGCTGGATGAAGACCTGTGGCAGATAGCGTTCGAAACGCAGCAGATTAACCTGGCGCAACACCTGTATGATTATATAGGCCTGTCGCTGCCGATGAAGAAGCTGCACCCGCGGTTCCTGGAAGAAATGGATGAGGATAGTGACGAAGATATCCTGATCTATTCATCCAAGAAATCAGGAGCGGACGATGACAGTGGCGACGATGATGACGACAACGGGGACATCGACCCACGCTGGGACGCGCTCAGGAACCTGAACTAGAAGTATTTAAATGAATTATAAACAATAGTAAATAAATTTTTAACTAAAAAATGGCACATCCTAAACGTAAGATCTCGAAGACCAGAAGAGATAAGAGAAGAACTCATTATAAACTTTCTGAGAAGGCCATTGCGATCTGCCCTACTACAGATACTCCACACCTGTTCCACCACGCATATGTAGTGGAAGGCGACCTGTATCATAAAGGCAAACTAGCAATCAAAAATTATACAACTAACGCCCAATAAGCATTAGCTTTCTGTTTTAGTTCTGTATAATTTAACATCAACCACTACATGAGGATCGCCTTAGACGCAATGGGTGGCGATTATGCACCGGAGGCAGTAGTTAAAGGTGCTATACTTGCCGAGAAACAGCTTCCTGAACAATCTGAAATTTTGCTTATAGGCAAAGAAGATGTTGTACAGGCCTTGTTACAAGAATATGGATACACTGGTACAGGCATAAAAGTGGTTAATGCCACCCAGGTTATTGAGATGGGGGAACACCCCACAAAAGCACTTACTCAAAAACCTGACTCCAGTATAGCTGTTGGTTACGGTCTTCTGAAGCTTGGGAAAGCAGATGCTTTCTGCAGCGCCGGAAACACCGGAGCTATGCTTGTAGGAGCCATGTTCAGCGTTAAAGCCATAGAAGGAATTTTAAGACCATCTATAGCAGGGCTAGTGCCTAAATTAAGTGGTGGTTACGGCATTATGCTGGATGTTGGGGCAAACGCAGATTGCAAGCCAGAAGTACTGGAGCAGTTTGCAGAGCTTGGCGCGATCTATGCCAAGTATGTACTCGACATTAAAAACCCGAAGGTAGGTTTGATGAACCTTGGCGAAGAGGAAGGCAAAGGTACTGTGAACACACAGGCCGCCCACCAGCGCCTTAAGGTAAACCAGACAATAAACTTTATAGGCAACATAGAAGGCCGCGACCTTTTCAATGATAAAGCAGATGTTATCGTTTGCGACGGTTATACCGGTAATATCATCCTGAAAATGGCAGAGTCGATCTATGATATCCTGAATGAGAAAGCCATCCGCGATCCGTTCTTCGATAAGTTTAACTATGAAGCTGAAGGCGGAAGCCCGATCCTTGGAATAAACGGTAATGCTGTAATTGGCCATGGGGTTTCTACTCCTATCGCTATTTGCAACATGGTAAAGCAAGCTCAGAAAATGGTAGCCACAAACCTTTCAGAGCGTTTCAGAAGGAACTATAACGAATAATATCGGTGGTTATATCCACCTCTTGAACTTGGCACAGGCTGTTTCAGTTATCTTTTTACAGAACTGAGAGCACGTGCCAAGTTTTTTTGTATCTTGTCCGCCTTAATCTAACAACCTAATACCTTTTAAGATGAGTAAAATTACTGCCGCAATTACTGGTGTAGCAGGCTACGTACCCGAATACGTGCTAACCAACAAGGAACTTGAAACAATGGTGGAAACCAATGATGAATGGATAACCTCCCGCACCGGCATTAAGGAAAGGCGCATTTTAAAAGGCGAAGGCAAAGGCACATCGCATATTGCTGTACCTGCAGTACTTGAACTGTTAAAGAAAACAAATACTAAACCGGAAGAAGTTGACCTGCTGATTTGTGCAACCACTACCCCGGATATGGTTTTCCCGGCAACGGCTAACCTGATTACTGCTGAAGTCGGTGCTGTGAATGCTTTTGGTTATGACCTGCAGGCTGCCTGCTCAGGTTTCCTGTATGCACTGGTAACAGGCTCTAAGTTTATAGAATCTGGTCAGTACAAAAAAGTAATTGTAGTTGGTGCTGATAAGATGTCTTCTATCATCGACTATACAGACCGCGCAACCTGTATTATTTTTGGTGATGGTGGCGGAGCCGTGATGCTGGAACCAAACACAGAAGGTTATGGCATACTTGATTCTGTACTGAAGTCTGACGGAACGGGTGCACAATACCTGCACATGAAAGCGGGTGGCAGCCGTAAGCCGGCAACTATAGAAACAGTACAGGCCCGTGAACATTACGCTTACCAGGAAGGCCAGGCTGTATTTAAGTTTGCTGTGAAAGGCATGGCCGATGTATCTGCCGAAGTAATGGAGCGCAACCACCTGACAGGCGATGATGTAGCCTGGCTGGTACCGCACCAGGCAAACAAGCGCATTATTGAAGCAACAGCAAACCGTATGGGCCTGAGCAACGAGAAAGTAATGCTTAACATCCACAAATATGGCAACACAACCAGTGGCACTATTCCGCTTTGCCTGTGGGAGTATGAGAGCCAGCTTAAAAAAGGTGATAATCTGGTACTTGCAGCCTTTGGTGGCGGCTTTACCTGGGGTGCCATTTACCTGAAATGGGCATACGATCCGAAATAAGAATTCACTTAAAAAGCGGCGCAACAGCCGCTTTTTTAATACCCATAAACCTGAACAATCAGGCGCAGAAACAATAAACAAAGCAAGCTATCAGTGTTTAAATCTGTTTCTTATCAGCACGAAAACAACGGGTTTTTGATAAGATTTCCGGCAGATTGACTAACTTTGTTTGCAGAACATAGATTTGCGCTATACTTTTAACGTTTCATTTAAGTAAAACGACTCAGAATAGAATATGGCAACCACAGCTGATATAAAAAACGGCGTTGTGATTGAATTCAACAACGACCTTTACCAGGTTATAGAATTCCAGCACGTAAAGCCAGGTAAAGGCCCAGCATTCGTTAGAACAAGAATGCGCAACGTAAAAACCGGCAAAACCCTGGACAACACCTTCCCGGCTGGTCATAAAATCACAACCGCGCGTGTAGAGCAGCGTCCGCACCAGTACATTTACAAAGATGACATGGGCTACAACTTTATGGACATGAATACTTTTGAGCAGGTTGCCCTGCCAGAGGTAATGGTGCCATTTGCCGACCTGATGAAAGAAGGCCAGGAAGTAACCATCCTGTTCCATGCCGAAACGGAAACACCGCTTACCTGCGAAATTCCTCCGTTTGTAGAGTTAACGATAACTTATACTGAGCCAGGAATTAAAGGCGACACTGCCACAAACGCATCAAAACCAGCCATTGTAGAAACAGGCGCAACTATACAGGTGCCATTGTTTATTGGCCAGGACGAAAAAATAAAAGTAGACACTCGTACTTATTCTTACGCAGAAAGAGTAAAATAACACATGAAAGCTAAAGAAATCCAGGACCTTATCGACTTCATCGCCAAATCCGGCCTGAACAAAGTCAACATCGAAACAGAAGAGTTTAAAATTTCGGTACAGCGTGAGCCAAACCAGAAAGTGAAGTATGTAAGCGAGCCAATACAAGCTGCTCCTGCTGCTCCGGCTCCTGTTGCTCCTGTACCACAGGCTGCTCCGGCAGCGCCTGCTGCTCCTGCCGCCGCTCCGGCACCAGCCTCTGATGACAGCAAATATGTAGCCATCAAAGCGCCAATGATCGGTACATTCTACCGCGCCGCCAGCCCGGAATCTCCTATTTTCGTGAATGTGGGTGATGAAGTGAAAAAAGGCCAGGTGATCTGTATCATCGAGGCTATGAAGCTGTTCAACGAGATCGAGTCTGAAGTATCAGGTAAGATCGTGAAAGTGCTGGTAGATAACGCCACGCCAGTTGAGTACGATCAGCCATTGTTCCTGGTAGATCCTAGCTAATATTCAAATTTGAAAATTTGGAAATGAGAAAATTTGGAGATGGAGATGGTCTTATAAACCTCTCCATTTTCATTGTTCATAATTTTCAAATCTACAAATCTTCAAATATTCTAATCTGAAATCATGTTTAAGAAAATATTAATTGCCAACCGGGGCGAGATTGCGCTGCGTATTATTCGTACGTGCAAAGAGATGGGCATTAAAACGGTGGCCGTTTACTCTACCGCCGACAAAGAAAGCCTGCACGTTCGCTTTGCTGACGAAGCTGTTTGCATCGGCCCGGCGCCAAGCTCACAGTCTTACCTGAACATCCCGCACATTATTGCTGCTGCCGAGATCACCAACGCCGACGCAATTCACCCAGGCTATGGTTTCCTGTCTGAGAACGCTGAGTTCTCGCGCATTTGTGCTGAAAATAACATCAAATTTATTGGAGCCTCGCCTGAGATGATCAACCAGATGGGTGACAAAGCCTCTGCGAAAGACACCATGAAAAAAGCGGGCGTACCAACTATACCAGGTTCTGAAGGACTTCTGAAGAACGTGGAAGAAGGTATGAAACTGGCTAAAAAGATAAAGTACCCGGTAATCATCAAAGCTACGGCTGGTGGTGGTGGTCGTGGTATGCGTATCATCAAAGAAGAGTCTGAGTTCGAGAAAGCCTGGAACGATGCCCGTACAGAAGCAGCTGCTGCTTTCGGTAACGACGGTATTTACCTGGAGAAATACATCGAAGAACCACGCCACATCGAGATTCAGCTGATCGGTGACCAGTATGGTAATGCCGCGCACCTTTCAGAACGTGACTGCTCTATCCAGCGCCGTCACCAGAAACTGGTGGAGGAAACACCATCCCCATTCATTACCGATGAGCTTCGTGACAAAATGGGCCAGGCTGCAATCGCTGGTGCCAAAGCCATTAACTACGAAGGTGTTGGAACGATAGAATTCCTGGTAGACAAAAACCGTGATTTCTACTTTATGGAGATGAACACCCGTATCCAGGTGGAGCACCCAATTACGGAAGAAGTGATCGATTACGACCTGATTAAGGAGCAGATTAAGGTAGCTGCCGGCGAGAAGATCACTGGTAAGAACTATTACCCTAAGATGCACGCCATCGAGTGCCGTATCAATGCCGAAGATCCGAAGAACGGCTTCCGCCCTAGCCCGGGCAGAATTACAAACCTGCATGTACCAGGTGGCCACGGCGTTCGCGTAGACTCTCACGTGTACTCAGGCTATACCATTCCGGCTAACTACGACTCTATGATCGCAAAGCTGATCGTAAGCGCACAGACCCGCGAAGAAGCGTTGGTGAAAATGAAGCGTGCCCTGAGCGAGTTCGTGATCGAAGGCATTAAAACAACGATTCCTTTCCACCTGAAGCTGATGGACGACAAAGGCTTTAAAGAAGGTAACTTTACAACTGCTTACTTAGAGAATTTCGATTTTAAAGCGCTTGACTAAGTAGGTTAAACTATAAATAAAAAGCCGGTGCATTTGTACCGGCTTTTTTTATTAATCGTCCCTCTACTTAACATATTAAAACAACCAAATATAGTTTGCAAAATAAAAAAGGGATGTAGTTTGTAGCTACATCCCTTTCCAAGTTATAAACTATAGTTTGCCTTAAACTTTCTCAGGCTTTTCTTCCATCAACTGTGTTAACTCGTTATACCAGCCCTCACCATACTTGCGAATAAGCGGCTCTTTCAAAAACTGGTATACTTTCACGCCTAAGTCTTGACCAAAGTTGCAGGCAGATGCACAAATACTCCAGCGGTCGTAGTTCAACGCCTCAAAGTCATCATATTTCGTGATTCGGATCGGGTACAGGTGACATGAGATTGGCTTTTTCCAGCTGATCTTGCCATCATAATAGGCCTGTTCTATGGCGCACTTTAAAATCCCCCGCTCATCGTACAAGGCGTAGGCACACTCACGGTTTTCTATAGTTGGTGTTGAGTAATCACCTTCAAAATCTGTGATGTAAAGCCCCTGCTCTTCTACGGCCAGTTTGCCGGCACCTGTCATGTAAGGCTTAATGTGCTCGTAGTTGTCGGCCAGTATTTTTAGTTCATCTTCTTCCAGAGGGGCTCCCAGGTCGCCTTCTACGCAGCAGGCGCCTTTGCACTTCTCGAGGTTACAAACAAAGAAATTATCGCGGATGTCGTCGCTGATAACGGTATTCTGAAGGACTATCATGATTCTACTATAAACGTACTTTAAGTGCACTTAAGAAAGACAAAGGTAAGGAGAAAATAGTTTAGAAGGGTTCTATGTTATAGTGGGATATAGTTTATCACTTGTTATTTCGAGCGTTAGTCGAGACATCTTTTATGTCCTTTTCTGCATTGTCATTTCGAACGACGTGAGAAATCTATCCCAAACTATAGTTAAAGTTATCTTTCTATAGTTAGCTGTAGTTGCCACTGGACATAAGCAGTTCGTGCTATAGTTGCTTTTGATCCTGGGAGCTTTACTTATCTATCGTTTCAAGCCAGCTTTGGTGCGCTCACGGCCGCGAGGCCTCGTCTTTGGGCATCGCGCTGCTGCCTTCTTGCTACCCTCGCTGCGCTCGGGTTGCCTGCCGGCACCGCAACAAGTCAAAGGCGCTCAACCCAAAGACTGAAATTACTCGATAGCTACCACTATAGTTTGATTAAGTAACTATAGTTGCTTGGCTTTTCGTGGTGATAGTTCTAAAGGAACAGGTAAACCTGTCCTGCTCATGGTATGCAACTATAAAACTATAGTCGATGAGTTAGCAGCAGTTAAAATTCCCCTCTTGGGAGGGGCAGGGGTGGGTTAATTGCCAACTATAGAACTACAACTCAAGTTGTAACTATAGCAGGAATGTCCCCTTGAGGGAACTATAGGGGTGTTGCATGCTGACAATAGAACCATAGTTGTCAACTAAAGCAAAAGCCCTAATCCCAATTCAGACAAATACCTGTCCCTGCCGGACCAGTTGCGTTACAAACTCAACTCTATAGTTAGCACGGGTTACAAACCCGCGCCAGCAGAATGTTTTACTGCAGCAACTATAGCAATAGCTATACTCCTTCACCTGTTTTTAGGGGAAAGCTGGAAAGATTACTGCTGTTTAGTCGGAGAACCTGCCGCCATCAGAATATTCTGCACATTCTCGTGGCTGGTATAGTCTATAGCTGCTTTACCGGACTGATCCCGCAGCTTTGGATCGGCTCCGGCCTGTATCAGTGCCAGAATGATCTCGAAATTGGAGTTAAGTTCACAAGCAAGTATAAGTGGCGTTTTCCCTTCGTTGTTCTGGATATTGGGATTAGCACCAGAGGCAAGTAATTTTTCCAGCTCCATAATACCCAGGTGCTGTCCGCTGGTAGAGTGCAGCGCTGCAGTAAGGGCCGTATTGCCTTCTTTATCTTTTATGTTCAGGTCTGCCTTATATTTGATCAGGGTATCCAGCAGTTGTACCTGCTCCTGCTCAAATAACTGCGAGTTGTTAATACGGGCACCAGCTACCGTGTGGTGTAGCGCAGTACGTCCATCTGAGTCCTGAGCATTTACGTTGGCACCATTTCTTAGTAATATACCAGCCATTAACGGGCGTACTTCGGGTTGATAAATCACACCATAGTCTTCTAAAAGCAACGGTATATAAAGCGTGTTCATCAGGGGTGTGCGGCCATGCAACTCCTCTGCTTCATAATCGTCTGGTATGGCAGTAGTATTTACGTTTGCCTTACTTTTAAGAGCGCGCTCCAGCATGTCCGGATTACGATTAATAGACGCAATTACCAATTTTTGATCAGCTGTCTGGTTCATGTAGCGCAGCTGCTCATATGCGCTTACACTACCCTTCGAAATGGCCTGTCGGTATAGTTTGCGGGCATCATCAAAGTTCGGTTCTCCCATTGTTCCCTCTTCATATAGCAATCCTAAAGTATAAAGCGCTTCGCGGTCGCCGGATTCTACGCCCTTCTTAAGCCAGAAAATCGCCTTTTCCCTATTCTTCTCTACTCCTTCCCCATCCAGGTAAAGGTTTGCCAGGTTTGTATAAGCTACAATGTCGCCTTTGTTGGCAGCGCGGTTCAGGTAATTAAAGGCATAGCCCAGGTCTTTCATTTCGCCATAGCCAGTGTAGTACATGCTGCCCAGCATACGGTTACTGAAAGCGTCGCCTTCTACTGCCTTTTCACGGATACGCACAGCAGCAGCGCGCATTTTCTGCAAAAAATTTTGCTTGTCTTCGTCAGAGCGCAGCACCATTAATTCGGCCATACCCAGGTGGCCCAATGGGCTGTTTTGCTCCAGAGCCATCTCATAATAATAACGCGCCGAGTCTGTATTGGCAGAAAAGAACCTGCTACGGTTCTGGATCTCTATAAGCGTGTCGATCTGTACCGTATCGTATTTCAACTCACGATACTGGTGCATGCGGCCTAAAAAGTATAAGGCGTCGCTCTCGCCTTGTGCAGCTGCTTCTCTGAACTTCTGCTGTGCCTGCTGGTATTGCTGCGAAATATAAAATGCCATAGCCTCCTGCATAGCCGGAGTTTGCCAGATCAGTTTTTCGGCAGGTTTTGGGGCAGCGGGAGTAGCTGCCTGCTGTGTTGCTGGTTTAGTGGCAGTCGAAGCCGGCTTTGCAGTGCTGGTTTTGCCAACTGGGGCTTTAGCTTTAGTAGATCCTGTTTTGCTTTGCGCAATGCTAAGCTGGGCGGCTAAAAAGAACAGGACCAGTAGCAACAGGTTCTTTTTTGTAAGGGTAAGGGTGCGGTGTTGTATAAATATCATTCGTTAAAAACTCTTCTGCAGAAGTTAGGTTTCAGGCAAAAATAGCCATTAACAGCTTCTAATTCAAAATGGAATGCAGGTGCTGTCTTCTACCTGCAATTTCCGGGCCTGAATAAAGACCTGTTATAAAACGCTTTTGATTTAGTTATTGTTCATAGGATGCCGTTAGCACCAATTTGCAATGGCGGTTCAGAATACGGATTAGTATTCGTAAATTGCGAAGATTATTAGCACGCCCAGGAGAACAAATGGATTATATTAGTTTATTGAACGAGTCGCAGCGCAAAGCAGTATTGCACACCGATGGCCCAGCCATGATTATTGCGGGTGCCGGCTCTGGAAAAACAAGAGTACTTACTTACCGGATCGCTCACCTCATTAGCCAGGGAGTGGATCCATTTAACATACTGGCCCTTACCTTTACCAACAAGGCGGCCAAAGAAATGCGCCACCGTATCGAGAAAGTGATCGGCAACGAAGCCAAAAACATCTGGATGGGTACGTTTCACTCGGTATTCTCACGCATCCTTCGCGCCGAAGCCGACAAAATTGGCTACCCAAAGAGCTTTACCATTTACGATACCGACGACTCCAAAACGCTCATTCGCAATATTGTGAAAGAGATGAACCTGGACGACAAACTATACAAACCAAACGTGGTGTTGGGCCGTATCTCATCAGCCAAAAACAAACTGATATCGCACAAGCAGTACATGAGCGACCCGGTAATACAGGCCGACGACGATGCTGCCATGCGCCCGAAGATTGGCAAGATATACGAGCAGTACCAGAACCGTTGCTTTAAGGCTGGCGCCATGGACTTCGACGACCTGTTGTTCCAGACCAACGTGCTTTTCCGCGACCATCCGGATGCGCTGAATAAGTACCAGAACATCTTCAAGTTTGTGATGGTGGATGAGTACCAGGATACCAACTACTCGCAGTACCTGATCACGCGTAAACTGGCTGCCCAGAACCGTAACATTGTGGTGGTAGGTGATGATGCCCAGTCTATCTATGCCTTCCGTGGAGCTGATATCCAGAACATCCTGAATTTTGAGCGCGACTACCCGGAATTGGAAGTATTCAAACTGGAGCAGAACTATAGATCAACCAAAAACATCGTTAACGCGGCTAACTCAGTTATCAAAAACAACTCGGCACAGCTGAAGAAAGATGTTTTTACCGATAACGAGCAGGGCCCGCTGATTGAAGTAATAAAAGCGAATTCGGATAACGAAGAAGGAAAACTGGTGGCTACTACCATTTTCGAGGAGAAGATGAACAACCACCTCTCCTACGACGACTTCGCTATTCTATACCGTACCAACGCGCAGTCCAGGGCCATGGAAGAAGCCCTTCGCCGCATGAACATCAAGTACAAAATTGTAGGCGGCCTGTCCTTCTATCAGCGCAAGGAAATAAAGGACCTGATCGCGTACCTTCGCTTAACGGTTAATCATAACGATGAGCAGGCATTGCGTCGTGTCATAAACTACCCGAAACGCGGTATTGGTGAGACCACTGAATCCAGGATATTTGTTACTGCCGACGAGGCTAACCACAGTGTTTGGGAAGTAGTGCAGAACGCAACAGAGTTCATGGGCAATCGCGTTGGAACGGCTATAGAGAACTTCTCTTTGATGATCCGCGAATTCGCTATTATGGCTGAGCAGAACGATGCTTTTGAAGTGGCCAAACACGTAGCCAAGCGCTCAGGTATCGTAGATGATCTGTACCAGGATAAGACGGTAGAAGGCCTTGCCCGCTACGAGAACATACAGGAATTACTAAACGGTATCAAGGAGTATGTAGATGACCCGGAGAAGGAAGATAAAAGCCTTTCTGCGTTTCTTCAGGATATTGCTCTTATTACCGATGCCGATACCAAGGCAGATGAACAAGGTGAACACGTTACTCTGATGACCATTCACTCAGCCAAAGGTCTGGAGTTTAAAAACGTGTTTATAGTTGGCATGGAAGAGAACCTTTTCCCGAGCCAGATGATGCTGAACTCCCGTGCTGACCTGGAAGAAGAGCGCCGCCTGTTTTATGTAGCCATTACGCGTGCCGAAAAGAAACTATACTTAACTTACGCGACCAGCCGCTACCAGTGGGGCAACCTGCGTGCCTGCGAAAAAAGCCGTTTCCTGGATGAAATTGATCCGAAGTACCTGAACTTTAAGTATGGCGACTCGGGCAACACGGCAACCAATAGTGTGTTTGAACGCGTACTACAGCGCAAGAGCAGCATCAGCAGCTTAGTGCAGCCGGCACCGCGCAAACAAGCCGCTACAGCCTACACCGCCCCTGCCGACTTCACCCCAAGCGACACCAGCAACCTGGCAGCCGGCATGAAGGTAGAGCACCCTAAATTCGGTTTTGGCGTAGTAACCAAAATGGATACACAAGGCAACAGCTCTAAAGCAACTATAAACTTTGACGAAGTAGGCGAAAAAACCCTTCTCCTGAGCTTTGCCAAACTACGAATACATGAATAATTAGAAATTATGGATTAAAAATTAGAAATTGATGCCTTGAGTTTTGTCAGCCCTACCCTGAACACACGACATGACTCAAAACTTCTGACTCGAATTTCGTAATTCATAGGTGCACCCGGTGCATTATTTACCATTTCTAATTTCTAATTCATAATTTTGAATTTATATAAAATCTAATGGAAGCAAGTACCTCCTTTAAACAAGAACTGCTGTTGCGCGAATATGGCCGCAATGTGCAGGACCTTGTAAATCATATATTGACCATACAGGACAGAGCCGAGCGTACGCGCTTGTCGCAGTTGCTGATAAACCTGATGGCCAAGCTAAACCCACAGCTCCGCGACACACAGGACTACCAGCAGAAACTATGGAACCACCTGTTTGTGATGTCGGGCTCGCAGTTGGATGTGGATGCTCCTTACCCGCTCAGCGCGATGGAGTACCTGAACGACAAGCCGCAGCGCATGACCTACCCGCTCGAAACGCCAAAGTACAAACACTATGGCCAGAATGTGGAGCTGCTGATAAAGCGTGCAACCGAGCTGGAAGACGAAAAAGAACGTGAAGCGGCCATCATCTCCATCGGTAAACTGATGAAAACGCTGTACCGCTCTTATAACAAGGACAGTATAACCGACGATGTGATCCTCAACGATATCCGACAGTTATCGAAAGGCAAACTGAACATGGACCTGGCTTACATTGAGAGCAACAACCTGTTTGAGTCTAATGTAGGCGGCAGTAACCGTCAGGATAACCAGCAGCGTAACCAGCAGCAAAACCGCGGAGGCGACAACCGCAACAGAAATAAGAATACCCGATCATCCAACCAACGAAATAAATAGTACATGGCTTCTTTTGAAGTAATAGGTGGTAATAAACTAAAGGGCGAGATCATCCCTCAGGGAGCTAAAAACGAAGCATTGCAGATACTTTGTGCTGTGTTGCTTACACCTGAAACCGTTACCATTTCCAATATTCCTGACATCCGGGACGTAAATAAACTCATTGAATTGCTGCAGGGCTTAGGTGTTAAAGTAGAAAGACTTTCTGCGGATACCTATAGTTTTAAGGCAGATAACGTAGACCTGGACTACCTGGATACGGAAGCATTTGTAGCGCAGGGCCGTGCCATCCGTGGTTCGGTGATGATCGTGGGACCGATGCTGGCACGTTTCGGTAAATCTAAAATGCCAAAGCCAGGTGGCGATAAAATAGGCCGCCGCCGTCTGGATACCCACTTCGAAGGTTTTGAAAAGCTTGGAGCGAAGTTTAAGTACAATGCTTCTGACAACTTCTTCAGTGTAACGGCTGATAGGCTGAAAGGCGCTTACATGCTGCTGGATGAAGCCTCAGTAACGGGTACAGCTAACATTCTGATGGCTGCCGTGCTGGCCGAAGGTACAACCACTATTTACAACGCTGCCTGCGAGCCTTACGTGCAGCAGCTTTGCCGCATGCTGAACCGTATGGGCGCTAAAATCAGCGGCATTGGCTCTAACCTGCTGGTAATTGAAGGCGTGGAGAAACTGGGTGGCACCGAACACCGCATGCTGCCGGATATGATCGAAATCGGTTCGTTTATTGGCCTTGCCGCTATGACGGGCTCTGAGATAACTATAAAAGACTGCCAGATTCCGGAGCTTGGTCTGATACCAGATACCTTCCAGCGTTTAGGTATTAAAATGGAATTCCGTGGCGACGATATTTACATTCCGGCACAGGACCATTACGAGATTGACACTTACATTGACGGCAGCATTCTGAACATTTCGGACCACACCTGGCCGGGCTTAACGCCTGACCTGCTAAGCGTGGCGCTTGTGGTAGCTACACAGGCGAAAGGAACGGCGCTGATTCATCAGAAAATGTTCGAGAGCCGCTTGTTCTTTGTAGATAAACTGATCGACATGGGTGCACAGATCATTCTTTGCGATCCGCACCGTGCAACCGTTATCGGCCATAACAACAACATTCCGTTACGCGGCATCCGCATGACTTCCCCGGATATTCGCGCCGGCGTAGCCCTGCTTATTGCAGCACTTTCCGCCGAAGGTACCAGCATCATAGACAACGTAGAACAGATTGACCGCGGTTACCAAAACATCGACGGCCGCTTAAACGCCATTGGCGCACAGATAAGACGAATACAGTAAACTATAGTTTATAGTTTAACCCAAAAGAGCATCATTCCATAGTTTGGAGTGATGCTCTTTTATTTTAGCACTTTTAAGCTGATAGGTTACTTTTCTTAAGTGTCTGTATAAAGCAGTAAAACCTATACTATCATGCGCAATCTCCTGAATACTATAGTTATCCTGCTGTTACTGATCAGTTTCGGTTGCCAGAAAAACATGGATGCTGAACAAATGGATGCATCAGAAAGAGCTGAGTATTCCCTGGTCTCTCCAAATTCTGAAACCTCAACTATAGCAGACAGAAAAATTATAAGGCAGGCTTTACTGCATTTTCAGGTGGAGAATTTAGAGGCTAGCAGCAACAGAATAGAAGCGCTTGTAGCTAAGTATGGTGGCACTATCACGAACAACCAAAGCTATAGCCAGGAAGAACGTATAGAATCCAACTATACGATAAAGGTTTTGCCTGCTAAATTAGATAAGCTGGTAAAAGATATACAAAGTGAAAGTATATTTCTGGATAACAAATCAGTTACTGCAGATGATGTAACAATGCAGTATGTGGACGTGGAAGCGCGTGTGAAAGCGAAACAGGCTGCCAGAGACAGGTACCTGGAATTGCTACAGCAGGCAAAGAAGGTGGAAGATGTATTGGCTATTGAAGTGGAGTTAAATAAAGTACAGGAAGAACTAGAGTCGGTGCAGGCCCAGCTGAAGGCACTTCAACAACAAACCAGTTACAGCACCATAAACCTGACCATGTACCAGTTAGTGCCAGCCTCTTATACTGATCGCACCAGCTTTGGCTCCCGAATTACTTCTGCGATTGGTGGTGGGTGGCAGTTGTTCAAAACGCTATTAGTCGGAGCAGTTTACCTTTGGCCGCTGCTGGTTTTAACTATAGCTATTATTACCTTACTCCGCTGGTACAAGAACAGGCAGAGAAGCGTAGTTTAGAAGGAGCGTTTCATCTTTCTTTTTGGCATCTAAAGGAGAATAGGAATCCTACTCAGGGCAAACCTCGTTGACTTTATACCAGTCACTGAGGGCAGACAATAAAAGCAATTAAAAGCTATATGAATGGATAGTATATTCTGGACAGCCTATAGTAATGACGAAAGACATGCTGCGATAAATAAATTACAGCATGTTGTTTCAGCTTATGGTGATATTGTAGATACTACGTTTTTCTCTGACATCTCATTGAATATAAAGATCGAAATAGAGGAATCAAGAATTGATAATTTGTATGATGCGTTGAGAACTATAGTAGGGATTGACAAATTTGAACACTTGGACTCAAACAGTAAAAAAGAGAGAGTGGTCTTCCTGAATATTACATTCAACAAGGGAACAGGTAATCTAAAAATTGAGGTTCCTGCTGTACCTGGCTGATAATAGAAAAGTAACTAGCTGTAAAGATGAAAACAGGAGCTTATGATTACTTTTAAATCTGATAAATTAAAGTAATCATAAGCTCCTGTCAAACTATAGCTACCTACTCCTTCCCTTCTCTCCTGCTGCCACTATACAGCTCATACTTAAGCAAGCGACAGTCTATAGCACCATTGTAAAGCGGAATGCGGCGCGAGGCGCGCAGGCCTATGGTTTTGGCAGCTTCCAGGTTACCGGTAAATACAAAGGCGTCGTAGCCCTGGTAGTTTTGCTTCAAGGTATCGCCGATGTTCTTGTATAGTTCAAAGATGTCGTCGGAAAGAATTCGCTCATTATAAGGCGGGTTCATCACCACTACCCCCTGCTCCGATGGAGCCTGGGTTTTAAAGAAATCAGCCTGCTCTACTCTAATCACGTGCTCGAGGCCAGCGTTATTGATGTTGGTACGGGCAGCTGCTACGTAATCTTCGTCTATATCGTAGCCAATGATCTCGGCTTGCGGCTCACGTTTTTCCTTGGCTTCAGCAGTTTTCCAGACCATTTCAAAAAGTTCTTCATTGTAGTCGTTCCACTTCTCAAAGCCAAACGGGTCACGATGAAACAGGCCGGGTGCAATGTTCTGTGCCATCATAGCGGCTTCAATCAGAAAGGTACCAGAACCAGCCATCGGGTCCACAAATGTAGATTTCTTATCCCAACCACTCAATGAAATAATGCCAGCAGCCAGTACCTCGTTAAGCGGAGCTACGTTAGTCTGCAAACGATAGCCACGGCGGTGCAGCGAATCTCCTGACGAATCCAGGGACAGCGTTACCATGTTTTCGTGCATGTGCAGGTTCAGGCGAACATCCGGGCGAACTTTATCTACCGAAGGGCGCTCTCCGGTCTTTTTGCGGAACTGGTCAACTATAGCATCTTTGGTAAGTTGGGCCACAAACAGCGAGTGCTCAAACGTGGAGTGGCTTACTACTGAATCTATAGCAAAAGTCTGGTCCAGCCCAAAGTATTCGCTCCAGTCTGTTTTCTGTACCTGTTCGTACAGATCGTCTTCGTTGCGGGCCTTAAAGTTACGGATCGGCTTTAGAATACGAATAGCAGTACGACACCACAAATTGGCTTCGTATAGTTGGCGCAAGTTACCAGAGCAGGTTACCACCCGGTTCCCGACTTTCACATATTCCATTTCCAGGGCACGCAGCTCTTCGGCCAGTACTTCTTCCAGCCCGGCCAGCGTGGTGGCTATAATGTTAAAGTTCTCGGTAGGTTTTTGCTTCTGCTTCGGTTTAAAACTCGTTTTCGCCATAATCTATAGTTGTAATTCTGCAAAGATACACATTGCAGTTAGAAAGTCTGGAAGTTAAAAAGTTAGAAAGTGATTGTTTAAACAGCAGATTAATCAGGATTTGATGGATGTCAATTTACGTAATTGCGTTTTATTGTCTGAATCAGGATTTTAGGATGAACAGGATTTCAAAAAGTACCTGTGATATAAACTATAGTTTAATCTGGCGCCGGTATCTAACCTCTGACGCAGGGTGCGCGTGAGTCTTCAGACTCGCTAGGCTATAGTTGCAAAACGACGCTGAACTACAGTCAAATCAATCGTTCCATAGCGGAGACACAACATCTTGCGTCTTTACAATCTGTTTAATCCATAAAATCCTCATTAATCCCGGTTCAGACAAAATCAAAAACATCTATAGTTCATCATACCTTTCTAACTTCCAAACTTTCTGACTTTCTAACTTCAATGCTTTATCTTTACAGCAAATAATCCGCTTATGAAACTGCAGTCTGATTTTCCGCTTAAGCCTTATAATACGTTTGGCATCGATGTAAAAGCCAAGCTTTTTGCCCGCTTCGACAGCGTGCAGGAACTACAGGAGCTATTGCAAATGCCGGAGCTGAAGCAGGAACAGAAACTGATACTGGGTGGCGGCAGCAACCTGCTGTTTACCAAGGATTTCGATGGTGTAGTGCTTCAGAATGGCATAAAAGGCATCGAAATTATCCGGGAAGATGAGAACTATAGTTACGTAAAAGCAGGTGGCGGCGAAGTATGGCATGCGTTTGTACTTTACACGCTGGAGCATAACCTGGGTGGTGTAGAGAACCTTTCGCTAATACCAGGCACCGTGGGCGCTGCACCTTTGCAGAACATAGGCGCCTATGGAGTAGAACTGAAAGACGTATTTCACGAACTGGAAGCCGCACACATCGAAACAGGTCAGACACAAGTATTCACCAACCAGGATTGCCGGTTTGGCTATCGCGAAAGTGTTTTCAAAAACGAACTGAAGGGTAAGTTCATTGTTACGTCTGTAGTTTTCAAGCTGCACAGAACACACCAACTAAACACTAGCTACGGCGCTATTAAAACCACTCTGGAGGAAATGCACATTACGCAGCCAACCATACAGGATGTAAGCGCCGCCGTATGCCACATCCGCCAGAGTAAGCTACCTGACCCGAAACAGATTGGCAATGCCGGCAGCTTCTTTAAAAACCCGGAGATACCTGTTGTATTGTTTGATGTGCTGAAAGCGCAGTACCCGGAAATGCCTGCTTACCCTGTATCGGAATTAACGGTAAAAGTACCGGCTGGCTGGCTGATAGAACAATGCGGCTGGAAAGGAAAAGTGATCGGTAACTATGGCGTGCATAAGAACCAGGCGCTGGTACTTGTAAATTATGGCGGGGCATCCGGCCACGATGTACAGCAACTCGCCTTCGATATTATCCAGTCTGTAGAAGAAAAGTTCGGGATCAGATTAACGCCTGAAGTGAACATTATGTAGCCAAGGGTCCGCGCAAAGGCATCAGATATTTAGTAGAACATTTCAGGTAGCGCGGCGTATTTTTTCCTGCGCAGCAACTATACTGGCTCTGGTAAATTATACTGTTGGCTAAAATTCAGCGTTTAGTTGCTATGTGTATCACTTTATATTTTGAACTATGAAAAAACTACAGCTTCTCAGCTATTTGTTTGCAGCCCTGTTTATGGTAACTATGGTTAGCTGCAATGACGACGACGATAACGATAATGTGACACCTGACCGCGAGGGGTTGCTGGTTGGTAAAACATGGCGTGGCGACAAAATCTTTGTAAATGGTGTGGATCTTACAGCTACAAAACCAGGCGGGGTTGACGTAACGACCATCAACATTGTGTTTAAAGCCGACGGTACATTTACAGGAACACTGGTTGATGACGATAATTCGAACGATACAGACTCAGGCCGCTGGACTTTATCAAGTGATGGCACAAAGCTTACCTTAACCGATGATGACGATAACAGCAGTGATGATGACGATGATATTATTCTAACTGTTAACCGGCTTACAGCAACTGAACTATGGCTGGAAGGTGATTTTTCCGGAACGGGCCAGGCAATAGAATTCCGGTTTGTGAAAGAATAACTATAGCATTAAAAAAGGCTCCTGATGATGGGAGCCTTTTTTAATGCTATAGTTTGTAGTTGCTATTTCAGAACAGCTAGTGTTGCACCATCGCCGCCGCGTTCTTCGGCTTCGCTGCCCAGGCTGGCTACTTCCGGCACAGAGTACAGGTAATCGCGCACTACTTGGCGCAAAATACCGTTGCCGCGGCCGTGTATGATCTTGATTTCCGGGATGCCCAGCATAATGGCTTCGTCAGTGAAATTCATTACTTTGGTCAGCGCATCTTCAGCATACTCTCCGCGAACATCCAACGTGCTTCCGAAATCAGCCATGCGCTGCGTAATGTTCATGCCACGGGTATAGCCTTCTTCGGCTTTCTTCTGCTTTTTGGTCTGGGCCTCGGCACGCTCCAGGTTTCCGATTTTAACTATAGTTTTAAGGCCACCGAAAAGTACTTCAGCTGTTTTGCCCTTTATACTTACAATCTGCCCTACCGAGTCCTGACCAACCAACGCCACAGTGTCGCCTTCTTTTAATGGGCCGCCTGTTGCAATGCGTTTATGTGCCGGGCGCGGTTCTTCTTTACGCACCTGCTCGTTGGCAAAGGTTTCCAGCTCACGGCGGGCTTCTTTGGTTTTCTCTTTCTCGGCCTGGCTTTGTTTGATCTGCTGTATGGTTGCTTCTATTTTCTGGTTGGCATCTTTTAACAGCAGCTTCGCTTTGCCTTTGGCTTCGCGCATCACATCCTGCTTGCTCTCCTCCAGGAAGTTTTTCAGGTCGTTGTACTCTTTTACATTGCGCTTCAGCTTCTGCTCCAGTTTGGTTGCTTCGGCCAGTTTCTTTTCCAGTTCCTGCTTTTCGGTTTCGAGTTCTTCCAGCAAGCGGTCGTAGCGAATTTTGTCTTTACCAACCAGGCTGCTGGCTTTGTCAACTATAGCTTTCGGCAAACCAATTTTACGGGCAATCTCAATGGCAAAAGACGAACCTGGTTTCCCGATCTCGAGCTGGTAAAGTGGTGCCAGGTTTTTATGGTCGTAGCGCATGGCTCCGTTTACAATGCCAGGCGTTTTCTCGGCAAAGTTTTTCAGGTTGGTATAGTGTGTCGTTATCACACCATACACTTTGCTGTTGTTAAGCGTCTGTAGCACGGCTTCGGCAATTGCGCCGCCTAATACCGGCTCAGTACCTGTTCCAAATTCATCTATCAGCACCAGGCTTTTGCTGTCCGCTACCGTCACAAATTTCTTCATGTTGGTCAGGTGCGAACTATAGGTACTCAGGTCGTTCTCTATCGATTGCTCATCCCCGATGTCGATAAAGATGTCGTGGAAAATACCCGCTTCGGAGCCATCTTCTACCGGAATCAGCATACCCGTTTGCAGCATATATTGCACCAGGCCTACCGTTTTTAGGCTTACCGATTTACCGCCGGCGTTTGGTCCTGATATCAGAAGAATACGCTGGTCGCGGTTCAACTCTAAATCCATGGGCACAGTAGGTTTACCCAGCTGGCGGTGCGACAAGTAAAGTAATGGGTGCACAGCTTGTTTCCAGGCGATATGTGGATGCTTGTGCAGCGTTGGCATGGTAGCCTCTACGCGACGCGCAAAAGCTGCTTTGGCACGGATAAAGTCCAGCAACCCTAAATACTGGTAGGCCTTGCGCAGCTCCGGAATGTGATGGCGCAGCGTATTGGTCAGGCCTGTCAGAATACGGATCAGCTCGCGGTGATAAGCGTTCTCCAGGTCTTTGATGTCGTTGTTCAGCCCAAAAATAGATTCCGGTTCGATGTAAACTGTCTGCCCGGTGTTCGACTCATCGTGGATCAGACCTTTTACCCTGCGTTTGTGCTCGGCAATAACAGGAATTACCAAACGACCGCCGCGTATAGTTGGCTCTGCATCATCGGGTGTCCAGCCTTCGTTTTTGGCGTGGCGGATGATGGAGCTTATCGTTTTACGAAGGGCACCCTGCTGCGAAATCAGATCGCGTTTCAGGCGTTGTAGTTCTGGTGTAGCATCGTCGCGCACGGCGCCGGCATCATCTACCACTTTATCCAACGCAGCAATGAGTGTTCTCTCTACGATTACATCGGCACCAAGGGCTTTTAAGGCTTCAAATTTTCCTTCTTCGGTGCCCGAAATAAAGCGCTGCGAATCGCGGATGGTACGCAACGACATTTTTATCTCGAAGAACTGCACCACATCCAGGAACGTGCCCGGAATGGCGGCTCTGTCGAGCGCCGCCGTTACGTCAAAATAATGGCTCAGCGGAATCTCGGCATCGGACTCCAGCAGTTGTTTAAATTCGTTGGTTTGTTGTAACAGTCGCTGCACCAGGTCGTGGCGGTTCAGAAACTGCATGCGGTTTACGAACTGGCAGCCCAGCGGACTTAAGCAAAGCTCAGCCAGCATTTCACGCACTTGCGCAAACCCGATCTTTATTTCAAAATTTTCTGGATAGATCAATGGATATCTCTTAATTTAAGGCAAATTTAGCATTTTATAACAAGTATAAACGGGTGTTTCGTTCGATGGAATGCGATTATGACAAAGGAAATTTTGACAAAGGACATAGGACTTTAAGTTTTAGCCGAATGAATCTTTTGTCCTTTGTCACAAAGTCAAATTATTAACTTTCAAACTTCCAAACTTTTTAACTTTCTAACTATAAATGGTTCTCGATAAACTTGCCAATGCCGACCGTTACGTTTGCATGCACCCACTTTTTGCGCAGGCGTTTAAATTCTTACAGGAAACCGACCTGGCAACTATAACCACCGGCGTTCACGAAATTGAAGGCAAAATACTGTTCGCGATTGTTTCGGAAGCGGCCGGTGTAACCAAAGACAAATATAAACTGGAAGTGCACCGCAAGTACATCGACATACAGTACGTAATCTCGGGCACCGACCACATGGGCTGGAAAGACCTGGCCCTTTGTGACGAGCCCAACGACCCTTACAACGAAGAACGAGAAGCTGCTTTTTTCCCCGACAAGACCGAAAACTGGTTTGATGTGCCCGCCGGTTCTTTCACCATTTTTTACCCGGATGATGCACATGCTGCTATGGTTACAGGGGAGCGTATAGTGAGAAAGGTGGTATTGAAGATCGCGGTAGAGGCTTAGCTATGGTTGTATTCCCAGCGCTTAGTTAGTACAGCATGCAGAAACTGTTCCTGTTACTTCTTTTAGTTACCGTTAGCTTTTCAGGTTGCCAAACCCGGAAACTGCCTGCTGTGGTGCATACCCAATACTCCTATTACAAATCTTATAAAACAGAAAATAACCAGTTACAAATCAACCTTCAAAACCCACTGCATTGCCCTCTAAGGGTCTGGGTTAAGAGCCCGGACAAGGAAATGCAAACTGTGTTTGATGCGATCAATCCGGTGGTAATAAAAGCTCAACAGGATACTGTGTTGTATTTCCCTGTCGCTGGTAACACCAACTATAGCATTTCCTTTGCGTCACGCCTGGGTGATACTTCTAAGGAAATTAAACCCATTGCACTTGCATTACCATTCCCTAAAAACAAAGCGTACCGAGTTATACAAGCCAATAACACAAACTATACGCATAACAGCGACTGGGCCAGGTATGCCGTTGATTTTGACATGGCTGTTAACGATACCATTTGCGCTGCCACCAGGGGGTTTGTGGTGGGCGTGATAGATGACTATAAACTGGGAGGCACCGGAGCTGAATGGAAACCTTATGCAAACTACATAACCATTTACGAACCTAATTCCGGGCTATTTACACAGTATGTGCACCTTGTTTACAAAGGGAGCCTGGTAAAAATAGGTGATATAATAGAGAGCGGTCAACCCATCGCTTTATCTGGTAATACCGGGCAAACAAATGCGCCGCACTTACACTTCAACTGTTTGGTACCGGCAAATACAAATGATGGTTTAAAATCAGTACCTTTTGAGTTTTTAGGAGGATACAAAAGCCAGGAACTTAAGAATGGTGATTATCTGGAAAACAACTGAGAACTTGTTTAATGTCGGTTACCATACAACCTATAGTTTAAGTAAATAAAGTGATTTGGCAGAACTGGCATAAACATGTCGCACAGGTGTCGCAAGAGCAACACAAACTATTAGTCATCTTTACTGCTGAACTTTATTGAGATACAAATGAACAGAGAAGATTTAGCAGCAAAGGTCAGGGTGCTCAGAAAAAGAAAGGGCTTTACGCAGGAGCAATTAGCCGAAGAGTCGATGTTAAGTTTGCGGACTGTGCAACGAATTGAGAAAGGCGAAACCGTACCACACGGAGATTCTTTAAGGAAATTAACAGCTGCGTTAAGTGTCACTCCGGATGATATTCTGGAATGGGCTCCGGTAGATGACAAAGGGTACCTGACTGTATTACATCTGACAGGTTTAGCTCTCATTTTTCACCCAATGCTGGGGATTATTATGCCATTGTTAGTCTGGATTCTGAAGAAAGACAAGATCATACTAGTGAATGATTCCGGGAAAAAGCTACTTAACTATCAGCTAACTTTTGCGCTTGTGCTCTATACGTTAACCTTTATTCTTAACAAAGGCAGCTATATTACATTCGATATATCGGCGATCAATATTTTAGCAAATCTGATCAGCATATTTACCATAGAAGCATTGGTTATTACCTTGCTCTACTTATATAGTACAGGTTTAATATTTTTTAATGTAATGAGAACCCGAAAAGGGCTGAAAAGTAGCTACTTCCTTTCTATCCCATTTCTGAGATAAAAATGATCACATCTGTTTTAAGGTATCAAATACAACTCACTGTTTAATTATAGCCAATGCTCCCATTAATCAAACCTCAGGAACTGGCCACTATCTTTTCAGACGCGAAGTTAATACTGATTGATGCCCGAACTGGCCCTCAGGCAAGACAAAACTATAGTTCGGAACACCTGGCCGGAGCACTTTTTGTTGATCTGGATGCTGACTTAGCGCAAAAAACAACAAACCCCGCCATTGGTGGTCGTCATCCGTTGCCAGATATCAGTGAGTTTGCGAAGCTGGTCGGCGAGCTAGGCATAATTCCGGAGAGCCATGTGGTGGTGTATGATGATAAAAATGGGGCTAATGCTGCTGCGCGATTCTGGTGGATGCTGCGAGCTATGGGCCACACAAAAGTGCAGGTGCTGGATGGTGGCTATGCTGCTGCACTGGCTATCGGCATACCTGTAAACTCAGGTTCAGAAGAAACTATAAAACAACCGCCTTATCCGCATACCACCTGGCAATTACCTATCGCAACTATAGTCGAAGTAGCGCAGGCCGCTCAGAGCCCCGATGCTCTGGTGATTGATGTGCGCGAGGCAACCCGCTACCGTGGCGAAACCGAACCAATAGATCTTGTTGCCGGCCATATTCCGGGTGCGGTTAACATCCCGTTTGCAGGAAATCTTGCAGCTGACGGTACTTTTCTGCCTTCCGAAGTCCTGAAACACAACTATAAACAGGCATTTGGCAACCGCACCGCTGCTGATGTGATCGTGCATTGTGGCTCCGGGGTTACAGCCTGCCATACTATAGTTGCTATGGAGCAGGCCGGGCTGGGCATTCCCAAATTATACGTAGGCTCCTGGAGCGAATGGTCGCGAAATGACAGGCCAATAGCTACCGAACAATAGTTTAAATGAGCACAGAATTAAGAGAGCTTACAAAGCTTTTCCTGAAGCTGGGTTTTATAGCCTTTGGCGGACCTGCCGCACATATTGCCATGATGCAGGATGAAGTGGTGGTGAAACGAAAATGGATGAGCGAGCAGCACTTCCTGGACCTGATCGGCGCTACTAACCTGATCCCTGGCCCTAACAGCACCGAACTGGCCATCCATATTGGTTACGACCGTGCTGGATGGAGGGGTTTGCTGGTGGCTGGTCTTTGCTTCATCCTTCCGGCTGTTTTTATAACCGGCTGTTTTGCCTGGCTCTACAAAACCTATGGGCAGCTACCACAACTACAGCCTTGTCTCTACGGCATTAAACCTGCCATTATTGCCATTATACTAGCCGCCGTTTTTCCGCTGGCTAAGAAATCGCTGAAGTCGGTTTGGCTGGGTGTGATTGGAGCAGTAGCCCTGGCACTGGCTATAGTTGGCGTAAGCGAAATCTATGTCATGTTCGGAGCAGGTTTTGTGGCATTGGCGGTGGCCTATATCCGGAATAAAAACAGATCGGTACCAGTCCATAGTTTTTCACTTCTCTCTCTTGTTCAGGCTACTGGCACTGTGCTACAGGCGGTAAGCAATACCAAGCTTTTCCTGATTTTTCTGAAGATTGGCGCAATACTTTACGGCAGCGGTTATGTGCTTTTCGCATTCCTGGATACTGAACTGGTAGCAACCGGCCTGTTGACGAGACAGCAATTGATAGATGCCATTGCGGTAGGGCAGTTTACGCCGGGGCCGGTCTTCTCGTCGGTTACGTTTGTGGGCTACCAGTTAAATGGATGGACTGGTGCGGCAGTGGCAACTATAGGTATCTTTCTGCCATCGTTTGTATTTGTAGCCTTTCTCAAGCCCATTGTAAAGTACATGCGAAACTCCGCACTGATGGCTGCATTCCTGGATGCGGTAAATGTAGCTTCGGTGGCCGTTATAGTTGCTGTTTGTGTGGAAATGGGCCGCGATACTATAACTGATTGGCGAACTATAGTTATTGTCATCCTCAGCATTGCCATCACCTTTGGTTTCCGGAAAGTAAACAGTGCGCTGATTGTAATAGGCGGTGCTTTGCTGGGTTATCTGCTAACCCTGATCTGATCAAACTATAGTTATCGTATTTCAACCGGCTTATCAAGCTGAAGAGCAGCTTCTCCATAGTTCTCTTCCGGAAAGAATTCTTTGCTTATCTTGAGTATGGCAAACAGGTGGTGTTTCAGCTTTTCCTGGTTTATCGTTTCTCCTTTCAGCGCGTCCTGAGCCAGATGCAAAGCCAGATCGGCTAAGAGCAAACGTCGCTTTTCGATCCACTCGGGCGTGTTTTTGTACACAGCTTCTTCCGGGTAGAAAGACTCTAGTTTTGCGTGCGCGTCATCTACCAGTTTCAGCACTGCTTTGCGTTTACCCAGGTTCATTGTCTATAGTTTAGTCCGTGTTAAACAGCTACTCCGGTGGAGGGTTTTAATTGCAAATCAGCCGGGGCTTGTGCCGGCTTTTTGTTCCGGAGCAGCAGGTAAACTACCGGGAAAATCAGTGCTGTAATACCAATGCTTACCCATTCGTACACCACACCATCCTGTAACTGATTTACCTGCCACATGCCCTGCCCGTTAAAGCCGAACATGGCCCGGTACATCATGTTAGCACCCCAGTGTATGCCAATTGCCATCCAGATTGCTCCGGTCTTTACTACCGTATAAGCTAACGAAATACCTAATACTGCCGAGAAAATGAAATTGGTTATAGTTATGCCTTCGTTCCAGGAGTCGTCCAGCGCATAAACTATAGTTGTGAAAAGGATGTAAAAAGCCATCAGGTTGTTTCTCCTGAAATAAGGCAACCAGTACCCTCTGCAGATCACATCATTCATCGCTGAGGCCAGCAACATGCCAACCAACGCCTGCGCTAACATAGGTACGATGTAACCAGTCTCCATCATGCCGGTTACCTCAAACTTACCCATCTGGTAAAATGCCAGGTACTTCACACACCAGTTCAATAAACCAATTACAAAGCCGAGCATCAGAAACTTAAACCAGCCTTTATGTAGCTGCAAGCCAAAATCGGTTACTCCTTTCAGCTTTAAAACATACCTGGCAAACAGGTGCGCCACGGCATAAAACCCGAAGGCATAGGCCAGCCAGGGCAACACATCCAGGGTAATTAGTCTTGGAATGAGATTGAAGTACAGATCGAGCAGCAGGAAGCCGACGATCCAGAGCAACAGATGGCCCTTATTTTTCATAGTTGTTTGGTTAGCAGTTTTATAGCAAATGTATGAGTTTAAATTACTTGTAGTCAGATATTTTTTAGAAGCAGATCATCTGCAACTTCCCGCCCTTTCCAATCATCCTGTTTACACTATTCTCAGATGATCCCGCCAAATATAAATTACTTTTACAATAAACGATCGTAAATTAATACCAATTTACTTATACTTTTAAATGTTATGACACCAACTTTACTCCATACTTATGAAAACACTTATTACAGCAACTTTATGGATGCTTTTCCTTAGCATTCAGTGCTTTGCACAACCCGAACCTAAAAAAAATGCTCCTCCGCTCGAGCACAATCCCAAAGCGGTAGGCTACATCCAATCGTTCACGCTAATTGACCCCGACACGGACAGTGACATACGAACCTTAGCCCAGAATGACGTAATAAATGCCGGCACTCCAATAAACATCAGGGTAAATACCGAAGGCAAAGTAAGAAGCATGCTGATAACGATCAGCAACGGTGATACCCGCATAGACAACGACGAACCCTATAGTGTAGCCGGAGACCAAAATGGCGATTACAGAGCCTGGCTGCCCGAGCCGGGGGTTTACACTATAAGCGCTACCCCTTACAACAACACCCGTGCCCGCGGCAAAGAAGGAACTACCGTTACCATGCAGCTAACCGTGTTACCTGTTAGCCCACCCAATATAACGTTTACGCTGATAAATGCCGAAACGAACCAGGACCTGATGGTACTAACCGATATGACCGAGTTGAACCTTGCCCAGGTGCGCGGCATAAAGCTGAACATACGGGCTGATGTAGACTGGAATTTAACTGAAAGCGTAACCATGGACCTGACCGGTATTGTACCGGCAAGCAGAACCGATAACGACGCACCTTATACCTTGCTTGCGGAAGATGCAGATGGCTGGGCTCCTACGGAAGGTATTTACACCCTTATGGCTACTGCCTATAGTCAGGATAATGCTGATGGCCGGGCAGGAGCAACCAAAACCATATCGTTTACTGTAAACCGCGACGAAGGGGAACCGAATTATGCTTACCGGGATTACGTGGAGCTAAATAACCTGATGGTAGTGTATACTAATACTAACGGGGGCACGCTGCCCGCCAACTATGCCGATGTGCTGGCCAAGGCTCTGGAAGAGCTGAATATGTTCTACTGGCGCCACTCTCACATGACCCTCAACCTGAATTGGACGGTGCTTGTGATCGATGAGTACTTGGAGCGCGTACACGAAAACGGCTATGTTTACCCGCATGAAGTAGACGCAGACCTCCGGAGCAGGAATTTCCCGGTTGATACCTATGATGCAGTAGGCGCATTTGTTGTTGGTGGCGGTGCGTATGCCTGGGGTGTAAACCAGGTATTGGGCAAAGGTGCCTATTTTCAGGTACCCTGGTGGGAAGAGCACTACCAACTTTCGGCGTTTCTTATGCATGAATTCAACCACGTGGTAGATGCCATGTTCCATAACGCAGGCCTCCCCGAATACCCTTCTAACCACCCCGGTTCGGCGCGCGTTTTTGGTGAATTTATACCTAACAGCAGCCACTCCTGGGACCTGAATGCACAAATAATACAGCACTGGGACAAAAACCAATGGTATGAGCTGTTTTATAAAGGCAACTGGGGATCTATACTGCAGGCTGTAGATAACGAACAGGATGGCTTTCCGGATAATGAGCCCAACGTACCTTTTGACGAAGCCAGGTTTGGCAGCAGCCCTACTACTGCCGATACAGATGGCGATGGACTTCCGGATCTGGAAGAAGCTATGGCCGGTATCTTTTTGACCTTAAACCCTCTCAGTGCTGACAGCGATGGGGATGGCATACCTGATGCCCAGGATACCGAACCGCTTTACCCTATTAACGCTACTATACCGTTCACAGAGAATTTCCCGTTAACAGAAGATATAACAGATTGGCCCCTGGCTGGTACTTATTTCTTCCAGCGCGAAGTAAGCGGCGATGCCTCCTTTTACCTCGCTTACTCATCCGAACGCTTGTTTATAGGTGCTAAACTACCCACAGCCTGGCACGAGATCAGAATTATTATAGATGCCAACAACGACGGTGTTTTTTACGGCAGCGACAACATTGAAATAGTGTTTGACAGAGACCTGGTGCAGGAACTTAACTTACTGGATGTAAATGCCGTGCCTGTGGGCAGCCACGAAGACTATATCAGGATACCGGATATTACGTACAATTATGCCACCACTGTACGCCACGAAGTTGGCTGGAGTAGTTTTCAGTTTGCCCTGAACCGGCTGAGCCAGTACGGCCTCGACCTGCAACCAGGCGAACAGATCGGAATTAGTGTACACGTTATTGGCTATGGCTTTATGCTGGAACACGACGACCTGATGACCTTTACTTTCGGCGACCAGGATCCTTTTACAGCCAGCACTTCGGAATTGCTTAAGAAGCAGGCTAGTAAAGCCTTTGTATACCCTAACCCTGCCAGCAGCCAGATCAGCTTTGTGGCTGATGCGAACGAAGCAACCGGTACCTGGCGCATTGTAGATAGCAGAGGCAGAGAAGTACAGCGCAGCAAAATACGCACGTCCGGACCTGAAACGATAAATATCAAATCGCTTCCAACTGGTTTATACATATTGCAGATTGAGTCCGCGGCCGGTAAAAAGAGTTATAAATTCATCAAGAACTAACCCAACTATAGATTAATAAAACTATAAAGGCTCCTGGTTAAGGGAGCCTTTATAGTTTTATTAATCTATAGTTTACTCAGCAGAGCTTACTTCCGCGTTACGGTCAATCTTCTTCACCAGTCCTTGTAACACTTTACCCGGTCCACACTCCACGAAATGCGTCGCACCGTCGGCAATCATCTGCTGCACCGACTGTGTCCAGCGAACCGGAGCTGTTAATTGCTTGATCAGGTTTTCTTTGATCTCACTTGGGTCAGTGTGCGGCATGGCATCCACGTTCTGATAAACCGGGCAGATCCCTTTGCTGAAAGTGGTTTCGTTAATGGCTTTAGCCAGTTCTTCTTCGGCTGGTTTCATCAGCGGCGAGTGGAAAGCACCACCTACTGGCAACGGTAACGCACGCTTCGCTCCTGCTTCCTTCATCTTCTCGCAGGCCACTTCAATGCCTTTGTTAGAACCGGAAATAACCAGCTGACCCGGACAGTTATAGTTGGCAGCAACTACAACCTCATCAATTGAAGCGCAGATCTCTTCTACTTTCTCATCTTCCAGGCCAAGGATAGCGGCCATAGTTGACGGGTTTGCTTCGCAAGCAGCCTGCATAGCCAGTGCTCTTTTAGACACCAGTCTAAGACCATCTTCAAAGCTCAATACCTTGCTTGCCACCAGCGCCGAAAATTCACCCAACGAGTGACCAGCCACCATGTCCGGGGCAAAGTCTTTGGCAACTGCTGCCTGCGCTACCGAATGCAGGAAAATAGCCGGTTGCGTTACTTTGGTCTGCTTCAGTTCTTCGTCGGTGCCGTTAAACATGATCTCGGTGATGTTGAAGCCCAGGATCTCGTTTGCTTTGTCAAACAGTTGCTTTGCTACTTCGTGCTGCTCGTACAGGTCTTTGCCCATACCCACAAACTGAGAACCCTGTCCCGGGAAAACGTATGCTTTCTTCATTCTTAATTCGTTAATCGTTATTCGTTGATCGTTCTAAGGTTAAATTGTTAAAGGCTAAATTGTTAAATGGTGTTTTAAACTATAGTTTGTACTATACCAGAACAACAATTCAACAATCAACAATTTAGCAATCTAATTTATAAACCTTGCCCGCTGGTGCGGCTCCGGAAGCATACAGGCTTCGCGGCGGCCGGCAATTTTGTAGCGGTGCCGGGCTATAAAACTATAGATTTTATCGCGGAAAGATACTGGAATAAACCTGAAATAAGAAAACAGCGACCACGGAAACTTAAGATGACGGGTAATGCGCAGGGCTGCTTCGGAGGCGGAATATAGTTTGCCATGCTCGTAAAACAACACGGCATCGGGTAACGGATCTGGCACCTGGGCCGCAGGAGCAACCTGTTCTAACACGCCGCTCTGCAAAGCAGCAAAGTATAGATTCTGCTGCATATTATATTTTAAGACCAGCTGTACGCTGGCCTGGCAAAAGCCGCAGGAGCCATCATAAAACACAATAGCCTTATCCTGCAGCTTTTTCCGGTCAGTTTGCATTAATGTACTATCTCAACCCAGCCTTTATACTTTTTAGAAGCATTCGCCGGATCTATCGTGAAGAATTCTACCTGTGCCTCGTAGTAGTAAACACCATCTGTCAGGCGTTTGCCGTCTGAATCGGTGCCTGGCCAGTTGATATTCTTATCGTTGCCTTCAAATACCTTCACTCCCCAACGGTTGAATACCATAAACTTGATAGAGCGGATAAAGCGGGAACGCGGGTCCGGTCTGAACACATCGTTCAGGTTATCACCGTTAGGCGTGATAATGTTAGGCAGCATAAAGAAGAAGCAGTTGTCTTTACATTCTTCGTTACTGAACTCGCTTTCTGTGCCATTCACATCGGTGGCCGTTACAACATAGCAACCCGCAAAAGACTCCAGCCCGGTATGGGTATAGGTTGTCTGGGTAGGCGGCACCTGGGCCAGCTCGGTATACTCTGTCTGCCCAGGTCCTTTAAAATACACTGTATAGAACTGGATCTCATCTGTACAGTCGCCGGTAATCTGTGGCTGCCAGGTTAACACATTCTGGTAAGGCGGGTCAGTCGGATTGGCCAGGAAGGCATCGCAGTTCAGCTCATCCAGCGTTAGCACCGGTGGACAAACCAGCTTTGGCAATTCAGCACATATTTCCTGGCTGTTGTTCAGCAACGGATCTTCAATTTCGGCGAGCTGGTATGTACCACTGGTCTGCACATAATAGCAGTAGGTTTTGCCGCGCTCTAATGGGGCAGTTCCAGAACCACTATCCACGTAAGTTCCACCTGAAGCTGAAGCAGTAACCTTTGCAATTTCGGTGTAGGTACCGGTTGTACCTTCGCGTCTGTAAACCGTATGCTGCTGTATATTGTTGCGCCACGGTACATTGTATGTCCAGTTCAACGTAATGTTGGTGTTCTCATTATCAGATGGCGTAACAGTTAGGAATACGCTCGATGCTGATGTGGTATCCCTTAAAACAGTTGGCTGGCCACCCGCAGTGGCAGACTGGTAAAACTCCAGTTTATATCTGTAGGATTTCTCCAGCGTGTTCAGTCCCTGGTCCAGGAAGGTAGTGTCTGACAGTCTTCGTGTACTAAATACCTGTACGTAACCTGTAGTTGCATTTTGCTGGCCTTCCTTGCGCAGCAGGCGATATTCGAATGGAGGCGTAAGATCATCCAGTTCGCGTGGCTGCGTCCATTTAACCTGTATGGCTCCGTTGGTTGTACTTGTTCTGGTTACGCTTACATTGGTAATGTACGGAATGTCCTGGTCAACCATTACACATACCTCCTGGCTAGCTATACTTTCGCCCCTACCCGGTGACGGGAAGGTAGCATAAATGATGTAACAGTATTGCACACCCGCCGGTAATCCAGCGCCCTTGTTATTGTCTGTAAAGGTAGTAGCCCAGGTTCCGTTTGCCTGTTTGGATACCTCCCCTATCAGCACATAGCCTGTACTGGAAGGAACACCAGTCTGGCAATGATCCGGCACAAAGTTAGATGGGCCTTCACGCCTGTAAATACGCATAGTCTGGGCATTCTGGCAAACATACCGGTCCCAGTTCAGGACAACAGAGCCATTGTTGCCTTCGGCAGTCAGGTTCTGAGGCGGCGGGCCTACTACCCGAATGTTCAGTGGTTGCAGGTCAGCTAGTTTGGAGCCAACCGGCAGGTTATCTTCAGCTTTTACGATGATCTGGTAAGGTCTTTCGCGCACATCGGTGCACTGTGTATTCCAGACAATACGACCGGTTGATACGCCAGGTGTGCGCGAAACCCGTGTGAAGGTGGCTGGCGGAATAATACCGCTTGTGGCTGTCAGGTTAATCAGGTCGCCGTCCTTATCTGTGGCGCGCACCAGGTGCGAGAAGGTAGTTCCGGCAATTACGCAGGTATCTAGCGGCTCCAGCACAGGCGGGTTGTTTTCTGTATTCACCACCGTTATCTGCATGTCACGCACCACTTCTCCGAGCTTCACTGCTCCGCCATTTGGTGATACGCGCCATTCTTCCACCACAAAAGCAACGTTATATTCCCCTACCCGGCAGGGTGCATCCCATACCATTTGCCCGGTTTCCAGGTCCAGCGTAAAAATGGCACCACCCGAGTCAGCAGAGTTGCGGCAGTCGAAGGTACGGTTTGGCAAACTATAGCCCGGCACAGGCACAATATTACCAGCGGCATCTTTTCGCATTGGCACGCGCAGTTTAAAAGCAAGGCTATCCCCATCACGGTCGAAAGCGCCGGGGTTATGTACGAACCGCTTTCCAATTGCTGCCCTGTCGATAGGTGCTACAGTTAGTACAGGTGTACTGTTAAAGCCACGAAGCGAGTTGATGCTTATAGTTGTCGAGATCAGAAAGGAATGCTGATCTGTCGGGGGTGTCATGTTCAGGATACCTCCATTCCGGTTTATCCCGTTCCAGGAAACGGTATAGTTACCATCGGCACTATAGGTATACTCCCATTTATATACGTTCCGGTCTGTATCGTTTCCGATGTTTGGTCCTCTGCTTGTGCCTGTTTCTCTGTCAACTGTAATAGTATTGCCATCTCCCATCGACATTTCCACCTGGGCATGGTCGGCAGTAGATGTGGCATCCATATAGATGATCATGGTAAAAAAGAAGCGACGCGGATTAGGGTTAGAAGTCGTATCGCGTTTGGCCGTAATGTCTCCGGCCCTGATGTGTGTAGCCTGTGCCTCCGTAAGTAAACCCAACAGCAATATCAATCCCCACAACAAACTACCCGGCAACAGGTACCTTAAGCGTAAAAATTTTGGCATATAGGTAGGGTTAGGCAGTAAACAAAGGTATAACTTTAACTCAAAAACTCTCTTTTTATTGTTAACAATCGGAGCGAAAGCAGGTTATTAAGGTAAGACTTTCTGTCCTACGCATTGCAATTTAGATTGATTCAAAATACATTATTAAAATTGTTTTGTATCCGCCCCTCTGCTACCTTTGAGAATTAAAAAAAGCTTAATTACTAACTTATAACAAATACAGATGAATTGGTTTACTAAAACGTTTTCCAGTACAATCGGGCGTAAGATCATCATGTCGATCACGGGGTTGTTCCTCTGCTCTTTCCTGGTGGTACACCTTGTAGGTAACCTTACGCTTTTTTACCAGGATGGCGGTGAGGCTTTCAACATCTATTCTCATTTTATGGCTAACAACCCTGTTATCCGTACTATGGAAATAGTGTTGGTACTGGGCTTCCTGTTCCACATCTACGATGCGATTGTACTAACCCGCCGCAACAAGGCTGCGCGCCCGGTAGGTTACAACAACAGCCGCCCGGAAGAGAACAGTACATGGTCTTCCCGTAACATGGGTCTGCTGGGTACTATTATCCTGGTGTTCCTGCTTGTGCACCTGTGGAATTTCTTTGTTCCTGCCCGCTTTGGCGAGTTAGAAGGTGTGCCGGATAAAGATTACCTGAACCTGTACAGCGAAGTGGTTTTAGCATTTAAAAACCCGATCTACGTAGCGTTGTATGTAATTTCGATGGTGGCACTGGCTTACCACCTGATCCACGGCTTCCAGAGTGCTTTCCAGTCGCTGGGCCTGAATCATAAGAAGTATACGCCGTTCATCCAAAAGTTTGGATACGCTTTCTCGGTTATTATCTGCCTGGGCTTTGCACTTATCCCGCTCTACTTCTTTTTCTTCGTGTAACATCAAGATTCTATAGTTGATATGATACTAGATTCTAAAATCCCGGAAGGCCCTTTAGCCGAAAAATGGGACAAGCATAAATTTAACGTGAAGCTGGTTAACCCGGCTAACAAACGTAAATACGATATTATAGTAGTAGGTACAGGTCTTGCAGGTGCTTCTGCTGCTGCAACACTTGGAGAGCTGGGATACAATGTAAAAGCATTCTGCTTCCAGGATTCTCCACGCCGTGCGCACTCTATTGCAGCGCAGGGTGGTATTAACGCTGCTAAAAACTACCAGAACGACGGTGACTCTATTTTCCGTCTTTTCTACGATACGATTAAAGGTGGTGACTACCGCGCGCGTGAAGCAAACGTTTACCGTTTGGCCCAGGTTTCTGTTGATATCATTGACCAGTGCGTGGCGCAGGGTGTTCCTTTCGCACGTGAGTACGGAGGTCTGCTGGCTAACCGTTCGTTTGGTGGTGCGCAGGTATCGCGTACGTTCTACGCCCGTGGCCAGACCGGACAGCAGTTGTTATTAGGTGCCTACTCAGCACTTAACCGCCAGATTGCCTATGGTAAAGTAAAAATGTACCCACGTACCGAAATGCTTGACCTGGTAATGGTAGATGGCAAAGCACGTGGTATAGTTGTGCGTAACCTGATTACTGGTAAAATTGAGTCGCATAGTGCGCATGCGGTTGTACTGGCTACAGGTGGTTACGGCAACGTATTCTTCCTTTCAACCAACGCAATGGGCTCTAACGCAACAGCAGCCTGGAGAGCATATAAAAAAGGTGCTCTGTTTGCAAACCCTTGCTTTACACAGATCCACCCTACCTGTATTCCGGTTTCTGGCGATTACCAGTCGAAACTGACACTGATGTCAGAATCGCTGCGTAACGATGGCCGTGTATGGGTACCTAAAACTGTAGAGACAGCCCAGCGTCTGCGCAAAGGCGAGATCACAGTAAACGACATTAAAGAAGAAGACCGTGATTATTACCTGGAGCGTAAATACCCTGCTTTCGGTAACCTGGTACCGCGCGACGTGGCATCACGTAATGCCAAGCTGGTTTGCGACGAAGGCCGTGGCGTAGGCTCATCTGGTCTTGCCGTATTCCTGGATTTTGCTGATGCTATCAAGCGCGAAGGCCAGCCTGCCATTGCAGCGAAATATGGTAACCTGTTCGACATGTATCAGAAGATCACGGACGAGAACCCATACGAGAAGCCAATGCGTATTTACCCTGCCGTGCATTACACCATGGGTGGCCTTTGGGTTGACTATAACCTGATGACCAACATCCCTGGCCTGTATGCTACCGGCGAGTGTAACTTCTCAGACCACGGTGCTAACCGTCTAGGTGCATCTGCCCTGATGCAGGGTCTTGCCGATGGTTACTTTGTAATTCCGTATACTATAGGTGACTACCTGGCTCAGACCCCATATGCCAAAATAGGCACAGACCATCCGGCATTTAAAGAAGCAGAACAGGCTGTAATCGATAAAAACCAGCAACTGCTTTCTATAAACGGTAACCGCACGGTTGATGATTTCCATAAGGCACTTGGCCAGATTATGTGGGATTACTGCGGTATGGCCCGTAATGCTGAAGGTCTTCAGTTTGCGAAACAGGAAATCCGTAAACTGCGCGAAGAATTCTGGAGAGATGTGAAAGTGATCGGGGTGAACGAAGAACTAAACATCACTTTGGAAAAAGCCAACCGCGTTGCAGACTTCCTGGAACTGGGTGAACTGATGGTAGAAGATGCCCTGCAGAGAAACGAATCCTGCGGTGGTCACTTCCGTGAAGAATACCAGACTCCTGAAAACGAGGCCCTTCGTGACGATGAGAACTTTGCTTATGTAGCTGCCTGGGAGTTTACAGGCGTTGGCAATGAGCCGGTGCTGCACAAGGAAGAGCTGAAGTTCGAGAACGTGAAGCTAACACAGCGTAGCTATAAGTAATTGATAATGAATAATTATGAATGAATAAAATCTATAGTTTCATTCGTAATTCATAATTCGAAATTCATAATTGAAAGAAAATGGCTGGAAGTAATCCAAATGCTAAACCAATGGACCTGACACTAAAGGTTTGGCGCCAAAAAAATAGAGAATCAGCAGGTGCTATGGTAACATACCCTGTTAAAGGTATTTCTCCGGATATGTCTTTCCTGGAAATGCTGGATGTACTGAACGAAGACCTGCTACGTAACGGCCAGGACCCGATCGCTTTCGACCACGATTGCCGTGAAGGTATCTGCGGTATGTGTAGCTTGTACATCAATGGCCGTCCGCATGGGCCGGAGCGTGGCACAACTACATGCCAGCTGCACATGCGTCACTTCAACGATGGTGATACGATCACGATAGAGCCTTGGAGAGCTGCAGCTTTCCCGGTACACAAAGACCTTGTTGTTGACCGTTCTGCACTTGACAGAATTCAGCAGGCTGGTGGTTACGTTTCTGTTAACACAGGTGGTGTGCCAGATGCCAATGCTATTCCAATTCCGAAAACTATAGCTGACAAAGCGTTTGATGCTGCTACCTGTATCCAGTGTGGTGCTTGTGTGGCTGCCTGTAAGAACGCGTCTGCTATGCTGTTCCTGAGCGCAAAAGTATCTCAGCTGGCTATGTTGCCGCAAGGTAAAGTAGAAGCTAAGACCCGCGTTGAGAACATGCTGGCACAGCACGACGTGGAAGGCTTTGGTGCTTGCTCCAACACAGGTGCCTGCGCGGCAGAATGCCCGGTTGGTATCTCGCTTGAGAACATTGCAATCCTAAACAGAGAGTACCTGAGTGCAAAAGCAACTTCTGAGCACGTTGCTTAATACTATAGTTAGCATAAAAGAGGCGGGACAGAAATGTCCCGCCTTTTTGTTTTATAGTTGTTTGTTGTTATTATTGCCGTTTTCCGGAATAACCTTGCCTCTATTTTCCTGTTAAAGGAATAAACATTACAGCACATGATCACACTTATTTCAGGTACAAACCGGCCTGAATCCAACAGTTTAGCGATTGCAAAACTATATGCTAACCTTCTGGAACAGCACAACGAGCCTTACCAGATACTGGACCTGGCACAGCTCCCCGCTGATTTTATAGTTTCGGCCCTATACGGAAACACGGGCAAAAACGAGCAGTTTAATAAGCTGGCTTCTATGATCGCCGATTCTGAAAAGTTTGTGTTTGTGGTACCTGAATATAATTCTTCCTTCCCTGGCGTGTTAAAAGCCTTTATTGACGGCCTGGCTTACCCAAATTCATTCAGGCACAAGAAGGGTGCTTTAATTGGTTTATCGTCAGGGATGCAGGGCAGCGGGCCAGCACTCAGTCATTTAACTGATGTACTGAATTACCTGGGCATGCACGTGATGGCAATGCGCCTTAAACTGGCTCATATTGAAAAAAACTTCGATGGCAGTCAGCTCACGAACAAACTATACCAGGAGCTGCTGGAGCAGCATGTAGAGCAGTTCCTCAAGTTCTAACACTATTGTAAACTATAGCTATAGTTAATCTCTACCCCGCTTCCGGAAAGCTTAGGACTAAACTATAGGAACAACTATAGTTTAGCTAACTTATCTATCAGGCTATATAACCTACAACTTTACTGTTAAACTATAGCTATTCCTGCTTGCAATAACCTAGCGGTTGTTCAAGCAAACTATAGTTGTCTGAAGCAAGTGGCTTGTTTACTTCTATTTGAAAGGCTACCAAAAGATAACTCTATTAACAGAATTGCACGCTAAACTATAGGTAGGGTCTAAAAGCAAAAAGGCTGCCATTATTGGCAGCCTTTTTTAGCAGGAGATTATAGTTAGTCAACGTTATCGTGCAGGAAACGATTGTCGCCTAATATTTCGTTATCGTCGTTCAGGTTAAAGCGTGAAATGCTGCGCTCTGAGGAATGAGCTACATTTTCCAGGGCAACATTACGACGCAGGTATGCTGGTACTTCCAGCTTTTCTTTGATCGCTTCTGAGGTGATTTCTGTGCTCAGTCTGCGCAGGCGCTCGCGGCGTTCTTCCTGTCTGCGCTTCATCAGCTCACGCTCTTCTATTTCCCTGGCAGCACGATCATCTACCTTAGGGGCGAAAAAACCGTCTGAGTTGTCTGTAGATCCCAGATCAAATACAATGCGGTTTGGCTGTTGCTGTGGCTGCTCTACTGGTCTGCGAACAGCATCGTACTGCTGAGGTGCTGGAGCAGGTGCAGGCATTGGAGCAGGCGCCGGAACTGGCTGTACTACAGGAGCAGGTGCTACCACTTGCTTTGGCACAAAAGTAGTAACTTCTACTACTTCTGGTTTTGCCTGTTCTGTAACTATAGGCTTCTGGCTTTCCAGGTCAAAAACTGTTTTTTTAGGTTCCATCAGGTTTTCGCTGCTGGCAAAACCGGTAGCAATTACCGTTACGCGGATGCTCTGGCCCAGTGATGAATCGATACCATGGCCGAAAATCACTTCAGCTTCCTGGCCGGCTTTGTCCTGGATGTATTCTGTGATCTCAGTCAGTTCATCCATTTCCAGTTCTGCCTGCTCACCAGACATAATAGAAAGAAGAATTTTCTGAGCACCATGAATATCTGTGTTGTTCAGTAATGGCGATGAAAGTGCTTCTTCAGCAGCGCGCAGGGCACGGCCTTCGCCTTCCGTGATCGCAGAACCCATCACTGCGGCACCAGAATCTTTCATAACCGTTTTAACGTCTTCAAAGTCAACGTTTACCTCTGCTGTAACTGTTATAATCTCTGCAATAGATTTTGCAGCGGTTGTCAGTACGTTATCAGCTTTAGCAAATGCTTCGCGGATGGTCAGGTTGCCAAACATCTCACGTAGCTTATCGTTCAGGATCACCAGAATGGTATCGCAGTTTTCGCTTAATTCGCGCACACCTTCTTCAGCAGCCTGTTTCTTTTTACGGCCTTCGAAACCGAAAGGAGCTGTAACGATACCTACTGTAAGGATACCAAGCTCTTTCGCAACTTTAGCAATCACAGGCGCTGCACCAGTACCGGTACCACCGCCCATTCCAGCTGTAATAAACACCATTTTGGTGTCGTTGCTCAGCATTTCGCGAATTTCTTCCTTGCTCTCAAGAGCGGCTTGTTTGCCTTTTTCAGGGTTAGCTCCTGCACCAAGACCTTCCGTCAGGTTTTGACCAAGTGCAAGTCTTGTAGGAACGCTGCTGCTTTTAAGGGCTTGCGCATCGGTATTACATATGATAAACTCAACATCTTTAATGCCTTGGTTATACATATGGTTTACAGCGTTGCTTCCACCGCCCCCGACACCAATCACCTTAATGATAGACTTACTGCTTGACGGTAAGTCGAAAGTGTACATGCTCATGCTTATTTCTCCTGCTCTGTATGGGTTAATAACTTTGTTTGTTGTTGTCAATATCATCTGAAAGTAGGCCTTTAATCATGCTGATAAGGCCGCCACCTTCTTTTCCGCCGGTTTTCGCCGCCGGTTTATGGTATTCTTTTCTTTCCGGAACCTCTTCGTCGCGCTCCAGGCCATTCTGGTCAATAGAGTGGAAGCCTGCCAGTACCAGTCCCACGCTTGTTGCATACATCGGGCTCTTCACAGCATCTATCTTCGATTTGCCCAGGTGCTCGTTCGGGTAACCTATGCGGGTATCCATGCCCGAAATATACTCTACAAGCTGCACTAAATTCTGCAGCTGTGCGCCACCACCCGTAATTACAATACCGGCAGCCAGGCTATTTGCATAACCACTGCGAACGATCTCTGCATATACCAGTTCCACAATCTCTTCCATTCTTGCCTCAATAATATAGGCAAGATTTTTCAAAGATATCTCTTTTGGCGTTCTGTCACGCAATCCAGGGATCGATACAATCTCGTTTTCAGAAGCTTCGTCGGCTATAGCTTTACCGAATTTCACTTTCAGCTGCTCAGCCTGATTCTGCATTACCAGGCAGCCCTGCTTAATATCAGAGGTGATAATGTTGCCGCCGAAAGGTAAAACTGCTGTATGTCGGATAATATTGTCTTTGAAGATCGCAATATCAGTTGTACCACCGCCAATATCCACTAAAGCAACACCAGCTTCTTTCTCTTCTTCGCTAAGCACCGACATACATGATGCCAGCGGCTCCAGAATAAGCTGATCCATTACCAGACCGGCACGCTGAATGCACTTGCTGATGTTGTTAATGGCGTTGGACTGTGCTGTAATGATGTGGAAATTACCTTCCAGGCGCACGCCTGACATCCCAACAGGGTCAGTAATACCCTCTTCGTAGTCTACTTTGTACTCCTGCGGCATCACATGGATGATTTCGCTCCCCGGCGGTATAACCAGACGATACATATCGTTAGTCAAACGCTTTACATCGTCAACGGTTATTTCGTTATCCGTCACCTGGCGCGTAATGCTGCCATTGTGCTGAAGGCTTTTGATATGCTGACCGGCAATACCCACATTCACGACACCGATGTTAATCTGTGCCTGATCTTCCGCCTGCTTCACTGCTTTCGTGATCGCTTCTACCGTTTTATCGATATTGCTGACCATGCCTCGTACTACACCTTCCGATGCAGCCTTACCCATCCCCAAGATTTCCAGCTTCCCGAATTCGTTCTTCCGACCTACAAGTGCGCAAACTTTGGTTGTGCCAATATCCAAGCCTACTACTATTTTGTCGTTCTGCATATCTGTATATTTATTCGCAAATGATCTGATCTTTGTACTCTACATTAACTCTCTTATATCTGTCCCACCCCATCAGAGGCAGTACTTCTTTATAAAAGATCATTAGTTTTTTAAATTTTTGTTCTGTATTAACAGGTTTACCAAACTCAATGGTATGGTCGCCAACCTGCGGCAAAAAAGAAACCTTACCCTTGCCATCAATGTGCATCTGGGCTAACTGCGCTTTCCAGAACCTGTCGTTCTCGATAAACTGCAGCAAAGAAAGATAAGCCTGTCCGGTCGAATCCTGAAAAAACTCCTGGTTAAGGGGCTTTAAATTTGCCGACTTGGTTATTGGGATTACACGAGCGGTGTATCTGTCTGAGAGGGGCAGAATGCGCCCTTCAACATCAACGTAAACATCTTGATTAGCTTGTATAATTCTTGCAATAGGCCTGTTTTGTTTTACTTCTACTTTGATATTGCCATTCAGGTCCCGGTACACATCTGCATCTGCTACAAATTTATGCGCTTCAATGCGTTTTTCCAGGTTCTTCAGGTCTATGTTTTTATTGGGTAAGCCCTCTAAATGACGCTCCCCTTCGCGGGTCAGCAGGTCCTTTATTTCCTTATCACCAATAAAGTAATTATTGTACTCATTATCAATATTTATTGACACTTTTTTACAAACTTTTTCATTTTGCCTTGATGCAGCAAAGCTTGCAAGTGTGCCGATTGTAACAATGCTACAACCTGCAAAAATTAAAGATTTTATTTTACTATTCAAGCCCATACTACACTTTTTCTAAAATATTTTTGATAGGCTGCACTAAGGTATCAATATCACCGGCCCCAACGGTTGCCAGCACGTCAAAATCAAGGTTTAGGGCTAAATTATCCACAATTTCGCTCTTGTTTATCAACGATTTTGCCGGGCACGAAATCCGCTCCAGAAGCATTTCTGAAGTAACACCTGGTATTGGTTTCTCCCGAGCCGGGTAAATGTCCAGCAAAACCACTTCATCTGCCTTGCTTAAGCTCTCTGCAAACCCATCTGCGAAGTCGCGGGTACGGGTAAACAGGTGTGGCTGAAATATCACTTTAATTCGTTTCTCAGGGTACAGCGCACGCACTGAATTCATGAACGCGTCGATCTCTTTCGGGTGGTGGGCATAGTCGTCGATGTATACTCTGCCGTTCCCTTCATACACAAACTCGAACCGGCGTTTTACACCACTATAGCTCTGTACACCACTGCGTATTTTCTGTTCCTCAATTTGCAACACCTGCGCCACCAAAACAGCTGCCAATGCATTCTCGGCATTATGGAAACCAGGCACCCCCAACTCCAGCGAACCTATGTTACCGAACGGGCTAACAGCATCAAATTTAAACCACCTACCCTCGATGTTAAGCCCCTGAATATGAGCATCTCCATCCTCAAAACTATAGTTGATTACCTGTACACCCGCTTGCACATAAGCTGTTAAACCTGTACTAAGTTTGCTATTAATAAACAGGTATCCTCCGGGTTTTATCTGGCTGATAAATTTCTGGAATGTACGGATCAGTTCTTCTCCATCTCCATAAATGTCCAGGTGGTCCGGGTCAGCAGATGTAACTATAGCTATATCCGGGAACAGCGTCAGGAAAGAACGATCGTACTCGTCCGCTTCCACCACTACTACTTCCTGCTCGCGCTGTCCTTTGCTGATGAGCAGGTTTGAATTGATGTTTGTAGCAATTCCACCTAAGAACGCTGAAGCATCTACACCGGCATGGTGCAGCAAATGCGTTACCATAGACGACGTAGTGGTTTTGCCATGCGTACCAGCTACGGCAATGGTATAGGCATTAGCTGTAATGATACCCAACACTTCAGAACGCTTTTTTATAGTATAGCCTTCTCCTTTCAGGTAATTCCACTCAGCATGCTCGGCTGGTATTGCAGGAGTCAAAACAACCAGCGTGTTGTCTTTGTCCTGCTGAATTTCCTGTGGCAGGTTAGCTACATCATCCTGATAATGCACTTTTATTCCTTCCTGCTCTAGCGCCTGGGTAAGTGGGGTACGGGTTCTGTCGTAGCCCCAAACCGGAAAACCTTTCGCATGGAACCACCGGGCAATGGCACTCATTCCAATACCGCCAATGCCTAAGAAGTAGATATACTTATAGTCTTCCAGTCTCACTTTATCAACTTTAAAAGTTCATTCACAATTTCAGAAGCTGCATTCGGACGAGCCATTTTTCTAATGTTGGCTGCAAGCCTTTGCTGCTCCTGCTCATCCTGTACCAATTGTAGAGCTGCCGGAACCAGTTCCTGCAATGCATCCGCATCACGCACCAGTATAGCAGCATGCTGTTGCACCAGCGCCATCGCATTTTTGGTCTGGTGATCTTCGGCCACGTTAGGTGACGGTACCAGTATGCTTGGTTTAGCAGCCAGGCAAAGTTCTGAAATCGACAGCGCGCCCGCTCTCGACACTACCACATCGGCAGCAGCATAAGCCAGATCCATACGCTTGATAAAATCAAAAACACGGATGCCATTATCACTATAGTTTTGCTCCAGCTCTTTTGCTTCAGAATAAAATGCTTTTCCGGTTTGCCAGATAAGCTGGTATTCACCCTCAGCAAATTTATTAAGTCCGGATGCTATACTTTTGTTTATTGTTCTGGCACCAAGGCTACCCCCGATCACCAGTATTGTTTTCTTTTCTGAAGTTAGTCCGAAGTGTAGAAGCGCTTCTCTCCTTTTCTCCGACACATCCAGTAAATCCTGACGCACCGGGTTCCCGGTTAACACCAGCTTCTCTGCCGGGAAGAACTTTTCCATGTTCTCGTAAGCCACGCAAACTTTACCCACGCGCTTAGCCAGAAGTTTATTTGTAATACCAGCATAAGAGTTCTGTTCCTGAATAAGCGACGGAATGCCTTTTGCTGTAGCTGCGTACAACAACGGGCCACTGGCATATCCTCCTACACCTACCACGGCATCCGGCTTAAACTCTTTTATGATCTTATGCGATGCTCGCACACTCGAAAGCACTTTCAGCGGGAACGACAGGTTATCTAAGGTAAGCCTGCGCTGTAAACCGCTTATCCAAAGACCTACAATTTTGTATCCTACTTCCGGCACACGCGTCATTTCCATGCGGCCTTTGGCACCCACAAACAGTATCTCCGATGCAGGACTGATCGCCTTGATCTGGTTAGCAATAGCTACTGCAGGATAAATATGCCCGCCTGTGCCACCACCGCTGATAATGATGCGATATGGTTTGTGTGTATTAGGCATGTACCGGTATTTTGGCGTTAATATCCTGCGCACCCACAGCTGCACGCGTCACTTCATTATCAGTTCGGCTCACACTAAGTATAATTCCCAGCGAGATACCTGTAAAAATAAAGGATGTACCACCCATACTTAAAAGCGGCAGTGGCAGACCGGTAATCGGCCCTAACCCAACAGCAACCCCCATATTGATCATTCCCTGGATAACAAGACTGAAACTTAGCCCGGCAGATAGTAGTCCTCCAAAGGCGCCTGTACTGTTCACTACAGTTACCATGCCCCTGTATAGTAAAGCCAGGTAAAGGAAAAGCACAGCAGCACCTCCCCACAAGCCATATTCTTCTATAATAATGGCAAAGATAAAGTCAGAGTAAGGGTGAGGCAGTATGTCGCGCTGGTCGCTGTTGCCCGGGCCCTTGCCCACAACACCACCTGTTGCAATAGCAATGTAAGACTGCTCTAACTGGAAAGGCGTTTCGGTCTTATCAAGAAAAGCCTCTACACGACTTACCGCTGTACCCAAACGCTGCCCTATTGCCAGTGCTCCGCCACCAACTATAATCACGATGAAAAATACCGTCATCAGGTACTTGAAAGGCACACGCCCGATAAACATGAGCAGCATGCAGGTAGCAAACAGCAGGATGGCGGTAGATGTATTGGTTAGGGCAATAAGCGCACAGATAGCTACCGTCCAGATCAGCATTGGCACCAGCGTTTTGCGCCAGTCTTTTACCTGCAGCTGCACCTTTGCCAACATGCTGGCCAGGTAAGAAATAAGCGCCAGCTTAGCCAAATCCGAAGGCTGGAAAGTCTGGTTAATTACCGGAATCGTGATCCAGCGGGATGCATCGTTAATGTTTGAACCCCAGACAAAAGCAAACAGCAACAGAGGCACAGAAAGAACTAATGCCACTAAAGACAACCTGGAGTAATATCTATAGTTGATCTTATGCGCTGCCCACATACAGGCAAGGCCCATGAAAATGAGCGAAGAGTGCTTCAGCAGGAAATATTCAGTATTCCCTTCCCGTGATTTATAGGCAAGTGTGCCGGTGGCAGAATACACCACTGCCACGCTTATCAGCGAGAACATCAGGACGATGGCCCATAGAATAGGATCACCCTGCAGGTTTTTCTGTAACCACTGCTTTACCATACCTTTGGCTAAAAATTGTATCTCTTACTTTTTTAAAACTATTTTCTCTACGGCCTCCTTAAAGCGTTCGCCGCGGTGCTCATAGTTGTTGAACAAATCAAAGCTAGCACAAGCCGGCGACAGTAGTACCACATCGCCAGGCACAGCCAGCAATTTGGCCATACGCACGGCATATTCAATAGAATCCGTCTCAGCAATGATCGGAACCACCTTGTTAAAGGAGCGCTCCAGTTTTTTATTATCCTTACCCAGACAGATCAGCACCTTCACTTTTTCGCGGGCTAATGCTTCCAGTGTACTATAGTCATTACCTTTATCTACACCGCCGGCAATCCATATGATGGGTTGTTTAATGCCCTCCAGCGCGTACCAAACGGCTTCCACATTGGTTGCCTTCGAGTCGTTGATGTAACTCACATCTCTGGCCACTCCTACTAACTGCAGCCTGTGGTCAGCGTTTTGGAATGTCTCCAGCGACTTTACTATAGTTTCATCGGGCACCTGGAGCAACTTGGCTACAGCTACGGCTGCCATTGTATTGTACTGGTTGTGCTTTCCGATCAGGCTCGACTTTGAAGCATCTATAGTTCCTGTATGGTTTATTATAGCTACATCTATAGTTGATCCTGTGTAAGTTACTTTGGCACCTTCAGCCCCTTCCAGTGAAAACGGTATAGTTGTACCACCAAAGGCAGCTGAATCGAACGCTTTTTTAATATTCTGATCATCTGCGTTATAGATGAAATAATCGCTTCCGGTCATATTCTGCGCTACGCGCATTTTTGAGGCCGCATAATTATCCATACTATAGCCGTAGCGGTCTAAATGGTCGGGCGTAATGTTCAGCAGAACAGCTATGTGCGCTTTAAACTGGTACATGTTGTCCAGCTGAAAACTACTCAGCTCCACCACATAATAATCGTGCTTATCGTCGATTACTTTCTCTGCAAGGCTTTCGCCGATGTTACCTGCCAGCCCTACGTTCAGTCCTGCGCTTTTCAGCAGGTGGTAGGTAAGCAGTGTGGTAGTAGTCTTGCCATTTGTGCCTGTGATGCAAATGAATTTTGCATCTGTATACCTGCCTGCAAACTCTATCTCAGAGATGACCGGTATCTGCTTTTTGGCTGCTTCTTGTATAACTGCAGCTTTATCAGGAATGCCAGGACTTTTAATGATTTCGTTAGCATCTAGTATCTTGGTTAGGGTGTGGGTTCCTTCTTCAAATGGAATAGCAGCTGTCGCCAGTTTGGCTTTATACTCGTCTTTTATCTGCCCCATATCTGACACAAATACATCAAGCCCTTTAGCCTGTGCCAGTAATGCGGCTCCTACGCCACTTTCTCCCGCTCCAAGTATTGCTATCTTCATTATTGTTATTCGTTGCTCGTTAGCGAAGTTTTAAAGTTGCCAATGTTAAAATGGCCAGCATGATACCTACAATCCAGAAACGGCCCACAATCTTAGACTCGTGGTAACCCAGCATCTGGTAATGGTGGTGCAGCGGCGACATTTTAAAGATGCGACGACCTTCGCCATACTTCTTTTTAGTGTATTTAAAGTAGCTTACCTGCAGCATCACCGATAGATTCTCGATCAGGAAAATACCGCACAGGATTGGAATAAGCAGTTCTTTTCTAACTATAAGTGCCAACACGGCAATAATACCACCGATAGCCAAACTTCCTGTATCGCCCATAAACACCTGCGCCGGATACGTGTTGTACCACAGGAAACCCACACACGCTCCCACAAAGGCCAGACAGAAAATGGTCAGCTCGCCTGAGTTCGGAATGAACATAATGTCCAGGTAATCGGCGAAAATGGTGTTACCGGATACCCAGGCAAAAATGGCCAGTGTTAAACCAATAATGGCCGATGTACCGGCTGCCAGACCATCGATACCATCTGTTATGTTTGCTCCGTTCGACACGGCTGTGATCACAAGAATCACGAATGGGATGTATAGGTAGCAGGACCAGTTCTGGAAAAGCGGGCCGGCGAATGCAAACAGGTTGCAGTAGTCCAGCTCGTTGTTTTTGCGGAACGGGATAGTGGTGATCATGCTGTGTACATCCACATAATGGCGCGAAGCATTTACCGCCGAGGTGCTGCCATCAGCAAAAATGTACTGGCGCACCACTACATCATCGTTAAAGTACAGCGTAAGACCAACTATAAGCCCCAGGCCAACCTGCCCCAGGATTTTAAATCGGCCGGCCAAACCTTCCTTATTCTTTCTGAAAACCTTGATGTAATCATCCAGAAAGCCAATTGCGCCTAACCAAACGGTAGATACCAGCATCAGGATAATGTAGATATTATCGAGACGGGCAAACAGAAGTGTTGGCACCAGAATAGCCAGCAGAATGATCAGCCCCCCCATAGTTGGCGTTCCTTTCTTCTCCATCTGTCCTTCCAGACCAAGGTCGCGGATGCTCTCGCCTACCTGCTTGCGCTGCAGCACTCTTATCAGCTTGCCACCAAAGATCATGGCGATCAGCAGCGAAACCAGTACAGCCATACCTGCACGGAAGGAAATGTATTGGAACACACCTGCTCCTAACAGATCATACTCACGATCGAGGTATGTAAAAAGGTGATATAGCATTTAATCTAATTCTTTACTCTTGGCTAAAAGTTTTAATATGATTTATTTACCCAGTTGCTGAAAAGTTTCCTGCAGCACCTGCTTGTCATCAAAAGGATATTTTACTCCCTGTATTTCCTGGTAAGTTTCGTGGCCTTTGCCAGCTACCAGCACAATGTCGTTGGATTCTGCCAGCATACAAGCTGTTTTTATAGCTTCTTTCCTGTCCAGCACCGATAGCGTTTTCTTATAGTCCAGCGGCTTTACTCCTTTCTGCATATCGGCCAGTATCATTTGTGGCTCCTCAAAGCGCGGATTGTCTGAGGTCAGAATTACCTTATCGCTCAGGCGGCAAGCTATATCAGCCATAACAGGTCGCTTGGCTGCATCACGGTTTCCGCCACAACCAACTATAGTTATCACTTTCTGCAGTGGCGTTCTGATCTGCTGAATGGTGTTAAGCACATTTTCAAGCGCATCCGGGGTATGTGCATAGTCAACTATACCGGTTATCTGCGTGTCCGACACTACATAATCAAAACGGCCGGCAGCAGAATCGAGGGCAGAAAGTACTGTTAGTGTCTCGGTTGGATCTTCGCCCAGCAACACAGCCACGCCATAAGCACCTAGGAGGTTATAAGCGTTAAAGTCTCCTATCAGTTTGCACCAGATCTCGTTTCCATCAATCTCCAGATGCAGCCCCTGAATGGTATTGTCGATGATGCGTGCCTTAAACTCTGTGGCTTTGCGAAGCGAGAACTCATGTACACTGGCTTTAGTGTTCTGCACCATTACAGCACCACGCTTATCATCAGCGTTTACCAATGCAAAAGCACCTTTTGGCAACATGTCAAAGAAAGATTTCTTTGCCTTGATGTACTCATCGAAGCTGCCATGGTAGTCCAGGTGGTCGTGGGTAATGTTGGTAAAAACACCACCCGCAAAGGTTAAACCGGCCACACGCTGCTGCACCATGGCATGCGAGCTTACTTCCATAAAGCAATGCGTACAGCCTGCCTGCACCATCTTGGAAAGCAACTCATTCAGTGTTACCGCATCGGGTGTAGTATGTGTCGCAGGAATAACTTCCTCGTCTATCTGGTTCTGCACTGTAGAAAGCAGGCCAACGTGGTAGCCCAGTTCTCTGAAAAGCTTATGCAAAAGCGTTACAGAGGTGGTTTTACCATTAGTACCCGTCACGCCAACCAACTGTAATTTGGCCGATGGGTTTCCATAAAAGGTTGAGGCCATCTGCCCCAGCGCTTCAGCACTGTCTTTAACTATAACGTAGGTTAATCCCTCTTGTATCTCAGCCGGAAGCTCTTCACAAACTATAGCAACAGCATTTGCCTCGGTGGCCCTGGCTATATATGCATGCCCATCGGCCTGCACGCCACGCACAGCCACAAACAACACCCCAGCCTGTACTTTTCGTGAGTCAAAAGTGATACTCTCGACCTGCACATCAAGCGGCCCCTGGGTGTTTAGCACCTGCACATTTCGTAATATATCCTGCAGCAAAGCCATTAGCTTAATACAATCGTTATCTGTTTTACTTTATTTATTTGCGTACCAGCCTCCAGAGACTGTTTTTGTACGCGTTTGCCTACCCCCTGCACATTTACCTTCAGTTGCTGATTTCCCAGTATGAACAAGGCATCGCGCAACGTCAGACCAGTCACATCAGGCACTTTGCCTTCCATCACCGGGTTAGGCACAAAATCCAGTGAACGGGCATTTGTCTTTACCTTTACCCACTCTTCGTCGTTGGTTTTCGGATGGCTGCTTATACCCAATCGGTTGCAGATTGTGGAGAGGTCATCCAGGCTACCGGCGGTTACCTGTGGAAGTGTATATTTTTCCGGGGTAACGCGGGCGTGCAGCGGCTTATGCATCTCCAGGTCGCGGGCATACGCTTTATCAGCCAGTTCCTTAAATACAGGTGCTGCCACATCCGAGCCATACACATTTACACCCTGTGGACTGTCAATGATCACGATGCAGCTGTATTTCGGATTATCAGCCGGAAAGTAGCCTGCAAATGATGTGGAGTATTCACGTACATATTTCCCGTCTTTTACTTTACGGGCCGTACCTGTTTTACCTGCTATTTTATATTCTGCACTCCTGATACTCCTGGCCGTTCCATGCTCCACCACGCCTTCCAGCATAGTTTTTACTTTCTTCAGGGTCTCATCGGAGCATACCTTCTCTACCAGCGTGCGGGTCTTAAAGCTTTGAATTACTTTATCTGATTTGCGGATTTCCTTTACAATGATCGGCTGTATCTTTTTCCCATTGTTGGCCACTGCATTATAGTAAGCCAGGGTTTGTAGAGGCGAAAGCTTTGTCTCATAACCAATTGACATGGAGGTAAGCGTAGTACCGTACCAGGCTCTGTCCTGCGGGCTCTTAATAAACGGGCGTGCCTCGCCTTCCATCTGAAAGCCAAGTGTATTGCCTAGACCAAACTTATCCAGGTAATCCACAAAGGCCTGCTGGTTGTTGCTGAAATGCGCTTCCATCAGCTTTGCAATACCAATGTTGGAAGATTTTTCGAACACTTCCTGCACCGTAATTTTGCCATAACCGCCATGCTTGGCATCCGTCATGTAGGTATTTTTGATCTTATACCGGCCGTTTCCGGTGTCGATGGTATCCGTTAAATTCACTCCCGGCGACTGCTCAAACAAAGCCATCATCGAAGCCAGCTTAAACGTAGAACCCGGCTCCGTACGGCCCTGCGCCCCAACTGCATAGTTATAGTCTTCAATGTAACCGCCTTTGGTTTTCCCGAGGTTAGCCATTGCTTTTATCTCGCCGGTCTTAACTTCCATCAGAATCACCGTTCCATAGGCCGCATCTGTTTTCTCAAGTGCCTTGTATAAGGCATTCTCGGCCACGTCCTGCAGGTTGATATCTATAGTTGTTTTGATATCAAGGCCATTCTGCGGCTCTATCTCGGTGCCGTCGTAAATAGGTTTGCTACCACCCGCTATACGCTCAAAAAGTGCTTCGCCATCGGTACCAGACAGGTTGTTGTTGAAGCTATATTCCAGACCGGCGCCGTTCTTATCTTCGTTTATAAAGCCAATGGTTCGCTCAGCAAGCAAACCAAATGGCTTAAAGCGTTTCTCAACTTTCTCAAAAATCACCCCGCCTTTGTTTTTACCTTCCCGGAAGATCGGCCAGCCCGACATCCTTTTTTTATCCTGATAGTTGATCTGGCGGCTATTCAGACGGATGTATTGACGCCCAGCCAGGCGTGCATTTTTAATTTTACGTCGATAGTAATCTTCTGAGCGGTCTCCGTAAAAACGGGAAAGCAGCATAGCCAGCGAGTCTATGCCGGAATTAAAAGCTTTGGTTTCGGCTATAGTTGGGTCGAAGGCAACGCGGTAAAATGGCAGCGAGGTCGCCAGAATGCTTTCATTATCAGAGTAGATATTGCCGCGGGTGGCAAATACCGGCTTATAGAAGATGCGGCGCTCGTTGGAAATAGCTTTCCATTTCTCTCCATCCACAAATTGGATCATGCAGATCTTGTACACAATAGCGCACGCAAAAACACAGATAACCAGATAGGCTAACCGCACACGTATCACTATGGACTTTTTAATATTCATCTGCCGGCACTATAACCTGATATGGTGGAGTTGAACTTTCTTCCAGGCCAAGCGGCGCAACATTACGGGCCACTTCCGACTGCTTGCTGGCACCCATGTAATCCGACTTCAAGGTGGTATAGTCGGCACGCAGGTCTTCTGTCTCTATCTTAACCTTATCTATTTTGCGGATAGTTTTGGTAGCATAGTGGTTGTTGCCAATGTAGAACAACGTCAGCAGCGTAAGAAATAAAATGCGGGGAAGGTATTTTAGCGGAACGCCCTCTTCAAAAAGAGCATCAACATTGGTGTATTTACTCAGCAACCCAAAGATACTGAAACCTTTACGTCTTTTTGGCTTTGGAGCCTCCTGTTCTGGCTTCGGACGCACCGTGTTTGCTTTCGGTGCGCTTGGTCTCTTAGTCATAAGGTTAGAAGCCATAGTTACTCTTTTACAAATTTGCAGCCTTTCAGGCCAGGGGTTTAATCATCAAGTTCTCTTTTCTCTGCTATTCTAAGCTTTGCGCTTCTAGAGCGACTGTTAATCAGTAATTCCTCTTCTGAGGGCACTATCGGTTTGCGGCTTACCGCATCTAATGGTTTTATTTCGTTTCCGAAAAGGTCTTTCTCTACCTCCCCGAAGAATTTACCCTTCGCAATAAAATTCTTCACCATCCTATCCTCCAGCGAGTGGTAAGAGATTACCGAGAGCCGCCCACCGGGCTTCAGCACTTCGGCTGCCTGCACCAGCATCTCTTCCAGGGCTTTCATCTCGTCATTCACTTCGATGCGGAGCGCCTGGAAAACCTGGGCCAGGTACTTATTCTCTTTCCCTTTTGGCGTACAGGAGCGTATTGCCTGCTTAAAATCGTTTATCGTTTCAATGGGCCTGCGCGAGCGCTGCTCAACTATAGTTCGGGCCAGCGTTTTGGCGTTTTTCACTTCGCCATAGATTCCGAAAATGCGGTGCAACTGCTCTTCGCTATAGTTTGCCACCACATCAGCCGCAGACTCGCCATGCTCATAGTTCATGCGCATATCCAGCGGACCGTCAAAGCGGGTAGAAAAACCACGGCTACCTTCGTTAAACTGATGCGACGAAACACCCAGGTCAGCCAGAATGCCATCGACCTGCCTTACACCATACAGGCGCAGGTACTTTTTCAGGTCGCGGAAGTTGGCACGCACAAACTGAAAGTTCGGTCCCTCCAGTTTCTTGCTTTGCTCTTCGGCATCCTTATCCTGATCGAAACTATACAGCTTACCGGTTGTAAGCTTACTAACTATAAGTGCGGAGTGTCCGCCACCACCAAAGGTCACATCCACATACACACCGTCCGGTTTTATCGCAAGCGCATCAACCGATTCTTCTAACATTACTGGGCGATGGTATTCCATTACAGCAACGGCTCCTTTTCTTCTTTATCTCCCAAGAACTTCTGCGCCAGCTGCGAGAAATTCTGCTGATCCTTAATCAGGAACTCGTCATACTTCTCCGGGTTCCAGATCTCGACACGGTTGCCCAGGCCTACAACTATAGCTTCCTTATCCAGGTCGGCAAAGCGAGCCATTGTTTTCGGAACTATAAAACGGCCAGCACTATCCAGCTCAATCTCAGTGTTGCCACGGAAAAAGTTACGCTGAAAGTGACGGTACTCCTCGTTAAACTCATTAAGGCCAGCTACCTTATCGTAGATCACTTTCCATTCTGCCTTCGGATACAACACCAGGCAAGGCTCAAAACCACGCATCAGCACCACATGATTGCCAGACGCCTCCGGCAGGTTGGCTTTTATCTTCGCAGGTAAAACCAACCTTCCCTTCGGATCGATCTTGCATTCAAATTCGCCTGACAGGAAGTTCATGTCTTTTATAAGGGTTTCGTCCGCGTGGTTCTCGGAGTATACAAATGTAATGATTCAAGCATACTCCACAACCACAATCTCCCACTTTTTACCACTTTGTGGATAAATTATGGTAATCCACACCACTTATCCACATTATCCACATACCTATCAACTCCAAATGAGCATAACTATATTTTAATTTTTGAATATAATCTACTATAATACGAGGCAACCAGTAGTCAACACAATGACTATCAATTAGTTACGAAAAAGCTGAGTTTTACAGGCAAAGTGGAGCGGATTTCCACATGAAAAGTGGATGAAAGTGGGGCAAGTGGAAGAAAGTGGCAGAGATTACGTATCTTTGTGCTGATGAACAACCTAATCCGGCATGGCATACTGTTGCTGCTGGCGCTAACTATAGCGCTGGGATCGGTAGGCATTGCCCTGGGCCAGCAACTCTGCCAGATGGTAATGGTGCAGAGCGCCAGCACCGAAATAAAAGGTTGCTGCTCTGAATCAGAAACTTCCGGCACGGAAGATGATTGCTGCAAGCTGGAAGTTACCTACAAAAAGCTAGACCTGATCTCAACTGCAAAAGCGGATTTCCTGAACAAACTATATGTTATAGTTCCGCCTATAGTTCCTCAACCGCTATACAACCTTCCTGCCCCAACTATAGCGGCACAGGTTCTCTCTTATTCCGATAGTTCGCCACCACTAAGCGGGCGCACCATATTGCTCCTGAAACGCAGCCTGCAGGTATAAACCTGGTTTTACACTTTAATAGTTGCCCCGACGGCAGCTGTTGCTCCCTTGTGTTCAAACTTTCAGGTTTATATTTCCCATGAAATCCCATTTCAGAAACTATAGTTTTTATTTACTGCCCTTGCTGCTGTTTATAGTTGCAGCTATTCCTGCGGCAGCGCAGCAGCTTACAGGCCAGGTTACCGATGCTGCTAACCCGGGCCAGCCCATTATCGGTGCCAGCATAGCCTGGAAAGGCACCACACACGCCACTACAACCAATGCGAATGGCAATTTCACACTTACTTTCCCGGATTCCCTAACCTCCGAGATTGTAGTGAGCTATGTGGGCTATGTGCAGCAAATAATAAATGTGGCCGGCAAGCAGTCGGTTATAGTTACCCTGCAGCCTAACAGCAATTTAAAGGAAGTGGTAGTAGAAGGCCAACAAACACGCTACTCAGCACTTACCACCACCAATTCTCAGATCATCACCACCCGCGACCTGGAAAAATCGGCATGCTGCAACCTGGCGGAGAGTTTTGAGACGAATGCTTCTGTAGAGGTCTCCACTACCGATGCCGTTTCCGGAGCCAAACAGATACAGATGTTGGGGCTGGATGGCGCTTACACCCTGCTAACCACTGATAACGTGCCAGCGCTACAGGGCCTGGCTACTCCATTCAGGCTTAATTATTTATCGGGCACTTTTATAGAGTCGATTGACATCATAAAAGGTATGGGTTCTGTGCTGAATGGCTATGAGTCGATTTCAGGACAGGTGAATGTGAAACTGAAAGACCCGGAGAAAGCAGAGCGCCTGTATGTAAACCTGTATGGCAACAGCCAGGCTAAGTTCGATGCCAATGTGAATATTGGGGTGCAAGTAAACAAGCAGTGGTCTACTGCCCTGCTGCTACATACCGCGCAACTGCACCACCGCTCCGACCGCAACAACGATGGTTTTATGGATCTGCCGCTGAACAGCCAGTACAACGTGTACAACAAATGGAAATACAGCAACGGCAACTGGGTGTCGGAGTTTGGAGTGAACGCGCTACGAGAAGACCGCTTGGGCGGGCAAATGGATTTTGAGAAAGGATCTGAACTATACTATGGCACCACATCCGAGACGGAGCGCATCTCAGGCTACAATAAAACATCCTACACTTTTGATGGCAAGCCTTACCAGAGCATCGGGTTAATCAGTTCAGCATCCCATCATGAATTCGACTCGAAATATGGCAGACGGGAGTACGATGGCAGCCAACAGAATGCAAACCTCCGGTTGATTTTCCAATCCATCATCGGGCACACAGGCCATACTTACAAAGCCGGCTTGAGCTATACTTATGATGATGTTGAGGAAGAACTGGCAGGAGCAGTATTTAAGCGCACCGAACATGTACCAGGCGCTTTCCTGGAGTACATCTACAACAATCTTAGCAACTTAACTATAGTTGCTGGTGGCCGCGCCGATTTTCATAACCTGTACGGCACTGTTTTCTCCCCTCGCCTGAATGTGAAGTTCGATGCAACCCAGAATACCATCTTCAGACTGGCCGCCGGTAAAGGCTTTAGAGTGGCCAACCCGATTGCCGAGAACACTGCCAGCCTGGTAAGCTCCCGCAACTTTGTGTTTACAGAACAGCTGCAGCCAGAAGAAGCCTGGAACATTGGTGGCTCATTTACCCAATATTTCGAACTGGGCGGCAGACCTGGCGCCTTTATCACAGACTACTACTATACCACATTCCGGAACCAGGTAGTAGCCGATATGTACTCCACTCCTAACCAGGTGAGATTTTACAACCTGGATGGCAGATCATTTGCAAGCAGCTTTCAGGCAGAACTGCAGTACGAGGTGCTGAAAGGTTTTGATGTAAAAGCAGCTTACAAGTACTACGATGTGCAGGCAACCTACAACGGCGACCTGCGCCGTAAACCAATGATACCGGAACACCGCTTTTTTGTGAATCTGGGCTTTGCCACACCGTTTGATAAATGGCGCGCTGACCTTACTACCCAGTATTTCGGTATAATGCCGCTGGCGCATGCCGGCACCCACCACAGTGCGGAGCTAGCCGAAAAATCGGATGCATTTTTTGTGGTGAACGGCCAAATATCGCGTGCATTCAAACGTTGGGAACTATACAGCGGCGTAGAGAATTTACTAAATTACAGGCAACCGTCGCCTATAGTTGGTGCCTCTAACCCGTTTGGCCCTGATTTTGATGCCAGCATGGTATGGGGCCCGATTGCTGGCAGAGTGATATATGCCGGCCTTAGATTCAGAATAAATTAAACCTAACTATAATCTCAAACTAAAACATGAACAAGTTAAAAGTACTCCTGCTCTCCATGGTGCTTGCACTGGTAAGTATCGTTGCAACACAAGCGCAGAATAACAACCAGCAGACCATCAAGATCAAAACTTCGGCTGTATGCGACATGTGCAAAACTACACTGGAGAAGGCAATGGCCTACGAAAAAGGTGTTAAGTCATCTTCTTTGGATGTTGACTCCAAAATGCTGACCGTAACTTTTGATGCCCGTAAAACGGATGCAAACAAGATTAAAAAGGCCGTAACGGCGGTAGGATATGATGCTGATGAATTACCTGCTCAGGATCGCGCATATAACAAGCTGGATGATTGCTGCAAAAAAGGCGCACATCAGTAAGCCAACTATAAAATAAAAAAGGGAGCCCTGGAGCTCCCTTTTTTATTTGTCTTGTTCTAAAACTTAAAGCCGACATGCAGGCCTATTGCAAAGACCGGCGTGCCGCTGGAGTAGTAAAAGTAATCGATACGGCCGCCAACTATACCGCTGCGCAGAAAACTGAAGTCGTTTTCCAAGAAGCCGTTAAAGCCGACGTCCGATGTTTTGATGTGCACCACAGAGCCATCCACAGTTCCCTGGTCTTCGGGCTCAGAGTTAATTTCGTTCCGACGGCGTGCTGTGCCGCCTGCTCCCAGACGCAGCGTTACCATTTCGTTGCTGATCACATCAAAACCGGCTTCCAGGGTACCCATGTAAAAGGTGTTCTTGATGGAGAAGATCTGCTTTCCTTCATCATAGCGGGAGGCTGTCAGCATGCCTACATTTAAGCCAAGCGAGAAACGCTCTCCAAAGTAATGCCCGAACTTGTTGCTGAACATCAGGCCCTGGCTGTCATAGTCTGATAGCCAGACAAAGCTAATGCCTGCTTTAAAGTTATTGGGGTCTTTATTGGCTCCGTTCTGAAAGCGATCGTAGCCATTGGCAAAACTATTACTGCCCGAAAAAAGGCACAGCAACAGCAAAAGAACTATAGTTAGTTTAGATAAACGCATAGGGATGCAGTAACAGGGTGAAGTGTGTATTGATGTAGAATTTATGAGAAAGTTCTACCCTATTACGCACACCCTTTAGCTACTGTTGCATGCAATAATTTAAAAACAAAATACAAATTCGCGTAACTATAGTTTGGCTTTGTAAAGCTGCCACCAAGGCAGGTAAGGCTTATCGTGGTGCTCGTAGTGATACCCGAAAAAGTAGCAGCTCACAAACGCCCACACATGGTTTTTAGACTGCGTTGTGGACTTATGCGGATTATCAGCAGTGTGCTCGCCGCGGTGAGGTTGGTACGTACCAAAATAGAAAAGCTGGAACGTAGCAACTATAGCTGGCAACATCCAGAACAGGATCACATTTTCTGTGGGGAAGAAAAGTTGCAGCACATTAAACGTTAACGCCATCAGCAGCAGTTGCCACCAGGTAATGTATTGTTTCAGGAAACTGAAATACCAGGGCCAGAAAGAACCATGATGGTAATCAGGATCCTGACTGGTGGCTACAAACTTATGGTGCTGATGGTGACGCGGCAGCAGTCGAGGATACCAGTTATAAGCAAAAAGTAGTGCAGTAACAGTACCTATCGTTTTATTTAACTTGGGTCTGCCGGGTGCAGCTACGCCATGCATGGCATCGTGTGCAGTTATAAATAACCCTGTGTATAAGTGCGTTTGCACCAGCATAAACATGTAAGTAAACGGAGAACTATAGTTTACCGGATAGGAAGTTAAGAGATAAGCCAACAAGCCGGCCCAGCAGACAACTATAGTTGCTGCAATCAGAATGCCGCGTATGTCTTTCCGCACAATTGCCATGTTGGTTTTGCTTTTAACGTATTTCGTATCAGGTAGCACTACGATCGTGATATGTATTGTTAATTCCGGAGCTGAATCTTACCAGAAGCAACTATAAACTATAGTTTCACGAGTTCATCACGCACCTGTTCCATCAGCCACATGGGTGTGGAGGTTGCCCCGCAAATGCCGACCGTATCACCTGTAGCAAACCACTCCGGCTGCAGTTCTTCAGCTTTGGAAATAAAATAGGTATTCGGGTTCGTGTTTTTACACACCTCGTACAGCACCCTGCCATTCGACGATTTGGTACCTGAAACAAAAATCACTTTATCGAATTTAGCAGCAAAGCTACGTAGCTCTTTATCCCTGTTCGAGACTTGGCGGCAAATGGTGTCGTTGGCATCTACTTCAAATCCTTTGGCCTCTAACTGATTTTTGATGTTATAGAAACTGTCGGTGCTTTTCGTTGTCTGGCTGTAGAGTGTAATTTTTGGTGGCAGCTCGTGTTGCAGCAGTTCTTCCATGTTCTCGAAAACTACGGCATTGTTGCTTGTCTGTCCTAGCAAACCGAGTACTTCTGCATGGCCGTGCTTGCCATAAATATAAATCTGCTCGCTCTTGTCGTAAGATGATTTGATACGGTTCTGCAGCTTGAGCACCACCGGGCAGCTGGCATCGATCAGGGTCAGGTTATTCTGCATCGCAACCTGGTAAGTCTCGGGAGGTTCGCCGTGTGCACGTATCAGTACGGCTTCGTGGTGCAGTTCACGCAACTGCTGATGATCTATAATGCGCAGGCCGCGCTGCTGCAGCCTCTCCACTTCCACATCGTTATGCACAATGTCGCCGAGGCAATACAGATAGCCCTGCTCCGCCAGTATGTCTTCTGCCATCTGGATGGCATACACTACTCCAAAGCAAAATCCGGAGTTGGCATCTATAGTTACGTTCAGGCGCTGCATATACAAGTTATACAACTGTGGGCTGATATTGTTTTATACTAAACCGTTGCCGTAACCCCTCATATACTGAAATAGTTAGCAGCAACATCAGCATCGAATACATGCTATCTTCTATTGGTATAGACACGATGCGCAGCCCGAGGTTGTAGTCGTTGTTATACCATACTACAGGCAGATAAGTGAGCACACCATTTACCAGTAAAAACGGCACCAGGTGCACTAAATAAGCCAGATAAAACCGTCCAAGATAGCGGGTATCAAAAAAGCGCAGGTGCACCAGGTGCAGGATAGCCAGTAGCATAAATGTAACGGAAGTGTACCAGCGCTCCATGTTAAAAACAGCTATAACCGGCAACACCATAATCAGCATAAAGGCAATACTTTTGGCATATGGCTGCAACAGATCTTTGGTGATATATGCGTTCAGCACATCGTAAATAAAAACGCAGGCATAAGGCACCGTTATAAAAAACAGCACTTCCTCTAATGGCAGGTTAGCAATGTAAATACCTGTCAGCCATTCATCGTTAAATCCCCACACTCCTTTCTCTGTGAACAGCGAATCCCAAACTATAAAGAACAAGCCGTTTACAACTATAGCCGGCAGCAGAGCAGGCCAGTTTCTATAGAACGAAACTTTCCTGTCGAACGACAGCAACAATGGAAACAGGATCGTGAAAATGTTCAGATACAGATAGATGTACACAGGTTTTTTAATTATGAATTAAAAATTAAAAATTATGAATAGGTGGCAGGTTGACACCTAATCATTAGTCATTATATTCTCAGATTCTGCAGCATTGCCTTTTCTTCGGGGGTGCAGCGGTCTTTAGCCACTAAAAAATCGCGCATAATACGCGCCAGCGATGGCTGCAATCCTGCAGTTTTGTAATCCTTCAGGCTTTCTATCACAATCGCTTTATCCTCCTCCAGGTTGTTGCTCTTCTTCAGGTAAGCCGGCACATGCGATTCCACTACAAAGCGCAGAAAACGGATCTCCGGATTCTGCTCATTCAGCGCTACAGCTTTTGAAAACAGGTCTGTAGCAGCATTCAGGTGCTTTAATTTGGAGTAAGGGTTCCAGACATATTTAGCCATTACAGCCTCGGATGCCGCTTTATAACCGAGCACCACTGCCTCTTTGCCAGTGTACTTCTCCATTTTTGCATAAAAGTCGCGGGCAGCATCTTCGTCCTTACTAGCAGCGAGGTACTCAGCACGCAACGCAGGCAGTTTATAGTTTGTAACATTAAGCCCTTGCGCCATAATAGCACAAAGCAGAAACAGGAAAAGTAAAGTAAATTTATTCATTCAGATCGCGTTTAACCGGTACCTTACATAAGAACTGACAAGCAAGGCCAGCTTTGTGTTATCAGGTACTCTTACGCGATTGCTTAGAATATGGGTTGCAGGTAGGTCCTGTAGCTTCCGGAATAGCTTCATGTAGTATTTGTATGCCAGGTACACGCCCAGCCTGGCTGAGCGGGGCAGCTGCATGATCCCTTTGTATGCATCCTCAAAGTCTTTGCAGATGTCTGCTTCTATTTCAGCTTTGCTGATGTTATCGAACTGCTTAAACTCTACTTTAGGAAAATAAACCCGACCACGCTCCAGGTAATCGCTCTGCATGTCGCGCAAAAAGTTTACTTTCTGAAAGGCGGCTCCCAAACTGCAGGCTGGTTTCTTCAGCTTTTCAAAAAGCTCATCATTGCCTTCGCAGAAAACTTTCAAACACATCAACCCTACTACTTCGGCTGAGCCATAAATATAATCGCCATACAGCTGGTGGTCGTACTGCTGCTCGTCCAGGTCCATTTCCATGCTTTTCAGAAAGGCCTCTATGTATACTAAATCGATTTTATACTCGTTTACCACGCTCTGGAACGCGTGCAGCACCGGGTTCAGGCTTATGCCTGTTTGTATGGCTTTATAGGTCTGTTCTTTAAACTCCTGCAACAACGCCTGTTTGTCATGTTCATGGAAGGTATCTACAATCTCGTCGGCACAACGCACAAAACCATAAATAGCATAGATCGGAAAATGGAATTTTGCGTCCAGCGTTTTGATACCTAAGGTAAACGAAGTGCTGTATGCCTCTGTAATTACTTTGCTACACTTCAGGCAGGTCTGTTTAAATAAATCCATAGTTTTAACTGTAGTAGGTGCTGATCAAACTGTTACGGGAAACCTATATTCCTTGGCTATCTCTGTAGCCACTACCTGCCCCGATATAAGAGAAGGCGGCACTCCAGGACCGGGCACGGTAAGCTGACCGGTATAGAAAAGGTTCTTTACTTTTTTGCTCTTTAAGGCAGGTTTCAGCAATGCGGTTTGCAGCAGGGTGTTTGCTAATCCATAAGCATTGCCCTTAAAGGCATTGTAATCGTGTATAAAGTCGTTGTGCGCGTAGCTGCGCTTGTACACCACACTTGAGCGGATTTCCTGGTTGGTCAGCTTCTCCAGCCGGTCCATTACCAGGTTATAGTATTTCTCCCGAATTTCTTCGGTATCCTGCAGGCCAGGAGCTACAGGTATCAGTATAAACAAGTTCTCACAGCCATCCGGAGCCACGCTTGGGTCGGTTACAGATGGCGCCGAAACGTAGAATAAAGGTTTGGTGGGCCACTGCGGGTTCGAGTAAATCTCGCGGGCATGCGGTCCGAAATCTTCATCAAAAAACAGGTTATGATGCCGCAGGTTGTTTAAGCGCTTACTGATACCCAGGTAAAAGATCAATGATGAAGGCGCCATTACGCGGGTATCCCAGTACGTATCGGAGTAACTTTGATACTGCGGCGGCAACAGTTGTTTTTCTACATGGTGATAATCGGCGCTGGCAACTATAACATCGGCTTCAAAGGCGGTGGAACTGGTAACTATAGTTGTAGCGACACCCTGAGCTACCTCAATCTGCTGTACACCCTGGTTATACTTAAACGTTACGCCCTTTTCTTCTGCCAGCTGCACCATGCCTTCAATTATTTTGTGCATGCCCCCCATCGGGTACCAGGTACCAAGGCTGATATCAGCATAGTTCATTAAACTATAAAGAGCAGGCGTATTTTCGGGTAGAGCTCCCAGAAACAGGATCGGGAACTCCATGAGTTTGATAATGCGCGGGTGGCTGAAATAACGGCGGATGTGCTTATGAAAAGATTGGAAAACATCCATCCGGAGCACGTCCAACAGCAAACGCAGGCTCATAAACTCCGAGAGTGAACGCCCGGGTTTGTAAACCAACTGGTTTATGCCTACTTCGTATTTGTAAGCAGCCTGCGTTAAAAACTTATCTAAAGCGGATGCACCGCCTGGCTCCCATTTCTCGAAAAGCGTCTTAAGCGCATCTAGCGAGGCAGGTACATCCACAAAATCATTATCGCCAAAGACCACGGTATAAGACGGGTCCAGACGTTTCAGGTCATAATAGTCGGCAGTGGATTTGCCAAACTTACGGAAATATGTTTCGAATACGTCGGGCATCCAGTACCAGCTGGGGCCCATATCAAAAGTAAAACCTTCTGCGCTGAAGCTGCGCGCGCGGCCACCGGGCGTACTGTTCTTTTCCAGTACAGTTACCTTATACCCTAGATCGGCAAGGCTGGTAGCTGCTGCTAAACCAGAAAAGCCGGAGCCAATTACAATTACTTCTTTTCCATCCATTCAGTAAGTTCTGGCGCCCGCACAGCCTATCAAGCATCCTGCTGGTACACTTTCAGCGATTGCTTGAGCTCTTTGCGTGCAATGTGTATTCTGTTTTTTACCGTACCGATCGGGATCTGTAGTTTTTCAGCGATCTCTGTATACTTATACCCGATGTAATACATCATAAAAGGGGTGCGATGCTCTTCATTCAGGCCGGCAATTGCTTCGTTAATATCGTTCATGACGAAAGTTGCCGTTCCTTTGTTCTGCGTAATGTAGTTTTCGTTGGTGTTGAGGTACTGCAGATACTCGGTGCTGTCGATGTTGCTGCTGCGTTTTGTGATTTTGTTATAGTTGTTGATGAACGTGTTACGCATGATGGTATAGAGCCAGGCTTTTAGGTTTGTGCCTGCCTTAAACTTATCCTTGTTGGATAATGCTTTTAACATCGTTTCCTGTACCAGGTCCTTTGCATCATCTACATCGCGGGTAAGGTTAAATGCTACCGGCCGTAAGGACTGGGTAACGCGCTCTATCAGGTTGCTGAATTCTATGGCTGTCATTTTGTTTACACTTTACTTTAAAACTATAAACAAATATACGCAAGATTCAGGAAAAAAAAATTATTTTGTTTATTTTTTTATCAACAACGTTAAACAAAGTGTAAACATTGACTTTTAAATAGTAACCAAATAAAAATGAGCTGGTTAAGAAACAAAAAAAGAAAAGCCTGTCTGTACGCTTACGTTACAGACAGGCTTTTAACTATAGTTTAATTCTTTTTTAACTAAATAACTGGTAAAACTCCCGCATACACTTCAGTCGGATAACGTTTTCCGGGAATACCAGTTGCTCCTGCTGCACAAGCAAACCATACAGGTAAATTGTGCAGTCCGGAAACCTGTTACCCAGTTTATGGATATAGTTCTGCACCTGATCGCGCTCCGGCATAGATGTAAGCACTGAGCATATAAACTTTGGCTTACAGTGCTCATAGGTAAGCTCCAGGTCACAAAAGGGCAGATTCTGGCCCATATAGATCACCGGCAGGTTGTGCAGCCTTACGATATAGTTCATATACAGCAAGCCCAGCTCGTGCAGCTCTCCTTCCGGCAGGTACAACAGGTAAGACGGAGTGCCGGGCTGCCGGCGCGTTACCTGCCCGTCAATGGCAACTATGAGTTTCTGCCGTATCAGGTTGCTTACAAAGTGCTCGTGTGCCGGTGTAATGTTCCCTGTCTGCCACAGAATCCCGATCTTATGCAGGAAAGGATAAATGAGCCGGTTCATCGCTTCAGCAAAGCCCAGTTGCAGGGTTACTGTCGAAATAGCCTTGTCAAATGCATCCTCATCCAGGTCCAGCATGGCTGCCATCATATCATTGATGGGCTTGGAGCACTCGCCCGGCACCTCACAAATCTGCTGCACTTCCTGCACCAGTTGCTCCGGGTCCATTTGCGCGATCTTCGAGATCTTGTACCCTTTCTCGTTCAGCAACGATACATTTAGCAAGGTTTTCAGGTCTTTGTCATCGTAATACCTGATGTTTGTTTCCGTCCGTTTGGGGCACAGGATGTTATACCGCTGTTCCCAAATCCGGATAGTATGGGCTTTAATGCCCGAAAGATGTTCCAGTTCTTTAATGGTGTACTGCGCCACTTTTATCCTGTTCTTGTTTATTAACTACTTCACTTGCTGCCTTAAAATACCTTGGCGCTACCCACAACATGCCAAACGACTCTGAGCCATGTTTGCCTTTTACCTTATGATGCACCCTGTGCGCCATATTAAGCGCCTTCAGGTACACGTTAGAAGTTCGGCCAAACATTTTGATGCGTCGGTGGATGAACACATCATGGATCAGAAAATAGGCAACGCCATACAAGGTTATACCAGCACCTATCCAAAACCTGTAATCCAGTGGCTCGCTGCCAAAAATAAAAAACAGCATTGCCAGCGAACCATACCAGGCAAAAAACAGGTCGTTCCACTCGAATGTGTGCTGGTGCCGGGTGTGATGCGACTTATGCAGGAACCATAGAAACCCGTGCAGCACGTATTTGTGCATCGCCCAGGCTATAGCTTCCATTCCAATAAAGGTCAAGAACATGATTCCGACACCCATCAGCATACCCAAAGAACAGCAAGTTTAAGAAATAGTTTTAAAAGTTAAACAGAAATCACCAACTGATGATCTCTTTATTAAGAAAAGCAGCAATGCCGCGCTGGCAATCTTCGGAGCTGCGGGCTACGGCATTCATTTCGGCAGCATATTGCAGACCTTCTTCAAGCGTCATTTCCTGCACACGCGCAATCATCTCTTTGGTTACTTCCATGCTTTGCCGTGAATTTTCGGCACATAGTTTCTGAGCGAAATCCTCTACACGCTGCTCCAATTCCTCAGCAGGCACCACATAGTTTACGAGGCCATAGTTAGCCGCTTCGGCAGCTGAGATCAAATCACCGGTGAGCAATAACTGTTTGGCTCTGGCCTCTCCTATTTTGCGCAACAGAAACACTTTAACTATAGCAGGTATAAAACCGATCTTTACTTCGGTATAGCCAAACCTGGCTTCCGGCACAGTAAAGCCAAAATCGCAGATCGCGGCCAGTCCGCAACCGCCAGCTATGGCATGTCCGTGTATTTGCGCGATCACCACTTTCTTTAAAGTATAGATCATCCGGAAAAGCTCCATCAGGTGTGTAGAGTCAAGCAGGTTCTCCTGGTAATCGTTGCTCTGTAGTTTCTGAATATATTCCAGGTCGGCACCGGCACAAAATACTTTTCCTTCAGCGCGCAGCACAATCACTTTGCAGACATCATCTTCCTCAGCAGCGGCAAAAGCGCGCTTCAGTTCAGACACGACTTCATAGTTCAAGGCATTCCGCTTTTCTGCTCTGGCCAGGGTGATGTAGCCGACCCGTTCATGCACTTTATAGTGTACAAAGTCCATTTCCAGTTTTTCAGCAGATGTTGCTGTATCGTTCATATCGGTATAGTTTATAGTTTGATTGTAAAACAGGCTGGAGTTCAAATATACGTAAGACTTGATGTAATGCTCGGGAGTTTATAAAGAAAGTCTTTGCCTTGTGTAGAGTAACTGTATTTCGCGTGTAGCTTTAAAGCAATCCCAGCTTATTGTTGGTATTAAAGCACTTTAGTTCTATAGTTGCTTTTTGTCATGTCGAGCGCAGTCGAGACATCTTATATGTCCTTTAGTTGAAGATTCTTCCAACCGGCACCAAGCTATAGTTTCAAACTTCCTGTAATCCTGTGAGCTTTACTTACCTATCATTTTATAGATGTTTTGGTGCGCTCACGGCCGCGGGGCCCCGTCTTCGGGCATCGCGCGGTGTACCTTTCTTTTGCTCATTCCTCGCAATGGCTACGCCACCAGAAATCTACAAGGCGCTCAACCCAAAGACTGAAATCAATCGATAGCTAAACTATAGTTTGTTGAATGGCTATAGTTGCATCGCCTTTTAGTGGTGGTAGTTCCTTGTGGCAGGCTGCGCCTGCCTACTCATGTTTTGTAACTATAAAACTATAAGACAAACAATAGCAGCAGCCGAAATTCCCCTCCTGGGAGGGGTTGGGGTGGGTTAATTGCCAACTATAGAACTATAACGCAAACTATAGCAACTACTAAAAGCTCCCTCTTCTGTTCTGGGGGTAGGGGCTCTCGATAAAAGGAGAGGGCTGGGGTGAGGTAAAACTATAGGAAAAGCCCTGATCCTGTAAATCCTCTAATCCTGAAAATCCTGATTCTGACAAAAAACCCGCAGCCATAATTCTCCGTTTAAAAATTTGCTAACGAACGTTAGGTTGTTTACATTTGTTAGTTATATATGGAAGTAACTTTGAGCAGAAAAGAACAGATAGAAAAAACCGCAACAGCACTTTTCAGAAAAAGGGGCTTTTCGGCCACCTCTATGCGCGACCTGGCGAATGAACTGGGTATCGAGGCTGCCAGCATCTACTCCCATATCCGCTCCAAGGAAGAGATTCTGCAACGTGTCTGCTTCCGGATGGCAAATGAGTTTTTTGAGGCGATAGATAAAGTAGATGATCCGGAGGCAACCGCCTCTGCGCGATTGCAGGCTGCTATTACCGCACACGTGCAGGTACTAACCAAAAATACCGAGGCATCGGCAGTTTTTCTGTACGAGTGGCGCCACCTGAGCGAACCGTACCACGCTGAGTTCCTGACCCTACGAGACCGTTACGAAAAGCATTTCAGGGAGATTATAAAAGCAGGTATCAGCATAGGCGAGTTTAAAGTACCTGACGAGAAATTTGCTGTTTTAACGATACTTTCCGGACTGAACTGGATACATACCTGGTACAAGCCCGATGGAAAAATGAACGCAGAAGAAATTGCCGCTAACCTGGCAACTATGTTACTAAACGGACTGAAACAAACTTAATACGCGCCAAACACAAACTAACTAATCGCCGGGCTGCTACCTACAGTCCGGCACCTTTACTGAACCTTTAAACTATAGATATTATGTACGGAGGAGGAAACGTTTTTGAAGCTACCAAGTTCGACGATGTACAGGTCGAAGATCCTGTAAAATTAGAAGAATTTGAAGCGCGCATCGCCCGTGGCGAGAAGATCGAGCCAACCGACTGGATGCCCGAACTATACCGCAAGCAGCTGATCCGCATGATCGAGCAGCACGCTCACTCGGAAATCATCGGCGCCCTGCCCGAGGGAACCTGGATCACTCGTGCTCCTGGCTTCCGCAGAAAAATGGCACAGATGGCAAAAGTGCAGGACGAAGTAGGTCACGCTCAGTTACTCTACTCTGCCGCCGAAACACTGGGTAAGTCGCGCGAGCAGATGCTGACTGACCTGATCAACGGTAAATCAAAATACTCGAACGTATTCAACTACCCTGCTTTTACCTGGGCAGATTCTAACATTATTTCCTGGCTGATTGATGCGGGTGCTATCGTTAACCAGATGGCGAATGCCAAAGGTTCTTACGGCCCTTACTCAAGAGCTTTGGAGCGTATCTGTGCTGAGGAAGCTTTCCACCTGAAGTATGGCCACGATGCCGTGGTACATATGGCAACCGGTACACCAAAGCAGCGCGAAATGATTCAGGCTGCGCTTAACCGTTGGTGGCCTCCGATCATGACCTTCTTCGGTCCATCTGATAAGATGAGTACACACACCGAAACGCTGATGCGCTGGAAAGTGAAGATGGCTTCTAATGACGAATGCCGTCAGCAGTTCCTGGATATGTATGTGCCCAAAATCTGGGAGCTTGGCTTAACTGTTCCGGATCCGAAACTGAAGAAGAACATGGAAACCGGCCAGTGGGAATACACCGAGCCGGATTGGGACGAGTTTAAGCGCGTAATTAACGGCGATGGCCCTTGCAACGCCGAACGCCTTGCCGTACGTCGTACTGCCGAAGAGCGCGGTGCCTGGGTTCGCAGAGCCCTGCTTAACCCGAAAGCGAAATACGTGAAGCCACTGGCATAGCCTGTGGCAATTAGAAATTCAAAATTATGAATTAGAAATTGATCTGGAGAGCCGAACTATAGTTTGAACCACCCATTTCTAATTTCTAATTTTTAATTCATAATTAAGAAAGATGAGCTTAAAGTCACTTGACCCGAGAGTAACGCGACTGAATTTGCCGGAAGGTGAAGTTCCTGCCATGGAGCCGAAGCCGGAACTGGATCAGTTTGAAACATACGAAGCCTTCCACCAAAAGAAAGAAGGCACTGCCCATACTTATGTTGGCCCTGTTCACGCGCCTAACGAAGATGTAGCTTTCCTGTTTGCAAAAGAGCAGTATAGCCGCCGTTTTCCGTGTGTTGGACTATGGATCGCGCGTACCGAGAACATCCAGGTAACTCCTTATGTGGGCGACCAGGAAAATGTGTATGAAACTATAACTATAGATGAGCCGACCGAGCGCAATGAGCAGGCGGAACCTTATGAGATATTCCACCTGAAAAAGCGTGGCAAGGCACATGCGCATGCTGGTCGTGTAATGGCAACATCCTACCCGGAAGCACTGGCAGAAGCTAAGAAAGCATTTGGTGAGAAAGGCCCTATCGTGAATGTGTGGGTAGTGAAATCAAAAGATGTTTTGCAATCTGCGGAAGAGGATAAGGATATGTGGACCACTATTCCGGAGAAAAAGTACCGCGAAGCCATTGCTTACAAGGTGATGGACAAGATCACGAAGTATAAAGAAGAAAATAAAACGACAACTGCGCAATAATGAACGAGCTAGCGATAAAAGACCTGCTATACAAACTGGCAGACGACCAGTTGATACTTGGCCACCGCAACTCTGAGTGGACCGGCTTCGGCCCGATATTGGAAGAGGACATTGCTTTCTCGTCAATGGCGCAGGATAAGATCGGCCATAGTTTAGCTTTTTACACGCTGCTGCAGGAGCTTGGAGAAGCTGACCCGGATACCGTAGCCTTCACTCGTAACGCCAACCAATTTCATAACAGCCAGTTAGTGGAGCTGCCAAACGGTGAGTATGATTTCAGCCTGATCCGTCACTTCCTGTACGACAATGCTGAAATCATCCGTTTTGAGATGCTGTCACAGTCGAGCTACGAGCCAATTGCTAAGGTGGCCACGAAACTGAAAGGGGAAGTAAAATACCACGTGCTGCACGCCAATACCTGGATCAAAAACCTGGGTTCTTCTACAGAAGAAGCTATCCTGCGTTTGCAATCATCCCTGAATGAGGCGCTGCCTTATGCGCTGGGCATGTTCGAAAAATCGAAGTATGAGCAGGAACTGGTCGATACTGGTGTGTATGCTGGCGAAGAGGCAGTGAAAGCAGAATGGCTAAAGCGAATCTCTGCAGTGATCGAAAAAACAGACCTGAAACTGCCAGACCTGGCAACTATAGAACCTAAGTTTGGCGGACGCTACGGTGAACATACAGAACACCTGCAGCCGCTACTGGACGAAATGGCCGAAGTATTTAAGATTGACCCAACTGCTGAGTGGTAGTTCTTTTATGACAAAAGATTTTTTGACAAAAGACAATTGACTTGGTTTATAAATGATGTATCTCTTTTGTCTTTTGTCATAATGTCCTTTGTCTAACTATAGCAACAATGGACCTGACTAAGGAACACATATTAACCCTGTTGGAGGAGGTAAAAGACCCTGAGATACCGGTATTATCGCTGGTAGATTTGGGTGTGATTACGGGTGTGGAAGTTTCGGAAGATGACCACGTAACCGTGAACATGACGCCTACTTTTGCTGGTTGCCCTGCGATGGACTACATGAAAAAAGATGTAGAGCGTACGCTGGAAAAGCACGGTATCGCTAACTATACGGTTAATATGACTTTCGACAAGCCCTGGGATAGTAATAAACTCAGCGAAAAAGGACGTCAGCATTTAAAAGAGTTTGGCCTGGCTCCGCCACCCAAGTACGACCTGATCCTGGACCTGGACATACTGGAGCATGTGAAATGCCCTTATTGCGACAGCGAGAATACAGATCTGAGAACTCCTTTCGGGCCGACGCTATGCCGCTCTATGCATTACTGTAACAACTGTAAGCAAATGTTCGAACAGTTCAAGCCGCTTTAATTGCTTTAGAATTCATTTTCCTATAAACCAGAAACGCCAGCTATAGTTAGCTGGCGTTTCTGGTTTATGACTATAGTTTATCTTTCCGAATTCTTCTGACCTAAGTGAATGCCACAACCATTAAACTGAATGCCCTTGGCAGTAACCCGCACCGAGTAAGGCGACACTTTCCCAGACATGGTATCTTTGCAATCCTGCTCAGTAAACTCTACTGTTAACTCGTTGCCCTCTGAATTTCCACGATATATAGTTGTCCTGCCCCGCACTTCCGGATCAGACACCGGTGTATCCAATACTATAGTTTCGGTAGGAAGCGTTCTGAAATACATGCCTTTTTCAAGGTCAATTTCCAGCGCCCAGCCGGGTTCATTGCCGGTTGCCACAAAGTCAATTCCTAGTCTTCGTTTCTCATCCCATAGCCCCGGACTGTCTTCTTCAAACTTCAGGTCTCTCCTTAAAACGTAATGATCAGCCAGGTTGGTCGTAATCCTTTTTCCTTCCCGATCCAGCAAGTGCAGTTCGCCACCTACCGACATATCAAACTGTGTCTGGCTTGTATCTGCAGCTGCACCGGATAGCTGCAGTATGCCATTGCGAATCTGCCAGGTTCCGCTACGGGTGTAAGGTGTTACATCCCGCTCCTGATAAATCATGGTTTCCTCAAAGGTGTTGTCGTTTTTCAGGCTCAGGTTATAGTTAATACCAGGGCAATCAGCACAGGGTATTACGCCACGCCATGTTCCTATCAAACTACTCGTTAGCCTGTCCTCTCCTACTGTTACATCAACAGGTTCTGTTCTGATATCGCTGGTTGTACAGGCTGAAATCCCCAACAGCAGCCCCAACACTCCTATTGTAAATACACTTTTCATACTTATACCTTACGGCCTAATACCGCCACAGGTCTCGCAATTTAACTAAAAAGAAACCCTGCTACTGCTAGCAGGGTCCCCTATTCTTTATGAAGACTCTAAACTATAGTTGATCCATTTCATGCTGCACAAAATCGGCCAGGCTGCGAATGTACTCCGTACTGAAATCGAATTTAATGCCGGCTGCTTCGTACACTTCGCCAATGGATACGGTATAGCCCAGGCTAAGAGCCCGTTTGTAAGCGGCCAGGCCTTCTGCAGGGTTCTCCTTATAGTTCTTCCAGACGGCAATCGCCCCAAGCTGTGCCATAGCATACTCTACGTAATAGAACGGCACTTCATAAATATGCAGCTGCTTCTGCCACATGATAGGCTTATACTTCTCCAGTCCTTTCCAGTTAACTATAAGGTGGTTGAACTGCTCAAATATAGTTACCCATTCCTGGTGGCGTTGCGCTGTTGTCTGCTCCGGATGCTCATAAATCCAGTGCTGAAACTTATCAACGGTAGCAACCCACGGGAAGGTCTCCAATACACTTTCGAGGTGCGTTTTCTTGGCTCGGCGCAGCTCGTCTTCATCTTCAAAAAACGTATCCCAGTAATCCATCGAGATCAGCTCCATCGACATGGAAGCAAGTTCTGCTACTTCTGAAGGCGGATGTTTAAAGGAGTTCAGTTCCAGCTCTCGGGTCAGGAAGGAATGTACGGCGTGGCCACCTTCGTGCAACATCGTGATCACATCGCGAAGACTCGAAGTCGCATTCATAAAAATGAAAGGTACTCCAATCTCATCAAGCGGATAGTTGTAACCGCCCGGAGCTTTTCCTTTTCTTGACTCCAGGTCCAGGTGGCCCATAGCACGCATCGTAGCCAGGCAATCGCCCAGGTAGGTATCAAGTTTATAGAATACCTGCACCGTTTTCTCCAGCAGTTCCTCCCCTGACTTAAATGGCTCCAGCGGTTTTTTACCCGACGGATCTACATCCAGGTCCCATGGGCGAAGTTCGTCCACGTTCAGTTTCTGCTTGCGTTCTTCGTCTATCTTGGTAAGTAGCGGAACTATAGTTTCCTTTATCGAAGTATGGAAATCGAAGCAGTCCTGCGGGGTATAGTCGAAGCGCCCCATGGCAGCAAACATGTAGTCGCGAAAATTACCGAAGCCGGCATTTTTGGCAACCTGGGTGCGGAGGGTTAACAGCTCGTTAAACAGCTCATCCAGCTTGTCTTTATCCTGAAAGCGGCGTTCCTGTATTGTCTTCCACGCATTCTCACGCACGGCTCGGTCGTTTTGCTTCATGCGATCTGCCGCACGTTGCAGGGTCATTTCTTCGCCGTCTAGCGTTACTGTCATGGCACCGGTGATGGCGGCGTATTGCTGTTGTTTGGTGCTGATTTCGGTGTTAAGCGGAATGTTCTCTTCCCTGAAAATCTCCAGTGCGCGCTTTACACCACGCAGGTAAATTCTGTATTTCTCTTCATCCAGCTCCTTTACATACAGCGACTGTATCAGCTTCTTGTTCAGCTCATGGTCATAAGGTGCGATCTTCGGATCGATCTCAGAAACAAAATATTGGAAGGCTTTCGTGCTTTCTTCGTTCTGTGTGTCGCAGGTCATCCGGATATAGCGCCAGCCCATATCTTCCGAAAGCATGCTTTCCAGCTCGCTGCGATCGGACATCCATTTTTCCAGTTCCTGTACATTATGTATCTGTCGGCTATTAAGTTCTTCAAAGTAAGGCTGAAGTGCCTCCCAGGTTTCTACCTTAAAGTTTTCTGGCAGGTAAGTCCGGGTTTTGCGCTCAGGTATAATTAAGTTTGCCTTTATGTTTGTCATATTATTACCATATAATCTAAGAGTGTACTATAGTACTCCACCTGAAAGTACAAAAAAAGCCATATCTACAAAAGATATGGCTTTAAATTTATACGTAAAAACCGGTTATCCGATTTCGATGACAACATCGCTGGTAAGTGGATGGCCTACGCAGTTCAATACATAACCTTCATCCATCTCCGCATCCGATAAACCTTCGCGCTCATCCAGGTGCACTTTTCCGCTCAGGCATTTGCCACGACAGGCAGTACATAAGCCCGCCTGGCAGGAGTACGGCAGGTCCACATCCTGATCCAGCGCAGCCTCTAAAATTGTCTGGTCCGGGTTAACTACAACGCTATACTCTGCGCCTTCATAAATTATGGTTACAGTCTGCGTTGTAATCTCGTCGCTGTCTGTGTCGCTTACGCTGCCATGCTGGTCTGCTTCCTGCTGCTGTTCTATCAGTTTGTTGCTCACAAAGCTTTCTCTGAACATTTTATCAGCAGGTACATGCAACACGTTGAGGGCTTTACGCACTTCATCCATCATGCCTTCAGGTCCGCACATAAAGTACAACCCGTTGTTGATTTTTGTAAGCTGCAAGCGCTCCAGAATTTTAATGATCAGGCTCTGGTTCATGCGCCCGCGGTGCTCGCAATCGTGCTTCGGCTGACTATAGATGTAAGCAATCTGTAAACGGTCCGGATTTTCAGCACGCAGTTGCTCCAGTTGCTCTTTAAAGATCACAGAGTCTTCATCGCGGTTGCCATAAAGTAGTGTTACTTTGCTGTCTGGCTCTTCGCGCAGCACGCCTTTCAGGATAGACATAAGCGGCGTTATACCGCTGCCTGCACCTAATAAAATTACGTTGCGGTTTTCGGAAGCACTGCAGGTAATACAGAAATTACCAAGCGGTTCCATCACTTCTATCTCCTGCCCTACCTGTGCGTTATCGAGCAGGTAATTAGAGACTTTTCCACCGGGTACGCGCTTTATAGTTACCGACAGCGTTTGCTCGTGCGGGGTGCTGCTCAGGGAGTAAGACCGGCGTTCTTTCTTGCCCTCAAAAGGGATGATGAGCGTGAGAAACTGGCCTGGTTTATAGTTTATAGTTTGGTTTGCGGGTTGTTCAAAATGGAGGGTAACAGCATCTGAAGTTTCGCGGGTGATGTCCGCTATTTTCAGCGTGTGGTAAGAGCTACTCATTTTATCTTGTTTTATGAAATTCTGATTTCGGATTAGAACCTGATTTGAAACTGAAAGTTACAATAAACTTACATGTTGTGAGAAAGTTTTTGCCAAAACATAACGTTTTTCTATTAAGTATACGTACAAGAGCAAATCTGAAAATGCGCTGCATGCAGATTTAAAAAAAAGCTGCAACTTTGTGCAGTTGAGCAGCTTCAGAAGCAAAAGGGACGTATAAACTCCCTCTCAACAAACCGTTCTAACACCTTACTACAATAAAACTGTGATGCTTTATAAACTCACGCTAAAAAACTGTGAAAAAACCGTAGTGGTAGATGACCACACCTACGAGTACATTCAGAAGAACACGTACCTGCAGCAGATCGAATTCTTAAAGCACCTGCGCATCCATTCCAACGGCTACGCCTTCTTCCAGAAGAACTGGCCGTTAAAGAATGGCAAGTACCGCAACGAAACGATTTACCTGCACAAGCTTATTGGCGAGCAGCTGCTGGAGAAACCAGAAAGCAACATTAAGTTGTACGTGCATTTCAAAAACGGCAACAAACTGGACTGCCGCCGCGAGAACCTGGAGTGGGCACCGCTCTGCAAAATTGTGCGCAACACCACCAAAACCGAGAATAAACTTGGGGTGCGTGGTGTGCATAAAGAAGCCCAGAAATACCGCGCCATTATCCATCATAACAAGCAGCGCATTAACCTGGGAACTTTCGAGACCTTGCAGGAAGCTGCCCTGGCTTACAGCAAAAAATCGGAAGAGCTGTTTGGTAAAACTAAAAGTTTAAAAACACTCTCTAAGTTTGTGGAAGAAGTGAATTAACTTCTTATACTTGCGCCCGCAGCTATAAATTAGCTGCACGATAGAGTGAATGAAAACAACGAAAGAACTTAGCGAACTGCTGAGACGGCACACTGCTGCCTTTGCCCCGGTAATTAAAGCCGATATGCAAAGCAACGCAGTGTGCCGTCTTGATTTTACAGCTGCCAACACCCTACTGCAGCAAACCGACTTAGTTGATACTGCAACATTTAACGAGGCTGTAAACCAGATGCTGGCTGAGCAAAACGCAACTATAGGCGTAGGCGGTTATTTTGAAGACCGGTCCATCTACAGACGCAGTACACACTTTGATGCTGCTGCCGAAAGCCGTAACCTGCATTTAGGAATAGATATATGGATGGAGGCCGAAACACCAATTCACACGCCGCTGGATGCCACGGTCCATAGTTTCCAGGACAACAACAACTTTGGCGACTATGGCCCAACTATAATACTGCAGCACGAGCTGGAAGGTGTTACGTTTTATACCCTGTATGGTCACCTGAGCCGCCGGTCGCTGGAAGGGATGGAAGTTGGAAAGGAATTTAAGAAAGGCGACCAAATTGCCTGGCTTGGCAACTACCCTGAAAACGGCGACTGGCCACCACACCTGCATTTCCAGGTCATGACAACGATGGAAGGCCGCACTGGCGATTTTCCGGGCGTAGCAGCTGCATCAGACAGAGCACACTATGAGCAGATCTGCATTAACCCGAACCTGATACTGCAGTGCCCGCTGCTGCCGATGTAAGTTATAAAAGTAAGACCTCACAGCGTCTGGAGGACCTGTGAGTGTCAGGCTACGAAGCAAATTTGACGCTCACAGGAGCTGCGCACACTGTGAGGTCACTGCCAACTATAAAACAGAAAAGCCATACTTGCGGGTATGGCTTTTCTGTTTTAGAACAACTATAGTTTAATCAAACTTAATAGCTTTAACCGGTTTAATGCGTGCTACCATAGCGGCTGGTATTAGAATGGCCAGCATTGTCATGGCAAGGGTAATGAGGTTGAGCACCACTATCATCCCGAAGTTCCAGCTGATCGGAACCGTGTCCATGTAGTAGTTTTCAGGATCGAGCGGGATGATTTTGAAGTAGTATTGTATTGCGCAGAAACCGATACCAATAATGTTACCCCATAGCATGCCGCGCAGCGTTAAGTGCAGGCCCCGGAAGTAAAATACTTTCCGGATCTGGGCATCCGTAGCTCCTACCGCTTTCAGTACCCCGATCATGTTTATCCGCTCAATGATCATGATAAACACCGTAGATACCATGTTGAATGTAGCTACAAACACAATGAGCACCAGAAAAATAACTACATTTTTACGGAGCAGTTGTAACCAATCAAACAGCTGGGCGTGGCGGTCGGTTATCTTTTCCAGCTGCAGATCATAGTTCATTTTTTCGAACACCTCATCTGCCACCTGGTCAATCTTGTTATAGTCGGTCAGCATTACCTCCATGCCACCGGCAATAGAATCGGGCCAGTTGTTCAGCTCACGTATCAGTTTTATATCACCGATCACAAACACTTCGTCGAACTCTTCCAGGCCCGTGTTAAAAATGCCGGATACCTTCAGTTTGCGGGCGCGGGGCGGGTTCTGTATAAAGTAGAAAATGGCTTCGTCGCCTACTTTTAACTTAAGCTTTTCGGCCACCCGGCGGCTCAGCATTACCTCTTTAGAGGAGGCTGTATCGTTGTAGCTTAGCAGTTGCCCGTCGTCCAGGTTCTGCTTCATCGAGCTCAGGTCGTAGTCTTTGCCTACCCCTTTCAGCACCACACCCAGTACCTCATCTTCCGACTTAACTATAGCCGTTTTGCGGGCATACGCCTGTATCTGTTTTACGCCGGGTATCGAGTCATCTTCCGAAATACCGATGTTTACACTAATGGGCGCGCCCTCGTAAGAGTTGTTGGTATCGTACCTGCTTATCTGCAGGTGTGCTCCGAAACTGAAAATCTTGTTGCGAATCTCATCACGGAAACCCTCCAGTATCGCAAATGATACAATCATGATGGCGATGCCGGCAGCTATGCTTATAATTGCTATTTTTGTAACCGACGCCGTAAACGAACCGGATTTTACGCCAGAGATTTTCTCGGATATATACTTGGATATGTTCACGCGTTAAAACAGAATAAACTGCCTTAAAGATAGGTATGAAATTTGACTTCTTCTCAATTATGATACAGCCACTGTTTTTACTTTATACTTCGTTGTTGCTGGCTATGGGCAGTTGTACGCCACAGCAAACGCCTGAGCAATCTCAGCAAGCCGAAGAGCCACCTGTAGTAATTGAGCTATCGAAAGATGAATTGATGCAGACCGGCGCAGAGCAACTCAAACTATACCTGCCGAAGCTGCAAGGCAAGCGCGTAGGCATGGTTGTGAACCAGACTTCTATAGTTGGTAATGCGCATTTAGTGGATACCCTGCTAAGCCATGGCGTTAAAATTACGACCATTTTTGCGCCGGAACATGGTTTCCGGGGCGAGGCCGATGCTGGTGCTTATGTAAAGGATGCTAAAGATACAAAGACTAACCTGCCTATCATTTCGCTTTACGGTAAAAACAAAAAGCCATTGCCGGAGCAGCTCACCAATGTAGATGTATTGGTTTTTGATATCCAGGATGTGGGAACACGCTTTTATACCTACATCAGCACAATGCACTATGTAATGGAAGCGGCCGCCGAAAATGGCAAAGAAGTACTGATACTGGACCGTCCGAATCCGAACGGGAACTATGTAGATGGCCCGGTGCTGGAGCCAGAGCATAAGTCGTTTGTTGGTATGCACCCTATTCCAATCGTTCATGGGCTTACGGTAGGCGAACTGGCAAACATGATAAATGGAGAGAAATGGCTGGAAGGCAAGCGACAAGCGAAAATTACAGTTATACAGGTTGCAAACTATAACCACAGCATGCCTTATAGTTTGCCGGTGAAGCCATCACCAAACCTGCCTAACCAGCAGGCTATTTTGCTTTATCCTTCGCTTTGCCTGTTTGAAGGTACAAACGTAAGTGTTGGTCGCGGCACGCCTACTCCTTTCCAGGTTATTGGCAGCCCGAACTATAAGTTTAAGGAGTTTTCGTTTACGCCGGTAAGTATGCCGGGCGCTACCGATCCGCCTCATAAGAACCAGGTTTGCTATGGAAAGAACTTAACCGATCCCGCCGCAGCACAACCATTCACCTTAGCTTACCTTATCGATTTTTATAAGAACTCAACGCAGCAGGATAAGTTTTTCAACAACTTTTTCGAAAAACTGGCCGGTACCAGTGAGTTAAGAAAGCAGATCATAGCCGGAAAAACAGAAGCCGAGATTCGTGCCAGCTGGGAGCCTGCCCTGTCAAACTATAAAACCTTACGAAAAAAATACCTGCTCTACCCCGACGCAGAATAATACTATGCCAAAAGACTTACGCATCATATTTATGGGCACTCCCGATTTTGCGGTGCCTACGCTACAAATATTGGTTGAGCACAACTATAACGTGGTTGCCGTAATTACTGCACCGGATAAGCCAGCAGGCCGTGGTCAGAAAATACAGCAGTCGCCGGTAAAGGAGTATGCCGTTTCGCAAAACATACCGGTACTACAGCCAACCAACTTAAAGTCAGAAGCTTTTCTGGAAGAGCTGCGAAGCTACCAGGCCGACCTGCAGATTATAGTTGCGTTCAGAATGCTGCCGGAAGTGGTATGGAGCATGCCACCGCTGGGTTCGTTTAACATTCATGGTTCGTTGCTGCCTCAGTATCGTGGCGCGGCGCCTATTAACTGGGCGATCATTAATGGCGAAAAAGAAACCGGTGTTACGTCCTTCTTCCTGAAACACGAGATTGATACCGGTGACCTGTTACTGCAAACCCGCGTGCCTGTACTGGAAGAAGATGACTTCGGTTCGATGTATGAAAAACTGAAGCACGAAGGCGCTAAGCTGGCTTTGCAAACGGTACAAGCAATTGAACATGACAATGTAAAGCCCATGCCACAACCGCAGTCCGGCGAGCTGAAGCATGCACCGAAGATCTTCAAAGAAACCTGCGAGATCAACTGGGACCAACCAGCAGTTCAGGTTCGCAATTTTGTGAGAGGTCTTTCCCCTTACCCAACTGCCTGGACACGCATAGGTGACAAGACATTCAAGATTTTTAAAATAGAAGTGCTGAATAATGCAGCTTATGAAGGCGCATCAGGTACCATATTTACAGATAACAAAACCTACCTCCACATAAAAACTGCCGACAGCACCGTAGCTATAGTTGATTTGCAGATGGAAGGTAAAAAACGCATGCCGCTGGCCGACCTGCTACGTGGCTATAGTTTTAGTCTATAGTTTGCGTGAGGGATGGAGCGGTTGTTTGAGTTCCTATAGTTTGGTACAAACTACAGAGCAAGCCGCGAGAGCCCAACGGCCCAGCCGGCACGCCCAAATTGGCTAAACACAAACAGCATACCATCACATTAGTCTAAAACAAATTATTCCACCAGTACTTTAAAACTATGATCGCTATAGTTGTAGCCGTTGCCGAAAATAACGTGATCGGGAAAGATAATCAGTTGATCTGGCACTTGCCTGCCGACATGCGCTTTTTCAAGAACCTGACCATGGGCCACCCCATCGTGATGGGCCGCAAAACATATGAGTCTATTGGCAAACCATTGCCGGGGCGCACAACAGTTATCATTACGCGCCAGCACGATTTTGAAGCTCCCGGCTGTATTGTTGTGAATTCTATTGATGAGGCTATTACCCAGGCCCAAACTATAGATCAGGATGTGTACATCATTGGCGGCGCTGAAATTTACAAGCAGGCTTTAAACAAAGTGGATACGATTTACCTCACTCAGGTACACCATGCCTTTGAAGGCGATACTTTTTTCCCGGAGATAGTGGAAAGCCAATGGGAAGTTACCTCAGAAGAAAAACACGAACCAGACGAGAAAAACAAGTATAGCTATAGTTTCGTAACACTGAAACGGAAACTATAAAACAGAAAAGGAGCAGCTTGATAGTTGCTCCTTTTCTGTTTTATAGTTAGTCTGTCCCGGTTAGCGCAGGATGTAGATCTTGCCGTAGCCGTTCTTGAAGGCCTTATCGCCGAATTTCTGTTTGTGGAACATCCGTTCCTCGCTCTGGCTTACCACCACACGGTACAGGTACACACCGTTGGCCAGTTTATCGCCATACATATCGGTTCCATCCCAGGCATATTCGGTTTTGTTGTTGCCAATACGCAGCGGGCCAAGTTCCTCTTTCATAATTTCCTTCACCACCTTACCTGTTACCGTCAAAATCTGGATCTTGATATGGTCTGGAATGGTGGCACCGGTTAAGGTAAATATAAACTGCGTTTTGCTGGAGAACGGGTTCGGGAATGGATAGAAGTTGGTAATAGACGAGCGATTCTCTACCTCAAAATTGATGCGGTAAGGCGAAATACCGGATTGTTTGCCGGAAACATCCCTTCCTCTAACTTCCATCGTATACTTGCCATCCTCCAAGCGTTTTGGCTTAAATTCAACTCTGAAGTCACTCTTTTCAGTAGCCGGGAAAATCTCTACATACTCCATGTCTTCCGACGTTTTATCCAGAGAAAGCTCCCGCTCTGTTCCCATTCCATCAACAAGCACTACGGTCATACCAGATGCATCCTCCAGGTACGCAAACTTGTTTTCATCCTTCAACGTCACGCTGATCAGTGGGCTCGGGGAGATTAGTTCCCCGTCCATAATATGCACCCCATCAAAGGCCACATCCATAATCGGATGCAGCTTGGTCTGCACTTTAAACGGCACTACATAGATGTTATTAAAGTAATGCTGTTCTGGTTGCAGACGTGGGTTCACATACATGGTAATTTTATAGTTACCATCCAGCGCCAGCGTGTTCAGTTCAAAATTGAAAGTTGCATTGGCATTACCTGCCAGCGGAGCAAGTTTCAGGCGTTTCTCGATAGGCTGTATTCCATCTCCGGTTACGGTTACATCCACTGCCAGCGAGTCGCGGAAAGCATATGGGGTAATATTCTGGAATATCATAGGCATTGTAATTCTGCCTTTATTAGCCTGCTCTGTCAATATAGCCTCGCTTACCTGTACCAGATCAGGACGTATGATCCCTTCCGGGGCCACATCATAAAATACCAGCCATTGGTCAAGTTGCGGTGCAGTTCGATCTATTGCATCAGAAAGGGATGCCTTTAATTGCAGGTACGGGTAGGCTTTCGCATCTATGTTAGATAGGTCGAATGATTTAGAAGTGATTTCATCTGTTAACACAGTCTCATTTCCTTCAGCATCTACACCAACTATAGTCACCGCAAATTGGTCGTCTCCGGCTTTGTACTTCTCAATATTATAGTGCAACGAACCCCAGCTTAGCGCAGGCCCGATCAGTGAAGACGTGATTTCGCCGGCTTCCTGGTTAGAGAATATCCGTGTTGTTAACACCACATCCTGCTGGTTTGCCGGTATATCATCTCCAACAGCAGTAACTTCAACTGCTGAACCTTTTGCAGCACCCTTCTGCCCCACTATCGCAAACGGATCGCCGGTTTTAAGCTTATCGATAAGCTCAGAACCTATCTTGCCAAGTGCTGCTTTTTGTGCGGCAGTAAAATCATTGAAATGAACATTATTGATACTGATGGCGGCTACATAATAATTATCAGGAATAGCATTTATAAAAGTCTCAAGCTTTACACGGTTAGCAGCAGTACGCAAGTCCCCAAACTCATACATAAATGGCTCTGCTGTACAGGCATAGGCCGGCACAATGTTTTCAACTAATTTCAGCGTCTTGTTGTTGATCACCACCATAATCAGGCGTGGAGTCGCGCTACTAGCCGGACTACTACAGCCCATATGAATAGTCGGTCTGCCGTCTATTATCAGGTTATAATCTGGTGTTACAAATCGTTTGCTTCCGCCGGTGGTCCTGATCTCTACATCGCTCTTAATTGGAGTAAATTCCCACAGTGGTTTTTTGTCTTTCAGAGCTACCGCGTTAAGTTCTGTTTCCTTAAACTGTCCGGCATGGCTTTGCGACCAACCTGCCTTTGCCCCATTAATCACCCTGAAAGAGCTGCCTGCATAAAGTGTATCTTCTCCTTCGCTATAGTTCTGAAAACGAACGCGCCAGTAATACACAGTGCTGTCCGGCAAGTCGCCTAAAACCGCCAGGTTAAGATCCCAGGTAGGCAGCAGGCCTGCCGGTTGCGTAAAAGCCTTTTTTACTTTACTGTTGAAATGATGCGTGGTATCTACTTCCAGGTAAAAACCTTGTCGGTCATCTTCAACCTGTGTGGTTTGCACCATCACTTTCACATTCTTACTGTTAACTATACTGTACTTAGAAGGAGTAAGTGCAACCAGGCCACCTGCCGGAAAGAAGTGCTGAAAACGGACTGTATTGTTGGATTCGTCCAGTTCGTCCACTTCAAAATTTCCGTCTAGGGTAACTTCAAACCTGTTCATGCCCTGTGCCACAATCCCACGGTTATCTACAGGTATAACCAGCGTATCGCTGTACATGATCGGAGCTACCTTTATCGTTAATGGCTCCAACTCTGTGTTATCAGCTAAAGTACGTTTTACCGAAACCGTTACAGAGTCTGTGATCGCCTTGCCCCAGTTGCGTACGTCCACTAAAATATTGAAAGACTCGGAAGAAGCAGTAAGCATTTCCCCTTCTGTAGCACTCACCACATCGGCTCCGTTCTCAAGCGCTGCATAATCAGGTTTGGCAGGTGAGTAAAGTATGAGCGCTGGATCAGCTTGCAATACCATCTCCAACACCATTGCTTTCACAATTTCAGAATAGAAAGCACTGCCGTTATTAAGCAAAGTCTTGTTTACTTGTCTCTGTATTTCGCCTATAGGCTTTCCATAGAAATTCTCATCTCTGAAAGCGGTATGATAGAAGGCATAAGAAAACTCATTTAACCTGGTTTCTTCGCCGGAATCTATATGAGAAATAAATCCGATTGATCCTTTATCTGGCGTTGTGGTCCAGTCTTCCCCGAAAGATCGCTGGGTTGTAAAAGCATCCCCAGCTCCACAACCATTCATTAATATAAAAGGATACTTTCCTTTGTTCTTATACCCCATCACCGGGCTCGAAGCAAACCCAATATCCAGGTCGGTTGTGCTGGTAGAACTATGGCCAAAGAAAGTTATAAGCGAAACACCTTCATTTACTTCATTCACTACATTTACAGGCTCCGTTACTTGACTTACATTCCGGCGGTATTTTTCAATTACATGCGCCCCCAATAATGGTCCCTCGGCAATGCGTTTATAGTTACTCATGTAGTTCGACATCCTACTGATCTGACCAGGTGAACTTCCGCCACTTAGCTGTAGAATATTCTTTCTCCAGGGCAGGCCATCTGGTAGGCTTTCGTGTTCTTTTACTTTGTTCAGGTAATTGATCACATCCTCCGGCTTTGTTGCAGAGAGCCTGCCGGTAGGTACATCAGACAGAACAGAGTTATTATGGAAGTCGATGGTGAAAAATAAGTCGGACCCCGGTGTAATACCCGTAGGCACCAGGTCCATTTCATATACTTTCGGGTGCCTTGCCCCGATATGATAATAACTGAACCTGTTACTATAGATTACCCTGTAATCATCTGCCGCATATTTAAGCCCCTTCCCGATTATAAACAGTTGTTTCTGGCGTGGTGAAGTTGCCATGAACTTCATGAACCGCCTGATAGAGTTAGAAGAGAATTCTCCATAATGGAACTGGTCGATTACCTGATCCAGGTGTACGACAAGGGTATCATAACCACCACCAGCCTGGGAGGCCCGGTAAGCCGCGTACTGCACAGGAGCATTCAACTCAGAGCTAAGCGCTTTTTTCATCAGGCGCTTGTTAGTTAGAATAATATAATTGTGGGCCTCCGGCGTTATTTTTCTAAAACGGATGCTCTTTTCGAGAGCTGCCGGTCTGTAAATTCTGGTAGCGTTGGCGACAACTATCTTTTTAGTAAGGCCATTATTCTCTACTACAATTCCTCTTCGGCCATTTGTATTTGTAATTACTTCAACACGCACCACATTTAAGGGGTCTGTCGCATCGTATGCAATTAAGCTGGTCGTTGCATTCGGAAACTCATAGTAAAAGTTGCCAGTCTTTAAGGAGTCGGTATAAAAAATATGCTGGTTATTGTTAAAGTTAAACCGCTGAGGATAAGTCACCTGCCCATATGACATAACGATCGCATTACCTCGGGTGTCTGTAGCATCCGGAGCTATCTGCAGAGTTATACTACCATCGCTGTTGATTTCATTGAAATTAATTGGCTTTATATCGCGGGCACTGGCGTAAAAGTCATATTCGTACCGGCCAAGGTTCCTGATGGCGCCACCAGGCACTACAATATTTACAGCTAACTTGTGATATTCTTTATAGGCACCTACTGTTTTAAAATCTACAAAGGGTGTGGGCCCGGTAGTATAAACGTTAGTGATACCTGTAATTTTATGGTTGGCTACAGCTATAGTTCTTGCCGAAGTATACCCTTCTCCTTCGTCTATCCATGGCATTCTGGCAATTGTGCTGTACTGCTTTTCCTGGTAATACCAGGTCGTAAAAAGCTGCAGTGCCTTCTGCATAAAATAGGGCTCTGGAGTTAGTCCGGTTGCCACAGTATTTTTCTGTTGTACACGTTTACCTCTGCTCGGCGCAACTGTCAGAAAATAAGATGCGGTATCAGTATAAAGGCTAAAGGACTGATGATGCTGATGTGTCGGGTCTTTGTATAGTTCTCTATCCAGCGCGCCATCATTGCGCTCGCCATAAAACTCCAGGTAATCCTGCGAATCCAGTTTACCGTCCTGCTCTCCTGCAACATAAATGGCAACTTCCTTCCCTCTCCGGAACAACTGAAGGTTTTGGGGATTTACATCTGCTAATCCAAGCTGACTAAGATAAGCGTAGTCCAGTTGGTGAATGCCGGTTTGGGTTACTTTGATTTTATGATAGGTCTGCTCATAGTTGATCCATTCGTTGCCATAGTTGGTTTGCGCCTGCGCAGCAGCCCCTAGCAACAGAAAGAAAAGTAAAAAAGTAAACCTGAGCGCCTTGAAAGGTGGTATAGTTACAAACATCTTATCTGAAGGAATAACCCAATGAAATTATAACGGAAGATGTATTGGCATTCGTGATTGAATTCTTCTCGTGGTCACCCATGCGCGAGAGGGCCAGGTCCAGGTTGAAGCCGTTGGAAGTAAAGCCAACCCCAAAATTAGGTTGTACCTGTGAAGCTTTGCTACCATCGAATCGGGTAGTTTGCTGGTAATTGCTTAATCCGGCACGTACAAAAACAGAATTTGCATAAGTCAGTTCTAACCCAAGATGTGGGTCAACAGACATTACATCAGATTTGAGCAGCACATTTCGCTTGCCGTCAAATGTCAGATCCACATCAGCAGAGACAAGGGCAGTAAATTTATCGTTGATCTGAAAGTTGCGGGCAGCACCGAGTATTATACGTGGCAACGTAAGTTCGGCAGTGTTCTCCGGAAGGTCGTTGCCGGTTTGCTCATATGCCTCTTCCAGTTCCTCTACATTATGAGTCCAGGCGGTAAAAGTAGTGGTAATATCTTTTGCCATAAGGCCAAACTGCCAGTTACCACGCTGTAGTTGTGCTCCTGCATCAATACCAAAGCCCCATGCGTTTGCAAAATCACCCACGTTACGGTAAATAATTTTGGCACTTGCACCTAACATCAGGCCTTCTATCAGGTTACTGCGGCGGGCATAGGATAAGAAAACAGCATAGTCAGCTACAGAGAAGAATTTTATACTGTCGTACTGGATATGTCCGAACTCATTCTGGAGGCGGCGAGTATCAGCAATATCATCTACACCAAGCCGGATCACAGAAACTGCAAGCGCACTATTTGTATCAATTGGCATGGCAAAACTTCCAAAATCGGTTTTGGCAATCCCTGCAAACAACTCCGAGTGCATCAGGGCGATGTTATACTTGTCGGGCAAACGAAGCAGGCCGGCCGGGTTCCAGTAGCCGGAAGTGGCATCGCTGGTAATAGCCACCTGCACATTGCCCATACCTATGGCACGTGCTCCCACTCCCACATTCAGAAACTCATTGCTATACTTTGGTGCAGATACCTGAGCTGCCACTGGCAGGCAGAACGCAAGCAGCGCCATGGCCAACAGGCACTTGAGTATAAATCTATGCATAAATAAAAAAAAGAATTTACAGCTAAATACCGGGAACTGCACAGCTAATCTGGCATTTTTCTCACTTAAACACAGCCTTTATTTAATAAGTTGTATTTCCGGTAAATATATTTTTAAGTCAAAAATACAACATTATAGTATAAATCGCCCCATCTATTAAACCCGCATTTAAAAGTTACGTAATAAATTCTAAACAGTACCTTGCTTTACATAGTACCTTATATTATATTTGCATCAACATCATAACCCCATCATCATGAAAGTAGAAAACACACAAGTGCAGATGCGGAAGGGAATTCTGGAATTCTGCATACTGGAGATTATCTCTCGTGGTGAAGTATATGCGTCTGACATGCTGGAAGAGTTAACAGCAGCTAAAATGATCGTTGTGGAAGGCACCCTTTACCCGTTGCTAACCCGCCTCAAGAACGCTGCACTTCTCGACTATAGCTGGGTTGAGTCCACATCAGGGCCACCGCGCAAATACTACACCTTAACCGACTCTGGCCGCGAATTTCTGGAGCAGCTGCGCGAAACCTGGCGGGAACTGGTAGAATCTACCGAATTCATCATTCAAAACAAGAAAGCCAAACAGTCATGAAAAAGAATATAAGCATCAACCTACAGGGCATCATCTTTTATATAGAAGAAGATGGCTATGAGCAGCTGAGCAGGTATTTAGCTTCTGTTCGTTCGTATTTCTCAAACTATGAAGGCCACGAGGAAATCGTAGCTGACATAGAACTGCGAATTGCGGAAATTTTTTCGACAAAGCTTTCTCCTGTTAAGCAGGTAATTACACAGGAAGATGTGCAGTACCTGATCAGCAGAATGGGAAATGTTACCGAATTTGAAGTAGAAGAGCCGGTTGAAGAAGCTCCAAACTATAGCAGAACCAGCGGTAACACAGGTAGCGGACCAGCATCGGAGGCCTATACAGCCCCAGGCGCTAAAAAGCTTTTCCGTGATATAAACCGCAAAGTAATAAGTGGTGTTTGCGCCGGCCTGGCCAACTATAGCAATGTAGATGTAGTCTGGATTCGCCTGTTCTTCATCATGTTCTTTGTGCTGGGCATTTTATCGGCAGGTATATCTGCGCTGGCTGCAATTATTCTCTATGTCGTGCTTTGGGTAGCAATGCCGGAGAGCACAGATCTGCCTGAAACAAAAGTCAGAAAGCTTTACCGTGACCCGGAAGACAAAAAGCTGGGTGGTGTAGCAAGCGGCCTCGCCAAATATTTTGGTGTAGATGTGGCCGTAGTACGCATCCTATTCATTATCTCGCTTTTTCTGGGTGGTTTTGGTCTGATACTCTACATCGTGCTCTGGATAGCGGTACCCGAAGCGGTAACGCTAACCGAGCGCATGCAGATGCAGGGCAACCCCGTTACACTGGCGGGTATTGAGCAAACCTTAAAAGACAGCTTGAACATGAAGGACCAGGATGGCAATGAAAGTACACTCGCCAGAATTATCCTGCTTCCTATCAGACTTATTTCTCAGATCTTTAACTGGCTGGGCAGAGCTTTAGGTCCTATACTTGCTTTCCTGATTGTGCTTATCCGTGTGGCTGCTGGCATTGTGCTTTTAATTGTATCTATAAGCATGATTGTAGCTTTATTCGGCGCATTCTTCTATAGCATTGGTTGGGCACAAAATCCGGATTTTGTTGAGATGGGGCCATTTACTCCTTCTGTATGGTTGGCAGGCTTCCCTACTTTCGGTTTAGTTGCCGGCCTTATTGCCATTCTTATTCCGCTGATTTTCCTGGTAATGCTGGCCTTTGGTTTACTTACCAAGCGTTTCTTTATGCGTGCTACTGTTGGCTGGTCAATGTTTGGGGTGTGGGTAGCCGCCATTATAGTTCTGGTAGCATCTTCTGTTGCATTTGCCGGTAACTTCAGAAGATCCGGTGAGATAACGATAAGCAAAACAGTACCTGCAGCCGGCATTACCATGCTGGATGCATATGATGCTGACTTTGAATATGGTAACCTGTACATTGATGTGCGCGAGCATAACGGACCAGATATCGAGATCATCCAGCATATTGAAGCGAAAGGACGCACCGAGGAAGAGGCCAAAGAGAATGCCCGCATGGTATCATACCGTGTAGTACAACAGGATTCTGTGCTGCGCTTCGATGACAGTTTTGACTTTAAAGAAGGGGCTGCTTTCCGCTCACAGGACCTGAACATTGTTCTGAGATTACCTAAAGACAAGCCTTTCAGGTTAACGCGCGAGTTTGCTTATTTACTGCCTAACGCTACATTTGACAGGGACTATAGCTATGAAAAGATAGAACGTAACACCTGGCGTGCCAAAGGAGACATGCTGGAGTGCATAACCTGTGCAACAGATACCCTGGATACAGAAGAAGTAGGCGCAGAATTTAACAATAACAATGAATTTACTGCTGATTCGGAAGGCAGCGAAAGAGAAAGCGTACTGAACAGCTTACGTTCTTATGGCAGCAACAGCAAATCGTTCCAGGTATCAGACTTCGACCGCATCAGCATTGGTGGCCCATTCCATGTGCAGATAAAACAAGGAAACCGCCATAGTGTAAATGTGCATGGTCAAGAGCGCGAAATCGAACGCATGGAAGTTGAAAGTAACGGCGGCGAGCTAACTATAAGATCGAAACGCAAAACGATAAACCTGTTTGATGACAGAGAGCCTGTGTTGATTGTAGTTACAGTGCCAAACCTAAGAGAACTTGATCTGAGCGGAGCCATTAAAGCTGATGTTATAGGCATTAATACCAACCAACTGGATATTGAACTGAGCGGCGCAACTGAAGCAGCCATTCAGGCAAGAGCCAAAACCATTCGTGCTGATATTGCAGGCGCATCCAGCACGCACTTTAGCGGCACTACAGACAGGTTTGAAATAGAAGCTGCAGGTGCCTGCAGTATAAACGCAGACAGACTTCGTGCTTCAAATGTAATTATAGATGCCAGCGGCATGACTGTAGCATCTGTTTATGCGAACAATTCACTTCGTGCCGATGCCTCGGGAGCCAGCACCATAACATATGCAGGAAGCCCGAAAAGCACACAGGTTAATGCAAACGGTGCCAGCAAGGTAAAACGTAAATAGCCTGAACTATAGCTAATCACCCTAAAAATCAAAGCGGGCTAATCTGTAGAAGATTAGCCCGCTCCTGCCAAAAGTTAGCACAAAATAAAACTATATATTTTAAGTATTGCGTTGCGCGTTTAATGTGCAACACCCTTTGTTTAGTTGTTTGATGAATCTGCAGGCCCTCTTATTTACATAAGGGGGTTTAAGCAGATTTTCTTTTCAGACAAGCATGTTCTTAACTATAGCCAGCCCTTTTTCTTCTCCGAGTTGCAATAGGTAACTATAAGCTTCGTCGAATTCGTTTTTCACTTTGCCTTCCAGAACTGCATCGGTTAACATATCTTTCAACTCCCCTACTGTTTTAGAAGGTTTCAGGTCAAAGGTTTCCATAATGATCTCGCCAGTAATAACAGGCTGAAAATTGCGCAACTTATCACTCTCTTCTACCTCAACCAGGCGCTTTTCAACTTTATCAAAGTTCTGCAGATAGCGCTTTACTTTGCTGTCATTTTTAGAGGTAATATCAGCACGGCATAGTTTCATCAGGGCATCTATGTCGTCGCCGGTTTCAAACAACAACCTTCTGATAGCCGAATCAGTAACGGTATCTTTTACCAGAGCAATCGGGCGCAGGTGTAGCTTTACCAGTTTCTGCACAAACTTCATATGCTCGTTCAGCGGCAGTTTCAGGTCTTTAAATAGCTTGGGTACCATGCGTGCGCCACGGTCTTCGTGCCCATGAAAGGTCCAGCCGGCTTTTGTGTGGTAACGTTTGGTGTCCGGTTTGGCAATGTCGTGCAGGATAGCAGCCCAGCGCAACCACAAATCATCTGATACTTCGGCTACATTATCCAGCACCTGCAGTGTGTGGTAAAAATTATCTTTATGCGAGTTGCCGTTTTTAGTCTCTACGCCCTGTAACTCCACCATTTTCGGGAAGATCAGGTGCAGTAAACCGGACGTAAACAGCAGCTTAAAACCATAGCTAGGCACTTTGGCCAATATGATCTTGTTCAGCTCGTCTGTGATACGCTCCTGCGATACTATTTTAATGCGTTCTTTATTATCAACTATAGCATCAAATGTATCAGGGTCTATATCGAACCCTAATTGGGTTGCAAAACGAATGGCGCGCATCATGCGCAGCGGATCGTCAGAAAAGGTAATGCCGGGCTCCAGGGGCGTGCGGATAATCTTACGTTTCATGTCCTTCAGGCCATCAAACTCATCGATCAGTTCGCCATAGTTTTCCTTGTTCAGGCTTATTCCCAGTGCGTTAATCGTAAAGTCTCGACGTTTCAGGTCATCATCCAGTGTGCCCTGTTCTACTTCCGGTTTGCGCGAGTGCTCGCGGTAAGACTCTTTGCGGGCACCTACAAACTCCACTTCCCAATCGCCGGAACGGAGCATGGCTGTACCAAAATTCTTGAATACAGAAACCTTCGGCTTATGCGGCAACTTTTCAGAAACCAACTCTGCCAGCGCTATTCCGTCACCAATGCAAACCACGTCTATGTCTTTAGATGGCCTTTTGAGCACCAGGTCGCGCACAAAACCGCCAATTACGTATGCATCTACCCCAAGCTCTGCCGCTGCAGAAGCTACCACATCAAAAACAGGATTATCCGGAAGTTTTATAGTTTCCATTAAAAAGTAAAGCCTCAGATGTTGTGTCACACCTGAGGCACAAAATTAAAACTTTATATCGAAAGCATTTTAGTATGACAAAAGACATTTAGACAAAAGACAGCTTTAATTAACTTTTGACAAAAGACAGATTGACAAAGGACAAAAGAGAATTAACCTGTTCTCAAACTATAGTTTAATACTTCTATCAATTCAATATCAAACTATAAGCTTTCTTTTGGCACCAATATCTTATACCAAAAAGTCCTTTGTCATAAAGTCCTTTGTCAAATTGTCTATAGCTACTCTCTTATCGTTTCTGTTTTGCCGTCAGCGTTTATCTTAATAATGCGGGAAGGTTTGGCAGGTTCAGCCTCATCCTGTCGCCAGCGCACTACATGGTCTACCCGCTTCTTTAACTCTTCATCAATCTCAGCAAATGTGGCCGGTGATTTACCGCCGCTCAGGTTAGCAGATGTAGACACAAGCGGATGGTCGATCTGCCGGATCAGGCGATGGCAGAATTCATCTTTAACGATACGAATGGCTATGCTACCGTCTTCTGCAATAAGGGTTTCGGGCAGATTTTTTGCTTTTGGAAAGATATATGTAGTTGGTTGCGAATGCTCTTTCAGGAGTTTTGCAAAAGATTTCGGTACATCTTCCACGTAATCCAACAGCATTTTTTCATCGGCCACCAGTATAATCAAGGCTTTGGACGTATCACGGTCTTTGATCTTAAAAATCTTTTTTACCGCCTTTGCATCAGTCGCATCGCAGCCAATACCCCACACTGTATCGGTCGGGTACAGAATCACATTACCCATCAGCAGTTCTTCTTCCGCCGCCTGCACTTCTCTTACCAGGTCTTTCATAGTTTTATAGTTGTTAAATTGTTAAATGGCTTAATTGCTGTATTGCTATTGCTTAACTATAGTTGAGTTAACAATTTAACAATCCAGCAATCCAACAATTTACTTTATCTCCTGCGTTAGTTCTACCAGCACGCCGTGGGCACTTTTGGGGTGCACAAAGCAAACCAGTTTATTATCAGCACCATTTTTAGGTTGTTCGTTCAGCAATGTAAATCCTTCCTGCTTCAGGCGCTCCATTTCCGCTATAATGTCTTCTACTTCAAATGCAATATGATGGATGCCTTCGCCACGCTTTTCTATAAACTTGGCTATTGCAGAATCCGGATTTGTAGCTTCCAGTAACTCAATCTTGGTATCGCCCACCTTAAAGAAAGATGTATTAACTCCCTCCGAATCCACGTACTCTGTCTTATACGGTTCTGCGCCCAGCAATTTGTAATACAGGCCGTTTGCTTCACTAAAATTTTTTACAGCTATCCCAATATGTTCTACCTTTTTCATTTTGAATTTGTAATTAGTCTAAGTAAGTAAAATTTCGTATTTTTGCACTGAATCAAAACTAATCATTTCTGTAAACTGTTAAGTACTCAGAGATAAAAAGAGATATAAAAGTGCTATGCTAACATTTCCGATATATTTAGATAACAACGCAACAACGCCACTGGACCCACGTGTGCTGGATGCCATGATGCCTTACCTGACAAACAAGTTTGGTAATGCGGCTTCTCGTAACCACGCTTTTGGCTGGCATGCAGAAGAGGCTGTTGATTATGCCCGCGAGCAGATCGCTTCGCTTATTAACTGCTCTTCAAAAGAGATCATCTTTACTTCCGGCGCTACAGAGTCTGATAACCTGGCTATCAAAGGTGTATTCGAAATGTATGCTTCTAAGGGAGACCACATTATTACAGCTACCACCGAGCACAAAGCTGTACTGGATGCCTGCAAGCACATCGAAAAAATTGGTGGTAAGGTTACATACCTGCCAGTAAATGATAAAGGCTTAATCGACCTGAAGCAACTGGAAGAAGCCATTACAGATAAGACAATTCTTATCTCGATCATGTATGCCAACAACGAAGTTGGTGTAATACAGCCTATTAAAGAGATTTCAGCTATCGCTAAAAAGCGTGGCATCCTGTTCTTTACCGACGCTACACAGGCAGTAGGTAAAATTCCGGTAGACGTGGAAGCAGATGGTATTGACCTGATGGCATTCTCTGGCCACAAAATGTATGGCCCGAAGGGTGTTGGTGCGCTATATGTGCGTCGTAAAAACCCGCGTGTTAAAGTTACTGCCCAGATGGATGGTGGCGGACACGAGCGTGGCATGCGTTCCGGTACACTTAACGTACCTGGTATAGTTGGTCTGGGTAAAGCTGCTGAGCTTGCTAAGCAGGAAATGGAAGCTGATACAGCCCGTATTTCCGCCATGCGCGACCGTTTAGAAAAGGAGCTTTTAACTATAGAAGAGTCTTATGTAAACGGTTCTGTAGAGCACCGCTTACCACACGTATCAAATATTTCGTTTAAGTATGTAGAAGGTGAAGGCCTGATGATGGGTGTGAAAGATATTGCAGTTTCTTCTGGATCTGCCTGTACTTCCGCTTCTTTGGAGCCATCTTACGTGCTGAAAGCATTGGGCCTGAGCGATGACCTGGCACACTCTTCGCTGCGTTTCGGTCTGAGCCGTTTTACTACCGATGAGGAAGTAGATTTTGCCATTGACCACGTGAAAGAGGCAGTTGCCAAACTTCGCTCTATGTCTCCGCTTTGGGAGATGTTCAAAGAGGGCATCGACCTGAACTCAATTGAGTGGGCAGAACACTAAGATAATTATGAATTAGAAATTATGAATTATAAATGGCTTGCGAAAACAAACACTATAGTTCATAGTTTCTGATTCAATTCATAATTAATAATTCATAATTCGTAATTAACATTAGCTATGGCTTATTCAGATAAAGTAATCGACCATTATAACAACCCACGAAACGTTGGTACGCTTGATAAAGCGAAGAATAACGTGGGTACTGGCCTTGTAGGTGCGCCTGAGTGCGGCGACGTAATGCGCCTTCAGATTGAAGTTGATGATAACCAAGTAATCACTGATGCGAAGTTCAAGACTTTCGGTTGTGGTTCTGCTATCGCTTCTTCATCACTGGCAACTGAGTGGCTAAAAGGTAAGACTGTAGACGAAGCACTGGCTATCGACAACATGGACATTGTGGAAGAACTAGCATTGCCTCCGGTTAAAATTCACTGCTCTGTTCTGGCTGAAGATGCTATTAAATCTGCCATCAACGACTACAGAGTAAAGAACGGTTTACCGGCTCTTGAGCTGCCTAAGTCTCACCACTAAGACACAGACTCGATGGAGTCAAGAACAGATGTGCATGTAGAAAGTGCACGCATTCAGAAGCAGATTGAGAGCCACTTAGGTATAGGCGGCAGCAGTCTGCTTTTTGAATACCGGCAGATTGATAACAAAACGCGCCTAGACCTGATTACGGTAAACCCGCGCCACAACCAGTCGTTCCTGTTTCATACAGAAACCAGTTACGACAAAGTGGATGCACTCCGCAAAATGCTGGACTATGTGCAGAATTACCGCGATAAGGAAAGCTCTTATACCGTGCAATGGATGGCCCGTGGTGACAAGGAACTTAACACCTCCTACTTCCGGGCACGTAATATGTATGAGGCGCTTGATAAATTATACTTTGGCCGCGACATGAACACTATCACTGTTTTTAGTGTTGTAATGAACCCGGTATCTTAAAGAACTATAGTTATGATAACAGTATCAGACAAAGCAAAAGAGAAAGTTATTAAGCTGAAGCAGGATGCGCAGCTGGATGATACCTTCCGTTTGCGTGCATCTGTTGCAGGCGGTGGCTGTTCCGGCCTCTCCTATCAGCTCGACTTCGATGATGAAGTAAAGCCGATGGACCAAGAATTTGAGGATAAAGGCGTTAAGGTGGTAGTAGACATGAAAAGCTTCTTATATCTGGCCGGCACAGAACTCGATTTCTCTGACGGACTGAATGGTAAAGGTTTCTTCTTTAACAACCCGAATGCCAGCCGTACATGTGGTTGCGGAGACAGCTTCTCGGTGTAACAATATTGCAGCTTATACAGAGCAAAAAAAGGCAGCTATAGTTAGCTGCCTTTTTTGTTTTATACAAGTCAGTTACTATCTTTTTACAAAACGTAGTACCTGCCTTTCGCCGTCGCCATTCAGCAATAACAAACTATAGTTACCTGCCACAAGCTGGCTTACATTTAAGCGGTGTTTTCTAGCCTGGAAAGGGAGCTCTTCCTGATGCACACGTTTACCCATCCGATCATATATTGTTAACAACAATGCTGTTTCAGGAAGGTCTAAGTATAAGGCATCAGAAGTTATAGTTGGGTAAAGTAATGCTTTGGAAAGTGCTTTAACATGCACAGCTACTGCTTTAGAGTAAGTAGAAGAACCATCGTAATCTACTTGTTTCAGGCGGTAATGCTGTGTTCCGGAGACAGGCTGTTCATCAGTGAAGCTATAGTTTGTGCGCATACTTGTATTGCCATTGCCTGGCACCGTGGCTATACCTATAAAATTTTTACCAGACTGGCTGCGCTCAACTATAAAGTGGCTATTATCTTTTTCTGAAGCTGTAGCCCAGTGTAACTGCACCTGTTGTTCGCTGTTGCGGGCAGTAAACTCAACTAGTTCCACTGGCATTGGGATAGGGTCTGTTGGCGCATTTGTTCTCCAGGTCATGCTAAAGTCATCTATAGCCAAGCCATGGTCGTTTTCAAATTCATCCAGGTCCTTCCAACGCAACATCACATAATGGCCGTTAGGCACATTCACTTCTATAGTTGCTGATAGTTGTTTTCGGTTGGCTGGGTTATTTCCATCCAATGCACTGCCCGCAGCATAATACACCGGACCATAAAAATCGAGTTCTTTTACGTTTTTCCAGCCTGTATCCGTTTTGGGAGATAGATTAAAGGATGAAGCACTCGTACCCGTTGCATACCAGAACGAAAGCATATGCTGAGGGCTTGCTGGTCGGGAACTCCTCCACTGTTCTCCTGTGTAAGTTATACTTAGCGATGTTATAGTATGCCCTGTATTATTCTGTACAAGTAAACCCCATGCAAACTCCCCAACGGTTTTTGTGGCTGATGCAATGGAACCTAAAGCTCTGTCTGTGCTTCCGGCTGAGCCAAAACTATACAAGCCCCCTGCATTATGAGAGCCTGTACCGGCTGTAATGGTCGTGGTTTCGGGTGCCGTCCGGAAAAGGTACCAACCAGGAAAATACTGTGTACCATGCGCCCACGTTCCATGTTCGGAGGCAGGTAAGCCATTAAAGTTTTGGGAATAGCTTGATAAATAAGGGTGCAGGCTAACCTGAGCGAAAACCTCTGTTGAAGCAAAAAGCAGTGCAAAAATGCATCCACACAAAATTCTAACAAATCGGGTAGAGGGTTTTACCATAATGTACTGTTACTTAAACTTTCAATGAAAACGATAGCGGCTTTTTACGCCGTTAAAATTTTCCAGCTTAACTTTCAGTATCTCACTATAGTTCAATTCGCACCTGAAATTTATTCAATGTTTAAACAATGTAATACACAAAGCAGATATCCCAGCGTCTTGTCAATCACTGTCTACCACCACGTTACTATAGTTTATAGATTATACCCAAATTGACATGACTAGACCTGTCTTCGGTTACACACAACACTGTAATTTTTTATTCGGTTTGATAAAGGTTTTTCTTTAATTAAGTAGCACTTTGACAAGGTACATGGGCAGCTATAAACCTATTCTCTTATAAAATCACCAAGCTTGGCATCTGATAAAAATTATTTAGCACAAAAGCCGCGCAGCTCGCTCTTATTAGCAAATTTTCTTATAAATTACCCCTAATTCTTCATTTTTAATTCCTGAATCTACAGCTTACCTTAGCAGCTTAAACCTGTATTATCATGACTCAATTCGGAAATAACGCAGACATCCGCACTGACTGGACACTGGACGAAATTAAAGCCATATACTATAAGCCAATACTTGAACTGATTGTAGAAGCAGCCAATGTGCACAAGCAACACCAGGCAACCGGTGAAGTGCAGGTTTGTACCCTGCTTTCGGTAAAAACAGGTGGCTGCCCCGAAGACTGTTCTTATTGCCCGCAGGCTGCCCGCTTCCATACGGGAGTAGATGTACACAAACTGCTAAGCCAGGATCAGGTTCTGGCTGCTGCGCAACGTGCCAAAGATGGCGGTTCTACCCGTTTCTGCATGGGTGCTGCCTGGCGCGAAGTACGCGACAACCGCGACTTTGATAAGGTGCTGGACATGGTAAAAGGCGTAAACGAAATGGGCCTTGAAGTTTGCTGTACATTAGGTATGGTAAACGAGTACCAGGCTGAAAAGCTGAAAGAAGCAGGCTTGTATGCTTACAACCACAACCTGGATACATCAGAAGAGAACTATAGCAACATTATTACAACCCGCACTTACGACGACCGTCTCGATACTATAGAGAATGTGCGCAAGGCTGGTATCTCTGTTTGCTCGGGCGGTATTATTGGTTTAGGCGAAACCGATGAAGACCGCATTGGCATGTTGCATACTTTATCTACACTTGTGCAGCACCCTGAATCGGTGCCTGTAAATGCGCTTGTGCCGGTAAAAGGTACACCACTGGAAAACCAACCGTTGGTAACAGTCTGGGAAATGGTACGCATGATCGCTACTGCCCGTATCCTGATGCCGAAAACGATGGTTCGTCTCTCTGCTGGCCGTGAGCGCATGAGCGTAACCGATCAGGCACTTTGCTTCCTAGCTGGTGCGAACTCTATTTTCACTGGTGAGAAACTGTTAACTACTCCTAACCCTGATTTTGACCAAGACAAAGCCATGTTCGAGCTGCTTGGCTTAACCCCACGCAAATCATTTAAAGAAGAAGTTCAGCACGTGTGCTAAGTTTTTGACGAAAGACTGCTTGACAAAAGACAATGGACTTTTGAGTTAACATATTGCTTACTTTTAAATCCTTTGTCTTTTGTCAACTAGTCCTTTGTCAAAAAAACTGCAGCTAAAGCTGGCGGAACGGGCAGCGCAGGGCACCTTGCGCGAACTGAAAACCACCACCGGCCTCGCTGACTTTTGCTCTAATGATTACCTGGGTCTTGCCAGATCTGAGAGGCTGCAGGAACTGATACAGCAGGAACAAGCCAACTATAGTTACCTGCCACTGGGCGCGACAGGCTCCCGGCTTTTATCCGGTAATCATCCGCTTTTCGAAGAGCTGGAAACTATAGTTGCGGCTTACCATAAAGGTGAATCGGCATTGCTATATAACTCCGGTTATATGGCAAATGTGGGTCTCCTATCAGCCCTGCCCCAACGCGGCGACACCGTTTTTTACGACGAGGCCAGTCATGCATCTATGAAAGACGGTCTGCGGCTGAGCTTTGCCAAAAGCTATAGTTTCAGGCATAACGATGTGCAGGATCTACGCCACAAACTACAGCGGGCTGATGGTCAGGTTTACGTGGTGGTGGAGTCGGTCTACTCGATGGATGGTGACCAAGCGCCGCTTACAGAACTGGCTATAGTTTGCCAGGAACATAACGCCGCCCTTATAGTTGACGAAGCACATGCTGTAGGCTTGTACGGGGAAAAAGGCGAAGGACTTACCGTTGCCTTGGGGTTAGAGGATAAGGTTTTTGCGCAGGTAATAACGTATGGAAAAGCATTCGGTAACCACGGTGCAGCTATAGTTGGGCCAAAGGTGCTACGGGACTACCTGGTAAACTATAGCCGGGCATTTATTTATACCACAGGTCTGCCAACACATACATTGCTTGCACTAAAATGTGCCTATAGTTTGCTTCCGCAGTTGCAAGCCGAGAGGCAACTGGTAAATAAACTGGCAAGGCAACTATACGGACAATTAAACAACATAAAAGGCATCCGTTGCACACCTGCAGATAGTGTTATACTTTCTGTGATGCTGCAGGATGCTACGCAGTTAAAGCCAATGGCTTTATTGCTGCAACAACAGGGCTTTGATATACGGCCTGTGCTATCGCCAACGGTGCCCAAAGGCAGCGAGCGGCTGCGTATAATAGTACATGCATTTAATACAGAAGAAGAAATTGTGGGCCTCGCGCAGGCCATTGCTAACTTTATATGAAACGCTATTTTGTAACAGGCATCGGTACGGAAGTGGGAAAAACCGTTGCTGCCGCCATTTTAACCGAAGCACTGCAGGCTGATTACTGGAAACCAGTACAGGCTGGCGGACTCGACTTTACAGACACAGACACGGTAAAAAGCCTGGTTTCCAACCCTGTTTCTGTTTTCCACCCCGAAGCTTACCGTCTTAAAATGGCCGCATCGCCACACATGGCTGCAGCTGCCGAGGGTATTGAGATAGACGTTCGCAATATCAGCCTGCCAGAAACAAGCAATAACCTGATTGTGGAAGGTGCAGGCGGACTGATGGTGCCACTCAACAAACGCTACCTGATCCTGGACCTGGTACAGCAGCTTGGCCTGGAAGTAGTGTTGGTATCCAGAAACTACCTTGGAAGTATCAACCACACGTTGCTAACCGCTGAAGTGCTGCGTTACCGAAAAGTACCGGTAGCAGGCATTATTTTTAACGGCGAAGAAAACAGCTCTACCGAAGATTTTATAGTGAAATACACTGGGCTTCGTAGGTTGCCATCTATCCGCCAGGAAGCCGATTTCTGCCCGGAAACTATAGCCGAATACGCAGCACAGTTTAAGAATTACCTTTAAATATTACGATATCGAAACAACTCTACTATAGCATTGTTTACTCAGCATAACAGGCGGCACAGGTAACGTACGCAGCCAATGAATAACCAGCAATTACAAAAAGCGCTTTCTCAAACTTTAACAAAGGCTGATGTGCAGCAACTTGCATCCTTAGCTTATAAAGGCAATATAAGCATTTCGGAGTTGCTGGAGCTTTGTTTTGAAACAGCTAATACCTCGGTTGCATTCAGGGCGGCCTGGGTGCTGGAAAATGTAGAGACTGAACATCCTGAGGTATTCCTGCCTCACCTTCCGGCATTTATCCGTTCCCTGCCCCAACAGCAAAACGCCAGCTGTCGCCGCCATTTCACAAATATTTTGCTGCGCTATACCAATCCTAAAGCCAGCACACCACGCCGTGAAGCATGGGCAACTATAGCCGACCGCGAACAGGTTGTTGAAACAGTTTTTGAATGGCTGATACTACCTGAAACACCCATTGCGGTGCGGGTAAATTGCCTGGAAATACTACTTTTCCTTTCAACAGAATTTGAGTGGATAAAGGAAGAGCTCAGAGAGCAGACCGAGTTTTATTTAAAGGATGGATCGCCGGCTATGCAGAGCCGTGGCCGCAAAATTCTGAAACGATTAAAATACAACTATAGTAACTAATCCGGATTATGAGCACGACAGGCAATTCACAAAACTTAGCTACCCGCGACAATCAGGTTATCTGGCACCCTTACACGCAAATGAAAACTGCTGCTTTGCCTGTGCCTATAGTTCGCGGTGAAGGTGCGTTGCTTTATGACGAGAGGGGGAAGGAATATATTGATGCTGTGGCCTCGTGGTGGGTAAACCTGCACGGTCACTCCCACCCACATATTGCAAAAAAGGTATCGGAGCAGCTGCAAACTTTAGAACACGTAATTTTTGCCGGATTTACGCACCAGCCTGCCGTAGAACTTGCTGAAGGCCTACTTCGCATTCTGCCGGAAGGCCAAAGTCGTGTGTTTTATTCTGACAATGGCTCTACTGCCGTAGAAGTCGCCCTGAAAATGGCCATACAATACTGGGCAAATCAAGGCACGCCTAAACGAAAGATCATCGCTTTCCGAGACTCTTACCACGGCGATACATTTGGCGCCATGTCGGTGAGCAGCCGCAGTGCTTTTACAGCCCCGTTCTGGTCTTACCTTTTTGAGGTGGCATTTATAGATGTGCCTATTCCCGGAAATGAGAACGAAACAATAGTCCAGCTTGAAGCCCATGCAGCTTCCGGAGATATAGCTGCCTTTATTTACGAGCCACTGGTATTGGGTACAGCAGGCATGGTGATGTATGAACCAGCAGTACTGGACAACTTGCTAACGATCTGCCAGCAGCATGACATCCTAACTATAGCCGACGAAGTAATGACCGGTTTTGGGCGTACAGGAAAATTGTTTGCCAGCCATTACCTGCAGCAAAAACCTGATATGGTGTGCTTATCAAAAGGACTTACGGGCGGCACGATGGCGCTAGGTGTAACCACCTGCAGCAACCGCATTTACGAGGCTTTTCTGGCAAACGATAAAAGCAAAACCTTATTCCATGGCCATAGCTATACAGCTAACCCTGTGGCCTGCGCAGCCGGTATTGCCAGCCTCGAGCTAACTACAAGCCCGGAAACAGAACAGCGCATTGCTCACATAGCAGCGCGACACCAGGCTTTTGCAACAGAACTGGCACCATTGCCGGGCATTAAAGAAGTCCGTCAGCGCGGAACGATTATAGCCATAGAGTTTGCCGATGAAAGTACCTCCTACTTTAGCAACCTGCGCGATACCTTCTATAACTATGCCCTGGAACAAGGTGTGATCCTCCGACCGTTGGGCAACATTATTTACATCATTCCACCCTACTGCATTACAGACGAACAGTTAGCTAAAGTTTATCAGACTATAAAAGGCATGCAGCAGCTGGTTAGTAACAACTGAACTATAGTTGATTTTTCAGACAACATCTAAAATCCTCTAATTCTCATTAACCTGCGGTTCAGGCACATTACCTTTGCATCGGTTTGCAAACAGACAAACAACATATCGTACTTAAAGGCATTGGCGCTATCTCGGCGTTGGGGCACGACGCTGAAACTATAGCTGCAGCTTATGCATCAGGTGTTCCAGCTTTTAAAAAGATACTACACCAGGGCCAACCTACACCGGTTGCAGCTCTCTCAGAAGCTTCGGAACAACAGCTTCAACAGTTAATTAAGCAGAACCCAAACTATAAGCACCTCGACCGTTCTGTACTGATGGCGGTAAATGCTGCACGACAGGCAGCAGCAGAAGCAGGATGGCTGCAAAGTAACTATACAGACCATGACCTGGGCGTAAATATTGGTTCTTCACGCGGTGCAACAGGTTTACTGGAGCAGCATTTCCAGGATCTTCAGGATGGACGGTTGGCTTCTTCATCTTCACCGACTACAACATTAGGCAACTTATCAAGCTGGGTGGCACATGCTGTAAATGCGGGCGGCACTCAGATCAGTCATTCTATAACCTGCAGTACGGCGCTTATGGCGGTTGCCAATGCGACTGCGTGGCTAAAGGCGGGCATGGCAAAACGCTTTTTAGCCGGCGGCACCGAAGCCCCCCTCACCGACTTTACCATCGCCCAGATGAAAGCGGTTGGTATTTATTCCAAGCTATATAATCAGCCATATCCTTGTCAGCCGTATGCCGCTGTTAAGCAGAATACGTTTGTATTAGGCGAAGGAGCTGCGGTACTGGCCTTAGAGCTACAGTCAGAAGAGAAGCTGGAAGCAGGAACTATAGTTGTAGAGGCTATCGGTCTCGGGTTTGAGCCTATTAAAAGTAAGACCGGGATTTCTGCTGAAGGGCTGAATTTTCAGCAAAGTATGCGCCATGCATTGCAACAGTTGCCGAAAAATGACCAACAGGTTGATGTAATCATAACGCATACCCCAGGTACCTTTGCCGGCGATACAGCTGAATTAAATGCCATCAAAAGCGTGTTTGGCTGTAGCCTTCCTAATATTACTACAAACAAACATTTACTGGGGCACACGTTAGGCGCGTCTGGTGCTTTAAGTCTGCAGCTTGCAATTTATTTATTAAAAACATTAAAAAAGTACAAATCAAATTCTTTCCCCTACTCTAATATTCTGCCTGCCGGAACAAAATTTACTGCTTGTAAACGTGTCTTGGTTAATGCTGCCGGATTTGGAGGAAATGCTTCCAGCATCATACTCACGATCAGGTAGTTGATCACGAATATACCACACTTAAATTCCCTTCTTTTTTAACCCCAAAAGGGCCTTACCGACATAATACAAGAAAAATAGGTTTTTTTATATAAAGCCTGGGCACTATATTCGCAATTCAAAATAATTATCTTATTTCAACTATTTCATATAACGCCTTACTTGGCATACACAATGAAAATATAAAATATATCCTGTTTTAAAAGCAAAGGCCTTATTGTTGATGCACAGGTAAGCAAAATCCGATACCCTAAACACTTAAGTTGTATTTACTATTAGCTGAAAATGGAAAAACAATTCTTCACTATTTGCAGAGGTAGTTTATTATTGTGGTCTGTATTTTTTAGTGTCATAGCTCATGCTCAAAACAACCCACCTAAAGTCGTAAATGTAGAGGCCTGCTTGAACAGCGTTATTAACCTACAGGTCGACTTACCTTCTAATCATGCTGATAACCGCCAGTGGCAAGTGAGTAATGCACAGAATGGTCCTTACACTAATATTGCAGGGGCTACAGGTTTAGCATATAGTTTCACGACAACTTCGGAACATCATAACAAATATTTCAGAGTACTTTTCACTAACGCTGGTGGTAACCAGCCCAACTCAAGTGAGGCTTTCCGGATCTTACTACAAAGTGTTCCAGCTGTCCCAACCGTAAAAGATGGTGTAACACAAGGCATAGGCTCAGTAACACTTACTGCAAGTGCGCCTGCAAACCATACATTCCGATGGTACGCTGTGAAAGCCGGCGGAATACCTATAGATGGTGCCACGAGCAGTACTTTCACAACACCTCCAATAAGTACGAATACCTTCTACTATGTGTCTGCAGTTAGTCCGGCTGGTTGCGAAGGACCGCGTGCACAAGTGGAGGCCAAAGTGGAAGGTGTTAGCTTTACCACACTTAAACATATCGGGCTGATCTCGAGCAACGACCCTGCCATGCCAATTAACTCCTTGCAACCTATCGCCCCCGAAACTGCAGCAGATATAGAGCGCTACAAAATTTTAACCATTCCCGATCCTGTGCAAGGCAGACTATACATGAGAGGTAATGAAGTATTAAAAGGCCAGGAGATTTCACCGGCAGATGCGGCCCAATTATCGTTCGATCCGGAATTGTCGTTTTATGGCAATGCTACTTTCACTTACCAAACTATAAACAAGGGAGGTACTGCCAGTTCATCTGTTGTTTTGTACATCATACCTATAAACGGTGCTCCCATCGCCCGTAATGTTACATCAAACCTCATCTCATCCGGCAAATCTTACAGCTTACTCCCATTCCCGCTCAATGCTGTCGACTTCGACGGAACTATAGAAAGGTACACGATTACAAGCCTGCCCAGCACAGGTTGGCTTTCTGCGAATGCTTCGGGATCTCCGGTTTTAGGAGTTGGCAGTGTAGTTAACACAAGTCAGCTATACTACAACCCAAATCAGAGCGGCAAAGGAGCAATCAGAACAAGCTTCACTTACACCGTTACCGATAACAAAGGCGTTACATCCGGGACGGCAAACTATTTTCTTAATATAGAGGTGGTTCCGGTTAACCAGATCCCGGTTATTGAAAGCAAAACCATTCCCGCAGTATCAAATGCAGCTCAGCAGCATGTAAACCTGCCGCCACTGGCTGGTACCGATGTTGATGGTTATATCACAGCTTACCAGATAGATCAGGTTTCGCCAACTCAGGCGGGCACACTTTATCTGAACGGCAAAGCTATAACCGGCAACAACACCTACCAAACAGAGAGCGGGATACTAAATGGCCTATCGTTTCTGCCTGCTTCAAACTATAGCGGCAATGTGCTGATCACCTTCAGAGCTATAGATAACAATGGCGCAAGTTCTAACGCAGGCACTTATATAATACCGGTAGCCGCACCACCTACTGTAACAGATGTAAGCTTTACAATTGACCCTGATAACAAGAATGCTCAATTACTCGCTCCTCTGCTGGCTTCAGACCCTGACGGAAGTATTTCCAGCTTTACAATTTTAAGTGTGCCACGAGGTTCTCAGGGAAGACTAACCTTAAACGGTTCTAGTGTGGTACCGGGCCAGGTCCTGACTCCTGCTCAGGCAGAGTTGCTCCATTTTGAAATGTTTGACACCTATGTGAGTCCAGCCTTTTTTACTTACACAGCAACAGATAACTATGGAATAAAGGCGCTGACAAATGCAACTTACACCATACTGTCAGGCGCCATAATACCTTTACCTATTACCCTTGTCAGTTTCTCTGCAAGAGCCGTTAACGATGGAGCGTTCCTGACCTGGACTACGGCTACCGAGCTTAACAACGACTACTTTGTGATTGAGAAAAGTGCTGATGGGAAATCCTTTGAAGAAATAGGGAGAGTAAAAGGTGCTGGAAACAGCTCTGTTAAACTATCCTACTCGTACCACGATGCCAGGTTTAAAGAGAGCAAAAGTTACTACAGATTAAAACAGGTCGACTACGACGGGACTTACATTTACAGCAAAACGGTTGCGCTCAAAAACCGGAACTTTAACTATAACACCAGCATCCAGGCTTACCCAAACCCTGTAAAGACAGACGCAGTGGCACACATAACAGCGCCAGCCACAACACAGGCCACGCTCGCGCTCTATTGTATGCAGGGCAGGATCTTGAAAACTGAAACGATAACGCTAGATGAAGGCCTGAATACCTATAGTTTGCCTATGAGCAATTTAGAGAGTGGTGTTTACCTGCTTCGGGTTACATCACCTGAAACCAATCACACAACCCGAATCTTAAAGGATTAAAAATAATAGTGCCGGCCATGGAGCCGGCACTATTATTTTTAATCCTACTGCGCCAGAGCGAATTGAACTATGACAGACCTCACAGAACATAGCAGTATAATTTATGAGTCTACCACCTGCCACATCATCACAACCTATAAACCACTGATTTCTTATTACTTATAGTTTCTATATCGGACTGAGCTATTTTATTTTCACAAATATTTTCCCGGTAAAGTCAAATTCACCTTCACAAATTACCTTTTAACTAAACAGCTTAAATTCTTTATCCAACCAAATATATAGGAAGCTCTATATTATAGTTTATCAAACAAAGCCAGAATAATAAAGCAAAATATTACTATTTAACTTTAGAAATTTTCAACATACCTTTGCATCCATGTTGCAACTTTAGCTTTTTCTAATAATCTTTATGGACTTTAAACTAAAATTGTTCAATGGAATTATTAGAACAATCTAAAACAACAAGTAAGGTGCTTGTATGTTCAGGCTTATCTGGCAACCTATAAAGCAAGCAGAACCTATAACTATTATTACCGGTGTACTTTTAGCCAAATGAGAAGCAATTATCTGATTACTCTAAAGAGTAGTCTACTACTGTGGTGTATTTTGAGCATCTTTACTACAGCTCAGGCACAGACACCGGGACTCATCTATAAGATTGCCGTTAATGGCGGCAACAAGGTACTCGACCCTAACGGTGATGGTTACGTTTCTAAAACAGCACTAGGTTTTCAGCTTGTCGGTGGCAACAGACTAGACGAAGGTCCTCAGTATAGTGAAATTCCTTTCCGTCCGTTTCCGGTATTTATGGATGAGCCTCTAGCCGACCTGAAAACAGGTGGCGGTTACGGCCACACTGACTTTGCTCCCAGAGTATATGCAAATGGCAAAATAGTAGGCTCCCCAATGGCCTCTTACTTTGATGGTAAAAACTTCCTCTTCCGAATCAGGCTTGCCGGCCAATCTACAGCTTCCAAGGGTTACAGCATTCTGATTGATATAGATAACAAGTTAGACGGAAATGCACCCAACCCCGGCTTTGAGTTTGAGGTATTGCTGGCAACAAACTTTGATGTGCGTGTTTACGACCATCGCACCAATACCACCGGAGGGGACATCATCTTCAATGGTTCGGTAGATCAGTACTCCCAGAAGTCTATTGCTGGTTCGACCGGTGGCGGCGACCCGGATTATTTCTACGACTTTTATGTACCTTTAACTGCTTTCAGAGGGGCGATTAGCGAATCCTCTCTATTGCGCATGACGGGGGTGACAATTACCAGTGCCAAAAGTGGCATTTTTGGCGTAGCATCCGATCTAGGCGGAATAGATGACCGGGTTATAAAAGGTACCATAGTGGATGCATGGAAATCTATCATCAATAATACACCGCTAACCACTCCTACTGACATTAAGGATACAGGCTTTACACCGAGTAAGGCTACTCCGCCAACCATCAATTCCCCAATCTATAGTAACAGCACTATAATTTCGGGCTTTTCAGAGGAAGTAGAGGGATCACTTATCACTGTTTACAGAAATAATGTTAATATTGGAATTACTACTGTAAGAGTAGATGGGTCTTGGCGACTAGAAGGAATTTCTGCTGCATTACTACTAACTGGCGATAAAATTAAAGCCACTGTAAAGCCAGACAATGAATTTATCTCCGAATTTTCCAACGAAATAACTGTTGGTACGGGTAGCTGCTATACCCAACCTCCGCAAATAACATCCGTCATTTCAGGTGGTAAAGGCATTAACTTTACAACTTTTGTTGCAGGTGAACAGGTTGTAAGAATTTATAAAAATGGTGTGTTAGAATTTTCTAAAACCATATCGCCTGCAACTGCTCCTTTTTCAGATAGCTACGCATGTCAAACGGGCCAATGTTTTGATACTGGAGTTTACCTGATTAGAGTAACCCCTACAGGTGGATGCGAGTCTGGACCATCAAATACTGTATGCTATAATAAGAATGATGGAATAATAAATCCGATACCTAAAATTACAACCGCAACGCTTTCAGTAAATACAACTCAGCTCACTGGCACTTTCGCAGCTTCTGGTATCATTCAACTTTTTAGGAATGGTGTTGCCGTTTCAAATAAAACAGCAAATACCACAGCAACAAATCCTAATTGGACAATTAATTTAAGCGGTGTTACACTAGCTGTTGGAGATCGGATTTCTATTACAGCCACACCTGATGTAAATAGATGTAATCAAGCTGAAACTTCGAATGTACTAATTGTACAGGCTGTTACGTCAGCTCCTATAGTTACAGGTATTTATTGTGGCCCTACAACAACCGTTTCGGGTATATCAACAGAGGTAGCGGGAACAACAATACTGGTTTATGTTAATAATGTGGAAGTAGGCAGCACAACTGTTAACTCACATGGCACATGGACGGCTACTATCTCACAGAGCAGTTCAGGTACAATTACAGCAAGGGCAACTGCTCCTAGTAAATCAGAGAGCGTTACTTCAAATAGCATAGGTATTAGCACCCTATATAATGCCAGCAACCTTGCAGTACTTGGCACTGAAAACAGTAATGATATTTTCGAAGGGAACACCAGTGTGAGAGGCACTGCACCTGCAGGAGCACTTATTACACTCTTTATCAATGGTTCTGTTTATGTAGATAAGGACGGGGCTGCGATTACTCAGATTGCAGATTCCAATGGCCGCTTCCTGTTCAGCAACATCTCTCCATTCGAAATTTATGCCGGGGCAAAACTAACTGTTACTGCAAAAGACCCGAATGGTGGCCAGGACGCTTGTACCAGTGCGCACTCACAGCCAGTAACTATAAAGTGTAATCCGGTCAGCTCAACAGTTATACCAACGTTTACTGAGCCTAAATTCTGCCCGGGCACTCCGGCATTTATCAGAATTCCATCAACTCAGGGTGGCGTTATCTACAATATTTACAGAAAAGAAACTAACGGAGCATACACACAATTTGGCCCTTCGGTTCTGGGTACGGGTTCTGCAATCACGCTGCAATCAGACCCAGTAAACACTCCAGGCACTATAGTGCAGATAAGAACTATAAAAGTAGGTGCTGACTGCTCTGACCCGATTGGAGGCGAGATGACGGTTGAACTACACCCGACGGTACCAAAAACATTCTCTGTAGTAGCTTCAGCTACAGATGTTGCCTGCCCCAATACTCCTGTAACTATAACAGTACAGGCAGCAGATGCCCAGCACTCCTACCAGCTAATCAATAACGTTACAAAGGCTGCACTTTCTACTGTAATAGTACCTACTGCCACCGGCGATCTAAGTTTTCCTGCACAACCAGTTGCCCGTACTACAGAGTTTGGTGTTGTGATCAAGAGTCTGGCTACCGGCTGCTCTACCGAAAACACGTTTCTTAGAACGGTAACAGTAAATGGTGGCCCAGATGTATCAAGAGCGGTAACTATAAGCAATACCACCATCTGTGTTAATAATACAGTAACTATTTCTGTAGCTACCCAAACTGGTTATACTTACAAAGTAGTCAGAAAAGATAATGGCGCTCAGGTGGGCTCTAACATTACTGGAAATAACGGAGTACAGACAGTAACTACTGCGGCACTCCCTGCCGGAATCTATACTTATCAGGTTCAGGTAATAAACAATGGCACTTGTAATCCATATCTGACCCAGGAAGTAACGGTACAGGTTACAAGTGGGACAATTGCTAATGCCGGGTCAGCTCAAACAGCTTGTGCCTTTACGTACTTAGCGGGTAACGACCCTGGCACGGGAACAGGCAGATGGACTCTTGTATCGAAACCTGCAACAGCTACTGCAGACCCTAAATTTAAAGATGCTACCCGATATAACACTGAGGTGATTGGTCTTGAATCAGGAAAATATGTTTTTAACTGGGCTGTTACCTCGTGCACAGGCACAACAAACAGCGAGGTGATTATAACAGTTAACTGCCCTTCAGAATACAGTGTTAGAACCAATAAGCTGGTAACTGAATATGCTTACCGCGAAGTTATTGCAAGTGCTTCAGACACAGAGGGTATACAATCCGCTCAGCTGATATTAGGATCTTTACCTTCCGGTACGGTATTGAATACTACTAACGGAAACATTTCTGTAGATAATGTTGAGCGTTTGATGGCAAACCGGGATTATAACTTTACGATCCGCATAACTGATATGACAGGCCGGGTAACAGACCTTCCGTTATACATCAGGTTTTACAGCCCATCTATACGCCCGGGCGATATTACCCCGCTTCCTGTTGAATTAGTGAATTTTACAGCTTCTTACTCAAACTATAAAGTAGTACTGCAATGGACTACCGCTTCGGAACTGAATAACAAGCGTTTTGATGTAGAACGCAGTACCAACAACAAGACTTTTGTTAAAATTGGCAGTGTAAACGGGAATGGCACCACCAACCGGACAATAAAATACAAGTTCACTGACGAGTCACCGTTGCCGGGTATGGCATTTTACAGGCTGAAACAGGTAGATTTTGATGGCACCAGCGACTATAGTAAAACCATTGCTTTAAGTAATAACGAATTATTATCTGACAGTAAACTACAGGCTTATCCTAACCCGTTCTCCGAAAACCTTACTGTAACTATAGTTACCCAGGCAGCAGAACCAGCAACACTTAAATTATATAACTTGCAGGGCCGCGAAGTTTACAGCACAATTATAAAATTACAGGCCGGCGCCAATACATACCAGGTTCTTCCGAGCAACCTGCCTGCAGGTATCTACATTCTGAAAGTGAGAGGGACGCAAAATAACCTTTCAACTAAACTAATGAAGCAATAAGTTAGAGCAACTATAATAACCTGAAAAAGGCCAGCTAAAAAAGCTGGCCTTTTTTGTATTTTTGCGCACCTGCCAATACCCGAAAGCTGCCCGCTTTTTGTTAATTTTGCAGCTACCTTAAAATACAACTATAGCTTTTAGATGAAAGTAATGAAATTCGGCGGCACCTCTGTGGGGTCTGCTGATAGAATGAGAGATGTCGCGAACCTGATTCAGAACGGCGACAGTAAAATTGTGGTGCTGTCTGCTATGTCGGGCACAACCAACAAGCTGGTAGAAATAGCTGAAACGCTGTACCAGAACAAGAACGAAAACGCGAATGCGCTGATTGATGCGCTCCATGATAACTATAAACAGGTTGTAGAATCGCTCTACAACACTTCCGATAAAAAGAAACAGGCAAACGAGCTGATCGATCATCATTTTGATAATATCAGGGCCTATACACAGGACCTATTCACGATTCATGAAGAGCGAGCAGTACTTGCACAAGGTGAACTGCTTTCAACGGCACTGTTTCAGTTCTTCCTGGAAGAGCAGGGCATTACCTCTGTATTGCTGCCAGCTCTTAACTTCATGAAGATCGATGAGAACGAAGAGCCAGATGCCGCTTATATTGCCAAGAACATCAAAACAGAGCTGGAGAAATATCCGGATACAAAGCTTTTCATAACGCAGGGTTATATCTGTCGCAACGCTTTTGGCGAGATAGATAACCTGAAGCGTGGTGGCTCAGACTATTCTGCATCGCTGATCGGTGCCGCTGTGGGCGCATCGGAGATCCAGATATGGACCGACATTGACGGAATGCACAACAACGACCCGCGCATAGTTAAAAACACGCGCCCGATTGCAGAGCTTTCTTTTGATGAAGCAGCCGAGCTTGCCTACTTTGGCGCCAAGATTCTGCACCCAAGCAGTGTGTTGCCGGCAAAACAGCAAAACATACCAGTACGCCTGCTCAACACCATGAAGCCCGAAGCACATGGCACGATCATTAAATCTGAAACTGCAGGTGGTGGTATAAAAGCTGTAGCTGCAAAAGATGGCATCACGGCAATCAAAATTAAATCGGGCAGAATGCTGTTAGCCTATGGCTTCCTGCGCAGCGTTTTCGAAGTATTTGAGCGCTACAAAACCCCGATCGACATGATCACCACGTCAGAAGTTGCTGTTTCTCTAACTATAGACAATAATAAATTCCTGAACGAGATTGTAGCTGAGCTGAAAGAGTTTGGCCAGGTAGAAACGGACCTTGACCAGACTATTATCTGCGTAGTAGGTGATTTTATTGCTGAAAAGAGCGGAGCCGGTCTTCGTATTTTCGAGTCGCTGAAGAACATACCATTGCGCATGATCTCGTATGGCGGCAGCAAAAACAACATTACCTTGCTGATAAACACAAAAGATAAAGTAGAGGCGCTAACAAAGCTGAACGAAGGGATTTTTTAAGAAACGCGACCATGCTGAAACAACATTTACAGGAGCTGCAGCTGCAGACCACTCCTTTTTATGTATATAATATAGACCTGCTCAGGCAAACCCTGCAAAATGCAAGTGCCGAAGCAGCCAAATATAACTACCACGTACACTATGCCTTAAAGGCAAATGCAAATGCACCTATCCTTGCCGAAATGCTGCAGGCTGGATTCGGGGCTGACTGCGTAAGCGGAAATGAAGTAAAATGCGCCATCGAAAACGGTTTTAAGCCGGAACATGTGGTATTTGCAGGTGTTGGTAAATCGGATGAAGAAATAAACTACGCACTGGAGCAGGATATTTTTTGCTTCAACTGCGAGTCGAGCCACGAACTGGAAGTACTGAACGAGCTGGCAACCGCCAAAGGCACCAAGGCAAGAATAGCGCTGCGCATTAACCCAAATGTAAATGCCAACACGCACAAGTATATTACCACCGGCCTGGAAGAGAACAAGTTTGGCATTAATGCCTGGGAGCTCGAAAGTGTGCTAGACCTGCTGAAGACGCTTGAGAACATAGAGCTGATCGGTATTCACTTCCACATTGGTTCTCAGATAACAGACCTGAATGTGTTCAAGAACCTATGCACAAGAGTGAATGAATTCCAGGAGTGGTTTATTGCCCGTAACATTACACTACAACATATAAACGTAGGCGGTGGTCTTGGGGTGGATTACTATAATCCGGATGCAAACCTGATTCCTGATTTCGCTGCTTATTTTGGTTTATTCAATCAGTTTCTGGAGCTGCGCCCAGGACAACAGGTGCACTTTGAGCTGGGCCGTGCGCTGGTAGCTCAGTGCGGTACGCTGATTTCTAAAGTACTGTACATCAAGAAAGGGATCTCAACTAATTTTGCCATTCTGGATGCTGGCATGACCGAGCTGATCCGTCCGGCACTTTACCAGTCGTACCACAAAATTGAGAACCTGACCAGCGATAAGCAGGAAGAACGCTACGATGTGGTAGGCCCGATCTGCGAGTCTAGTGACTGCTTTGGCAAGGCTGTGATGCTACCCGAAACCAACCGCGGAGACCTGGTTGCCATCAGAACAGCCGGTGCTTACGGCGAGGTAATGGCATCGGGCTATAACCTGCGCGACCGGGTAAATGCTATCTACCTATAGTTTAACTAAAAGCTAAATGCGCAAAAAAAGCCTGCTTCCGAACTATAGAAGCAGGCTTTTTTATTGATCCTAAATCAAACTATAACTATGGAGCCAGCATAAAGTCAGGTGAGGCATTCAGTATGCCAGCCTCCTGGTTCAGCACATTCACAAAATCCAGTGCATTGCCTTTCGCTTGCTTGTTGAGCTGCACCATATACGTATCGGCACCTAATGGGCCGCTAATTTTGCCATTAAAATCCTTTACTTTCTGCTGCAAAACAGCAATACCAGTAGCATCAGCACGCACTAATACTTCGTTGCTTAACCCTACAGCTTGACCGCCTTCAACCAAAAACATTGGGCCTGCATAAACTATAGCTTTATCCTTAGTTAGTTCGCGTACAGCCTGTTCGGCCTGGGCGCAATTAAGGCCGCTTACCAAACCAAGTGTATACATCATGCCCGACTGGCTGGCGCGCTGGCTTAAAATACCTGTAACGAAACCATGTTTTGATAGGGCTTCGGTACGCTGTGCATCTGTCATGCCATCACGGAATGCTACTACTACCTGGCCGGTATGTACGGTGCCCAGGTGGCGAAGTGAACGTCCGGCTTTATAACTATAGTTGGTGCAATTGTTCGCAATTTTAAGTGGGTTCAGCAGCTTCGGATCGAAGCGCACGTTGCGTATCGGAGAGACGTTTTCCTGCCTGCAACCGGTACCAGCAAACACAGTGAGTATAATAATGAGCAAGGGTAGAATAGTCTTCATAGTTTCTAACGTTGAGAATTGGATACCTGTAATTACTTGTTGTACGTGCAGTTACAATTTATAGCTACAATCCTCACTTACTATTTAGACTATCCTACTAACTCAACCCCCTTTATATAATACAATTAAAACAACTCCTAAATTCTCACAGTTAATCTACATGGAAGACTTTAGTAAATCATTGCCTCAGCAACCCCAGACTGTAATGCAATTAACTTAGCCTGTTCCGCGGTGATTTCTGCTACAAAAACCTGTTGATCTGACAAATACGAGTGTAACCGAAGTAATTCCCTTTCTTTGATAAGCAAACTATAAATGCTATCTCCAGCGGTGGTTTGCAGTAAATTCAGACGAAGTTTCAGTGCTGGGGCTAACTCTACCTCTTCGGTGCAACGCAGGTATAAAAAAAGTTCGCTTTCCTGATTTATTGCTACGGTCTTTTTAGCTGCTTTTGGGTAGGTGTACCGGTAGCCTGCTATGGCTGCAGACACATCCGCCCAGACCGCAGAACCAGTAGGAAAACTGCCTGCCCCGCTGCCTTTCAGGAACTGTTCCCCGGCAAAAACAGGGTCAATGGATACGCCGTTTGTTTCGTTCTGCACATAGTACAGTTCATCGGCTTCTGTAACAAAAGTTGGCAGTACGCGCAGGGTTAACTTATTATCCTCATCTACAGCTGCAGTAGCTACTAATCTTATCCTGCTGTTTATAGTTTGGGCTATAGTCAGATCTGCTTCGGTAACGGTATTAATGCCAAAGCGTAGTACGTCTTCCGGCTGCACGGTAGCTCCGAAACCATGTGCAGCAATAAGGCTCAGTTTGTTAACTGTATCGTAACCACCAACATCCAGGGTAGGAATGGCTTCGGCAAACCCAAGCTCCTGCGCCTGCTGTAGCGCTAAACTATAGCTCAAACTTTCGGCTTCCATTTTGGTGAGTATATAGTTGGACGACCCATTCAGGATGCCCCTCACTTTTGTTAGCGGCTCTGCACTGTAGTAGCTCTCCAGGGTACGGATGATCGGAATACTGCCTCCAACGGCTGCCTCATAAAGCAGGGTACCGCCATAGTTCTGCTGCAGTGTTATGAGTTCAGGCAGGTGTCGGGCCAGCATTTTCTTATTAGCCGAAACTATAGTTCTTCCGGCCAGCAAGGCTTGCTTTACAATATGATAGGCCTCGTCTGCATCGCTGATGAGTTCGGCCAGAATGTTTATGCTGGTATCCTGCAACAGCTCCTGCGGATCGTATGTGAAAGCACTTGTCGGCAAAGTGCGTGGCTTCTCTCTGTCTTTTACACAGATCTTGGCCACCTCTATACCTGCCTGCGCTATAGTTTGTACCACATTGTAGAGCCCCTGCCCCACACAACCAAACCCAAAGATTCCAAGCCTGATGTTAGACTGCCTGTTTTTCATAGTATTCCTGATTTATAGTTTCTGCTTGATAAAACCTGTTAATTGCATCTGCCAGCTGTTCAGTTTCCACCAGAAAACCGTCGTGGCCATAGTCGGAGCGCAGCAACGCGAAGCTCGACCCCGGTACCTGCTCATGCAGAAAACGCTGCTCCTCCACCGGAAAAAGCAGGTCGGTATCAACCCCTACAAAAAGGGTTTTTGCTTTCAGGCGCTGCAATGCATTTTCTACTCCGCCGCGCCCACGCCCTATGTTGTGGGAGTCCATTGCTTTTGATAGCAGCCAGTAGGTATAGGCGTTAAAGCGGGTTGCCAGTTTCTCGCCCTGATATACTTGGTAGCTGGCGGCTCTATAGTTATCGGTGATGCTGTTGCCTGGCTCCTGCTGGCTAAGCTCATATCCCTTATAATGCCGGTACGAAAGCATAGCGATGGCTCTTGCCGTTTTCAAACCTTCCCGACCTGCTGTTTCACTATTTTCTATCCAGGTCGGGTCCTGGCGTATGGCCATGCGCTGGCTTTCGTTAAAGGCAATCCCCCAGGCTGAGTGGCGTGCGTTAGATGCCACATGCACCAACCGCTGGAACGCATCCGGTTGCTGCAATGCCCACTCTAATGCCTGCTGTCCGCCCAACGAACCACCAATCAGGGTATGCACCTGCTCCAGTTCCAGCTCCTGTCGTAGCAACTCAAATGCAGCCACTATGTCGCGGTTGGTTAACTGCGGGAAACTATGGAAATAAGTCTTCAGCGTATCGGGATTAACAGATAGTGGCCCTGTGGAACCATAGCAACCGCCCAGCGTGTTGGCGCAAACTATAAACCAGTCTTCCGGGTCGTATAGTTTGCCTTCACCGAACAAGCCGCTCCACCATGCTGTAAAGTCGGCACTTCCGGTTAGGGCATGGCAAACCCACACTACATTATCGCGTTGCGGACTCAGTTTGCCATAGGTTGTATAAGCAAGCTGAAACCCCGGCAATACTGCGCCTGATTCCAACCTGAACTCCTGTTGGTAATGGAAAATTTGTTGTTGTGCGGACATTGGAAATATATTTTACTCTTTATCATGCTGGCGCGAGCGTCCTCGCTCGTGTCGAACTATAGTTGAGCGTCCCGCCCAGCCGGATTACAAATCCGACACTATATGTAGCATGAGTTGCAAACTCGCGCCAGCAAATGTTATCTTAATAAAGCACCGGCTCGGCCACAGCAGTTTTAACTGCAGCAAAAGCCAGCTCAAAATCTGCTTTTATATCTTCGATGTGTTCGATGCCTAACGATACACGCAGCAACGTTGGCTCTACACCGGCACTGATTTGTTCTGTTTCCGATAGTTGCTGGTGTGTGGTTGATGCCGGATGTATGATCAGCGTTTTAGCATCGCCTACGTTAGCCAGGTGACTTACCAGCTGCAGGTTATTCACGAACGTTTCGGCTTGTTTCTTGTCGCCTTTCAGTTTAAAAGACAACACGCCACCGAAACCGCGCTTCAGGTACTTCTTTGCTAACTCGTGGTATCTGCTCGACTCAAGCCCCGGATAGTTCACGCTTTCTACTAGTTCGTGCTGTTCCAGCCATTCGGCCAGTGCCTGTGCATTTTGTACCGTTCTTTCTACTCGCAGCGAGAGTGTTTCAAGGCCCTGCAACAATTGGAAAGAGTTAAACGGAGAAATGGCAGGACCAAAATCGCGCAAACCTTCTACCCTAGCTCTAATTGCGAAAGCGATATTGCCAAACGGCCCGTCTGCACCAAATACTTCCCAGAAGTTAAGCCCATGGTAGCCTTCGGATGGTTCTGAGAACTGCGGAAATTTACCGTTGCCCCAGTTAAAATTACCACCATCAACTATAACCCCGCCAATGCTTGTACCGTGTCCGCCAATCCATTTAGTAGCAGATTCTACCACCACGTTCGCGCCATGTTCCAGCGGCCTGAACAGGTAACCGCCTGCACCAAATGTATTGTCCACAATTAGTGGCAGGTCATGCTTCCTGGCCAATGCAGCTATAGTTTCAAAATCCGGAATGTTAAAGCGCGGGTTGCCTATCGTTTCCAGGTAAATCGCTTTGGTGTTTTCATCGATGAGCTTCTCATAGGTCTGCGATTCGTCGTCCGCCGCAAAGCGCACCTCTATGCCCAGGCGCTTAAACGAAACCTTAAACTGGTTATAAGTACCCCCATACAGGAAGCTTGTAGTAACAAAATTATCGCCAGCCTGCAGAATATTGGTAAGTGCAATGAACTGTGCTGCCTGACCCGATGCCACTGCTACTGCCGCCACGCCACCTTCCAGGGCAGCCACGCGTTTCTCAAAAACATCGGTTGTCGGGTTCTGGATGCGAGTGTAGATGTTACCAAACTCTTTTAGCGCAAACAAGTTGGCACCATGAGCGGCATCCTTAAAAGCGTACGAAGAGGTCTGGTAAATAGGAACAGCGCGGGAACGTGTAGTTGGATCTATTTCCTGGCCTGCGTGTAGCTGTAATGTTTCGAATCGGTGTGTATTAGACATGATTATGCTGGTTAAAAAGTATAAAATGAGTTATTTGTGAAAGGCAAAATAGATGTGCAGATACAGCAGTTGGCTTACAGGTATAAACCTGCAGCAGCCTGCGGGGCACAAAAAATTCGGGAAGCTAAAAGATTAGCGACAGCAACAACAGGTTTGCATTCGCATGAACCTGAAGGCAAATAAATGAGAGAGTCCGAGTAGTTGACCTACCGGATAAAATACAAAACTGTGATGTGTTGGCTTAATTCCCTTTTTCATGTTCTTATCAATTTATATTCATCCGGTACTTCCGGATTCAGGAATTAGCACCTTAACCGAGTTGTTAGGTTGCTAGCGTTTCACAGAGCCTGTCTCTCCACGCTTCTTTATAAATCAATAACCGCAAGGGATCATTGACTTGATGATGCAAACTTAGAATAGGTTTACTCAAGAAACAAAATTATGGATGAAAATTTTTTAAAGTTATTTTTCAAACCCCTATTATATCAACTATAAACCAACAACTTACACAACTATAGCATCTGTAAAACAAAGCCTTCTATACTATACCCTTTACATGAAACTATCTCTCGTTTTGGTCAGAACATAGCTGTAACTTTGCTGTTTTACATAAGCGACACGGCAATAAAGACAGCCACTATGAGGATACTTTTAACAGGAGCAAACGGCTACATTGGCAAGCGGATTCTACCAGTTCTGGTAGAGCAGGGCCATGAGGTAATCTGTATGGTGCGCGACCCCCGCCGCTTTGAACTACCCGACACCCTTAAAGATAAAGTACAAATTTCAAAAGGCGATTTACTGCAACCTGACTCGTTGAAGGTGCTGCCCAAAACTATAGACGCAGCATATTACCTGGTTCATTCTATGGGAGCGTGGGGTAATGATTTTACAAAAGCAGAACAGGAATCAGCAGCAAACTTTGTCGCTTACCTGAACACTACAACTGCCCGGCAGATCATTTACCTAAGCGGCATTTCAAATGCGGCACAACTATCGGAGCACCTGGCATCAAGAAGGCATGTGGAAGATATTCTGGATCAGGCAAAGGCAAGCCTCACCGTACTTCGGGCTTCTATTATTATTGGTTCAGGCAGTGCTTCTTTTGAGATCATCCGCGACCTGGTAGAGAAACTTCCTGTTATGCTCACCCCGCGCTGGCTAAATTCAAAGTGTCAGCCCATTGCCATCCGCGATGTTATTTTTTACCTGACTACTGTACTTGGCAACACAGCCTGTTATGACCAGCGCTTTGAAATTGGTGGCCCAGATGTGCTTACATATAAGCAGATGCTCCAGCGGCTGGCAAAAGCGCGTCACCTTAAACGCTTTATTTTTACTGTGCCTGTGCTTACGCCAAGACTATCTTCTTACTGGCTTTATTTTGTAACCAGCACCAGCTTTGCCATTGCCCGAAGTTTAGTAGAAAGTTTGCGCAACCATACCATTGTGCTTGATAACAGCATACAAAAGCTCATCCCGCACCAGAATTTAACTTATGATGAAGCCATACAGCTGGCCTATACCAAAATTGAGCAGCACATGGTTGTCTCCAGTTGGAAAGATGCCCTGGCAAGTGGCACCATGCAGTTGAACTATATGGATTTTGTACAAATGCCTCAGAATGGTATAGTTACTGATAAACAGCTGATTAAAATTGAACAAGACCCTGAACAGGTGCTGCAGAACATTTGGAGCATTGGTGGCGAACGAGGCTGGTACAAAACAGATTTCCTTTGGAGAATGCGCGGACTTTTAGATAAAATGGCAGGTGGTGTGGGGCTGAACCGGGGCCGCCGGCATCCGACCGAAATACAGGCCGGCGATACACTCGATTTCTGGCGCGTATTGGTGGCTGACAAGGCACACAGGCGACTCTTATTATATGCAGAAATGAAAGTACCCGGCGAGGCCTGGCTTCAGTTTCGCATTATTTCAATGCCTGATGGGGATTACCTGGAACAGCTCGCCGCCTTCAGGCCAAACGGTATATCCGGCAGACTTTACTGGTATGTTATGCTTCCATTTCACTTTATCATTTTCAGGGGCATGGTAACTAATATTGCACAATATAAGCCAGGGTAAAATCCTGCAGTTTAAATCCGGAAACTTCAAATACATTGAATAATGCAAACTATAGATTTTATAATATAAAACTATTCCTATACTTGGCAGTATATGCAGGTGTTGTTATGCAGCTATAGTTTGCTTTTAAGCTGCATAAAGCCACAAGTACAGTTGTAAAAATTTTTGCCCTCTAAAAATATAGCTAACTTTGCTCTCCGATAAACTAAACGCACGAATGGAGGTTATTAAAGAAACCAACTTCACCTTTGCCGGCCAAACCGGATTTTACAGAGGTAAAGTTCGCGATGTCTATTTCTTCGACAACAAGCTTGCTATAGTTGCTACCGATCGCATCTCTGCCTTTGATGTGGTGTTGCCGCGCGCAATTCCTTACAAAGGACAAGTGCTGAATCAGATAGCCAGCCTTAACTTGAAAGCTACAGCTGATATAGTTCCGAACTGGGTACTTTCTTCTCCTGATCCTAATGTTACGGTAGGCCTTCGTTGCGAACCTTTTAAGGTTGAGATGGTTATTCGCGGGTACCTGGCGGGCCATGCGTGGCGCGAGTACAAAGCTGGCAAACGCACGGTTTGTGGTGTTACGTTGCCGGACGGATTAAGAGAGAACGATAAGTTGCCGGAACCTGTTATCACCCCAACCACCAAAGCAGACCAGGGGCACGACGAAGATATCTCCAGGGAAGAAATTCTGGCAAAAGGCATTGTTAATGAACAAGATTACCTTAATTTAGAACGTTATACACGAGCACTTTACGCCCGTGGCACCGAACTGGCAGCAAAACAAGGCCTGATTCTGGTGGACACAAAGTATGAATTTGGTAAACATAATGGCCAGATTTATCTTATTGATGAAATACACACGCCCGACTCGTCGCGTTACTTTTATAGCGAAGGCTATAGTGACCGACAGCAGAAGGGCGAAGCGCAGAAGCAGCTTTCAAAAGAGTTTGTGCGCCAGTGGCTGATTGAGAACGGTTTCCAGGGGAAAGATGGCCAGGCCATACCTGAGATGACCGATGACGTAGTGCTGAAAATTTCGGAGCGATACATTGAGCTTTTTGAAGTATTTACAGGCCAGCAATTCGTGAAAAGCGATTACAGCCAGGTACTTCAGCGCATTGCCCAAAGCGTGGAGCAAAACATTTTTAGCTTAAAAGATTAGAATTTTTAATGTATATTTTGGTACATTCGCATATAAATCCATATTGGTAGATCTATGAAGTACACGATTGATAAGAAAGAGAACTATACTATAATTACAATAGATGAGAAGAAGCTGGATACTTCAATAGCTCCGGATCTGAAGTCTGAGTTCGTGAAGTTGAATGCCGAAGGGATTAACAACCTGATTCTGGACCTGAACAACGTAAAATACACTGACTCTTCAGGACTTAGTTCTATCCTGATCGCAAACCGCCTTTGCAATTCATCGAATGGTTTGCTGATTCTGACAAGCCTGCAGGACCACGTTATGAAGTTGATCTCTATCTCTAAACTGGAGTCTGTGCTGAACATTCTGCCTACTGTAGAAGAAGCTATTGACCGTGTTTTCCTGCACGAAATTGAGCAGGACCTGACAAATAAAGAAGACTAAAAACACCCGCCGATCGTGGATTTCGAACTCAGGATACTAGGTAGTTCGTCGGCCACGCCTCTGGCAAACAGACATCATACCGCGCAGGTACTTACCATTGGTAACCAATTACACCTGATTGACTGCGGTGAAGGTACGCAAATGCAGCTGATGCAATATAAAATTAAGCATCAGCGCATTTGCAATATCTACATTAGCCACCTGCATGGCGACCATTACTTTGGGCTTGCCGGACTACTCTCTACCATGCACTTACAGGGTAGGCTGTCACCACTCCATCTTTTCGGCCCGCCTGGCCTTTCCGAAATTTTAAGCCTGCAATTCAAGTACTCCGGCACCAACCTGAGCTACAAGCTTATTTTCCATGAGCTGGATACTGGCTGCTATAAAAAGATTTATGAAGACAAGCAGATAACAGTGCACACCATACCAATGGAGCATAGGGTTCCTACCTGTGGCTTTATTTTCAGAGAAAAACAGAAACCCCGGCCACTTATAAAAGAGAGGCTCCCCTCCTACCTGACACCGCCTCAACTGGTACGCCTGAAATGGGGCGAAGACATTATGGATGAGCAAGGCAACCTGCTGTTAGCTAACAAAGAGGTAACGCTGGAGCCCAAGCGCAGCCGTAGTTACGCCTATTGCTCCGACAGCAAATACAAACCCGACCTGTTGCCTTACCTACGCCATGTAGACCTGCTCTACCACGAAGCTACTTTTACCCACGACCTGGCAGAACGAGCCAGCCAAACTTTCCATAGCACAACAAAACAAGCTGCCCAGATGGCAGCATCTGCAGAGGTAAAGCAACTACTGCTAGGCCATTTTTCGGCCCGATACAAAGACCTTACTCCCCTGCTGAACGAAGCCCGCGAAGTTTTCCCGAGAACAGAACTGGCTATTGAAGGGAGCATATTTAGCGTACAGGAGCGGTTACCAGAACTATAGATGCTATAACCTCTTTAAAGCAATTAGCTTTTGAGTGCAGAACTTCTAGTGTATAACCTAATGAAATCACTGCTATTTGTATCAGCCCTGTTTTTCTGCCTGATGCTAACCTGCAACTATAGTTTTGGGCAGGTGCTCAACGATAAAATAGAGAACCGGATTGAGCTAATACTGGATACTGATCCTTTTAACTCAAACACAACCAACTGTACTGTTGATAAAGCCTGCATCAACGAAGCCCTGGAAGGCAACTGTGTAAAGTTTCATAACGACCAGTGGTTCTGGTTTAAAACCGCAGAAGCTGGAACCTACTACCTTAATGTAAGCGGGCAGGATTGCCGTGATATACTGGGCGTGCAATTGATGGTTATTGATGGGGTGCCCTGTCAGACTGAAACCTACAAGCTGATTTCATGTGTTTCGCTGGCCTCGCAGGACGACATCTACCTGCAACTCGACTCTCTGAAATCAAACTATAGCTATCTCTTAAATGTGGATGGTTACCTGCATGATTTCTGCGATTTTAACATACAATTCAGCTCAGAGCCGAAGGGTTTGCCTGCCAAAACGATAGCAGAAGATAACAAACTTGTTTCCAGCTTTGCCAATGGTGTAATTCAGCTTAACTGGGTAGCGGCCGCACACGAAGCACAAACTATAGTTAACTACCAGGTTTTAAAGCGAACAGCAGCTGAACAGCGGTTTACGCAAAAAGAGCAGCTCCCATTTGTCCGCGATACTTACTCTCAACCGGTACTCAACTATAGCATACAAGACAGTATCAGCAGTCCAGGCACATACCACTACAAGGTGATTGCACAGCACCAAGATGATTCGCAGTCGCAGGTCGGGGAATACTCCGTAACGATCAGGCCGGACCAACTCCCGCGTAAATCAACCCAAAATCATATCTCGCTGCAGCTAAACTATAGAGAGGGCACCCCACTTAGTATTTACGTATTGCACCCATTTAGCAAGCAAATCCTGAAAACGACCCAACTCACCTACAGCAAAAAGAACCCAAGTATTATGGTTGCCACCAGTCACTTCAGAAAGCTGAATCTTACCCAAATAGAAATAAAAATTACAAACCACAAAACCGGACAGAGCACTTCGCGGCTCTATAACCTGCCATAGCAGGCTTTGGTAAACGCACGATAAAAGTTAAATTTACTCTGACTTTTCACCCGCTAAACTATAGCCCATGAACGTGACCGCCTACTCGCTGTCGAAAAAACGCACCAATCTGTTTTTAGTACTGAGCGGTATATTTATTTCCAATGCATTGCTGGCAGAGCTTATCGGGGTAAAGATCTTCTCGGGCGAAGCTTTGTTCGACTTGCCGGGCGCACAACTGAACATACTGGGCAGCAAACTCGATTTTAACCTGACTGCCGGTGTAATAATCTGGCCGGTCGTGTTTGTTACTACGGACATTATAAATGAGTATTTCGGGAAGCAGGGTGTAAAGAAAATAACCCTTCTTACAGTTCTACTGATCCTTTATGCGTTTCTGGTTATAACTATAGTTACCGGCCTGCCACCAGCACAATTCTGGATTCAGTTAAACAACACCGATCCGCAGGGCAACCCATTTAACATCGACTTTGCTTTTAACTCTATTTACCGGCAGGGCCTGGGAATTATCATCGGCTCGTTGGTTGCCTTCCTGGTTTCCCAGTTTCTGGATGCGACGGTTTTCCATTGGCTGCGAAAGTACACCGGCAGTAAAAAGATCTGGCTCAGGGCGACCGGTTCTACACTGGTTTCGCAACTGATAGATAGTGTGGTAGTTCTGTTCATTGCCTTTTATGTCTTCGGCAACTGGTCTATGGAACTGGTGCTCTCTGTGGCGGCTATCAACTATATCTACAAATTTTGTGTAGCCATTTTACTTACGCCCGTGCTCTACATTGCACATTATGTGATAGATCGTTACCTGGGGCATAATAATGCCGAAGAGCTGATAGAAGAAGCTGCGATAGAGAGTGAAACTTAAATTATAAACTATAAAGAAAGTAAGCATGATTAAGATAGCGGTAGCAGGTATTGGTGGTGTTGGTGGCTATTTTGGCGGTCGCCTGGCCAGGCATTATCATACCTCTGATGAAGTAGAAGTGTACTTTATTGCAAGAGGTGAAAACGAGACCGCCATCCGGCAGCATGGCTTAAAAGTAGAAACTCCTGGCTCAACTTTTACCGCGTACCCAAAGCTGGTTACTTCTAACTCTTCCCTAATCGGTGAAGTAGATTATCTGATCTGCAGCACAAAAAGCTATGACCTGGAGCAAAGTATTACGCAGCTTAAACCCTGCATCGGCAAAAACACGATCATACTTCCGCTGTTGAACGGCATCGACAGCTATGAAAGAATAAAGAGCATTTACCCAAAAAATGAAGTTTGGGAAGGCTGCGTGTATATCGTTTCCAGACTTACAGAACCGGGCCTTGTAACCGTAACCGGCGAGAACAACGCATTGTTCTTCGGCTCAACTAACGGCACTTCGGCCAGGCTTGATGAAGCGCTGCGTATTTTTACAGACGCCGGCATAAACGCCACTTTATCACAAAACATACAACAAACGATCTGGGAGAAATACCTGTTTATATCAACTATAGCCACGCTCACTTCTTACCTTGATACAAGCATAGGCGGTATATTGGCTAAACCTGAAAACATGGAGTTGCTGTATGCCCTTTTAGCTGAGTTTAAGCAGGTTGCCAAAGCAAAAGGAATCGTATTTTCTGAAAACAGTCTGAGCGCCATTACCGACAGAATGGGGAAGTTGCCTTACGAAACCACTTCTTCGATGCACACAGATTATCAGAAAGGAAAAGCCACCGAAGTCGACTCGCTGACGGGATATATTGTGAAGCTTGGGAAGCAGTTGAATATACCTACTCCTACTTACGAGAAACTATACACAGAACTTAAAAACAAATAGCTTCGTAAAGGGGTTAACCTATAACACAGGATAAAAATTACCGACTATTTTTTGTTTCTAAATAATCTTGGGTTATGTTTGCACCCCGAATGAATGCACATTTAGCACATACACAAATTTTTATCACAGGATACGTACTGCACGACCTGTAAGAGTACCCGGTTTACCCGCTTTTGGGCACTCCTGCCCTCTCTTTTTCAAATAAATTTTTGTTCAATTTAAATTAAAAAGGCACCTCCATGTTCAGAGGAATCGCTTTTGTGCTGTTAGGCGCATGCAGTTTCGGTATACTTTCGACGTTCGTAAAATTAGCTTATAACGAAGGCTTTACTTTGGGTGATGTAACTGGCACCCAGGTATTTTTTGGGTTGATTATTCTTTGGGTGATCGTGCTGTTGCGCAGGCTGTTTAGTAGTCGCGGCAACAGTGCATCGCTTAAGGAAGCCCTCCAACTGGTAGCAATGGGAACCAGCACCGGCATGGTGAGTATGTTTTATTACAAATGCGTGCAATTGGTACCTGCCTCTATCGCTATTCTGCTGCTGATGCAGTTTACCTGGATGAGCCTGGTCCTCGATTCCATTCTAAAACGCAAACTTCCTACGCCACTTCAAATCGGTACTGTTTTACTTGTTCTACTAGGTACCGCCTTTGCCGGCAATGTATTTTCAAGTTCTTTTCAGGACATCAGCTTAACCGGTATCGGCTTCGGAATACTGGCTGCCTTGTGTTATACCTGTTTCCTGATGATAAACGGTGCTGCGGGCAATAACATGCACCCGGCTACTAAAAGTGCTCTGTTGATTACCGGTGCCTGTATCCTTATTTTCCTGATTTTCCCACCTATTTTCCTGATAAACGGGTCTTTGCTGAATGGCCTGTTTAAGTGGGGGCTGGTGCTTTCTGTTTTTGGCACCGTAATTCCGCCGCTGTTTTTTGCTTATGGCATACCGCGCATCGGGCTTGGGCTGAGTGCCATACTTAGTTCCGCTGAGCTTCCGGTAGCTGTGCTTATGTCGAGCCTGATACTGCAGGAAGAAGTGGTGCCTGTGCAGTGGTTTGGCGTGCTGCTTATCCTGGCAGCCATCGTACTTTCCAACCTAAATTCGATTCGCAAAAAAGGCAAGCCTGCACAAAAGCTGACCGCCGCTTAAGCACTTTTAAGCCTAGCATAATGCTATAGTGGTAACTGCAATTTTAATGGCTTTTTCGGCTATTTGCATTAATTTGCAGCTTTAACACATATACTAACTATGGCACGATACCTTACAGGCATACAAAGCACCGGCAGACCGCACCTGGGTAATTTGCTGGGCGCGATCATCCCTGCTGTGGAGTTCTCTAAAAAATCAGAGGAAGCATCTTTGTATTTTATTGCTGACCTACACTCGCTAACTACTATCCGCGATGCGGAAGTTTTGAAACATAATACGTACTCGGTAGCTGCTGCCTGGCTGGCGTTCGGATTTGATACTGAAAGACACGTTTTCTATCGCCAGTCAGATGTGCCGATGGTGACAGAACTTAGCTGGTATCTGAATTGCTTTGCACCGTTCCCGATGCTGGCAAATGCACACTCTTTTAAAGATAAGTCGAGCCGCCGCGGCCTGGCTGATGTTAATGCCGGCTTATTTACTTACCCTGTACTAATGGCTGCCGACATTTTAATGTATGATGCCAACTTTGTACCCGTAGGGAAAGACCAGATACAACACCTGGAAATTACACGCGATATTGCCAGCACGTTCAACCACATCTACGGCGAAACGTTTGTGCTGCCGGAAGCAAAAACCGATGAGGCGGTAATGACTGTACCGGGCATCAACGGTGAGAAAATGAGCAAGTCGTACGGCAACATCATCGATATTTTTGAAGCTGACAAGCCATTGCGCAAAACTATAATGAGTATTGTTACGGACAGCACGCCATTGGAAGAGCCTAAAAATCCGGACGATGACACTACGTTTAAAATCTATAGTTTGCTGGCCACACCAGAGCAGATAGCCACCATGCGCCAGAACTATGAGGCAGGCGGTTACGGCTACGGGCACGCAAAGCAGGCGCTTTACGACCTTATCATTACTAAGTATGCAAAAGAGCGTGAGCTGTTTAACTACTACATGAACAACCTGCCTGAGATAGACAAAAAGCTTCAGGAAGGAGCTGAGAAAGCGAAAGCCATTGCAACACCTGTATTGCAGCGCGTTCGTCAGAAATTAGGATACTAAACTATAGCCTATAGTTAAAAAGGTCAGCCGAATTAATTCAGCTGACCTTTTTTATTTGGACCGGTTTATCGTTCCCGGATTATTTTTGTGTTAACGGCGCTCCAACCGGAATACCGCAATCGTGACCAGGCTGGCCGTGCGGCGGATTTAAACCTGGCGCTACTGTGCTGGTAGATGGCGTAAATGACGGAACATTCAGGTTTGGTTTTGGAGTACCATCAAGCGGGGCACCAACCTCAATATCGCAGCGGTGGCCTGGTTCGCCGTGTGGCGGATTAAGCGCTACCGTTGATGATGGCGTAGCAGCCTGGTTTTGGGTGGCAGCTGGCGCCGTAGGAGCCGGAGCTGTTGTAGTTGCTGTTGTGTTATCCGTTTTACCGGAGTCAGCGCAACTCATTAAACCAAAAAGTAAAGCTGCTGCTGCAATCTGCGATGTAATTTTCATGGTGTATGGTTTTAAGTGCAGTATACGTATTTGCACCTTACGTATAAATAATATAAATGTAATAAAGTTATAAGAACGAATATACGGCTTATCTAACTAAATTTCACTGTATCAACCCGATACTTCTACCCCAACGTTTATTTTATCTCAATAATTCGTTCTTCAAAAGCTAAAACATTATCAGCCCAAACTTCCTTGGTTTCCATACTATAGATAATCCACCCAGACCCGTGGATGCGGGCAGCAACTCTGGTTTCGTTCTGCAGCGCTGGTATTTCATTTAAATCTGGAGATTTCCCGTTTACAGATTTCCCTATTTGTTGCAGATAATTTACAGTAGATGCAGTAAGTTGGTCGCTGTCTATAGTTTGCCACATCCGGATAATTGCGTTGTTGTCTTCCTCATTCATCTCATCCATCATGATTGAGACATCAGCAACAAAAGGCTTGCTACCATACAGGTTAGGTACTTCCAGTTGCCCGGTTAATTCCCGGCCTAATTTGTATTTGCCCCCGTGGTAGGTATAAAACTGATGGATATCTTTTATAGCAGCGGACTCAATGGCTTTTTTGGTACCGAGCATGGCTGCTACTTGGTCTGTTATAGCTGAAATATTAGGAATGTGTTTAAATTTTATTTTAAGATGTGCTAAACTGCGATTCACTTCATCCCTGATTTGTTCCCAGTTTACCACTTCTTTAAAAGCACCCATCTCATCTGTTTTGATGATCACTTTTAAGTTTTCTGAAATTTTGGCCAGTTCATTTGTGAACTCATTATCGGTACTCGTATTAATGCCACGATATGCCCACTCTATGGTGTAAGAATTAGCCGTAGAGTCTTTTATAGTTACATCTACTTCGTATTTCGAGAACTCCCTTTTGGCCGTATCGGTACCAGTAACTCTATACTTCTCGTGGGTGATAATATAAGTCTGCGTTTCGTTTTTGTCCCAGTACCCAATTACCTGCATGGTAGAATCCTGCATATTGAGCTGAGCGTAAGTTGTAATTGATATAAAAAGCGTGAGGGCTAAAAGTAAAAATTGCTTCATAAGAAGGTAAAAATCAGATCATTCTATAGAATCAGCAAATTACGTTAAGGAGTGCTAAAATTATAATAATACAACTTAGAGTTCGGCTGAAATTGGCTTGACAGTATAGTTTGCACTACTGCTGAAAGATTTCGAATAGCTAAAACTATAGTTATACTTCCCCAAATCAACAATACGGGTATACCCAAAATCTGATCCTGAGCTGATTTCCTCGTACAGCATGTGCTTAAATAATATGCACTTACTTTATCTGATACTCCACAAACAAAGTAGCATTTACAAGTACAGTGCCTTTGCTGATATTGACAGCTCTGTTTTGCGCAGCAACTTCCGCTACTGCGTAACCGTCAGCCGCTCCTGATTGATTAGCTTCAGGCATCGAAGCTGAAATCTCAACGTTCCCGATTTTGAGGATTTCTTTTTCAGAAGCCGGCAATTCCGTTAAAAGTTTATCTGCCAACGCATTAGCCTTTTTCAAAGCATCAACATAAGCTTCGTTCTTTAAACTGTCGATTTTGGAATGAGCATAAGTTAGCCCGCTTAATTCAAGGTTCCTGTTCTCCAGCAGTTCGGTGTAGATCTGGTCTAATTTGCTGATGTTTCGGAGTTTGATATAAATAGAAGTTGAACTGTTATAGCCCTCAAACACCTGGGAGTTATTTTTCCAGGAGTAGCTTTTGTTCATGTTAACAGAAGTGGTCAGGATGTCGTCCTGCTTGATTCCGAAAGACAGCAGCTTGCTGTTCAGCTCGTTTGATTTTTCGACAAGGCATTGTTTCGATCCTTTCACAGATTTTTGCAGGCAGTTCAGGTTGATATGAAAAGTAGCCATATCAGGCAGCGTTTCCACCTCCCCGACCGATTTGATCATGATGGTTTTGAATTTTGCTGGTGCAAGTGTAGAATCGGTCTGGCAACTTACCAGTAAAACTGCGATCAAAACCCAAAAGATGTTTTTCATGGTGGAGTAACTTTAAGTCAACGCTTTATAAAAGTGCTATAAACTATAGCATTCTAAACTGGGGTACCTAGCAGATTATACTTCAGGCAAACTTTGCTTGGCTATAGGAAAATTGTACCAGCTGTAAACTATTGGTTTAGATTGAAAAGTACTTTGGCCAGATTATTTGACCTGTTCCTGTCGAAGGATCTTTTCCATCTTGCGGCCTTTCGCCAATTCATCTACCAACTTGTCTAAAAACCTTACCTGTTTTGTTAGAGGATTCTCGATCTCTTCAATCCGGTAACCGCAAATAGAACCTGTGATAAGGTGCGCATTCGGGTTAAGATCAGCAGTGCTAAAGAAGGTTTCAAAAGTCGCCTTGGTTTCGATCAGTTTCTGCAGTTTTTGGTTATCAAAACCGGTCAGCCAGGTAATCACCTGGTGCAGTTCTTCTGTTGTTCTGCCTTTTCTTTCAACTTTTGTAACGTAGTGCGGATATACCGATGCAAATGTCATCTTGGCGATTTTTGCATCGTGTTCGGGTGTCGTTTTCAAGTTATTTCAATCTTTCTAATCGGCCTTTTCTTTTAACCAGGTTCTTATAGTCCCACTGTATTTCTCTGGATTTCTGTAACCACCTTTTTAAATCGGCACTATCAACCTGGTTTGCTGTAGTGTAACGAATGGATGCGTCTTTAAATTTGCCAGTTCCTACAGTGAGCTTTTCTTCCATAAAATCTGCACCGCTCCAGAACATAAGCCGCACACCATCCTTTAACTTGCTGTACCCAACTATAGGATTACCATCCAAAAACCAGACAGGATGCGCGTGCCATATCTTGCTTTCTGCTTCGGTCAGTTCTCGGTCTATTTCCGTTGTAAGCAGATCGCAGATTTCTTGGTCGGCAGATGACTGTTTGTTGTTGTATGCTTGAATGGTTTCTTTCATAAGGTATGTAGTACGTGCTATGCAGCCACAAACTATAGTTGTACTGCTATAGTTTGCTTCACACAATATACCAAAATACCTGTAAATCAACTATAAAAAAATGCCGCACTCACCCAGGCATAAAGCCTTCGCAAGTGCGGCAGTATAAACTATAGTTTATTGTTTTATTCAGCTGTCCAGAGTACGCGCTCCTGGTCTGACAGAATAAGCAATACGCGCGGCGGGTTAGCTACCAGCACCAAACGCATCTCTACTCCCGGGAACTTATCCGACTCAACCCAAACGCCTTCTGATTCTTCGCCTTCTTCCAGTTCTTTACCATCCAGCGAGCTGGCAATGTAAGCGGTTGGCAGTAAAATATCAGCATCCGACTTTATTTTGCCGTGCACATCTTCCAGCACATCCTCCAGGTAATCGCCGTACGTTTCATTAAAATCATCTTCCAGGTCGTGCAGTTCTTCTTCTACATCGTCGTAACGGGCATCGTTATAGTCCAGCTTGTTCAGCTCTTCTTTCTTCTGTAAGATAGCAACAAGGTCTTTGTTCAGCGTATTCGCGTCCATAGCTTCTGTTTGATTTCTACAAAGTTGAAAACATGCTGCAGCAATTGCAAACATTACCGTTGATAATTTACCAGATGCCGTTCAGGTTTTGATAAACCGTTAAAAGCTGTATTTTTACGTAATACTTTATTAAATATTTACAGCAGACTATGAATACCAACACATTAACCACCGAAACTATAGCTAAAGATATCCTTCCTCTGAATGGTACCGACCATATTGAGTTTTATGTAGGCAACGCCATACAGGCAGCGCATTTTTACCAGACTGCCTTCGGTTTTAAACTGGTAGCCTATGCCGGTCCCGAAACAGGCGTGCGCGACAGAGCATCTTATGTAGTGCAGCAGGAGAAAATCCGCCTGGTGCTTACCACCGCCATTTACCCGGATTCTGAAATTGCCCAGCACGTGCACCAGCACGGCGATGGCGTAAAAGTATTGGCACTTTGGGTAGATGATGCCGAAGAATCTTTCCGCGGTACGGTGGCGCGTGGCGCCAAACCAGCCATGGAGCCTAAAACTATAACCGATGAGTTTGGTGAAGTAAAAGTAGCTTCTATCCACACCTATGGCGATACCATCCATACGTTTGTTGAGCGCAAAAACTATAACGGTGTGTTTATGCCGGGTTATGTGGCGCGTACATCAGAGTTGCAGGTAGAGCCGGTTGGCCTGAAGTATGTAGACCATTGCGTTGGTAACGTGGAGCTGGGCCGCATGAACGACTGGGTGAAGTTCTATGAAGATGTGATGGGCTTTAAACTCCTCCTTACTTTCGACGACGAAGACATCAGCACTGAATACTCGGCACTTATGTCTAAGGTAGTATCGAACGGAAACGGTTACATTAAATTCCCGATAAACGAACCAGCTGAAGGCAAGAAAAAGTCGCAGATTGACGAGTACCTGGAGTTTTACCGTGGCCCGGGTGTACAGCACATTGCCGTTGCTACCAACGATATTCTGCATACGGTAGCTGAACTGCGCCGCCGTGGCGTAGAATTCCTGAAAGTACCGGAAGTTTATTACGAAGACCTGATAGAGCGCATTGGCCATATCGATGAAGACATGGCAGACCTGCGTAAACTCAACATCCTGGTTGACCGTGATGACGAAGGCTATTTGCTTCAGATCTTTACCAAGCCGGTGGAAGACAGACCGACTGTATTCTATGAGATCATCCAGCGCAAAGGAGCCAAGTCGTTTGGTAAAGGCAACTTCAAAGCCTTGTTCGAAGCCATCGAGCGTGAGCAGGCCCTGCGTGGTAACCTTTAAGCGAATTTTAAAGTATAGCCCGGTGTAAAACCGAGCTAAAATTACTTTATCTTGATATAACTATATCACACCAGTTCTTCCCGAAGTACGCTGTTACTGTAAGGGCTGGTGTGATTTTTTGTCCCCACCATTACCATGAATACAACACAACAACCAACTATGATCGAACCAGCTATACAGCAAAAAATAAACGCCTGGCTTAGCGGCAACTATGATGAAGCCACCAAAGCAGAAATAAACGGATTACTGGAGCGCAACGAGCACGAAGCGCTGTCTGATGCTTTTTACCGCGACCTGGAATTTGGTACCGGCGGACTGCGCGGCATTATGGGTGCAGGCAGCAACCGCATGAACCGCTACACACTAGGCATGGCAACACAAGGCCTATGCAATTACCTGAAGCAGAACTTCCCGGGGGAGCGCGTAAAAGTGGCTATTGCTCACGACTGCCGCAACAACTCCGATGTGTTTGCCCGCATTGCTGCTGATATTTTCTCGGCAAATGATATTGAAGTGTACTTGTTCCAGGCGCTGCGCCCTACCCCGCAGCTTTCGTTCGCTATCCGTCATTTGGGTTGCCAGAGCGGTGTGGTAGTTACGGCATCGCATAATCCGAAAGAATACAATGGTTATAAAGTATACTGGAACGATGGCGCACAGGTAACTGCTCCACACGACAAGAACATCATAGCCGAAGTAAACAAGATCACTAGCATTGATGAAGTAAAGTTTGAGCCGAAGCCAAACAACATTCACCTGCTGGGCCCGGAAATGGACGAAGCCTACATTACAAAAGTGCTTGGTCTTTCTATTTCGCAGGATGCCATCAAACGCCAGCATGACCTGAAGATTGTGTACTCCTCTATTCACGGCACAGGCATTACGCTGGTACCGGAAGTGCTGAAGCGTTTTGGTTTTAGTAATGTGCATGTGGTAGAAGAGCAAGCCGAACCAAATGGCAACTTCCCGACGGTGGTTTACCCAAACCCGGAAGAAAAGGAAGCCATGACACTGGCACTGAACAAGGCTAAGGAAATTGATGCGGACATCGTTTTCGCCACCGACCCAGACTCAGACCGTGTAGGCATAGCCGTTAAAAACGATAAAGGCGAATTTATACTTCTGAATGGTAACCAGACCGGCGCTTTGCTGATAAACTACCTGCTGCAGGCATGGCAGAAAGCCGGTAAGTTAACAGGCAAAGAGTTCATTGTTAAAACTATAGTTACCACCGACCTGATAAACGACATTGCCAAAAGCTACGGCGTAAAGCACTACGAAACCTTGACCGGCTTCAAGTACATCGCCGAGAAGATCCGTGAACTGGAAGGCAGGGAAGTATACATTGGCGGTGGCGAAGAAAGCTACGGCTACATGATTGGTGATTTCGTTCGCGACAAAGATGGCATTTCGGCCTGCGCCCTGATCGCGGAAATGGCTGCCGTGGCAAAAGACAACGGCCAGAGCCTGTTCGAGATGATGGTAGAGATGTATATCAAGTACAACTTCTACAAAGAAGAGCTGGTATCGTTCACGAAAAAGGGACAGCGCGGTGCCGAAGAAATTCAGCAGATGATGGCCGACATGCGCAGCAACCCACCGCAAACTATAGCCGGTTCCAAAGTGGTAGAAATCAGCGACTATAAGATTAGTGCCCGTCGAAATGTGGTGACCGGCGAAGTGAGTCAGCTGGGTTTAGAGAGTTCTAACGTGCTGCAGTATCTGACCGAAGATGGTAGCAAAATATCAGCCCGTCCATCCGGTACAGAACCGAAGATCAAGTTCTACATCAGCGTAAACGAGCCGTTAAAATCTAAAGAAGATTTTTATACCGTAGAGCAGAAACTGGATGCCAAGATCCAGCAGATACTGGTCGACCTGAAGTTGAAATAACAACAGCTGCAAAACGCCCGATTCAACATATTTATGGATCGGGCGTTTTTGTTTTTAGCAATAACCTTCTGCTCTTGTTCCGGTTATAGTTACAACGTTGCAAAAGCCAAATATAACTTTGCTCCGGTTTTTAAAAGCAAAACTATAGTCTAATGCTCACACATAATTTAAAGAAAAGCAACGGCGACGTTTTCCTTTACTACGAACGCGTACCTGAGAATGCTTACATTTTTGCCCATTGGGTTGGCAGGCAGGACCTTGATACCGTGCGAAGAGGTGGCTATGCTTACCTGGATATGATGAAGGAGCAAGCGTGCGCAAAGTTATTGAACAGCCACAAAGAGCTGATCGGACCATGGGATATCGCGACCGACTGGATCTCGACGTACTGGACGCCGGCTGCTGTAACATTGGGTTTACGCTACATGGCACAGGTATTGGCACCCGGTGTGTATGGGCAAATGTCCTTTCATCAGCTGCACCAGCACATCGGCAATCTGCTCGAAATAAAGATCTTTGAAAACGAAAAAGAAGCGATCGACTGGCTGACCAGCTTACCTGAACCGAACAAAAGCACTGTGCTGCATAATTAACCAATGAATGTGGATTTTTCTCAACTTGCTACCCTTATAAAGCTCCGGCGTACTACCAAGCCGCCTAAAATGAATGGGCAGAAAGTACCCGATGAGCAGATAAACCGACTATTAGAACTTGCTGACTGGGCTCCTACCCACGGCCATACGGAGCCCTGGCGCTTTATAGTTTATGCCGGAAACAACGTGGCGCAATTCTGCCAACAGCACGCCGACCTGTATCAACAGAAAACTCCGGAAGACAAGTATCAGCCTGAAAAATATGAGAAACTGCTGCACATGGGCGATAAGGCGTCGCATGTTATAGTTGCCTATATGCGCCGCGGCGACCTGCCCAAGATTCCGGTTCTGGAAGAAATAGCTGCTACCTCCTGCGCCATTCAAAACCTGCTGCTTGGCGCTACTGCCTTAGGTATTGCCAGTTACTGGGGTTCCGGCGGCATGGCTTACCACCCCGCCATGAAAGAGATGCTTAGCTTACGAGAAGAAGATATTGTGTTGGGCATTCTTTATTTAGGCTACGCTGAAAACCATGCCGGTGAAGGAAAGCGAAATACACCGCTAAGTGAGAAAGTTGAGTGGGTTTAAAACAAAAGCTCCTGCTATAGTTGCAGGAGCTTTTGTTTTGAACATCTTATAGTTTATTTAGAAGGCATTTTCTTCTCCTTTAATCGCATTCCAGGTAGTTAGTACCACGATTTTCAAATCAAGTAGGAATGACCAATTTTCCAGGTACCAAATATCCGCTTTAACTCTTTGTTCTATGCTATCCGGATTAGTAGTTTCGCCTCTAAAACTATTTACCTGGGCCCAACCAGTTATACCTGGTGTCAGGAAGTGGCGTACCATAAATTTATCAATCAGGAGTAATCTTTAGTATCTTTAAGAATATGTGGTCTTGGCCCAACTACTGACATATCACCCATAAGCACATTAAAGAATTGTGGCAGTTCATCAATACTGGTTTTCTGATAAAAGCTCCCACACGTGTTATACGCGTATTGACCTTACAGGCCTGCTCTTTGTCAGAGTCCCCACCTAATTATTTTGTAGAATTCTTCTTTCCTCTTGTGTGGGTTTAGCTGCAGGTGTGCCAATGAGTTGTTTATATTTCTGCAATAGTAGATAGTAGCCAAAAATCACCCCATAATAGAGATATCGTTTCCACATGCGCTTAGGCTCTTTCAGTAGCCTCCCCAGCCACTCTAAACCAAATTTTATCCAATATTTACCTGGTCTATCAATTGTCCCAGCATAAAAGTCAAATACCGCACCTATTGAACAAATCATGTTAGTATCCAGAACTTCTTTGTGTTTGTGAGCCCATTTTTCTTGTTTTGGGGCTGTCATGCCTACAAACAGTATATCTGGTTTGAATACATTAATTCTAAAAAGCATCTCCTCATTATCCTCATCAGAAAAATCAGGTTTGTAAGGAGGTGAATATGTGCCTACTGTAATGGCAGGGAAATCTGCTGCTAACCGATTTTTAATTTTAGTAAGAGTTTCTTCAGAAGAACCTAAATAGAAACATCTCCCCCCAATCTTCTCCAATCTTTTTAATAAATGTAAATGCAAATCAGCTCCAGCAACTTTAGAAATCTTATTTCCTCCTATAAAATTAGCTGCTGCCACTATACCTACTCCATCAGGTAACAAAACATCAGATTCTACAAGAGATCTTTTGAAATCTGTATCTCTTTCTGCTATACAATAAGAGTATTGATTAATTGTATTTACAAGGACTTTCTGAGAACTAGGTAAGGCATGTAAGCTAGCTGCAAACACAGGGTAGCCCATACAATCTACTGTTAAAGCTTGTTTCATTAAAGGTAGAGGGAAAGTAAAAGTTTATCTAATATTATGTGCTAAAAAGCTTGTAAAGATAATTATATATCAGAGATTTTTAATCTAGTTATAAGCCTAAAAGAATGGTTACTATAGATAGGCCTTGTAATATTAAATAAGAAAGCCTCACAAACTTATTTAGAGTGCTGAATATACTGGTGATTTGAGTTTTTTATGAGCGATGGCATCTTCTAATATTTCCGCCATTTTTTGTTCAAACTTTTCAAGCGTGAAAAGTTCTTTATACCTTTTACGACCTGCAGCGCCCATTTTCGCTCTTAAGTCTGGTTCCTGAATCAAGATGCTCAGTTTTTCAACAAGAATTTCAGTACTCTGCTGGGGCACCAGAAAGCCAGTTCCGCCATCTACAACAATGTCTGCAATTCCTCCTTCTGGCGTTGATATAATGGGTAACCCATTCTCCATCGCCTCTAGAAGGACGAGAGGGAAACATTCATTATGATAAAAAGTAGGAAATACAAAGATGTCTGACTGATTTAAGAAAGCTATTTTCTCTTCATTATATTTTTTACCATGTGCAAAAATATTTTCTTGGATGTTATATTTTTGTACTGTTGTTGTAAACATCTCCTCCGAAACATCAGACCAAGCACCTACAAAGTGGCATTCAAAATCAAGTCCTTTCTCTTTTAATAATTTACAGGCCTCCAGCAGAACAAGCACACCTTTCTCCTCCATCATATTCGAGAGAAACAGTAGTCTACAGGGATGCTTAGTTACTTTTATTAAATTCTTCTCGCTCTCAGTTTCTGGGATACCATTTGCGCAAAAATACACATCCTTTTCAGATACATAACCTGCCACATCATGGTACAGATGGGGAGATAACAAAATGCTTTTTGTATTCCGGAAAGCAATTCGATATAATATATTATTTAATCTACTCTTGCTGCTTTTAGCAATACCTTTATTATGGAAGTGGTATATTATATTTTGTTGGAAAAGCTTAAGAATTGCAACGACAAACAAGTCCTTATAGAAACCAGCACCTTTAGCAGTAAAGCTCATATAGCAAAGATCATACTTTCTACTAATCAATGCTTTAATGATTTTAAACTGAATTTGTAAAACAGTTAAGTACTTACTTATCCCACTTTTACCAATTTTATCTAAGCTAAAGGAGGTTGTTAAATTAATATAATCACTATCAAACGTCGAATTGATTACTTCACTTTCTTTGATAAACTGCCCGACCATTGCTGCACCATTAACGGGAGGCGGAGTATGCAGAATAAACAGTATTTTATTTGTAGTTGCCATTCATAGAAAAAAACTAGTTAAAACATCTTTAAAATGAAATGTTGTTTTTTTTGATTCCTTATAGACCATAATTTGTTGCCTACTCTAAGCTAGCAGTATCTTTAAGCATTGTAAATCCATAAACCATTATCCTCATACTAACCCTTGTAGGTTAAGATTTATGGCAAGAAAAAGAATCATGCGATATGCAAATATGAATCTTTACAGGATAACTATATCTCTTTATATTCAATAGGGAATAATAAGTATAATTAACTTTGCTTATAAATCTGTAAATAAGAGTCTTTCATCTTTTTAAATTCGAACCTAGAAGTTACGAAATTAAAAGCGCTCCCTTTTAATAAAGGGAGATCAAACTCTTGCCTTACAATTCTTTCGAATAAAAGTATTAATGATGACAAGTCATTAGGTTCATAAAGAAGAGGCCAATCATGAGGTAGAGTTTCATTCAACCCAGGAACGTTGGTCGCAATAACTGGTACATTGGCATAAGAAGCTTCAACTGAGATTAAACCTAATCCTTCAAATCTTGATGGCATTACAACATAGTCAAATGCCCATAAATAGTTATTGATATTTTCTATTGGTGGATGGATAAAGATATTATGCTGACGGTTCTTTAGGGAAAAAAGATCATCTCTCAAGGAGCCATCACCTATAAAATAGAAGTCAATTTTGTTAGAATAGTTACTTTTTAAACTATCGATACACTTTATTAATATATCAACACCTTTCTGATATTCAAATCTTCCACAAAAAGCAATATTAATTTTATCCCTCCTAAAGTTAAAATTAAGACTTGCATTAGATGGAATATCACATCCATTATAAATAATTCCAAGTCTACTAGATTCAAGTAATCTATAATTTCTTCTTAACTCTTTGTAAGCATTAAGTGCACCTAAAGACACCCCAATTACATGATCATTCAAGAAGGCTGCTTCTGTAAGTTTCCCAATAGTATTATGCGTATGCCATAGTTTTGTATTATGAATTGTTCTAATTATTCTAGGCTTTTTTAATCTTAATATGCCAAATAACCTTAGTGTAAGTCCTAAAACAAAATCTGGAAGATCGGTATGTGAATGAACAACAAGTGGCTTATCCTTTACTAAGAAAACAAACAGCATAAGCGGAGCAAAAAGTAAACTTATTTTCTTTGGACCAGGAAATAAAGTCTTTATTTGAATCCCCTTTTGATTTAGCTCATTTCTTTTGCTGATAGCATATTTGTTATGAGAGCGATACAGTTCTACAATTGTAAACTCAATTCTTGCATCGTTACTTTGTACTATGTTAAAGGCTACATTTTCAGCGCCTCCTAGGTTAACAGATGTGATAAGTTGATATACTTTGATCTTATTCACTTTATGTCCCTGGCTATATAAATCTTACTTGATTCTTAGTATTTGTTGAAGCACTTTTTGAAATATAGCTGAAGTGCTCATCAGCTCCCTATTTACTTCTATCAGAACTTTTGGGAAGAATGTATCCTTTTACTTCTTTAAGCAAGAAATGAGATGGATTCACCAAGGAGTAAAATGCCAAAAAAAACATGGTGCGGAAAAAATCCAAGCCTGCACTTCTTCTTGAAGCAAGACCTTCTTTAATTCTTTCGCCAAAAGCCATATTAGCACTTATACCATCAAGCCTGTAATTAACATATGGTTGAGGGAGATAAAAGAATGCCGCTGAGTTAGTTAGATAATTTTTCAGAACAAATTCATAGTCAGACAGTGCCCGTAACTTAATATCATAAGTCTCTTTCGCATACACATCTTTGTGGACGAACATCGAAGGATGATTGTAAGTCATTCCATAATAGAGGAACTTATACCTAGAAGGATTAAATTTCCTAATTCTTTTCTCGCCACTTTCCAAAACATCATATCTATCCCCATGAAAAATCCTTTTATCTGGATTATTCACATATGCACTTACTATAAGTTCTATAGCGTTTTCTTCATACCAGTCATCACTGTTTATCAAACCAACTAGTTCTCCTTTGGCTAACTTAATACCTTTATTCATGGCATCATAAAGTCCTTTATCAGGTTCGCTTACCCAATATGCTAGTTGAGCTTCATACTTATTGATGATGTCTAAAGTGCCGTCTTTAGACCCTCCATCAATTATAATGTACTCTAAGTTTTTATACGTTTGATTTAAAACACTCTTAATAGTCTGTTCTAAATACTTTTCACCGTTATATACAACAGTAATAATACTTACTAGAGGTAGTGAAGACATAAAATATTTTTATTTAGAAATACTGCTTCTTAAACTGGTAATGTACTTAGTTCATTCTGCCAGTATTGCCATACTATCATTTACTATAAAGTTGTATTTAATAAGCAAGTATTGTAAGAGGAAGAAAGCTATAGTTTCACCTTTTGAATAAATCTTAAAAATAGGTGTATTAAACACATATTGAATGTATCAATCTCTATAAACAGTACTATAACGTCCAATTTTAAGAAGCAAATTCATTTAGTTATTCCATTTTGATACCTCTATTTAATAGTATGGTATAGATTTCTTCTTTCCCAATTCGGAAATCCAAGTTGAATGAGTATAGTGTTATATAACTGTTAATTACCACTAATTATAATTTCCAAGCTTTCATTCTATCATCCTGAGTTATGAGACGATAGTATAATGTAACATTCCTGTGTTAGTTTAATAGTCTTTGGGTTAAAAGTTTTATTTGTCGATCATTTAATTTTTTAAACCACTTAGAAGTACAGACCCCAGTTATAATCCAGATTAGTGCGAATAATATGGAATAAGATGGTATGTTTTCTATAAATAAAACCATTACGTTGGCAGCAGTAAGTAAGCCCAATGACCTTACATATCTATTTCTAACCTTGCTTAAAGCATTATATATGGCATAAATATTTATAATTGCGATTAATATCAAATAGATTACTCCCCCTTTCAGTAAGTAATGCAGAACACCAACCTCTACATTATGCCTGATGTGATGGTCTCCTGTACCATCTTCATCATTTAAAAAGTAAAAGTAATCGCTGTAATAAGTGCCAATTGGACCTTTTCCGAGTATAAAAGAATCGGTTTTATCTAAGTCTGAAAAAACTTCTGTATAAAGGAAGGTTCTAGTATCAGTTGCTAAATCAGTGACATTAAAATTACTTTCAATCACAGAAGAAATTTCTATGAAAAGACTTTTACCTGTAATCACACCTAATGTAGCCCCAAAAACTACTATAGACAACATTACAATAGCAGAAAATTTGTAAAACCATTTTATATCTAGTTGTGATATGATAAAAATCCCGAAACACAGAATAATTCTCACAATTCCTATTCTCATATCACTTTGCCAGAATACGAAAGCACCTAAAAAAGTACTTAAAATGATCCATACCTTATCATTTTTAGAAACATATGGATAATTAAGTAATAAAAAAAACGTAGGCAGGAAACAAAGTACAGGTAATGGTAAATCAAAAGAAAGAGAAATAAATAATAGTATTATACCTATTTGTACAGAAATTAAACTTAGCCTATTTAACCAGTATAAAGCATTTTTCTTAGTCGCCCATAAAATAAAAACAGGAATTAAAAATGATGGACCATAATAAGGGTTACCAAACAAGGAAAGGAATTGACCATCATCTAAGTTTCGGCAAATATTAATTAGACCATAGCCAATTAAGAGGTAAATTATTATTGTTATGCCTTTGCTAAAATCTTGCGTCAGCCCTCTCGTTTTCTCAAAAGGAATAAACAAAAGGGATATATATATACAGATATTAATTAATAGTTTACCAAGGCTCCCATTACTAGGATCATAAAGTGTCTCAACAATTCCAAACACCAAAAGGATTGCTAAGCTATATTGAAATAGAGCTTTAAAGTTACTCATCTTCCATTTTTTTAATATACTTAGCAGGGTTCCCCGCCCATATCTCTCTGGCTGGAATATTTTTTGTTACAACACTACCAGCACCTACCACTGAATTATTACCGATTGATACGCCTTTTAAAATATGTGAATATGCACCAATAAACACATTATTCCCTATTATGATTGGTGCTGTTTTTTTATTTTCCCAATCCTTTCCATTAATCCAATCCTGTGGGTTCAGCGAGTGATTATCTGTATCTCTTATTTGCGCTCCCACTCCTAGAAGTACGTTATTACCAATAGTTATTTTGTTATGGCAAGTTATAGTAACATCACTCATGCCCACATCTTCACCTATCAGTAACACCGCTCCCTGCCTTACTTCTATTCTGCATTTACCATTTCCACCAGAGTTCGAAAAGATTACTCCATTATTCATCGTTAATCGTTTACCAAATATGCAAATAGCATCAAGTGATACATGTACATAAGGAACACCTTGTGTTACAAACGAGTTAAACTTTACTCCATTTAACCAGAAAACTAAAGCAGACCACTTAGTATGAACTTTTACTAAAATTAAATACTTAAGCATTTTTAATGCTTTATACAATCTTATTAAGAGCTTTTGCATTCGTTATTCTATTATAGACTTGCAACAATTCCGATAAGATATTTTCTTTATTATGTCTTGCTAATGCTACTCTTCTAGCATTCTCACTTAAATCCAAAGCTTTGTCCTTATCCTTACTTAGCTTTAATATATTACTTGCAATACTATAGGGGTCATTAGCTGGAACTAATATACCTGTTTCATCATCCGTAATTAAACTTGAAACTCCTCCTACATTTGTAGCAATAGTTGGTAAGCCTAATATTTGAGCTTCACAAACACTATTGGGACTATTATCAATATATGAAGGATGTATATATATATCAGAGTTTAATAATTGTTCAACTAGTTCATCGGCGCTTACAACACCTTGTAAATTCAGACCTACTTCTTTACATAATATCCCTAACTTCTTCTCCCATTCACGGTATTCAGTTATTCCAAATATATTCCACACAAAATCCAGGTCGGACAAATCTTTCAATAGCCTAGCTGTTTTTAGTATTGTGTCAAACCCTTTATAATCTGTTTTAGAAATTGTAGAAGAGATAATAAGTTTCTTCCTATTATGTATGTTCCAAGAAGTTGCACTATAAAACACATTTCTTAAAATCTCTCCACAATAAAAATAATTGGCTTTTGGCGCATATAGGGAAATCACATTTTTATCCCAAGCAGTACGCCCCATAAAGTATTTACAATTCCTTAAAATTGTTACTTCTCTCTTCGCATTATATGTAAAGAATGAGTAGCTCCGTAGCAAATCCAGCATTTTCTTAGGTTTAAAAATATACTGGTAAGCTGAGTCAAGTATGCTACTACCTGGAGCAAAATAGGCATTTAAATAAGGGTTCAGAACACCCTGTATATGTAGGACTACGGGTATATCTGTATATAATGAAACGAGTCCGAAGCTTCTTTCGCTACCGAATATGTGTATGATATCAGGCTTGAAATCATTAATAATTTTTAAAAATGATTCAACCTCATCTTTATCATATCTGCTATAGAAGAGATTGTGTAAGACTTTTTGTGTTCTGGTGCTGTATAGTGATATTGGATAGTAAGTTGTTTTTCCAATTTTACTTTTAAAACAGCTATCATTATGAAAGAAACCAATACCTAGTTCGATATCATTTTCTTTACCAATAAGTTCTTCAAGCGATTCAATCCATCCTCCTCCATTATAACCCGTACTAGGTTTTTTATAAAGTGATGGAGTATTTGTAAACCACAAAACTCTCATTTCAATCCAGATTATTGAACCTTCATTAGTTCAGTAACAAACTTATAAGTATTTCTTAATGTACTATTTTATTGGTTCCAAATTCCATTTGCTTTACCTGAAGTAATTTTATCGAACTGTATCCTCCAAAGTAAAGTACATGGTATTGTAGTACATAGAGTTGCAGCAACTACACCTGGAACTCCCCAGTCAAAATATTTTCCGAAAAGAATTGCCAACGGAACCGTTACTATTATTGTCGCTATAGCAGTGTAATACTGTAACTTAACTTTACCAACCCCATTCACAAAAGTATTATAGGGCAAAGAGATCATACTAAAAATCACATAAACACAAATTATGATAGAAATAGATAACGGTACTTGTACTGTCTCACCAATCCAGATTTTGTAAACTTCATTAGATACTGCTGCCATTATAATTGCGACTACAATGAACCCAATTGTTACCTTATTTAACTTCTGCATGGTTGCCTTAATCCATTCATTATCTCTTTTCACATATGCATCAGTGAAGGCACTCCACAATGGGGTTGATATTATACTTCCTACCATTGTTAGCAAAGAAAAATATCTGAATGCTATGTTATATGTAGTTACACTACTGGGACCAAATAATTGAGCAAGAATTATATTAGTGGAAGAGAACAAAATTATGGCTGCTACTTGTATCACAAAAAACTTGTAGCCTAGACCCAGAAGGTCTTTCGAATAACGTAATTTCACTAAAGATATAGAAGGGCATACATGCTTATACTTACTCAAGAACAGTACTACACTTACAATAAACAATATTAATACTGGTACAGAACTATAAATTATACCTACCCACAAAAGAGAGCCAGGTATAATTAATGTCAGAATGTAAATCGCTAGTAAAGTAAGTATATTACTTGCAGTAGTAATCAGGTTATTAATTGCTGATTCTTGTAGTGCAAACAGAACATTATTAATTAAACCGAAAATGAAGCGTAAACAAAAACAGGAAAATGTAACCAAAGCCAGTTGGCTTAATTCACCACTCATGGATGATGGAGCATTAAGATATAAGTCCCAACTTAATAGTGGATTTAATATCCAAACCAAAAGAATAATTACCAAGAATATTCCTGTTATGACAGCATAAGAGGTACTTATATAGATGCGGGCCAAATGAAACTTTTCACTCGCAACAGCCTCTGCTAATTTATTTCTCAGACCATTTCCTAGTCCTACATCAAAAAAACTAAACCACCCTATAATTGCCGCAAGAGTTAACCATATTCCGTATAGACTTTCGTCTAAATAATTAATAGTTAAAGGAACTAAAGCTAATTGAGTTAATATATTGATTCCTTTATAAAAGAAAGACAAAAAAATATTCTTTGTGACGAGAGTACTTCTTTCATGTCCATCAAATAGTCGGGATTCAATTCTTTTTGGAATAAGCAATCTTCTTATACCTTTAATTAGCATACGCTTTATCTAAAATATTCTTGCAGAATGTAACTAGTCACCTATTATCATAGTTTCCGGTATGATAATATAATGCCCTTCTTAAAATTTATTTACTTTCTCTAGCATTAATATTATCTCACACGGAAACCGCAATAAGATAAGCACCTTCGGAGTATTAAAGATTAGCTTGTAGATCGGCAACATACCTATTTACTGAGTCTATGTTTTCCGCTTACCATATCTGATGTAAGTAACATCAATTCTGGTTTCGGCAGATCATATGGTTTTTATCAACTCAGCGGTACAGTGATACCTGATACTTTCCTGCTAGATAGGTTATGAAGTCTGAGCACCTACTTTAGACTTTCGTTTCTTCTGCCCTGCCTGCTCATAACCAATACCGTAGCCATAGCCATACCCCTTTACATTACTTGTAACAGCATCGTTTAATACTACCATCGGCGACTTAAGCTTCTTATTTCGGTAAATATCATCTACTATAATTAGCTGCTCTTTTAAGGTATAACCACAACGAACTACATAAATAGTAGAATCAATATAAGGAGCAAGGTTAAAAGTATCAGCTACCTGGCCGACAGGAGCAGTATCTAAAATAACGTAATCGTAGGTAGATTTAAGCTCTTCAATCAAGTAACCTAATTTCGGGCTTGTCATCAATTCCACTGGATTTGGAGGAATCGGGCCAGAACCAATTACAGATAAGCCAGGGTGACCTTCTATAGGAACAGTAATTTCATCAATAGTTATCTTTTCAGAAACCAGATAGTTAGTTATACCAAATTCTGTAGGTAAGTTAAGGTCGTGCATAAGCCTCGGCTTGCGCAGGTCTAAACCTAGAATTACAACCTTCTTTCCAGTCATGGCAAGACTCGCAGACAGGTTGATGCTGAAAAACGTTTTACCTTCACCACTCATACTTGAAGTGATCAAGACAACCTTATTTTCTCTACCCATTGTTGAAAACTGCAGGTTAGATCGAACAAGGCTAAACAGCTCAGCTACCGGACTCCTATTTCCTTTGCTGACAATTAATGTCTCACCAGAATCATTATGCCCTAGTTCTCCAATTATAGGTGTATCAGTAGCATCCTCAATATCTTTTCTCAGTTTAACTTTATTATCAAGAATATAACTGATATAGATACCTATAAATGGTAAAATTAAACCAGCTAACACGCACACACTCAGCACAAGACCTTTCTTTGGGCTAACTGGTTTTTTACTAACCATTGCAGAATCGATAATGCGTGTATTTGATACAGCAGCGGCCAGAGACAACGAGGATTCTTCGCGCTTCTGCAGAAGATATAAGTATAAACCTTCCTTTATACCTTGTTGCCTTTTTATTTCCAGAAGCTCTCGTTCTATTGCCGGTATTTGCTCTATTCTTGACTTAAATCCGGCCATATTGCCCCGAAGATTATTACGGGTAATGGTTAGTCCCTGCTTTATGTTCTGTAGGTTTTCAAGAATATTACCGCGCAGGTTAGTAAGCTGATCTTCTATATTTTGAACAAGTAAACTATTTGATTTGGTTGTACTTACTAATCGCTCACGTTCAAGCTGCAAAGCATTAAACCTTTCAATCAGGCTCATTAAGGTAATATCCTTAATACTTAATGTACTAGGCACTAGCTTAAATTGTGTACCACTCTCACGGAGATACTTTTCAATTGAACCTAGTACATCAAGTTGAATCTCTAATTCTCCTAGCTGCTTATTATACTCACTTGCATTTTCGAGAAATAGCTGGGCATCAGAACTTACATCAGTCAGTTGATTTCGTTTTTTGTAGTTTTCTACATCCTTCTCAACATTTGAGAGTTCAGTAGTCAGGAAAGTTAGTCTTTCATCAATAAACTGAATGGTGTTGGAGGCTACTTCATTTTTATCTTCCAAAGCCTCAATATTATAAACTTCTACCAGCTTGTTTATAATATCTTTTCCCTTATCTCTGATTGGAATTTCGAGGCTAAGCCAAAGCACACTAGCTTTTTTATTAACAGCCTCTATGGTAATTTCTTCGTTGTAATACTCTGCTAATTCATGAATGTCATTAAACTTAACATGAACCTCTTTAGGACCTTCAGGATCAGTAATCTTGGGTAAGGCTAAAACTGTGAACATCCCGAAAGGCTTCACAATTTTTTTTCCAAATTCATGTTCAGATCTCTCTACCGATCCTTCTTCATCTTCCGTAACAAGTTCAAATCTATTATTGTCTTTAATGAAGACTGTAACATCCATTTCATAGGCCGTAGAATCGACCTTATCGACTACTACTTTGATTGGTAGTTGTTTCCCGTAGATTTCCCGATTTTTAAAGAAGACCGGAGTGTAATATGTGGTATTTAGCGAAAGTTCTGTTAGTACGCGCTCCATTAAACTTATGGAGTTTAATACTTCTATCTCATTATCAACATTTTTAGCACCGCCAAAAATATCAAGTGCATCTAAGTCTCCACCACCTAATAAGCTGGCACCTTTCTCTTCATCTTTTATCAGTATTTTACTTTTAACTAAATAAACAGGTGAAGCATACTTGAGGTAAAAGAACCCTAGTCCTGATGTAAGCACAATGCCCAGCACGAAAAGGTACCATAGACGCGCGCACTTTAGCGCTAACTCTTTAAAATTAACCTTATTTGTTTCTTCAGACTCAAGTCCAAGCAGAACTTTCTGAAGTTCGGACATTTCTTTCTCCGCCATAACCCTTTAGGTATTAAAATAATCTAGCAATGAATATAGATGCAATTGAAGCGGCAGCCGCTATAATAGAGAGGGATCTGGTGTTTGCGCTCGCCTGTACCTCCTTCATTCGGTCAGGCTCAACATATACCACATCGTTTTGCTGCAAATAGAAGTATGGAGAATTTAATACTTCACTACTATTCAGGTTAAGGCGTATCATTTTTCTTACGCCATCTACTTCACGGATTACTAGAACATTTTCCCGTTTTCCAAAGGCAGTCATGTCGCCAGCCATACCAAGCGCCTCTAGTATGTTAAGTTTCTGAGTGGGGATAGTAAAAGTTGATGGGCGGTTAACTTCCCCCACCACTGTTACTTTAAAATTAAGATGCCTGATGTTTACAATAGGATCCTTGACATGTGCGTTCAGCTCAGAAGTAAACTTCTCAGTTGCTTCAGAATTAGTAAGCCCGGCTACTTTTATCTTTCCTAAAACAGGGAAGTTCACATAGCCATCTTCGTTCACAAGGTATCCTTCCCGGTATAGGTTGCTAGGGGGAGTATTACCCGCATTGTTGTAGTTTGGGATAGCATTAGATGTCTCAACTACCTCACCTCTGTTAAAAATAGCATTTGCTTCCGGACTGATACTCGTAACGGTGATGCTTAAAATATCATCCGGCTGAATTTTAGGAATTCTACTATTTTTAATTTCTTCAGCTTTTTCTGTCTGCTGTTGAAGATCACTAAAATAGGCTAAGTTTCGCGGCGTGCAGGATGTAAGATAAATGAGGGTAAAAAAGGCTAAAAGTTTGGATTTCATATTAAATGGTATAACAAATCACGCAGAACTTATACATCACTTTAAAGTCCAGTGTATAAGGCAAAAAATAAAATCTCACAAAGCTACTTAATTACCTCTATAAAATAAAACGCTTTGCCGAAAATACAATAAAATTCACATTTCAAATATCAGGAAAGAATAACCAGAATAGCTAATTACATGTACCAGAACCATCTTTTTTTAAATAAAATTCTAACTACGGCGTTTAAATCAACTTTAGATTGTTATATACTATTTACAATTTTTAAAACATAAAATAAGGAAAAAAATAAAAATTTAACTGAATTTAGAGTATCAGAAAGTGGCAAATACTGTTAATTTAAAATTGTAATATAAAGACTTGGTACCTGAAACATACTTCAACTCCAAACATCTAAAGTTATAATCTCTATTCGGTTTTGCTGCCTACATTATAGCGTAGAGCACTTGGGATGATTAGCATCTAAATAATACCTGTTACAGCCATTACAATAGCCAGCAGACAACTGGAAGACGCTCGTAAGAGCTGCGTATGTTACAAGTTGTTCATTAAAATATAGTCTAAAATAGATTTCTTACTGCGTTCGAAATGACAAGGGGAACTATAGAACTATAACTTAGCTCCTTTGCCTGTTTTTAGGGGAAGGATGGGAAGGGGTAAAAAACGAAAAGCCGCTGGCTTTTGGGCACAGCGGCTAATCTTCCTTTGGCTATATCGTAAACCAATGCAGCTAAAACGCTAACATGGGTTGTATATTGTCTAATCTTTAAAAAGGTGGCTCTTCGTCGAACTTAGAACCCGGGAAACCTCCCCCACTTCCACCGCCATCATTCATGCGACTGCCTAAACGAATAGAGCCTGGCGCTTCAGCATCGAAGGTACTGTTCGGCAGGGCGTTGAAGCCTCCACCAAATCCGTCACCTCCAAAATCACCATCCAAGTTAGTAAATTTGGTGTACTTACCAATAAACTTCAGCTGTACGTTTTCCAGCGAACCGTTACGGTGTTTGGCTATAATTACTTCACCTACACCGGCTGTTGGGTTGCCCATTTCGTCTTCTGTAATACCATAGTACTCTGGGCGGTACAGGAAGCAAACCATGTCGGCATCCTGCTCAATCGAACCAGATTCACGAAGGTCGGATAGCTGCGGACGTTTATCGCCACCACGTGTTTCTACGGCACGGCTGAGCTGCGACAACGCAATAACCGGAACGCTAAGTTCCTTAGCCAGCATTTTAAGTGCACGCGAGATCGACGCGATTTCCTGTTCACGGTTACCGCCCCCTTTGCCGTCGGCGTTGCCGCTCATCAGCTGCAGGTAGTCAATAATGATCATCTGGATGTCATACTGCGCTTTCAGGCGGCGGCACTTGGTACGCAACTCACGGATGGAAAGACCCGGCGTATCGTCGATAAAAATAGGCGCTTCGGTCAGTTTAGAGATTTTATGGTTCAGCTGTGCCCACTCGTATTCTTCCAGGCTGCCTTTCTTGATCTTTTCAGAATCAAGCTCGGCTTCAGAAGAAATCAAACGGTTAACCAGCTGCAACGACGACATCTCGAGAGAGAATATGGCTACTGGTTTTTTAAAATCTACAGCTGCATTTCGCATTACCGAAAGTACGAAGGCTGTTTTACCCATTGCCGGACGTGCCGCCAGGATGATAAGGTCGGATGGCTGCCAGCCCGATGTTACACGGTCCAGGGCAGTAAGGCCGGTTGGTACACCTGTTAAGCCGTCGGTTTGCTTGCGCTTCTCTTCCAGATCCTTAATAGCTGCGTGCATCAACGAGCGCATGTCGTCGAAGTTTTTGCGGATGTTGGATTCCGATACTTCGTATAGTTTGGCTTCGGTTTTATCCAGCAGCTCAAATACGTCGGTGGTATCTTCATATGCGTTGGCCAGTACTTCCGAAGAAATAGAGATCAAATCGCGTTTAATGGAGTTTTCTGTAATGATACGTGCGTGGTACTCGATGTTGGCCGCCGAGTTTACACGGGTGGTAAGCTGCGTTACATAATAAGCACCGCCAGCCAGTTCCAGTTCACCCTGCTCGCGCAACTGGTGTGTTACGGTCAGGATATCGATCGGCTCCGACTTATCGAAAAGGGCAAGTATAGCCTTAAAGATGCGTTGGTGTGCTTCTTTGTAAAAACTCTGCGGACGCAGAATATCGATTACCGTTGTAAGGGCATCTTTTTCTAACATCAGAGCGCCTAACACGGCCTCTTCCAGGTCCAGCGCCTGCGGTGGCTTTTTGCCAAGCTCCGAAATAGCAGTCGTTTTCTTCTGCCATCCGTTGCGTTGTCCCGCCGGGCGCACATTCATTTGCATTTCCTCCATAAGCACAAATATATAGCTTCTTATATAGCCAGCGCAGGTAAATAGTTGTTAAAAATTGCGCACGCTGCTATCCACATTTTTACCCGGGCCTGTCAACAAGATAAGGAGATTTCCATACACATATCCACAAAATATCCACATATTAGTGTATAGCTATTTTTATTTAGCCAAGGTCTTCTAACTTTGTCTGCTTACAATAGTATTTGCCCGGCATTTATGGAGAAGAAGGAACTACAACGCATACACCTGATAGCAACGGGTGGCAGCATTATGCACAACCTGGCACTGGCCCTGCACGACAAAGGCCTGCAGGTAACAGGATCGGATGACGAGATTTTTGAGCCTGCTAAAAGCAGACTGGCGGCAGCCGGTTTGTTACCTAAGCAGGAAGGCTGGTTCCCTGAGAAACTGGATGCAACTATAGATGCCGTTATACTAGGGATGCATGCCCGCCCGGATAATCCAGAGTTGTTGAGAGCACAGGAGTTAGGTTTACCGATCTACTCTTTCCCGGAATTTATTTACGAGCAGAGCCGTGATAAACAGCGCATCGTAATTGGTGGCAGCCATGGCAAAACGTCCATCACGTCCATCATCATGCATGTGCTGAAGGAAAATAACCGCAAGTTTGATTATGCCGTAGGTGCGCAACTGGAAGGTTTTGACCGCATGGTGAAGCTGACTGAAGATGCCCCGATCATCATTATCGAAGGCGACGAATACCTTTCTGACCCGATCAAACGCGTTCCGAAATTCCATTTATACCATCACCACATTGGCGTGATCAGTGGCATCAGCTGGGACCATATCAACGTGTTTCCGGACCCGGAAATGTACCGCGACCAGTTCCGCATTTTTGCCGAGATGACACCAAAAGCCGGCACGCTGATCTATAACAAAGACGACGAGCAGGTGCAGTTAGTGGCGGTTCCACGCAACCCAGCTGATATCAACTATATCGGGTATGGCGTGCACGACCATACTATAAAAAACGGCAGAACTATACTGCATACTAAAAAGGATGGCGATGTAGAGATACAGCTGTTCGGCGAGCACAACCTGCGCAACATAAACGCAGCCAAGGAAGTGTGTAAGCAGATCGGCATCAAAGCCCATGATTTTTATAACGCCCTGAAAACCTTTAAAGGAGCCGCCAAGCGCTTGGAGAAATTAGGAGAGACCGACACAACGGTTATTTACCGCGATTTTGCGCATGCGCCATCAAAAGTAAAAGCTACGACTGAAGCGGTGAAAGTACAGTTTCCACAGCGCCAGTTAGTAGCTGTCCTGGAACTGCATACTTTCAGCAGCCTGAACAAGAATTTTATTCCGCAATATGCCGATGCTTTGGATAAGGCCGATGAAGCTATAGTATACTTTAATCCGAAGACAATTGAGCACAAGCGCATGGAAATGCTATCGGAAGATGAACTGAAGGCAGCTTTTAAAAACCCCAACCTGAAAGTGTACACCGACTCGGAAGCGCTGCAGCAACACCTGCTAAACTATAGCTGGCAGCATGCTAACCTACTGCTGATGAGCTCGGGCAACTATAACAACATTAACATGGAGGCGCTAACGCAGGCGGTTCTAAAAGCATAACCTATGAAACTGAACCTGAAACGTCCCATCGTTTTCTTCGACCTGGAAACTACCGGCACCGACATCTGCAAAGACCGCATTGTAGAAATTAGCGTGCTGAAAGTAAAACCGGACGGCGAAGAGATCCTGAAAACCCGTAAGATCAACCCGACCATTCCCATCCCACTGGAGTCGAGCTTGATACACAAGATCTACGACGAAGATGTAAAGGACTGCCCTACGTTTGCGCAGATCGCCAAAGACCTGGACCAGTTCATGAAAGGTTGCGATCTGGGTGGCTATAACCTGATCCGGTTTGATATTCCACTACTGGCTGAGGAGTTTCTGCGTGCCGGTATCGACTTTGATCTGGATAACCGCAACGTAGTGGATGCCTGCCGTATTTTCCATATGATGGAGCAGCGCACCTTATCTGCCGCTTACAAATATTACTGCGACAAAACATTAGACAACGCCCACAGCGCCGAAGCCGACACGGTTGCTACCTACCATATTTTAATGGCGCAGCTGGACCGCTACCAGAACACGCCTGTTGAAATTACCGAAGGTATAGAAGAGTTTCCGGTGCAGAACGACATGGCACAGCTGCACAAGTTCACGTTTCAGAAAACCGCCGATCTTGCCGGGCGCATTGTTTACAATAATGCCGGACAAGAGGTATTTAACTTCGGAAAACATAAGAACATTGCTGTGGAGGAAGTACTGCAAAAGGAACCAACCTACTACGACTGGATGATGAAAGGTGACTTCCCGCTTTATACCAAGAAGATCTTAACAAGAATCAGGCTGCGCAGTATGCAGAGTAGTGTGTCGTAGGGTTTATAGTTTGATAAAGCATGAAAGGCTCTCTTGATGAAGGAGAGCCTTTTTGTCTGAATCAGATTTACAGGATTTACAGGATTGTGGCTATCGTTGGTGCTATAGTTTTATAGTTGACTTTGTCCAACCACCCCTTACCCCTCCCTGTCTAAGGCAGGAAATTTACTACTACTGCTATAGTATTAGCTATAGTAATATAGTTACTGTCAATCATCCCTCTACTCCCTCAAAGGGGGACTTTCTACCCTTGCTATAGTTAAGTTATAGTTCTATAGTTTCTCTTTTAACCCACCCCTGCCCCTCCCGAGAGGGGAATTCTGCTGTCTTTGCAATAGTTGAGGCTATGTTCTATAGTTACAGAACAGGCAGGCACAGCCCGGAACAAGAAACTACAACCACGAAAAAGCCAAGCAACTATAGCTCTTCAACTAACTTTAGTTATAGCTATCGAGCGATCACAGTCTTTGGGTTGAGCGCCTTTGACTTGTTGCGGTGCCGTAAGGCAACCCGAGCGCAGCGAGGGTAGCAAGAAGGCAGCAGCGCGATGCCCTTTCGAGGGCCCCTACCCCCAAGACGGGGCCTCGCGGCCGGGAGCGCACCAAAGTAACTATAGCACAATAGGCTGGTAGAGCTCCCAGGATCAGCAAGAACTATAGCACAAACTGCTCGTGTCGAGGAGTAACTATAGAATGCTAGCTGTTTAGCAACTATAAGCCGAGATAGATTTCTCGCTACGGCTCGAAATGACAGATGAGAAACTATAGAACATATAAGATCCTTCATAGCTGCGCTGGCTCTCTTCTACTCACGTCTCAAGAATGCTCAGGATGACAAAAAGGAAACTATAAAACAACTAAAACAAACAAGGCTGTCATTTACGACAGCCTTGTTTAAATCTTAATTTGCAGTTCTCAATGGTTCTATAATTCTCGTTTCTCCATCCCGTAAGTTACGGAGCTTGGCATTTTTCAGGAGCTGGTTGGAGTCTGAGAACTTCTGTTCGCAGAAACTGCCTGCTGCCCTGCTCTCGCATTCACAACCTGTTATCTGGCTACCTGAGAAGGTGAAGAAGCAGAAAGTACAACCTGCCGTGGCAGCACAAATAAATTTCTTACTCTTGCTGCTTAGGTACAAGCTGTTATCAGAAGCTACATCCAGTTGTAAAGCCATCGCACGATAAGACCCATTCCGGATGCCCATGCCTACCAGGTAATAGCCGGCTTTATCTTTTCTGGATTCCTGCACCTTATGTATCATCACCTTATCTACTACAGTTCCATCTCCAAACTCCTGAATAAAAGGTTGCATCAGATCCAGAGGCGGGACAATATAGTCTATGCTATCGAACACCACCTGTGCCAGTAACTGCCCGTCGTACGCTACAGAATCTCCCTCAGCCATTTCAGAAGGTTCATCGCTGTCCTCCGGAAACGCTTCGCGGCGGGTACAGGCCCCGGCCAGAATTACTACAACTGCTAACACAGCAATCAGGCGTGCGCCGGTAGGCAACTGTTGCCAAAAGCGCATAAGGGTGTTCTCGGACATAGAGGGTTTAGCTATAGTTTAAGGCTTATTTCTTATAATATTTCCGTGCCTCGGGTATAAATTTCTGCAGGTTGCTGATTCGGGTACCAGCGCTTGGGTGAGTTGATAAAAACTCCGGCGGCGCCTGTCCACCTGCTTTTGCTTCCATACGCTCCCAGAACGGTATAGCTGCAGCCGGATCATAACCGGCCATTGCCATAAAGATCAGTCCTAAACGGTCAGCTTCAGTTTCTTGGGTACGACCGTATTTTAATAAGCCAAGCGTAGAGCCGGCTCCATAAACAGTCATAATTAAGTTCTGTGCTGTACCTGGCTGTGTTCCGGCCAGTGCCTGCAGTGTTACGCCACCAAACTGTTGTGCCAATTGCTGGCTCATACGTTCGTTACCGTGTTTGGCTATGGCGTGCGCAATCTCATGCCCCATTACGACAGCAAGCCCGGTTTCGTTTTGCGCAACTGGTAAAATTCCGGTGTAAACCACAGTTTTACCTCCGGCCATAGCCCAGGCGTTCACCTGGTCGTCTTCGATCAGGTTAAATTCCCACTGAAAACCCTGTAATTCCTGCGATAAGCCCTGCTGCGCCATATACTGCTCCACGGCCCGCTGAATACGCTGCCCGGCACGTTTTACCATAGCGGTGGCCTGTGCATCTCTCGATAATTTATTTTCTTTCAGAAACTGGGCGTAGGCATCATAACTAAGCGACTGCATTTGCGCATCCGATACCAGGTTCAGCTGTCGGCGACCGGTAATTGGCACCGTGGTACAGGCTACCATCATCACCACAGCTGCTGTAAAAGCAATAATTTTCTTGTACATAGTTTTAAAATTTTAATGGCTAAACTCACTTGTTCAAAATCTGAACCAAAAATAAACATAGCCAGTGGATTCAACGATAAATAAATAGGAAAATTGCTATACTTCAGGCTATTTACTGTTACCTGCTCAGTATCAGGCACTCCTGCTAAAAGACAATTACCTGTACAATTATACGTTCCGGATATATACTATAGTTGTAAACTGCTCACACGCAACAATAGTCGATTTGTGGATTTTAGATATGCTGTAGCAGTATAAGCTGAAACTATAGTTCCGTTCACAATAAATCTCTTACTTTTTTCTGTACAATTCGTTAGAAACCTTATTTTTGGAATACAGAACCCTTTACACCGATTCCAGACTACATGAAAATTTTAGCCATAGGGCGTAATTACGCCGACCATATAGCCGAACTGAAAAACGAAGTACCCGACGAACCTGTCATTTTCTTTAAGCCTGACACCGCTATACTCCGCAACAACGAACCATTCTATTACCCGGACTATAGCAACGACATTCACCACGAAGTAGAATTGATCCTGCGAATTAGCCGCGAGGGCAAGAACATCGAGAAGAAATTTGCCCACAAATACTATGATGCCATTGGCCTGGGCATAGATTTTACGGCTCGCGACCTGCAAAGCAAAGCCAAAGCAAAAGGCCTGCCCTGGACGCTGGCAAAAGGTTTTAACGGTTCCGCTCCTGTCTCGGAATTTCTGCCACTGGACCAGTTTCCTGACCTGCAAAATATCAACTTCAGGCTGGATGTGAACGGCGAAACAAAACAGAAAGGCAATTCGCAGCTGATGATGAACAACTTCGACGACATCATTGCCTATATCTCGCGCTTTATTACGCTAAAAAAAGGCGATATTATATTTACAGGTACACCCGAGGGCGTAGGCCCGGTTAAAATTGGCGACAGACTAGAAGGCTATGTTGAAGATAGAAAACTGCTCGATTTTGAAATTAAATAAGATATTACCGCTTTTTATAGTTACCGTATTTTCCACCCTTAACCTGGCGGCACAATACCAGCCAACACCCGGCTATTTCCTGTTCCCGATAAAACCCGGCGAGCGCAATTACCTGTCGGGCACGATGGGCGAGATACGGGCTACGCACTTCCATGGTGGGCTTGATATTAAAACCGACCAGCGCGTTGGCCTGAATGTGCATGCCGCAGCCGATGGCTACATTTCCAGGGTAAAGCAGTCTACATTCGGGTACGGCAACATTATTTACATTACGCACCCCAACGGCCTTACCACCACTTACTCGCACCTGCTGAGCTTTGTCGATCCGCTGGGCAGTTATCTGTTACAGAAACAGTACGAAAAGCAGACGTTTGAAATTGAGCTGTTTTTTGAGAAAGACCAGTTCCCGGTAAAACGGGGCGATATAATTGCCCTATCCGGCAACACAGGTGGATCGGGCGGGCCGCACCTGCACTTCGAGATTCGTGATGCGCAGGACAGACTATACAACCCGCTCCGCTACAACTTTACAGAAATCATTGACACCACCCCGCCAGATATTTTCGGGCTGGCTGTGCTGCCTTTGAATATTCATTCACGCATTAACAATACCTTTGGCCGCACCGAGTTCAGCCCTAAAAAAGCAGGCTCCAACTATAGTCTGGCTGATACAGTTTTTGCGCACGGACTGATCGCACTGGAACTGCAGACAACCGACCGACTGGATGGTGCCACTAACCGCAACGGTACGCAGGAAGTAACCCTGTATGTAAACAACAAGCCGGTGTACAACCATCACATCGAGCAGGTGCCTTTTGAGTTGTCGCGCCAGGTATCGCAGCACATAAACTATAATGTTTTCCGCAGATATGGGCGTACGTTCCAGAAAGCGTATGTAGACTATGGCAATGACCTGCCGCTATACACAACCAATGGCAAACAGGGCCGCTTTAGTGTGCACCCCGACTCTACTTACCAGGTAAAACTGGTCGCCCGCGACTCTTACAACAACACCTCTACGCTTAGCTTTATCGTGAAAGGGCAGAAACCGGTCTTTACACAAACGCTGGCTAAAAGCGTGAAGCAGCCGGAAATGGATTACGAGATCATAGGAAACGTGCTGAAAGTAAGCGCTATCGACACCAGCCGTACCCCTCGCAACGTAGAGCTGTTTGTAGCAGGCAAGCGTTTCGACCTGGTGCCAAGCTATATGGATAACTCAGCTTCTGTGGCACTATACGATCTGCGCGGCGGCTTGCCAGATTCGATCGGCTTTTGTGATGTGGGTAAGCCCTTTGCCTTTAAAACCATGATACCACCTGGCCGTGAAGTAAACTATAAAACAGATTACCTGAACCTTACTTTCGATAAAGAGACACTATACGACACGCTTTACCTGCACACCAGCAAAGTGGGCGATGTAGTAACTATAGGCGATTACTTTACCCCTCTTCACAAAACCATGAAAGTTACTATGAAAGTGGACACAACCGGTATTGATAAAAGCAGAGCAGCTGTTTACTTCCTGGGTACAGGCCGTGGGCGTGGCTATGCAGGTGGTAAATGGGATGGCAACACCATTACTTTCAACACTCGCAACATGGGCAAGTTTAAAGTAATGCAGGACATAAAGCCGCCAACTATAAAATTGCTTAGCAAAAGCCCGGCACAGATCAGGTTCAAGATCAGCGACGATCTATCTGGCATCCATTCTTTTAACGCATGGGTAAACGGCCAGTGGATCCTGATGAAGTACGAACACAAAGAAGCGCTGATATACTCCGAAAAACTCGATAAAAGTGTACCTTTGTCTGGAGAAGTGCTTCTGAAGGTAAGAGACATTGCCGGCAACGAAGCCACTTTCACAACGAAGATTTAATTCTTGACAAAAGACCGTTTGACAAAGGACAAAAGACTGTTTCAGAAATAATGGAAAGTCCTTTGTCTTTTGTCACACAGTCAAAACATCAACATAACTATGACACTCAACATCGGCGACAAGGCTCCGGAGTTTGAAGGCAAAGACCAGAACGGAAATACGGTAAAGCTGAGCGACTACCGCGGCAAAAAAGTAATCCTGTACTTCTACCCGAAAGACGACACCAGCGGCTGTACTGCACAGGCCTGCAACCTCCGCGATAACTATAGCCACCTGCAAAAAGAAGGCTACGAAGTAATAGGCGTGAGCATCGACAGCGAGAAATCGCACCAGAAGTTTATCGGCAAATATGAGCTGCCGTTTACCCTGATCGCCGATACTGAGAAACAGATTGTAGAGCAGTACGGAGTGTGGCAAGAAAAATCGATGTACGGCCGGAAGTATATGGGCACCATGCGCTACACCTTTGTGATAGACGAGAACGGTGTGATACAGGATATCATCACGAAAGTAAAGACCGCCGACCATACGGCTCAAATACTGAAGTAAAACATAACGCGGGCGCAGCTACTCTAAAAGTGGCTGCGCTTTTTGTATCTTTGACTACCAATTTTTAATTCTTAATTCATAATCAAATAAACCGTGAACCCACACAACAAGAGCATCGAAGAGCTGAAGGACATTGCCGCACAGGTACGCCGCGACATCGTGCGTATGGTACATGCCGTTAACTCCGGCCACCCGGGCGGATCGCTTGGCTGCACCGATTACTTTGTATCGCTGTATTTCAAGATCATGAACTATAGCACCGACTTTAACATGGATGGCAAAGGCGAAGATCTGTTCTTCCTTTCCAACGGCCACATTTCGCCGGTTTGGTACAGCACGTTGGCCCGCTCCGGCTTCTTTGATGTGGCTGAGCTGGCAACATTCCGCAAGCTGAACTCGAGGTTACAGGGCCACCCTGCTACCGAAGAAGGTCTGCCAGGTATTCGTATCGCTTCGGGCTCACTGGGCCAGGGCTTATCAGTAGCTACTGGTGCTGCCCAGATCAAAAAACTGAACGGCGATAACAACCTGGTATATGTGCTGATGGGCGATGGTGAAGTGGAAGAAGGCCAGGTTTGGGAAGCAGCTATGTATGCTGCACACCATAAAGTAGATAACCTGATTGCAACTATAGACCTGAACGGCCAGCAGATTGATGGCTCTACAGACGAAGTAATGAGCCTGGGCAGCCTGCGCGCTAAATTCGAAGCCTTTGGCTGGACGGTGCTGGAAGCAGACGGTAACAACTTCGAAACCTTGATTCCGGGACTGGAGCAGGCCAAAGCTGAGACCGGCAAAGGCAAACCAGTTATGTTACTGATGCACACCGAAATGGGCTATGGTGTAGACTTTATGATGGGGTCGCACAAATGGCACGGTGTAGCGCCAAACGACGAGCAGCTGGAAATTGCGCTGCAGCAGCTGATGGTAAAACACGCTTCGGATTACTAAACTATAGTTTCAGGTAAAATTTATAGTTCGTGCTGCGCATGGGTGCTTGGTTAAGAAAAACAGGTTTACTCCTGCTGTTGCTGGTTTTATCAGCAACTATAACCACTATTGCCCAGGATAAAAAGCCAAAGCCTAAAACGCGCATTCTGTTTCTGCTGGACGCTTCCGGAAGTATGCTGGCCAAATGGGAAAGCAGCGACCGCATGACGGTTGCTAAAAACCTGCTGGCCGGGCTGGTTGACTCGCTGGAGCGCTTTGATAACGTGGAAGTTGCCTTACGCGCGTATGGCCACCAGTACGGCCGCGAGCGTAACGACTGCAAAGACACACGCCTGGAAGTGCCGTTTGCCGTTAAAAACGCTGAGTCTGTTAAGAAGAAGCTCAGCCAGATCGTTCCGCGCGGGAATACGCCCATTACCTACTCTTTAGAGCAGGCAGCCGGAGATTTTCCCGATGATCCGCGTTCTCGAAATGTGGTCATTCTGATAACAGATGGCTTGGAATCGTGTAACGGAGACCCATGTGCGGTGTCGCTGGCTTTGCAGAAGAAGCGCATCTTTTTGCGCCCTTTCGTGATCGGCATTGGTATTGCTCCAGAGTACGAACAACAGCTAAATTGCATTGGCCAGTACTTTAATGCAGCCGATGTAAAAACGTTCGAGAACGTACTGACCGAGATTGTGACGCAGACGCTGAGCGAAACTACGGTTAGTGTGGAGTTGCAGGATGAGAACGGCCGGTCGGTGGAAACCAACGTGAACATGACCTTCCTGAACTCGCTGACAGGTTCGCCGGAGTACAATTTTGTGCATTACCTGAATGACAAAGGAAAGCCCGACATGCTGGAAATAGACGCGCTGATGCCTTATGACCTGGTGGTAAATACTACACCAGCTGTTGTAGACCGCAGCGTAACTATAAAACCGGGCCGTCATAACGTCATCAAGGTAAAAGCGCCGCAGGGCATTTTGTATCTGCGTCAGGATGGGCCATCGCCGTATGGGCAGTTGCAAACTATAGTTCGGCAAAACGGCGAAACCCGCACGCTGAACGTGCAACCTTTTGGTGAGCGACACAAATACCTGACCGGCACCTACGACCTGGAAGTACTGACTACGCCACGCATTTACCTGAATGATGTGGAAGTAAAGCAAGGACAGACCAGAACGGTGACGATCCCGATTCCGGGACAACTTGCTATCACATCGCAGATGCAAGGCTACGGCAGCGTGTATAGCGTAGATGAACATGGCACACAGCACTGGCTCCTGAACATACCTGAAAATAACAGTAAAGTAACCGTACCATTACAGCCCGGTAAGTATAAACTGGTGTACCGCATGAAGACCGCACAATCGAGCAAATTTACCGATGTGCAGGATTTTGAGATACGTCCCGGGGCTACAACCAACCTAAGGATTTTTAACAGATAAACAGCAGCAAACTATAGTTTGCTACATTATAAAGACTTTTTAGAAAGAACCATACAATGAAAGATTTTCCATACACAGAGAAAAAAGACACACGTTCTGGTTTCGGTGCTGGTTTGCTGGAGCTTGGCCGCACCAACCCAAATATAGTTGGCCTTTGCGCCGACCTTACCGGCTCGCTTAAAATGGATGCCTTCCAGAAAGAGTTTCCGGAGCGTTTCTTCCAGGTAGGTATTGCCGAAGCCAACATGATCGGTCTTGCTGCCGGTATGACCATCGGTGGTAAGATTCCGTTTACCGGTACGTTTGCTAACTTCTCTACGGGCCGCGTGTACGACCAGATCCGTCAGTCGGTGGCTTACTCTGGCAAAAACGTAAAGATCTGTGCTTCGCATGCCGGGCTTACGCTGGGCGAAGACGGTGCCACCCACCAGATTCTGGAAGATATTGGTATGATGCGCATGCTGCCACACATGACCGTAATTAACCCATGCGACTTTAACCAAACCAAAGCAGCAACTATAGCTATAGCCGAGCACGAAGGTCCGGTTTACCTGCGTTTCGGCCGCCCTACGGTTCCTAACTTTACCCCTGCCGATCAGAAATTTGAGATTGGTAAAGCCGTGATGCTGAACGAAGGTACGGATGTAAGTATTTTCGCTACAGGTCACCTGGTTTGGAAAGCTATCCTGGCCGGCCATATCCTGGCTGAGAAAGGCATCAATGCTGAGATCATCAACATCCATACTATCAAGCCAATTGATGCAGAAGCTATCCTGAAATCTGCTGCTAAAACAGGCTGCGTGGTAACTGCAGAAGAGCACAACCGTTTCGGTGGCCTTGGCGATGCTGTTGCACAAGTGCTGGTTGCCAACAACCCTGTTCCGCAGGAGTATGTTGCTGTAAACGATACCTTTGGCGAGTCTGGTACTCCAGACCAACTGATGGAGAAATATGGCCTGACGGAGAATGACATTGTAGCTGCCGTAGAGCGCGTTATCAGCAGAAAAAACGGTTAACATATAGCAGTTAGCAGTTAACAATAATCAGTAAACAGGCTGTGCTTTTGTAGTGCAGCCTGTTTTTTTTATATGTGACTTGTTAACCGATAACTGTTTACTGCTCACTGAGAAAGCGTGAGGGATGGAGCGGTTGTTTGAGCTCTTTTGGTGAGGTACGAACCAAAAAGCGAGCCGCGAGAGCCCGACGGCTTGCCGGCACGCCCAAACTATAACTATAGCATTACTCATCACATTAGTTCAAACTATAGCTTAACCTTACTATAGTTTGAACCCCAGCTGATCTACCAACTATAGTTCTCGCCTAAACTATAAACTCCGTCACTCCTACCCTTTACCAACATTCTGAACAGTTAAATCCTAAACTATAGTTAAAACTGCACAACAATTCGCTCATCAACTGCTTCTCTACAATAAACTACTCTAAAACAAGCCATAAAATTGCACACCCAACTATAAACTCTAACTGAAATCAGTTAATTTTAAAGCTACTGTAATAACAACACACAAAAGCCAGTAACTGCTTACTGTTCCCTGCTCCCTGTAAAAGTGGAAGACAAAGAGATATTAGAAAAGTTTGCCAACCCTGACAGCCGAAACCTGGCTTTTAACCAACTTGTGCGCAAGTACCAGCAAAAAGTGTACTGGCACATCCGCAAGATGGTGATAGACCACGACGACGCCGACGACCTGACCCAGGAAGTTTTCCTGAAGGTGTGGAAGAACCTGGAGAATTTCAGGCAGGATGCGCAGCTTTATACCTGGCTTTACCGTATTGCCACCAACGAGTGTCTTACCTTTTTGTCGAACAAAAAGAAAAAGTTCTTTTTACCTATCAACGACGTAGCCGCCGAGCTATCCGAGAAAATAGATTCGTCGCCACAGATCAGCGGCGACGAAATACAGCTGAAACTACAGAAAGCTTTGCTCAAACTGCCTGACAAGCAGCGTCTGGTGTTTAACATGAAGTATTACGACGACCTGAAATACGAAGAGATTTCGGAAATTCTGGGTACTTCGGTAGGGGCCTTAAAGGCATCTTACCACCTGGCCGTAAAAAAAATTGAAGATTTCCTGAAGCAGGATTAAACTATTGGAAGCAAACTCCATCTAACAGGAAGATTATGAATATTAAGCATAAAGATTTTAACCTGAGCGACTTGCCCAAACACAATGTGTACCAGGTGCCGGAAGATTATTTTGACCGGTTGCCGACCCGCATTATGTCTCGTACAGTTGCTGCGCCTACGCGTCAGTGGTTGCCGGTACAGGTGTGGCAAACGGTTCGTGTAGCAATGGCTCCGCTTGTGTTGCTGGTGCTTTTTGTTGGTGTTTTCTATCTTGCTGATAAGTCGCAGACGGAGCAGCAATTTAACCTGGCCAACGTACCGGATGCCGACATAGTAAATTACCTGACTGCCTACAGCACCGTGGAAAGCGCTGATCTGGCCGAGCTAAACGCACTAAAACGCCAGGAACTGACAGCAGATTTCCTGAATGTTAGTGCCGCCGATGCCGAAGCAGAACTAGAATACTACCACTTAAGAGATACCGATTACTAATTCACCCAGCGTATGAAGCGTTATTTTTTTCTACTGATTTTCTGTGCCCTTACCTTTGCCGGCACTACCGCATTGGCCCAGGACAACCGTCAGTCGAATGAGCGTGTGGAAGCTGCCAAGGTTGCCTTCTTAACCGATAAAATGGAGCTTACTGCGGATCAGGCACAAAAATTCTGGCCGCTGTATAACGAGTACGAAAGCAGACGTCGCGACCTGATGAAGTCGTATCGTAGTGGCTACCGCCAGGATGTGGATGCCCTCTCAGACCAGGAAGCAAAAGCCCGTATTGATGGCATGTTTGCAACACGCGAAAAAGAGCTTGCCCTGGAGCAGGAATATGCTGCCAAGTACCTTCGGGTTATTTCATACAAGCAGCTCATCAAACTATACCGTGGTGAGCGTGACTTCACAAAACTGCTTTTAAAACGCCTGGACGATAACCGGGCTTCTAAATAAAATTTTAGATAAGATTTTTGGCTAAGTTGAAAAGGCATTAGGCGTCGCTTTAAAAGGTGATGCCTTTTGTTTTTATAACAGATTTGTATCTTAACTTTTGCCTATAGTTAACCGGTATGTCATGTCGAGCGTTAGTCGAGACATCTTATATGTCCCGTAGCAAACTATAGTTGCAACTCGTGAACAAGCAGTTAATGCTATAGTTACCACTAATCCTGGGAGCTCTACCAGCCTACTGTTTTATAGTTGGCTTCGTGCGCTCACGGCCGCGGGGCCTCGTCTTCGGGCATCGCGCGGTGTACCTTTCTTTTGCTCCTATCGTCACAATGGCTACGCCACCAGAAATCTACAAGGCGCTCAACCCAAAGACTGAAATCAATCGATAGCTCATCTATAGTTTAATTGATCAACTATAGCTCGTAGTCTTTCCGTGGTTATAGTTTCTTAGGGCAGGCTGCGCCTGCCTGCTCGTGGTCTGGAAATATAGATTGATAGAGCAACTATACCATAGGCAGAATTCCCCTCTTGGGAGGGGTAGGGGTGGGTTAATTGCCAACTATAGAACGATATCGATAACTATAGTAATAGCAGAAGGAATTCCCCGCCTTAGACTACCAAGAAGCGATTTCGAAGGTAGCGAGCGTAGCTCTGAGGGGTGGTTAGACATCCTTAACTATGGAACTATAGCCTCAACTATAGCAATAGCCCTAATCAAATAAATTCATCCACTTCCCCTTTAATATGCGGTTCAGACTAGATCTCAATCACTGGTCTGGAGAGCAATAAATACAACTTATCACCTACTCTACAACCAACACCGGCTTAATCTGAGTATATTTGTTTACTAACCCCTTGCGCTATGAAAAGACAGCTGCTTTTACCGAATCAAACCTGCCTGGAAACTCCACGGCTCTACCTGCGCGAACTGAACCCGGAGGTGTATCAGTACCTGTTTACGGAGTTCAATAATTCGCGCATTGCCGAGTACCTGGGTTTTACTACCAGCAAAGAAGTAGAGGTGGAACGCGAAAAGTATGCGCTGGGTATGGTGACGTATTTTGCCACGTTCAAGTCTTTCCATTTACTGGAGAAGGCAACAGGTCGCGTGCTAGGGAAATGTGGCTACCATACGTGGGTGCCCACACACCGCCGCGCCGAAGTTGGCTATGAGTTATTTTCAGACGCAGACAAGAACAAAGGCTACATGAAGGAAGCCTTAGGAGCTATTCTGAAATATGGTTTTGAGCAGATGAACCTGTACCGCATTGAAGCTTACATAGCGGAGTATAACATTCCATCGGCTAAACTCCTGAAACATTACGGCTTTACTGTGGAAGGAAACGCGCGCGGCCATTATGTTGTAGATGGCATCAACGAAGATTCACTCTCCCTATCTTTACTGCTCCCTGAGTTTGAGAAGTTACAGGCAGCTCAAATTAAAAGCCAGGTTGCAACATCTAATTCATAATTCTTAATTTATAATACATAATTACAACTTGAAGTACATCATTCTGAATAAGCCTTACGAGGTGCTCACGCAGTTTACTGACGAAACCGGAAGAGCTACCCTGAAAGACTACGTTAAAGTACATGACATTTACCCGGTTGGGCGCCTGGATTACGACAGCGAGGGCATGGTGTTGCTGACGGATGACAAGGCCTTACAACATCGGTTGTCAGACCCTAAATTTAAGATTGAGAAAACCTATTGGGTGCAGGTAGATGGCGTGCCAACTGAAGAAGCTCTGGAAGAATTGAGACGTGGCGTAACTATAAAAGGTACTAAAACGGCGCCAGCCAAAGCTAGCATTCTGGAAATGGAACCTCAGGTTTGGGAACGCTCCACTCCTATCCGTTTTCGGAAGAATATACCTGCTACCTGGGTAGAGATTAAGATATCGCAGGGCATGAACCGGCAGGTGCGCCGCATGACAGCTGCTATAGGCTACCCAACCTTACGCCTGATCCGCCCAAGTATTGGCCCATTAACATTAGGCGATCTGCAGCCTGGTGAGTACCGGGAGCTCACTTCTGAAGAAGTAAGTAAACTGAAAAGCCTTGTAGCAGGTAGCAGTTATTCCAGGCCGCTTAACAAGAAATCCACTGGTGGCCGCCATTACGATAGCCGCCAGAACTCCAGCCGCCCCTTCCGTAAGCCAAATAAGGGATAACTGTAGGTTGAATGCTTCACTCTTCTGCTGGCGCGGTTTTGTAACTCTTGCCTACTTATGAAGTTGAGTTTGTAACTCAACTGGCTCGAAGAGACAGAGCTTGTAATAGTGCTGGCTATATTACCCACCCCTACCCCTCCCAAGAGGGGATTTTTGACATTACTATAGTATTATAGTATAGTGGCGACTGTAGTTTTGACAGCATTAATGCAATTCTATAGTTATACCTTTGCCCCTATAATATGCTGCACAATTTTTTCGGCGTGTACTCTTGAGTTTTCGATGAACCAGACACGGGTGTCCATGCCGCCACAAACTACGCCGGCCAGGTAAATGCGCGGCATGTTGGTTTCCATGGTTTCGGGGTTATGTGTGGGGTGTTTCAGTGCATCGTGGCTCAGCGTAATGCCCAGCTTTTTCAGGAAATTGAAATTGGGCTGATAACCGGTCATGGCCATTACGAAATCGTTTGCTATAGTTACCACACCTTCAGGAGTTTGTATATCTACCACGTTTTCCCGTATCTCCAGTAACCTGGAACTGAAATATGCTTTCACGGCTCCTTCGGAAATGCGGTTTTCCAAGTCCGGCTTTGTCCAGTATTTAATGCTCCCTAGTTCCGGCTCCCGCACAACTATAGTTACCTCAGCGCCTTTGCGGTAGGTTTCCAGGGCAACATCGGCGGCAGAGTTGTTGGCCCCTACTACCAACATCTTTTGCTTATAGTAATAATGTGGGTCGTAGTAATAATGACGTACTTTGGGCAACTCCTCTCCTTTTATCCCTAACAGGTTAGGAATGTCGTAAAAGCCGGTAGCTACAATGATATACTTTGCCTTATAGTTTGCTTTGCTGGTGCTTACCTGGTACAGTTCATCCGTTTCTGTAGTTACAGCCAGTACTTCTTCGAACAGGCGAATGTCAAGCTCTCCGGTTTCAGCTACTTTGCGGTAATATTCCAGTGCTTCGGCGCGGTTAGGTTTTGGGTAGATGCTCGGGAACGGGTAACCACCAATCTCTAGTCTGTCGGCAGTAGAGAAAAAGGTCATGTTGAGCGGGTAATTGAACAGCGAATTTACAAGGCAACCTTTCTCTACAATTAAGTATGTCAGGCCGGCTTTTTTAGCTTCGAGTCCGCAGGCCAGTCCAATGGGGCCTCCCCCTATTATTAGAATATCGTATGTCTCCAATTTTACTTTTCTTGTTCAACAACTATACGCGCCCTAAGTTTATACATCCAGCTATAGTTTGTTAATTTTTCCGCCAGTACCCATAGTTCACTCGCCTCTAAATTCCCAGGCTTTACAGAATACCTTGTAAAAAAATTAAACAAAATGTAAAATGAACTTGACTTTTGTAAAACAAGCTTTACATTTGTAAAGTATTCTTTACATCACAAAATAAAACCATGAAAACACGTTTCCTATTTCCGCACCGGTATAAGATGCTGGGCTGGATTATGCTGGTACCTTCGCTGATAGCTGGCTTCCTGGCTATTTTATCCGACAACGCGCTTTTTGAGTTAGAAACCACCGTTTTTGCCCTTTACGATGGTGGCATTTTTGAGCCTGCAAAAGCATTCCGGCTTATTGAGAATAACATTTTTGATGAGGTAGTAGCTATTACGGCTATAATTGGCGGCTTGCTGGCAGCTTTTTCGAGAGAGAAAGACGAAGACGAGTATATTTCACAGATCAGGCTGGAGTCGTTGCTTTGGGCCACTTACATAAACTATGGCTTCCTGATCTTTTCGGTGCTGTTTATTTACGGACTGGCGTTTTACCAGGTGTTGCTGCTCAACATGCTTACCTTGCTGCTTATTTTTCTTGTCAGGTTCAACTTCCTGCTTTATCGTTCAGCAAAAGCCTCTTACGCATGAAAAATACGCTAAAAGTGCAGCGGGCCATCCATAACCTTACCCAGGAAGAACTAGCCAAAAAGATAGGCGTGAGCCGGCAAACTATAAATGCCATGGAGCTCAGTAAATATGTGCCCTCCACGGTGCTGGCCTTAAAAATTGCCCGCGTTTTCGATCGGAAAGTAGAAGACATTTTTACCCTGGAAGAAACAGATTGAACCGTGCAGGTATCCGTGTTAACTATAGGTTTAGCACGGATACCTCTGGTTTAACTGTACCAAATCAAACTATAAGCTGCCTTAAAATGCAATTCCTGCCGTAAGCGAAAAAGCTCTTGTTTTTCCTTCGGCATTATTATCATTAAACATGGTCCTTAAGCCGTGGTGGTAGGTAACATCAAAATTCAGGAAACGGATATCGAAACCAACACCACCATTCAAACTAAACTGGGCATTCCGTACATCGCGGCGCCGTACATTCAGGTTATTGTCTTTAACTCCCACATTATAAGCGAAAGCCGGTCCGGCAAAAAACCTTAGGTGCGAGAGTACGCTGCCTTCATAATTGGTGCGGTAACCAACTAATACCGGAACACGCAGGTAATGGGTAACAAAAGCATCGCGCTCACCGGGGCGTGGCTGCACTGTTCTGATGATGTGTGATTTATAGGTTATAAAGTCGAGGCCGGGCTGTATGTAAAACCGGTCTCCGATACGCCCATAAATACCAAACTCCGTTCCAAGCCCGGTATCCATGTCCTGCAGGCCGGGGTCGTCTGATATTCTGGCAAGGTTTACACCTATTTTGGCTCCCCATCGCAGCTCAGGGCCTTCATCCTGTGCCTGTAAAGGCTGAAAGGCTAGTAATAGAAAAGTCATTATTAGCCAGTATTGTATATTTTTTTTCATATTTGTATAGTTATGCTTCTTTAAATTAAACTATAAGCCAAAGCAAATGTTCAGTTCTTCCGCTTCGGCTTAATGCATGCACCTGACCTTCATTTATACGAATCAAACTATGGAAAAGCCTTTTAAATCCAACATCCTTACAATTGCTCCTGACCTGTACCTGCGCCCGGTTACAGTTGATGATGCTACTGCGCTTTATAAGATCATCGATTCCCAGCGCACTTACCTGCGCGAATGGCTCCCTTTCGTGGACCTTACCCGGCAGCAAAGTGATACTGCCCTGTATCTGCAATCAATCGTTTCCAACCCTGCAGATAAGGTTTTCGTGATAATTTTTGAAGAAGCGGTGGTGGGCCTGATCGGGTTTAAGGCGATTGAATATTTTAACCACAAACTGGAGATCGGATACTGGCTGAGCGAGCACCAGCAGGGCAAAGGCATTATGCGCCGCAGCTGCAGCCGCCTGCTGCAACACGCTTTTGAGCATATGAACATGAACCGTGTGCAGCTAAAAGTGGCCATAGGTAACCACCGCAGCAGCAACATCCCTGAAAAGCTGGGCTTTACCCTGGAAGGTATTGAGCGCGAAGGCGAATTGCTGAACGGGCATTTTCACGACCTGCGCGTGTATAGTTTACTTAAAAGAGAGTGGCAGGCACAACAGCAAATGAATTAACTTTTGCGTGGCCTCTCGTTTGCGCCCAGTAATATGGAAATAGGTTTCATGCTTTCGTGCTTGTCGGCAATGAGCTTAAGTATTGCCAGGAACGGGATGAACAAAATCATGCCCGATGCGCCCCAGAGTATGCCACCCGCAACTATAGCCAGCAACGTAAACAGCATATTTACCTGTAGCCGGTAACTCACCGCCCACGGAAAAATCAGGTTCGCTTCCAGGTACTGCACCACCGCAAACACAATCACCACGCCCATCGGGTACCAGGCAGAGTCGTAGGTTATCCAGGCTACCGTCATGGGTAGAATTGCGCCAATTGTAATGCCCACATACGGGATAAAGGTAAGAATTGAGGCTACCACTCCGAAGAACAGCGCATGCGGTACTCCCAGAATCAGCAGCCCAAGAGTGTTCAGTGTCCCAACTATAACATAAACGATAGCCATTCCCTTTATAAAGTTATAGTAGGTAGTGATCGTTTCGTGCAGGATAGTTCTGATTTTGTTGTACTCTGATGCCGGGAAAAGTGAAAAAAGCGCCTTTGCCAGTTGCTCGCGGTTAAACAGGATCAGGGCAACATACAACGGAATGAGCACGACCAACACCACCGATACTGCCGAAGTATACACCACATCGCGCAGCATCCCCAGCAGGTTAGCACCCAGGTTATTGCTCAGCCCCTCCAGCCACACAGCCTGCCGGCTAACTTTTATGCCAACTGTTTGCTCGAGGTACAGGCTCAGGTCCTGGTAAGCGTTCAGTAGTTTGTGTTGCAGGTTAGGCCATTCATCTATCAGGCGCAGCAACTGGTTAAACAACAACCAGCCCAACCCCACAAAAATAACCAGCAGTACCAGCAGGCACAGTCCAATGGCTATCCAGCGCGGCCAGCCTTTGCTTTCCAGCCAGCGGCAAATCGGGTACAGTACAAAACTGATCAGCAACGAAAAGCTGAGCGGCACAAACAGCGAACGGCCAACATAAAGCACTACACCACCCAATACAATGAATTGCAGTAATTTTAGCCAGTTCACTTTGGTGCCAGTATCCATAAAACTCTTATCTTGTTGTCCTGTTGTATAGCAACACCCTAATATAACAACCTTCAACTACTAAACTATAACCAAACCTGTACTATGAATAAACATTTTATAGCGCTGCCTGCATTGCTTTTTTGCCTTTCCGGGAGCGTAGTGGCCCAAAACCTTAAATCCATTACCCAAGAAAAAACAACCCGTTTAGTTAAAACGCTTAGCGACGACGATATGCTGGGGCGTGCTTCTTTTACGCCAGGCGCCGATAAAGCCGCAGATTTTATAGCCTCAGAGTTTAAAAAGTCTAAACTAAAGCCATTGCCTGGTACAGATAGCTTTAAACAGACCTTTACCTTATACCGCCTTACCCCGCACCAGCTGGAAGTAAAACTGAACGGCGCAACGATAGCTGCTGAGCAGGTTTTTGCCTCAAGTACACACAAACAGCTAAGCTGGAAAGCAAACAGTGAGCGTCGCATCATCCCGATCGGAGAAAACGAAAATAGTCGCGACGCCCTGATGCATGCCATCCGTTTGCAGGAAGATGCTCTAGTACTGATCCACCCGAAACATGCCGCTACTTTTGCAAACTATCAGCGCTACATTACGCGCGGAAATATAGTACAGGAAATGGGCAGAGGGGCCAGCAAAGTGTTTGTACTGACTGAACAGACGCACCTTCAGGATTATGCTGTAGAACTGGAAAATAAGGTTGAAGATCTGAAGCTTACCAACCTGGTGGGCATGATCGAGGGTAAGCGTAAAGACGAGTTTGTCGTGTTCTCCGGTCACTACGACCACATCGGCATTCAGAAACCGATAGATGGCGACTCTATTGCCAACGGTGCCGACGATAATGCTTCCGGAACATCAGCCATGATGATGCTGGCCGACTTTTACAAAAAACAGCGTAAACCTGAGCGCACCATCCTTTTTGTTGCCTTTGCAGCTGAAGAAATGGGCGGCTTCGGTTCCAGGTACTTTTCAGAACAGCTTAACCCAGACCAGATCGTGGCGATGTTCAACATCGAAATGGTAGGAAAACCATCAAAGTTCGGCCCGAACAGCGCCTACATGACCGGATTTGATAAATCGAATTTAGGGGAGCTGATGCAGAAACGCCTCAATGGCTCTGGTTACAGCATCCACCAGGACCCTTACCCAACCCAGAACCTGTTCTACCGATCAGACAACGCCACGCTGGCACGATTGGGTGTTCCGGCACACACCATTTCATCAGTGCAGATAGACCAGGATAAAACTTACCACACCGTAAACGACGAATTTGAGATGCTGGACATGGCCCACCTGACCAGCATGATAAAAGGCATTGCGCTGGGTTCTTACGACGTAGTTTTCGGTAAGGAAACACCTACCCGTGTGGACAAGGCACAGGTACAATAAGGCCAGTGATTAAGGTAATTTAAAGATCATTATATCACAGATGATTTTAAGAACAGGATTACCGGCTAACTTCTATAGTTTATTCCTGAAGGTTATAGTTTGTGTAATCCTGTTTTCTTATCTAATTGATAATCTCCTGCTCCCAATTTTGCTTGGTATAGTTTCTGGTACTCTGATCCATGTATTTACCAACTATCACGATAGTATTGTTCAACTAAAGGGCGATACACTTACTTTTTACTTTATCAGACCATTTTTCTTTAAGGAAGAGTACAGATTAAACAACCTGGACTACGCTGAGATTATAAAGGAAACACCTGATAAAATGCTTAAAGATGTGTGGTGGAAAGCTGATAGTTTCATTCCTATCAGTTACTCGAAGTTAGTCATGTATAAAGGTGAGTTCACCTACGAAACCAGATTCCATACTAACCAAGCCGACCTTCCAAAATTAGAAGCAGCTATTCAGAAGATATTCCAAAACAAATAGAGACGCAGCACTAAGTTGTGTCTCTTTATTTAATACCGTTAGCCACAAACCTGTACAACTTTTAATCTCCTTATTTGCTGGTGCGTACAACATAAGTTGGCGTTAACATTTTGTTGGCTGTATGGTGAGATTTTTACGCGTTTTAGTACTGGTCCTCTGCATGTGTCCGGCTCTGGCGCAGGAGCCAACTATAGCCTGGGGACCTGAAATACCACACAACAGCCGCAATCTGAACCAGCTACAGGTAATTGGCACCGGCTCCGAAAACTCCTTTTATACCCGCTACACCGAAAACAGGCAAATTACCCTGGAGCGTTATAACCGAAGCAACCAACGTGTCTGGTCAATTGCCATTGCCCCGCTAAGCCCAGAAGGCAAGCGTGCAGCCTTCGAAGAACTGGTAGTGCTGAACCACCAGATATACCTCTTATCATCGGTTACGGAAAACTATAGAAAAATCATTTACGCCCAGCAGATTGATGCAAAAGGCAACTACATGCCCGCCATTCACACCCTGGCCAGTACCACCCCTGATGCAACTATACACGCCCAAACCAGAGAAACCCGTTTGCTGCTTATTCTGCAACAAAAGGCAGAACCACAACAAACAGATGTCATGCTCTATCAGGGTTCATTTAAGCCAAGCTGGACCGCTGAGTTGCACCTGAAAGGTCTCATAAAGGAAATGCAAATCTCCGCAACCGGAAACATATTTGTGCTCTCTGAACTTCCGGCCTCCAATTCCCCCGAGGCAGCTTTTTTCCTGTATCGGTTCGATGGCAGAAGCGGCAGAAATACCATACAACCCGTGGGCAGCACCGCTTTGCGCCCGCTACAGGCCAAAATGGAAATTATGAATGAGGACCTTATAGTTGCAGGCTTAACTGTACCGGCACCTTTTGTAGCCAGTTTAGCTCCGGAGCCAACAGGCACTTTTTACTACCGTTTCCCCAAAGGCCGCTTCCGCAACTATATACACCACTATGCTCCCATCGACAGCCTTTTTCTGCACGATTATAAAGCCTATAAACCAGACAAAGATCATAGCCAGCGCCTACGTTACCTGCAACTACAACATCTGTTGCCGCTAAACAGCAACCATACCGTACTGCTCGGAGAGGTTTACACTTTAGACAGAAATCAACATCATACCGATGACGTGCTGCTCTTTGCTTTTGACCAGAATGGTGAGGCTTTATACACTGCAAGCGCTAACAAACACCAGACAGGTGATGTAAACCAGGTGAGGCTGGGCTCATACATTGCAACCACTGCCCAGGATACGGTAAAACTCATATACCTCGATTTTGAATACAACTATAACGAGCAGGACGAGATCATGATCGCAACCTCAAGAGCTGTTCTTAAAACTCCTGTATTGGCAAAAGTGGCTCCTGACGGGAAGATTACCGTAAGACCGCTGCGCAATACCCAAACCGGCCGCCACCAGGACTTCTACCTGGTGCCAACATCAGCCTACAAAATCAACAACAAAGAGTTTATAGTGCTGGGGTCAGGCATAGGCTACTATAAATTCGGCAAGCTCAAATTCTGAACTATAGCTTCGCGCACCTTGCGGTAAAACTTAACCACTAAGTGCGCGAAGGTTTACAAAGGTACCCCAGGCCCGAAATCATACATAATCAGCTAAAGCTCTTTATTCACTGGTGTTATTTAGTATCTTTGGTAAACGACAATCTAACCAATTTCACCCTACCATGAATAAACGTACTTATCTGAGTATGTTCCTGGCTGCCGCGCTTGCTTTACCTGTAAGCACTACCCTGGCTCAGGACAAAAAAGATGACAAGAAGTGGACTGTGGATACCCCTCATAGTTCAGAGAAAGAAGTAACCGTAACCACCGACGAAGGCACCTGGATGAGCCTGGACGTAAGTCCGGATGGCAAAGAGATCGTGTTCGACATGCTCGGCGATATCTACATTATGCCGATTTCGGGTGGCAAAGCAAAACTGTTGCGCAGCGGACGCGCGTACGAAGTGCAGCCACGTTTCAGCCCGGATGGCAAGTTTATTTCCTTTACTTCGGATGCAGGTGGCGGCGACAACATCTGGATCATGAAGCGCGACGGTTCGGATGCGAAGCAGATCACAAAAGAGAGCTTCAGGCTTTTGAACAACGCTGTATGGACGCCGGATGGCCAGTACCTGATCGCCAGAAAGCACTTTACCAATACCCGCTCGCTGGGTGCCGGTGAGATGTGGATGTACCACCGCACAGGCGGCGCAGGCGTGCAGCTAACCAAACGTAAAAACGACCAGCAGGACGCTGGTGAGCCATTTGTATCGCCAGACGGTAAGTACGTGTACTTCTCTGAAGACATGAGCGGTGGTACTACGTTTGAATACAACAAAGACCCGAACGGCCAGATTTATGTGATCCGCAGAGTGGACCGCAACACAGGCCAGATCGAAAATATAGTTACCGGCAACGGTGGTTCTGTTCGCCCAACTATTTCCCCGGATGGCAAGCACATTGCTTTTGTACGTCGCGTGCGTACCAAATCAGTGCTGTTTATTCAGGATCTGAAAACCGGAGAGCAGTGGCCTATAGTTGATAACCTGAGCAAAGACCAGCAGGAAGCATGGGCTATTTTCGGCCTGTATCCGTCTTTCTCTTGGACACCAGATAACAAGAGCATAGTATACTGGGCACAAGGCAAGATCAACAAAGTAGATGTAGCCAACCAGAAAGTAACCAACATCCCGTTTGAGGCTACTGCCACGCATTACATTGCTGATGCAGTGCGTCATGATTTCAGCAAGAACGGGGGCGTATCTCCGAAAGAGTTTACAGCTAAAGCTATCCGCCATGCGGTAACTTCTCCAGACGGAAAAATTTTGGTATTCAACGCCGCCGGCCACATCTATAAAAAGGAATTGCCAAACGGCAAGCCGGAGCGCATCACCAAAGGCACTGATTTCGAGTTCTACCCAGCTTTCTCGCCAGATGGTAAGCACATCGTTTACTCTACCTGGAACGACGACAACTATAGCGCGCTGATGAAGCTGGATATCCGTAAAAAGAATGCCAAGCCAACTAAGCTTACTGCTGAGAAAGGGTTCTACACCAATGCTTCGTTCTCGCCAAACGGTAAGTTTATAGTTTATAACAAAGAAGGCGGTAACAACCACATGGGTTTTGCGCACGGTAACGAGCGTGGTATTTACTACATGACCGCTGAAGGCAAGAACCCTACTTTTGTACAGCGAAGCGGGTCGAACCCACAGTTCAACGCTACTTCTGACCGCATTTTCTTTACAGGTTATGAAGCTGGCAAATCTGCTTTCAAGAGTGTGGACCTGAACGGAAAAGAAGAGCAGACACACTACACCTCGAAGTATACAGACCAATTTTACCCAAGCCCGGACAACAAATGGCTGGCGTTTGTAGAGTTGTTTAATGGCTACGTAGTTCCGTTTACTGCAAACGGTTCTGGTATGGACCTAAGCGCTGATTCCAAAGCTGTTCCGGTTGCCCGCTTTACCCGCGACGCCGGTACAAGCCTGCACTGGTCTGGCGATAGCAAGAAAATAAACTGGGTGCTGGGCGATGAGTACTTCTCAAACGACATCAAAAACCGTTTCTCGTTTGTAGAAGGTGCTCCTGATAAACTTCCTGCAATCGATACGACTGGTACTAAAATTGGCCTTGTGCTGAAAACAGATACACCGGAAGGTAAAGTAGCTTTCACGAACGCACGCATCATTACCATGAAAGGCGACGAAGTGATTGAAGGCGGTACTATAGTTGTGGAAGGCAACCGTATAGTTTCAGTTGGCAAAAACGTAGCCGTTCCGAAAGATGCGAAAGTGATTGACGCTGCTGGCAAAACCATTATGCCTGGTATAGTGGACGTACACGCGCACTTAGGCACGTTCCGTAACGGCATGAGCCCGCAGAAGCAGTGGTCGTACTACACGAACCTGGCTTACGGCGTTACCACAACGCACGACCCGTCATCGACTACAGAAATGGTGTTCAGCCAGTCTGAAGCTGTGAAAGCCGGTAACATGATCGGGCCGCGCATTTACTCTACTGGTACCATCCTTTATGGTGCCGACGGTAACTTTAAAGCCGTGATCAATAGCCTGGACGATGCCCGTTCACACCTGCGCCGTATTAAGGCAGTTGGTGGTTTCTCGGTGAAGAGCTACAACCAGCCACGCCGTGAGCAGCGCCAGCAGGTAATTCAGGCCGCCCGCGAACTGGATATGACCGTGGTACCGGAAGGTGGTTCTACGTTCTTCCACAACATGAGTATGATCCTGGATGGTCACTCAGGTATTGAGCACAACATTCCGGTTGCCCCGCTTTACAAAGACGTGGTTGATGTATGGAAGGCATCTGAGACAGGCTACACGCCTACTCTGATCGTGAACTATGCTGGTAACTCAGGTGAGTACTACTGGTACCAGAAAACAAACGTTTGGGAGAAAGAGCGTTTATTGAAATTCTCACCTCGTTCTGTAATCGATGGCCGCTCACGCCGCGTTACATTGGTACCAGATGAGGAATACGAAAATGGCCATATCCTGACATCAGAAGCAACTACAAAATTGGCTAAGTCAGGTGTGAAAGTAAACCTGGGTGCTCATGGGCAGCTACAAGGCTTAGGAGCACACTGGGAACTATGGATGCTGCAGCAAGGCGGCATGACCAACCTGGAAGCACTTCGCGCAGCAACCCTGAACGGTGCTGAGTACATTGGCATGGGCAAGGAACTGGGCTCGCTGGAAGAAGGCAAACTGGCCGACCTGATCGTGCTGGACCAGAACCCGCTGGAGAACATCCAGAACACCGAGCACGTGAAATATACGATGGTGAATGGCCGTCTATACGATGCAGCTACTATGGCTGAGATCGGCAACTATAACAAGCAGCCAGGCAAGTTCTGGTGGGAAAACAGCCGTACCGCCACTGCATTTGACTGGCACGAAGGCACCAACACCCGCTTCGAAGGCATAGCCGGTGAGCACTGCACCTGCCGCCACTAAGAATTAAATTTCAAACTATAGCAAACAGGCTGCCCCATCTGGAGCAGCCTGTTTTGTTTATATAACAATTAATTAGCATTATTATATAAAATTAATAAGTTCCAAATGAACATTAACAAAGCAAGTTTGATCCGATTGAGTTTTATGATTGTAATTGTTGCATCATTAACACTAACAATCTATAGAATTCTAAATCAAGATTGGGAAACAGTGGTAGCAACTATATCCTTAACAATTGCAGTTATATCTGCATGGATTGCCTATGATACTTTTTACCATCAAACATTGGCTCAAAGACCCCAGTTAGTGATACAGCCTAATTTTATAGATAGATCAGGGTTGATCTTGATAACTATTAAAAATCATGGAGAAAATCCCGCTTATAATATTTCTGTTGAGTGGCATAATCCAATTATTAATTCTAAAGAAGAGACATTTGCTTTTAGTAAAGGCACTAAAAAATATGATATCCTTGTGCTTGGGAAAAATGAAAGTGTTTCTACTCTTTTAGATGGAGTTGCTAGCTTTTATAATAAATTTAAAGATTCAGATTTAGAGTATTCGGGAGTAATATCGTTTACAGAAAAATTAAAATCTAGTAGAAAACAGCACCAATATTTTAACTTTTCCCTCACTTCTTTTAGAAGGCTTGTTAACGAAACTGATGTAAGTATTACTCATAATAAGCTGCAGAGTATTCCTGACCACCTCGAATCATTGCAGAAAGAAATAAATCATCTAAGAAAAGAACTTAATACGAGCAAGAATTAGCAATTACAAACGCTCTAATTACACTGAAGCTATCTGGTTATATTATCTTCCATAAAACGACAAACTTATGACGCGCTGCCTCACCTCTCTCCTTTTACTATTGCTCACTGCCTGCAACTCCAATGCTGAACAAGTAAAGGATATCTCCACGGAAGAAGTGACGGCACCACAAGTAAAGGTTAATCCGTCTGGTGAAACGATAACAGAAAGGTATCCGGCTCCGACTGGCTTTACCCGGGTTAGAGCACAGGCAAATTCTTTCCAGGCTTATCTGCAGAACTTCAAGCTGAAACCACATGGTGCGGTGGTGCATTACTACAATGGCAAAGTAAAACCTAACGATGGAGTGTATGATGCCGTGCTGGATATTGATGTAGGTAACTATGACCTGCAACAGTGCGCAGATGCGATTATGCGTTTGCGAGCGGAGTACCTGTACAGCCAGAAAAGCTACGATTCTATACACTTCAACTTTACTAGCAGCTTTACGGCAAACTATAGCAAATGGCAGCAGGGCTACAGAATAAACGTGAAAGGCAATGATGTAAACTGGTTTAAAAAGGCAGCTCCGGCTACAAACTATAGTTCGTTTAGGGATTACCTGAAAATTGTGTTTACCTATGCCGGCACGCTCTCTTTAGAAAAGGAAATGAAGCCTGTAACTATAGATGAGATACAGATCGGTGATGTGTTTATAAAAGGCGGAAGTCCGGGGCATGCCGTTATAATTATGGATATGGCTGTAAACACACAAACCGGCGAAAAGCTCTTTCTACTAGCCCAAAGCTACATGCCCGCTCAGGAAATACAAATACTCCAGAACTCCATGAACCCGGAGCTTAGCCCCTGGTATAGCACAAAGTTTAACGGCCCTTTATTAACACCGGAGTGGACCTTTCAGAAAAGCCACTTAAAGCGGTTTAAGTAACTATAGCTTTCTTCCTGATACGCCTGTAGCGCATCCATAGAAGTAACTGTTGTACTTCACATCTAATCCACGTTCGGAAAGCAGATCGTGGAAGAGCCTGCAGTCTTTGAACTTAGCTGTATATTTCCCCAGCATCCGGTAATTTTCTGCATTGCCCTGAAACAGTTTGCCGATAACCGGGATAGCATGCTTCAGGTAGAACATGTAAAAGGGCTTTAGTACATTTTGAGGCACAGAAATCTCTACAAAAGAGAAAACCCCATCCGGCCTGAGTATACGCGCCACTTCATCAGCCAGCATACCTAACTGGACTTTGTTAAAAGTCTTCAGCCCGAAAGATGAGACAATGAAGTCTGCTGAATTATCAGGAATGGAGTTAGCAAGTACATCAACCTGATCAACTGTAATGGTTAATTCATACTTATGAAGTCGCTTTTCAGCTTTGGCCAGCATTACAGGTGAAATATCAAGCGCAATTATTTCAGCTCCTTTAAATCTGTTATCGAACGATGCCCAGACTTCTCCCATGCCCGTCATCATATCATATCCGACTTCCAGGTAAGGGTGATCCGGCAGCTGTTTGATAAACTGGTGACGCCAACGCTCTGCAAACCCAAAAGATGCGAAGTAATTGGTAACACCATAAGTTGCTGCCATGCTATCAAAAAGACCAGAAACAAAGTCTTTCGAATAGATGTCATCTGCTTTAGCTTTTTGGGGTTTGATATCCCTTTCCATCAGGCTACTCCTTTACCGCAGCAAGTACCCGTTTTATCAGCTCATTTGGGTTGCCATTGTGCCAGCGCCAAACTAGAACAATGTCGTGCTCGGGGTCAATCCATACTGTATTTTGGCCGGCGCCCAGGGCTGCGTAGCTGGTGGTTGGGGCATCGGGCCAGGCTTTGCCTTCGGTGTTCAGCCACCACAGGTAGCCATAATCCGGGCCAACGGAGCCGCGGGTAGTAGCTTCCCTAACCCATTTCTCAGAGAGCAGTTGCTTGTCTTTCCAGCGGCCGTTGCGCAGGAACAGGTATCCGAAACGGGCTTCGTCGCGGGTGTTTATCCAGAGGCCACCGCCCCAGCGCGTACCGCCACTTACCGATGGCATTTGCTTGCCGTTTATCTCAACTATAGAATTGCGGTAAGGCACCCACTGCCAGGTTTCAGAGGCTCCAATCGGGTTCATTATTTCATTTTTTAGCACTTCCGGAAGTGGTTTCTCCCACAGGCGCAGCAGCGAGAGGGCAAAGCGGTTTATGCGTACATCATTATACTCATAGTAGCTGCCCGGCGCCTGCAGCTCACGTGACTTGCGCTCTCCGCGCCCGAAGGCTTCTTTACCAACAAAGTCATGCTTTTTGCCCCATAGTTCGCCTTCCCATTCGCTGGTCTGGCGGGCATGTTGCTCCCAGGTAACCTTACTGTTCTGCTCCGAACTATAGCCGCCGTCGTTTACATAGTTTGCTACCGGGTCGTTTATGCTTTTGATCATGCCCCGATCTATCGTCAGGCCAAGTATGGTAGACAAAAAACTTTTAGCCACACTGTAGGTCGGATCTACAGCTTCGGTATCGCCCCACTCTGCCACAATGTAGCCGTTTTTCAGGATAATGCCGTTGGTGTTGGCTCTGCTGGCTGGTAGTGGCCCAAGCGGTTCTCCGAATATTTCTTTCTGGGTAGAGAAGTCTTTTTCGATCTGGGTGGTTTCCTGGGTTTTGGCCCATTCCACGGCCTGTTGCAGAAGCGTGGCATCTAAGCCAAGTTCTTCTGGGTTCTTCTTTTCCCAGTTATCGCCTTTGCCCGGGTAATAGTATTTATTTTCGGCAGCTTGTGTTTGAGCAGTTGGGGTTGTGGTTTGCTGTGGCTGCTGGCATGCTGTAAAGCCAAGCATCAGCATAACCACGAGCGCGGTATTTCTGAAGAGCATAGTTTGTATCCGGTTTAGATACTAAATGTAGGCAAGAATTGCCGAAAGCAAAAGCGGCCACCTGTGTATACAAGTGGCCGCTTTTAAATTTTATAGTTTACACCTCCAGTACATAATACGGAAGCGGTTTATCCAGCTTTTGCAACAATGGCCTGGCTACGTTAAACACCTTTACCCCCTTGGCTGTTTCGCCTTGCAGAGTGCCCACGTGCGCATGCCCGTGAAAAGCGGCCAACACCTGCCGCCGCTCCAAAGGCTCCGCTAAACGCGACGACCCAAGGAAAGGGTAAATGGCTTCGGGCTCACCTTTTATAGTTGCTGAAATAGGCGCATAGTGCAGCACAGCAATTTTTGGCAGATCAGGATGTTCCGTTTCCAGCCGCGACAGGGCGCCATCCAGTTTCAGCGATTCGTCCACAGCTTCCTGTACAAACTGCTTCATCATCGGCTCTCCGAACATGGCCAGCATGGCACGGTTAAAACCGCCACCAAAGCCTTTTACTCCAGCAAAGCCCACATCCTCTAGCACAATCATATCACCATCCAGCATGTTCACGCCGGCCTCTGCCAGAATTTTTCTGATCTCGGTATGTTCATTCTGATCGTAGTCATGGTTGCCCAACACTGCCACTACAGGTATTGAACAGGCACGTAGCTCCTGGCTCAGCACCTCGGCTTCCGAGGCACGGCCGTGGTCGGTCAGGTCGCCGCAGATCAGCAGCACATCCGCATCTGCCGATACATCCTTAAAATAGTCTGTCCACTTGCCTTTGTCTGTTTCCCGAACGTGTATATCGCCAACCGCTGCAATGCGGGTTTTCTTCCTTTTTTTATCCATCCGTTAAATGGTTTTTATAGTTACCACCTTGTACTCCCATTCCGTAATATCGGTTTTGTACTGGGTCTGGTCTATAATGGGGCCACGGCAAACTTTTTCTATCGAGGCTGGCAGCTCATACTGGTGCTGCGCACGCTGAATCAGTTCATCGAAAAGCCATTTCGGTATGATGTCACGGTCGGCTGGGTACACAAACTGGAAATTTACAACCTGGCTCAGTAATAGCTCCCAATGCTGGTCCAGCCTGCTGAAAAGGCGCTTCCAATCCAGTTGTTTTCCGTAGCGCAGAAACAAATGGTTCACGTCAGCCCCATCGTAACGTTCACGGTTCTGCACATAAATCTTACACCAGATCAGCTCTTCGGGTGCCAGGAATTTAACAGGAATACCAAATACTTTTCCTTTCACGGCATACTCGTACCAGCTGTCATCTACGGTACAGATGTTGTTTACCGTATTAAAAATAATGTCGATGTAATGGCCGTTCTGAAACACTTTTGCCAGCCAGCGTGCATCTGTAATTTCTGTCTGGTAGCCTTTATCGTTCAGGTATTTTAAGTGATACTGATATTCGCTTGGTTTACAGAAAATATCCAGGTCCTTCATGTCGCGCACAATGCCGGTATATTCAAACATGGCATAACCGCCGCCCAGCAAATATGGGGTCGGGCTGTCTTTCAGTAGTGTAAGGGTTTGCTTATAAAATTCATTGGCAATTTCCTGCTGCGTCTGCGGGTTATTGGCAGCAGGCACTTTTTTGCCATTCAGCACAGGTTTCTCTTCTTTTATTTTTTTCATGTTAAGTCAGTACTAAAAATCAGGTCTTGTTGTATTTGTCTGGTCACAAATAAGGCAGGAAGGCACAACAAGGGGGTAGATTATGTACTTATTTCACGAAGAATGGTTGTAACCTGTTTGGCAATTTCTACCCTGTTTAGTGCAAAAAATAATGCAATTTTTCGGCGCGGCTCTCCATTAAAAGGAAACATAACACTCCACTATAGCTGGCAGAAACTATAGTTTAGAGCATGATCTGGCACCTCGCCTGAATAAAACTACCGGCAAGCAACTATAGTTATGAAACAGCGCTGTAGTTGTGACTAAAACTATAGTTTTAAACTGAAAGGTAACTATAAACCCCACCTCCTGCTCAGAGAAGATGGGGTTTATAACTTGGAAGTCATTAAAATCTACACCAGCTCAAAATCTGTATTCTCGAATATCTGCCGGTTATAGAAGACTTTGTGGATGTCTATCGCTGCTTCGCTGGCTGCCGGACGACTCTTGATGTAGGTACCGTCTTCGCGCATGATGTATGAGTTCTGGTTATCCAGTAGGTTATAGTGCAGGATTGTCATGGCCTCCCGCTTCAGGTCTTCGTTCAGAATCAGAAACAAAGCTTCTATCCTTCTATCGAAACTGCGCACCATAATATCAGCACTGCCACTGAATACTTTCGGATCGCCGGAGTTGTGGAAATAATAGATGCGGCTGTGCTCCAGGTATTCGCCAACTATAGATTTCACAAAGATGTTTTCGCTCAGGTCTTCGCGGCCAGGGCGCAGGCAGCAGATTCCCCGCACTATAAGCTTAATAGGAACACCTGCTTTTGATGCCTTATAAAACTCATCCATCACCTCTTTATCTTCCAGCGAGTTTATCTTGATCACGATACCGCTCTTCAGCCCCTTTTTGGCATTGCGGGCCTCGTTGCGAATAAGCTCTATCAGCTGGTTGCGCATGGCCTTCGGAGAAGTAAGAAGCGATTTATACTCGTTCGGGCGCGAGTGGCCGGTTATTACATTAAAGAATTCCGAAACGTCGTGCGCGTAAACTTCATCTGTTGTCAGCAAGCTTACATCGGAGTAAAGGCGGGCAGTTTGCTCGTTATAGTTACCGCTGCCAATATGCACGTAGCGCGTTACCTTCTCGCCTTCCTTCCGGATGATCATCAGCATTTTGGTATGCGTTTTATACTTGCTGATGCCATAGATCACAAAGCAGCCGGCTTTCTCCAGGCGGTCGCCCTCCTTCAGGTTACGCTCTTCATCAAACCGGGCCTTTACCTCAAACAACACCGATACGTGCTTTCCGTTTTCGGCTGCTTTCAGCAGGGCAGCTGTAACACGGCTCTGGTCGGCGAGGCGGTAAATGGTTTGTTTGATCCCCAGCACATACGGGTCTTCGGCGGCGCGTTCCAGCAAATTCACCACCGGCTCCATGCTGTTGTAAGGGTGATGCAACAGCACATCGTGGTCTTTCAGGTACTGGAAAAGGTCCACACCATCTGAAGGCAGGCTTGGCGGCATTACCGACGAAGGATGTTTAAAGCACTTATCGCGGAACTGACGGTGGTTGATGATCTGCCACAACCCGCGCAGGTCCATTAAACTATTGATCGTAAAAACGTTAGCATTATCTATCGTCCAGCGCTCTTTCAGGATCTTCATCATGAACGCTGACGGATTACGCTCTACTTCCAGGCGCACTACACGGCCCTTCTTGCGCGTTTTCAGCTTCGACTTGATCTCCTGCACAAAATCCGCATCAATATCATCCGACTCTTCCAGGGTAAAATCGCCGTTACGGGTAATGCGGAACAGGTTTACCGATACGATCTCGACGTTGCGGAAAAGCTTTTTTATCTTCCAGCGTACGATCTCTTCAATCGGCACAAACACGATCTTATCCTTGCGGTTGATCTCGTAAAAACGCGCCAGGTTCTGCGGTATCTGTACAAAAGTAAGGCGGTCCTGAGCTTTCTGCTCTTCTTCGGTGCGGGTAACCACGCCAAAGGTGAGCAGCTGGTTCATAAGCAACGGAAAACCGTGGTAGTTATCGAACACCATGGGCGTAAGCAGCGGGAATATGGTATTCTTAAAGTAAGAATCCACTTTTTTCTGCTCAATCTCAGTCAGCTCGCCCACCATCAGCACATCAAAGCCATACTTTTCAAAATCAGGCTTTAGTTCGTTATTGTACGTCAGGTACTGGTCGTTTACAAAACGGTGCGAATAGTCTAACAGCTTTTTGCGGAACGGCAGTTCGCGAAGGCCCGAGTAATCTAGTCGCTCCTTGCCATAGTCGATGTAGTTGTACAAGCTGCCCACCCGGATCATGAAGAACTCATCCAGGTTAGAAGAGGTAATGGCCAGAAACTTAAGTTTGTCGAAAATTGAGCGACTGGTGTCGCGGGCCTGATCGAGTACGCGGTAATTAAAGCGTAGCCAGCTCAGGTCGCGGCTAATGTATTTACTTTTCTTTATCTGGTCAGAAACCTTATTTACAAGCATGCTTTCGGGGTGATTTAAGAGGCGGTCTACTTTTAATGCCAGCCAATAGTCTTTATACGGTCGTAAATGCTAATATATAGCTTGTAACGGATATTAAACAGTTTTTGGCGTGCTATTCGGCATTAATATCTTCACCTAGTCTATAGTGTCATCAGCCCAACTGATAACATGGGTTACCCCTACTCCTACTGTAATGGCGCTCATAGGAGAGCATGCGGTAAAATCGCGGTAATTTCTGCCTTCCTGGGTAGCTTTGCGGAAGGTTTCCGGGGTAAGATAGCGTGCATTGGTACCGCTCAGGTATTCTATAGTTGTCTCGAAACGCCACTTTGGTCCGCCTATCTGTAAACCAGTACGGGCACCGTAACTCAGCGACAGGGAATTAAACACCGGATCGCTTTCAGCAGGCAGGTCTTCGTTTTCGTAGCTCGCGAACCTGAGCCCAAGCAAGGCATAGGCAAATGGATGAAAGTATTTTGCTACCGTACCTTTTACCCCGGCATGAAAGGTCAGCAGGCTCATATCCACTTTCATATCCGAGTGGTCTTCAAAAACAAGCAGGTTGCGCGAGTAGCTTATACCACCTGCCCATGGTTTGGCAGTTGGCTTTATAGTTACCGAAGGCTCATAACCAATAGCAGAATAAGTATCTCCAAACGTGCCTGTAAAACCTGAAACCCGCCCTTTAAGGGAAATACTTGCCTCTTGGGCCAAAAGCGTGACAGGAAGTGCCAGAACAGAAACTATAAGCAGCGTGGCAATCTTTAATACTTTCATTAAAATCAGACTAAACTATAAATTTGGTGCAATGCTACTAAAAATCTGGCTGACTGCTACTGAGGTATCCTACAATTATTTAATCCAACTATAGCTATTGTTTTAGGTGGTATAAAGGTGCAGTTCTTCCTGCGTATCAGGGTAGATAATGGTACGGCTATAGTTTAACCCGATCTTCAGCAGCAACCTGATCGACCTGTCGTTTTCGGGCAGCGTAATGGCTTCTATAGTTGGTAGCCTCAGCTGAGTTTGTGCATAAGCTAAAGTAGCTGCCGCAGCTTCGTGTGCATAGCCCTTTCCGTTTGCTTCAGGCAGAAAAGCAAAGCCAATATCGGGGTGATCGAGTATGTCGCGTTTAATGATGCCACATAGTCCAATTGCCTTACCTTCCGATTTAGTTTTTACCAGCCATAGGCCGTAACCGTTCACTCTGTAACTCTTGATCGGGCCACTTTGCAGGTACAACTCCGCTTCTGCCCTGGTTCTGATGTTTCGGTCCCCGATATACTTCAACCAACCCGGACTGTTCAGCAACTCCACTATAAAAGCAGCATCCTGAAGTGTAAGCTCTCTCAGGTTTAGTCGTTCGGTTTGTAGGATGTGGGTGGGCATGTGGTGATGAGGTTAAATGAATCAGCTATAGTTAGTAATTATTTATTTAGGAAATTAATATTTATTCTTTCTACTGTATTTCCCCAGTAACTATAGACGACTCTGCCTAGAATATCTTCTTTTTTAACAGTACCAATAAACCTGCTGTCAAGTGCATTATCTCTGTTATCACCCATCAGAAAGTACTCATCATCCGGTACTTTCATTTTTCCATACGACAGAGTATTATCATCTCTTTTCTCTTTATATCGTAAAGTCTTGATTGTTTTATTAGGGTGAATTTTTTCTTCATACTCAATTGCTTCTACACCATCAGCAATATATTCTTTGGTAGGCATTGTCTCTATAAGAATATTATTTACAATAACTTTTCCATCTTTTATTTCAATCGAGTCACGAGGTATACCAATTACTCTGAATGTCCAGACACCTCCCTGTGGTGAATTAAATACAACAATGTCACCTGCCTCAATATGATTATGATTGTAATAATTCAAATCAGCTGCTATTCTGTCTCCTGGTTGTAAAGTTGGCTGCATAGAGGGTGTTGGGATATTATAAGTTTGAACCCCACTAAAGTCAGAAAAATCCCAAATCATTCTGAAAACTACTATCACTGCCACATATGCCAAGTAGATATGCAACTTGTTAAATGGTTTCAGTTGATAGGAATTAAGTTTTTTTGCTGCCAGAAATCCATCTATAACCCGGTAAAGAATGAAACAAATTGAAAAGACTGCTAGCACTACATATCCATAGAACTTGGTGAGCAAACCGGTTAGACCAAATACGATAGGAACTAGTAAGTCGAGCATCAAAAAAAGAACTGCTTTACCTAATTCACCATTATAAATTTGCCCTAATCCAGGAATCACTGAAAGTAGAGATGCTATGATTGGTTTTCTTTGGCATATCATCTTTTGATTAATATCAGAAAGCTCATGGATTAATATCAGAAAGCTCATGCTTATCCATAAGAAGACTTGTTTGCTTAGCAGATTCTTTTGTTGCAGAGAAAAGATACAGTAAAATATTCTAATTTTTAAATATTAAGCCCCCATCATCACTGCAACAAAAAAAGCCGGCTGTACTTTAGCAGTACAGCCGGCTTTTAGATTTATAGTTCAACTATAGTTTACACGTCTACACGTGCATACTTCGAGTTACGCTCAATAAAGTCGCGGCGTGGGCCTACTTCGTCGCCCATCAGCATCGAGAACAGGTGATCGGCCTCGGCAGCAGACTCTATAGTTACCTGCTTCAGGCTTCTTACTTCCGGGTTCATGGTAGTAGTCCAAAGCTGTTCCGGGTTCATTTCACCAAGACCTTTGTAGCGCTGTACGTTCACGCTTTCGTCTTTGCCTTTGCCTAGTTCAGCAATTGCATCCATACGATCCTGCTCGCTCCAGCAATAGCGCTCTTCCTTACCTTTTTTAACCAGGTAAAGCGGTGGCAGAGCAATGTAAATGTATCCTTTCTCGATCAGCTCTTTCATGTAGCGGAAGAAGAACGTCAGGATAAGTGTACGAATGTGTGATCCGTCCACGTCAGCATCCGTCATGATGATGATGCGGTGGTAGCGAAGTCTCTCCAGGTTCAGGGCTTTCTCGCCATCTGCTGTACCAAAGCTCACACCAAACGCCTGGATCATGTTCTTGATCTCTTCGTTTTCGTATATGCGGTGCTCCTGTGCTTTTTCTACGTTCAGAATCTTACCACGCAACGGCAGAATAGCCTGGAACATACGGTTACGGCCCTGTTTGGCCGATCCACCTGCCGAGTCACCCTCTACCAGGTAGATTTCGCAATTTTCCGGGTTGTTATCAGAGCAGTCGGCCAGTTTACCAGGTAAGCTGGTGCTGGACAGTACGTTCTTGCGCTGTACCATTTCGCGCGCCTTGCGGGCAGCATTACGGGCCTGTGCAGCAAGTATCACCTTCTGAACTATAATACGGGCCTCTTTCGGATTCTCTTCCAGGAACTGGTTCAGCATTTCGCCAACAGCTACATCTACCGCTCCTGATACTTCGGAGTTACCCAGTTTGGTTTTGGTCTGGCCTTCGAACTGTGGTTCCTGTACTTTAACAGAAATAACGGCTGTTAAACCTTCCCTGAAGTCATCACCAGCAATATCAATCTTCAGCTTATCCAGCATACCAGATTTATCGGCATAAGCCTTCAGGGTACGGGTAAGCGCACGACGGAAACCAGCCACGTGTGTACCACCTTCAATGGTGTTGATGTTGTTCACATAAGAGAAGATGTTCTCGTTGTACGACGTGTTGTACTGCAGCGCAATCTCAACAGGCACTCCGTTCTTCTCGCTTTCAATGTGGATCGGCTCCGGAATCAGGTTCTCGCGTGTTTCATCCAGGTAAGCTACAAATTCCTTCAGGCCACCTTCAGAGTAAAACGTATCGTTCAACGGTTCGCCCTGCTCATTCATCTCACGCAGATCCTTCAGATTTATGCGGATTCCTTTGTTAAGGAAGGAAAGCTCGCGCAGACGGCTGGCAACTGTATCGTATTTGTATTCGGTAACAGCAAAAATGGATGCATCCGGCTTAAAGTGCACCGTTGTACCCGTTATATCTGTTGTACCTATTTCACGCACCGGGTAGGCAGGTACGCCAATGTTATAATGTTGCTCAAATACCTTACCGTTGCGGTGTACAGTTACGTGCATATCCGTAGAGAGCGCGTTAACGCAGGATACACCCACGCCATGCAGACCACCGGAAACTTTGTACGTATCTTTATCAAACTTACCACCTGCGTGCAGTACCGTCATTACTACCTCCAGGGCAGAGCGGCCTTCCTTATGGTGAAAATCTGTAGGGATACCACGGCCGTTATCCGATACCGTGATGGAATTGTCTTCGTTTATAGTTACATTAATCTCATCGCAGTGGCCGGCAAGGGCCTCGTCAATAGAGTTATCTACTACCTCCCAAACCAGGTGGTGCAGGCCTTTGATACCAATATCGCCGATGTACATGGCAGGACGTTTACGAACTGCTTCCAGTCCTTCCAATACCTGTATGCTATCTGCTGAATAGTTATTCGCTTTTTGTGCTTCTACTTCACTCATGTGTGTCAATAAGGTAGATTAATAGGTAAAATTACCACTTTTATTTCGTTTTTGCTATACAAGTTGTACCTAAAAAAGCAGGCCTCCGAAAGCGCTGAAATGCACTGCCTGCCTTGGCACAACCACAACTAAATAATAACAAAATTATAGTTGGTTTAGTGCCTGTTTTACAATGCTTTGCCCTATAAAAATGCAACGAGCCGCCCACTATTGCAGGCAGCTCGCTGACAGAATAAAAACAGGAAAGGTTATTCGATAAGACGGGCTTTTACTTTTACCCGTGTTACCATACGGCGGTTAACTTCATAGTAGTCGTGCCCGAAGGGCAGCAGGTTGTCCAGTTCCTCTATATTAACTATTTCGTAGGCCTGGTTATTGTCTGCCTTCAGGAAGTTTAATTTGCTTTTGGCGTTATCTACTGCTTTGCCCAGCATCTGCTGTTGTAGTTCGGCTTTCTTATCAGGGCTAATGAAGGTACCCATCATGTTCAGCCCAAACGGAATATTGCGTTTCAGCAGGTCCTGAGCAAGCCTGTTGTATGTAGCACTGTCGGTAACGCTAACCATATACGATACACCAACCTGGTACATGTCGCGGGTCGGGCGTTTACCCATTTGCTCGGGCATATAGTTCAGGTAAATATTGTCGCTGGTTTTAACAAGACCTGGCAACTCTTTCTGCAGCGAATCAATCCATACATCAAATTTCTGCCGCATCTCCATTGGGCCGTTGTAAGACAGGTTCAGGCGATACCCTGCATCTGGTGTTACCTGTTCGTACTCTCCTATAACTTCCAGGTAATGTTCGTCTTCAGCAGTAGTGCGTTGCTGGCAACCGGCTAAAAGTGTGGCGCTGCCCGCAAGAGTCAGCAGCCACAGGTAGGTTTTTCTCATAGTGGTATAGTTGTTATATATAGTATTTTTATAGCGAGAACCGTGCCAGTTGATTTGATTGCTAAATTGCTGTATTGTTAATTGTTAATCCGGCAATAGTTTGTATCTTATGAAAACCATCGTCCTGCTGCTCATCTCCAACATCTTCATGACCTTTGCCTGTTATGGTCACCTGAAGTTTAAAGACGTATCGCTTTGGAAAGTTATACTCATCAGCTGGCTCATTGCCTTTTTTGAGTACTGCTTTCAGGTGCCGGCCAACCGCATCGGGCATGGGCAGTTCACAGCCTTTCAGCTTAAAACCATTCAGGAAGTGATTACCCTGGTCGTGTTCATCGGCTTTTCGGTGCTTTATCTGCGCGAAGAAATAAAGTGGAATTACATCGTCGGCTTTGTACTTATTCTCGCTGCCGTATTCTTCGTGTTTAAGGAATGGTAGTTAATTAATGACTAATAAGTTTAATCATTACTCGTTCGTCATTAGTCATTATGTATTTGCTTTCCGGCGAGTTAAGGCAATTTAATTTTTTCATTCCTGCTTTAGGGTGTACCTTCGTGTAAACAACACAAATTTATTTAAAGGCATCATGAAAAAGCCGATCCTGCACCTGGCCTTTGTTACCCTCTTACTTAGCGGCTGTAACACAGGCCCGACACAGGCTGAACTTAAAACAGAACTGGAGCAACATGTGATGGCCGTGCACGACAGCGCCATGGCCGACTTGGGGAGTATCTTTAAACTGCGCCGCGACCTGCGTGCACTACGCGATACCCTGGCTACACAGCAAACAGACAGCACCCTCTTACTTCAGCTCCAGGAAAACATTACCAGCCTGAACAAAGCCGATGAAGCCATGATGAACTGGATGCGCAACTACAAGGCAACAGATACCCTGCAGCACGAACAAGCCATGCAGTACCTGAACCAGGAACTACAGAAAATTGAGAAAGTTAAAATAACCATGGACAGCACTATAGATGCTGCCCGTAACGTTTACCAGCAACATGAAATTAAGTAACTATAGTTTGAAGCAACTACTGACCGGCACTGCCTTCGTTCTTTTTTCTACCCTTATCTATAGTTGCCAGAGCAGCCCAGCCGAACAAAAGCTACCTATTTTAGGATCGCGCGAACCTGTAGAGCGCAGCGTAGATGGCAAAACTATAGTTGATACCGTATACCACCAGATCCCGGACTTCGCCTTTGTGGACCAGGACAGCCAGCAGGTAACGCAGGAAACGGTAGCCGGAAAAATCTATGTAACCGATTTCTTTTTTACTACCTGCCCGAGCATCTGCCCTAAAATGAAAAACCAGATGCTGCGCATATACGAGAAATACAAAGACAACCCGAACGTAGTGATCCTGTCCCATACTATAGATCCGGAGCACGACACGGTAGCTGTGCTAAAAGATTATGCAGAGCGCATGAATGTAACGGCTGCAAAGTGGCACTTCTTAACCGGCGACCGCGACAGCATTTACGACATGGCCCTGAAGTACTTTATTGGCGTGCAGGAAGACAGTGAGGCCGAAGGTGGATTTGCACACAGCGGCGACTTTATGCTAGTAGATCATAACCGCCATATTCGTGGCCATTACCATGGTACCGAGCAGGAAGATGTAGACCGTTTGATGCAGGATATGGACATTTTGCTGAAGGAATTACAAGATGAAAAAAAGTAGATTAGTTACAGGCTTTCTGGGGCTGATGGCGCTTACCACCCTGACGCAGTGCTTTACAGATAAACAGAACCAGGGACAGAAACTATACGCACAGAACTGCCAGAGCTGCCACATGGACGATGGTTCGGGCCTGCGCGGACTCATCCCGCCAATTGCCAAAGCTGATTACCTGCAAACCCACCGTGACGAGCTGGCCTGCCTGATTCGACATGGTGCAGATGGTCCTATGATTGTGAACGGAATTGAGTATAACAAGGAAATGCCAGGTGCTCACCAGCTTGGCCCGGATGAGATAACTAACCTGCTCAACTACATACAGACCAGCTTTGGCAACAATAACCCCCGCTATACTTTAACTGAGGTAACCCAGATGCTAGAGGCCTGCCCCGTACCTTACGAAGCTCATTAGTGCCAGAACTATAGTTTCTGTGTTGCTGGTTTGTAACAATCTGCATTAAAGAACATGCTGTGATAGGCATTATCTTTAATCCAGGATGACTCGCTTTTATCTCTTCTTATACCACGCTTCGTTGCAGAAATAGCTGTAGAGAAGCCAAAGAATTTACTCTCTTCGGTTGTAACCTTGCTTTCAATCCACTGCAGGGTTACACCTACCTTTTCCAGATGGTCCACATGGATATTATACTCTCGCAGGTCCTGCTGTATCCATTTCTTTTGCCCTTTCTTAACTTCAATAATAATATTGTCTTGTAAAAGTGATTCAGCTGGCAGGTCGTCCCGTACGGCATAAATGTTTAACCGGAGTTTTACACTTTCAAACTCATTAAAAGTGACGTAGAAATTAAAATCGTTCAGAAAGCAAGCTCCATTCAGGTTGATGATGTTACCAATCTCTCCTCCCAGTTTATCATCTAACTTATCGTTGCGGCTAAAGAAAACTGCGTGAGTAAAATATTCTCTGTCGTTTTTACCGAGCACTTTCGATTTTAGCTTCACAGGCCGTACTGCTACTTCGCTTAGTTCTATGGATGACGGCTTCAGTTTCACATCCAGGCTCTTACTATCCAGGCCGGATACCCTTAGTGCAAATCGTTCAAACCCAAGACTGGATATTATCACGCTGTCTGACGCCCTAAGACCAGCTGAGGGTACACTAAAGCTAAATTTCCCTTCGCCGTCCGCAACAGTTCCATATTCTTTTCCTACTATTCCAACAGAAGCATACGCAATAGGCTCGCCGGTAACTTCATTGCTTATTTTACCTTTTACAACTATAGTTTGTGCCAGTAAGATAAACGGACAACAAAGGAACACTACCAGAACAAAGATTCTTCCCATACCATAATATTACGAATTTGCTATATAACTAGCATGGCAGCAACTTTAGTATAAATTAGCACAACTTATGTCGTAGGGCATGTCGCAGGGTGTGACGTTAGAGAGCAATTTACCAACCATTTCGGTATAAACTGAGGCCGCTCATAGGGTAGGGAAAAGGCTGAAAGCACAAGTGCCAACCCTATTGAAAAACTGGCACTTATAAAACAAAAAACCCCTTCTAAACAAGTTAGAAGGGGTTTTCAGTGATCCCGTTTGGATTCGAACCAAAGACCTACTGCTTAGAAGCGACAAATAATGGTATTTTTCTAATTTTATATACTTTTACATTTTTTACAATTATCTGATAAACAGCTTTTTGTAAAAAAATTAATTTTAAGTAATTATTGCTATTTTAACCCTTTGTGTGCAAATTGTGTGCACAAAACCTCTACGAAAACAGCTATGATTACCGCATCAACCTCTATCATGTTGGACACCAGACGCCCACTAAAAGACGGGACGTTCCGGGTAAAATTAAGGATTACCTTCCAAAGGCAGCGAAAATATTATGGCACCCAATACTCTCTTTCTGAGGAAGACTTTTCTAAGGTACAAGGGGATAAGCCAAGGGGAAGGTATAAAGAAATCCAGTTGTCCCTGCAGGCTTTGGAACAGAAGGCGGTCCGTATTCTTGAGAAGATGCCCTTCTTCACGTTTGAAGCCTTCGACAGAAAGTTTCTTGAATTGCATGCAAGAAAGGATGTGTTTGCCGCTTATGAGCAGTGTATTAAGCAGATGAGCGAGAATGGACAGGCAGCGAATGCTAACTTCTACGAAAACGCCTATATCTCCCTCATCTCTTTTATGCTTAAGGAGCCTCCCATCAACCGAAGGAGACTCTCTATTCAAAAATCTAAGGAAAGGAAACAGGACCTGGTGAAGAGAAAAAAGCCGCTGCCCTTTACCGATGTCACCGTAGACTTTCTCAACAGCTATGAAAAGTGGATGCTCAGCCGTAAAAAAACGCTCACCACTGTAAGCATGTACCTGCGCACACTTCGCACCCTCTTTAATGATCTCATAGACGCAGGCGATTTAAGCAGGGATCTCTATCCTTTCGGGAGAAGGAAGTACAGAATGCCAGCAAGCAAGAATATTAAAAAAGCCTTGACCCTTGCTGACGTTGAGAAAATATACAACTACCACCCCGAGCACGATAGCCAGGCGAAGGCCCGAGACTTTTGGATCTTCTCCTACCTGTGCAATGGCATCAATGTCAAGGATATCGCTCGATTAAAGTACAAGCAGCTGAGCCGGGAGAGCATCACTTTTATTCGGGCAAAAACAGAACGTACCACCCGCCATGCCCTTAAGCCTATTGTGGCTATGCGCACACCTGAGATAAACCGCATCATTAAGCGGTGGGGCAACAAACCAATCTCTCCAGATACTTACGTCTTTCCTATACTGAGGGAGGACATCACTCCTGAGCAGGAGCTGGCCTATGTCAGGCAGACAGTCAAAACCATTAACCTCTACATCAAGCGTGTCGCTGCCGAAGTGGGCATTGAGCATAACGTAACCACATACACAGCCAGGCACACCTTCTCCACCGTCCTCAAGCGCGCTGGTGCACCAACTGAATTCATATCAGAGTCACTGGGTCACAGCAACCTTAAAACTACTGAGTTCTACCTTGACAGTTTTGAAGATGATGTGAAACGGCACTATGCAGCCCATCTGACAGCATTTAAAAAGCAAGCAGAAAAAAAGAGGCCGGAACAGAAGCACTTAAAAATGACCAGCGCTCAGCAAAAGACTAAAAGGGATTACCCCCTTTATAAAGAGAGCCTTTCAGTTCCTATAGATAATAACCAGCTTAACCTACAAAGCTTAACAAGATCCTATACCTCATCGGGTATAAGCAATGCCGCATATGTTATTTTTATACCCGATAAGGTATAGGACATGCAGTTAAATGAATTTGTAAAGGAAAGACGCAAGCAAGCAAACCTGACACAACCGGAACTGGCATTAAAGGCAGGGGTTGGCCTTCGGTTTTTAAGAGATCTGGATCAGGGGAAGCAGACCCTGCGTCTGGATAAGGTAAACCAGGTGCTGCGGCTCTTCGGTCACCAGGTTGGCCCTATACCGATACCTCGCCACATGCTTGTATAGTGGGTATTGGCAAGGTGCCATGTACATATATATTAATTAACTCAGTTTTACCACCTATTCTATCACTAAAGATTTATTCGTTATCCAACCCCCATTTAACTTTCTTTATGCGATCGCTTAAAGTCTGTAGTGATTTTATTACCGCTTCTTCCTTCGGCAGCTCTCCTGTAACAAACTCTTTAAATGATGTTTGATAAGTTACCTTTATACTTTCCCAGGTTTTTTCTGGCTCTGCGAAAATTATGGCTTCAGAAGGATGAGCATACACCCAATCATTATTATTTTTAAAACTAACAATATCATCCTTTCCTACTTGTACTAACATTGCCTCAAAGCCATCTCCCTCTATAAAGTTTGCTATTGTCTCGTCATTTAACATCAAATGCAAATCATACACATGCCTTATTTTCTTTTTCAGATCCTCAATTGCCGTTTCGGTTCTGGAGAAACGAACTAAGCTCATTATTTTTTCGCAAAAAGTTCTTTCTTCGCTAAGTACTTGAACTTCGAAAGGAGCCATTTTATATTCTGCTATTACAACCTCTTCCCCTCTGCTCTTCAGCATTTCGGTTATATAGCAACTGACGGGCTTATTCGTATAGGGATCAGCGTTTCCTAACCAAGTTGCCTCCAAGACAATATGCTCCCGGGCCTGTCCGAAATCACCTTCAAATATTTTATCATATCGATGCACCGTTTTACGGATCTGCCCTAATTTATTAGTAAGCCCATCAACCTGGATTTCCGGCAGTACTTTTTCAACCGATTTACTTACAGAGCGAATTTTCCTTTTCAGTTGATTATCTGTTTCACCTTGGTTCTTTAATACAACCAGATCGATATCTTCTGAAAAGCGTTCAACTAACTTATGGCATTTGGATAGCGCTGTTCCACCTTTAAAAACTGCTTGACTGGCAAATTCTGAGTGAAAGATATGATATAAGGCTACGGTCACCCAATAATCCTTTTCTACATAGATCTCTCTTATTTCGAATTGCTGTGATGCTGCCTGGATGGCATCCTGCAGTAGCTCTTTGTTTTCGTGAAGTCTCATTTATTCAATAAACCATTGGGAAGCTGTTGGAAGTATAGCATCATCTATGCCTAAGTTATAGGATGTTAATGGATTTAGACTTTCCTTCAAAGACAATATGTCCTCTCCTTTTGAATTAACGCTCATGATTGCTCCAAGAAATGCCCTTACGCGAGGAGGGTACTCCAGTGCATACTTAATCAGCGTCTTTTTCTCTTTCGGATCCAGCTTCTGAATTCTGCTTTGCATAAGCTTTATACCTGATTTCTTGTCTAAATCAGGTATGATTTTGAAATCCTTTAGGGCGTCAAGAATTTCTAATAAATAATAATTTTTATCATTTATATCTACATAACTCTTTAAAGGCTTTACTTCGACTTTCCCCAGCTTAGTTGATATTCTTTTTGATCTACTAGCAATTTTTATGGTGTTTGACACTTGTGTAGTCAAACCCATTCGATTGTACAGGCTGTTACCCGTAATATAACCTACACGCTTGTTACCTTCAAACAGGTAGGGTTTAAGCAACTCCTCTTCCCGGGGTTTGAGTTCACCAAAGCGGGACTTCTTAGGCTTATAAAACACTCCTTTGGATACCCGTTTAATAAGCCCCTTGCGAATAAGCCTTTCTGTTGCTTTAGTGGCAGCACTATACTCTTCTTTGGAGATACCGAGCTGTTCATACTTAAAAGTAAGTCCTTCCTCCATTCTACCTATTTTCTTCTCTATCTTCTCTGCAACGTTCATAAAGCAATGAATTACAATTAGTACACCACAAATAAAACTCTAAGATTATTAATTGTCAAGTTTTGTGTACGGAAAACTTGACAGTTTGACTATAAAGTTGTCAAGTTTACTGCGCAATTAACTTGACAAGTATAATTCAACCTATTGGTAATTATTAGCAAGGGTGGCTTAACGTACCAAAGCTGCTGAAGCAGGCGCTGGTCCATGCCAGCCCTCAATTCCAGTCTTATTTCCACGTACCAAGTCCGCCTCCTAATGTGCAGCATACTATCAGATAATATATTGTTGGGTTGTGATTCTACCCTAACTGTATTACCAAGAGCAGGAATTTTCTCTAGTTTTCTGATAATAGCATGAAACAACTCCCTTCTATGTTCGCAAATAGACGGTGTTCGCAAAAGACGAACAAGAATAAAACGCGAACAAAAAACGCATTAGTAAATCAATAACACTACGGCTGCAATAAGAATAAACTTCCCTTCTCTTATCCTCCAAAATTCAACTCAGGAGACTTCCTTATCATGACAAGACGAGTATAGAGGAGATACAGCTTATTTAAATTTATGCATATACCTTCTAGTAAAACATGTAAAACAACTATACACATAACCATTATAGGATTTCAATAGTCCCGCAACACAAGAGCGCTGTTGAGATGTGGAAAACACCTCCGGGTTTCCCACATCTCAACAGCATAACAGTAAAGGTGATAGTTAAAGAATCGCCTGACCCCAGTAAGCAGCACCATACAGGCCACTTCAAAGCAAAAATCCAACGTCATTCATTTTGGGGCAAAGGTAGCCTTACGGTCCGGACACGGGACAAGGTCGTCCAAACAAAATGGGTATCCCTTTTCCGGGACCCTCCACATTTTCTTTGGCTCCACCTATGCCCTTAATCCGGCGCCGAAGGCAGCGGGGGCACCATAATCAATTTCCTCACATTAAAAGATTTGAGATTATGGAAAAGATCGTTACAACCTCTGCCCACGCCAAAGTAGCCGAAGTAAAGCTCACCTACCGCAACCGCGTCAAGCCCTCTGAAAGACCGCAGGTTACCTGTTCGACAGATTCCTACAAGGTGCTGAAAGCGAGCTGGGATACCGGCAAGATAGAGTTTGTCGAACAGTTCAAGGTGCTGCTGCTAAACCGCGCCAACCGGGTACTGGGCATCTTCGAAGTATCCACTGGCGGTGTAGCAGGAACAGTAGCAGACCCCAAGCTCATCTTCGTAGCCGCATTGAAAGCCTGCGCCAGCGGCATCATCCTCTGCCACAACCACCCCTCCGGTAACCTCAAGCCCAGTGCAGCAGACCTGCAGCTGACCCAGAAGATGAAAAAAGGAGCCGAGCTGCTGGACATGGCCCTGTTGGACCACCTGATCCTGACGAGCGAAACGTATTATTCCATGGCAGATGAGGGGCTTTTATAGCCCCTTTATGTTCATACACATGTGATTCTTTTCTGTACCACATAATTCATATGGAGAAACCACAGCAGCATGCACCCCTTGGACATATCTTGTCGTGTGAATGGATTATAAATTTGCAACAAGTACTTTATTCCTAATAATGTTAAATATAACTTACAAAAAGACGTATATTTGCAAATTATATTTAACATTATGACCAAAAAGAAAATAATAATATTACCTAAAACAAAGCGTATTCTAACTGAAATGGGTGAAAATATAAAACTCGCCCGATTGAGAAGAAAACTTAGTTCAGAACAAGTGGCAGAACGGGCAAATATCAGCCGACCAACCTTGGTAGCAATTGAAAAAGGCTCTCCAACTGTTAGCATTGGTTCTTATTTACTCGTGTTACAAGTGTTAGGCTTGGAAAAGGATTTGCTTTCAGTTGCAAAGGATGATCTATTAGGAAGAAAGTTACAGGATGCTGAGATCATCACTAGCGAGCGAGCTCCTAAAAGAATAGATAAGTAATGGCAAAGCAGGAAAATAAAAGGTCACTACTTGTATATGCCCACTGGCAAGGATTGAACGACCCCATGCTGATGGGAATGCTACATTCTGAAAGATTGAAGGGAAAGGAGATATTCTCTTTCGAATATGATAAAGACTGGCTAAAGAACGGCCCTTCACAGCTACTGGATCCGAACCTGAAAATGTATGCGGGTCTTCATTATTTAAATGAGGAACAGGAAAACTTCGGGATGTTTCTAGACTCTTCTCCGGACAGATGGGGCCGGATATTGATGCGCAGACGTGAGGCAGCAATGGCTAGAAAAGAAAGAAGGCCCGAACAGAAGCTGTTTGAAACAGATTATCTTTTAGGTGTTTTTGATGGCCACAGGATGGGTGCGCTCAGATTTAAATTAGCTGAAGATGGTCCATTTATGAGCAACAACAGAGAAATGGCCAGTCCTCCTTGGACCTCTCTTCGCGAGTTAGAACAGATCAGCTTACGATTAGAAGAAGATGACGTGATCGAGGATCCAGAATATCTAAAATGGCTGAGTATATTGGTGGCGCCAGGAGCATCGCTAGGTGGAGCCCGGCCAAAAGCAAGCATTGTAGATAAGGACGGAGGCTTATGGATAGCAAAATTCCCAAGTCGAAACGATCAAGAAGATATTGGAGGGTGGGAAATTGTCACCTATGAACTGGCCATTGCAGCCGGTATAGACATGGCCGAGTCCAAAGCTCAAAAATTCTCTTCTGACAACTACACATTTTTAACGAAGAGATTCGACCGAACAAGTAACGGGGAAAGAATACATTTTGCTTCGGCTATCACATTGTTAGGGTACAAAGACGGCCAGGACCATGAGGATGGGGCAAGCTATCTGGAAATGGTTGAATTCCTTATAGCAAATGGCGCAAACGTAGATCGAGATCTTGAGGAGCTCTGGCGCAGAATAGTCTTTCATATATGTGTTTCCAATACGGATGATCACCTTCGGAATCATGGATTTATGTTAACAGAGGGAGGTTGGGTACTGTCACCAGCATACGATATAAACCCAGTTGAAAATGGTAGCGGATTGAAATTAAACATATCTGATAATGACAATGCGCTGGACCTTGACCTTGCAATGGAAGTAAGCGAGTACTTTCGATTGACGGAAGAAAGAGCCAAAGAAGTTAAGGAAGAAGTAAAAGCTGCTGTCAGATGCTGGAGGGATATTGCAACCAAGTACGGGATCTCAAAAGCACAGCAGGAATTGAAAGCTCTCGCATTTCAGCGAGCAGAAGATGTTTAATTCGATTTTAATGAGACAGTTGGCTATTACTACTAAACAGAAAACCGGGGCTAAATAAGGTAGAGGCATTATTATTAGCGCCCGTAGTCATCCCTGATCAAGAGGTTTTAAACAAAATTCTAATAAACATTAGTATACACACAACAGATTTGTGTTACCTATTTTACCGATAGTATATCAAACCATAAACGAACATGGCTTGAAAAAATGTAAACTTATCGCAGTAAAGTGGGTGGCGGCGCCTGGCGCACCGAAACTCGAACCGTACCTGCTCCATAAAAAAGGCCATCACAGGGGATGGCCGGTAACAAATAAGTGGAACATCACGATGCCCACTTGATGGAACAGTCTATAGCTTTGGTGTTAGTAACCTCCGGACCTTTGTAACGCTTAAGGGCCTCAATGGCATACTCCACATACAATTTGTCGGCACTTCCTGCATTCCTGGCATTAAGAAAGGGGACCGTTAAAGACTGCGCATCCTTTTGGACAAGAGGATTGGAAGCCCAACATTATTAAACTGACATGACCCGAAAAGCTGACAATAAAGCAAAAGCGTGGGCGAAGACAGGCGTTCTCATCTCCTGGACCACGTTCTGGCTTTTCCTGTTACTTTCATCTGGCATCTTGCTATGGACGGGAATATGCTTCTACCTCTTCAACAAAAAGGTCAGCCTTTGGAAGTATGTGCTTTTATCTGCCTGGGTATTTGTACCGTCCTGCAGTTTTGTAACAGGCTCTTTCAATTACTTTACAGGTTCAGCCACACTCAAAGGAGTCGGTAGCCCCCAGTTATACCACGGCACAGACCGGGAAACCAGGGCAGCGGTCACCACATCCGGCTGCATCGCAGTAGGATGTGAGCCCTTTGTAAACAAGGGCAACAACGTGGCCGTTGCATTATGGACCACCCTATTTAGCTACCAGCGTGGCGCCTATGCCGGTGTTTACCCAACTGAGGCAGAAGCAAAAAAACTGCTCCAGACGGCAGACACCATAAGCGTCACGCGAGCCGGAAACTTCTTCCGCTTCCATGCAGGGGACCAGGAGGCAAAACTAGATTCACTCGATTTGTCTGCCTTCTATTACGAAGCTGCCCCGATCGACAAAGTCATCGGAAAGGTATTGAACGAAGAGTGTTTTCTCTTCCGGCCGACGGTGACTTCACCAGAATTTGACAAGATTGGTATATTCCTGCTGGATATTAAACTAAGAAGAGTTTTGGCCCATTACGCAGCCTATTAAATTAATATTTTACGCTCCAGTCACTCCCCGCACGGCAGCTTCTTGCTACTAAATTCCTGGAATATTCCCCGTAGGTGCTAGTTGTTCGCTGACGTAAAAGGGCAAGGTGATTTCACCAGATTTATAAGCTTAAATATTTAAAACATAGCAGGTACTCCGGCCGCCCCCTTCCTGTATGAACGCCCCCAGTTCCAGCAACTGCTGCAGATCCCTTGTTGCCGTTGCCTTGGAAGTCTTGGTGATCCCCATATACTTCCTGGCATTCATACCTCCCTCAAAACCCTCCGGCCCTGCGTCAAACATCCTTCTTACAGCCTTTGTCTGCCGTTCATTCAGCGCGTCCCTGAACTGGTCAAAGAACATCGATTTCTTCAGAATATAATCAATCAGGCTGATCGCCTGTTGCTGTGAGGTTAATATAACGCTAACAAAGTATATAACCCAGGAGGTGATGTCGTTATTTTTCTGGGCCTGCTCCAGGGCGTTGTAATACGCCTGCTTGTCTGCCTCTATGGTCCTAGAAAGGCTCAGCAACACCGGCCGGCCTAAGGTTTGCGACAAAGCTTTTTCTGCAATGGCACGCCCGATCCTGCCATTGCCATCCTCAAACGGGTGCAGAGTCTCGAAATACAAATGTGCCACTGCCGACCTCACCGGGCCTTTCCTGATCTCCTTGTCTCCTCCCGGCGCTGTCTGGTTGAACCATTGGATAAACCTGCTCATTTCATCCGGTATACGGGCAGAGGGAGGTGCCTCAAAATGCACCTTTTCTTTGCCGAGCGCACCTGAGACAACCTGCATGGGTTCCTCATGGCTGCGCCACATGCCGACATGGATGCGTTTTTGTTCCTTTAAAAGCATCGTGTGCCATTGGAAGAGCTTTTCCACTGTCAATGCCCCCGCATAGGTTTTACGGGCATCGGCCATCAGTTCACCAGCCCCTTGCGCCATTTTGTCTTTTGTTGCTTCAGGGGTCTGGTTAAGGCCGAGGTTATTGCGAATAGACGAAACCACGTCCTGACGGCTGAGGTATTCGCCCTCGATTTCTGACGTTTTGATAGCCTCGGCCACCATCGTATCAAGCACAGCTTCCAACCGGACCGCTTCAGGCAAGGCTTTCAACATCCCTCCGACATGGCCCGCCAGCGCTGCGAACTCGAAAAGCATATCCTCTACTTTGCTTACATCATACCTGAATTCAGGCCAGTCGGGTTGTTGCCAATTGTAGATCATGAGCCGAATATAATATTTATTCGGCTCAAATACCAGAATACTTTGAGCCGAATAATAGATTTAATCGACTCACATAGATTTTAATTTACTAAGAAAAATACCTTAAAGTCCGGTATGGCGAACCTGCAACTGACCCATAAGATGAAAAAATGTTGAGCTACTAGATATGGTCCTGATGAACTACTTAATCCTGAGGAGCAATACGTATTATTCTATGGTAGTGAAGGGCTTTTATAACTCCTTTCTTGCTCATTAAAATAATTTAGCTAACATATTACTTTATTAATTACTACTTGGCTTAAAAGTAATTGCCACTATATGACTTACGACTGAATATAACACCAAAAGGCAACAGATGTACATTTTTCTTTCGCAACCCCTCCATGGCTTTGTGAAAGAGGATTAAATATTAAGTGAGAAATGCCCGGTAAGATATTGTTCAGTGATAGAGAATGTCAGCTCACATTCTGCCTACTACGCCTTATTTCATAAAAAGAGGTTCACACCTCTCCTCGCTCCAGCCATCCCAACCTTGCCGGCAACTCCGATTATTAAATTCCAGGTGGATTACACGTCGGTGCTTTTCGTTCAATGTTTTCGAAGAAGCGTGTAAGGTCAGCGGTTTCATCAGGTGCACGCCACCCTTCTGCACTTTGCAGCATTTGCTTTCGGAAGAATCCCTTAATTCAGCGATCTCTGCATCTGAAAGAATGTTAAAATGTGTTTTCGGTATCACCTTCAGAGCCCCATTCTTTTCGTCTGTGTTTTCCAGATGTATGCGCACAGTAAAGACACTCTGCAGGTACTCTAGCGGTGGCCGCACACTCACTAGTCCTGCTTTGTTGGTCCAGCCACTAAAGCCATTTACTTCTTTTTTCTCGACCACATTAATCGGCACATCCTGTTGCCAAGTCACATACCAGTTCGACTTTGGTGGCTTATCAAAGTAAATGGCTTTGGTCAGAAAATAGCCTTCCCCAAATCCTTCCCGGATGATCTTGCACAGGTTCTCGTTGAAGATATGCTGCTTTAGGTTAGGGATCTACTTTAGTAAACTCCTGATGGCAAACAGGTCATCGAGGTTGCGGAAGCGCTCCAGCGGAGCGTACAGCGTTTTGCGCAGGCCCGGAGTGTGGGAAACAGTTGCCTGGTGAGCCCTAAGCAATTGAGGAAACGGAGCGTTGGGTAAAGTCCGATCTTCTGCGCATCGGTAAATAATAGCAGCAGGGGCATCGGGACACCAAGCAGTACTTTCAGCAATAAGAGTTTCTGCAAGTGGTCAGGCTTATAGTTTAATTGGATCTTGATGATCTCTAGCAGCTGCTCTTTGGTGAGCTCGTTCCACCTCCCTGGTACTTTCAGTTCTAAAACTACCTTTTTAACCTTCTTCCGGAGATAAGGGAAAGGCCGGTGTTTAACTTCAAATTTTAAGCTGACTTCGTGCATTCGTGGCATTTGTTGCACGAAAATCATTAGTTATGTTGGTAATAAAAAAGCCAAAACACCATAATCTGTTAATTTAAATTTATTAAATAAATAATATTTAAAACATTTTTAGTTATATTTATGTATAAATTTTGTGTCACACATACCATTAAATTATCCCTAAAATTTATCTCACCTATGAAATTCTTTTTAAACTTAATTGCCATAGCTGCTATCACTTTTGGGATGGGCTGCAATGAAGGCGTAAATCCTGTTAAATCGGATCTAATATCTAATGGAAAACCTTCCAAGCAAAGGCTAAATATAGATAGTCTGGCCCAAGTAAAAGTAGATAGTTTACTCAGACTAAAGCTGGGTAATATTAAACTTGCTACAAGTTTTGAGAGGCCAGAGAGCAACAATATTTTTATTCCTGGTGATAATATGAAAGATGAGCTCTATGTGCTACCTGGGATGATAATGCAGATTAGAAGGACTAAAGGGGCATTTAAAATTGAAGAAACAGGATACTATGTAAGAAAGCCTAAAGTAGTACCTAAAATTGAAATTAAATTTGACAAACCGTTTTTCAGAAGATTTATTGATAAAAGCTTTTCATCTAATATTGAAACGATGAGTAGTGTGGCAGCGACCTTAAGTGCTAATGATCGTTCATTTATAGAATATAAAACTATACAGGTGAGTATTCTTAATCCTGATGAACTCGATATGGAGAAAGCTGACAGCATTATTTCTAAGCTAACTGCAAGAGGCGACACTACAATTTATGGATACTTTATAGTTAGGTCTGCTAACCTTAATTCTTTTAGCTACAATACCTTTACTAAGGTAACAGGTAATGTACAGGCCAATGGTTTAGCATTTCAATCTGGCTCTGATATTTTTGTAGAAAATGGATCCGAGCAAAATAATTTCGAAGTCGTGCTTAAAGGAATTTCTAGGGATGTAACATATCTTAAATTCAACAAAATTAAGCCTGCTACAATCAGTAGCAATAAATCAAATGATGGTGAAGTTGCAAATGCTATGGTGAGATTACCTGAATGGGTCGAATTTAAAACACCAGTTGAAATGTCAGTTGATAAGTAAAAAGGAAATATAATATAGCATCTATTTTCACCTAGAAATGGATGCTATATTTCTATAGTGTCACTACTTTACCGGTGTTAGCTCTTTCTGGCCATCCGCTATTCTCCTGGAAATACTCATGAGCTTTTATACTCTGCCAGTTTGCTGAACACGTCTTTCATTTCGAACAGTAAGCCTAGGCTGTTCTTCAGCTCAATGCTGTCTGTTTCTTCGGTATCGTGGTAGAGAGATACGAAGCGGATGGTGGCTTCCAGCCTTTCTTCTACCTGTGCCGGGCTATCGCGGCATACCTCGTTTAGGTACTGGAACAGCGGGCTGTATATTGATGTAGCGCTGACTGAAGGGGTTTAGCACCAGCTGCGGCTCTGATAGTTTATTGCTTGCATAGCGCGGCAGGTTAACGGAGGCAGATGGCTTTAAGGTCTTGGCAGGCAGGTACCACACCCCTACCGGGGCAAGTTTCTTTTAGCAGCTATTTGCATAACTTTGCGTCTCTATATTGTTTGACAATTATTTTGTTGAACGGGCCCGGATGCTCCAACATCCTCCGGGCTTTTTTATTTTACCAGCTTCGAGATGGTATCTTCCTGTGGTTGGCCTTCCATAAACTCAAACTGCATCTGGCGGTTGTTGGCCAGCAATTTCTTAAAGGTCAGGTCTTTAATTCCATTCAGCTTTTCGGATTCATACTTCAGGGAGTACTGCGTGTTGCGGAACTTGGAGCGCATCTCCTGCACCCTATCCAGTTGCTGCTGCATAGCGGCCTGCTTCTGCTCTAGGAACTAAGTGTGGTCAGAGAAGTTCTGGTACAGGATATCGTAGCAGAGCGACTTGTAGCGGCGCACCGCATTCTGCGTTTCCGGCTTCACGTTTTTTGGGTTGATAGAAAAGAGCCAACCGAAGGCATTCACTTGTAAGGGGTGCAGAGCATTTCCCACGACTTTCCATCAGCTCCAACCGAGGTGCTGAGCACCCCAATTGAACCCAAGATTTCATCATCCTGAATTTTCTGCCGCTGGGCTTTATCGTCAATCCCAAATGCTTCACAAATGGGCTTGATAGGCACCAGCTTTTGCCCATTCTCAATGACTAGTATTTCAACTTTGTTGATCTTGGCAACTATTTCGGTTTGAGCTTCCATATAATTTATAATTAGTTATAAATGGTTGTAAAATATTTATAATCTACAACCAATAACTAGGAGTTATTAAAAATATATTTTATAACTAACATTTATTATATTTGAGCTATGAAGAAATTGCAGATACAAATCTCGGCTGAAGCACACGCAGAATTGCTTAAAATACAACTTGAAAGAAAGGTAAATGGACAGCCTAGAACAACTATAGTTGAAATCGCAAGTGATGTTTTGCAAGACTGTTTAGCAGGCAAGAAGGCGGCACAAAAAGACAACCCTAATAAGTAAGATCGGGGCTTTATAAATATTATTTCACTTCAATTTTTAGCAAACTTAAAAGTCACGATGGATATTTTTTTAGAACACGGAATAGAAGACGTTAGAGCAGTAGACCCAAACAGAGATTACTGGTTTATCAGATCTTATGGCGGTGAACTCTTCGATACGTTTTTCAATAATAGTTTTGTTGGTTTAGGGCTGAATAATGTACCGTATAAGCTAATTCTTGATTCTGCTGATCCAAAGAAGGATGCATTTAAAGATCTTCAAAGGTTCATTGATAACAATACAGAGTATACCAAGGGTGAAGCCACAAAATGGGCAAACCAATTATTGAACTTTGAATACGGTGTTAAAATCAATGATATAGTAATTACACCCAGCCGAAATTCCGACATTTTAGCTATTGGCATAGTTGAGAGTAATACTTATTTAGATAAAAATCCTGGTGCGTTTAAATTTAACGGTAGGTACGAAGCTCTGCCAGAAAAGCGTAAGAAAGTAAATTGGATTAAAACCTTTAAGAAGGAAGTGTTGCAAGCAGAGATACGTGGTTTACTCTCTTCACATCAGGCAGTAACAAATGCAAGATCATATAGTGAGATAATTGAAGGTAATCTATCTAGCGTGTACATCAAGGGTGAGCGTATTTATTTGACGATTCAAATCAACCAGGATGAGGATATAAATGCATTTGAGCTTAATAGATTTTTAAGCAGCCTTACTTTCTTTTATGATGAATTTTGTAAGGAGAATGGTTTCAAAAATAATGAAGACCTTTATATAAAGATCAAGCTCCAGTCAAGAGGTAAAATGGCATTACAAGCTGGGGCGATTGGCGCAATCATGGGTATTGCTGGTCTTATGGTCTTATCTAACAACAATGAGTTATCTGTCGAAATAGAAAATGTGGGAAAAGTATCTGGAAAGGGCGATGGGTTTCTAGAATCTGTAAGCGATTTCTTAGACAGAAATCAAGAAAGGCAGATAAAGTACGAGATTTTTAAAGATAGTATGGAGCGTCTAAAAGTAAAGCCAATTGAAGAAACTACTATTCAGACTTCTACTCCTGTAGACACTACTTATCAGAAAAATAATTGATAAGCTAGTGTAGAAGCCTTGTTCAATAAAAGTGCAGATAGGATAAGAGTTAACACAATCAAGATTGCTACTAATGTAGAATCTCCTATTTTCTTATCCAGCTTAAGTACTGAGTAAGAAAGATAATAGAGAGGACTATAAATAATAGCCATTTCTATTAACAGTACACAAATGAAGAATATTACTAAAGCTGTTGTCATTTTTCTACAAAGGTAAAAACTTTACTCAATAGCTTACTAACATTTAAAATGTTAACCTTTTATACTATTAATTAGGCTTTTTGTTTGTTTATATAACAGATTTGTAGCTCCATTGTTTTGTAAAAGTTAGCATTTAATGGTTTAGTTTAATTACCATTTAGTAGGTATTTATAGTAAATAAAGATATTAAAACTCAAATCCGCAAATACTTAATTGCTTTGTAGATTATAATAATTAAAGCACCAATAAGCCAGAGCCACCAATAGCTCTGGCTTGTTGGTTCTACCTTCCCAACATCCTTTATCACAGTATTCCCAACATCATGCTGCTGGCCGGCTTTCTTACCAACATCCACATTACCTACATCCTTCTGCTTTATATCGGTATTGCCTATGTTTTTATACTTGGTCTTCCCCTTCTTCGGGCTTGGCTGAGTAAGCAGCACATGCGTATCTTTAATGGACGTAAGTTTAATTTTATACTTGGCCAGTTCGGTTTCGGCTTCAGGCGTAATGTGCAGGCTATCCAATGGCACAACAGTTTCCTGCAGTTGCAAGTGGCGGTTGCAGGAAAAAGGCACAGGGCCAGCAGCAGGTATAAAAGTGATCTCATAAGGTTTGGCTATAGTTGTTCGGTTATAGTTTCGGTTTGCTCCGGGTATGGCGCAACTGTAGTTTCTTTAAAAGCCTCAGGGCCATCTTCCTTCACTTTCTCGTACCTCTTCCAGAACTAGGCAGGCAGAAAGCCACGGCCTACCATGGCGGCATTCTCGTCTATGCTCAGGGCTTCGGCACCCAGCATCAAGAAGTAGATCAGCCCCTTAAAGTAAGGCACCACCTGGATCATGGCAGGGTTCGGCTGGCCATCCACTAAATGGTTGGAGAGCACATGCACCACCACAAAGCCTACAAAGTAGCACTAGAGCTTCTCGAATATGGAGTGCAGCTTAAAGGAGTAAACCCCGGATGTAGAAGTTTTCCAGGCAGCATACACGCCTGTCACGGTATCCACCATGATAAGCACCAGCAGGAAGTTGATCATCTGCCAGCCGTCGAACTCATAGGTGCTCCAGTACCCACCCTCCTCCCGCTTCCAATCGCAGGCAGCAAGCGGATAAAAAACGGCTCTGTTGGCTTCACCATCAGCTCTAAAGCTTCCTTCAACCTGATAATGCGCTTGCTTATCTGAAGCGAATTTCATCAGATGATAGGGGTAATAAAAAGACAGTAAAATTACGTTGTGGGGCTTAGTATAGAATTAATAATATATAGTATATTCGTTATGTGAGTTACGTTTGTACAGTAATTATGCAACATTTAATTAACCTATCAAAAATGAGACAATTAATACAAACCTTCGTGCTAGTAACCCTATTAACTTCTTGTGACCTGCTCATAAGCAAGGAAAGTAAAGCTATTGAAACCTGCAAATCAGCAAAGGTTCAACTTGACGCAACAAATATTTGGGGACAATTGAGTCTTTCTTTGGCAGGGTTGACTGCAGATGCAACTTGGCTTGACTTTGCAAATATGATAGCAAAGGAGGACTCGAATACAAAGTATGATTGGTCCTCTAAGAAGACAGAAGAAGAAGGTATCTATATAGTATCATTTGCTGACCAGAGTGGTTGGGGACACAAATGGGAAGTAACACTTGATCAACAAATAGTTAGACATATTAATGTCAATCCGTACTTAAGTAGAAAGTATGGTTTTTCTCGTCTAGATAATGACGGAAAATTTAAAATAACTGACATCACAATAGACACCTTGAAACTCGAAAGTAAAAAAAGCTACTATATGAGAGACAAATCTAAAGATATAGTCTATGTTATGAAGGGGAATGTTATCAATAATACTGATAAGACCTTAACTAGTGCTGAAATAGTAGGTAAACTACAAGTTATCTTTAAGGATAAAGCTCTTGAGAGTTCAAAAGACTGGGAATCAGGCTTTAAGAGACAGGTTACAAAATCAAAACCTTGGAAACCGCAAGAGAAATTAGCCTTCTATATTAAGACAAAAGATATTGAAGAAATTTACTTACAGTATGAACCTGAATATGTTTTCTTCAATGTTAATATTTCTGCTGAAGACCCAGTTGGCTTTACTTATGACAAAGCAATTGAAGAATACGACTTAAAAGATAAATGGCGTAGATTAAAAATCAGGAATTAATATAAAACCCACCTTAACAAGCAAATTCCTATTTTGTTATTCATAAGTTGATTAGCTGTAAGCAAAGAATGAACGGAAATGTCATTTTACATAACTTTACCAAAACCTTGTCATTTTTGCTATAGGTTACCTCTACATTTTAATCAACCATTGCCATCAGTTCGCAATCCCCTCTGCCTTTGGCAAGACACGTCCGTTACATTTAATAACCTCGGTAAAACCTAGTCTCAAAGTTTTTCACCAAAAACAGCGTTTCCAACCGGTACGCTGTTTTTTTGTGCCCTTATCCTTCTCCCCCAGGAACTCATGCGCCAGGTGGTACCTGGTCTGGTGCCGTGGCACTCTGCCCATGTTCACGATCTGCACAGTCCATCGGGCCTTGCTCAGACGCTCAGCAAACTGTTCGTTATAGGTAAGATCTGCGTCAGGCCTGCGGGCATTCCCCCACTCTGAGTCTTGGATAAAGATAAAGGTCTTATTCAGGTGGTGCTCATAATACTCGATGAACTGATCAGCCAGGCCGTTGATCAGTTTCGGGTGCTTTACTACATGACCTTCAGGAAGCGGTATTATGTCTGGTGCTGCTGCGCCAGGGATAGCACTGATGGAGCCCCAGTCCGCGGCACTACGTATGGGCATGGTGGTAATACAGTCACTATCCATCCTTGAGTCACGCTTTAATAGCTTTTTTAGGTTAAAGTCCAGGCCAATGATGTAGTCGTTGTTGTTGCAATCATTGGCATGGCTCTTCATGTTGAGCATCGGATTAATTATAAGGGCTTTTTTGTTGCCTCAGAGCCAACTATACAAACAGCATGTTATTGCCGGTTCGGGAGGAAATAAGCTTCTCCATCAACGCCAGGCAGTATACGGCCGTGGGATTCGGGAACCACTCGGGGGTTGCGAGTTGCGCAACGCCTGGTTCAAGGGCTCCTCATCCCCTAAGGAAGTCACCTTCATCGACCGCGGCACTAACACCATCTGCCTGCTGGAGGGTTCATGGATTTTTGTCCCTCCTGAAGCTCTGGCCTCACCTGAAGGATAACGCCAGCTTTCTGGTTCTTAACTCCCTCACCTAGTTGGGCAAGGGTCTGGAGGTGCTAGGCGGGCACAGGCAGGTGCTGCTGTTCCTAAACTATGACCCGGCCGAAAGGTGACCGAGCGGCTTCTACGCTCGGAGCTGAAATTCCAGGATGTCTCTGCCCTCTACTGTGGTTACAAAGACGTGAACGCATACCTGTTGTCGGGGCAGCGGCAGGCAAATCGCCACCGGCTACGCCTGTAAGGGCGCTGCCGGGGAATGCTCGTAGGTGCAGGGAGCAAGTTTGTGTTTTTGTCATACAAAAACCTCTTCCCTGCCCTGGGCCTCCCCTCCAACTCCCGGTGGTCGCAGCAGGAATTCCTTCTTATTTAGTAAAGAAGCAAGCAGATGGAAACAGGACAGGCCAGGCAACAAAGCCAGGAAAAAAGAAAGGGCGGGCGCCCCCCAAACCGGTAAAGCGCAGCTGCACGCTCGTGGTGCGGGTTACGGAAACCGAACGGCTGCTGGTGACAGGCAAGGCTCGGGAAGCAGGCATGAGCCTGTCGGCCTGGTTCCGGGCGGCGGCTGGAAAAACTCGAAGAAGGGACTGCACCGACTCCGCCACAGGCAGCACCGGTGCCTGATTGCAGCAGCAAGTTTGAGGAGCTGAAGGCACTCTTTAAACTGCATGAGCTGAGCGCGCAGGCCTTGCAGATCTATGCCCAGATCGCCTCCTTCCGGGAGACGATCACCAAGCTGCCGAAGGTGCTGCCCGTCCGGCACCACCATTTCGAGGATAAGTCTAAGAGCTTTGTGATCGGGGGAATTGTGTGTTTGCTGGTAACTGCTATTTCAGAAGGACTTTGCATAAGCCTGCACCGGGAGAACAGCAGGTTGCGGGAAAGCGATGTCAGGTACTGGATGATCCGGCAAACTTACCCAAACACAGGCCGTTGGGTAGATTCCGTTTATCATCTTGACCCAAATGAGAAAGATAGAAGAATCAGGCAATTAGAGGCTAAAGATTCTGATCTGTAACTGCAGTATAAGCGTTGAGTATGGTCCTGTATAAAGTAGAAAAGTGGTTTAGTATGGACTACTTATCTACCTTTATTATGCATTAACAGCTAAGAGTTCTTCTGCTGTTTCAAGATTTCGATTTTCTCCCGTTCGCTTGCCAGTAAGCGCTCGTAGAGCTTTTTATTTTCATCCATTACCTCAATTAACTTATCCAATGGATTGAAGGTACATTGGTTGAAACTACTACCAGCAGAAGCATGTCCCTGCATATGCTGGATGTTAAACACGTCCCCATCTTCACTAAAATTTTTAATAGCTTCTGCTGTTACTCCAAGAGCGCTAGCAATTTTATTCAGCATCGCATCATCCACCTCCTCCTCTTGCTCGATTCGCGAAATGTTCTGCTGAGTGGTGCCCAGTTCATTGGCCAATGCGGATTGCTTCACTCCCAAAGCTGTACGCATTCTTCGCACGTGGTCCCCCAGGTGGATCGGTCGTTTTCTGTCTGCTGTTTCCATATACTTAATATACTAAATTTTATTCTCTACTGCAATAATCACGATATTGTATAAAACAATATTGTAAAGGTTTTTCACAAATTCAATAAGCTATTAATAAGAAATAAAGCATAAATATAGAGTTATTTCTTCTCGCTAAAAAACTATCCCCTCCTCCTCACAAACCTCAATTCCAACTATTAAATATGTTAAAATAGATATATAAATTGTTGTAATTAAGATATAAAATAATTAAAATTATCAATAAAGTAATCCAAGATCTACAACTAATATTCTACATACTAAATGACATCTTTAGAAATTGAGTTTATATACTCACCTTTCATCAATTATGCCATGCAACAAAACCACGTATCGGTTGTTCGCAAGATATTGATAAAGAACACTAGTGAGCTCGACATTAGAAATATTTCCATTAAACTAACAAGTGATCCGGATTTCATTACAGCATGGGAGCACCGAGTTGATGTATTGAAGGCAGGAGAGAGTTTTGAGCTCGATGCTGTTCATTTAAAAGTGTCATCCTCCTATTTGTCTAATCTTTCTGAGAAAATATTAGGGAACTTCACGCTCAATATTACATCAGAAAGTAATATTCTATTCACAGGTAGTTATCCTGTTTCTGTTTTGGCATATGACCAATGGAGCGGCGCGGCTATACTACCTGAAATGATAGCCGCTTTTGTCACTCCCAACCATGCGCAGATCTCGAAAATCATTTCAAAGGCCGCTACCATTCTTGAAAGGTGGACAGGAAGCCCTTCATTTGATGAATATCAAAGCAGAAACCCAGACAGGGTGCGAAAGCAGATGGCGGCACTATATGAAGCTATTGCCAGTTTAGAAATTGTCTATTGCAGTGTTCCTGCCAGCTTTGAGGAAAACGGCCAGCGCATCAGAATGTGTGACACCATTTTCACCCATAAGCTCGCTAACTGCCTGGATATCTCCTTACTCTATGCCGCTTGTCTGGAGGCGGTTGGTATTTATCCTCTGTTGATATTTACCAAAGGCCATGCCTTTGTCGGTGGGTGGCTTATCGAAGAGTCTTTTGCAGATCCTGTCAATGATGATCCTTCTCTGCTAACAAAGCGAACTGCAGACGGCATCAATGAAATAGTCTTGGTAGAGGCGACCAGTATGAATGCAGGAAGGCCTGTTTCGTTCGACGCAGCGTCAGCAGCTGCCAACCATCATATGAAGAAAGATGATGAATTTGGCTTGTTTGTTGACATTCATCGCACCCGCTTTAGCGGCATCAGGCCTTTGCCTCTCAGAGTTCACACCTCTGATGGCTGGGAAATTGTGGAGGTAGAACCTCTGAAAGAACGCAAGAACGATGCACCCGAAGCTTTAACAGCTGGTGTTGAGGTGCCTGAGGTGGAACAGATTAAAGTCTCTAAACAACGTCTTTGGGAAAGAAAGCTCCTGGACCTGACGCTTCGAAACAATCTATTGAATATCAGGCTAACAAAGAGCACCCTTCAGTTAATAACAATTAACCTTAGCCAGTTCGAAGACAGCCTGGCCGATGGTAAGGAGTTTCAGATTCTTTCAAAGCCAGCTGATTGGGAACCCCCCCTTCGTAATACTGGCATTTACCAGGCACTACATCAGTCCGATCCAATTGTTGACCTAGTAAAGTATGAGTTTACACAAAAGAGACTTCGCTCCTATCTCACCGAAACAGAGTTACAGCACAGTATTACCAGCATTTATCGAAGTTCACGCCAAGCTATCGAAGAGAACGGAGCCAATACGCTCTACATTGCCCTAGGACTCCTGAAATGGTATGAAACTCCGGCCAGCGAGCGTCCGCGTTACGCCCCTATCCTGCTATTGCCAGTAGAGATCATTCGAAAGTCTGCACAAAAGGGCTATGTGATACGCAGCCGGGAGGAGGAAACAATGATGAACATTACACTTTTGGAAATGCTTCGCCAGGACTTCGGGATCAATATCGGAGGATTGGAAAATCTCCCTAAAGACGAAAGTGGCGTAGATGTGAAGCTCGTCTTCAATACTATCAGAAAAGGTATTATGTCCCATTCACGATGGGATGTGGAAGAACAGGCACTCTTGGGTACTTTTTCTTTTAGCAAGTTTATCCTTTGGAATGACATTCACTACAATGCCGATAAACTAAGTGAAAACAAAATTGTAAAGAGCCTTATCTCAGGAATGCTGGAGTGGCAACCGGAAACAACTCATGAAGTAAAAGTCCTCGATACTGAATTGCATCCTACTGAAGTTGCCCTGCCAATTAGTACAGATTCCTCACAGCTTGAGGCTATACTGAACTCAGCACAGGGTAAAAGTTTTGTACTGCATGGCCCTCCTGGCACGGGAAAGTCCCAGACTATCACCAACATTATTGCAAATGCTTTATATGCAGGCAAAAAAGTGCTTTTTGTTTCCGCCAAAAAAGCAGCTCTGGAGGTTGTAGAAAATCGTTTAGAGTCTATTGGCATAGGTGCATTTTGTCTGGAACTCCACTCCAACAAATCAAAGAAGTCTGCCGTTCTGGAACAATTGAAGAGGGCATCGGAAATAAATCGTAAAACATCGCCTCAGAACTTTGAATCGGAAGCTGAACGGCTTTTGGCTACTCGATCGGAACTGAATGATTATGTACAAGCTCTCCACAAAAAGCACAGGTTTGGATTCTCACTCTTCGATGCTTTCTCTCAATACAGCCAACTGGGCCAGGCACAGGATAACCTCACATTTACTCCAGCACAGTTAGAACACCTGAATCCATCTAAGCTCACAGAGTGGCAGGATATCGTTGATCAGATACAGGTGATTGGCTCTGTATGTGGACACCCCTACCAGCACCCACTGGAGGCGGTGCAGGTAAAGCAGTATGCCCAACAGTTAAAGGGCGATGCACGTCAGATTATCGATAGCTACAAAAATCTGCTTCTCCGATACCAGGAAGAGATGACCTCCATATGTGGTATTCTAAAAGTAAATCCTCAACTTAAAAGCCGAGAAGAGGCTGAAGACCTGGTTCAATTGACTGCACTTTTCCTCCGCCTGCCTGATATTCCTGCATCCCTTCTGAATGTAGAAAATGTGGAGCAGAGCTTGTCCCAGGTAATAGGGTTGGCTGCTCATGGCAAGCAAAGAGATGCCTTAAAGCAACAGTTACTCCAAAAGTTCAGCAAGTCAGTTCTTGAGTTTTCCGCGGAACAGGCTTTACAGTGCTGGACGATAGCCAATCAGCAGTGGTTTCTCCCTAAGTTTCTGAAACAAGCTTCTATTGCCAAGGATTTGAAGAAGCATAGCTCAACAGGAACCTTAGCAAAGCAGGAAGTACCCGATATTCTAAAACAAATTATAGCGTATCAGGCCGAGCACGAATCAATTGAGAAGGCAACCCACCTGCCACAACTGTTAGGCTTTCTTTGGCAGAATGAGACCTGCAACTGGGACAGCCTGATTGAAATTTGCAATATTCTAATCGAGATCAACCGAAAAGGAATCACGCTCAACACAGCATCCAAATCTAAAGAATGGCGAAATGCCCTGGCTGGCGAATTTGGAGAGGGAAGTAAGGTTTACTTTACCTTCCATGAAAGAAAATTAACAAGCTTGCAGCAACTCTTCCACGAGATTGGGCAAAAAGAGAGCGAGCTACAACGGCTTTTGGGGATCGACTTTAAGGGGCTTAAAGTACAAGATGCTCATTGGGTAACGAATAACTTAGTTTATGTTGATAGATGGATGAGTGCCATCGACGAGGTTCGGGATTGGATTAACTGGCTTCAGATAAGGGAGAAGGCAATAGCGATTGGTTTGGAGCCTCTCATTACCTTTTATGAAAACGGTAGCATAGCTACCGAAGAAGTAGGGCTTTGTTTCAAGAAAAGCCTTTACCGCGCCTGCTCAGAATATATCATCGATCAAGAACCACAGCTTTCAGCTTTCAACGGAAAACTGTTTGAAGAGAAAATCAAGAAGTTCAAAGAATTGAGCAAGAGCTTTGAACAATTGACTAAAGAAGAACTTTATGCCCGTCTAGCTGCCAAAATACCTTCCTTTGCACAGGAGGCCTCTCAGAGTTCTGAGATAGGTATCCTACAGCGAAATATCAGGAACAATGGTCGGGCTACCTCCATACGAAAGCTTTTCGACTCCATTCCTAATTTATTGCCTCGCCTTTGCCCGTGCATGCTGATGAGCCCTATCTCTGTAGCCCAGTACTTCGATGTCAACTCCACTAAGTTTGACTTAGTCATTTTTGACGAAGCCTCACAGATGCCAACCTGTGAAGCGGTTGGAGCAATAGCCCGAGGCACAAACGTTATTGTGGTCGGAGATCCTAAACAAATGCCGCCTACCAGCTTCTTCGGGTCCAACGCCATTGATGAGGACAATATAGAACTGGAAGATCTGGAGAGTATCCTCGATGATTGCCTGGCTTTGTCTATGCCATCTCACTATTTATTGTGGCATTACAGAAGCAAGCACGAAAGCCTTATTGCTTTTAGTAATGCTAAGTACTATGACAATCAGCTACTCACTTTCCCTTCAACAGATGACATTACTACCAAAGTACAGCATGTAGCAGTTGAAGGGTACTATGACAAAGGTAAGACCCGTCAAAACCTAGAGGAGGCAAAAGCCATTATCGATGAAGTCATTCAGCGCCTGTCAGACCCGGTATTAGCGCAAAAAAGTATCGGCATCGTCACTTTCAGCGTGGTACAGCAAAACCTAATTGAAGATTTACTCAATGAGGTATTCAAAGCAAGACCTGAGCTGGAGTCAATTGCCTTGGAAAGCGAAGAGCCGTTGTTCATCAAAAATTTGGAGAATGTTCAGGGTGACGAACGCGATGTAATACTATTCTCTATCGGATATGGCCCCGATAAACACGGTAAGGTAAGTCTTAACTTCGGTCCTATTAACCGTGAAGGCGGCTGGCGCAGGTTGAATGTGGCTGTCTCCAGGGCACGTTATGAAATGAAAGTCTTCTCTACCCTACGCTCAGACCAAATAGACATTACCCGCACGGCTTCGGAAGGAGTAGCCGGCCTGAAAGGTTTCCTGGCCTACGCAGAAAAAGGAAAGTCAGCTCTACCTGGTCGCTCAGTACTCACAGCCGGTAAGGAGCTATCGTTTGAGCATGCTATAGCTGAAGAGATCAGGAAGTGTGGATACGAAGTTCACACAGCCATCGGATGCTCTGACTATAAAATCGATATCGGAATAATTAATCCGGCAAACCCTGCTGAATATATACTGGGAGTACTCTGTGATGGGCATAATTACTTTAGCGCCAAAACATCAAGGGATCGTGAAATTGTGCAAGCTGATGTACTACGTCTACTTGGCTGGAACATACATAAAGTGTGGTCAATTGATTGGTGGGAAAACCCACAAAAGACAGTCAGTGATATTCTTTTGGCAGTTAAACAGGCTGAAGAACAAAGAGACACGCTCTTCAACCCAAAGGTTGAAACTAGTAGCACTACTACCCATTCCTATAGTGAGCCGATGCTCAAAAGCATCAACTTCGGCTCATCTCCCCTCATGGAGGAGGTTGGGGATGTTGATGTTGTTACTGAAGTTTCTTGTGCTACGGCTGCACTTCCCTATGAAGTTTGTCAACTTGAGTCTGTCCTAACCAGTTCTTCTGATGACTTCCTGCAGCCTTGGAACCGTGATAAAATAGCACAGCAGATTATGCAAGTGTTAACCACAGAATCCCCTATAAGCCAAAATCTGTTGTGTAAGCGTGTGCTGGCGGCCTGGGGTATTTCACGAAATGGATCAAGAGTAAATGCTCATTTAGAGAGCTTGTTTTCAGAGTTACCTATTAATAAGACACAGCTGGGCAAAAGTGTAATTCTATGGACAGAAGAGCAAAGTCCTGAGTCGTATGCATCTTTTAGAGTAAGTGTTCAGGAAACTCAGAAGAGAGAAGCCGATGATTTGCCTCCTGAAGAAATTGCTAATGGTATCAGGGAAATTCTAATCAACCAGATAAGTCTGCCAAAAAGTGACTTAATACGCGAAACCTCTAAACTTTTTGGCTATGCCCGTTTAGGTACCAATGTGGAAATGGCCATGACCTCTGGCATTGAGCATGCTGTAAGGCTAGGATACGCCCTTGAGGATAATGAAAGACTGATTTTGGCGGATTGATACCCTCAAATTTTAATCTACATATGACTGTCCAATAACTACTTGAGAGCTGAAGGATCCTTCAGCTCTCAAGTAGTTATTACATAAAATTGAATGCATGAATAACCTGTTCAGTAGATCAAAATGATGTTAAAGCTTACTGGATATCAGCAAACAAGAAAACATACTTATGGCTACAAAAGTACTAGATAAGAACGAGGCTAGGCTCCCATTTTTCGGAGACAAAATGAGCTTTGTTATAGGCTTAGACCCTTTAGGATTACAAAACCCTTCTGCTCAAGCTTATTCATACCTCCTTCCTGGACTTAACAATGTTACCGGTCGGATTAGAAACTACAGCTTCTATTGCTGGCTTCTGGCTGAGTACGCAAAACGAATTAAGAGCTCCGACCCTAAGGAGCAGAAAGCTTTTATACGCAAGGCAGAATACATCATTGCCCTTATTGCAGCTAAGTCCGAAATTCTTGGTATATCCGGAAGCCTATACGCCACTCACAGATTAAATGAGAACTTAGCCGAGTTTAACCTGAATACAGGTACATACAATGCAGATGGCTCTACTGTAGGCACCTACTGGCAATATGATTCTGGAGTCTTTGGCCAGTATTATATAGGCTCATTACGTCAGATTGGTTTGATTGAAGAACCCATCAATGACAAGGGGCAGCCAATGGGTATTTATAGAAGAACTGCAAAGCGGGAGAATCAAAAAGTAAGTGGGGAGGAACTTGCAACTGCTTTCGATAAAAACATATCAGCCCCTAATAAGCAATTATTCTTTAACTGCTTAGAGAAGGGAACAATTGATCATGATCAGTTAATTGATCTAACGCCAGATTTCAACATGGCTCAAATCAGGCCAGATACAGAGGAAGCACAGCTCCTTTTGATGCTACTCCTAGATGTTGATGAACCATTAACAGTAAAGGAACCCCCTGAGAGCATGCGCAATGAAACTTTGCTGCATGTGCTGCGCTTTTCGAAAAACCATAACAAGCCAGTAGGGTCACGATTATTTACTATGTATGCCTATGAGGTAAAAGGACGACATGAGAACGCAACTGATGCGTGTTTAAGCGGCTGGTATTATTACCAATTCAATGAGTACTGGCAGTTCTCCTGCACAGCCATCTTTAATGGTCTTCTTGATTTTCTTGATGAGTTAGCTGGTCCGGGTTGGAAGCCGGTGCATGAGTTAATTCAGCAAGCTTCAGATACCATTATCGAGATTTTAGTTAATGAAGGTATGCAGGAAGCCACCTCAGCCACCATATCATCTATTAACACGTCTGCAATTTTACCTGAAAGTGAGTTGTATTCTGAAATTGAAGCATTCCAAGGCATTGAAAGAGTGATTTTAGGCTTTCTCCTAATCTGGAAGATGCATGACGAGAATAAGGAAAATCTAATATGGCTAAAGGATTATACCAAGAAAAGAGAAATCGGTGGAGGAAATGATGTCTTGTCCTTTTATCTCGGTTATGATAGGTATAAAAACTTTTCCATAAAAAGCTTTCTAGATGATTTCCTACTTAAGAGGATTATACAGAGACACCAAAAGGTAGCTTATCACAAGATGGGTAATGGGTCTCAGTCAACTCAGAAATTTATTATAGAGGAGAATTATATTCGAAAGATCGGAAATTTTGGTCCGGGTTTTACAGGTCCAAGAGTAGGAAATCTCATTGCTTTCCTTCAGGACCTACACCTTTTGGATTCCTCCCGGCAATTAACAGAATATGGTGAATTAGTGCTAATTGAAAACAACTGATGGTTATAGATAGACAGAATGTTTTAGACCTGATTGGCAAAAACAAGCACAAATACTCTTCGTGTATTATCACATGCTACACCTTCGATTTTACCTTCTTTGAAGAGCGCGTCATTCCCACTCTACGTCTTTCAAACATCAAGAATATCAATGTTTTTCTTGATGGAAAGCACCTGGAGCAGACATTAGAAAATGTGACAGGTGATGAGTTTAAGACACACAAAACATATAGCCTCACGCCTGTTTACGAAACCGGGATCTTTCACCCAAAGATCATGCTGTTAACTGGTGTAAAGCACGGACTCCTCATCATCGGTTCGGGTAACCTGACATCTTCGGGTCTAAGCACGAATGATGAAGTGTGGGCAGCCTTTCATTTAAATTCTTTAGAGAGTTTAAATGCCCCAATCTTTGCGGATGTATGGCAGTACCTGCAGCCATACTTACAACAAGCCAAAGGGTTTAATAAGCAGAAAATAAGCTGGATTAACCAGTACGCTGCCTGGATAAATGAGCTCGATAATACTTCCCCCACATCCTTCATAAAGATTAATAAGGAGCAGGAAGTAAAGTTCTTAGCCAATAACCCAAACAGTTCTATTTACCAAACTCTGAAAGACTGGCTACCACAGAATAGGATAAAGAAGCTAACAGTAATTTCCCCCTATTTTGATGATAAGGCTAAACTGCTAGATCTGTTCAGAAGTGATTACTCGATCAATGAAATACAATGTATTACTGACAGTCAATTCGGACTCTTACCTACTAAGGCCAGTACTGACCTGCTAGAACAAATTATGTTCTATGACTGGAAGGATTGTTTGGAGAACTTTGACAAAAGGTATAACAGGCTGCATGCTAAGATGCTTCATTTCGATTATGATGACGAGGAGTACTTGTTGCTAGGCAGCCCTAATGCCACTATCCAAGCCTTTGGCGGCCCAACTTCATCAGCTAAAAATGGAGAAGCTGCCCTACTACTGAAAAGACAAAAAAAAGGAAATAACCTACTTACAGATCTCGGTATAGGCACATTAAAAGCGACACCACTAAACATTAGCATATATGACAGACTAGCAGCAAACAGAGGGGACAGTATTACGGCAGCGAAATGGGAGTACAGAATCATATACTCAGAAAGAAATGGATCTAAACTGACGGTTCATCTTCAGCGGTCATCCTCAGAGGTACTGGAACTGCAAGTGCTTGATGTACATAATACAGAAGTTGAAAAGCATACAATAGAAGCTGGAACTAGAGAAGCTATAGTTAATCTCCTATTTCCTAATGATGCTTTTAGATTGTGTTTGCTCTATCATGGAAAACGCGAATCTAATTTTGTCCTCATCCATAATGTGGCTTATCAGGCTAAATGTAACCCAGACCCTAACCAAGCTGAACTGAGTCAAATTATCGAAGGTCTATCATATGATCCTGATAATGATCTTTACATAGAACTTCTGAAACATGCAGATTATAATTGGGTAGACGATGAACTGGCTGATGATACTAATTTATCAGGCGGTGGATTTTCTAAAAAAGGGCCCAACCTGCAAGCACCCAAACAATATGGAGCTCTCTCAGAAGAGCAGTTAAACCAGTTACCATCTGTACAGTCATTGGAAATTGAACTGATGAGTAACCCTAACATCCAGATTGCTGATATTTTAAAACTTGTCTCTAAAGGACTAGCCTCTCAGCAAAATGAAATACAGGAAAACGAGGAAGAGGCTCTTGCCATCGAAGATCTAGAATTACAGTCTGGACAAGGAAAAGAGGTTGTAGCGCTCCCAAAAATCAGATTTAGAGGAGAGAAAGAGCAAAGAGCAATTTACAGGCACATTGAAACTCTTTATAAATTTTATAGAAATGAGTTAAGCTCTTTATATGATAAAAAAACACTAAGAGATTCACCCAAAAGGCTTATTAAGTTAAAAGATCTTTCAAACATGTCTATCATGCTAGATCTTCTCTATATTTTTTATGGAAAGACCTATACTATCTATAAGACAGAGCTTGGTGTGCTATTCAGTAAAAAGTTCGGTAATCAACTTGCAGACATAGAGAAGAAGTACAAGCTGACAAGACTCAAAAAAACAGACCCAACTAATTTCAATATAGTTTATTATGAAGTTGACTCTGGTTTGTTTTTAAGTTTAAAAACTGACTTGCAGGCAATAAACCAAACACTCCTAATTCAGCAGGAAGAGTTCTCCCCTATTCCACATAAAATACCCTACATAATAGAAGGTCATTTTTATGCAACAGATGGTTCCGGATTAAAAGCGGTTCTAATTGAAGTGTTAGGCAGTTTCCTGATTTGTGCAAATGCAGGGTATCAGCACTACGGTTATGAAGTTTATGATGACAAAGTATCGGCATATCGGATGGATATATTTGAAACTGCTACTTTTCTGATCTTAAATGTAAATTGGAAGGAAGATGAAGAGGTCTATAGGGACATACTCTTACTGGATCTTTTGCATTTTGTATGTCCTAAGATTTTGAAGAAGAATGAAGCTAAATCAGCCATCAAAAGCATACATGCATTCTATGAAAGAGCAGCCCATAAAGGAACCCACTTTCATCAAAACCTTGATTATTTCAAGCGTGAGAAACTTCCGAATTACAACCTTTGGCGACAGAATTTTGAGGAAAACAGGCAGCAATTAATAAAGGAAACTTCTACAATTCGATTAGGCTCATTGGTTTGTAGTAGTAGTTTGGGCTTCGCTGCACTAAGACAGGCTGGCAAGGATTTCCTTGTATTGAAAAAGCCAGGATTGTTGTGGGATGAAAGTATGGGGGAATTACTAATGAAAGTCTCCTACCCTCAGACTAAAATTACCGCTTACAAGCAAATAAATATTCATACACCTTCAGAAGAAGAAACCATTGCAGACACTATTAGATAAAATCGGGGTCATTGATTTCAAGTATAAAAAGCTGCGAGAGCAAGATGATTTTAATATATTCGGCATACTCAGAAGTAAAACTGATGAAGTACGAGTTCACTCAAGATTCATTGCAGAGTTACTTAATCCAAAAGGTAGCCATCGGCTGAATGGCACCTTCTTAGAAAGCTTTCTCGAAATGTCTAGTTTGCCGGTATTACTATACCCGAACCCACAAGTACACAAAGAATATAAGGACATCGATATCCTAATAAGAAGTGGTACCAAGGCAATTATTATTGAAAATAAAATCTGGGCCAGAGATCAGAAAAGACAGCTTGATAGGTATTACGAAATTATGAAAGCCGAAGGGGCACAGGAAATAAAGATTATTTACCTCACACTAGATGGAAAAGAGCCGAGTGAGTTCAGTCTAGGTACCTTAAAAAATGATCCGAAACTTTATACTTACCTTTATCTATGTTCTTATGGCAATGATATTCTTCCTTGGCTGGATTCATGCTTAAAGGAGGTTTCTACAAAGCCTACTCTCCGAGAAACTTTAGTCCAATACAAAAAACTAATCGAAGAATTAACTGGTAACTCCATGCCTGCAGAAGAACGAAATGAAATAAAAGATTTGCTTTCAGTTAATGATAACATTTTGAAAGCTTCTAAAATAGTAAAGAACTGGAAACATATTAAATGGTACACGGAGTGGGATTTTTGGAATGAACTTGAAGCTGGGATTAGTAATGACGGCTTCAATATACTCCCGAATGAGAAATTTGATGTACAAAAGCTAAATAGTGTAATTCACAAAAACAGAAACCGTAACCCTTGGTTCGGAATTATGATTGAGTTAGGGCACCATAAGGAAGATATTATCTGCTTGTACATCAGACGGGGTACTGGAAATATATATTGCGGCATAACTGTGCTAGGCAACGGTAAAGACAGACTCAAAAGCAGCAGTTCTGAGTACGATCAATTGGCCTTCATGTGTAAGTCAACTATAGAAAGAAAAGACGAACGTTGGATTGCAAAAAAGTATTTTAGTAAACCTGTAAATTTTGAGACATTCTCTGATAAGAGAACCTTACTACTAGCAGACCCTTCTATCAGAAAAAAATACATAGCCGATCTTTGGAATGAAGCAAAAGCTTATTTGGCAGAATGTAAAATTGAGGACTTTTTAAGAACAAGAGTTGCTAACTAAGACTTATGCTAAATTACACAGCGAAAGCTATGATTGAAGAACTGTACTATCATGATGTTATAAATCCAAACATTACCGCTGCAACAATTGGTGTTAGCAAAAACAAGTGGGTAGCAATTAGAGAAAGTGAAATTGATGGGAACAATTATCTTACTATCATGCAGGAGAACAGATTTAACATTCTTCCAATAATTTCATCTGATGGTCAGGCATATGAGTACTTTAAATCAGTATCCCTAAACGACTACAGTGCTGCTACTCGCGAAATCATTACGTACAAAGACACTATAGCACTAGATACAGGAATAAAAGAACTCATATTTAAGTTTGGCTCCATGTTTAGAAGCCACTTTTTTTTAACCTTAAATGGGAAAGTTTCTGGTTTAGTTTCATTAAGTAATCTAAATACAAGGAGCGCACAAGTGTATATTTTTAGTCTAGTATGCGAGTTAGAAAGAACATTAAGTGAATTCATTCGGGATAATGTAGAAGAAGAAGTGCTCTTACAAAACTTGAAGGAGAAAGCTAAAACTGATAATAAAATCAGATCATTAGTTAAAAATTATAATAAGTTACTATCTGAAGATTTTGAAAATAGTATAACTGAAAACTTATACTTTAAACAGTTTTTTGAAATTGTTAAAGAATTTAATCTCCATATACTCTTAGGTTACAGCTCAAATGAAGAATGGGAAGAACTATATTCAATGAATAAATTAAGAAATTCAGTCGCCCATCCTTCTAAAAGCCTTATAAATAAAGATCAGACCATCGAATTCCTTCAGTCAAAACTAGACCAAATTGATGATTTGTTGTTTAGACTGAGACATCAGAAAAACCCAGATAGGTTTAGCTCAATAACATAACAACGCCCCTTCATAATACAACAAATTATTAAAATATCAATTATTAGTTTAAGTATATTTACATTACTTTCACGCTATAAAGCGTGAAAGTAAAATGACCAAACATAAACTTACCTTACCTAAATTAGAATCCCTATTACTCAAGGCATGCGACATTCTGCGTGGCAACATGGATGCCTCTGATTTTAAGGAGCATATCTTCGGGATGCTGTTCCTGAAGCGTCTGTCTGATAAGTTTGAGGAGGACAGAGCCAACCTGAAGAAAGAGTACGAGGCGAAGGGCTGGAGCGAGGAGCTGATACAGAAGCAGCTCGATAACCCGAACAAGTATAACTTCTACATACCTGAGCAGTCGCTCTGGAAGAACATCCGCCACCTGAAGAAGGACGTGGGTACAGCGCTGAATAAGGCGCTGGCTGCCATTGAGGATGCCAATCCGAACACCCTGCAGGACGTGCTGAAAGGAATTAACTACAACAAGAAGATCGGCCAGAAAGCGATGGACGATGCGAAGCTGGTGGAGTTTATCCAGCACTTCGAAAACATCCCGCTGAAGGATTCTGACTTTGAGTTCCCGGACCTGCTGGGCGCTGCCTACGAATACCTGATCAAGTACTTTGCCGACAGCGCGGGCAAGAAAGGCGGCGAGTTCTATACGCCTGCCGAGGTGGTGCGCCTGCTGGTAACGATACTGGAGCCGGCACAGGGCATGAGCATTTACGACCCTACGGTGGGCTCGGGTGGTATGCTGATCCAGAGTAAGAACTTTGTGGAGGAGATGGGCGGCAATACCCGCGACCTGGCGCTGTACGGCCAGGAGATGAACGGTACTACATGGGCGCTGTGCCGCATGAATATGCTGCTGCACGGCTTCTACTCTGCAGACATCCGCAATGAAGACACTCTGAAAAACCCGCAGCACCTGCAGGAGAACGGAGAATTGCGCCGCTACGACCGCGTGATCGCTAACCCACCGTTCAGCCAGAACTATAGCGCTAAGGAGATGCTGCACAAAGACCGCTTTAAGTACTGGATGCCAGAGAGCGGCAAGAAAGGCGATTTTATGTTTGTGCAGCACATGGTAAGCACGCTCAAAACTACGGGCCGTATGGCGGTGGTGATGCCACATGGCGTGTTATTCCGTGGCGGTGAGGAGAAAGCCTGCCGTACCTGGCTGGTACAAAGCGGACTGCTGGAGGCGGTGATCGGACTGCCGCCGGGACTGTTCTATGGCACCGGTATACCTGCCTGCGTGCTGGTGGTAAACAAGCAGAATGCCGCCGACCGCAAAGAGGTGCTGTTCATCAACGCCGACAAAGAATACAAAGAGGGCAAGAACCAGAACAAGCTGCGCCCTGAAGACATCGAGAAGATCAGCTACGTGTACCACAACCGCCTGCCGGTGGAGAAATACGCAAAGCTGGTGAAACATGAAGACCTTAAGAAGGAAGAATTTAACCTGAACATCCGCCGCTACGTAGACAACTCTCCTGTACCTGAGCCGCATGACGTGCATGCGCACCTGAACGGCGGCATACCTGCCAGCGAAGTGGAGACACTGCAACAGAACGGGATGGCATATTACAAAGGACTGAAAGAGGATCTGTTCTGCGACCTTAAACCAAACTACCTGCAGTTCCACCCGCACATGAGCGAGAAAGAAAGTATAAAGCCGCTGGTGGAGGCGCATACGGGTGTAGCCGAGGTGCTGCAGCAGTACAACAGCATGTTTGGCCTGTGGTGGAGCCAGTACCAGCAGGTGCTACAGCAGCTGCCTAATGGTAAGCCTTTGCACGAGGTAAAGCAGCAGGGTTATACTTCGCTGGTGGAGTTCTTCCAGCCTTTGCCGATGCTCAGCGACTCGCAGCTGCGTGGTGCTTTTGCCGGCTTCTGGAGCGACCTGAACAGCGACCTGAAATCGGTGGCGGCCAGCGGCTGGGGTCCGGAGCTTATACCGGATGCTGACATACTGGCCTCGCAGTTTCCTGAGCAATTGGAGAAGATAGAGCAGTATAAGGCACGCATAGCCGAAATAGAAGCCGCTTTGGAAGAAGCAGAAGGCGAAGACTATGACTGGGAAAACAGCGAAAGCGGTGCCTTACCTAAAAACCAGCTGAAAGACCTGAAGGAAAAAGCTAAATCCGACAAAAGTATAAAAGCGCTGGTGGCTAAGCACGAGGCCCTAACCAAAGAACTGAAGACGCTAAAAGCCGACATCAGCACAATAGAGAAGAAGAAAGACGAGCTGGTAGAAGCAGCCCGCCAGAAAATAACGCCTGCCGATGCCGAAGAGTTGATACTACAACGCTGGCAAAACGCTCTATGGGTTGGCTTGCAAACGCACCTGAAGCAGAACCAGATGGACGTGCTGGCACAACTGGATAACCTTTTCGAGAAGTACCAGGTGAACCTGAAGGAGCTTTTGAGCAGCAGAGAGGAAGAGCAGGCTATTTTACAGGAATTTTTAGTGGAGCTGGGGTATGAGTAATTGGAAACAAAAGCAAATTGGTAAGTTTTGCCGAGTTAAAGGAGGCAAAAGATTACCTGCAGGAAGTGAATTTGCTAATGGCAAAACGCCGTACCCATATCTTAGAGTAACTGATATGGTTAATGCTTCTATAGATGACTCCGCTTTAGTATATGTCACGCCAGAAATAGAAAAATTCATTAGAAACTATAAGATTTCTAAAAATGATATTTATGTGACAATTGCAGGTACTCTCGGTCTATTTGGTACTATACCCGATCATTTAGACAATGCACAACTAACAGAAAATGCTGCAAAGCTTACAACCATAGATTTTAATGAATTAGATAAGGAGTATCTTAAGTACTACCTCAATTCTATCTTCCTAGAAGAGCAGCTTTATAGGGAAATTGGTGTAGGTGGAGGTGTACCGAAGTTAGCTTTATATAGGATTGAGAAGCTTACTGTAAAGTATCCTTCCATACCTGCACAACAAAGAATAGCCAAAATCCTGCGGACGATTGATGGGCAGATAGAGAAGACGGAGGCTATTATTGCCAAGTATAAAGCCATTAAGCAAGGGCTTATGCAAGACCTCTTCACCAGAGGTATAGACGTGTCCACAGGCAAACTCCGCCCCCGCTACCAGGACGCTCCTGAACTATACAAACCCTCTTCGCTGGGTATGATTCCGAAGGATTGGGATATTGATGCTGTTCAAAACTTATGTTCTAAAGTCACCGATGGAGCTCATTTCAGCCCAAAGCCTTTAGACTATGGCTACAGAATCGGTAACGTAAAGGATATGACTGATTATGGCTTTGACTATGAAGGCATGACCAAAATCAGTCAGAATGATTTTAAAGAGCTCGCTAGGCAGAACTGCTCTCCTAAAAAGGGAGATGTCTTACTATCTAAGGATGGTACGATAGGTAGAGTTATTGTTTTCAATGATGATGAACAACTAGTACTATTGTCCTCTATCGCAATACTTACCCCTTACGAGCACATCAATTCTACATATTTAGGCTATCTATTCAAGACAAGTTATTTTGATGTGCAACTGTATCAGCTTCAAAGTGGAAGTGCTCTTAAACGTCTAGTCTTATCAGACATTAGGAAAATAAAGTTTCCAACTCCTAAAGATAGAAAGGAGCAAGAACTAATAGCGTCAAGATTAGAAAGAGCAGATAAGCTTCTGGAAGAGGAAATGGATCATAGACACAAGATTCAACAAATTAAGAAAGGCATGATGTCTGATTTGCTTTCAGGCAAAGTACGAGTGCAGATTGATGAGGAAGCTGTCTGTTAAATAAAGTACAGCTGGCTACAAATTATGCAGCCAGCTGTACTATTGTAAAGTAAATGTAGACTACTTTGGTATTATAACCTCAATATTGGTTGCGATTGTTTCACCTTCGTGGCTGCCAATAATCATAACAGTTTTATACTGGTCTTCTCGCTCCAATGGGAATTTATCAGATGCATGTCCAAATTCCTTACCATTAGGATCTATACAATGGAAGAAACTTAGTGTTAAAATTAATTCTGTCTCATTTGGCCCTTGTGGGTATTCCTTAGTTAGCTCGAACAATGGCTTTTCACCATTTGTGGGGAACTCACCCTCTACTCGCAAAGAGAAACCCTTTTCGTCAGACAGAGTTTTGGCAGACCATGTGCCAATGTTTACTAATGTTGTAGTTTGATTCATACTTTATAATTTTAAGTAAAATATTTAGATTCATATGGATTGTATTAAACAATAGTACTTATTAAATTAAGTAAAATTTTTATATTTAAAATAATATTTATCCAAAATAAAATAAAGCGATATAAATCATCACCACATAAGCTATGACAGAACATACTTTAGTAGAGCAACCCTTCCTGAAGCAACTGGAGAACCTAGGCTGGCAAGTATACGAGCAGTCTGCTGGTATACCTACAGATGCTACGCTTTCGCTGCGCACCAACTTTAAAGAAGTGGTGCTACCCAGTGTGCTGAAGCAAGCTCTACAAAGTATAAACCTGGATGAGAACAGACAGCCCTGGCTCAGCGAGAAGCAGGTAGATGAGCTCTACAATGAGATCAGCGACTTCGGGCGCATGCACCTGCTGGAGGCCAACAAAAGCTTCACGCATACGCTTCTCAACAACAGCCTCCGCGCCGATTACCACGACGACCCCGCCGATCCGCGCCCTGTCAAGCTCATAGATTTTGACCATCCCGAGCGCAACAGCTTCATTGCCATCAACCAGTTTAAGGTGGATACGCCGGGGCTGGCAAAAGCCTGTATCATACCCGATGTGGTGCTGTTCGTGAACGGTCTGCCGCTGGTAGTGGTGGAGTGTAAGAACACCAATGCCTATACCACCAACCCACTGCACGAGGCCCTGAAGCAACTACAGCGCTACAGCAACCAGCGTCCTTCCACTCATGCCGCCGGCCTGAAGGAAGGCGAAGAAAGCCTGTTCTGGTACAACCAGATCTGCGTAGCCACCTACGGCGACAAAGCCTGCTACGGCACCATCACCAGCCTCAATGAACAGTTCTTTGCAGAGTGGAAGTACATCTACCCCGAAGCTTTCCAAAACTACATTAAGCCGCTGGATGTGGAGCGCAGCCAGGAGCGGCTGGTACAGGGCATTCTACCCCCGCACACCCTGCTGGATATTGTCCGCAGCTTTACCTTGTTTATGCCGGTAGGCGGTGGCAAAGAAGCCAAGATCGTGTGCCGCTATCAGCAGTACCGTGCCGTGGGCAAGATAGTAGAGCGCCTGAAGGCAGGTCAGACCCCCATGGAGCGATCTGGTGTAGTATGGCACACGCAAGGCTCCGGCAAAAGCTTAACCATGGTTATGCTAATTAAAAAACTGCGCACCGAGTCCAAGCTTGCCGACTACAAAGTGCTGCTCGTAAACGATCGCACCGATCTGGAAGACCAGCTCAGCGACACCGCTACGCTCACCGGCGAGAAGATAGACTTTATAGAAAGTATAAAAGACGTAAAGCCGAAGCTCTCCACCCCTACCAGCAACGCGGTGATGGTGATGATGCACAAGTTCCAGGCAAAGGAGTATAAGCTGACAGGTATAGCCGGCGAGATACTAAGCCAGGCAGCAGAGCCACTAAAGCAGTACAATGTATTCGGAGAGGTTAACCCATCCGAGAAGATCCTGATCCTGATAGACGAGGCGCACCGCACCCAAAGTAGCGATTTGGGCAACAACTTATTCGAGGCTTTCCCGAACGCCACCAAAATTGCCTTTACCGGAACGCCGCTTATCACGGAGCGCCATAAGAAAAAGACACACGACCGCTTCGGCGGCTACATAGACCAGTACCGCCTGCGCGATGCCGTAAACGACGGGGCCACCATCCCTATCCTCTACGAGGGCCGTGAACCCGACAACGCTATCAATGACAAAAGCGGGCTGGACCAGAAGTTTGAGGAGGCATTCGGCAGTAAAGAGCAGAAAGAGAAAGAGCTTATTAAGCGCAAGTACGCCATCGGCAGCGACCTGCGCGAAGCAGAAGAACACATTGCAGCCGTTGCAAGGGACATAGTAAACCACTACACCGAAAACATTCTTCCTAACGGCTTTAAGGCACAGGTGGTAACCAGCTCGGTGCTGGCAGCTGTGCGCTACAAAGATGCCCTGCTAAAGACGCTGCAAGAAAAAGTAACTGCGCTAAAGGCTGAAGCCACGCCAGATGAAGAACTAATCAAAAAGCTGGAGTTCCTGCAGGTATACGCCGTAGTTTCCGGGCAAGGTACGAACGAAGAGGCTATTATCACCCAGGCTCGAAAAGAAGCTTCTGCAGCCAACGCCGTAGACAATTTCAAGAAAGCCTTCAACTACGATGTTCCGGAAACAGGTATTGCCTTTCTGGTAGTATGCGACATGCTGCTGACCGGCTTTGATGCCCCGATTGAGCAGGTGATGTACCTGGATAAAAAGCTGAAGGAGCACAACCTGCTGCAGGCTATTGCCCGTGTGAACCGTACCTACAAAGGCAAAACACGTGGCTATGTGATAGACTACGCCACCAACACCCAAAACCTGCAAACCGCCCTCAGCATTTACGGCTCCGACGAAGTGCAAGAGATCATGGAGAACCTGAAGGGTGTAGAGACAGAGATACCCGTACTGGAGTCGCGTTACCGCAGGCTGGTGCAGCTCTTCGAAGGTAAAGGCGTGGCTAACTTTGAGAAGTACCTGACCCAGCATATAAAGGACATCCCTACCCTGCTCAAGATACAGGAGCAATGCATAGATCTGGCCGCAGACATCAAGTTCCGCTCCAGCTTTGATGTATACCTGAAGCAGTTAATGGAAAGCATGGATATCGTGCTTCCGCGTCCCGCCGCTTCGCCGTACCGCATACCGGCAAAGCAACTGGGACACCTGCAGATCCTTATCCGCAACCGCTACAAAGACGACACCATCAATATAGAAGGTGCTGGCGAGAAGATCCGCCAACTCATCAACGAGCACCTGGTCAGCCTGGGCATTAACCCGAAGATCCCGCCTGTAGAGCTGCTCTCTAAGGACTTCATGAAAGAAGCCAAGAAGAACAGCAATCTGAAAGCCGTGGCCTCCGAGATGGAGCACGCCATACGTAAGCACATCAAAGTGAATGTTGACGATGACCCTGCCTTTTACACCAAACTGAGCGAGCGACTGGAGAAACTCCTGCAACAGCACCACGATGATTGGGATGCGATGGTAAAAGCGCTGGAAAACCTGCGTAACGAAGCCGCAGCCGGTCGTCAGGAAGGTATAGCCGGTCTATCTGCCACCGAAGCCCCTTTTTACGACCTGATGATGCAAACCGCCTTCAAGAGCAAAGCTCCTTCAGCTGAAGAGGAAGAAAAAGCGAAAGCCACTTTAAAAGAAGCTGTAAAGCAGATGAGGGCGACCATAAAGTTTACCAGCTTCTGGGAAAAGGGCAGCGAGATAGACCTGCTTAAAGGCGACCTATCTGACATCCTGATTTCTTCGGATGTAGAGGCCTTGATTGAGCACGAGAACAAGATCATAAATGACCTGCTGGACCTAGCAAGGCGCAGACACAACGAGTTGATACATGAAGAGCAGCAAGCACCTGATCCAGTACAATCTTAAACGAAGCCAGCGCAAAACAGTCAGTATCTATGTAGAGCGTGATGGCGAGGTTATGGTGATGGCTCCCAAAGAGCTGTCTGACACTGCTATTGATGAACTTGTAGATAGTAAAGCGGCTTCCATCTTTAAGCACCAGGCAGAGCTGGAAGAACTGAACCAGGTAAAGAAAACACGCGAAGCCGTTAATGGGGAAAGCTACCTTTACTTGGGCCGTAATTACAGATTGGAGCTGGTAGAAAAGCAGGAAACCCCGCTTAAGCTGAAGGATGGTTATTTCCTGCTACAGAAGAAGCATGCCCCTAAAGCCGATCAGATCTTCAAACAGTATTACAAGGAGAAAGGCGCCAAGCGCATACCTGAGCGTGTGCGCTATTATGAAAAGCTGATGGGCCTCACCACCAGCGAAATCCGGATTATGGACCTGCAGAACCGCTGGGCCAGCTGCAACACCAAAGGCGACCTCAACTTCCACTGGAAATGTATGATGGCTCCGCTCAAGGTGCTGGATTACATCATCGTGCACGAACTGGCCCACCTGATCCACGCCAATCACTCAGAAGCCTTCTGGAACGAAGTAGATAAAGTGCTGCCGGATTACCGGGAGCGGAAGAACTGGCTACGGGTAAATGGGGCGGGGATGGATTTGTAATCATTACCCTTTGTACATAGAACTAATGAATCCTTCATAATTGTCCAATCAGGAGTACTGTCATTTTTTGAAATTATAAGATTCTATCAGCAACGGCAACATAACAACAGTTAAAGCTTCTGATAAAATTATAGTAAAAACAGCTTAAACATTAGGACTATAATATATTTTAACTATATTAGAACTTTATAGCTTAATACTTTTCTTTTACCGAGACTAAGCCATTGACCAACTTTGTCCTTTTGCATCAAAAGAGACAAAGTAAATGTAACAGTATCCATCTATAAGCAAAGAGAAGTTCAGTCAACTCCCAAGAGTTAAACAAGAGACTCTATACTTAGATACAAGTGCTGCACTTTTGATATGCCTCATTTATACTCCAGAAATAAATTAATTACAAGTTATGCAAACAATGATACTTGACCAGGAACTGAAAAGCCACTTTCTAAACCTGTACTTTCTCGCACTTTCTGATACTCAGATCGACTCTGAAGAACTTGAAATGCTGTTCCAGCTGGGACAGAACAGGGGGATAGAACGAGAGGAAATTGAAAAAATCATACTCCGCCCTGATAGCATTAAATTTACCATTCCCCAAGATACTTTAACTAAAATAGAGTATTTGTATGATTATGTAACGATGATACTAGCAGACGGAAGGGTAGATGAACATGAAGAGTTAACGCTCAGAAAGTTCTGTAAAAAGTTCGGCTTTGAGGAGCAGAACATACCAGCCATCATGCAATATCTAATTGAGGAAGCAACAAAAGGTACAGAGAAGAAATTGATTATTGGACAAGTAAAACAAGCTCTTTAACTATGGTTAAGTTGTTTAAAGGAATCTTCGATAATGCCAGTCAGACTGATACTATTGAGCGTACGCCTTCTTATCAAGAGTTTGTCCTGGTTGATTGGTATGATGAAGGTAAAGCAAAAGCTCAGAATCATGGTGCCTCTGAGACAGGCTTAAAAACTTGTATAGGAAAGATTTATCATAACCATAAAGAGATTTTACGGAATGATGAGATAGAGCAGGAGAAAGCTAAACAACCTTATAGGGTAAAGCTTAAAGAATACATCAAAAAAAATGAGTTCTTTCAGGAACGGATAGACAAAATCAAGAGTGAAGAGCTCCCAAAGTTGGACAACAAAATAGAATATTTACAGGAAGAGATAAGAGAAATCAAAAGGAATCCTGATCAATTTATAGGTGACAAAGTGGGCAAAGCCGGCTTTATAGTAGGGTGCATTATCTTGACATTCTTAACTGTTTACCTATTTATTTTTTATAGCTCTGCCTCTTTTTCAGCTTTCTTCAAAGAGTTTACTTTAAATGAAATTGGAGTTGCCAGCTCCATCTTCGACCCCAATGCTCTTACAATAGCGTTCAATGATGGCTTTACTGAGCTTGTACTGATCCTCACAATCCCTTTTGTTTTCTTAGGACTAGGCTACCTGATTCACAAATTCCAGGAGGTAAAAGGATGGGGAAAATATCCTAAAATAGCCATGCTGATTTTAGTGACCTTCATTTTTGACTGTATACTAGCCTATGAGATCACGGAAAAAATCTACAACATAAAAGCTGAAAATAGTTTCGATAGTTTGCCCCCTTATACAGTAGCAATGGCATTCCAGTCTGTAAATTTCTGGCTTATCATCTTTGCCGGATTTATTGTATACCTGATCTGGGGATTTGTTTTCGACTTTGTAATGGAAGCTTATGGCAAACTGGACCAGCTAAGTGTATTAATTAATGCGAAGAAGGAAGAAATCCAGAAAAAAGAGGAGCAAGTTCATAAACTGGATGAAGAAATAAACAAGCTCACCTACTTAATCGGAACCAATAACACAGAAATAGAGAAGCTTAAGACTATACTTGAACACTCTGATGTTATTAAGCCAAAAGAGTTGGAACACTCTCTTATGAGATTCTTAGATGGTTGGCTTGAGTTCCTGAATTTTAATAGCAGGGATGAGACACACAGGCAGAATGCGCACAACATTGTGTGTGACTTTATCAACTTGAATGTAAAACCTTTAGAAGCCTTAACTCAAGAAAATGAAAAATAGACTAGCAATCTTCATTGTTGCTTTACTTCTTTTTGGTTGCCAAACAGAAACAGATAAGGTAGAAACTTCTGCCGGTAAATCAACTAGTACTGTTCAGCCAGATTTACTTAATATCAGTATTGTTTTAGATCTTTCTGATAGAGTAGTACAACCAATGCAGCCGTCACAAAGTGAAAGAGATATTCAGATAGTAAGCAAGATTACTGAAATCTTTAAAAACAATATGAAGGCTAAGGGAGCTTTTCAAGCCAAGGATAAAATAAGAGTATTGTTCACTCCTACTCCGAAAGACCCCAACATAAATAACATTGCTAACAGTTTGTCAGTTGATTTGACAAAACTGGACAACAAAGGTAAGAAAGAAGTTTACGACAACATCACCACTACTTTCACACAAGGTCTTGAAGAAATCTATGCACAAGCCATTAGTACTAAGAATTGGCCAGGATCTGATATTTGGCGCTTTTTTAAGTATGATGCAAAAGAGCTATGCATTGATCCAGACCCTCAGTACAGAAATGTTCTGGTTATAGTAACAGACGGCTATTTATATCACTCGCAGTCCAAAGACAGGCAAGCAAACAAGACTGCGTTCATTACTGCCAACTTTTTTCAAAAGGAAGGTTTCAGAAATAACTCAAACTGGAAGGAAAAATTCGAGAATGAAAATTACGGCTTAATTGCTTCTGATCAGAGTTATGAGAATTTAGATGTAATGGTCTTAGAAATTAACCCATCTCCTGCTCACAAGAACGATGAAGACATCATTCGCACTTATCTAGGAAAATGGTTTGATGAAATGAAAGTTGAAGATAAAGCCTTATATAATACTGATCTACCGTCAAATACAGAGAAGCGAATTGAAAGCTTTTTCAGGAGTAAATAAACTTTAAGGGTTCTTCCGAAACAGGTTATTTAAAACAAAAGTCCTTCAATAAAAATTGAAGGACTTTTGTTTTGGAGGAGTTCAAGTTAAAAATTTCTTGAACTTTAAATGATCAATTATTAGAAAATACCTTCAAAAAAGCTGTGTGCAAATTGTGTGCACATAAAAAAAGCACTTACAAGTTTTACCTTATAAGTGCTTGATTATCAAGTGATCCCGTTTGGATTCGAACCAAAGACCTACTGCTTAGAAGGCAGTTGCTCTATCCAGCTGAGCTACGAGACCATGGTTACAGTTAGTTACTGTATCCTTTAAACAAAAAATTTCGGAATTGCTTCCGAAATTTTTAAGTCGGGGTGGCAGGATTCGAACCTACGACCTCCACATCCCAAATGTGGCGCGATACCGGGCTACGCTACACCCCGAACTATGCTTTCAACTCCGGTGAACACTTGCGTGTTGTTATTGTTGAACGCGGTGCAAAAGTAAGAGAAGTTTTTAAACAGTCAAAACAAATTTTAAAAATTTTCTCTTGCGGAGGAGGGGGGATTCGAACCCCCGGTACCGTTACCAGTACGGCAGTTTAGCAAACTGCTGGTTTCAGCCACTCACCCACCCCTCCGAGGCTCTTTCTGCTAAAGAGTATGCAAACTTACAAAAACTTTACGATCGCGCAATAGTCTCTCCCAAATTTTAATAGCCTTTTTCGGTCAATTAAACCGACCTTCGCTTCTCCTGCCAACTTAAGTAATTGATACTAAATCAGCTTGCCATTATCCTACTGCCAAAATATTTTTTAGCTCAAGTATAAAAAACTTTTAAAAGTGCGTTTCTGGGGCGAATAGTGCATAGTAACAGGCCGCAGTTAATTCTTATCTTTGTAACCGGCGTAGCTATAGTTTACTTCAAACTATAAAATACGGGCCGCTATTTTAAACAATCATGACCTGGTACCAGACCATCACCCTGCTCGAAATTTTATTCGGTGTGCTCTTTCTGGGGCTCTACATCGGCTATTTGTGGCGTGTAAGGCGGGTGGCTAATTTTTTCGGGCAGCGGCCACATGGCATCTGGGTGAAATTTATATTGCGCCATGTGTACCTGATACTGCTTATAGTTGCGATACTTGGCCCAAGCTTCGGCGCCATGAAGAAGGAGATTAAAACGATAGGCAAGGAAGTTTACATCGCTGTAGACCTTTCGGCATCTATGAATGCAACAGATGTGCAGCCCTCACGACTCGAAAAGGCCAAACAGGAAATACAGCGGCTTATATCCCGCTTCAACTCCGACCGTATCGGGCTGATGATCTACGGCAACGATGCTTATATCCAGAGCCCGCTCACCTACGATCAGAATGCATTGCAACTATACACCCGCACACTGCATACCAGCCTGCTTCCCAATTCAGGTACCAACTATGCATCTGTATTGCAACTTGCCCTAGATAAGTTTGGGCAGTTGGGCAGCAGTCCTTCCGCAGAGCAAAAGGCAAAGATTCTGGTACTGGTAAGCGACGGGGAAAATTTCGGCGAGAATGTAGAGCGGCTGGCCGACCGCCTGAACGAACAACAGGTACAAGTCTTTACGCTGGGTATTGGCACTACTGAAGGCAGCCGCATTCCGGTTGGCAACAGGTACAAGCGCAACCAGGAAGGCGAAGTTGTCATTACTAAACTGCAGTCAGAACCCCTGATTAAACTGGCTGAACTCACAAACGGACAGTACTATGAAGTAAACGATCGCGTAAGCGAAGTAAGCCGGCTTGTGAATGCCATCAACAACATAGAAGGCGAACTGAGAGAAAGCAAAACAATAGATGTAACCGCTAACAAGTATATTTACCCGCTGGTACTGGCACTTATCCTTATTCTGTTGGATGCTTTGTTAACTATAAAGATTGTTCGGATATGAAAGTCTGGATCGCGATTTTCTTGTTGTTAAGCATACCGGGCGCTGGCATTAAAACCATTTCCAAGATAAACAGCTATGCAGATCGTGCTGCCAAAGCCTACAAACAGGAAAAGTATGCCGAAGCCATAACTGCTTACGAATACCTGCTGACAGACCTGAACGTGGAAGACGACCAGATACGCCTGAACCTGGCCCACGCATATTATAAAGCCGGGCTGCTGAACGAGGCCCGTGACCAGTATCGCTACCTAGCTGACCATAGTTCGGCTTTTATCCGGGCGCAGGTGCATCTGCAACTTGGTAATATTGCTGCTGCCAATAAAAAGTATCCTCAGGCGCTTGCCTTGTACCGCAATGCGCTTCTGGCAGAACCAGAGAATGACATTGCCCGCTATAATTACGAACTACTGAAAAAATACCTGGCATTATATCCTGAAAAAGCCAACGAGGATAAGCCGGAACCTCAACCGGAAGATGACCAGTTACTGCCTCCGGCATTCGACGACTCACAGACACAGCCGAAACAGAACCCTGATGCCAATGGCGACAGAGAGGGAGAAACAGAAACCCCACATCCAGACCCGGCAGGCGAGCAACCGAATCAGAACGGGAACGGCGGGCAGCCACAAAACAGGCAAAAAGAACAGGCAACTGGCAACGACCCAGGCGAGACGGAAGGCCAGAAGTTTGACGACAAGCAGGAAGCACCACAGCAGAACGACCGTGGAAGCAGCGAAAATACAGCCTCTGGTGATGAGCGTGCCCGTACTGAAGCAACACAGCAGCAGGTCATCATCAGTCCTGAAAAAGCGAGAATGCTGCTGAACGCCATGCGCGATGCCGAAATGCAATACCTGCAGCAACTGCCTAAAAAGCCCAAAAGCAAACCCGACAAAACCAAGCCCGACTGGTAAAGACATCAGCAACGTATAGTGATCCACGTTTTGATACCATTACTTAGCAAAGCGTCCTTTGCTATAGCTATAAACTATAAAAAGCATAGTCTACTATTATAGCAATCTAAAGCAACTACAGATTATGTTGTACGAGTATTGGAATGGCGACCACGGATAGATTGGCTTTCTACAAAAAAGATTTATTTGGAAATTAAAAACCGATCGGTTTATTTTACAGTATACAACAGTACAATGGAAGTAACCACCGGAAAAGCCGAACGCACACGCCAGTATATTATTGAACAGGCAGCCCACCTGTTTAACCAGAAAGGTTATGCCGGTACATCGCTGCAGGATATCATGGCGGCTACAGGCTTAACCAAAGGCGGTATATACGGACACTTCGAGAGCAAAGAAGAAATTGCGATCGCGGCTTTTGATTATGCTTCCGGAATTATTCTGCAACTGCTTTCACAAACTATAGGCCCGCATGCTACCTCATCTGCTAAGCTGGAAGCACTGCTGGAGTTTTATAAAAAATACATCATTTCTCCCCCGGTTACAGGTGGTTGCCCTGTGCTTAATACCTCCGTAGAAGCCGATGACACCAACCCCCTGCTGCGGGCCAGTGTGGTAAAAGTGCTGAATAAAATGCACCGTTCCCTGGAGCACATCGTGCAGCAGGGCATACAGCATGGGGAGTTTAAACCAACCACTAATCCGGAGCAGTTTGCTATCCTTTTTGTAAGTATGATCGAAGGCGGTGTGATGGTTTCGAAAGCGTATGGAAAACCACATTACCTCCATACCGTGCTGCGCCAGTTACACCAGATGATACAGGAAATGAAACTATAATTTTTTTGTCTAAAAATAAACCAATCGGTCTTTTTTAAAATTTTACGACTATGAACGAAACAACATTCCCAAAGTACCCGGAGAGCGAAGCGCTGATCCGGTTCGAAGACTGCGACCCTTTCGGGCACCTGAACAATGGCCGCTATACCGACTATTTTCTGAATGCCCGCGAAGACCAGCTTCGTGACAACTACAACCTGGACATTTACCGCCATATGCATGCTGCCGGCAAAGCATGGGTAGTAGCTACCAACCAGATGGCTTACCTGCGCGAAGCAAAGCTGATGGAAAAAGTAATTATCCGGACCTGTCTGCGTTGGTTTACTGAAAGCGACATTATGATGGAGGCGCTGATGCTGGATAAGAAGACCCAAACTATAAAATCGGTGGCCTGGATGCGTTTCAGCTACGTTGATGTAAAGCTGGGTAAAAAAGCAAAGCACGAAGACCACCTGATGGAGCTGTTCGGGAAAGCAGCTATAGTTGGCGAAGGCAGAGATCCGATGATGTTTGAAGAACGGGTAAAAGAGCTCAGGCAGCAACAGGTAGCCACAGCAGAAGCACAACTATAGGCTGAAGCAGCGTAGAAATATTCTGTCGGGTTTGCAACCATTTATCCAGTTTAAGACTCTCATAGATACAGAACATCAATTTATTACCAACTTAAACGGGAACAAGTACTTTTAACAACTGCTATAGTTTCCGGGTCAGTCTTTTTATGAAGCAAGAACTTAAGAACATACTGGAAGTGCTTACGCTTGCCGAGCGCCTGAAATCAGAACTTCGCCACAGCTGGCTTTCTGATGGTCGCCAGGAAAGTGTAGCCGAGCATACCTGGCGCATGGCCCTGATGGCTGTTTTGCTGGAGCCTTACCTGGATGAAGAAGTAGACACAGCCCGTTTGCTGAAGATGATTCTGGTGCATGACCTGGTGGAAATAGAAGCCGGTGACTGCCCTGCTTTTACGCTAAACACCGTGGAAGCCAGAATCGAAAAGCAGCAGAAAGAGCTGAAGGCAATCGAAACCCTGCGTGAGAAACTGGGTAACGGCATTGGCCAGCATGTGTACGAACTTTGGCAGGAGTTTGAAGCCCGAGAAACGTACGAAGCACGCGTGGCTTTTGCGCTCGATAAACTGGAAGTACGCCTGCAGCACAACCACGCCGATATAAAAACCTGGCTGGAGGTGGAACAGGAAAACGTATTTAAAATGGGAGACCACACGGCCTTTGATTCCTGTCTGGACCAGCTGAAGGACCTGATTCAGGAGCAGGGAGCACAGAAAATGGAAGCTGCCGGAATATCCACCACGCAAGTGCTGGCACGTATTGCCTCATCAAATGAAATGGCTTAACTAAGCAAACAACATAAATGGTTGATTACAGCGGGCGCAGGTAGCAATACCGGCGCTTTTCTGTTTTTATAGTTTGATGTCCGGAGTGTGGGCAACTTCCAGCACAAAACCATTGGGGTCACGGAAGTCTACTGTATAGTAAGTGGCATCGTAGTGCGGCATCTCGATCGGCCCCCGGATAATAGCAGCACCAATACGTTGCAGCCACTCCCCTACACTATCCACCACCTCACGACTGGTAGCATGGAAACAGATATGGCGCACGCCCAGGCTGTCATGAAACGCTACCGGCATCTCTTTGAAGTATATTTCATGATGGCCGCAACTATAGGATGTGCGCGTAAGCTCGTACCACCCGATCAGCGGGAAAAGCCTACTATAAAAAGCCAGTGACTGTTCCAGGTCTTTCACCCAAAACTCGATGTGGTTAATGCCGGGTCCGTACGGGTACTGCATAGTTACCAGTGTATAGTTCTGCCTGAAAATTAAGAAAAGTACAGCGATTTGCAGTAGATTACCCTCCGAAACTGTAGTTAAAGCAATTTACCCCTAAATATGGAAGCACATTACCAACGTCTGGAGAAACTATACCACAGCGCAGCCATTCAGGAGTTTATTGCCGGCAGCCACCTGACAGTTAAGCACCAGACAGCCGAAATTACTTTGCCTGTGTTGCCTGTATATCATCATGGTGCCAATGCCATGCATGGGGCGCTTTACTTTAAGCTGCTGGATGATGCCGCTTATTTTGCTGTAGCCTCGGTAGTGCAGGATGTTTTCATAGTTACTTCCTCTTTCCAGATAAACCTGGTGCGCCCTGTTACCAGCGGAACTATAAAGGCGATTGGCAAAGTAAGAACGATAGGCAAAAACCTTTTTGTAGCCCAAAGCACCCTTTACAACGATAAAGGCAAAGAGATAGCCTTCGGCACCGGCCAGTTCATGAAAACAACCCAACCCTTAAATAGCCTGACAGGATATAGTGAAAGCTAGGGAGTTTAGGAGTTTGAGAGTATCCTCAAGGCTCTTTCGGATTTGCAATCCGAAAGTACATTAATTGCGGATTTGTAATCCGCCTTTCCAAAGGCATAACCTGAATCTATATCCTATAAATGTTTCGGATTGCAAATCTAAAAAAGCGGGTGATATAAAAGCAGGTGGCTATAGTTTAAACTATAGTATCTCTTACCTTAACAAACAAAAAAGGAGCAGGTTTTCACCTGCTCCTTTGCTATAGTTCAACTATAAATTACTCTGTTGCTTCGCCGGCAACTTCGGGCTGCGGCTCTGGCTCTATCAACTCAAATCCGTAGTCTTTGCCCTTTAGTACAGACGGCACTCCTTGTTTCATCCAGACAGGCATCGGTGCACCTTTCAGGTAGTAATCAAAGAACTGCGACATACGCACTGACAGGTCTTTACGGTTTTTGCGTTGCATCAGGTTATGGTCTTCGCCGTTGTACACCAGCATCCAAACCGGTTTGTTTAGCCTGCGAAGCGCCATAAAATACTCAATACCCTGGTACCACGGCACAGCTCCGTCCTGGTCGTTATGCATGATTAACAGCGGTGTTTCTACGCGATCGGCAAAGAACAGCGGCGAGTTCTCGATAAACTGCATCGGTTTTTCCCAGAGCGTACCACCAATACGGCTTTGCGTTTTCTCGTACTGGAACTGGCGGCTCAAACCTGTACCCCAACGAATACCACCGTAAGCACTCGTCATGTTAGATACCGGCGCACCGGCCATCGCTGCTTTAAACAGGTTGGTTTTAGTAACCATATAGGCAATCTGATAACCACCCCAGCTTTGCCCCTGCAGTGCCATGTTCTTTTCGTCAACAAAGCCCTGCATTACTAGTTTCTGTACGCCTGGTATAATGCAGTCCATAGCACTCTCGCCTGGGTAACCGTTCTGGTAAACAATATCCGGCACAAACACCAGGTAGCCATTGCTCACAAAATAAGAGATGTTTACCGTAGAAGCGCTTGGTGCCGGCGTTTTGTGGCTGTACAATCCATCCGAAGAACGCTCATAGAAATACACGATCATCGGGTATTTTTTAGATGCATCAAAGTTCTCTGGCTTATACAGTAATCCTTCCAGCGGAATTCCATCCGTCGACTTCCAGTTCACCAGTTCTACTGTGCCCCACAGGTAGTCTTTCATCTGCGGATTGGCATTGCTTAACTGTGTCGGCTTATCAAAAGCAGTAGCGGCTATATAAAGGTCAGGGAACTCCTGGAACGAGCCTCTGCGGAATGTAAAGCGGTTATCGTCTTTCGCTTTAGTTAAACGGGAGTAGCTGTTTGCAGACATAACCAGTTTCTGTGGTTGTGCCTCTCTACTTACATAATCCAGGAAGTAACCATTCGACTTATCCGTGTTATTGAACGCGCTCAGGTACAGGGTGGCATTTGCAGGAATAAACTTCTGCTCATTATCCAGCTGCTCGTAGCGGAATGTCAGCTTGTTCTGACGACCATATTTGTCGGTCAGGTTAACCGGTGCTTTTTTGCCTGTCGGGTCCAGTTTCCAGATGTCAAACTTATCGTATACAAGCAGGTAGCTATCATTTTCTACCCAGCCAGCAAGCCCGTAAGAGCCAGGCAGCGCAGGCACATCATTGGTTTCGTCGTAGAATGGCAGGCCAATACGCTTGGTCAGGTTCAGGTCTTTGCCATTTTTGGTTGCCAGCGTATGCCAGCTGCTATCGGTTGGCTCGTACCAGTACACATAGTTGCCCTGCGGCGACAGGCGCGGGAAGCCACGTGTTTCGTTCAGTACCTGTTTGCGCGTTCCCTTTTTCAGATCCAGCAGGTATGCGTCCTTTCGAGTTGGGGTGTCGTAGCCTATCGTAATTTTATATTTCTCATCGCTAACGCCTAGCGCCACATCTCCCTGTCCGTAAGCATCCAAGTAAACATCCGGCATTTCGAGCGTTGCCAGTTGCTGCATGCGTTTGCCACGCAGGTCATACATAGCCAGGAACGATCGCTTCATCTCGCGGTCCCTGTTCTTTAGCTGCATTGGCTGGATAAGCGGATCTTTGTAAGTCCAGATATCCAGGTTTACTTTATCTTCTTCCAGTTGCGTGGTATCTTTTTCGTAGCGTGTTGGGCGCGGGAAAGTGCCGAAGAACAGGCGTCTGCCATCCTCAGAGAAGTTCAGCCTGCCATGCTCACTCACCATCCAGGCTTTCGGCATTCCGGCGCTGGCCGTATCTGCAAGCACAGTTTTGCGGTTGTCCTTTTTGGTCCAGTGGTGAAGCGCAAAATAACGGATCTCGGCTTCCAGGGTATCGTTGGTAGCCACAAAAGCCAGTTGCTCACCTGCCTTATCCGGTGTTAAACCTTTGTAAGTAACCTTACCCGTATCAATCGGCATTACTTTCAGGTCGGCGGTGTTTACGGCATAAACGCCGGCTTTGTGCAGCGAGTCCAGCTCGTCTTTCACAAAGTAAAGCATGTTGCCCTTCTCCGAGAAAGTATAGTCAATTACGCGGTCGTAACGCTGCTCCTGCCCTGTTTGCAGGTTGCGCAGTACCAGTTGTGTACCATTGTATTTTTTGTTTTTAGGCAGTGGCTTTTTGGCTTCGGCCTTTTTCTCTTCGCCCTCTGCTTTCTTATCTTCTTTTTTAGCCGGAAGTTCTTTCTCAAGGTGGTAAGCCACCCAGTTATTTCCTTCCTTCGGCAGCTGATATGATTTTACACGCGGCATTTTCACCACATTCATATTTTCCAGCATAACTATAGCCAGCGAGTCTTTAGGCAGGTCGTCGGCTTTCTTCTTTTTCAGTTTCAGCTGGCGCACTTTCTGGTACTCCGGCTTTATCTGGAAAACGGCGTAGCGGCTGTCGTTGGTAAAGCTGGCTTTGGTGCCCCGCGCAAAGGTCGTTGTATTGTTCGTAACCAGGTTGCGCATCAGCAATTCGCCATCGCCTTCCTGCGGGTTTACGTTGAACAGCACGAACTTACCATTGTTGCTAATGGATTCGCCATCCACACCTTTCCAACTGTCGTAAACGTCGTGGGTGAGTGGTTTTTTTGCTGTCTGCTGCTGCGCATTGGCCTGGTAAAAGCCTGCACTACAGAACACAGCCAGGTATAAAAGTTTTTTCATCCCGGGTGAAATAGGTTGGTTAATTTATAGTTGATCAGTTTGTCAGTACTTAAAGATAAGTAAAACCCTAAAAGGTTTAAAATCTGCGCTCTGCAACTTTCATTTCCATATTTTGTTTATAGTTTTAGTTTGTAAAATATAAAATCAGTTTGAGAGTTTTAGTGTTTATGAGTTATAGACTTAAAAAGTTCGGAAGTTAAAGACCTGGAAAGGAAAGCTAGAGTTACTACAATAACATATATCGCTTTAATTCTCTAACTCCTGAACTTGCAAGCCTAACGTTCGTTTGGTTTTCACCATAAATCCTGATAATTTCACACTATAAAATCAATCCTTACAAAATCATGCAGATCAAAGAAGTATATATTATCTCGGCTGTTCGTACCCCGATCGGCAGCTTTGGCGGCGCCCTTGCCAGCCTTTCTGCTACCGACCTTGGTGCAGCTGCCATTAAAGGCGCTGTAGAAAGAGCCGGCATCGACAAAGAACTGGTACAGGAAGTAATTATGGGCAACGTACTTTCTGCTAACGTAGGCCAGGCACCTGCACGTCAGGCTGCTGTTAAGGCTGGCCTTGGCTATAATGTAGAGTGTACAACTATAAATAAAGTGTGTGCTTCAGGCACAAAGGCTATTATGTATGCGGCGCAGGCCATTATGCTGGGTCATAAAGATGTGATCGTGGCTGGTGGTATGGAGAGCATGAGCAATGTGCCTTACTATGTAGAAAAAGCACGTTGGGGCGCTAAAATGGGCCATACTCAAATGGCTGATGGTTTGATCAGAGATGGTCTGTGGGATGTTTATAACGACTTCCATATGGGTAATGCTGCTGAGAACACTGCCCGCGAAATGAAAATTACGCGCGAAATGCAGGACGAATATGCAATCAGTTCTTACAAAAAGTCTGCTGCAGCCGCTGAAGCTGGCATGATGAAAGACGAGATCATCCCGGTTGAAATTCCGCAGCGTGGCAAAGATCCTATAGTTGTGTCGGAAGACGAAGAGTATAGAAAAGTAAGCTTCGATAAGATTCCTGGACTGCGCCCTGTGTTTGATAAAGAAGGTACTGTGACTGCTGCCAACGCGTCTACGCTGAACGATGGCGCTGCTGCTGTACTACTGATGAGCCGTGAGAAAGCGGAAGAACTTGGCGTGAAACCGATCGCTAAGATCCGTGGGTTTGCTGATGCGGAGCAGGATCCGATCTGGTTTACAACTACTCCATCTCTGGCTATCCCGAAGGCACTGAAAAATGCAGGCGTTACTCCTGAAGAAGTAGACTTCTATGAGATTAACGAAGCATTCTCAGTAGTATCTATCGCTAACAACCAGAAACTTGGCCTGGAAGGCGATAACGTAAACGTGTTTGGTGGTGCTGTATCGCTGGGTCACCCACTTGGTGCTTCTGGTGCGCGTATTGTAACCACACTTTGCAACGTGCTGGATAAAAAAGGCGGTAAAATTGGTGTAACCGGCATCTGCAACGGTGGTGGTGGCGCTTCTGCCCTGGTTATCGAAAAACTATAATACTGCCGCAAGGCATACAATTTGCAGGAAGCCTTACGTTAAGCGCGTAAGGCTTTCTTTTTTATACCTTGCCTGCACTTTAAACTGTTTTCTATAGTTTTGATGTTCAGATATATTGAAGAGCAATGTCGTTAGAAACTGAATTAGCAAAGTTCTGGGATTGGGCAGGCATGTCTCCCGATACCTATTCCGAAAACAGGGGTTTGGGCGAATGGGAGATCGAATACCCTGGCTGGGATGAACTATACCGTGCCGCAACCGAAGTGCTGGAACTACTGAATAAGGAATTTAACCACGACCTGGCTCAGTTACTGGTTTATGCACTGGCCGTTGATAACGAATCCGGAACTATACTTCAGAAAGCAGAAGAAAAGCTGGAATCGAAGCTTCGGTTTGTGAAAAAGGTCATCAACTCTGATCTGCCGCAGGCCAGATGGCAGGCAGCCGAGCTGCTTGGGCGCACGGAAGTGGAGGACCGTGAAAAAATGCTGGTTAACTTGATTACCCGGGATAATGACAAGTATGTAGTGAGAAGGGCGCTGATGAGCCTGGCCCATGTTAACTATACCAAAGCAGTCGAGTTCGCAAAAACTTTCCTGAAGGATTCGGACCCGTTTCTAAAACTTGTATCAAAAGAGATCATTAAACAGAAAGTGTAAGCTTTCAGAACTATATTAAAACACTTATGCCAAAGTTGCTTTCACTCTTAGCTACTGTTTTACTTACAGGCTCCTTTGCTGCGGGGCAAACCCAAAAAGTTGTTACCTACTATAACGATGACCGCAATACGGTAAAGGAAGTATACTACATGAAGCCGGACTCGATTATAGTTGGCTATTATAACCGCTACTACCCTACCGGCGAGCGCGAAGCATTTGCCAAGTTCGTGGAAGGCAAAAAGGACAGCGTGTTTACCGAATACTATAAGAATGGCACACCCCGTATTAAAGTAACCTATGTAATGGACGTCAAGCAGGGCCCATTCCTGGCTTATCACCCCGATGGCAGGCTAATGCAGGAAGGCCAGTACAAGAACGACCAGCAAAGCCAGGTTTTCAAGACCTTTTACGACGATGGCAAACTGCGCAAGGAAACCACCTTTGCTAACGGCTACCCGGAAGGGCTGATGAAGGAATACTACCCGGATGGAAAAGTAAAATCTGAACTGTACTACAAGGACCGGAAGCAAAGCGGACCAGCTAAAACCTACTACCCGAACGGACAGCTGGAAACGGATGCAAACTATAGAGCCGGCATGCTGGAAGGCTCTTACAAAACCTACTACGAGAACGGCCAACTGGAAACTGAAGTGATAAATGTGGCCGGCCAGAAACACGGCACCTTTAAAAGTTACTACCCGGATGGCAAGCTTAGCACCGAAGGCGGATTTGCTGCGGGCAAAATGAACGGCATAAGCAAATCGTATTACCCGAGCGGGCAACTGCGCAGCCAGATAAACTATAAGAACGGCGAACCAAACGGTACTACCCAGCACTTTTACGAAGACGGCACGCTGCGTGAGTCGGGCAACTATAGCAGCAACGGCGCCGACAGAAAAATAGCCACTTACTACCCAAGCGGAAACCTGAAAGCTGAAGAACTGTACAAGGCTAAACTACGCGAAGGCATCTGGAAGACCTACTTTGATGCGCCCGGCAAAAAGGTAGAAACCAGCGCTACCTATGTTAAAAACAAACTGCACGGCGACCGCCTGACCTACCACGAAAACGGCCAGGTGAAAACCAAAGACACTTACCAGAACGATAAAGTTGTTGGCCTGAGCTACGAGTATTACCCAAGCGGAAAAGTGAAGTCTGAGACCACCTATAAAGATGGCAGAAAGCTTGGTCCGTTTAAACAGTTCTTCGAAAACGGTAAAGAAGAGATTACCGGCAGGTACGGAAACAACAAGCAGGTGAATACCTGGAAGTACTACAACGAAGAAGGTAAACTGTTAAAAACTATAGTTTACCGCAACGGCGAAGTAGTGGAAGAAAAGCTGGCAGAAGTTAAATAACAGTTCAAATGTCCTTCGCCCAACTATAGCTTTCATGTTAGTTTAAAACTATAATTGGTGGGCTTTCGGTAAATACGTCATATAACAAAAACGCAGGAGCCTGTAGTAAAATGCTACAGGCTCCTGCGTTTTTAAAACTATAGTTTGGTTTAGTACGCTCGTACTGCTTTTTTCTCTACAAAGTTCATAAAGGCACGGTTTACCACGCGTGTACCACCCGGCGTTGGGTAGTTGCCTGTAAAATACCAGTCGCCTTTGTGGTTCGGGCAGGCCTGGTGAAGCTCTTCTATTGTTTGGTAAATCACTTGTACTTCAGCGTTCACGTTCGGTGCCTTCACTATTTCAGAAACTTTGGCTGCTATCTCGTCGTGGGTAAACAAGTCGTATAGTTCCTTCATGAAGTTAGTTTCCATAAAGGCATCTGTACCTTCAGCGGCCAGGCATTTGTCGTAAACCTCGTCTACTTTATAGTACAGATCACGGTCTTTCAGCAACTCCAGCATCGCCCTGAAAGCAACGAACTCTTTCACACGGCTCATATCAATACCATAGCAATCCGGGTAACGGATCTGTGGCGCACATGAAACGATAATGATCTTTTTGGGCTCCAGTTTGTCCAGCATTTTTATGATAGACTTCTCCAGCGTCGTGCCCCGAACGATAGAATCATCCAGCACCACCAGTGTATCCACACCTTTTTCTACCACCTCGTAGGTCGTATCATACACGTGCGTCACCAGGTCATCGCGGTTTGAGTCGTCGGTAATAAAAGTGCGAAGCTTCACGTCTTTAATCACCAGTTTCTCGGCACGCGGCTTAAACTGCAGAATGTCGTCGAGTTGCTCTTCGGTTAATTCCTGGTTAAGGATGGCTTGCTTGCGGTACATGCGCAGATAATCTTCAATCCCTTTCATCATGCCCAACCACGAAGTTTCGGCTGTGTTCGGGATATAGGAGAAAACCGTATGTTTCAGGTCATAGTTTACTGCTTCCAGAATCTGGCGGCATAGCAGCTTGCCCATGTTCTTGCGCTCTTCATAAATCTCCGGGTCGTTACCTCTGGAGAAGTAGATACGCTCAAAACTGCACGATAATTTCTGGCGGGGCTCCAGAATCTCTTTCAGCGATGGATTGCCTTCTTTATCAACTATAAGCGCATGGCCCGGTGGTACCTCTTTAATGGCGCTATAGTCTACATCAAATGCTGTTTTAATAGCTGGCTTTTCAGAAGCCACTACCACCACTTCATCATCAATATAATAGTAAGCCGGACGAATGCCATTCGGATCGCGCACTACAAATGAAGCACCGTAACCTGTTAAGCCGGCCATGGCATACCCACCGTCAAAATCCTTACCGGCACGTTTTAAAACACGCTCCAGGTTAAGGTTATCTTCAATCAGGGTAGTGATTTCCTTGTTAGTGAAGTCATTCTTATAAGAATCGAACAGCTGCTGGTTCTCTTCGTCCAGGAAGTGGCCGATCTTCTCTAAAACCGTAATAGTATCAGACTTATGTTTCGGATGCTGGCCCAGTTCGATCAGTTTCTGGAACTGCTCATCCACGTTGGTCATGTTAAAGTTACCAGCCACTGCCAGGCTGCGGCTGCGCCAGTTGTTTTCGCGCACCATCGGGTGGCAGTTATCAACGCTGTTTACGCCATGTGTGCCGTAGCGCAGATGGCCCAGATACACATCACCCAGGAAAGGCATATTCTCCCACACCCAGTTTATATCCTGCGCCTTGTCAGGGGAATCTTCTTTCAGTTTCTTATACTCCTTGCCGATCTTGCCAAAAATACTGTCGATGGCGCGGGTCTTTACCGAACGGAAGCGGCTGATGTACTCCATGCCGGGCATAGAGTCTATTTTGATGCTCGCTACGCCTGCCCCGTCCTGGCCGCGGTTGTGCTGCTTCTGCATAAGCAGAAACAGCTTATTAACGCCGTACATGGGCGTGCCATATTTCTCAACGTAATACTCAATTGGTTTTCGGAGCCTGATAAGGGCAATACCGCATTCGTGTTTTATTGAATCGCTCATGTTTGCTGTTAAAGAGTTTGTGCCAGCAATTTTTCTATCCAGTTAAGCAGCAGGTCGGGTTTAAAGAACAGGACCAGCAGCGGCACTGCAAAAAACGCCAGCAGCAGCTTATTCGACAGTGAAATAACTAATTTTTCTTCAGTTAAATTCCTTTTCAGGAAAAGGTAGTATGGAATCCGGATATAATAAAAAAGCGCTACCCCTGTTAGCAAGGCTCCGGCTACTAAAAGTACCAGCAGCAGCACCTGGCCTGAGGCACTATAGGCTTCCCAAACATTGCTGAAAATAAGCAATTTGCCCATAAAACCACCCAGGGGCGGTAAGCCCGTAAGCGAAAGCAAAAACAGCACTGCCATTACACCCATAAAAGGCAACTTATAGCCTAAACCGGTAAAATGTTCCAGTTTATGTGTCCCAAATTTCTCTTCTGTTATCTGCAGAAACAGGAAAGTGCCATAGTTCATGAACAGAAGTACCGTCAGGTAGAAAAGTACACTTACCGTATAGTTTGTGCCAAATGCCAGCAGCGCCATCAGCAGAAAGCCTGCATGCGATACCGACGAATAAGCCATTAACCGGCGTGGTGTTTTCTGCAATAGGGCTGTAAAGTTACCTACCGCTAAGGTTAGCAATGCTGCTATGCCCAGGAACAGGAGCACATCATCGAAATAACTTGCTACAGCCGGATCAGAGAAAGCGGCAACAAAACGGAGAATGACAATTACGCCTGCCATTTTAGGCCCAGTAGAGAAGAGCGCAACGATAGGCATAGGTGCCCCCTGGTACACATCCGGAACCCAGAAGTGAAATGGCGCAGCCGATATTTTAAAGAAGAACCCAGCAAAAACCAGAATAGCAGCTATCGTTACCAGCAATGTATCGGCCTGCAGCAGCGCCTGCCAGAACGTGCCTTCGGTATAGTTGAGCGAGCCGGTAAAACCATAGAAAAACGACATGCCATACAGCATTACTCCTGCTGACAGGGTACCGTATAGTACATATTTCAGGCCGGCTTCTACAGCACGTTTTTCCTGTTTTAAAGTAAGCGTAAGAATGTAAGAGGCAATGGAAACAAGCTCGATAGCCAGAAATACCATCAGCAGGTTAACAGACTTTGCCATCAGGTTCAGGCCCAACACCAGCACCAGGATTAGCGCATAGTATTCTCCCCTGCCCTCTTTCAGCTTTTCCAGCACTTTACTTTGCAGCGACAGCAGAATGGTAAAAATACCTGCCGCACTAAACAGCACTCCGCTGAAACGGGCCAGGCTATCGGAGCGCAGCAAACTCAGGAACTGCACACCACCCGAAGTATAGCCACCTAACAGCTGTAGTACAAATGCCGCAAAAAGCCCGGTAAGCGCCAGCCAGGGTAACAGTTGTTTTATAGTGCTGGATTTGAATAGGTCGAGCGTAACAAGCAACAGAAAAAAGGAGGCCAGCAGTAGCTCAGGCATCAGGGAGCCGAGCCCGGCTATAATGGCATCAATGGTTTGAGATAAGTATGCTGCCTGCTCCTTCACTTACCTAACTATAGTTGATAGAACCATTTGCAGCTGCTCCTGCCCGTTGCGCAATACCAGTTCTGTAAAGCCCTGTGCAGCTACACCAATTTTATTGAGGAGCAGGTGCGGGAAAATACCGAACACCAGGGCCAGTATCGCCAGAGGAACCAGCATCAGGTATTCGCGGGCATTCAGGTCAGAGAGTTTAGCCTTTTCGCGCAGTTCCGGGAAGATCCAGTACTTGCCGAAGAACATACGCTGCAGTGCCCACAGGTAATAAGCCGCTGCCAGCAACAGACCAAAAACCGCAACTATAGTTAGCCAGCGCGGCAACATACCTGTAATATCCGGAGCGCTGAATCCGCCTACCAGTACCAGCAGTTCGGCAATAAAACCTGAGAAACCTGGCAGGCCCAATGAGGCAAAGAAAGCAATTACTACAAACGTGGTGTAAGCCGGCATGCGCTTTGCCAGTCCCCGGAAATTCAGAATCATGCGGTCGTGGGCACGGTCGTAAATAACACCTACCACCAGGAAGAGCATAGCCGAAATGATACCGTGGCTGAACATCATATAAATGGCACCATTCACCCCTTCCGAAGTAAGCGACGCCAGCCCCAGCAGCACAAAACCCATATGCGATACCGATGAGTAGGCGATGAGTTTTTTCAGGTCGTTCATGGCCAGTGCGCAGAGTGCACCATAAATGATGGACAACACCCCCAGTCCACCGACCAGCACAGAAAAATAAGCACCGCCATCCGGGAAGATCGGGTAAACAATACGGATCAGCCCATAACCACCTACCTTTAAAAGTATAGCCGCCAGCAGCACCGAGATGGGCGTAGGCGCCTCTACGTGCGCATCAGGCAACCAGGTATGCACTGGCACCGAAGGCACTTTAATCGCAAAACCAACAAACAGTAGCAGAAAAGCAATAAACCTGATTGGCAGGTCCCATAGCACCGTCCCCGACAATACATGCAGCAAACTACCCGGTATGAAGTTAGCCGGATCCATCATGGCTGGAATGCTGAATGTTCTGACAATGTTGGCGCCTTCAATTACATTCTGCTGCAATAACTGCTGCACCTGCAGGATTACATCAGAGTTGGCAACCCCATCCTGTAACATACCAAGTTGTGCTGCTGTAGCTTCCGGGTCAATGACAGAAGTATAGAGCCCGATCATCACGATCAGGATGAAAAGCGAGCCAACCAGTGTGTAGATAAAGAATTTGATAGCTGCGTATTCCCGTTTCGGCCCGCCCCAGATGCCGATCAGGAAATACATAGGCAGGAGCATGAACTCGAAGAACAGGTAGAACAGGAAGAAATCCAGTGCCAGGAAGCAGCCCATCACACTTGTGAGGAGCAACAGGTAAAGCAGGAAATAGCCCTTAATGTTCTTTTTGATCGTCCAGGATGAAATAACACCTATGACGCCAACTATACCCGTAAGCAACACCATGCTGATGCTGATGCCATCCACACCCACAAAATACTCGATCTGGAAACGCCCCAGGCTGCCCAGCGAAAAACCGATCCAGTCCAGTTTATTTACGAACTGGTAGCCACTTTGCCCGTTGGCTGCAGCTGTGCCATCAAATCGGAAATACAAAAGAATAGCCAGCACCATTTGCACCAACGCGCCACCTAAAGCAACTGCCTTAATCGTGTTTTGGAAGCGCATAGGTAGCAGCAGCACGATAAGTGCGGCCAGCAAAGGTGTAAAAATCAGGCTACTGAGTATAAAATCGTTCAAGCTACTTATTGTTGATTGTTAATTGCTGATTGTTGATTTAACACAACTTCCAGCAAAATCTTATAATCTCTTAATTCTTAAAAATCTAAGTTCCAAAGTTACTATCAAAACAGCATGATATATAGCATTATCAGAATAAATCCGAATAGCGAATAGGCGTAATAACTCTGCACCTTACCGTTTTGCAGATTCCGGCCTAACATACCAAACAGTTTCGAAATGGCTCCTACCAGTAACACCAGTCCATCTACTACCAGCCTATCGAACCAGCCTACAATTTTGGAGATAACCACCAGCCATTTACTGCTATAGTTCAGAATAAAATCTATCACCCATTTATCCACGCGGTACAAGGTGGTAGCTGTCCAGTGCGCCGGTTTAACAAAGCCTGTTCTGAAGAAGCTATCGAGGTAAAAATGGTTATAAGTTAAGCGCTGGAAGGTGGTAGCTGGCTGCTCAAGTAACAGCTGCTCGCTGGTTTTGCGATTATATTGGATCAGGGCAACTATAATTCCGGCTGCTGCCAGCAATGCCGAAAAAATGCCTATCAGTATGTGTGGCAAATGGTTCGCATCGTCCTGCATCGTGACCGCCTGCACCAGGTTTCCAGCCAGCATGTTTAGCGATAGGTTTTTCAGACTGATACCCTCCACTACCCAACTGCTGCTAAAACTTAGCGGGTTAAGGGAGAAGAAAATCCCCAGTGAAAGCACAGCCAGTAGTACAACCGGCACCAGCATCACGCGCTCTGTTTCCAGTTTAAGTGAGTGCCTGATCTGCTGCACATCAAACGGTGCCCGGAAGCTCCCGAAAAACATGAACCACATGTGACGTGTCATGTAATATGCCGTAAGCACCACTACTGCAAAACCTGTTGCCGGAACTATAAAATAGAGCAGGTTACAATTCGCACTCATGGTTTGCGCCCAGGCCCAACTCACCGAGAGAATGGCATCTTTGGACAGGAAGCCTGAAGTAAGCGGAATACCGGCCAGTGCAGCAGCAGCTAACAGGTAACTATAGAATGTAAACGGCATTGTTTTGCGCAGCCCGCCCATGTTTCGTATGTCCTGTGCATCCATATGATCTAAATGCGCGTGGTGTAGTCCGCGGTGCATGGCGTGTATGATGATCCCGGCATTCAGAAACAGGGCTGCTTTAAAAAAAGCGTGCGTAGTGAGGTGGAAAAGCGATGCATCGTATGCGCCTGTTCCCATTCCCATTACCATGTAGCCCAGCTGCGAGATGGTGGAAAAGGCTAGCACTGCTTTAATATCGTATTGCCTGAGTGCAGCCAACGCACCAGCCAGTGCAGTTATAGCACCAACTATAGCAATAACCGTGAGGGCATCCGGTGTAAAGAAAGCATAGCAACGCGCCAGCAGGTAAACGCCGGCCGCCACCATGGTAGCCGCATGTATCAGCGACGAAACAGGCGTTGGCCCCTGCATGGCATCGGGCAACCAGATCTGCAACGGAAACTGCGCCGACTTACCCACGCAACCCATAAACAAACCCAAACCGGCCAGGGTCAGCAACAACGGTGAAAGCTCCAGCAGCCACGGCTCACCATGTAAACTATAGTTAACTATAAAACTGCTGTTCAGCCAATCGCCGGCGCTGATAAGAGACCGGAGTGCTTCCAGGTCGAAGGTGCGGAAGTAGGTGTAGAAAGCGAATAAACCGAGCAGCAAGCCGATATCTCCTACCCTGTTTACCAAGAAGGCTTTTTTGTTTGCAGCCACTGCTGCCGGCTTATGGTACCAGAACCCGATGAGCAGGTATGATGAAAAGCCCACGAGCTCCCAGAACATGAACAACAGTAACAGATTATCTACCAGCACGATACCCAACATACTGAACGTAAACAGCCCTAGGTAAGCAAAATAGCGATGATAACCCGTATCGCCTTGCATGTACCCCACCGAGAACAGCTGCACCAGCGTGGAAATAAAGGTCACGATTACCAGCATCAGAACTGTCAGGTTATCTAACAATATACCAGCCGTAAAATCGGAAACTACAGTTGATGGCAAACTAAACCAGGTGGTGCGGGCATGGAAGGTGGCCGTATTCCAGGTCTGGGTAAAAAGGTAAACCGAGAGCGCAAAAGCTATAGTTGAAATACCAATCGCCAGCCAATCGCCACGGCGCGGCAAACGCTTACCTGCAAAAAAGAGCACAAAAAAAGCCAGCAGCGGCAGCAACAACACTACCAGGGCAGTAGTGGTTTGTGGTGTACCAGCCAATGGCTTTAAAAGTTCGGTCAGCTCCAAGTTTAGGTTTATGGTTTCAGTTTTTAGACTTTAAGCCGCCAAAGTTAAGTATATTGATCTAATATAGTAAGCTTTGTTTGCGCTTTGATTAAGCTGTTCCTAGTCTAAGAGGACCTACTTTTCGGTAGTCGATATCTCGTTCAGGTTGGCGGTTTTGAAATGCTGGTACACGCGTAAAACTATAGCCAGTGCAACAGCAGCTTCTGCAGCAGCCACAACTATAACAAACAGCGAGAAAAGTTGCCCCTGCAATAACTGCGGGTCGTGGCGACTGAAGGCAACCAGATTCAGGTTGGCTGCATTAAAGATGAGTTCGATCCCCATCAGCACCACCACCGCGTGGCGTTTGGTAATAACTGCCAGCACACCGATACTAAAAAGCACAGCACTCAGCAGCAGGATGTGTTCTATGGGAATATGCATAGCTATACTTTCTGTCTGTCGGTGGCAATGTAAGCGGCTCCCATGAGGGCGACCAGCAGCAGCAACGAGGCAATCTCGAAGGGCAACACAAAATCCGTCATCAGTTTAATACCGATCATCTGCACCGTACTTTTCTGATCTCCGAGCACATCGATCTCAGTCGTTTGCAACCACGGTAAGCTGCTGATATTTGCTTTTAAAATACTATAGCTCAACCCTACAACTATAAGCCCGGCCACCAACGCGCCCCAAACCGTATTCACGTTCTCCGAAAGCACCGATTTATCCTGCACGCGGCTACTGAGCATGATACCGAAAAGAATAAGCACCAGCACGCCACCCACGTACACCATGAGCTGGGTTACAGCTATAAAATCAGCGAAAAGCAGCACGTAAATTCCGGCTACACTCAGCAAAGTTATCAGTAGCGAAAAGCCTGCATACAACAGGTTACGCGTTAGCACCATGTAAGCCCCCGAAACTATAGCCAGTGCGGCAAAGATGTAGAAAAGCATTTTTTCAGTTATCAGTTAACAGTAATCAGTTATCAGTTTCTTAAAAAGACCTCACAGTGTGCGCAGTTCCTGTGAGCGTCTGTTGCCATAGGCTTTGCTTCGTAGTAAGACACTCACAGGTCTGGTAGACGCTGTGAGGTCAGGCTTACCCCTGTTGTTTCCTAGCTGCAAGTGCAGCCGCTTTGGCGGCGGCCATTTCTTCCTGCTGTTTTGCCAGGAGCTGTTTCTTTTCTTCAGCCTGCTCCGGACTCAGATCAGTGAAATGGTAGATCATGTTCTTGATATCTACTTCAGCAAAATCATAAACTGGTGTCATGGTCAGGCAATCGGTTGGGCAGACCGTAGTACACAGACCGCAGTAACAGCATTTAGCCATATCAATATCGAATACCGGTGCGTACAGGCGTTTCTTAGTGCCATCTGATGTTGTGCCAATGTCTTCCGTCGCTTTTACAGACTCAATCGTGATGCAGTTTACCGGGCAAATCTTGGCGCACAGGTCGCAAACTATACAATCGTCGATCTCATTGTGCAGGCGGTAGCGGCCGTTGTCTGGTACAGGAATGGCTTCGTAGGGATATGTGAGTGTAACCAGTCCGTCGGGTTGGTTAAAATAGTTCTTATCGGTCACATACTCTGGCGTACGGCGGTTTTTGGCATTCTTAAAATGCCTCCACGTCAGCTGCAAACCACTCACCAGCGACTTCACGGCATTCCAGATACTTAGTTTATGTCTTATGGCTTTTTGCTCCATAATTTTATGTGGCGTGTTAACCCACCCCTAACCCCTCCAGGGAGGGGAATTATCCTTATTATTCTGTCATCTCGTATGTAATGAGGGATCTATTTAGAATTCCAGATAGATTTCTCCCTTATCGAGGGCTCCTACCCCCAGCTCGAAATGACATTAGTTTTAAATCATCAATAGTCGCCAGATACCTGCAACTAACACTACAGCTAAAGCAATGGGCGTAAGCACTTTCCAGCACAAGTGCATGAGCTGATCTACGCGCAGACGCGGGTATGTCCAACGGATCTGTAACTGCAGAAACAGCAGCACAAACGTTTTGCTCAATAACCAGAAGCCACCCCATAGTATACCCGATAGTTCTCCTACAGTGCCGGTAGTCCAGTAAGCCAGGCTTAGCGGGCCGATATTCGGCAATGGCGTATTCCAACTGCCCAGGAACAGAATTACTGCTACCAGGCTTACCAACACCATCATACTATACTCGGCCAGAAACAAGATGGCAAACCTGAACCCTGAGTATTCTACGTGGAAACCTGCCACCAGCTCCGACTCCGCTTCCGGAATATCGAATGGTGCGCGGTTACTTTCGGCCAGCGATGCGATGAAGTAGATCACAAAAGCCACCAGAAGAATTGGCGCCCGGAAAATATTCCAGGTAGTAATACCACCTATAGTTGTGGTGTTTATGCCTAACGCCTCAATGCCAAACAACCAGTTCATTTCATACTCCAAGCCCGGAAACTGGTTCATGATAGCGCCTTGCTGGTAACTGATCTCCTGAAAGTCCAGCGACTGGCAAACCATAACGGCGGCAAGTATAGCCAACCCTGCCGGAATCTCATATGACACGATCTGCGCAACCGAGCGCATGGCACCCAGCATGGCATACTTGTTATTCGATCCCCAGCCTGCCATCAGCAAACCAACTACATCCAGCGAGATAATGGCCAGCAGGTAAAACACACCAATACCAATGCCTGCAGGCACCAGGTCTGGAGTGAAAGGAATAACAGCAAAACCAGCAAAGACGGCAGCAAAAATTAAAATCGGGGCCAGTTTGAACAGCTTTTTATCGGCAGCGGCGGGCACAATGTCTTCTTTCTGCAAGAGCTTCAGTACATCCAGCACCGATTGAAGTGAGCCATATGGACCAGCCTCGGTTGGGCCCATACGATCCTGCATAAAAGCCGCTACCTTCCGCTCTGCATACGCCAGCACAATCACTATAGATAGTAATAGCACAAGTGTCAGCACAAAAGCGAGCATAGGCGGTTATAGTTTATTAGCTGGCAAAGGTAAGTTTAAATTTGGAAATTTGAGGATGTGAAGATTTTGTCAGAATCAGGATTTACAGGATTAAAGGATTGGCAGGATTAAATTTTAAAGATCTACCAAATCAATAATCGATTTTGTCCTACTATAGACCATGCACCATTCTTTTTCCTTAAGAAATATGCCTTTTCAGTTCCCCAATCTGGTGCAATATGTAAGCTTATAGTTATAATAGCATTATCAGCAGTATTGTTGAAAGCAACCTTATTTAATCTTACTGCAGCTAACGTGGCTCCCGGGTGGTAAGACTCTTTTAAAGAACTTATATCTGCTGGAATCAACTTATATTTATACTTAGATTTAAGCTTAGTAGGTTTTTGGTAGGAGTAAGCTTTCCAAGCACTATCAGCAACAATAGCTTTAAATTGCTCCTGATCAAACCCTTCATACTTTTCAAGTAGTTTTCTCCCTTTACCGTAATACCTTTTTTCTGAGAGAATCCGATCATCAAACAAGTCGTTCGTTTCAAGCCTATAGTAATATTGAACTATAGCTGTATCGTTAACAATAGATGACTCTTCATCTATCCACCTTTCAGTAGGTCCAAGCAAAGAATCAAAAGCCAAACTATAGATTTGCGTCAGGTCGTCTTGTGTGAAAGGAATAACAACAGGCTTCTCTTCCTGTTTCGTCTGGCTACAAGCAAAAGCAAACAGGCATAGCAGTAAACTAAACAGGCATAGCAGTAAGCTATATTTAAGAAATCTACTCATCCCCAAATCTGCTTATTCTACCAAATGCGGCACGAACTGCGACAGGTTGGTGATGATGCCTTTCTCTCTTCTAAACCCAATAGCACAGCCTTCTCCCGCCCAGAAAACACCTGCCTGGTAGGTATAGCCTTTGTTATCTTGTGGTAAGTCGCACCAGCGTTGGTACACCTGCTGTTGCTGGTCGTATTCGCCTTCCATTTTAGTTACGGGCACTTTATCCACTACCTCTATACTTTGGCCTTCTCTTCCGAAATATGGTTTACGGATGTACTTATCTCTTAAAGGCGCTAGATCAGCTTCTAATAGTAGCGGGTGGTATGGGTACGCTTTCCAGAGCCAGGCCAGCATGCCTTTGCTTTGAAATAATAAGGTATATGCCGGGTTCGCAATCACTACATTCCGGCTGCGCACCAGTTGGGTAAGGCTTTCGCAAAGTTCAGGTTCTTCCCAGGCAATCTGCTCCCATGGCAGTAACTTAAACAGAAACGGAAACTGCTGCCATTGCTCCTGCCCTATCTGCGCCCAAACGCCACGTTCTGCACCCTGCGTCGAAATATTTACTTCCTCAATCGGGCATAGGTGCGTGTCGAAACCGGCTTCTGTGGCAGCTTGTGCCAGTACAGCGCAGTTGGTTTCGTCTTCGGCGCTTCCACCGATATAAGTTAATAGCAGAGCCGGGGCAAGATCATTGTTCATCATGCGCCAGGTTTTAAATTGCTCTACCAAGGCCTCGTATAAGCCAGAATATTGGTTGGCATCGTTTTTACCGGCTGCTGCCAGGCTTGCCCATTGAACCACGGCCGTTTCGGGTATAGATGTGGCTGTATCAGCATTAAATTCAAGCAGCTTCGGGCCTTCGGGGGTTTGGGCCAGGTCAAAACGGCCGTACAGGTGCCAATGGCGGTCGTCGTTCCACGAATGGCGTACCAGTTGCCAGAGGTTCTGCGGTATACCTAGCACATTCAGGAAAGCATCCGGCAGTTCATCCGGCACCGATTGCAGCATCATGTCATACAGTGTGTCGGCTGCTTCCAGAAGTGCATCAGCGTCCTGTTCATTTATAATCACTGCTTCACCGGGCACATAGTTGGCACAACCGTCTTCCACGCACCAATCCCAGCCAAGCCCGCGCACAGCGGTTTCTACGTCGCCGGAGTGTGGCTCCAGGCGAACAGCAATTCTATCCTTATTCAGCATGTAATCTTATTGAAATGAATTAACCTCCGGTTCCGGTGCCGCTGCTGCGTCCTTTAAAGAACCCGCTTCGGCCAGATGTAGGCGCTGTTGCCTGCTGACGGTAAGTTTGTACATTCTGGCGCCAGGCTGCAGTATTGTTCATTACACCAGGGTTAGCATAATAACCTGCTCTCGGTGCCATCATACGGCCAGCCATGTAGCCCATGCCACTCCACCACAGCACACTGCCCAGTCCAAAACCACCTTGCCTGTATTGCTGCTCATTCGCGGCCAGGTCTTTCATTTTATTTTCCAGATCCAGCCCTTTTAGGGTATCAATACGACCGTCGTTATACTTCAGAATAGCCATGCTTGCTCCCGGAACGGTAGTGCGCTCATCAGTTATTTTCCATTGGTCCGGAGCTTCTTCTGTCAGTTCGGTTATGATGCCGTCCGGCACTTTCACTTCTTCGCTGGCACCCACATTGTTGCTATTGCTGTCGGGTCCACAACTGGTAAGTCCCATACAGGCAGCTGCAGCAACTATAAAAGCATTTCGTTTCAGATCTCCGATTCGCAGGTATCGTTTTTTCATGTGATTTAAAGCAAGTGTAGTTAAAGGTACGGTTTTCTGAGGAATTTTGATAATCTGCTGCTTGTCCGGACCAGTGATTGTAGGGATTTAGCTGATTTTTATGATACTTGTTTGAATTGGGATTAAGGGGATTTGATGGATTTGGTTGTATGCTATAGTTGGCTTTGTAGTTCTATAGTTGTCGGGGGCCAACCACCCCTACCCCTCCTTAGGCAAGGAGGGGAGCTTTTGCTGCTACTGCTATAGTTGGAGCTAGAGTTTTATAGTTGGCACTTGTCATCCCCCTCCCCCCTTCAAAGGGGGACTTTCTGCTATTGCTATAGTTTGGCTATAGTTCTATAGTTGGCAATTAACCCACCCCTGCCCCTCCCGAGAGGGGAATTTCTGCTGTTGCTATAGTTGCAGCTCGCATTCTATAGTTACACATCACGAGCAGGCTGGCGCAGCCTGCCCCACGGAATTAAAATCACGAAAAGGCGACAGAACTATAGCAGTATAAATCAAACTATAAATTTGCTATCGAAGGATTTCAGTCTTTGGGTTGAGCGCCTCGAGAGGTTCCGGTGCCGTCAGGCATGGCGAGGGACGAGCAAAAGAAAGGTACACCGCGCGATGCCCGAAGACGCGGCCCCGCGGCCGGGAGCGCACCAAAGTAACTATAGCACTATAGGCCAGTAAAGCTCCCAGGATAAAAGGCAACTATAGAAGAAGCTGCTTGTTTCAAGTTGCAACTATAGTTAACTATAAAACGATAGTCTGAGATAGATTTCTCGCTTTGCTCGAAATGACAGGAGTTGAAACTATAAGACATATAAGATGTCTCGAATGCGCTCGACATGACAATGAGAAACTATAGACATAATAAGCTTCCTCGGTTGCGCTCAGGATAACATCAATCAACTTTTCAACTTTTTAACTTTCTAACTCAGAATTACTCCCACAACGGATAATGCTCTAAATGCACTTTGCGTTTAAAAAAGAGACGGGTGCTTTCCTCGAAAGAGTGTGTATAATCAGAAACGTAGAAATGGTGGTCGCCGACCAGCTTATCTGATGCCAGTCCATGCTGCTCCAGAAACGCTTTAACATGCAGCGCTACAATCTGGCTGGCATCCAGCACATCTACTTTACCCTGGTAAAAATTCTCAATCTGCTTTTTAATGAGCGGATAATGTGTGCAACCTAAAATCAATCCTTCAATACCCTGTAAATTCGGGTCAGAGAGGTAGGTATGAATTACACTCTCTGAGATGGTGTCATTGAAAAAACCTTCCTCGATCATGGCTGCCAAAAGCGGCGTAGCATGCGATTTCAAATCAATACCCAATCCCAGTGCATCTACTTTTTTGCGGTATACATTTGAGTTTACGGTTTGTTTGGTACCTATCAGGCCAAGCGGTTTGCCCGGGTATGTTTTACCAATATAAGCCACAATCGGGTCGATCACATTTAATACTTTGGCTTTACTTCCGACATATTCCTTCACCAGTTCATAGGCAGCAGCCGATGCCGAATTACAGGCAATCAGGATTACTTTGCATTGCTGCTTCAGCAACAGGTCGCAGATCTTAACAGCGTAAGCCTGGATGGCAGCAGTAGACTTATCGCCATAGGGCAGATGCGCTGTATCGCCAAAATAAATCAACCTTTCGTTTGGCAGCACTTTCGTAATTGCTTGAGCCACAGTTAGTCCGCCTATACCGCTATCAAAAATCCCTATAGGCTTATGTCTTTTTTCGCTCTCCATCGTATGCGAAATTACTTAAAAACTGAATAGCATGCTGTTTACCCTTAAAATATGTTTGTTCACCAATTAGCGCAACCTTTTTGAATTATATAAAACTCAACTTAGTTAAATTTACAACAGGTATATTACAAATTAAAAATCATAATATAATTTTAGTTAAATATTTTGTCATTTTCAGACAATAAATTATATTTAAAGGGAATTATGAGACCACAACTGGGGCTTGATGCCGAGCCGCCAGCCTGCCAAAGGTGAACATATTGCATTTATTATTACGTGCGCAGCAGTTAAACTATAGTAGTTACCAAGTACTCAAATAGTTAGCAAAAACCCTATATGCAAACAACCCTATCCATACCAGCACCTACCGTAAAGCGATCCTCACTCTATGGCAGCCTTACCGCCCGGTTTGTAGCATTTCTGGTTGATACCACGTTGCTGGTGTTTTTCTATACCATCATTTTTTACTCTGCCGGCAGCAACTCAGAGCACTTTAGCTCATGGGACAAAACAATGCACTCGCATGGCATCAACTTTTCAGAACTGCTCCTGATTGCCAAAACCTTGTTCTTCAACCCTTACTTCCCGGTAGTGTACTGGCTGTATTATACCTTGCTGGAGTCGTCGCCAAAACAGGCAACTATAGGTAAGTTTACATTGGGGCTGCGGGTAACCGACCTGCGTGGCAAACGCATAAACCTGTGGCAGGCCAACTTGCGCCATCTCAGCAAATTACTTTCACTGCTTCCTGTCGGGTTGGGCTTTCTGCTGATCCTTACTACACGCCGCAGCCAGATGTTCCATGATTATTTTGCACGCACTGTGGTTGTGTCTGACTAAAGACGTTCACCAAAATTGTACAAATTTCTATCCCTTCCTTTCAGGGTGCCCGTATATGTATACCTGAGTATCAATAAGAAAGGAGGACTACTATGCGATTTATCCCAACCCGTTTCCACGGAATATTGGACTATATAGTTGGTATTATTATGATCATCGCCCCTTGGGTGCTTGATTTTTCGGATAACACTGCCGCCACCTGGACGTTAGTAATTGCCGGTATTGCTGTGTTATTACAGACTGTGTTTACTGATTTTGAGGTTGGCCTGGTAAGGCGTATACCAATGCAGAGCCACCTGATGGTAGATTTTGGGCTAGGTGTGCTGCTGGCAATTTCGCCATGGCTGCTTAATTTCGACGAGCGGGTGTATTTACCACACCTGATCCTGGGTGTTTTCTCTATCCTGGCTTCGCTTACCACGCACCGCGTACCAAGCCACAGCTATAAGGCAGAGCATACCAGTCCCGATCATATCCGGAATATGTAATACAAAAGCTGCATTCGTTTAAATAAAACAGGCCAGCCGCATCGGTTGGCCTGTTTTATTTAAACCCATCCATAATAAATAGCTAAATTTGCTCTATGAATTATTTATCTGCAGAAAATATAGCAAAGAGCTACGGCGACCGTTGGCTGTTTAAGAACCTGAACTTTGGTATTAGCCAAGGACAGCGTGTGGCATTGGTTGGTGTAAACGGCTCGGGCAAAACAACCTTGCTAAACGTACTGGCCGGCAAAATTCCACCAGACGAAGGCAGCGTAAGCGTACGCAAAGAGGTGAGCATCGGCTTTCTGGGACAGAACCCTGAGTTTGACGAGAACCTGACCGTACAACAAACTATATTTTCTGGGCAGAGCGAAGTGCTGGATGTGATCCGGGAATATGAGGTCGCGTTGGAGAACCCCAACATCAGCCCCGAAAAGATGCAGCACATTATGGAGCGGATGGATGAACTGCAGGCCTGGGACTTTGAACTGAAAGTAAAACAGATCCTGTCAAAACTAGGCATCCATAACCTCGAGAACAAGATCAGTCACCTGTCTGGCGGGCAGCGCAAGCGTGTGGCCATGGCACGTGTGCTGATAGAAGAGCCGACCATGCTGATACTGGATGAGCCAACCAACCATCTGGACCTGGATACCATTGAGTGGCTCGAGAACCTGCTCTCGACCCAGAACACAACCCTGCTGATGGTAACGCACGACCGCTATTTCCTGGATAAAGTAGCCAACGAAATCGCTGAGCTGGATAACGGCGGGATTTACACATACAAAGGCAACTATAGTTATTTTGTAGAGAAAAAAGCTAGCCGTGAAGAAATGGCCGCCGCCGAAACCGAGAAAGCCCGTAACCTGATGCGCAAAGAACTCGACTGGATTCGTAGACAGCCGAAAGCGCGTGGTACCAAAGCCAAGTACCGGGTGGATGCTTTTGAGGAACTGAAGGAGAAAGCAGCAAAAAAAGTGAGCGGTCCGCAGCTGGAACTATCGGTTAAAACTACACGCCAGGGCGGTAAGATTATAGAAGTAGACCATATCTCGAAGTCGTTTGGCGCCAAAAAGATTGTGGATGACTTTAGTTATGTATTTAAGAAGAAAGACCGCATTGGTATAGTTGGCCCGAACGGTGCCGGCAAATCCACTTTCCTGAACATGCTGGTTGGCAAACTACAACCCGACAGCGGAACGATTGATGCAGGCCAGACAACTGTTTTTGGTTATTATACCCAGGAAGAGCTTGCGTTTAAAGAAGGGCAGCGTGTTATAGACATTGCAAAAGAAATTGCCGAAGTGGTAGAAATGGCAAACGGCGAAGTGATAACAGCCAGCCAGTTTCTGCAGCATTTTCAGTTTGCGCCGGCACAGCAATATACCATGGTTAATAAGCTGAGCGGTGGCGAAAAGCGCCGTTTGCAGTTGCTTCGTGTGCTCATCAAAAATCCGAACTTCCTGATACTGGATGAGCCAACCAACGACCTGGACATTATTACGCTCAACATTTTGGAAGACTTCCTCCTTAATTTTGGAGGTTGCCTGCTTATAGTTAGCCACGACCGTTACTTTATGGACCGCCTGGTAGAGCACCTGTTTGTGTTCGAAGGCGAAGGCAAGATCCGAAACTTCCCGGGTAACTATACCGACTACCGCGAGTGGCAGAAAGAACAGGAAAAACAGGAAGCTGAAACCAAAACTATAGTTGCGGCACCTGCGCCGGTCCAGAAAGCCGAACCTGCTCAAAACAAACGCAAGGCTACCTATAACGAGAAAAAAGAATACGAGCAGCTGGAAAAGGAAATAGCGAAGCTGGAAACTCGTAAGGCAGAGGTTATAGAGCTGATGAACGCCGGCACCACTACCGACCACGAACAACTTACGGCCTGGGCCACCGAGCTCGAAACTATAAACGAGCAGATCGAGAAAAAGGAATTCCGCTGGCTGGAGCTGGCCGAGATCATGTAACTCTAAACTATAGTTAACTATAAAAACGCTGCTCTAAATCTCTAAGAGCAGCGTTTTTTTATGCCCGGTTCTGCTAAAATTTAACTCAGCATTTGCAATTCCGGAACAAAAGCCCATATTTGTAGTACAGTTAACCACATGCATCAACCAGCTCCCATAGCAATTACACTTTCTCTGCCAGCTTCTGTTGGCCAGGAGCTGCTGCATACTGTTTGTACTTATTGCCAGAGCATCTATAGCTATTACCGCTATTATTATCGCTGTACCTGCTGCGCTCTCTTTGGCAATCACTCCTATTACGATTTGTAAGAACGGGAACCGAAAGGTTTCCCTCAAGTGATACTGAAAGCAGAGCGAAAGCTCTGCTTTTTTCATTTATACCCCTTTGTAAACTTTTAATTTTCACCAAAATGAACCTGACACAGAACTACAGCAGCTACACAGCAGAAGACCATAACGTTTGGGCGATATTATTTGAGCGCCAGTACCAGAACCTGCAAGGCAAAGCCATACCCGAGTTTTTTGAAGGCCTGGAGAAAGTAGGCTTCGAACGCAACTACATCCCGGACTTTGATGAAGTGAACAAACGCCTGAAACCCTTAACCGGTTTCGAAGTTGTGCCTGCGCCAGGCATTGTGGATGATTTCCTTTTCTTTAAACTGATTGCCGACCATAAATTCCCGGCAACGATCTGGATTAGAACTATGGACCAGTTAGATTACCTGGAAGAGCCTGACATGTTTCACGATGTATTTGGCCATGTGCCGTTGCTAACTATACCGGTATACTGCGAGTTTCTGGCAAAGCTATCTCAACTGGCTCTCCAGTTCACTGACAGGCCAGATGTGATTGACCTGCTTACGCGCATTTACTGGTACACGATAGAATTTGGTTTGTTTAACCAAAATGGTAAAGCCCAGATCTACGGAGCCGGTATTTTATCATCGGTTGGAGAAAGTAACCAGTCTGTTTCCGATGAAAGTGTAAAATTTAAGTTTGATGTAGACCACATTCTGAGCACGCCTTATATTAAAGAGACTTTCCAGAGCCAGTACTTCCTGATATCCGATTTTAAGGAGCTGATGGATGCGTTGCCGGCTTTAGAAAGCGCTTTGCATAAACTCAGAGAAGAGCAGGTTGCCATATAACGATAAATGCCCAGCTACTAACAAGGCTGGGCATCTATCGCTTTGATCAAGCTTATAACAGAAGAAAATATTCTGTAAGCTTATCAACAAACTCCTTGGCATCTACTATATTATCTTTGTTTACATCCCAAAGTATAGCCACCCCATCAGCAAGCTCTTCTTCTGTTATCATTTTATCCTGGTTCACATCCCATAGTTCAAAAAACTTTAAGTCTGCCATTCCATTATTAAGCTCACTATTTTCCAGATAACCATTTTTATTTACATCCCACTTAGACCATAGTTGCTTATGCTGCCCAAAATCCTCCCCGAATTTATCCACATATTCAGGGTGTATGTTATAATCCCACGCGTTCTGATTCAGTATCCAGTAAAATGCAATGTTAAACCTCTCAAGATCAAGATAGCCAGTATTCCAATCTGATTGTTCAAACCAGCCACTGGCCATAAAAGCTGTTTTAAAATCAAGCGATGCCAGGTCTTCGGCAATTATGTTAACAGGCACTGTAACCTGGCTTTTATTCTGGCTTAAATCCTCAGCCTCAACTAGGATGGTATACAAGCCCGACAAGTTGCCCCCTACTTTTATAACGCCGGTCAAGCTTCGCTCTTTTGAAGATTCAAAAGTATTCAAGTATAAGCTTGATATAGGGGTGCGTGCTCCGGTAGGATCTATCAGAAACACTTTAGGATCCTTTATTGCGACATTATCTATAGCATACACATATACCGACAATGCCCCTATCGACAGAAATGTGTCATCTGCAGTTGGATCATACACTTGAATCTGAGGGGCAGTAACATCTACAACGGGTGTAGGGCCAGGAGAAGGGGATGGAGAAGGAAAAGGAATTGGTCCGGTAAGGTTGTCATCATCTTTATCGCATCCGAGAAGTGTAATTGAAAAGATACATAACAGGAGGATATAGCTCTTTTTCATAACGAATGGACTTAAAACCAGGCAGCGACAGGCTTATCTATCATGAGGCATAGGTCTACGATTTATGGCAACAGCTTAGACAGATAAGACGTCGACAAGAAAATGCAGATCAATGGCAGGTACTCATCCGGAGTAGGAATTCTGAGTAGAGGTCAAAATTAGAGCAAAGACAACTACTATTAATACAACCATCTGAAAGTCAGTTATATAAAAAAACGAAATTGCTATAATTTAAGTTTTAACGTGCCGTAAATCTAGCTGTTACAAACATGCCCGGCTATAGTAGCCGGGCACCAATATTAAGTACAACTATCGTTATTTGTAGTTACTGCGTTAGTGTAGAACTTACCCGAAAGCCAACCTTGCGCGGCTGCGAGATCATGTTTTCGTGTTTCTGTTTCAGGGTGATGCGCTCGATGTCGCTTACATCCTGCCCCATCAGGTCGTTGTTTACGGCAGCCACCATCGCGCTTTCTATAATCAGGCGCAGCGTTTTGTTGTTGATCACGTTTTGCGCAATGCGGTCGTAGGGCAGCTCCATTTGCTTTACACCCTCTATCACAAAGTGGCGGTCTATGTTTATCAGCATGCGGCCTACCAGGTAACCAGGGTCATCTATACGGTTGTACTTAATAGTATCTGCCATAAAGTTATAGGCCATTATATGCCCGAAAAAGCGACGCCGGAAATCTTCTTCTATGTACTCATTACGCATCAGCTCATAATCTTCGGGGAACGTAATGATGTTGGTATGCATAATGAACATGAGCAGGTCACCGGAGAATTTCACATGAAACTCGAACTCGCTAATGTTGGTGTACTCGATTACAACATCGGCATCGTGCTTGGTTACCCGCTCCGTTAATTCTTCTACAATATCCTGGGCAATTTCCTTCATCCTATCGAAGGTGGCTTTGGTATTCCGGTAAATTACCTGTTTGGTAACCGATTTCTGATGCAAGCCATTTATAATATCATCTAATCTGTCGTCTTTTGCCTTTTTGCTTTTTGTTGCCATACCAGGTGCTCGTCGTTTGATTTGATTTTACAGTATATCGCTGTAAAGAGTTATAAAATATGCTTATCTACGGGTATAGGGCGGGGGTGGCGTAAGCTGCCGCGGTGCCTGCTGCTCAAGATTGAAAGCCACCTGCCGGATGCCCGACTTTGCTCTCGGGTATTGCAACAACATCTCTTTCGCCTGTGGCATTTCAAATACTTCGGCCACCTGCTGCACGGCTCCTGCCGGCACATGTTGCGCATGCAACTTTTGCAGTAACTCCTCCCGGTTAAACCTGACAATCAATCCCTGCAGTATGCTATTTAGCTCAGTCCGGTTCTGAACACGGCTATAGTTGGTCATAAACTTACTGTCTTCTGCGGTTTCAGGTGAACACAACACCTGGCACAAACGCGCAAACTGGCGGTCGTCACCAATGGCTAAAACCAATTCTTTGTTATCTTTGGTGGTATAAACACTGCCATAGGGCGCTATGCTCGGATGCTCGGAACCCATGCGTTGCGGATTATGGCCTGCTACCAGCCAATTAGTGCCCTGGTTTGCCAACCCTGCAATGGCAGCCTGCACCAGGCTTACATGCACATAACTCCCCTTCCCGGTGCGCTCACGTTTCCATAGTGCCAATAGTAGGCCTTCTTTCAGCTGGTGTGCTGCCAGTACATCCATCAACGCAACCGGCATTTTAGTGGGTTTACCTTCCGGCTCTCCGTTCAGGTACATAAAACCGGTTTCGGCTTGCACCACGGCATCGTAGCCAGCCCGCGCATCGTCGGGGCCATATCCTGTTATATGCCCATAAATCAGTTTCGGGTTAAGTTGTTGCAGCGTACTATAATCTACTTTCAGCTTCTCGGCATCACCGGGTTTATAGCTGGCAATCACCACATCGGCCTGTGCGGCCAAACTATAAAACTGCTCTAGGTCCTGTGCATCGTTCAAGTTTAGCACCAGCGATTCCTTTCCCCAGTTGGCTGCGCAAAAGTAGGCAGGCGTATCGGTTTCCGGAGATTCGGAATGTAGTTTCCAGCTGCGAGTTACATCCCCCTTCGTGCCGGCATTTTCTATTTTGATTACACGTGCACCAAGTTCAGCAAAAAACTGCCCCACGCTGGGGCCAGCCAGCACGCTTGCAAGTTCCAGCACCAGCATATCGGATGGGATCATAATTTAAAGTTCTGCGTTTTCGGCAGCCGGTAACGGCACGCAGCTGCTCTTGCTGCAAGTTATAAAACACAGCCTTATAACAGCACAACACAGGTGCATCACAGTAAATTTACTCTGGTTAATTGGGATCAGGGACTATAGAATGGCTGAGCAGCCGCTCCTGAGCAATACAGTAGTACAGGCAAGCCTTTATGCAGCTGGTGCAGCATAAGTATATCCGCTCGCCTAATTATTACTGTAGCAAGAAGAAAATGATGTTTATAATATTAACTCCTAAAAGAAGATAGAAGTTAGGTGATTCCTGTATAGCCTTTTTCATATAAATAGTAAGTAAGGTGTTAAATATATCAGTTGCCTGACCTTCACATCTTACGCCCGCCTATATCAAATGTTACACAACAATATAACTTTTCATATAACAAACCCTATAATTAAATATCTATATAATAATATATATTATAAAATACATCAATTTTTGATTTGATTTTCTATCATTTAAACCACACAAATGCAATAACAACTACAAAACCACTATTGTACTTTACAAAATACAGTTCAATAAAATATTATTTAATAAATATTTAAAACAAACTATAGTTTACAACATCAGGCTGCATTTGCTTAAAAACAATTAAAATGTTTTAACTTTACCTAATTGGGCGCCCTGCTCATTAGAGCTACCAATAGTTCGAACTAAATTATTATAACTTTGGATTTTCATTCATTCAATTTACGCGAAGACGTTGTAACCGGCATTCAGTCAATGGGTTACAATACTCCTACGCCGATACAACAGCAGGCCATACCGCTTATTCTGGAGCAAAAAGACCTGATTGCATGCGCACAGACCGGAACAGGAAAAACCGCAGCATATCTTCTTCCACTGATTGACAAGATCTCACGCGCCGATATTTCGCACACCAGCACACTTATTCTGGTGCCTACCCGCGAACTCGCAAAACAAATAGATGAGCAGGTAGAAGGCCTTGGTTACTTTGCCCCTGTCAGCTCTATTGCCATTTATGGTGGCAACAAAGGCGACGAATGGGACCAGCAGAAGCGTGCTCTTACTAGCGGAGCTGACATTATTATTGCTACGCCTGGCCGTTTGATGTCGCACATGGCACTTGGCTACGTGAAACTGGACCAACTAAATTACCTGGTACTGGACGAAGCAGACAAGATGCTAGACATGGGCTTTATGGACGACATCCTGAAGATTGTACGCCAGTTGCCAACCAACCGCCAGACATTGCTGTTCTCGGCTACCATGCCTAAAAAGATCCGAGACCTGTCACAGCAAATCCTGCAAAACCCGGAAGAGATAAACCTGGCTGTTTCGAAACCAGCTGAAGGCATTGACCAGCGTATGTACCTGACTTACGACAACCAGAAGCTGCCTTTACTGGAGCACCTGCTGCGTGAGATGGACGTGCAGAACATGATCATCTTCACTTCACGTAAATCCAATGTAAACCAGATTGTACGTTCGCTGCGCAAGATGGGCTTTGAAGCGGAAGGCATACAGTCTGACATGACGCAGGATGAGCGCGAAGCCGCGCTGCGTGATTTCAAGAACCGCAAATACCAGATCCTGGTTGGTACCGATATCCTGTCGCGCGGCATTGACATCGACAACCTGAGCCACGTGCTTAACTTTGACATGCCGCAGGATGCGGAAGATTATGTGCACCGTGTAGGCCGTACGGCACGTGCAGCATCAACGGGTATGGCCATTACTTTTGTGAACGACAATGACATGTACCGCGTTCGCCGCGTGGAGCAGCTAATAGAGCGCGAGATACCAAAGCTGCCGTTGCCAGAAGATTTCGGTCCCGGACCAATATATGACCCAAATAAAAAAGGCCACGTACGCCACCGCGAAGCACATAAGCCAGCGCATGGCAATAAGCCGCGCTCCGGAAGCAAAAATCGCCACCGAAATAAACCCAAAGGCCCCCGTCCTGAGCAAGCTGCTGCAACCGATACAAACACACAACCAGTAGCACAACCAGGTGGCGAAGAAAATAAGCCAAAGAAAAAACGCCGTAACAACCGCAACCGTAATAAGCGTGGCCCGGCAGGTAATACAGCACCTCAAGCAGCGCCAACAGAAAGCTAATCGAGAAATCTACCTGCAATGGCATTCACCTGACTCAATTAGAGTCAGATAGATTGAGATAATATGTAGAGACGCAGTATACTGCGTCTCTTTTTTTGTGGTTACATTATGACCTCACCCCAGCCCTCTTCAAAGGGGAACAGTTTCTGCCATCGCTATAGTTTGAGCTATAGTTCTATAGTTAGCATTCTAACCCACCCCTACCCCTCCTAGGAGGGGAATTGTTGCTACTGCCAAATCAAAAGCTATACATCTATAGTTACAGACCACGAATAGGCAGGCATAGCCTGGCCCTCGGAACTACTACCACGGAAAAGCGATGCAACTATAGTCATTCAACAAACTATAGGAACTATAGCTATCGAGTGATCGCAGTCTTTGGGTTGAGCGCCTTTGACTTGTTGCGGTGCCGATAGGCAATCCGACGTAGGAGGATAGCAAGAAGGCAGCAGCGCGATGCCAAAAGACGAGGCCTCGCGGCCGTGAGCGCACGAAGGCAACTATAAAACCGTAGGCTGGTAGAGCTCCCTGGATTTGAGGTAAATATGAAAGGAACTGCTTATGTCCAGTGGCAACTATAGTTAGCTATAGAACATATAAGATCCTTCAAGTTGGATCGAGATAACGGAATCAACTATAGAACTATAGCTAGTGTCAAACTAGAACTCCAGCATTAAAGCGCCTTCCGTTGTTACATCATATACTAGCAAATCTAACTTCATTAATTCAGCTTTAAGACGACTGATGTACCAGGGGCGGTTACTTCCATCCAGCACGATAGCTTTTACCTTAAAGCTTTGCAAGACCTCCGGCTTTACCTTCGCATTCTGGGTTAGCAAAATATAATCCAGCTCCAGTTCTGATGCAGGTTGTATAGCTAGTGGCTTTCTTACCAGCAGCAACTTCTGTCCTTGCCATACCAGCAATTCATTTCCATCTGGCAAAAAACTTCTGAGCACAAAGGTATCCCCGGGTTGTACATCGCCGAGCAACTGAAATGCTGGGGCAGATATGCCTCGCTGCCATAGGTGCGCCTGTACGTTAAAACTATAGTTCTGAGGATCGACCAGCAGCGTGCTATCAGTTACAAGTACGGCCTGTTTGCTTTGGATGAAGCCTATGGCCGTGCTGCCGCGCAAACTATAGATGGCCAGCGTTTTCTGGTTTTGTTGTTCGTGAGCTTCTAAAATTTGCTGCACCGAAACTATAGCAACTATAGCCGTAGCAAAAACCAGATAGCGTAGCTGCTTTTGCAAGAGGAAAAGCACCAGCAGTGCTAACACAACGTACATTAACCAAGACTGCAGCACCGTAATATCCAACCCATTAATCAGGGAGCCCGGCAGGTTCATGAGCAGCTGGTTGAACTCGTTCATGATCCATATCAGACCGAAATGAATAGAAAAAAGCAGGTCTGACAGGTAAGGCACCCAGTGCAGCAACAGCCCGACCATTCCGAAGTAGAGCGCAAACGTGGAGGCTGTTACCACTACAATATTCGCCAGCCAGAAGTAAACAGGAAACTGATGGAAGTAATAAATGCCCAATGGCAGTGTAATCAGTTGCGCCGCTACAGCAATTGAAAAGAGCTCCCAGATCTTATCCAGAAGCCAGTTATTTACGGTAAGCAAACTATAGATGCCTGGATGCAGCGCCACAATTCCGATCACAGCCAGGAACGACAGCTGGAAACCCACATCGAAGAGCATGTATGGGTCGTAGCACAGCAGCACAAAAGCAGCTATAGCCAGTGTATTGTAAATGTTGTGCCGCCTGCTCAGCACCTGCGCCACCAATACTAAGCTAAACATCAGCACCGCTCTTAATACAGAGGGCGAAAGCCCCGTCATGAAACCATACAGCCACAAAAGGCCCAGCACCAGTAACGCCATCAGCAAACGCTGGGTCCTGTTTAAATTTACTTGTTTGAACAGAAGCAGAAATACGCCGAACACCAGGCCCACATGCATCCCCGAAACGGCCAGCACGTGCATTGTTCCGGTGGCCGCATAAGCGTCCCGCACTTCGTTATCCATGTCGTCTTTTAACCCCAATAGCAGGGCCGTCGCTATGCTTTGCTCTCTTTTTACTATTACATTTTCCCTGATAACGTCTTCGAAAAAGCGGCGCACTTTTATACTGGCATACAAAAGCAGATTTGGTGGTTCGTTACCGATCTGTTTGAACTGATTGACCTGTAGGTTCTGGCGGTGGTAAATACCTTTCTGTTGCAGGTATTTTTTATAGTTAAACTGGGCAGGGTTAAGCGGTGGGGCAACCAGCTGAGGTGCACCTTTTATCAGCAGCTTATCGCCATAGGTAAAGGTGTAATCGTCGGGTGTGTCGTGTGGTACGGTTACCTGCACCTGGCCTGTTGCTTGCTTCCACTTCCCGTTCACAAGCACCTTATTAACGGCGAGAACCGTGCGCTGATAGCCCGGCTTTTGCACTACAAAATCGTTTACTACACCGGTATAGTAAGTGGGCTGTTCCTCAAGTTTTGTAAGATGATCTGATTGCAGATGTGGTGTTCGGAGCTCTGTTATCCAGAAGCCGGCGGCAGCAAAACACAGCAAACCGACTATCCCCACCCAGCTGTTTGCTTCTGCTGATCTATAGTTGCGTGCATACAGGTAAAGCGCTACAAACAGGGCAACAAAAAAGGTGAAGACCTCAGGGGCAAACCTGAAACCTTCACCTATAGTTGTATACACTATAATACCCGCTACAAAACTCAGCGCTATACGCAGAAAGGGGTATGGCGCCCACTGTAGCATCAGCCGGCAAAGAACATTTTATAGTGCTGTATATCGCATTCCGTAAACATCTCGCCTTCTGTTACAAAGCCATTGCGCTTGTAAAAATTTACAGCCGGAAGCTGCGCATGCAGGTAAATCTTCTTACCGTTTTGCTCGGCTTTTACGTCATCAAGCACCGCTTTTAACACCTCGGCACCAACCTTCCTGTTTCTATAGTCTGATAGCACGGCAAAGCGTTCCAGTTTAACGCCATGCTCTGTGGTTCTCCAGCGGGCGGCGCCACACGGCTCGCCATCTATAGTTGCCAGGTAATGGTTGGCTGTAGTTTCAAAAGCATCGTACTCAGCATCGCGGGGCACCTTCTGCTCTTCCACAAACACCTGTTCCCGAATCCGGAATGCCTGTTTCAGCTCCTGCTCCTGCGTTGCTCTTATCACTTCAATCATAAAACAGTTCTGTACTTAGGCGCTCTGTTTTACGCGCTTGTTATTTACACCTTGTTTTTCGGATTCTTCAGCCTCGGCGTCACGCTTGGCACGACGTTCCTCCTCCAGCTTGGTATAGGCATTTACAATGTCTTTTACCAGTCTGTGGCGCACTACGTCGTCTGCGGTCATCTCAACTACGCCAATGCCTTTTACACCGCGCAGAATCGTCAGGGCTTCCATTAAACCGGACCGCTGGTTACGCGGCAAATCTATCTGCGACCAGTCACCGTTTACCATCAGCTTGGCGTTCGGACCCATACGGGTCAGGAACATTTTCATCTGAGCTGGTGTGGTGTTCTGAGCTTCGTCCAGTAGCACAAACGCATTGTTCAGGGTACGACCACGCATATAGGCCAACGGCGCTATTTCTATGATCTTGTTCTCCTGGTAATACTTCAGCTTTTCTACCGGAATCATGTCTTCCAAAGCATCATAGATCGGGCGCAGATACGGATCCACCTTCTCCTTCATGTCGCCGGGCAGGAAACCAAGACTCTCACCTGCTTCTACCACTGGTCTGGAGATGATGATCTTCTTCACTTCCTTGTTTTTAAGGGCGCGCACCGCCATTGCTACCGACACATACGTTTTACCGGTACCGGCTGGCCCCAGCGCAAACACAAGGTCATTTTTTTCTATGGCATCAACCAGTTTTTGCTGGTTTGGCGTTTTGGCCTTTATCACACCACCTTTAGAGCCATACACAATCACGTCCGGAGATGTAATAATTACTTCTTCTTCAGTAAAAGAATCAGAAGAAAGGTATCTATTTACACTGTTATGCGTAATCTTCCCGAACTTATGATAATGATCTATCAGCGAAGAGAGAATTTCGTGGATTTTTGTGATTTCAGGAGTCTGTCCCTGTATTTTGATTTCGTTGCCTCTGGATATGATTTTGCTGCTCGGAAAAGCTGCAGCCAATTGCTTTATATTCTGATTCTCGGTTCCCAGGAAGTCGATCAGGGAAATATTCTCGAGTGTTATTACTTTCTCTACCAAATGTTTAGCTCTTATATAGAATGTTGGTAATATTTATTTAATTTAAAAGAAATTTAGTTTTATATAATTACAAATCTATTGAAATTATAGTTCTAAAGATGGCTGTAATTACGTTTATATCTGATTTTGGATATACTGATCATTATGTGGCTGCAGTAAAAGCAAAACTGCTTGCACAAGATCCTGACTGTAAGATTGTTGACATTTCTCATGCCATAGATCCTTTTAATATTGCGCACGCTGCATACGTATTGGGAGCAGTATACCAGGACTTTCCGCTGGGCACCGTGCACCTGATTGGTGTGGATACACATGGAAACAGAAGCGGTCGTTTTCATGCGGCAAGGCACAAAGGTCATTATTTCCTGCTCCCTGATAACGGGCTGCTATCGTTACTTACCGACGGGCAGCCGGAACTGGTGGTAGCGCTGAATGTGGAAAATACCTGCTTACCGTTTCCGGTAAAAGATGTACTGGCCCCTGCTGCGGTGTACCTGGCCAACGGCGGCGACATAGAAGTGCTGGGCGACCGGACCTATGAGATACGCCAGTTGCTGAACCGTCAGCTGCGCCTGAACGACCACTCCATAACAGGTCATGTAATACACGTGGACCGTTACGGCAACCTGATCACAAATATAACCCGCGACAGCGTAGATACCATTGCCCATGGCAGAACCTTTACGATACATTTTGGCCGCGAAACTATAGGCCGCATCAACCCAAACTATGCGCAGGTAGACGACGGCGACTGCTGCTGCATTTTCAATTCTCAGGACCAGCTTTGCATTGGCATTAACAAAGGCCACGCTGCCGAACTCCTGGGCCTTGGCTTCGACTCGCAGGTAGACGTGCGCTTTTATCCGGGAAATTAATTGTTGCTTGTTAAATTGTTAGATTGCTGATTTCTAAAATTGGCGGGGCTTGCAGTAATTCTTAATTTTGCCACTAAGCTGTTAACTTTCATCAAAGATTAACAACAATTTAACAAGCAACAATCTAACAATTAATTTATGCTAATTCGCATTGTCCGGATGACGTTTCAGGCGGATAGAACGGAGGATTTTCTGGAAATATTTCGCAACTCGAAAGATAAGATCCGTGCTTTTGAAGGCTGCAACCACGTAGAGCTGCTCCAGGACCTGAACCACCCGAACGTGTACAGTACTTATAGTTTGTGGGACTCCGAAGAACACCTGAACAACTACCGCGACTCCGAGCTTTTTGGGCAGGTATGGAAAGCGACCAAAGCGCTGTTTGCCGATAAACCACAAGCCTGGTCAAACGTCTCAGTTAACATCTGAACAGTAAACAGTTAGCAATTAAAAGTTATCTGTATCCAATTATCTATGATCAGTAATCAACTATAGTTGTAAACAATACTGTAGCTTTTACTGTACTTTTGTAGTGGTAACTGCTACCTGTTTAATGGTTACTGATAACTGAACACTGAAACTATGGATTACTTCCAATTTTATAATATCTCCGAGAGTTTTCTGCTCGACGAAAAAGTGCTGAAGAATACCTACTATAAACTCAGCCGCGAGTATCACCCTGATTTTCATGCGAACGAGCCGGAGGAGAAGCAGCAGGAAATTTTACAGCTGAGCACACAGAATACCAATGCCTACCGCACACTTTCGGATGCGGACCTGCGCATGCAGTACATTTTAAAGCAGCATGGCTTGCTTGAGGAAGGCGGTAAAAACGAACTACCCGGCGATTTCCTGATGGAGATGATGGAGATAAACGAGGAGCTGATGGAACTGGAGTTCGATTTTGATGCCGACAAGTTTCACGAGATCAGTGAAAAAACCATTGGCCTGACTGCCCAGCTCGATAACGATATTCTGCCGGTTTTGCAGCGCTACCCTGAGCTACACGGCATTACAAAAGAAGAGGCCCTGGCCGAAGTAAAAACCTACTACCTGAAGAAAAAATACTTGTTGCGTATTCAGGAAACTTTATCTAAGTTTGCAACCCGTTCCTGATAGAGAAACATGCCCAGATGGCGGAATTGGTAGACGCGTTGGTCTCAAACACCAATAACTTCACGGTTGTGCCGGTTCGACCCCGGCTCTGGGTACTTTTAACACATGGAAAGCCTTGTAAATCATTGATTTGCAAGGCTTTTTTGTTTTCAGGGGACGGAATTAATACCAATTAAACCTTTTTATATTTGTATTATTGTAGTCTAAAGATATTAGTAACTATACAAACTTATATTTAAATGGTCCCTCCATTTACAACAGATACACCGCAGGAAATCAATTTTAATCCTGACCTATCCGAGATTGTTCAAAATACAAGAAGGCCAAATCTTTATGTTTTCTCCGGCTCAAATAATTCTGGAAAATCTTTGCTATTAAAATTTCTTAAGCTACAATTAGGGCCTACTTGTTATTATTTAAGCCCAGTTAGATTCTACCATGTATATCATCTATCGAGCGTTCCTAAAGATCCTAATAGACTAACAAATTATGATCAGCAGTTTCATCAAACTTATTTAAATCAGGAGCAGAACCATGAGCAAAATTTTATTGACTTAAACACCACAATTACGACACTTAGTAATAACAAAAGAAAGCTCCTCCTTGAATTATGCTCTGAGTTAATTGGAAATACTTTTACAATCAAAAAGGTTGATCCAAATAATGATTTCAGCCAATCCTATGTTGACATGGATGGATATAACCTAAATGTTTCGAGCACAGGAACACGCTTGTTAATGACTCTTCTTGGAATTTGCTTTGATGAGTCTTTTACACACATAATAATTGATGAACCAGAATTAGGATTGAGTCCTCGTGTACAGTCTGCAGTATCAGATTTTTTTCAGAACGATACCCGAAGAAATGAATACTTTCCACATCTTCAGGCTATTTACATTGCAACCCATTCACATATATTTTTAAACAGGAAGGATTTCACTTCAAATTTTATTGTCTCAAAAAATGGCAATAATGTTTCGTGCCAACAAATAAAGACAGTAAATGACTTCCATAAACTACAATACAACCTACTGGGTAACACATTAGAATCGATGTTCTTTCCATCGGCCTTCGTTATAGTAGAAGGAAAGACAGATTATAACTACTTAGAGAGAGTAATTAGCTTAAAATTTCCTGATAATAAGATTACAATTATTGGAAGTAATGGAGATCCTAAGAAGAAGGTACACTCACTTAAAGAAGTGATCGGAGATCTAGAAAAAAGCCCCTACAAAACAAGGGTGTTTGTAGTTTTAGATAAAGTTGTTAACCCCGGACTTAAAGCTGAGTTAATAAAGCAAGGTATCCTTGAGGAGAATATTATTCAATGGAGTAGAAATGGAATCGAATATGTATATCCAGTTCAGACACTTTGCAAAATATTTGGCTGCCAACCTGCTAGTGTAGAAAATTTAGATTTAACTGGGGACAGAATCACCATTAATGGCATAACAAAGACTAAGAATGAATTGGCTGATGAAGTAACCAAATTTTATTCAGGTCAAGAAATCCTACCACAGGAGCTTGAACAATTTTTGATTAAGCTTGAAGCTTCTTTCAATTAAGTAAGTAGTAAATGCCCAGAAATAATCTGGGCATTTACTACTTAGAGTTTATTCATTTTGAACATTGCAGACCATTCATCACAATTAGGACTGTATAGAAAGTATTCAATTAATTCTAACATCCCTGTCTCTTTCCAATGTATCTGTTCTTTATCTGATAGTTCATCAGAAGAAAATTCACCACTCTGGCAATTTCAGTTTATACAACTATAAACCCATCCTAACAATTCTCCCTAATTCGCCTTCGCAGGTAACTCCAATTCAAACTCCTTACCTTGTACTACAGTCAGGCTATAGTCTTTAATCCAGGGGTTGTAGAGGCGCAGGGTTTTATAGTTGGTGCCTTGCTGCAGTGCGTAAGCAGGTAGGTCTGTTATAGTGTTTGTAACTTTAACCGTGCGGGTTGGCAGTGGCTGGTAGCCCTCTCCTGCCGGTAACTCAAACCGATACTTCTGCGGGTTGCCCAACACCTCTTTCAAGGCCAGAATCCGGAACATGTAGCGTGAGGTCTCGTCGTTTAGGTAAAGGTCATAGTAGTTATCTACTTGCTGCTGCTTAAGGGCGCGGTCCAGGCCGCCCATACCTCGGTTATAAGAGGCCGCAGCGTTGGTCCAGGAGCCGAAGCGGTTCTTGGCGCTTTTCAGGTATTTTACGGCTGCCAGCGTGGCTTTACGCACATGGAAACGCTCGTCTACTTCGCTGTTAACTATAAGGCCATAGCCGCGGGCTGTATCAGGCATCAGTTGCCAGAAACCCGCTGCCCCAGCCGGTGAAGTAACCTGCCCGAACAGGCTCTCGGCAAGCGCCAGGTAAATAAAGTCTTCGGGGATGTCGTTTTCTTTCAGGAGTGCTTTAATCTCAGGCTCGTAGCGCTGCATGCGTTTCAGGCCGAGTAAGGTAGTGGCGTGCAGGTAAGAGTTCACCAGAAGCTCACGGTCCAGGCGCTCTGCTACATCAGGCACATGCAGTGGCACCGGTTCGCCGGCAAAACTGAGCGTAGCAGGCACAACCGGAGACCTGATAACAGTTGTGTTATTTTCTTCTGCTGAAGCAAGCTTAATGCTACCTGCTGTAATTAGCTGTTGCTGACTAAATAGTTGCAGTCCAACCACTATAAGCAGTGTAATGGCAATGTATTTCCAGTTCTTTTGTGTCATAGCTTCCTCCTTCTCTCTTCAGAATACCCGTTAAAACGCTCTTCTTAAATTAGTAAAAATTACAGACCAGTCAAAGAGACAACGTCGGGATAAGCTAAACAGTACTTTCAAAGAGCAAGTTGCATCCGAATCGCATTGATTTCCCTTCTGCGGTTTAATAGCTACCTAAACCATCCTGACACTAAAAAAGTAGTGGCAATTTTGAAACTCAGTAATTATTTACATCAGCATAAACTTACCACTCTAATCTTTTCTCACGTACTATAAAACCTTTAATTGCGATTCAACATCTTAAACTTATATTTAGGATCGCAAAAACACACGAACTATAGTTGGCCTGAAAATGGCCGGCAGTAGAAACTATAACTAAACCCTAATAAACAACTTATGGCGACAGGTTTACTCGCTCTTTTGGATGATGTGTCGGCGCTGGTGAAGGTAAGTGCGGCCAGCCTGGATGATGTTCCGACGCAGGTGGCAAAAACAACCAGCAAAGTTTCCGGTATCGTGATTGATGACACGGCTGTAACACCAAAATATGTGGTGGGGCTGGATCCGAAGCGTGAGCTCTCCATCATTTTCCAGATCGCTAAAAAGTCGCTTGTAAATAAGGCCATTTTTTTAGGTCCGGCTGCGTTGCTGCTTGGCTATTTTGCGCCAGCTGTAATCCCTTATGTGCTGATGGTGGGCGGTGCTTTTCTGTGCTTCGAAGGTTATGAGAAAGTACACTCCATGTTCAGTAAAAGCAAACACGAGCCGCACGATGAGCCTACTGAAGAAATGGAAGTGATTACACCGGAGGAACTGGAGAAAGAGCGCGTGGGCAGTGCTGTACGCACAGACTTTATCCTTTCCGCTGAGATTATGGCGATTGCCTACGCCACTGTAGCCGGAAGCCCATTGGTTACTCAGATCGTGGTGCTTTTAACGGTAGCTGTTTTCATAACGATAGCCGTGTATGGTTTTGTGGGCCTCATTGTAAAAGCCGACGACATTGGCATGCACATGGCCCAGGAGAAATTCCACCCTACTACCCGCAAAATCGGGCGCAGCATTGTACGGTCGATGCCTAAATTCTTAACTATACTGGGCTATGTGGGTACAGCTGCCATGCTGTGGGTTGGTGCTGAGATTATTGCGCACGGCCTTCCGTTTCTGCATCACCCGTTGGAAAGCTTAGAGCATGCCCTTTCGGGTGTTCCGGCGCTTGCCTGGCTGGTTAAGGTGATTATTCTTGCCTTAGGCGGTGTGGTATTAGGTTTTATAATTGCGAAGGTGGTAGGGTTGGTAAGCGGTTTATTTAAGAAGCCAGCAAAAAAAGCTGTGCATTAAACTATACTTTTCCAAAACTATAAAAGGTCGCCCCTGCACCAGGAGTGACCTTTTTGTTTTTATTCCCGAACTATAATTGAAGTTACAAGCTATAGCTACTGCTGCTTTGTGTAGTATTTACTCTCAGCTGGCGCGAGCTTGCAGCTCGTACCAATATTCTTCCAGGCAGCTACATTAGCTAAGAAAAAAAGTACAGAAGAACTACTTTTAGAGCGATGGTAGTACGAGCTGCAAGCTCTCACCAGCGTAAACTATAGTTTTCTCCGCATTTAAACTATAGTACTATAGTTGTAGGCTTTACTTGTTCAGCTTCTCGGTCAGGGTATCTATTACGGCATCACAAAACTGGCCGGCTATAGTTTGCAGCTCGTCATTTTGCCAGCGTTGCAGGTAATCTTTTTCGAGCCAGTCGGTGTTTTTATCGGGGCCTACGCTATAGTAGTTATAATGTAGTTTAAATAGCAGGTCCTTGGTCAGGTCAAACGGTTCGGTGCCGGGTTTGTTAAAACCTTCCAGCTTCAGTTTCAGCTCCAGCAATTGTACATTGCCTTGCTCCACGCTCACTTCCTTTTCCGGGTCAGCAGGGTCTTTGGTGCGGGTATCGAGCAGGCGTTCCAGCGTAAAGTTCTCGAAGAGCGCTAAAACCGGCTGCAGGTTCTGGTGAACCACCTGAGCCAGCTGCGGAAGTATATCATTGTATAGTTGCTGTATCGCTTTTTTATCTCGGATGTGGCGTTCTTCCATGGTTGGGGTAAAAGTATAGTTTGGTAAATAAACCGGTAAGCGGAACTATAGTTTCAGCATCAGCCACGGGTTATAACCACATAGCGGGCACTATAGCCATTTTGTTTGTAAAGCAGCTGCAGCGCCGATATAAACGAACGACCCGCTCCAAAATATTGCTGATGGGCGCTCAGCGGATCGAGGTAATTTTTATAGCCGAAGCCAGGAACCTGCTGCAGGTAAGGTCTTACTTCCTTTTCTGCCACATCGGCCAGGGCTTTTGCAAGTACCACACGCTGCAGATAAGGGATGGCATCGCGCATGCTCTGGTAACCGGCAAACGCATAAAGCCGGTAATTATGCCTTAAGGTTACAGCATTCATAAAACAGGGCCCGGAGCAAAAAGCTGCTACGCTAAACTATAGGCAGGTCTTATTTCAGGTAGATTTTAAAGGTGCAACCACAGTCCACGTCGCTGTCTATTTCAATGCGGCCCTCGCAATTCTCCACAATACGCTTTACTATCGCCAGGCCTACGCCCGTACCTTCCACGTGACCATGCAGCCTTCTGAACATATCAAACACCTTTTCCTGATCTGCTTTTCGTACGCCCAGGCCATTGTCCTGCACTGTAAGCAAGGTGTATTCTCCCGCTACAGCAGTGGTAATTTTTATCTCAGGCTTACGGTCAGGCGAACTATATTTCAGGGAATTAGACAACAGGTTATACAACACACTGCGCAGGTTTTTACGGGAAAAATGTATGCCAGGTGCCTCAATATAGTCTTCTACTATAGTTGCGTCGTTTTTCAGGATGAGGTCTTTCACACTCAGCTTTACATCATCCATTATATCCTGAAACGTAACATACTCCAGCGCTGCGCTGTCTTCGTAATTTACTTTGGCAATCTCGGTCAGGTCCAGCAGCGTGTTTTTGAAGCGGTTTATAGAACCGCTTATCATCTGTATGATGTGGTCAACACCGTCCAGCTCCACGCCTTTTTCGTGCAGGGTTTCATAAAGCACCTTAATCAGCCCTTCAATATTATTGATTGGCGCCTTCAGGTCGTGCGAGGCGGTGTATACAAAATTGTCGAGATCCTTATTTGCTTTGGTCAGCTCTTTGGTGCGCTCCTTTACCCGCTCCTCCAATTGCTGGTTTATCTCCTGCGTTATTTTATTGGCACGCTCCAGCTCTTTCTTCTGCAGAAAAAAGCTTACAAAGTTGGCCACTTTAGCCCTTGTTATATAAGGGTGCAGCGGCTTGAACAGAAAATCAACGGCACCAGCCTCAAATCCTTCTATCACATGCACTTCCTGCTCGTTTATGGCAGTCACGAAAATGATCGGGATATGGCGGGTCTTGGAGATATCGCGCAGGTAGCGGGCAACTTCATAACCATTCATGCCAGGCATCTGAACATCCAGCATAATCAGGGCCAGTTCTTCCTGCAGCGCTATTTTAAGCGCTTCCTCCCCGGATGTGGCAAACAGATAACTGATCGTATCATCACCTCCGTTAGAGAGCATACTTTCCAGGCTCACCAGGTTTTCTGCCTTGTCATCAACAAGCATGATTTTAACCTGTTGCTTTTCTGTAGAGATAGCCGGGGGAATCAAATGGTGTTCAGTTAACATGTAGTGATTGTAAAAAAGCTTTAATCTCGGTTAAGCGCATAACACGACAACCAGGCGTTGCCTTAATTGCGGCCAGCGGCATAGTTTCTATTTCTGCTTCACGGGGTTCCTGCACTATAACAGTGCCACCTTTGCCAAAGATATAATTTAATCCTGAACTTCCATCCTCGCTTGCCCCACTTAGCACAATACCAATTACCTGATCGCCATACACATCGGCGGCACTTTTAAAGGTAACATCAATGGCCGGACGCGAGTAATTTTCCAGTTCAGAGTCGTCCAGGGCAAAGCTCTGGTCGTTTTCAAGCAATACGTGGTAGTTGGGCGGCGCCAGGTACAAATACCCACTCTGCAGTATATCTTTATCTTCAATTTCTACCGCCTTTAGCCGCAGCTTTAAATCAAACAGCTCTTGTAGCTGGCCTTCCTGGTTGCGCAACCGGTGCAGCACCAGCACAACCGGCAGGCTATAGTTGGCAGGCAGATCTTCCAACAGCTGCAACGATGCCTTTACGCCTCCCCATGAGCCACCAATTACCACTATTTTAGGCTGCACGTGCATTAGTTCAGTTTCCGGTAAATTCTGTTAACCTTGTCCACAGGGTTATAGTTGGCACTGATACCAGACATCACCAGCGTTTCCTTTTTACCCAACCCCAGGTAACCCAGGCTCACCAGGCTCTCGTCGAACAGCGTAAGCACTCGCTCTTGCAGGTTTCTGCTGAAGTAAATGAGCACGTTACGGCACAGGATCAGGTGAAACTCATTAAAGGAGGAATCGGTAGCCAGATTATGCGGATAGAAAACCACATTCTGTACCAGCTCCGAATTAAATTTCACACTGCCATAGTTGCTGGTATAGTAGCTCGAAAACTCCCTTTTTCCGCCTGCTGCATAATACGCTTTGGTAGAAGCCGGTATGTTTTTTGCCGGAAATATCCCTTCTCTTGCCTGCTTCAGCACTTTCTGGTTTATATCTGTCGCATAAATTTTGGTCCGGTTCAGCAAACCTTCCTCGTGCAGCAATATGGCCAGCGAAAACAGCTCCTCGCCGGTAGAACAACCTGCATCCCAGATCTTGATGTATGGGTAAGTTGACAAAATAGGCAGCACATTCTGGCGCAACGACAGGAAGAACGACGGATCACGGAACATTTCGGTCACGTTTACGGTGACTTCCTGCAGAAAATTTTCGAAAAAGAAGCTGTCAGAAAACAATGGCTCCCGCAGTTCGTCCAGGGTCTGCAGGTTTTTCTGCCCCATAAAGCGTTTAATGCGCCTGTACACCGATGCACGCGCATACCCGCTGAAATCGTACCCGTATTGCTCCTTTATTTCTTTAATCAACACCTCTACGTCCTGCTCAAACAGGACATCGCTGCTAAGCTTCATATAACCAAACCCGCATTAAGGTCAGTAACTTATCGGTATCAACCGGTTTCGGAATATAATCTGATGCCCCTGCTGCCAGGCATTTCTCTTTGTCTTCTTTCATAGCTTTTGCGGTAAGCGCTATTATCGGAAGCTGCTTAAAACGAGAAATAGCCCGAATTCGTTTTGTGGCTTCAATGCCATCCATCTCCGGCATCATCACATCCATCAGCACCATATCCACTTCCTCTTCCTGCTGTAGCTTCTGCAGCGCTTCCACGCCATCATAAGCGACCTGCACTTCCATGCCATGCATTTCCAGCAGGCTGCTCAGCGAGTATATATTGCGCACATCATCATCCACAACCAGCACTTTCTTACCACGCAGCACTTCTTCCGGCACATGCAGCTTCATTTTAAAGCCCGGCCCGGAAGGCAGCTTCTGGTTTACCTTGTGCAGGAACAGCTGTACCTCATCCAGCAGGCGCAGATAAGAGTATTCGTTTTTGATAATGATCGTGTTGGCAAACTCTTTCAGGGCGTTCTCTTCTTCTTCGCTCAGGTCTTTGCCCGAGTAAATGATGATCGGAATATCAGACAGGCCCGGATTGGATTTTACTTTCTTCATCCAGTCGTAGCCTTTCATGCCCGGTAGGTTCAGGTCCAGAATAATGCAGTCAACACTCTGTTTTGCCAGTACCTGCTCCGCTTCTTCAGCGGTAAACGCTGAGGTCGATTTCAGTCCATGCGCCAGCAGTAGTTCGGCCACAGCCTTGTTCTCTACCTCATTATCCTCTACAATCAGGATGTTTTCGATAGAGTTGCCTGATGTGTTTGAAATAGTGCTGAATGCTTTGTTCAGCATCTCAAGTGTAACCGGTTTAGGCAAATACTCTTCGTGCCCTTCGTGTTCGCCTATCACCTCTTTGTCATAAGCCGACATTACGTGCACATTGGTCTGGCGCAGCGCCTTATCTTGCCGTATCTGCTTCAGCACATCCCACCCCGACATATCCGGTAGCTGAATATCGAGCAGCATGGCATCCGGTTTTTGCTGGCGGGCCTGGTTCAACCCTTCGGTACCCGTATAGGCCTGGTGCACCTTAAAGTTCCTAGATCTGGCAAAGTCGGCCAGAATATCGCTGAATCCTTTATCGTCTTCCACAATCAGCAGCGATATGTCCTGCAGCTGGCTCTCAGCTTTGGTCTTCATATCGTCCAGCACCTTGCTTACCGACATAGAGCGGTTGTAAGTGGCACCGTTGGTGGCTTTTACCGGCTCTTTTTTAGGTGTGCTCATGGTTTGCGGTACACGCGGAAGGTATAGTGTGAAGGTGCTGCCTTTACCCGGCTCGCTTTCCACTCTTACTTCGCCGCCTAGCAGCGTTGCCAGTTCTTTACTTATAGTTAGGCCAAGCCCTGTGCCGCCGTATTTGCGCGTGGTAGATGTATCGGCCTGCTGGAACGCTTCGAATACCACTTCCAGTTTATCAGCCGGAATACCAATACCAGTATCACGGACTGCAAACGCAACTACATCCTGCTGCTCACGCAACAGCTCTGACCTGAAGTTTGGACGTTCTTTCACCTGGTAAACTTTCAGCTCTACTTCGCCACCCTCATCAGTAAACTTAATGGCATTCCCGATAAAGTTCTTCAGGATCTGCTCCAGACGGAAGCGGTCCGTTTCCATCGTTTCAAAAGATCCCTTCTCTACCAGCTCAGTGTAGCGAATCTTCTTCTTAGCAGCTACCTCTTTAAAGAAAGGCTCCATTTTGATAGAGGTGAGCTTTATTTCTTCCGTTTCCAGCTTCACCATACCAGACTCAATTTTGCTCAGGTCCAGTATCTCGTTTATCAGGCGCAACAGGTCGTTACCGGATCTGTGGATGATCTGGGCGTGGTCGATCTGTTTGGTGGACAGCGTATTCTCTACGTTATCGGCCAGCAGCCTGGAGAGTATCAGAATACTGTTGAGCGGTGTGCGCAACTCGTGGCTCATGTTGGCCAGGAAGTCGCTCTTGTATTTGCTAACCTGTTCTACCTGCTGCATCTTTAACTCGATGGCTTCGCGGGCATCTTCCAAGGCCTTGTTTTTGGAACCAAGCGCTTCGTATTGCTCTTCCAGCAACTGGGCTTTTTCTTCCAGCTCCGAATTTTTCTCCTGCAGCTCTTCCTGGTTCACACGCAGCTCTTCTTCCGAAGCTTTCAGTTCGGCATTCAGCTGGCGTAGCTCTTCCTGTTGTGCCTCCAGTTCCTCGGCCTGGTTCTGTGTTTCGTATAGTAATTCCTGCGTCTGAATATGCGCTTTCAGGGTATGGATCACAACTGATAAACGCTCACCAACAGTTTCCAGCAGGCGCTGCTGCAATGGCGTATGCGGATGGCGCGAACCCAACTCCAGGGCACCGATCATATCGTGCTCAAAGTATAGCGGAATAATTACTACTGTTGCAGGGGTAACTTCTGTTAATCCGGATTTGATGTTGAGATAATCATCTGAAATATTTTCCAGCACAAGCAGCTGCCGGTCTTTTATGGCCTGCCCTACCTTACCGGTTCCAACTCCGAAAACCGGAAGCTCTTCTAATCCCACAGATACGCCATAGCTGGCAGCCGGCGTCAGCTTGCCGCTGTTGTCATGCAGGTAAAGGATGCCCGTATCAGCTGATGTATAGTTGCTGAGGAAACTAACTGCTTTTTCAGCCACCTGCTCCAGTGTTGTTGCTCCGCTCAGTAAGCTGTTCAGTTCCGATACTCCCGTCAACACCCAGTTACGGTTCGCATTTTCAGCAGTAAAGGTGCGCAGGTTCTCTTTCATGTCGCGGATGGCGTAGCTTAATGTATCGGCTTCGCTTTGTACCGGCACTTCCACATCATAGCGTCCTTCTCCAATAGCCTGTGCCACCTCCGACAAGACCACAGTACGGTTTATTACGCCCCTGAAAGACGAGGCCACACTTCCGATCTCATCGTTACTGTATAGATCCACTGCTACATCTGAGGCACCCAGTTTAATGCGGTCGGCAGCTACTTTAAGTGTTGCCAGCGACGAAGAAATAACGTTGATGATATAAACCGAAAGCATGAAGGCAAGCACTAGGATGCCAACTATAGCTACGATCATGAACATCATGTTCTGCTGCTTAGCATCAATCTCAGCCAGCACTTGTGAACGTATGCGCCCAAGCAGTTCCTGTTCGGCTTTGCGGTAATCTTCTATGCTCTGGGTGAACAGGTAAAAGGTCTCCGAATCGTTAAATCGGCTGATGCTGCCCTTCGTATCTGCGTTAACAGCATTCAGGGTAGCCGACACTTTTTTATAGTTATCGGATGCATGTATGTCCCGCAGTGCATTTATAACCTCCGAATCTGCCACACGGCTAAAGTTATCAAGTGCTCTGCCGTAGGAATCCAATTGTGAGATAAACTGCCCGTAATCTGCCTGCGATATTTCGTCGTCCTGAAACACTTTCATCAGAAGGCTTCGCATCCGGCCTAATTGAATTTTAGCCTCAGCAAGCGAGCGCAGGCTCTGTAGCTGGCGGTTTATATTAATATTGCTGGTACCTATAGCGTTTTCATCCAGACGGTCCAGGAAGAGAAAGATGATTCTGGTGGAAACTTTGCGAAATTCAGCAACATCCAGCTCCTGGTTATCTACATCGTAGCGATAGTCTTTAAAGGTATCTAACTGGCTCAATTCCATGAACTGCCTGTTGTTGGCGTTCAGGAACTCTTTCAGGTCGCGTTCGGCCTTATCGGTGCCGGAGCGTAAAGCGCGGGTTTCGGCCAGTACGGCAGTGTCACCAGAGGCAGCCATCAGAATTCGTGCACGCTCTTTCTGCAGCATGTGCAGCAGCTCCGAAATCAGACGTGATTCTTCGAGCTGCACCACTTCAAGCTGTAACGCTTCGTTGGCTTCCAGTTCATCCTGCACGGTAGTTACCGCAAAATAAAGTAAGGGTATCAGTAGCAGCGAAAGCAGTAAAAGGAGCTTGTCGCGTATTTTAAGGTTGTTTATTAAGTTCAGCATAGTTTGATAGAGGGCAGCAAATTTGTTTAATCTGCAAATTATAAAAAGCTATGCAAATTACAGGCATGTATGCTGCACAAGTATCGCTTTAGTTTAATGTTCTGTAGTTAAGTTATCCTATAAAACAAGACAGGTGCCGCTGTGGGGCGCGGTATAAAAGAACAGCCTTTGCATGCAGCAGTTTAATTAAAAAGTTCGTGTAGGTTGATCTGGTCGAGATAGGGATCCAGGGCTTTTTTACTTATGTACCCGCGTGCCAGTGCCAGCACATTGGTTTCGGGGTTATACCACAACTCAGCCTGAAAGTTGCCTAAGTCGTAGAGTTCGATGCGGTAACCTCTGCGCCCATGGTAAGCTACAAAAGTCCCCAACTCCCAGACTATTTCGAATCGTGCTGCAATAGAATATGTATTGAACAGGGTTAGGTCCATATACCTACTATACGAGAGGGAACATAAAACAACTGCTATAAGTATATGCGTTTTTAACCCTTCCCGGTATAATACAAGCTACCTATTCTATAGTTGTGTTCTGCCCTTAAACTATAGTTCTCTTTTCCCAGGTATACCACTAAACACCCTGTGTTAATATTTACCACTTAAAGGCATTACTGTGGCAATACCTGACAACTATAGTGCTGGCACCAAGCAGCATTTCCGGCATTAGCAGTTATCTTCTTATTATACAAACCTGGTGCTGCGACTCTGTAACTGGTGCAGTAGCAGTATTCCCAGCCCAAAAAGTACTATAGCCATTACCTGGTGCAGCACGCCAAGGCTAACCGGCACAGCAAACAGCAATGTAACTATACCTGACCCTACCTGCAGAAACGTTATAAAAACCAACAATATAGCTATAGTTTTGGTAGCTGATGAGAGCTGAACCCTGCGCACTTTGAACCAGATTGCCAATACTACCACAACTACTACCATAGCAAACCAGCGATGCAGAAACTGCACAAACACACCGTTTTCCAGGAAATTGGCCCATGTGAGATGGTCGCGGAGAAAAAAAGGCAGCAATTCACCGTTCATCAGCGGATAGGTATTATAGGAAAAGCCTGCTTTCAGGCCAGCTACAAAAGCACCCAGTACAAGTTGCACCAAAAGCACGGACACAACCAGCACAGATAAGCGTTTCAGGCCGCTGCTATAGTTGCTCTCAGAAGTCTGCACGGTAACAAGGTCAGCTATAGTCCAGAGGATTGTACTGATGAGCGCAACAGCCAGTAACAGGTGCGCTGCCAGGCGGTAGTGACTCACATGCGGGTTATCTACCAGGCCACTCTTTACCATCACCCAGCCCATCAGGCCCTGTGTCATGCCCAGTAGAAGGATAAACAGTAACCTTTTCAGTAACCTGCCTGTTAGCTGCTTACTTGCCCAGAAATACAGGAACGGAACGATGAACACAACGCCTATTACCCGACCCAGTAGCCGGTGAAGGTACTCCCACCAAAAGATCTGCTTAAACCCCTCTAGCGTCATGCTATAGTTAAGTTTCTGGTATTCCGGGAACTGCTTGTACTTCTCAAAAGCAACCGCCCAGGCTGCTTCGGTAAGTGGCGGCAACGTGCCCGACAGCAGGTTCCATTCAACTATAGACAAGCCCGAACCTGTCAGCCTGGTTATGCCTCCTACTACCACCATGGCCAGTATCAGCACTATACCGCTTGCCAGCCACCACACCATGGCTTTGTTGTATGTATGTTGTTGCATTTGCTCTTGTTAAAAACAGCCCAATTTCCGGAAACTATAGTTTAGCACCTATGATGTAAATCATTGTTCCTATAGTTGCTGCACCAGTAAAACTATAGTTTGCAGCAACAGGCAAACCAAAGGCAATTGCTGATAACTGCGGCATTTCAGCACGTTTTTTGTATCTTGTGCTGCTTTAAGTCATGTGCCTATTGTGCATGGCCATACCAACAACATACTAAATATGATCAACAAAATATCCAGAACCGGGAAAGCGACGGGGTTAGCAGCCATGCTTGCGCTTGCCGGTTGCAGCACCGCACCTACACAGCAATCGCAGCAGACTACCATGGAACAGGCACAGACCGAAACCAACCCGCTCCTGAAAGAATGGACCGGACCTTACGGCGGCGTACCAGCCTTCGATAAAATGAACCTGGCCGACCTGAAACCTGCCATGGAAAAAGCAATGGCGATGAACCTGGCCGAAATTGAAGCCATTGCCAATAACCCGCAGCCTGCCACCTTTGCAAACACCATCGAGGAAATGGAAAGAGCAGGCGAAGAACTTGGCCGCGTGTTCACTTATTATGGCATCTGGGGCAGCAACGTATCTACTCCAGAGTTCAGAAAAATTCAGGCTGAATTAGCGCCTAAGATCTCTGAATTTAACTCGAAGATCTCGCAGAACGAAAAGCTTTTCCAGCGCATTAAAACCGTATACGAAAACGCACAGAAAAACCCGCTTCCGGCAGACCAGCAGCGCGTGGTGCAACTCGTGTACGAGAACTTTGCTATGGAAGGCGCTGACCTGAGCCCTGAGAAAAAGCAGCGTTACGCTGAGATCAACAAAGAGCTTTCGTCACTTTATACTGCCTTCTCGAACAACGTACTGGCCGACGAAGAAAAGTATATCGTTTACATTACCAAAGACCAGTTGGGCGGCCTGCCAGAGTCGTTTGTGAAAGCCGCTGCCAAAGCTGCTGCTGATAACGGCCAGGAAGGCAAATATGCCATCACCAACACCCGCTCCAGCATGGACCAGTTCCTGACCTACTCAGACGAGCGTGCCTTGCGTGAGAAAGTATGGAAAAACTATTACTCAAGAGGCGACAACGGCGATGCGAGTGATAACAACACCAACATTACCAAAATCCTGCAACTGCGCCGTGAGCGCGTGCAGTTGATGGGTTACGATAACTTTGCCGAGTGGCGCCTGCAAAACCGCATGGCTAAAACACCTCAGGCTGCTATGGACCTGATGCTGGCTGTTTGGCCATCTGCTATTGCCAGAGCGAAAGAGGAAGTAGCCGACATGCAGGCAATTGCTAACAAAACAAGCAAAGCTAAAATAACGATTGAGCCGTGGGATTACCGCTACTATGCCGAGAAAGTACGCCAGGCCAAATACGACCTGAACTCTGATGAGGTAAAGCAGTACCTGGAGCTGGGCAACCTGACGCAGGCTATTTTCTATACTGCCGGTGAGTTGTTCAACTTCAAGTTCACGCCGGTTCCGGAAGGTTCTGTGCCGGTTTTCCATGAGGATGTGAAAGTTTGGGAAGTGACAGACAAGACAACAGGCGCACACATTGGTCTGTGGTATCTTGATCCGTTTGCACGCCAGGGTAAGCGCTCCGGCGCATGGGCTACTACTTACCGTGCCCACACCACTTTTGATGGCAAGAAGACTGTTCTTTCTTCTAACAACTCCAACTTTGTAAAACCTGCTCCAGGCGAGCCTGTGCTGGTATCATGGGATGATGCAGAGACGTTCTTCCATGAGTTCGGCCACGCGCTGCACTTCCTGGCATCTAACGTGAAGTACCCGACACTAAACAGCGGCGTGCGTGACTATACTGAATTCCAGTCGCAGTTGCTGGAGCGCTGGTTGTCGACTGACCGTGTGATCAACCAATTCCTGAAGCACTACAAGACCGGCGAACCAATGCCGAAAGAACTGGTAGCCAAAATTGAAAAGGCTGCTACGTTTAACCAGGGCTTTGCTACGACCGAGTTCCTGGCATCTGCGCTAATGGACATGCACCTGCACCTGGCCGACCCGACCAACCTGGACCCGGACAAGTTTGAGCGCGAGACACTGACCAAACTGAACATGCCGAAGGAAATCGTGATGCGTCACCGCACACCACACTTTACGCACGTGTTCTCTGGCGAGGGTTATGCTACCGGTTACTACGGTTACCTGTGGGCTGATGTACTGACTTCGGATGCTGCCGAAGCTTTTGCAGAAGCACCAGGCGGATTCTACGACAAGCAAGTAGCTGATAAGCTGGTGAAATACCTGTTTGCTCCGCGCAACGCCATGGATCCAGCAGATGCTTACCGCAAATTCCGTGGCCGCGATGCCAAAATAGACGCGCTGATGCGTGACCGCGGTTTCCCGGTACCGACCAGTAGCTCTAAAAAGTAACAACTATAGTTACCTGAATAAAAAAGCCCTGCAGTGTGATAGCTGCAGGGCTTTTTGTTTTTAATTATATGTTCCTCACGACCGGAGCCACATTAGAGCAACACCATAATCTGTAAACACTTCATGCTCTGTTATGCCGTGCTGCTTATAGTTATGCTGTGCATTTTTAGTGAAGTCCGTATTTGTGTTGATCACACTATAGGCTTCTTCGGGCACATAAACTGCAATCTTTTCTATGCCGGAGTCTGCTACTATTTCTGTCCACTCGTTTTCTACCCAGCTTCTTTCCTCTGTGGTAATAATGTAAATTTCCTCATCATCGATCAGCCAGTTTTTCACCTTTCTGTCTTTCGAAAACTGATAAGCCCACAGAAATATTTCCTTTCTCTCCCCGAAATCAATCTGTCTTTTCCATTTTAATAAGATAAGAGATTCGGCTTCAAAGAAAGTAATGCTGACAAACTCGTTTTCCAGTACAAGTTCAGGCATCACTTTCGTATCGAATAGGTGTTCCATACCACATGTGTGTAATAGTAGTCTTTGTAAATGTACAATTTTATTTCATTTTGGCGTACCCCAGAATTTTGATTGCAGCATTTTATAGTGCGTTCCATCTCTTGCCAGCGACTCTAGGTAAGTTTTGTAATATGCATCGGCCTGTGCACGCGGGTACATTTTCCGCAACAGGCTCTCAATCACATAGTCCTCTCCTTCTAATACGGGGTCCATCAGAAAAATGTAAGTATAAGTGCCATCTTCTTCGGGGCCTGCCGGGTTCAGTACGCGGGTATGCGTAAAGGCGCGCTGCGCATTGGAGGTTAACTTACCGGAGCCTGGCCAGAAAGTCTCGTAAATAAACTTCTCGAACTGTGCCCGCTTGTCGGGTTTTTGTGGTTAACTACTACCCAAATGGTATCGCCTTCGGCAGCTGTTTTTCGTTGTAGCGTGTTTCCTGATTGGGCAAAAGCTAAGGCCGGCAAGCAAAGCAGCAACAAAAGCACCAGCTTTGCCACTGCATTTTTCTGTTTGTTTTCCATAGTTATAAATGCTTATAGTTGATGTAGAATTCTATATGAAGCTATCATAAACTATAAATAGTTATGCTATAGCAACTATGGAACTTAGTAAACAAACCCAAACGAACTGCTGACCTTATTGATCAGCCTGTAGAAGCATCGCTTTCAATTTGGCAAGCATAAATTAGTGCATAAGCCCTATCTTTACACCTGATTTAAGAAAGAGCAACTATAGATGGCATTTACCAGAATCTGCAAGCATTTTAATGACCTTACCAACACCGAACTTTACGACATGCTGCGGCTACGCAGCGAAGTATTTGTAGTAGAGCAGAACTGTGTTTTCCTGGACCAGGATGACAAAGACCAGCAATGCCACCATGTGTTGTATTACGAGGGGCAAACTATAGTTGCCTGTTCCCGTCTGGTGCCAACGGGCCTGAGTTATCCTGAAATGTCTATCGGCCGGATTGTAACCAGCATGAAAGTACGCGGTACGGGCGCAGGAAAAGAACTGGTAGCTTATTCGATAGCAGAGTGTCGCAGGCTTTTCGGAAGCGGGCCCATTAAGATCGGGGCTCAACTATACGCCGAAAAGTTTTATGAACAGTTCGGATTTGTACGGTGCAGCGATGTATACGACGAAGATGGCATTGACCACATAAAAATGCTGCTGCCCGGCGCATAACTTTTGTTCTGGTTTGCCTGTTTTATAACTATAAACTATAGTTTATTTTTCGGATGGAGATACAGGTAAAGCACGAAGAAAAATACCAGCAGTTTACAGTTGTGTTAGGCGCCGACGAAGAAGCCGAACTGGCCTACTCCCGCCCTACCGAGCAGGAAATAGATTTTACCCACACTTTCGTACCCGAATCGGCGCGCGGTAAAGGCATTGCGCAGAAGTTAATTGAACATGGCCTGTGCTTTGCCCGGGATAACGGCTATCTTGTAATTGCCTCCTGCCCAGCCGTAGCTAAGTATATCAAAAATAACCCGCAGCATCAGGATCTGTTAAAGTAAGTATTACAATCTCCTGATATTTATTATATTTAACCAGAGTTGTTCTTTCCCACTGGATAAATATGAAAAACAAGCTATTCCTGCTCCTTCCCCTCCTGCTGCTTTTGCTCAGCAGCTGCCACACCCAAACCGATGATTTTATAAGCAAACACTGCCCGGGCTCCTGCACCGTAATTAAAGGCAAACTTACCACCGACGACAGAAGCACACCGCTGGCAGGCGTAAAACTGGAAGTAAATTGGGTAACCAGAGATATATTTTCGAGTTTGTTGCGCCGCAAAGCCATTACCACCACCGATGCCAATGGTAATTTCGAGCTGCGGTTTCTGTTGCGGGAGGACGAACTCGTAAGAGACTATAACAACGGTGTTTTTGTTGTTAATGCCCAGATAGACCAGAGCAAATACCTGGGTTGCAGATTTTACGAGCACCTGCTGACCTACGACAAACTATCCCGCGATACAACCATTATTGTAAACTATAATCTGCCACACAGAGCATCTCTTTACTTACAAGCACTAAACACCAGCGCCATGAGCACAGGAGATGCTATGCTGGTAAGTGCAATATTTGATTATGGCGAAGCGGGTCCGGCCCCCAATTGCATCCCGACCGTTTCCATGGATATCCGCAACACGGAAGCAGCCATTTTAGTAGCCGCTAACCAAGATGTCATTATCCGCACTGTTCGTCGGAAAAATGGTGTTGAAACGACTACCAATGAGGTAGTAAGGTTAACTCCGGGACAGAACCTGCATCATCAGCTTTCCTTCTAAAAAATGGCTATGAGAAAATTGATCAGTACTACTTTGCTGCTAGTGTTGTGTTTTACAGCGTTCGGACAAGACGAGCAGAACTATAGTTCTACCATTCGTGTACAGTTTGGTGGCGCCATCCCTACAGGTAGTTTTAAGAGCAAAAGCTTTGACGAGGAATATCCGCCTTTTGCCATCTCAGGTCCTCTGCTACAGGTGAACTATGCCCGAACTATAAAGGATAACTGGGCAGTCGGCGGCACTTTTGCTTTAAGACGTAATCCGTTTAATTTAGATAAGTTTGCTCCGAAAGGAGATGAACTGGTGCTCCATACGGATAGCGAACCATGGCAATCGGTGTTTACCTTGGCTGACCTGTATTACCAGCACCAGGCCGGCTTAAACACTTTATATCTGAGAGGTTCTTTGGGAGTGGCTTTCAGCAGGCGGGCATCTGTAACGGTAGATACCTCGTTCGGTACGATATACCGGGCACCAGATCACGGTGTAGCGCCAGCTTACGGGTTGCACGCCGGTTTTCAGCAAAACTATAGCAGGTTTAGCATTGGCCTAGAGACAGGAGTATTCGCTACCAGACCGGTATTTGAAGTGCAGGGAAGCAACGCAACTTACAAACAAAGCATGGCCACAATCAATGCGTCAATGTTCCTGGCTTATGCTTTCTAATCTGCTTTCTCTACCGAGTGCCCGCCAAACTCGTTTCGTAAGGCTGCCACTACTTTACCCGAGAACGTATCAGCTTCATAAGAGCGGTAACGCATCAGCACAGAGAGCGCAATTACCGGTGTAGGCACCTGCATATCCAAAGCGGTTTCCAAGGTCCATTTTCCTTCGCCAGACGAATGCATGATACCTTTTATAGTTGACAAATCCGGGTCTTTATTGAAAGCGTTTTCTACCAGTTCCATCAGCCAGCTTCGCACTACCGAGCCATGGTTCCAGACACGGGCCACTTCTTTGTAATCAAGACCAAAATCACTTTTGTGCAGTACTTCGAACCCTTCTGCTATGGCCTGCATCATGCCGTATTCCACCCCGTTGTGCACCATCTTTACAAAGTGTCCGCTGCCAGGCTTGCCGGTGTACAGGTAACCGTTCTCCACCGAAATATCTTTGAAAATCTGTTCGCAATAAGCAAAGGCAGCGGGGTCGCCGCCAACCATGGTACAGGCACCATTGCGGGCGCCGCTTAACCCGCCGCTTGTGCCGCAATCCAGAAAGTAAAGTTGCTTGACCTTGAGGTTTTCTGCTCTAACTATAGAATCCTTATAGTTTGAGTTGCCACCGTCTATGATTATGTCGTTTGGAGCCAGATTAGGAAGCAGTTGTTTGATCACGGCATCTACTGGGTCGCCGGCTGGCACCATGATCCAGATAACTTTGCGCCCGGTTAACTTTTCTGCTACCTGAGGTATGGTATAGGCTGTTTTAATTCCTTCCGTTGCAGCCTGGTCTAGTGTTTCCGGATTAATGTCGTAGGCTACTACTTCATGCTGGTGGTCGCGCAGGTTCAGGGCCAGGTTATAGCCCATTTTCCCTAATCCAATCAGTCCTATCTGCATACTTCCTTCAATTTAAATTAAACTATAGTTTCCAGGCCAAAACGACTCCTCATGCTTACTGCCAATTGTGTGCTATGGTTCCTCTTCGGTGTTACCCAGTTCCTGAAATGTGCTTTGCAGCTTCGGGTACAGCGCTTCGAAAATGCGGTATTGCTGCTGGTAACGGTTGTGGTTGTCGGGATGTGGTGCGTAGGTTCTGGCAACGGTAACCAGGCTGGCGGCATCTTCCAGTTTCTCTATTCTGCCCAGCGCAAACAAGCCAAGTATTGCGGCCCCAAAGGCTGACCCGTCATAGGTTTCGGCAAGGTGAACTTCTTTGTTAAAAACATCTGCCAGCAACTGCACCCAGAACGGCGAGCGCGCAAAACCACCATTTGCATAAACTTTGCTGATCGGACCAGTCACCTGCTCCAGCGCATTGGCCACACTATAGAGGTTATAAGTAATGCCTTCCAGCACGGCCCGTATAAAATGCGCCCGACTATGGTTTAGTTGCATGCCTATAAAACAGGCACGTGCGCCTGCATCCCATACCGGTGCCCGCTCCCCCAGCAGATAAGGCAGAAATAGCAGGCCATCAGCTCCCGCAGGCACAGTGGAAGCTTGCTGGCATAACAGCTCATACAGATCTGCCTGCTCCATTTTGGCAGCCACCGCTTCGGAACTATAGAACGTATCGCGGAACCATTGCAACACCACACCTCCGTTATTTACAGCTCCGCCCAGCACATAATAATCAGGCAATAACACATAACTGAAGAGACGCTGCTGCAGGTCGGTTACCGGTTTCCGGGCCATTACCCGCACGGCGCCGCTCGTACCAATTGTTACGGCAACGTGCCCGTCGGCCAGCGCATTGGCCCCCAGATTAGCCAGGCAGCCATCGTTTGCGCCAACTATAAAAGGCGTGTTTTCTGGCAGGTTGAGTTGGCTGGCTACAGTAGCTTCTGGCTTATAATTGCTGTAAGTTGCCGGAACGGGCCTGGAAAGTTGAGCTGGAGTAATACTTGCCAGGTCGAGCGAATCATTATGCCAGTCCAGATCGAAGATATTGAACAGCCCCGTTGCCGAGGCCACCGAATGATCCACCACAAACTCGCCGAATAGCTTATACCACACATATTCTTTTATGCCGATAAACATCGCGGCTTTTGCAAACAACTCCGGTTGCTGCTCCCGCAACCAGATCAGCTTCGGCAAAACAGACATCGGGTGCTGCGGTGTACCAGTGTGCAGGTAAATGCTGTGCCCGGTCGTGCTCTGCTTCAGCTGCTCTGCCTGTTTTTTGCTGCGCGTATCGGCCCAGATAATGCAGTTAGTTAACAGGTTATAATTGGCATCAAGCACAATTAAACTATGCATGGCACTGCTGAAACTTACCCCGATCAAACTATAGTTTGCCTGCTGCAACTTCTGAACTATAGTTCGTAAGGTCTGCAGCACTGCCTTGTAAACTAGGTCAGGGTCCTGCTCTGCAAAACCGGGTTGCTTACTATAGATCGGGTACTCCACCGATGTCTGGAAAAGCAGCCTCCCGGCCGTGCTGAATGCTACTGCTTTGGTGCTGGTAGTGCCAATATCTACGCCAACTATAGTTTCGTGCTGCATGTTACCCTGTCTACGCAGTTAGGCTCCTAAGTTTACTTCTGGCCATTGGCAAAAAAAATATTTACCGGCGCTTTACTTTTTTAATTTATGATCGTAAAATTACGATGAATATGAACCAACTATGGGAGCAACTAAAACAAAAGAATTTACTGAAACTGAGATTATCCTTGCAACCTATGCCAAAGCCCTGGGGCACCCTGCCCGTGTGGCAATACTGCGCATTTTACTGGAGCGCAAAGCCTGTATCTGCGGCGATATAGTGGACGAGCTGCCGCTGTCGCAGTCAACGGTTTCGCAGCATTTAAAAGAGCTGAAAGAAGCCGGCCTGATAAAAGGCGATATTGATGGCAAAAAGGTATGCTACTGTATTGATGAGAAAGCCTGGAAACATGCACAACTCCTGATGCAGCAACTGTTTGCCAGCTATACCACCTGTAACACTAGTTGCTGTTAAAAAATTTGACTTAACCAATCGTAAAATACCGATAATCTTAAGCTTACATCATATGAAAAATGCAGAAGAGTTAAAAAATCTTGTAAAAGATAAATACAGCGAGATTGCGCTGCAGAGCAAGGAACAGAATGAAGCCTCGTGCTGCGGCGCCACCGGCTGTAGCACCGTAGACTACGCCATTTTTGCTGACAACTATAGCGAACTGGAAGGTTACAACCCCGATGCTGACCTGGGACTGGGCTGTGGCGTACCAACTGAGTTTGCACAGATCAGGAAAGGCGATACCGTGCTGGACCTTGGCTCCGGTGCTGGCAACGACTGCTTTGTGGCACGCGCCCTGGTAGGCGAAGGCGGCAAGGTTATTGGCGTGGACATGACTGAGGCTATGATTTCAAAAGCTCGTGAGAATGCCGACAAGTTGAATTTTAACAATGTGGAGTTCAGACAAGGCGAAATAGAAGCGCTTCCCCTGGCTGCCAACCGTGTGGATGTGGTGATAAGTAACTGCGTATTGAACCTGGTACCGGATAAGAAAAAAGCTTTTGCCGAAACGTACCGCGTGTTGAAGCCGGGCGGTCATTTCAGCATATCGGATGTGGTGCTGATCGGGGAACTGCCTGCCGACCTGGTAAATGCTGCCGAAATGTATGCCGGTTGTGTTTCGGGTGCCATTCAGAAAGAGGAATACCTGAACATTATCCGGGAGGCGGGCTTTGTGAACGTGACAATACAGAAAGAAAAGGCCATACAGGTACCCGACGAGATCCTGCAAGATTACCTGGACACCGATGGCATTATGCAGTTCCGCGAAAGCAACATCGGCATTTACAGCATTACTGTTTATGGCGATAAGCCAGAAGAAGCGGCTAACTGCTGCACTCCCGGCTCAGGTTGTTGTTAGGCTTTCCTCAACTTTTGCTGGCGCGAGCTTGTAGCTCGTGTTCCTATCAAGATTAAGTTTTTTTGTAGGCGCGAGCACAAGCTCGCGCCTACAAAAAAACACTTTTCATACCACACTACTCACCTAACATGCAACACTGCGCACCCGCTTATAACCGTAAAAGGCTGAGCTTTCTGGACCGTTACCTTACCTTATGGATTTTCCTAGCCATGCTTATTGGAGTAGGCTTAGGCTATTTTATACCAGATAGTTCCGGTTACATTAATTCCCTTTCCAGTGGCACGACCAATATCCCCATTGCCATTGGCCTGATTCTGATGATGTACCCGCCGCTAGCTAAAGTAAACTATAGGTTGTTGCCTAAAGTGTTCCAAAATGTAAAAGTGATCGGGTTATCGCTTTTGCTAAACTGGGTGATCGGTCCACTGCTGATGTTTGTGCTGGCTATCACGTTTCTGCACGACCACCCCGAGTACATGACCGGCCTTATCCTGATCGGGTTGGCGCGCTGTATTGCCATGGTGCTTGTCTGGAACGACCTGGCTGACGGCAGCCGCGAATATGCAGCTGGCCTGGTAGCTCTGAGCAGCATTTTTCAGGTGTTCCTCTATAGTTTCTATGCCTGGTTGTTCATTACCAAACTGCCGCCCTTGTTTGGTTTCAGCGGAGCTATAGTTGATATTTCCATTGCAACTATAGCCGAGAGCGTCGCTATTTATCTAGGCATCCCGTTTCTGTTGGGCATTTTAAGCCGCGTTGTACTTGTACCTCTGAAAGGTCAGGAGTGGTATCAGGATAAATTTTTACCGGCCATTTCCCCTCTTACACTCATCTCATTGCTGTTTACCATTCTGGTAATGTTCAGTTTAAAAGGTGAGCTGATTGTAACGATACCGTTTGATGTGTTGCGCATTGCGGTGCCACTGGTACTATACTTTGCAATTATGTTTCTGGTCAGTTTTATAGTTGGTAAGGCCGCAGGCGCCGATTATCGTCAGAATGCTTCGGTGGCGTTTACGGCCGCGGGCAATAACTTTGAACTAGCCATTGCGGTGGCTATTGCCGTGTTTGGCCTTAACTCAGGCGAAGCTTTTGCCGGTGTGGTGGGGCCGCTGGTAGAAGTACCTGCCCTGATCGCTTTAGTTAATGTATCCTTTTGGCTGCGTCGCAAACTATACACCAACAAACTCACCAAAAAAGCAGCATGAGCTTACTTCCCGAACTCGCCCGAACCGCAAAAGCCCTTGAAACTACTTTTGCAGAAATCCCTGCTGAAAGAAAACAACAGCTGCATCGCCTTAGCAACTATATCAGTCAAAAAAGGGCAGCCAGCCAAACTATAAACTTGGTTTTTATCTGCACCCATAACTCGCGGCGCAGCCACATGGCGCAACTATGGGCACAGGCTGCCGCCGCTTACTATAACATCCGGCATGTTCATACTTTTTCTGGCGGCACAGAAGCAACAGCCTTTTACCCGGCTGCGGTTGAGGCCATGCAGGAACTGGGTTTCGAAATAAAAAAAGAAGCTGCTGAGGCCAACCCAAGGTACATGGTAAAGTTTGCCGATGATGCAGATGGCATAACAGTATGGTCAAAAAGGTTTGACGATGCTGCCAACCCAACTGCTGATTTTGCAGCTATTATGACCTGCTCCGATGCTGATCAGAATTGCCCCTTCGTGCCGGGAGCGGAACAGCGAATTGCCCTCACCTACACCGACCCAAAGCTTTCGGACAATACTGCACACCAGTTACAGATATACAAAGAAAGAGCCCTGCAGATTGGCCGAGAAATGCTGTTTGCCTTTTCTGAAGTAACGCGATAGGTTTTAACGCTCTATCCGCTCAAGGTCTTCCGGGTTGCCTGATCTGAAAGTAGCAACTGCCTCGGAGCCGGCATAAAGCGTAAGAATACGGCCTGAAATACGAAAAGAATCTACACGCTCCAGCATGCGCAGAAACTTGGTTTCCTGTTCCATGTTCTGGCACATCATGCGGGTTGAGCCTACGTTACTGAAGCGGAGAGAGCTGCCGTTTAATTCGTACTTGCCAAAGATCGTATTGCAACCTGCATTGCCTTTCAGGTCCCGCTCATTTTCCTGTAGTCTGATAAAGGCAGCATCAGTATCATTAGGCGCCTGCGGGCTCTCCCCTTCCAAAGAAAGCAACATCCAGTAAATATCAACTATAGTATCGTCTTCGGTGGCAGGCTCAGTAGGGGCTGCGGTCTTACAACCTGCAACTACTCCCAGTAAACCAAGCAGGCCAATTACAGCCCAGAGGTAAATTCTTTTCATCGTTAAAAGTATTTTGCTTGAATAATTTTAGAGCGCCCATTTTATTACAGGCGCTCTAAAATTACGATTTATAACCCGAAAGTTTGTTGCCCATACCCCCCGATCGGAGACGAGGCGGAATAATTAGGTCCTGAACGGCTGCTGCGGCGCTCACGGCTGCTATAGCGGTTGCCATCGCGGTCGGAATGGTCGCTCACATACGCTCTGTTAGATGAATAAAGTCCGGTTGCATAACTGTCGCGGTGTGGCCTGCTATCCTCAATTCGTCCGCTATAGCGGTAATCTTCCCGGTTATCATCAAAATCCCAGTCGTTGCGGGGGTTATAGTTGCGTCTGTAGTTATTTGCTTCCGCGTCCCGGTCAGAATCGCCGCGGTCGTGATGGATGTCTGTTAACTCATGACCATATTTGTAGCCTTCGTCGCGGCCATAGTCGGAGTAGCGTCTGCCGTGGCCTGTATTCTGATAGCTGTTTTCCTGGCGTGCATAACGGCGGTTGCCTGCAACATCGTAGTTGCTGCTAAAAGGCTGGCTGCGGCTATAGTTATCATCGCCGCGGTAGTCGTTTGTGCTATGGTCGTACTGACCGGTATAGCCGTGGCTTTGCATAAAATGACTATCATCGCCATAGCGGTAATGGTCGTCGCGGTTGCGGTGTATATCGTTATAGTTGCCCGCTCCGTAGCCGCTTGAAGGTCCATTGCTGAAGTCGTTAAAATCGGCACGCTGCTGCATGTTTACGTTTCTGTAAGCATCCATATCTTGCATGCCATAGTAGTGGCCACGATTGCCGTAACGTTCGCTGTACCTATCCTGGTTGCTCGCTCCGTAATTGTCGAACTGATTGTTGTAATTTCGGTCGTAATAATGCTCGTTTCTTTCCATAGCTTCTATATAATTGGTTACACATTCTTTATAAACGAACTACAGCCGCCAGTGTTAATCCAAACAAGAAATTATGAGACTATAGGCAGTTGATTTACTCCGCTTGAGCTGCAAACTATAGTTGTAAAATACTGAAACGCTATCAACTTTCAGGTTTCGTCACTTTGTTCATCACTTAGTCGACAAGATAGGTGGGTTCATCTATTTTGTTGGCAGAAGTAAAAACGATGCTATACTTTCATAGAAATCTTTCGGAACAACTATGAAAAAACTAATCACCTCGGTAGCCCTACTATGTCTTCTGGCCATTGCGCCACTGGCCGAAGCTGCCAAAACACCAGAACTAACCTATACCGTCAACCTGCACGACCGCGCCGACGACCGTTTTAAAGTTACCCTGCATGTAAAAGGGTTAAAGTCGGATAATAACGTGTTTCAGTTTGCAGCCACTGCGCCCGGCACCTACCAAACGATGGACATAGGCCGTTTTGTAGAAAATTTCAAAGCTTACGATAAAAAGGGTCGTGAAATAGAAGCTACTCAGATCAGCACAAACCAGTGGCAGCTTAGCAACCCTGAAAAAGTGCGCCGGATAACCTACAGCATAGCCGAAACTTTTGATACCCCGGTTGATAAAGACCAGATATACGCTATGTGCGGCACTTCGCTGGAGCAGGACCACGCGCTTATAAATGGCCAGGCTGTATTTGGTTACCTGAAAGGCTTGCAGGCTGCCCCTATGCGCATTAAATTAGAGTACCCGCAACAATGGCAGGTTGGCACTGCTTTAAACACCGACAAAAAAGGATATTACACGGCCAAAAGCTACGACCATGTAGTAGACTCCCCTATTATGGCCGGTGAACTTACCAAAGCCAGCACCAACTATAACGGCACCACCATCGATATCTATACTTACTCTAAAACGGGTAAAATAAAGTCGCAGGACCTGATGGCGAACATGACAACCATGCTGGAGTCGGCGCATAAGTTTGTGGTTGATTTCCCGGTAGACCGCTATACGTTTCTGTACCATTTTGAAGACCAAGACTGGGGCGCATGGGAGCACTCTTATAGTTCAGGTTACGTAATGCAGGAAAAAGACCTGACACCGCAGTATGCCAAGCAGCTAACCGATATTGCCGCGCACGAGTTCTTCCACATCATCACGCCGCTAAACATCCACAGCGAAATTATAAGCCAGTTCAACTTCGAGAAACCAACGCCATCGCAGCACCTGTGGCTTTATGAAGGAACTACCGAGTGGGCGTCGCATATTATGCAACTGCGCAGCGGCCAGAAACCCTTACCGACTTATTTAGCTGACATCAGGCAGAAACTGCTGATTGATGACCAACTGGACAAGAGCTATAGTTTGCAGAAACTGGCACTTACTTCTTACACACCCGAAGGCCACAAGCAATACTTCAACATCTACAACCGTGGCGCGTTGGTAGCTACCCTACTGGACATCCGCTTACTGGAATTATCGGGTGGCAAAAGAGGCCTGCGCGAAGTGATCAATGAACTTTCCAAAGAATATGGCCCTGATAAGGCTTTCCCGGAAAACGAATTCTTCGACATCTTCTCGGCTAGAACCTACCCTGAAATAGCTGATTTCATGAACAGTTACATTAAGAATGCAGAACCTTTACCAGTTGCTTCTTACTTCGGAAAACTGGGCATTAACTACCAAGCTGCCATCAGTACAGGTAATAAAGTGAAAAGCCTGGGCTATGCTATTGGTGCGCCGGGCGGTGTGCTTTCTTTTACACAGGTAGACGTTGAAATGCAGAAAGCCGGTTTGCAGGCCGGTGATGAGATCATCGCTTTGGATGGCACCCCAGTATCGTTGGGCAATGCAAACCAGGTACTTCCTAAGTTAGGCACCCTGCAAATTGGCGACTCATATACTTTTACTATAAAGCGCAATAGCGAGCAAAAAGATATCTTCTGCAAAATACTAAGCCAGGATGAGGTAAAGAAGCATATGTTTGAAGTGAACGAGCAAGCCACTCCACAGCAACTTGCCCTCCGCGAAGCCTGGATGAAAAACTTATAGATTGTTTGTTTGACCAAACGAAGCTCCTGTTACACCCGTAATCAGGAGCTTTTATTTTTTGTCTGAACCGCAGATTAAGGAGGATTTGATGGATTTTTGGGATTGGGTTGTTTGCTATAGTTGGAGTTTCACCCCTCCCCAATATTCCCCTTTTTGTCGAGGGTCCCTACCCCAAAACAGGGAAAGGAGCTTAGCTATAGTTCTATAGTTACTGTAATCTAACTACTGTAATCCAACCGCCCCTGCCTTGTTTTTTACCTCACCCCAGCCCTCTCCTAAGAACAGAAAAGGGAGCTTTGATGGTGCTATAGTTAGAGTTATAGTTTTATAGTTGTAGCCGGTCATCCCCCTTCTCCCTTCAAAGGGGACTTTAAGCTGTTGCTCTATAGTTAGAGTTATAGTTCTATAGTTGGCAATTAACCCACCCCTACCCCTCCCAAGAGGGGAATCCTGCCTTTGCTATAGTTGAGACTATAGTGTTATAGTTCTAGACCACCAACAGGCAGGCGCAGCCTGCCCTAAGGAACTACTACCACGGAATAGCCAAGAACTATAGCTCATCAAGCTATGAACAAACTATAGCTATCGAGTGATTGCAGTCTTTGGGTTGAGCGCCTTTGACTTGTTGCGGTGCCGCTAGGCAACCCGAGGCACGAGGGTACCAAGAAGGCAGCAGCGCGATGCCCGAAGACGAGGCCTCGCGGCCGTGAGCGCACCAAAGCAAAATTGAAACGATTGGTGAATAGAGCTCCCAGGACCAGTAGTTGCTATGAAACGAACTGCTTGTGTCAAGTAGTGACTATAGTTAACTATAGAACGATGACTTCAATTATAGTTTGCGATAGATTTCTCGCTTAGGCTCGAAATGACAATGTAGGTAACTAAAGCGCATACAAGATCATCCTACTAACGCTCAAAAGGAAACAACCCTTCAACTATAAAACACAAATACATCCCTGCAAAAGCTTGTATTTATAACAGCGAAATTTATAACTTCATTGGCAGGTTTTTTTCATCCCAATCACCACCTGCTTGAGATTTGCAACGTAAAAGCCGAAACTGCTGACTTAAAAATCCTTTAACCTTACGCAAAACTATGGAAATTGCCCTTGTGCTCTCACTTCTGGTAATAGCTATAGTTATGTTCGCTACGGAAAAGGTATCCATTGAAATTGTTACCTTACTTATCCTGATCGTACTGGCAAGTGTGCGCATCATTTCGCCGGAAGAAGCATTTGCCGGGTTCAGCAGCGATTTCATTATCATCATAGCCTCCATCTTCATTATCAGTGCGGCTCTGGAAGAAACCGGCATACTGGACTTTGCAGTAGTACGAATGGCGGAGCTGGCTAAAAAAAGCAAATCGCTGCTGCTTTTTGTGGTAATGTTCACTACTGGTATCGTTTCGGGTTTTATGAACAATACAACCGTTACGGCCATGTTCATTACGCCTGTGGTCAGCCTTACAAAACGCATCAATATTTCGGCATCCAAGTTACTAATGCCGCTGGCTTATGCAGCTATACTGGGCGGCACCTGCACCCTGATCGGAACGTCTACAAACGTAGCTGTAAGCGGGTATGTAGCGAAACAAGGCTTAGAGCCAATCAGTCTTTTCGAAATAACCCCTATTGGCCTCGTTATTTTCCTGGTCGGGATCCTTTATATGATGACCATAGGGCAACGCATGCTCCCCAACAATACAGACCAGGAACTGACAGAAGAATATAAACTGCAGAAATACCTGACTGAGATCATCGTAATGCCCGATTCGCCCCTGATCGGTCAGCTGGTTTTTGCATCTGATCTCACGGCCCTGCACTTCCGGATACTGAATGTTATCCGCGGCAAAGAAAACTTCCTGCCTGATTTCCGGACCCGCATAGAGGAAAACGACGTGCTACTGGTAGAAGGTGACATGGATAACCTGATGAAGGTGAAGGAAACCAAGGGTATCGAGATTATGGCCGATGTGATTCTGGAAAAAGACCTGCAGACAGAAGACATTCGTCTGGCCGAGCTTATGATTCCGCGGCAATCCAACCTGATCAACAAAACGGTAAAAGAAGTAAACTTTCTGCAACGCTTCGGGCTGGTAGTAATAGCCATTTCACGGCATGGCGAAACGCTGCGCACCAAAATAGGAAGCATAAACCTGCAACTGGGCGATGTATTGCTGGTACAGGGAGCAGCACAACGGCTAAACCAGTTGCGATCGTCGGGAAATGTGGCCCTGCTGGATGAGTTTGAACCACTGTTGTTTAAGAAAAGGAAAGGCACTGTCGTAATAGTCAGTTTCCTGCTGGCTATACTGGCAGGTACAACCAACGTTCTGCCACTTTCTATTGCGTTTCTGCTAGCAGCTATGGTCTGTATCCTGTTCCGTTGCATCAGTTCGGAGCGTGCTTACAGTGCCATAGACTGGCGACTGCTTATACTGATAGGCGGCATGACAGCATTTGGTACAGCCATGGAAAACTCCGGCGCAGCCGATTTCCTGGCGAAAGGTATAATTGATATGATGGGGCCGATGGGAAAACTGGCGGTGCTGGCTGGCTTTGTAGTACTTACGGTGCTGTTAACCCAACCTATGTCTAATGCAGCGGCGGCGCTTGTAATTGTGCCGGTGGCGCTGCGGGCAGCAACAGAAATGGGCGCCGACCCCAGGTCTTTTGCTATTGCCATTATGCTGGCTGCGTCGGTGTCGTTGGTTACGCCTTTCGAGCCGGCCTGTATTCTGGTTTATAGCCCGGGTAAATACCGTTTCAGCGACTTCATTAAAATAGGCTCACCGCTAACAGCCATCCTCATTATCGTTATTCTTATGCTGGTGCCGGTTTTCTGGCCAATGTAACAGCAGAGGGCGCAATACAGTACCAATAGCTGTAACTATAGTTTGCGCCATGATAAAAATATGCCTGCCTGTTATGTTTGTGCTTGTGATGGTTGGCTGCGGCCCTAAAAACGAAGAGGTAACGACAGAGCAGATCGAAACCGCACCTCAATCCGAAGTACTGGACTCTGTAACTGATGCCCGCAAAGACGGAGTACTTACCGATGAAGTAGCAGACTCTCCGGCCCTGCTACAAGCCGATAGTATGCCCTGAGACTATTTAGACGAATCGTTAATTCAGAAAGGCCTGTGTCTCCTGCTTAATATCCTCTCGGGTAAGGCCATCTTTTACGCCCAGCGTTATTTTCCGTACCAGCACACCTACCACCGACTTCTTAAACCCGAGCCGCTCGGCCATGTGCATACAGAAGTCCATTTCATTTTCATCAACTATACCGTCGGCCAGCATCATTTCCACCAAGTCGTATAGTTGGTCAAAACGCTCTGAGTCGTTGCTGGGCAGCTGTGGTTTTACACGGTCCGTGCCGGCCAGCAGGTCCTTTACTTCGCTGGCACGCATGCCGTGCCGGGTGCCGATCGAGATAATGAAATTAATCTCAGCAGGATCCAGGTGCCCGTCTATTTTGGCAAGTGCGCCAAGGTTTGTCAGGTGGCTTTTTAACCTTTTTGTTTCTTCGCTCTCAAATAAACCAAACATTGGTTACCTTACTTTATATTGAAATTCATTTAGTCTTAAACACAAAGCTCAATACAGATTTACCTTATGTTATGTTACGGGCCATTCGCTGCTATAGATGGCAGTAAAGCTTGTCGCTAATACATACGGTTTTCTATATTTAAGAGATATTCTTTTGTATAATTTTTTAATTCTGCCGGTTTAGCGATACATCTTGTTAAATTTCAGGTATAAGTTATATTAAGCAAAAAAGATAAGCCCAAAAATTACATGAATAAAATAGCAGTTTTTACATCCGGCGGCGACTCTCCTGGTATGAACGCCTGCATACGCGCAGTAGTACGATCAGCAATTTATAATGGCATAGAAGTATACGGCATACGGCGTGGCTTTAACGGAATGATAAACGGCGATATTTTCAGAATGGAATCTTCCTCAGTAAGTAATATCATTCAGCGTGGTGGCACTATACTTAAATCAGCGCGCTCTAAAGAGTTTACCACCAAAGAAGGTCGCCAAAAAGCATACGACAACCTTAAAGCACATAATATAGACGGCCTGGTAGCTATAGGGGGCGATGGTACCTTTACAGGTGCCAATATTTTTTACCAGGAATTTGGCGTACCAACTATAGGCGCACCCGGAACTATAGACAACGACCTGTATGGCACCGACTATACCATTGGCTACGATACGGCTGTAAACACCGCCATAAATGCCATTGATAAGATACGGGACACGGCAGACAGCCACGAACGCGTGTTTTTTATAGAAGTAATGGGGCGCGACTCAGGTTATATTGCCATACCATGTGCCGTAGGCGGTGGCGCCGAGATTGTAATGATCCCCGAGACCAAAACCAGTATAAAGAATGTGGTAGAAACGCTGCAAACAGGCTGGAGCCGCTCCAAAACATCGTTTGTAGTAGTAATTGCCGAAGGCGACGAAGAAGGAACCGCTGTAGAGATTGCGGCTAAAGTTCAGAAAGAAATTCCGCGGATGGATGCACGTGTTACCATATTGGGCCACGTACAACGTGGTGGTTCACCTTCAGCCGCTGACCGCATGTTGGCCAGCCAACTGGGTATTGCCTGTGTAGATGGTTTGCTGCAGGGGCGCGCCTGCGAAATGGCCGGCATCGTAAATTCCCAACTCGTTTATACGCCTTTCATCGACACAATCACCAAAGAAAAAGCCATCAACCCCAGCTTCAGCCAAATGATCAGCATACTCTCAGTTTAAGAGTTTTGGAGTTTGAGAGTTGGGGAGTTTAGAAGTTGGGAAGTTAGAAAGTTAGAAAGTTGTTTTTCTTCCTGGTTTTTAAGATCATCTCCTACATCTAAGTCTTAAACTCTCTAACTCCTAGGCTCCTAGACTATAGTTTCGTCAATAAACCGGATGATATCGGGTAATTGCTGTGGGTGGAACCATGTGTATTCGTCGGGGTGCTTGGTAAACCAGGTTAGCTGGCGTTTTGCATAGCGGCGGCTGTTTCGTTTTAGCAGCCGCACGGCTTCATCCCAGTCGTACTTTCCTTCCAGGTAATCGAAAATCTCTTTATAGCCTACTGTCTGCAGCGCATTATGCTGCCGGTACGGGTAAAGGGCTTTTGCCTCCTCCAGCAACCCCTGCTCCAACATCAGATCCATGCGCTGGTCTATGCGGTTATAGAGTTCCTGCCTGTCACGGGTAAGGCCTATTTTAATGATGCGAAAAGGCCGTTCGACCCGCTCGCTTTTCCTGAAAGATGAGTAAGGCTGACCAGAGGATAACGATACTTCCAGTGCACGAATCACCCGCTGCTGGTTTGCCTTATCAACCTGGCTATAGTATACTGGATCTACCTCCTTCAGCTTTTGGAGAAGTGCCTCAAGTCCTTCTGTCTGTAGAATGTGAGTTAGTTGTTCGCGTATAGTTGGCTCTGTTTCCGGCATTTCGTCCATGCCTTCGCACAGCGCCCGCACATACAATCCGGAACCGCCCGTAACTATAGCTACATCATGTTTTTGGTAAAGCTGTTCCAGCAGTTGCAGGGCCTCCTGCTCAAATGCGCCGGCGTTATACTCTTCGGTAATACTATGCGAGTCTACAAAATGGTGCGGTATTCCCTGTTGTTCCTCCTGCGTTGGTTTTGCAGTTCCGATGCTCATCTCCCGGTAAAACTGCCTGGAGTCTGCTGATATTATTTCTGTTTTGTAATGGGTGGCCAGGTTCACACAAAGATCAGTTTTACCTACAGCTGTAGGCCCTACCACTACAATCAGGTTTTTTGTACGTATATTTTCTGGCTGTTGCTGCATGCTGGTGACTACTATAATTTTGCTGCCGCTCAGGCTTTGCCGGCAGAACGGAAGACAGTAAATTGTTGTTTGTTTTGTAAAATTATCTCTAAAATCGTAATATTTGTAAAGGAGTGGGTTTCCATTGCAAGTTCTTGCTCCCGTACTTTAGCAAATTATACTAATGCCATTCATACCTAACAGGCAAAACTCCGACTATTTACCACTACAAGCCAAAGCGCTGCTGCAGGTACTTGTGCAACTCCACACCCCTGAAACTCCGTTGCTGATCGCATCGCAGGCCGGGGAGGTACTGGCTGTCAGCCCGGCTGTTGCTAAGCTTGCTACACCTGATAAGCCTATAAAGGGCACCTCGCTGGTGCATTTATTAGGTATTTCTCCGGAGGCACTTACCTCCGATGTGCAGGGTTATGCTACTTGCGGCCACGAAAAATACACCTATAGTATAAAAACGGTAAAGTACGAGGATGTATCCTTTTTGTATGTTATCCTGGCATCACAAGTCTCCGATAGCAGCCGCATTGAAATAGACGACGACAGCTACCATAATGTATTCGAGAATAGCACCGAGCCGCTCTTTATTTTGGATGGGGAAGGCATTTTTGTTGACTTGAACAAAAAGGCACTGAGCATTATAGGCAAAAAGAAAGCCGCTTTGGTGGGCCAGACAGTTTACCGCAGCTTTAACCTCAACCTGTTTGAGCGAGTTGCCCTTAAAGGCCAATTGCAAATGGTAATGGCCGGCGAGCCGCAAAAGTTTGAGTGGTGGATACAGGACAAAACGTCGGAGCTTTTACCTATTGAGATTTCGCTACGAAAAGGCAGCTTTAAAGGCCACGAGATGATCTTTGGCTCGGCTAAGAACCTTTACGAAGTTGTGGGCACAGAGCAGGATGTCCGTTTCCGTAATCACCAACTGGAATTTGTGAACAACCTGATCACAAACTTATCGGCGGTGGGCAGCCAGCAGGAAGTACTGAAATATACGCTGGACGAACTGCTGGAGAAAAGTGACATTACATGCGGGTGTGTATATACTTACACGCATAGTATAGGCAAGGCAGAGCTGGCATATACTGCCGGTGAAACCGATAATGTCCCGCATCCGGCAATACTTGATATAGATCCTGCACTTGCCCAGCAACTAACCGGCCAGGAGAAACGCCTCGCGCTCACAAACCTTACCCAACTGCTTTCCAATACATTTAAGCGGGAGCTTACGGTTATGCCGGTTACTTCTGATGAGAAGTTACTGGCTGTGCTGTTGGTTTGGCCAGGTGGCAGCACCCACATGACACCTTCGTTCACATCGCTCCTCGATTTTGTTGGCACAGCCATTGGCAACTATATTGCCCGGCACGAACTTATGCTGCAGCTCTCGCACTCCGAGGACAAGTATAAGCTGCTGTTTGATGCCTCGTACGATGCTATTCTGCTTTTCAAAGACTATAAAGTCATTGATTGTAACGAAAAGGCCCTGCAGTATTTCCGTTGCAAGCGCGAAGATCTGGTAAGTGCTACTCCGCTTGAGTTCTCGCCCGAGTTCCAGCCCGACGGTACCCGCTCGAGCGAGAAAATGAAGCAGTACATGGAGCAGATCCTGTCGAACGGTGTACCAATTACTTTAGAGTGGCTGAACATCCGCAAAGATGGCACTTATATAGACTCAGAGATTAACCTGAACCGCCTGCAGATAGACGGCGAATATTACGTGCAGGCTTTTAAGCGCGATATCACACAGCGCAAACAAATACAAAATGCAAGGCGCCGCGAAGAAGTAGCGAAAGAGTCGATGACGCAGTTCCGCAACTTTCTGGATAAAGTAAACCTGATTTACTATAGTCTGGATGTGAACGGTAACCTGCGATACGCGAACGACTATTTCCTGAAGTATGCAGAATATGAGATCGATGAGCTGATCGGCAAAAGCTTTTACGAAGTACTTGTACCTGAGCACGAGCGTGAACAACGCTTACAGGAATACATAAACTCGATCAATACCCGCCAGCTCAATACATATTACGAGCGAAACATTATCTCCAAGTCAGGACAGCTGAAGACAATACGCTGGAACAGCATGTTGGAAATTGGTCCGGATGGGGAGATTATAGGCGTTACCAGCGTTGGTAAAGACATGACCGACAAGCGTATCGCGATGGAGGCCCTGAAGGACAACAAGATACGCCTGCAGGACATCTTCGATAACGCACACGACCTGATCCAGAACATCTCGGTCGACAACAAATTCATCTTCGTAAACAAAGCCTGGAAAGACCGACTGGGCTATACCGACGAAGACATTGAATCGCTTACCCTGAACGACATTGTACACCCTTACTATAAGGCCAAGCTGATATACCAGCTGCGCAACCTGTACAAGGGCGAGAATGTGAACAAGATCGAAACCGTGTTTCTGACCAAGGCAGGAAAACCGGTTCACCTTATAGGAAGTATTACCTGTAGCTGGCAGGACAACCGGCCTGTGGCCACACGTGCCATTCTGCACGATATTACGGACCGCATTAAGGCGGAGCGCCTGCAGAAAGTATACTATAGTATCGCCAACCTGGCCATCAGCAGCAAAGACCTTAACTCACTTTACAGTGCCATACACCGTGAGCTGAGCAAGATCATTGAGACGCGCAACATCTACATTGCCCTCTGCGACCATAAGCATACTTACCTGCACTTTGCATACCTGGTAGACCAGTACATAGATAAAACAACACAAACACAGGCGCGCCGGCCATTCACAAGAGGCTTGTCGGAATACATTATTGAAACCGGTAAGCCGCTTTACATGCAAAAGCAGGAGTTATTGGCCCTTGCTGAGCGCGAAAAACTAACTGTACGGGGCACTATTCCGGAAGTAATTCTATGTTCTCCGCTGGCTATCGGCGACCGCATCATTGGGGTGATCACGTTGCAGGATTACCAGAACCCGGATGCTTATGTGCATACTGACATCGAGATACTGCACTTTATCTCGAACCAGGTGGCGCTTGCCATCGAGCGTAAGAGCAACGAAGAGCAGATCAACAATCAAAACGCAAAACTGAACGCGATCTTTGAGAGTGGTACCCACCACATGTGGTCACTTAACCGGAATTTTGAGCTTACTTCGTTTAACCGCAACTTCTCCAGTACTTTCGAGCATCGCACGGGTAAATCGCTGGAGCTGTTTAATAAGCTAACAGAAACCCACCTGATAGACAATCATGAGTTTACATTCGACTTCTGGAGACAGAAATACGAAGAAGCTTTTAAAGGAAATCCACAGCACTTTGAAGTTTACCTGCATGAGCCTGAAAGCTGGCGCGAGGTTTTCCTGAACCCGATCTATTTAGAAGATGGCACTTTTGAAGAAGTATCAGGTATTGCACTGGATATCACAGATAAGAAGAGGTCTCAGATAGCTCTTGCACAGAATGAAGAGAAGTTCCGAAACATCTTCGAGTCTTTCCAGGATGTGTATTACAGAACTTCTTTAAAGGGACCGCTGGAACTGGTGAGCCCTTCGGTTAAACAGGTATTAGGTTATGCGGAAGAAGAAGTGCTGGGTAAGGACATCACCTTCCTGTATGTTCATCCTGAAGAAAGAATCAGGATGCAGCAGTATGTGGTGGACCAAAAGGTTATCCGGAACTACGAGATCCAGATGTACCGTAAAGATGGTGCCCAGATAACTGTAATGGCCGATGCCCGCGTGATCTATGACAAAAAAGGAAAGCCGGAAGCATTAGAAGGCGTTATTCGTGATGTAACAGAGCTGAAGCGTACGCAGATTGAGTTACTGGAAGCTAAAGAGGAAGCAGAGCACCTGTTAAAAGCCAAAACACAATTCTTGGCTAACATGAGCCACGAGCTACGCACACCAATGAATGGTATTATAGGCATGATCGACCTGCTAAGCCATATCAACACAGACCCGGAACAGGAGGAATACATCGACACCCTGCGTAAGTCGTCGGATGCGCTGTTGGCTATACTGAACGATATACTTGACCTGAGCAAGATACAGGCAGGCAAACTAGTGCTGCACGAGAGTAGCGTAGACCTGCACGATACGTTAGGTAAAATATACTCCCTGTTTGCCAACCGGGCACAGCAGAAAGACCTTACGTTTACCTATAACATTTCAGAAGACACGCCGCGTTATGTGCTCACAGACGAAACCAGGCTGTTGCAGGTGTTATCGAACCTTACATCAAACGCGATCAAATTTACCAATGCCGGCGAGGTAAGCATTAGTGTAACCAGCAACCTGCTCAACCAGAAAAAAGAGGAATACATGCTGCATGTGCGGGTTAAAGACTCTGGTATTGGCATCAGTCCTGAAGACCAGTTGCTCCTGTTCACGGACTTCACCCAGCTCGATAACTCCTCTACCAAAACGTTTGGCGGCACAGGGCTTGGGTTGGCTATTTCGAGGCAGCTTACCCATATTATGGGTGGTGAAATCGGGGTGGAATCTAAGGAAGGTGATGGCAGTACCTTCTGGTTTAAAATAAAGGTGCGTAAAGCCGGAGAGGCCGCTGTAAAAGAACAGCAGTTGCGCATACTGGAAATGAACGCCGAAGTGGAAGTGCTGGAAAATAGCCCGTATGTACTGCTGGTAGACGACAACCAGATAAACCAGAAAGTAGCCCAAAAACAACTGGAGCGCCTGAACTGCCGTACCGACATTGCCTCGAATGGCTTTGAAGCCATCGACCTGGCTACTACCAACAACTATAACATCATCTTTATGGATATACAAATGCCGGAAATGGATGGTGTTACAGCGACGAAACACATAAAAGAAAAACTTGGCGATGTCTGCCCTCCTATCGTGGCCATGACGGCCTATTCGATGAAAGATGATGCGGACAAGTTTATGGGGCAGGGCCTGGATGATTACGTATCGAAGCCGGTGAAAAGCAAAGACCTACTGGGCGTGATCAGTAAATGGGAGAAACCGGAATGGTATGGGCATGAAGAACTACCTGAGACCAGTGCCATAAAAGCCATTGAAACCGAAGGGGCCGAAACAGTACACCAGGATATTATAAACGAGGAGGTGGTGGAGCAGCTGAAGCAGATCGGTGGCGAGGATTTTACCAAGCAATTGTATGAAGAGTTTGAGCAGGAAGCCGCAGAATTGCTAGAGGAAGCCAAAAAAGACCTCCAGACACAACATTACAAGAGTATTTTAAGTACATTGCATCAGCTAAAAGGAACCGGCTTTACGTTGGGCATTAACCAGCTTGCCGAGCTTGCCAAACAGCTGGAACACGACATTAAACAAGACAAGTTTGAGCGCGTGCACGAAAACTTCGCTAAACTGCTCGAACATTACGAGAACTATCGAAAAGTATATAAGGAAATTATCATCTAACCCACACCTATGGCAGAGACCAAAACAATCTTGATAGCAGAGGATAGCTCTGTTATTCTGAACCTGACAAAAAAGATACTGGAACTGCAAAACTACAAGATCCTGACCGCTAAGAACGGTGGCGAGGTGATCAAATCCGTAGAGAACAACAAGATCGACGCGATTCTGATGGACCTTAACATTCCGATCAAGAACGGTATGGACTGCACCCGTGAAATCCGCGCGAGCAAGAATAAAGACATCGCCAATATTCCGATCATTGCTGTTACAGGTAATGCTAACAACTATAGCATGGAAGACTTTAAGGAAGCCGGAATAAACGCATACCTGCCTAAACCGCTTGATTTCGATATGCTGGTACAAACCGTAAAGGAGTACACTAACAGGTAAATGGAGCTGAAGTACACGCGGCCTTTTTTAAATAAGCTGGAGGATATTTTTGCAGAGTCGGATTTTGTGCTGCGTTACGAGAAAGGCAATTTTAAAGCCGGCTACTGCGTGCTGAAGGATATGAAAGTGGCGGTGGTAAATAAATACTATAGCCTGGAAGGCAAAGTAAACTGCCTCTATGACATCCTTCGCTCAATTTCTATAGATGAGAGCCGCCTGAGCGAAAAAAACCGGCAGCTATACCACGATATCCGAAACCAGGAAGCAAAGTAATTGAAAGTAACACTGTTAGGTACGGGAACCTCGCAGGGTGTGCCTGTGATCGGGTGCAACTGCGAGGTTTGCCGTTCTGTGGACTACCGGGATAAACGCCTGCGCGTTTCTGTGCACCTGCAGATAGGCGACAAAAGCTTCATAATTGATTCTGGTCCTGACTTCAGGCAGCAGGCCCTGCGTGAGCGTATCCGCACCTTAGATGCTATCCTATTTACTCACGAACACAAAGACCACACTGCCGGACTGGACGATATCCGTGCCTATAATTTCAGCCAGCACAAAGACATGCCGCTATATGGCGAAGAGCGCGTGCTGGAACAACTGAAACGCGAGTTTGCCTACATCTTTTCAGGAATTCAGTACCCGGGCATTCCAAGGGTACAGCTCAATCCTATTTCCGAAGAGCCCTTTGAAGTTGAAGGTGTAAAGTTCATACCTATCCGGGTAAAGCACTACAAGCTACCGGTGCTCGGCTTCAGAGTAGGCGACTTCACTTACATCACCGATGCTAATTTTATCTCGGAAGAAGAGATGGACAAGGTGCGTGGCTCAAAAGTTATAGTTCTCGGTGCCTTGCGTAAAGAACCCCATATCTCCCACTTCTCGCTGCAGGAAGCGATAGACGTACTAACCGAACTAAAACCCGAAAAAGCCTACCTGACACACATCAGCCACCTGATGGGTCTGCATCGCGAAGTAGAACAGGAACTACCAGATTTCATACGCCTCGGCTACGACGGCCTGCAGATTGAGCTATAGTTTAATTTTAGACTATTTGATTTTTGACAAGGGACAAAAGACGCGTAGAGCAAGTAATTCAATCAATAAAATTCTGTCCTTTGTCTTTTGTCTAAATTTCCTTTGTCATAAGTATATGCACCAGAACTACCATTTTTTACAACATCTTTCAGCGCGGCTTAAGCAGGAGTTGGTGGGCTTGGAGATCGTTACCTGCTTCAGCCAGAATAAGGATGAGCTGGTGATTGGTTTTGCTGATGGAGAAAAGGAGTTCTACATACGTGCCGGCTTAACAGCACACTTTTCGGCGCTTTCGTTTCCGGATGATTTTAAGCGGGCGCGGGCCAATAGTGTGAACCTGTTTAAGCAGATGATCGGGCAGACAGTACAGGATGTGGTGCAGCATCGTAACGAGCGTAGCTTTTACCTCCAACTGACCGACGACATGCTGTTGCTGTTTAAGTTGTTTGGTAACCGCTCTAACATTGTGCTGTACCAGCATGGCGAGCCACTGCACCTGTTCCATAAAAAGTTTGCTGCCGATGCTGAACTGAACCCGCTGGAAATGCACCGGACTTTGCCACAGAACTATAGCGCTTTTGAAAATGCTGATGGTAACCTGCGCAAACTATACCCTACTTTTGGTGAACTACCTGCCGAGTACCTAGAAGAACGAAACTATAGTTCGGCCACGCTGGAAGAGAAATGGGAACTGGTGCAGGAAATGCTGGAGCAGTTAGATAATCCGGATGCGTATTACATAATAAGGTACAAAGGCAAGCTGCGTCTATCGTTGCTGCAATTGGGCGAGGTAGTCTATAGTTACCCAGACCCGCTGGAAGCCTTGAACAACTATACGCGCCTGTACTTATCAGAAACCGGTTTTACGCAGCAGTATGAGCAGGCTAAGCAGCAGCTTACCAAACGGCTGAATGGCTCTAAAACTGTTCTGGAACAGGCCACGCAGCAACTACAGGAAATGCGCGGCAACCGTTCTTACTCCCAGACCGCCGACATTTTAATGGCCAACCTAACCAACATTCCGCCGCAGGCCGAAGAAGTAGAGCTCTACGATTTTTATAACGACCAGAACCGCACCTTTAAGCTAAAGCGTAACGAAACACCACAGAAGCAGGCCGAGAAACTATACCGCAAAGCCAAAAACCAGCACCTCGAAATTCAGCAACTGGAAGAAAAGGCCGAACGCAAAATGGAAGAGATCATTTTGCTGGAAGATGCCTTAAATGCCTTGGCCGAAGTAAAGAACTATAAGGAGCTGAAGGTTTACCTGCGTGAGCACGCCCATCTGCTTTCATCAAAACAGCAGGCGCAGCAACAGTCGCCGTTCCGGGTATTTGAAACCGAAGGCTTTAAAATTCTGGTAGGCAAAAGCTCGCAGAACAACGACGAACTGACCCAACGCCATACTTATAAGGATGATATGTGGCTGCACGCCAAAGATGTATCAGGCTCGCATGTGGTAATCAAGCACCAGGCTGGAAAAACAATACCTGTAACGGTGCTGGAAAAAGCGGCACAGCTGGCTGCCTATTACTCTAAACGCAAGCAGGATTCCCTTTGCCCGGTTATTTATACGCCTAAAAAATGGGTGCGTAAGCCAAAGGGTGCGCCTGCCGGTGCTGTAGTTGTAGAGCGCGAGAAAGTGTTGCTTGTTAAGCCCGAAAACCCTTTCGAGAAAAGAAAATAGCCGTAACTCGTTAAAGCTACGGCTATCAGAAAGTGCGCGCGGGGAGATTCGAACTCCCACACCCGTAGGGCACCACCCCCTCAAGATGGCGTGTCTACCAGTTTCACCACGTGCGCAGGTAAAAGTAGGATGCAAAAGTAAAGAGCGGTGTGCACATATCCAAATCCCAGCTCAGGTGTACTACAAAAAATAAAGCAACTGATTCTGTACTATAGTTTTATAGTTTGAGGCAAGGTAAATCGTAACCCAACGTAGGTTCTTCGGCCCTGCAGCGGCGCATAGTTGTATTCGGTATCAAACGTATAGTTATGCGGATTATCTATAGTTATGTGCTTGTCAAACGGGTCGAAAGGGCGCATGAGGGGGTGCTTTGGCATGAAGTTGAAAATGTTTTTCACGCCAGCGTATAGTTCCAGCTGGTTACCCAGCGCTTTGCTAAGCTGCACGTTCTGCAAGGTAAACCAGGGCGACTTATCTGGCCTGAAATCGTGTTCCTGAACAGGCAGGTGCATCGGCCCCTTCACACTTCCGGTATAGTCTATAGTTAGTCCAGCGTTTCTGAAGATATACGAGGCCGCAAACGTTGCGGAAAAGTTTGGGGCATGCAGTTGTGGTACCCGCTCCTCTCTCCCATCCCCGGTTTTATTAACCTGGTAAACCTTCATCAGCGTAATACCAGCATTCAGTTTCAGCGGAAAGGAAAATGCTGCTTCCACATCCAATGCAGCTCCTTTCGACACTGCATGCCCGCTCAGGTTATCGTAAATGATCAGGTCGTTATCCGACATAAAATCAGCTACAATTTTGTTGGTGAAGTAAGTATAAAAGGCAGATCCCTCCAGCTCTACATAACCTCCGGTCAGGTTTATATAGCGGTTATAGTTCAGGTTAACATTATATGATCGTTCCGGCTTCAGTTCGTTTCTGATAACTATAGTTCGGGCACCGGTTAGCGCGGCATGGTCTTCGGTAAAAAGATTTACTACCCGATAGCCATTCCCCAGGCTCAGTCGCAATGTGTTGTCATCATCAGGGCTCCATTTCAGGTTCAGGCGTGGCGTAAGAATGCTGCCGTGCTCGGAGTTATAGTCGTAGCGCAGTCCGGTTAATAGCGTTATAGTTGGCGAAAACCTGTATTCGCTCTGCATAAAAGCGCCAGGCAGGTAAGTGTTTGCAGGTTCGGTTTCATCGGGTGTTCCTGTAGCGGGCGTGTTATCGTCGTAATAGGTATAGCGGTAGGCCGCGCCGGCCAGCAGGTTATGCTTTTCGTTCAGTTGCCTGTTCCAGACCAACTGGCCAAATAAAACACGTTGGTGGCCTTTATAGAGTGTGTTGCCGTAAGCCGAGTTTTGAAGGTGGTCGTTGTAAGAATAGCTGAACGTTACCTGCTCCGGTACAGGCAGCTGGTAAGCGCCCAATACCTCATAGCGCCTTGTGTATACTGATTCGCCGTAAATACTATCGCGTGCCCTGAAAGCCGGTATCCATTGCATTTCGCCGCCAAAGCGATCCTCGTAGTAATAGCGCAGGGCCACATCGGCAATTTTACTGCTCTGGCGGGCCAAGCTCCATTTATTGAAAACCGAAACCCGGTGCTGCAGCGGTACATCCGTAAAGTTATCGTTGTTCACATCGCGCCTGTCTCCGAACCGGAAATAATTAGTACTAACTATAGTTGATGCTGCACCAAACTTCTTACTTACGCCTACATCCGCATTCAGCTCTTTATGCGAACTATAGAACACGTCGGCTGTAAGGGTAGGTGCCTTTGCCGGACTCTTCGTGATCACGTTGATCAGGCCAGCCACCGCTTCTGAACCATATAGTGTAGAAGCCGGTCCTTTTACAACTTCAATGCGCTCAACCAGGCTATTCGGAATTCCACTCAACCCATATACCGTTGAAAGTGCACTCATAATGGGCATACCGTCTATCAAAACCATGGTATAAGCGCCTTCCATGCCGTTTATATGGATATCGCCGGTGCCACACACGTTGCAGTTTATTTGCGGCTGCACGCCGTTCACTATTTCCAACGCTTCAAACAAAGCTGGTGTCGGGTTCTTCCGGAAATAGGCTGGGGTATAAATCTCAACCGGTACCGGAGATTCCGACAAATAGGTTTCGCGCATGGTGCCTGTAACCACTACTTCCTGTAGCCTTGCATCACTTTTCTCTAACGGCACTTGCAGCTGAGTTTCCTCACCCGATTCTATAACTATAGTTTGCTTAAACTTCCTGAACCCTACCGCCGACACTACTATCGTATAGTTTCCGGCAGGCACCTGTTTCAGCTCAAACTTGCCATCTACGTCTGCTGTTGCACCTAAAGTTGTCCCTTCCAAGCCTATGCTTGCAAAACCGACTGCTTCTGCCCCACTTCTGATGGTTCCTTTCACGTTTCCGTTTTGCGCAAAGGCTGCTGCAGAAATAGTAACTATAAAGAGAGTAGTAAACAGTTTAATCATAGCTTAACATCATTCAACAATCACACAAACTTAAATATATTTTTAGATTACCCTAAATAATAAACGGCTATATATTTAAATCGTTGCTGAATGGGTTAAAGCAACTATAGACTACTTGTTTAATAAATACAATTATTGATTTTAAACTGCATCTGAAACAGGAGCATACAGTGGGAAAAGAAAGTATATAAATTTTGTAGAACTATTTTATTTGCTGCTGATGTTGCAAATCCGACAGCCTTTTATTCCTGTGGTTATTACACTGTGCGAAGATCAGGATTCAGAAAGTTATGTTAGGACTTATCAGAGTTGGTGCGTAACTTTAACACGAAGCCGCAAGTTGTAAGGCTGCCCGTTAGCACAAAGGTAAAAGTACAAAACGAGATATGAGTATAGCTATAAACGGATTAACGAAAGCATTTGGCAATAAGCAAGTGCTGCAGGAACTGAACCTGAACATTGAAGCTGGCCAGTGCTACTGTTTGTTAGGGAAAAACGGCGTTGGTAAAAGTACTTTCCTGAACGCTATACTCGATCTGATAAAACCCGATGCTGGCTCTGTTTCCCTTTTTGGTAAGGACTATACTAGCAGCCCGCTTGATGTAAAGCAGAACCTGGGCGCTTTGTGCGAGGATAATCCGCTGATAGAGGAGTTTACCGGTCTGGAGTATCTGAACTTTGTAGCCAAACTATACCACCTGCCAACCACTGAAGCAGCGGAGCGCATCAAAAGTCTCACAAACTATTTCTTTACCGATCAGGAGTCGCTGCACAAGAACATTGCCGGTTACTCCACCGGCATGAAAAAAAAGATCGGCATTGCAGCAGCCATTCTTCACAAACCACAGGTGCTGATCCTGGACGAGCCCTTTACCGGCTTGGACCCCATTGCAGCGCAGTTGCTGGTTAAACTTATCCGCAGCTATACTACGCCAAACCGCGTGGTACTGATCTCGTCGCATGACCTGAACTATGTAGAGCGTATTGCCACACACATTGGCGTACTGAACGACGGCCAGCTGATGTACAATGGCTCGCTACAGGAGTTTACCATGAACGGCGAAAACCTGATAGATCAGGCACTATTCCAGCTGCTTACCCCACACCATCAAACCGCCGAAGCCGACTTCGAGTGGATGCTTAATTAAGTTTAAGAGTTAAAGAATTATAGAGTTTAAGATTAACGGATAACTCTATAACTCTATAACTCTCTAACTCCCAAAATCTTAAACTATAAATAATGGATTTAGTACTGTTTGCGCTTAAAGCCAGACTCGACGGATTTTTCAGGCAGAATAAACTACAGCGCGTATTGCTGCTAGGCGGAGGCATTGTGCTGTCCGGGTTTTATGGCTGGCTGTTTTCGTATATGCTGGAGCAGGCGCAGAACGGTGGCGTTACAACGGTAACTGAAGTTATCCAATACATCAACCTTTTTGTGCTGGGTGTAACTATAATCCGTGGCTTTTTCCCGACTTACGTTCCTAAACTCGATCTTATTCCACGCCTGTATCCGGTAAAACCTGTCAGGCGCTTTTGGGTGGAGCTGCCCGTGGAGCTGTTTTCACCTTTCAATTTCATACTGGTCAACTTCCTTTTCCTGCTGTTTATTCTTGCACCTGCCTATACGTTGCTGCACCTGCTTCAAAGCATTATGGTATTGCTCACGGCGCATGTTACTAAGCGTTCGCTGCAGGTAATGGTCGAGCGTAAAATGCAGTGGATTGGCCTAAACTTTATTTCTGCGGCTGTGTTGGCTGGCGGGTTTGTTGCATTACAGGCACGCTTGCCCATGTTTAACCCTGCAGCAAGCTGGCTGGAACTGGTGGTACATATTGTCTCGCTGGGACTGTTTTTAGGTGCGAATTATTTCTTAGAACTGGCTGCTTTTGAACCGAAGCGTAAGGTAGTAAACTATAGCCAGAACAAGCACCGCAGTTTAAGTTGGCGTTTATTTAAAAACTCAAAGCAAGCACGTCAGTTATTGCTTTTTGCTTTTGCCCTGAAACTGATTATACTCGGTGCAGATGCCGCACTTTATACAGCCAAGGGTATTCACATTTACGAAAAGAACCTCACAATCTGGATATTCTTTGGCCCTGCTATAGTTTATAGTTATGTCTTCAACAACATCTGGGGCTTTTATAAAAACCTGTGGCTTACAGTAGAACGCACAGGAGGTAGCATAAAGGATTTCCTGCGCTCAAGCCTGATACCGTTGCGTGTCCCATTACTGATAGATGCAGCCATACTGGCCGTTTATGTAGCATTCTTCAATCACCAGGATGCCCTGTTTATTTTGGTGATGTATGCGGCCTCCGTGATGGTACTTACACCGCTGGGTATAGTTGCTTCCTTTATAAGCCCGAAGGTGGTGAAAGGCAGCATTATGAGCTTCAGTGCCAAAACCTCTTACCTGTACAACATGCTTTCGCTGCTACTGGTGGGCTTGTTGCTTTTACCGCTACTGCACAACATTCTGTTCCTGATTTACCCTGTAGTGATTGGCGTAACCCTATTTGCTATGGTAGCTGTACTTAAGGAAAACAGAAAATACAAGCACGAGATGTTCGGCAAACTTTTTAAAGCTGATGCTTAATTCGAAGCACGACATACAACTTCAAATTCTGGGAATGCTCAAGGACTCCCCTTTTATTTTTTAAGTTTTTCAAGAGAGCCGTGATACTTGACACGTGCTACCTGAAACGAAAGATAAATCCTATCTTTGCAGCTATAGTTTAGAGCAAAACAGATGAAAGACAAGGTAGTATTGATCACGGGTGGCACATCAGGAATAGGCAAGGCCTGTGCTTTTGCATTCGGTAAAGCTGGTGCAAAAGTAGCTGTATCGGGCCGTAACCAGCAGAACCTGGACCAAACCAGTCAGGAACTAAGAGCAGCTGGCATCCAGAATGTAGCCATTAATGCCGATGTTAGCATTGAAGCTGATTGTCAACGCATGGTACAGGAAACTGTAGATCACTTTGGGAGGCTGGATGTACTGATCAATAATGCCGGTATTTCGATGCGCGCCCTGTTCCAGGACCTGGAGTTGGACGTGATTCGCAAGGTGATGGACATTAACTTCTGGGGCACCGTGTATACTACCAAATTCGCGCTACCTCATATCATGGCTGCCAAAGGTTCTATCATCGGTATTTCTTCTATCGCGGGTTATCGTGGTTTGCCGGCTCGTACCGGTTACTCGGCATCCAAATTTGCCATGCATGGCTTCCTGGAAACGCTCCGCACTGAGATGCTGCACAAAGGCGTGCATGTATTGGTAGCCTGTCCGGGTTTTACAGCATCTAATATCCGCAACACGGCACTGGCAGCCAACGGCCAGCAGCAGAGCGAATCACCGCGCGACGAAGGCAACATGATGACCGCCGAAGAAGTAGCAGACCAGATCCTGAAAGCAACTATAAAACGCAAACGCGACCTGGTCATGACCTTCCAGGGTAAGCTCACTGTGTTCCTGAACAAGTGGCTACCCGGCCTGACCGACAAACTGGTTTACAATGTAATGGCCAAAGAAAAGGATTCGCCGCTTAAGTAGATTTCAGATAAAAGACAATTTGACAAAGGACAAAGGAATTCAACTATATGAAGTCTTTTGTCCTTTGCCATTTAGTCCGATGCAAAAAAACCTAAGGTAACTGCAGCAGGTTATTTTTGCGGATGTAAGCCTTCTCGCCTTTCCACTTTATTTCGTACCAGATATCCTGCTCGCCGGTAATGGGTACTTTGTGCCCCTGCGACACGGTAGCCAGCCAGTTTGCACCCGCTGATGGCGCCGACATGATAGCCACCTGATCATTCTTGATAATGCCGCCACGCCCCAGGTTCAGGAAGTTGATGTAGTAGAGGATAAACAGCAAATACAGCACAAAACCAGTTTTAAACTGATTTGTAAACTTATGTCCCTTCCGCCAGCTCACCACCATTACGGTAGTTGTAACCACGGCTGCCAGCAGCATCAGCTCCAGAATACGCATGTAATATTTACTGAACTGTGTTTTAAAGAACTGCAGGTCGTTGTATTCATAGCCGCTTAGCCGGTGCGTTTGTGCCAGCTCTTCCATTTTCTTTAATACAGAGCGGCTGGGCTGTTTGGTATAGAACAGGTGCAGGTAATACATGGCACCGGTATAATCGCGAAGGCCCTCTTTAATATAAGCCATTTTAAGCAGCATGCGCGGAGAATATTGCTCCTCTTCCGTTAAAATCTGCTCATAAAGGGTAAGGGCTTCGGTATAATGTTGCTGTGAGAACAAAGAATCTGCTTTGGCGTACGCAGATTTATGTTCCTGACTATAAGCTGGTTTAAAAAACAGGAACAAAAAAACAGCTGAAAAGACAGATATTTTGAACCAAAGATTTTGCATTTAATCAGATTGCTGTTACTTTTGCATCGCAATTAAGGGAAACGCCCTTAGCACTGCAAGTTACTAAAAGATTCCGTAGCTCAGCTGGTAGAGCAATACACTTTTAATGTATGGGTCCTGGGTTCGAATCCCAGCGGGATCACTTTTAAGAGCGAGAGCCTTTTCCGAAAGAGAAGGCTTTTTGTTTCTAACACCTGCAACGGTAGCAGTAAAAATAAAAGCTGAAAATTAAGTTTGATTTTTAAAACAAAGCTTCTACTTTTGCACTCCCTTTCAGGGTAACAAGCAGTACCGATTCCGTAGCTCAGCTGGTAGAGCAATACACTTTTAATGTATGGGTCCTGGGTTCGAATCCCAGCGGGATCACAAGATAAAAAGCCACTCGTAACTGAGCGGCTTTTTTTGTTTTTGCCTGAATCTTTAAATAGGGCCTCTACCCCAAGGATTTTCAGGATTAATGGACTAGGATTTGCGCTATAGTTATTATAGTTAGCAAACACACCCCTGCCCCTCTCAAGAGGGGAATTCTGTTATTGCTATAGTTAGAGCTATGGTTCTATAGTTGGGTAATCCAACCACCCCTAACCCCTCCTTGTCTAAGGCGGGGAATTTTCTGCTATGACTATAGTTTGCGCTATAGTTCTATAGTTGGTGGTAGTCATCCCCGTAACCTTTCAAAGGGGGACTTTCTGCCTTTGCTATAGTTTGATTTATAGTTCTATAGTTACTTTTTCAAACCACCCCTGCCCCTCAGAGCTGCTCTCGCTACCTTTGAACTCTCGTTCTTAGTAGTCCAAGGAGAGGAACTCTGCTGATGCTATAGTTGAGCCTATAGTCTTATAGTTACAGACAACAAGCAGGCAGGCGCAGCCTGCCCCAAGGAATTACCATCACGGAAAGGCCATGCAACTATAGCCACACAAGTAACTATAGCTGTAGCTATCGAAGTGATCTCAGTCTTTGGGTTGAGCGCCTTTGACTTGTTGCGGTGGCGTAAGCCAATCCGAGGGACGAGGAGAGCAAGAAGGCAGCAGCGCGATGCCCGAAGACGGGGCCCCGCGGCCGTGAGCGCACCAAAGCAACAATGACAACAGTAGGCTGGTAAAGCTCTCAGGATATGAAGTAACTATAGCACGAACTGCTTGTGGAAAGTAGCAACTATAGTCAGCTAAAGAACATATAAGATCCTTCGACTTCGCTCAGGATGACACAGAAGCAACTTCAGGCTGAGATAGATTTCTCGTTACACTCGAAATGACAATAATGTAATGGACATATAAGATGTCTCGGCTAACGCTCGACATGACTATAGACGACAAACAATAGCCTTGTCAATAACTCCCATTATACTTCCTTACAAACCACTCTGCAGTTATCAAAAACAACAACACAAAGAACAACCACTTCAGATCAACAATGTCCCGAATATCTTCAGAGCTGTCGATGATGGGTTTATAGTTGGCTTTTAGGATGTCCTGTTCCAGTTGCTCTAAGGTATTTGGGAAATATAAGTTAGAGCCGGTGTTGCTGGCAAGTTGATAAAGCAGGTTATGATCCGCTACAGCATGCAGTGCTTCTAACTGAAGTTCCTCAACTATAAACTCACCCTTGTCCTGCTGCAGTGAACCGTTGATACGGGCTGTAGCGCTGTAGGTATAGCGACCGCCGGGCAATGTGCCAATGTTTACACCAGATTGGTTTTCACCGTTGGCAAAGGTAAAGGACTTGGTCTGCCCATCTTCATCGCTCAATTTTAGTGTGATGTTCTGACCATAGATCGGCTCTAAAGCTTCGTTGTAGGCTTCGGCTTCAAAAGTAATTTCATCGTTGCTGGTGTAATCGTTTTGGACGGGGTAAACGTTCAGGCGTTTCTTGTTGCGGGGGGCGCTCAGGAGCTGCACCAGGTTGGTGATGAGCTTATCGTACACTACCGGGTTCTGGTTGTTGGCCGCCTCGGCAATGCGCCACTGCCATGTGCCAGATGCCAGCAAGGTGGCATTTCGGATGTTGCCTGCCGTCTGTACTGTTAGCAAAGGCTTGTTGGTGCGCACACGGCCTACCTGTTGGTAAAGTACAGTTTCAGTGTTGGGCGCTACCTGGTAATCGCCGAAAGGCACTGTGGCCGGTGGGTATTGCTGCAGACGCTCGTTGGCTTCGTCAGCCACTTTAAACGTGCTAAAGTTGGGGTTGATGGCCGTCGTTACTTCATCGGCCTGACCGGTAGTATTAACGCGCACGCCCGCGTTTAAACGATTAAAGTTCTGTATGTCGCTTTGCGGACCGAGTATGAACAGGCTTGGGATGTTTTTCTGACGCACCAAATTAAGCGCTGCATCGCCGCCGGCTGTTCTGCCCGGCAGTTGGTGTAAGATGGCCACATCATAATCCTGCTGTTTCAGTTGCGTCAGGCCAGGTATAAAGAGTTCTGTTTCGTAGTTCTCGTTGGTCTCAATGGCAGCGCGCAGGGCGTTTATATCAGGGTGTGGCGCGGCGGCTGCGACCAGAATTTTGATCTTACCTTTTACCACATCAATATAAGCGTGCTTGGTGTTATTTATGGCGGTAAACTCGCCTTGCTGCGGAACTACTTCCACTTCGTAATGGCGCTTGCCCAAACCGCCAGCCATCACCTGAAACGGCACTTGTTGCACTGCCTGTCCTTGTTTTAAAACTATAGTTTTACGGTCTATCGGTTTGCCATTTTCTTTTAAGGTTACGGCTACTGTTCTGCCATCAAAACCCTGTTGCTCCAGCTCTGCTTCCAGCGGAAAACGGTTGCCACTATAGGTTACTTTATTGTACCGCAACGACGCCAGCACAATATCTTTCTTAGCCACCGTATCGCCTACAGCCACCGGGTAAATGTTATAGTTATAGTTGGCATAAGTTGGCGATATGCCCTGGTTCACGATGCCATCCGAAAGCAGCACTACCCCTGCCAGGTTGCGATCGCGGTAATCATCGCGGACGGTCTGTAAAAGCTGGCTCAGGTTAGTGGCTGGCGCTGCAAACTGTAGTTTATCTAAAGATTCAGGTTTAGTGGTATCGCTGAGGGTGCGTATTTCGGTTTCGAAGCCAGCATCTTTTAGTTTGGCAAGTATAGTTTGCAGGCCCTGCTGCGCCTGATTTAGCTGCACCGAATCCGAAAACAACTTTACCGACTGCGAATTATCCATCGCAAAAACTATAGCTGGCTTTATAGTCTCGTTTGTGATATAGCGCACCATTGGCCCCAGCAGCAGGAAGCAAAGAAAGCTCACCACCACAAATCGTAGTGCTGCCAGACTATAGTTTATAGGTTTGGGCCACGGCGCACGTTTGCTGTAAAGCAGCCATGCATACAGCGCCCCCACAACCAGGCAGGCCAGCATCAGCCACGGCGAATAAGTCGTTATTAGTCGGAAACCTGTCAAGTTTATAGTTATGAATTATGAGTGCTTGTACGGCTGTTCTTTAAATTCAACGCGTCCGAACTTGATTTTTGTATCAATAATATCAACGTGTTTAGAAAGCCCGGTTATAGTTACAGCCTGCATGTTATAGCTTACCGTAGCTGGCGCTGTTTTGAACATGCGGGCATACCATTTATAAAAGCCTCCTGTTGGCTGCAAAACTGTTTGGCTTTGCTGCTTAACTACAACTATCATTTCATTCTTTTCCAGTAGCTCAACAGCCCAATCAGCTACCCGCGCCGGGTCATTTATTTCTGAAATAGTAAGCGTATGTTTTCTGGCACCATAAGCACCTATAATGGAGCTAACAACAGGATAAAGAATGAACATAAATCCAACCGATCTCAGGTAATCCAACACAGGTGTTCCGAATTCAAAAATAAGGTACATCACTGTTACAATAAGCAGCATCGCTCCGAACATGAAACCAAAAAATCTAAGGAACATGCTGAATTCGGGTTCGTGCGTATAAGTCTGGGTCTTCATGTATTGGTATAGTATTGTTGAAATGATAACATAGTTCCAACTCAATATAAAACAAAAAGACCAATGCCGCTAACGCAATCGCCGCAACATTGGTCTTTCTATAGTTATCACGAACCTGAAATCAATTCATAATTCGTAATTCATCATTCATAATTCTTAAGTCAGCATGCCGCCATCAACCTGCAGCACCTGGCCGGTTATGTAAGCCGATTGGTCTGAAGCCAGGAACACAGCGCAGTTCGCCACATCTTCCGGGGTACCGCCACGCTTCAGCGGAATCGCCTTTCTCCATTCGTCTACCACCTTCTGGTCCAGCTCGCCGGTCATTTCAGTTTCGATAAAGCCTGGGGCAATAGCGTTGCAACGGATGTTACGCGAACCCAGCTCCAGCGCCACCGACTTGGTAAAGCCAATGCTACCAGCCTTAGAAGCTGCATAGTTTGCCTGGCCTGCGTTTCCTTTAATACCTACCACCGATGTAATGTTGATGATAGAACCAGACTTGGCACGCATCATGTGTTTGGTAGCGCCTTTGGTCAGGTTAAACAGCGATTTCAGGTTGGTGTTGATCACGGCATCCCACTGCTCTTCGCTCATGCGCATCAGCAGTCCGTCGCGGGTAATACCGGCGTTGTTTACCAGAATATCGATCTTTCCGAAGTCAGCGATCACGTCTTCTACCAGCTTATCCGCCTGCGCCAGGTCCGATGCATCAGAGCGGTAGCCTTTTGCTTTGCCACCGTCAGCGCTCAGCTCCTGCTCCAGGGCCTGTCCTTTTTCAACACTTGATAGGTAGGTAAATGCTACCTGCGCGCCCTGTTCCACAAACTTTTGTGCAATGGCACGGCCTATTCCTTTTGATGCCCCGGTTACCAGAGCTACTTTTCCTTCTAATGCTTTCATAAGCACCAAAGTTATAAAAGATTTTTTAATGCAATAATGCAGGCAGGTTTTAGGTTAAACTATAGTTGTGAGATGAGATGGAGAATAGAAGCTACAGCAAGCACAAATTATAGTTGTAAATAATAGTGTCAGGTCAAACGAGTTCAGGCTATAGTTCAGAAACTATAAAGGAGAAACTACAGGTCTTTTATCCTTCATCAAAAATTTCCTTTGTCAAAGTAAGAGGCTCTGGGCGTGCCTGCTCAGCCGTCGGGCTCTCGCGGCTCGCTCTATCCCTCACGCATACTATAGCTTTAAAGTATTAATTTTCAACCTATTAAACCAACAAATAATTAACAACCTGCAACCAGTTTATTAAATAAATTCGAAATAACACCATGCAGCAATTAAACCATCCGTCATTACAGCAATCAAACCTTACAAAATGAGCAGTAGATAAGAGTTATATATTGATATCAGTGAAAAGGATTGCAACATATTTATAATCTGCTTATTGTGTTAGAAAGCATTTTTATTTCTATTGCTTTCAGCATATTTTCGTAACGATTTTTTAATTTTTAGCCACCTAGTAATGTTTAAACGTAGTATCGGACTAGCCACCCTGATAGCTATTGTTCTGTTTGTTTTTATAGCAGCCAAGAATTCAAGCCTTGATAAAGCAAATGCACAAAGTAGCCCTTCCACCGCTTTAAAACCAGCACCCGAACCAGCAAAAAAAGCCCCTGCCCCCATTGTGTACGGCATTCCAACCGACTCGCTGGGGATTGTTGAGGCAACTGTTGCACGCGGCCAGAACCTCTCCGAAATCCTGAGCAACTATAACATCTCGATGGCAACGGTTACAGAGCTGGCAAAAAAATCAAGAGATGTATTTAACGTGCGTCGTATCAATGCCAACCACAACTATACCATCCTGCACCTGCCCGACTCCGGCAAAACAGCACAATATTTTATTTACGAACCCAGCGAAACCGAATATGTCATTTACGACCTGCGCAAAGAGCTAAACATTACACTCGAAAAGCGCAAAGTAGATACCGTAGAGCGCGCCATTGCAGGCATTATCCAGAGTTCACTTTTCACTTCGTTAGTTGAGGCCGGCGGCTCAGCGCAGCTTGTAAACCACTTCGCAGATATTTATGCCTGGCGCCTGGACCTGAACCGCATACAGCCCGGCGATAAGTTTAAAATGATCTATGAAGAGCACATTGTAAATGGCAAAACCATTGGTTATGGCCAGGTAAAGTCAGCTTACTTTGAGCACGAAGGTGAAGAGATCTACGCAATCGGTTATGATCAGGGCAAAGGTGTCGGTTACTATGACCAGAACGGCAAAAGCCTGAAAAGAGCGTTTTTGCGTGAGCCACTGGAGTACAGCCGCGTAAGCTCCCGTTTCTCTAAAAACCGTTTCCACCCGGTACAAAAGCGCTACAAACCACATCTGGGCACCGACTTTGCTGCCCGCACCGGCACACCGATCCGCACAGTTGGCGATGGCGTGGTACTGGAGGCAAAATATACCAGTGGCAATGGCTACTATGTAAAGATCAAGCATAACAAAACCTACACAACCCAGTACCTGCACATGTCTAAATTTGCGAAGGGCATCAAAGCCGGCAAGCGTGTAAAGCAGGGACAGACAATTGGCTATGTAGGCAGCACCGGCTTAGCAACAGGTCCACATCTTTGCTACCGCTTCTGGAAAAATGGCAGACAGGTAGACGCCCTGAAAGTTAAACTACCGGCAGCTGACCCGGTAGGCAAACAGCATTTAACTGCTTTTGAGGAAGTAAAGGAAACAACTATTACCCAGATGCAGGCCATCAACTATACCGGCAAACAGCAGGAACTACTGGCCTCGGGTAAACAGGAACCAGTAAAAGGAGCATAACCCTATCTATAGTGAAACAGCAGAAAAGAGCGCAGCCCGGGTTGCGCTTTTTCTATTTATAGTTGCTATACATTGCAACCAGATTGTCCCCTTGAGGGGACTACAGGGGTGTCAAGGTACAGTCAAAAACAGCAATTCCTTTTATCAAGCATCAGTCTGGTAAAGTAAAAACACCTCTATGGTCCCCTCAAGGGGACAATTCCTATAGTTATATTTCGTAATTTTGCAGCCATTCAATTTAAGATAGAACTATGAGCGAACTAACTCCACTAAGCGAAGTAGGCGAGTTTGGACTTATCAGACGCATAAAAGAGAAAGTGGTGTTACAGCACCCATCCACTATAAAGGGCATCGGCGACGATGCGGCCGTACTGGAGCCGGAAGAAAAGCAACTGGTTGTTACCAGCGACATGCTACTGGAAGGTATCCACTTCGACCTGACCTTCTGCCCGCTAAAGCACTTGGGTTATAAAGCTGTGGCGGTAAACGTGTCGGATATTGCGGCCATGAACGCCAAGCCAACGCAGATAACAGTAAACATTGCCGTGGGCGCACGCTACACGGTAGAAGCCATAGACGAACTATACGAAGGCATCCGTTTAGCCTGCGAGAACTATAAGGTTGACTTAGTTGGAGGCGACACCACGTCATCCAGAACCGGATTAGTTATCAGTATAACAGCGATAGGCGAAGTAGCAAAAGGCGAAGCCGCCATGCGCAGCGGTGCCAAAGTAAACGACCTGATCTGCCTGACCGGAGACATCGGATCAGCCTACATGGGCTTACAGGTACTTGAGCGGGAGAAACAGGCGTTTATGGCCGACCCGGAAATGCAACCACAGCTGGATAAGTATGAATATATAGTTGGTCGCCAATTGAAACCGGAAGCCCGCATGGATGTGATCTACGAACTGAAAGAATTTGGCATTAAACCTACGGCTATGATCGATGTGTCAGATGGGTTGGCTTCGGAGCTGATGCACATTTGCTCGCAGTCGGGTGTAGGCGCAACTATTTACCGCGAAAACCTGCCTGCTGATAACCAGATGCTGGAAGCTGCCATGGAATTTAACTTGGACCCGGTGATGTGTATGCTGAACGGTGGCGAAGACTACGAACTGCTGTTCACCATTCCGCTGGAAGATTACGAAAAGATCAAGAACCTGCCGGATGTAAGCCTGATCGGTAAAATTACAGAGGCCAGTGAAGGAGTTAACTTAGCCAACAAGCACGGCCAGGCTTTCCCACTGAAGGCTCAGGGCTGGACGCATTTTTAGGACCTAATAAACTGATTTGAGAAAAGGAGAAGCTGTACTAGCTTCTCCTTTTTGCTTTCTAGCCTGTCATTTCGAGCGAAGTCGAGATCTCTTCTATGTCTATTACAGTATTGTCATTTCGAACAAAGTGAGAAATCTATCTCAGACTATAATTGCTTCTATGTCATCCTGAGCAAAGTCGAAGGATCTTATATGTCCTATAGTCAACTATAGTTACTACTTGCCACAAGCAGTTCATGTTATAGTTAACTTTTATCCTGGGAGCTTTACCGGCCAATTGTTGCCATAGTTGCTTTGGTGCGCTCACGGCCGCGGGGCCCCGTCTTCGGGCATCGCGCTGCTGCCTTCTTGCTACCCTCGCTGCGCTCGTGCTGGCTGCGCCACCGCAACAAGTCAAAGGCGCTCAACCCAAAGACTGATATCTTTCGATAGCTCTAACTATAGTTTGTTGAATGGCTATTGTTGCATCGCCTTTTCTTGATAGTAGTTCCTTGTGCCAGGCTGCGCCTGCCTGGTTGTGATCTGGAATTATAGCACTACAGCTCAACTATAGCAATGGCAGAAAGTCCCCCTTTGAAGGGGGTAGGGGGATGACTCACGCCAACTATAGAACGATAGCTCAAACTATAACTATAGCAGTAACAGAGAAAACTCTCCACCTTAGACTACCAAGAAGCAATTTCGAAGATAGCAAGCGTAGCTCTGAGGGGTAGGAATGGTTGGACAGCCTTAACTATAAAACAAAAAGGAGAAACCACCAAAGTCTCTCCTTTCTCTATTATCAAAAGTTCCTTTGTCTATAACCCTAATCTTCCGGGTAAGGAATGAACACGAAATTCTGGAACTCGCCGTCTACGACAAACAGGCAGCAGAATTCGTCCGGGTCTTTATAGGCGGCTTTAAAATCTTCGGCACGGTCTTCCAACACCAACTGGCGCTGCATAAAATCTTCCAGGTACGATGCGTTGATGTTCCACTCCAGTGCCAGTTCTTCTTTAGCTAAAAAATTAGAACCAACCGGCACCTGCGTGCGGCTGAACACGAAGATCGGGTACTTGGAAATATTACGTTTGCGCACCTGGTACGATGCTTCTCTTAAAGTTTCGGCTACCACTACAAAATCCTTCGAAATGGTGCCCAGGTATTTACCGTTCAGTTCCGGATCGTTTTCCATGAGTTCTTATTTTGCAGTTAGTAAAACTATATTTTCTACGTGGTGCGTCTGCGGGAACATGTCCACGGGCTGCACACGTGTTACATCATATTTCTCTGATAACAGCTCCAGGTCGCGGGCTTGTGTGGCCGGGTTACAGCTTACGTAAACTATACGATCCGCGTGTACCTGCAGCAGTTTCTCTACTACATCGGGGTGCATGCCGGCGCGCGGCGGGTCCGTAATCACCACATCCGGTCGACCATGCTGGGCAATCAGCTCATCCGATAAAATGTCCTTCATATCACCGGCGTAAAAAGTAGTATTGGTGATGTTGTTGAGCTCGGAATTGATCTTGGCATCTTCAATAGCACTTGGCACATACTCAATACCAATTACTTCGCGGGCCTGGCGGGCTACAAAGTTGGCTATAGTTCCGGCGCCGGTGTAAAGGTCGTACACCAGTTCGTTTCCGGTTAAGCCTGCAAACTCGCGTGTCAGGCGGTACAGCTCGTAAGCCTGGTCGGCGTTGGTCTGGTAAAACGACTTTGGCCCCACCTGGAAACGAATATCCTCCATCTGCTCATAAATGTACGGTTGCCCTTTGTAGCAGATCACTTCCTGATCGTGGAAGGTATCATTCATTTTGGTGTTCACCACATACTGCAGCGAGGTGATCTCAGGGAACTTCGCATACAGGTCATCCAGAATACCGAAAATGGCAGGCTCATCGTTATACTTTACCAACAGGATCACCATCAGATCGCCGGTGTTGGCTGTACGAACTATGAGGTTGCGCAGGAAACCGGTCTGCTTTACGGCATCGTAATACACCAGCCCTTGTGCACGGGTATAATCGCGCACCGCCAGTCGTATGGCGTTAGACGGATCCGGTTGCAGATAACAATGCTGTATGTCCAAAATCTTATCGAAGCGGCCCGGCATATGGAAACCCAGCGCATTACGGTCGTAATCCAGACCAGACTGTATCTGCTCGTTGGTAAGCCAACCGAAGCTAGAGAAGGTAAACTCCAGTTTGTTGCGGTAGAACTTGTCTTTAGCTGAGCCAAGTATCGGGTCAAACACTGGCAACGCAACCTTACCGATACGCTCCAGGTTATCGCGTACCTGTTTCTCTTTATAGTATAGTTGGGTATCGTAGCCGATGTGCTGCCATTTGCAACCACCGCAGATACCAAAATGCTCACAGAAAGGCTGTACGCGCAACTCAGAGTATTCCCTGAACTGCACCGGCACGGCTTCCATAAAGCTTTTCTTCTTTTTGGTAACGCGCAGGTCTACTACGTCGCCGGGAGCGACGCCGCCCACAAAAATTACCATGTTGTTATGGCGCGCCAGGCATTTGCCTTCGGCCACCATCTCTTCTATCCTAATATTTTCGAGTATCTCGAATGTCTTTTTCTTCTTCGTATTTCTCACAGTGCTGCAAAATTAGCTATTTTTCAGGACTTCGCTGTTAGCTCTTTATCCCTTACTTCCCTACTGTTTCTTCTATTGATTTAAGTATAATTTCGCAGGCTTCGTGGATCTGGTCTTCGGTTATAGTTAGCGGCGGGGCGATGCGCATGGAGTTGTCGCAGAACAGGAACCAGTCCGTTAGTACACCATTAACTATAGCCTTATCGATCACGGCTTTCAGCACATCAAAACTCTCGAACTCGGCAGCCATCATCAAACCACAATGGCGGATCTCTTTAATGCGCGGGTGCACCAGCAGCTTCTTAAACAGTTCAGCTTTTTCAGCTACTCCGGCCAGCAGGTTGTCTTCCTTTATAGTTTGCAGGGTAGCCAACGAGGCCGCACAACTTACAGGGTGCCCGCCAAAGGTGGTGCAGTGCCCCAGTATAGGGTCGGTTTTAAACGATGCCATAATTTCCTGCGGCGCTATGAATGCGCCTATCGGCATACCGCCACCCATACCCTTAGCACAAAGCAAAATATCCGGCTCTATGCCAAACTGCTCAAATGCCCAAAAAGTGCCGGTGCGACCAAATCCGCACTGTATCTCATCCAGTATCAGTAGCGCGCCAACTTCAGTGCAACGTGCACGCAGATGCATTAAGTAATCGTTTTCGGGCACTCTTACGCCAGCCTCTCCTTGCACAGTCTCAACTATAACAGCAGCTGTCCGCTCTGTAATATCCTGCAGGTCAGGCAAGTTATTGTAGTGTATGTGGCGCACATCGGGTAGCAACGGACGGAAAGCATTCTTAAAACTTTCGCTTCCGTTTACAGACAGTGCTCCCTGTGTAGAACCATGGTAGGCATTGCGGCAAGAAACAAGCTCGGTGCGGCCCGTATAGCGCTTTGCAAGTTTCAGAGCACCTTCTACTGCCTCGGCACCAGAGTTTAAGAAATACATGTTATCCAGGCGCGGTGGCAGTGTAGTGTACAATGCTTCGGCCAGTTTGGCCTGCGGTGCCTGCACAAATTCGCCATACACCATCAGGTGCATGTATTTATCAAGCTGGTTGTGTATTGCCTTTACTACTTTCGGGTGGCGATGCCCTACATTACTTACTCCTATGCCCGAAATTAAATCTAAATAGCGCTCGCCCTCAACGCCGTACATATACACCCCTTCAGCGCGTTCCACTTCAATCATCAGCGGAAAATCAGATGTCTGGGCCTGGTGTTTTAAAAATAATTGCCTTAATGTAACCATACCGCAAAGTTACGGAATTGTGCCGGCAAACTATAAACGGTACAATTTTCATAGGAATGTTAAACCTTAGCGGGCTTACTTAAGTATAGCAGAGACTATATATGGTTTGTAATTCGATGATATAAACTATAAATTCGTTCTTACAGCTTATTTAAAACACTATAATTTTTCGTAAGCCGCTTTCCCCGGTTCGCCTCTGAAAATGACCAAGACTAACAACCTTAATAACGACGGAACTATAAAACCTTCCGCCACTAAAAACAAGATGTTTCAGAGCCAGGAACTCTACAGACTGATTATTGAAGGTATAAAGGACTATGCAATTTTTATGCTCGATACGCAGGGTAATATTGTTACCTGGAACCTGGGTGCCGAGCGTATAAAAGGGTATAAAGCTGATGAGATTATCGGCAAGCACTTCTCTACATTTTACACACAGGATGCACTGGATAGTGATTTCCCGCAATATGAACTTACCCAGGCCAAATTAAAAGGGCGCTTTGAGGATGAAGGCTGGCGTGTACGTAAAGATGGTACCCGCATCTGGGCAAATGTCGTGATCACGGCTGTGTACGACCGCTCAGGGCACCACATTGGTTTTGCAAAAGTTACCAGAGACCTTTCAGAGCGCCGCAAGAACGAAGAGCTCATGTTTAAGAACAGGGAGCTGCAACGCATAAACACCGACCTGGATAATTTTATCTACACCGCATCACATGACCTGAAGTCGCCTGTTATAAACCTGGAAGGACTTGTGGAGGTGCTGAAAGATGACCTGGGGCCAAACCAGCATATAGCAGTACTGGACCGTATTTCAAACTCTATAACAAGGCTTAAAAGTGTAATCGATGACCTGTCTGACATTGTCCGGCTGCAGAGTGGTGTGACAGGAAGAGAACCGGTTATTATTCACGAGCTGATAGATGAGATCTTAGAGAACCTTTCGGAGCAGATACAGAAAAGTAATGCCCAGATATCGGTTGATCTGGATGAATATACGCTGGAGCATTATTCACGAAAAAACCTGCGCAGTGTACTTTACAACCTCATGTCTAATGCCCTGAAGTATGCAGCACCAGACAGAAGGCCTGAAATTAAAATAACTGCCGGTATGGCAGAACCGGGTTTACTAAAGCTATCTATTGCCGACAACGGACTTGGGCTTACCGCAACCCAGAAAAGCAAGATATTTACGATGTATAAGCGCATGCACACACACGTAGAGGGTTCAGGACTTGGTCTGTACATTGTAAAACGGATACTGGAAAACAACGGCGACCGCATAGAGGTAGAGAGCGAAGTTGACAAAGGCACCACTTTTAACATCTTCTTCAGGTTTTAGCAATACCCCCTTCTCCCCTTTTAACCATAGCAGCCGTATAAGTAAGTAGTATCTTACAAACTATAAACAAGGAAACTATGGCACAAGGAGATAAATCAGCCTACACCGATAAGCAGAAGCGTCAGGCTGAACACATAGAAGACAGTTATGAAAAACGCGGTGTAAGCCACAACGAAGCAGAGAAAAGAGCCTGGGCTACTGTTAACAAACAAGATGGCGGTGGTAAAAAAAGCGGCTCCGGCAGAAAATCATCCAAGTAACTATAACATTTAACTATAAAAGAAAAGACCAGCCTCACAGCTGGTCTTTTCTTTTATAGTTATGGGTAATTATTGGTTACCTCCTGCATTTCGTCCTGGTTGGTATCTGTAGTTGGCGGGTTATCACTCAGTGGCCTGTTGTGTGAAAACGGTCTTCCAGCCCCTTGTGTCCTTTCAGTACTTCTTTTGTCGTTCTTGTTGCGCATGGCAAGTACAGCAGCGCCTGCCAGTGCCACTACTCCTGCGGCCAGCAGTACTTTAGGCACAGGATTGCTTACCGCTGGTGGCACCGATACCACTCCTGCTTCGTCGGTTATGGCGGGCGCCTGCACGTAGCGGCCATGCTCCGGCACGGCTACCGTCCAGAAATTACGGACCAGATCTTCTAACTGAAACAGCATATTTGGCCCACGCATTGGCATTCCGTGCCCAGTTGCGGCCACCGCCGGACGCAGGTCTGTTAGTTTTTCTACCGATCTAAAAGCTTCTGCCCAATCGGTTGTGTAATATTTTGGCGGGCCGTACACGTGCTTTTTCTGGGTCATGACAGCCATCACAGATTCGCCGTGGCGGGTAATAAAGGCATCTCCGGCCAGCAGCACGCGGTCACTTTCCCTAAAAAAGGAAACATGCCCTGCAGTATGCCCCGGAGTATGCAGCCAATGCCAGTCCGGCAGTCCGGGTACAGAGCCATCCTCTGGCAACAATTCTACATGGCTGGTTATGTTAATCGGTTTTTTTGGGTACAGAAACGACATATACGCCATACCACCACCGCCCACGCTTGGGTCTGGTGGCGGATAACTGGAGCGACCCGTCAGGTATGGCAGTTCCAGCGGATGCGCATAAACCGGTACATCCCACTCTGTCGCCAGCTCTTTTACAGCCCCGATGTGGTCAAAGTGGCCATGCGTAAGCAGAATTGCGCGGGGTCTGGTTTGTGGTCCAAATAACTCAGCAGCAGCCTCCCTGATTTTAGCGGCGGCTCCGTAAACTCCTGTATCAACCAAAACCCAGGAACCATCAGGCTCGGCCACAAAGTAAAGGTTCACGAATATAGTTTTGAGGCCCCACACCCCCGGAGCTACCGGAAATGTATGTTTTCTGCCGTCGCGGTTATGATTTGCTGTTGTTTCCATAGAGAATGGCTGAATTGCTTATGATCTTAAACTACAGGACTTTTTAACTACGCACTACCGGCCAAAATGGCTGCCTTTAATTTTGTTGTTTGAGAAGTGAATTGGATTAAGCTGGCTCTCATTTGGTTAAGCATTAACATATGAAAATACTTAACAGATTGGTTTAAAACAAATTACTATTGCCACCGAGCTTTTCAGGGGTGCTCTTGCTTCGTAAAATTCTATGTCCTATATTACACTACTAATTGCCCGATTGCAGTCAGGAGAGCCGTTTCATTCAGGTAAATAGACGCTCTTTTGTTGAGGCATAATATTTGCACATCCTTTAACAGCTGCCTTCCGATTTTAAACGGATGCTACAGCAGCGGAATTATTTAACTGACTTTGAAGTTGAATTGATATGGTTAATTTATTTGTACCTCCGAGCTATATGGCAGTTTATGCCAAATGCATAGATGCCTCGTTACCTGCATTTGAACCAGACGAATGGGTAGAAGAAGGTAGAGTTTACCCGGTTAAGCATTTTACTGAACCTATGAACCAGGGAGATGGTTTTGCCATTACACTGATGGATGAGGATGGTGTTGAAATTCACCCTTCATCTTCGCACTGGAGCTTTGCTTCTCATCGGTTTGAGTTATATACTTTGTACCTGAATTAAAATCTTTCAGTGACTATTTACGTTAATGAGAAAGGCTGCCACGGGCAGCCTTTTTTAATTACCGTTGGATTGTGCGTACCCGAATATAATTATGATCAGCCCTGAAGACTTCAACAACCTGCCTCCTCACCAACAGGCAGAACTGGCATTATCACAAGGTCATTACCTGCATCATCGTATTCGTGGCTGGTGTAAAATAGACCTATACTGGCTATATGATTTCTATGTAGAGATCTGGTTCTTGTACGACCTGAAGAGCGTTGGCCTGGTGCGGGCGCTCACCAACTATCACTCCCTGGACCCCTACGCCGACACCATCAGGCTGAAGCTGTCCATCAATAAGGAGAAAGAATAAGTGGAGTTTAAGAGTTGAGGAGTTTGGGAGTTTAAGAGTTAGAAAAGTAGGGCTGTAAAGACGCAATACGTTGCGTCTTAAACTATAGCTTAACCATTCAACCTTTAACAATTCAGCCATTCAGCAATAAACAATCAGCAACTAACAATTTAACCATCAACTATAGAATTCAGTCAAATTCCCTATTTTTGGGGTATGAGCAGAAATTTATTGTTGATCAGCACGTCAACCACACACGGCACAGGTTACCTGGAGCATGCCGAGGAAGCCATAAAAGATTTACTGAAAGGAAAAAGCAGCATTTTGTTTATTCCTTATGCACGCCCTAACGGCATCTCGCACAATGACTATACAGCCAAAGCCCGCGAAGCTTTCGAGAAATGGGGTATCAGCGTAACTGGTGCGCACGAATATGACAACCCGGTAAAAGCAGTTAACGAAGCCGAAGCCGTATTTATAGGTGGTGGTAACACGTTCCTGCTTTTAAAACAACTATACGCAAACAAACTGGTTGAACCACTGCGTGAGCGCGCCAACAAAGGTATGCCTTACATGGGCACCAGCGCCGGAACAAATGTGGCTGGTAAAACCATCGGTACTACTAACGATATGCCAATTGTGCAGCCTAAAACGTTCGATGCACTGCAACTGGTACCATTCAACATCAATCCGCATTACCTGGACCCGATCCCGGACTCAACCCACATGGGCGAAACCCGCGAAACCCGCATTCTGGAATTCCATGGGCACAACAGACAACCGGTTGTTGGCCTGCGTGAAGGCAGCATGCTGCGAGTAGAAGGCGACAAAATCCGGTTGTTAGGCCCACTTACAGCCCGCATTTTCCTGCAAGGCCAGAAACCAATGGAGTTCGCTCCTACCGATGATATTACTTTCCTGTTAGAGGCTTATTAAGGTAGCGTTCCATTATACAATAGTCGAAGGCAGTTGTGATAGCAACTGCCTTTTTTGTTTTAACCCTTTCCAACCTTCCCCTTTTAAAGAGAGCTCCTAACCCCAGAACAGGGTAATAAACTTGGCTATAGTTCTATGGTTAGCTTTTGAACTCACCCTTACCCCTCCCAGGAGGGGAATTTTCTGTTACTGTTCTTCCCCATAGTTACAGCCAAGTTCTATAGTTGCTGCCTGTCATCCCCCTACCCCCTTCAAAGGGGAACTATTGACCTTTGCTATAGTTTCAACTCTCATTCTATAGTTACAGACCACGAATAGGGCAGGTTTACCTGTTCCCACGGAACTACTACCACGGAAAAGCCATGCAACTATAGCCTATCAAACTATAAGAAAAGCAGCTATCGAAATGATTTCAGTCTTTGGGTTGAGCGCCTTTGACTTGTTGCGGTGCCGTAAGGCAACACGAGCGCAGCGAGGGTAGCAAGAAGGCAGCAGCGCGATGCCCGAAGACGGGGCCCCGCGGCCGTGAGCGCACCAAAGCTGGAAATGAAACGATAGGCTGGTAGAGCTCCCAGGATTAGAAGTAACAATGAAAGAAGCAGCTTGTGGCAAGTGGCAACTATAGTTAGCTATAGATCGATAGACTTAACTATAGTCTGAGATAGATTTCTCGCTTAGGCTCGAAATGACAAATGAGAAACTGTAGGACACTTAAGATGTCTCGACTGCGCTCGACGTGACACATTATAAAGCTATAAAACAAAACGAGCTGGCAGAAAACTGCCAGCTCGTTAAGAACTATAGTTCAAGTATAAACTACTTACCAGCCGAAGTAGTAGCACCAGCCGGTGCTTTCTTCTGCTCTTTATACTTATTATCAAACTTCTTGTAAAGGTACTGCTGCTTGTCGTCCAGGTTTACTTTACGGCCCTGGATGAACGCGTAAGTAACATTGTTGGTACGCATATCCAGCAAGTCGCCAGATGATACTACGATGGTTGCATCTTTGCCCACTTCTACAGAACCAGCCTGCTTATCAATACCTAAGATTTTGGCAGCGTTCAGCGTAACCGAAGCCAGTGCCTGTTCTTTATCAAGACCAAACGCGGCAGCTGTACCGGCTATAAAAGGCAGGTTACGCGTGCCGTGGATGCTCAGGTCGTAGTCCAGGGCGAACTGGATGCCGGCTTTGTGCAGCAGGTATGGTGTTTTGTAAGGCTGCCACACATCTTCTTCAGCGCGCGATGGCAAGGCATGCACACCTGAGTAGATAACCGGAATGTTGTTGGCTTTCAGGAAATCAGCTACAGCCAGGGCATCGCCTGCTCCAACTATAACCATGTTTTTCACGCCATGCTGCTTCGCAAAATTCACCGATTCGATGATCTCTTTGCCATAGTTGGCGTGAATGTATAGTTTTTTAGAACTATCAAACAAACCAGCCATCGAGCTCAGCTTCAGGTTCTCTTTGTCAGCTTTGGCGGCTTTAAATACGGCGGCATCGCTCAGCAACTGGCTCAGATCGCGCAAGGTCTTCTCACGGTTTTCCTTCATGCGGTTCAGGCGCTCGTCGCGCTCTTTGTCGCCGGTTGGTATCAGCATAGCAGGCCAGTTAAGGTGTATACCTTCATCCGCTTTAACTATAGCATCTTCCCAGTTCCAGGCATCCAGTTGCACCACCGACGACGAACCAGCTATAGTTCCGCCAATCGGCGTCAGCTGCGTCATCAGTACGCCATTGGCACGCACGGTTGGGATGATGTCAGAATCGGTGTTATAGGCTACTACCGAACGCACGTTCGGGTTAAAGTCACCTATCTCGCGCCAGTCTATTGTTGCGCGCACACTTTCTACTTCGTTCAGGCCGAGGCTGGAGTTTGGCTGTATCAGGCCCGGGTAAATGTGCTGGCCGGTTACGTCCACCACTTCGTAGCCGCTCAGGCTGTTAGCACCTGCCTGCGGACCAGCATAGGTAATTTTACCGTTATCAAAACCTACAGCAGCATTTTCTACCACCGTGCCATTGCCAACGTGCAGCGTAGCGCCTTTCAGCAACACAGGTTTGCTTTGCTTGGCAGCCGGCGCGGGCACCTGCGCAAAGGCAGCCGTGCTCAGCAATACAGCTGCAAAAGCGGATATATATCTTTTATGGATCTTCATCTTATTTGATTGTTAGATTGCTGTATTGTTAAATTGTTATTCCTCAAACTATAGATTCAACTATTTAACCTTCAGCAATTTAGCCATTTAACAATTTAACACTTAATAAGCCAGGTAGCTTTCTTCTTCGTGATGGTGTACATCTTCGCAGTGCAGTACGCTTGCCTTCTTTATAGTTGGGTTCTGCGTTCTGGCACCACCGGCTTTGGCATTCAGCATTTTCTGGATAAGGCGCATGCGCTCCTGCTCCATTTCCTGCTGCATTTTCGCGTCGCGCTCCACATCAAAGTAAGCGATACCATCCACAAAGGTCTTCTCAGGGCGGGCGTAGATCGACAGCGGATGCTCGTTCCATAGTACCACGTCGGCATCTTTACCGGCTTTCAGGCTACCCATTCTGTCGTCCAGGTGCAGGAGTTTGGCAGGGTTCAGGGTTACCATTTTCAGGGCGTCTTCTTCGCTTACACCAGCATACTTCACACTCTTGGCAGCTTCCTGGTTCAGACGGCGGGCCATTTCAGCATCATCCGAGTTGATGGCTGTAACCACACCCAGGTTGTGCATGATACCTGCGTTCTGAGGGATAGCATCTTTCACTTCCATTTTGTAAGCCCACCAGTCAGAGAATGTAGATCCGCCAACACCATGCTCTTTCATCTTATCAGCAACTTTATAACCTTCCAGGATGTGCGTAAAGGTGTTGATTTTGAAGCCCATTTCATCGGCTACTTTCATCATCATGTTGATCTCAGACTGCACATAAGAGTGGCAGGTAATGTGGCGCTTGCCGTTCAGGATCTCTACCAGCGTTTCCAGTTCCAGGTCGCGGCGTGGGGCTGCGGTTTTGGCCTGCTGCTTTTTAGAGAGCTTGTTGTAGTTTTTCCAGGCCTGCTCGTATTCTTTAGCTCGGGTAAAGGCATCAACATACACCTGCTCCACACCCATTCTGGATTGCGGGAAGCGTATAGTTTGCGTATTACCCCAGTTTGATTGCTTCACGTTTTCGCCAAGTGCAAACTTAATGAAGCCATCAGCGCCTTCTACCATTAGATCCTGCGGGCTCTTGCCCCAGCGCAGCTTAATAATAGCCGACTGACCACCAACTGGGTTAGCCGAACCGTGCAGCAACTGCGATGTAGTTACCCCACCAGCCAATTGGCGGTAAATGTTCACGTCATCAGAGTTTACAACGTCAGCCATGCGCACTTCGGCGGTAACCGCCTGGGTACCTTCGTTCACGCCGTTCAGAGCAATGTGTGAGTGCTCGTCAATGATGCCCGGCGTTACGTGCTTACCTGTACCGTCAATTACTTTAGCTCCCGATTCGCTCAGGTTTTTGCCAACTTTCGCAATCTTGCCATTCTTGATCAGGACATCCGTATTCTCCAGTTTGCCTTCTTTTTCGTTCGTCCAAACGGTGGCATTTTTGATAAGTACAGTCTCCTGCTTTGGCAACTCGGTTTGGCCATAGGCCCGGAACGGATAAATCATTTTGCCCAATTCTACTTCTTCGGCTTTCTTGGCAGCGTCTTTTTTATCCTGCTGCGTCATGGCTTCAGAGAACGTAGCCGACCATTTTACAGTACTGGCATCCGGCAACTGGCCTTCGCCCTGCAGGTTTTTATCAGCCAGCCAGCCGCTTAGTCTTATCGTTTCGTTGCTCTTTTTGCTATCTGTAAATGATAGCGTAACCAGGTTACCATTGAAAGAGATCTTACCTTTTACCGTATCGGCCCCAATTACAGAAAGCTCCGGCTTATCAGGAGTACCGGCGATTTTCAGTTTTTTAGAGGTGTTGTTGCCAATCTTTAAGGTATAAACGCCTCTATAATCTGACGGCACTTCGGTGATCTTGTAGCGGTCGCCCTGCACCCAGTTTTCCAGAATCAGGTTATCGTCTGCGAACAAGTTACCGGATGTTACGATGAAGTTAGCCAGTTTACCAGCATCAAGGCTACCTACTACGTTTTCTGCTTTAAGCAATTTGGCTGGCGTAACGGTAAGCGCTTTCAGAGCTTCTTCTTCCGGCAGACCATACTTCACAGCTTTGCGAACGTTCGGTAAAAAGTCCTTTTTATCTTTCAGGTCCGATGCCGTAAAGGCAAATGTAATACCGGCTTTCTGCAGCATGGCAGCGTTGGCAGGTGCCATTTCCCAGTGCTTCATGGCATCTAATGACACACGGCGCGCATCATATGGGTCTTCCACGTTATAGGCATCCGGGTAGTTAACCGAAACGATCAGCGGCGCGTTGGTCGCTTTGATTTCGTTCAGCATCTGGTACTCGTCGCCGTTGGTTTTAATGATGTATTGCGTTCTGAATTCATCACCTACTTTATCAGCACGCAGCACATCCAGTTTGCTGTTTGCTTCAAAAATCTGTGGGAAACGGTTGGCATCTGTAAAGGCTTTCAGAGAGATGTTCTGCTCGCGGCCCGGGTTCTGGTTATTCCACTGTGCATCCAGGTAGGTCTGGCGCAGCAAAGCAATAGAGCCCATCAGTGAAGCCGGGTAATCCTGGGTAGAAGAACCTTTATCGAATGACAGCGCACCGGCGGCTTTATCCAGCACGATCACTTCATTTTCGCGCTTGTCAGCCAGTGTTACCAGGGCAGCTGTACCACGTGCAATACCATCGCGGTGGATGGCTAGCACCGTACCAAAACCCTGCTTGCGCAGTTCATCGGCCTGCTTGCTGTTTGCCTTGAAAAGCTCTACCGCGTTGGTTTCCGGGCGGATGGCCTGGTTCCAGTTGTAGGCACCTTCTTTTTTAGACTCCATCTGCGGAGCAGCACCCCAGCCACGTGACTCGCGCTTTACTTCCGGTAATCCGTAAGTAGAGAACATATCCACGAAAGCAGGGTAAATGTGCTTGCCTTTGGCATCAACTACAACAGCACCAGCAGGCACTTTTACGTTGGTGCCTACAGCTTCTACTTTACCGTTCCGTATAAGCAGCGTAGCGTTGTTGAGTGTGGTTTTATAGTCGGTGTGGATGGTGGCGTTGGTCAGGGCTACCAGGCCCGGCCGCTCATCGTACACCCCATTGCGCGGAAAAGTCTCCTGCGCCATCGCGCTGCCGGCTCCAAATGCAAGGCAGGCTGCAATGGTTAAGATTTTCTTCATGAGTTAGCGTAAAAGTGAGAAATAGTTAAGGTTAGTTTAGTGTAATCAAATATAAGGATACTGTTGTTAAAACATTTATACAGCAACTAAAAATTATGAGCGGCTCACTCAACTATGGACTATATTGTCAAAATATTATATCTTACTGTGAGTTAAGCCTTTTATGTAACCCGGCTTACCTAAGAGCAGCCAGATTTTAAACTATAGTTTTATGAACTACCGCCACCCGCTCCTGCTCTCCCTGCTCCTGCTAACTATAGTTTTTAAAGTAGGAGCCCAAACTCCCGACTCAACTATAGTTACCAAAGAAAAAACAAAAGGGTTGATACCGGTGCCGGTATTGTATTACACTCCCGATACCAAACTGGGCTTTGGCGTAGCGCTTATCGGCTTTTTTAAACTACAGAGCAAAACCGACAGCACCTATACCCGCCTGTCTACAGCGCGCCTGATTGCAGATTACACATTGAACAAACAAATGGACCAGTGGCTGGAGTGGAATGTCTTTACCCGCGAAGAAAAATACCTGCTGCGCGGCGAAGTGCGACACCGCGTGTACACCGACCGCTTTTACGGCACCGGCAACAACAGCTCACAGGATAACGAAGAGCGTTACGAGTATGACCTGGTCGGCACAAAACTGGCAGCCTTGAAACAGGTTGGCAATGGTATTTTTGTAGGCCCGGATGTGCAACTAACCAAGTATTACAACTCCGAAACAAACCCGATCTCAGAAGACCAGCCCAGCCAACTGGAAACCCAGCAAATAAGCGGTTACAAGGGCGGTATTAACAATGGCGTGGGACTTGTGTTACTGTTTGATAGTAGGGATAATGTGTCGTTTGCCAGCAGCGGGATGTTATTGGAGCTGTCGGGCTACCGGTTTGGCAGTATGTTGGGCGGCGACTTTAACTATAGCAACTATAACCTGAACTTCAGTAAGTTCTTTATGCTAAAGCCAAACCATGTACTGGCCAGCAACACGGTGCTGACTATAAACACCGACGAAGTACCTTTTATGCGTATGGCAACCATAGGCGGCGACCGTTTGCTGCGCGGCTATGCCCGCAGCCGTTTCCTGGCCCGGAACGTGGTGGCCACGCAACTGGAGTACCGCTTCCCGGTAAAGGGTAGGTTTGGCCTGGTGGCATTTACAGGCGTGGGCGATGTGTTTGATAAAACCGAAGACCTGGCTTTTGACCGGCTGAAATATACCATAGGCTCCGGACTGCGCTTTGCTCTGAACCCGAAAGAGAAAATTAATGTGCGTCTGGATGCCGGTTATGGCCACGAAGGCATAAACTTTTTTGTAGTGCTGGGCGAGTCGTTTTAGGTTTTGTGCGTAAAGCATAACTTTGCTACACGCAACCTGACAAATTACAATGCCCCTACCCTTACTCAACAACTATCCCTTACTCCAGAAAATACTGATAGCTGGTTTAGTGCTAGCTATAGTTTCCACAGCTTACATTTCTGCGCCCCTTGCTTTGTTTCTAGGTTTGGTAATGGGGCTTATAGTTGGTAACCCGTGGCAAAAACATACATCCGTTGCATCTAAATACGCTTTGCAAATCGCTGTAGTTGGTTTGGGCTTTGGCATCGACCTGCACCAGGTAAGCGCTACCGGTTTATCAGGCATCATCTATACGGCTATCTCTTTAACTATAACGTTGGGACTGGCTTACATACTGGGTAAGGTCTTTAACATACAGGCAAAGCTGTCACATTTAATTGGGGTGGGCACGGCCATTTGCGGGGGCAGCGCGATTGCGGCAGTGGCGCCAACTATAAAAGCCGAACCTGCTGAGATATCGGTTTCGCTGGCTATTGTTTTTATTTTGAATGCGCTGGCGCTTTTCGTGTTTCCTATAGTTGGCGATTGGTTTAACCTGACGCAAAGCCAGTTTGGTGTATGGGCAGCCATAGCCATTCACGATACAAGTTCGGTGGTGGGGGCGGCCAGTAAGTATGGGGCTAAGGCGCTGGAGATTGCCACTACGCTAAAACTTACCCGCGCACTCTGGATCATCCCGACGGTGTTAGTATCGGCGTTCCTGTTCAAAAGCAAAGAAACAAAACTCAACCTGCCGCTTTTTATTCCGCTGTTTTTGCTGGCATCGGTGCTCTACACGTTTGTACCTATAGTTGCTACTGCAGCGCCGGCTATAGTTATAGTTGCTAAAAAATTCCTGCTGCTTAGCCTGTTCTTCATCGGCATCAACCTTAACCTGAAAACGATAAAAAGTATCAGTGCCCGTCCGTTTTTGCAGGGAGCTATACTTTGGGTATTGGTCGCATCAGGTTCACTGTTTGCCGTTATTTTCTTTTAAACTATAGTTCAGCAAAAAATACTCTGTCATTCTGTAAAGAAACCTGGTGGAAGGTAGGTTAAGCTTTTGCTACAAGCCCACAAGATCCTTTCAGGATGACAAAAAGCCCAGTTTTTTTCTCTCTACACCTTGGAAAACTATAGTTATAAACAAAAGCTATCATCCCATAAAATCAATCAATTTGATTTATGAAACCACTCCCGGTACTTTTGGAGCATCCTTACGGAACACTACTCTAAAAGAAACCAACAATGAGCGAGAAAGAGAAAAACCACAAAATCACCACCTCATCCGGTATACCAGTTTATAATTACGAAGATTCTCAAACTGCTGGTCCGCGCGGTCCAGTATTGCTGCAGGATTACTTTTTACACGAGAAGCTGGCCCACTTTAACCGCGAGCGCATACCTGAGCGCGTCGTACATGCCAAAGGCTCCGGTGCTTACGGTACCTTCACTGTTACCCATGACATCACCAAATACACCCGGGCTAAACTGTTCAGCGAAATTGGCAAGCAGACGCGTGTTTTCCTGCGCTTTTCTACAGTAGGTGGCGAAAAAGGTAGTGCCGACAGCGAGCGCGACCCGCGTGGTTTTGCCCTTAAATTTTACACCGAAGATGGCAACTGGGACCTGGTGGGCAACAACACACCGGTATTCTTTATTAAAGACGCCAAGAAATTCCCGGACTTCATCCACACCCAAAAACGCGACCCTTATACCAACTGCAAAAGCGCAACCATGGTATGGGATTTCTGGAGCCTTAACCCAGAAAGTTTGCACCAGGTGATGATCCTGATGAGCGACCGCGGCACGCCATTCTCGTACCGCCACATGCACGGGTTTGGCAGCCATACCTTCTCGTTCATCAACAAAGAAAATGAGCGCTACTTTGTAAAATTTCACTTTAAAACGCAGCAGGGCATTAAGAACTTTACCAATGCAGAGGCTGCTAAAATGCGCGGCGTAGATGCAGACCACGCACAACGCGACCTGGTAGAAGCGATTGATAAAGGGGATTTCCCGCGTTGGGATCTCAAAGTACAGATCATGACCGAAGAGCAAGCGTCCAACTACAAATTCAACCCGTTTGATGTAACCAAAGTTTGGTCGCAGAAAGAATTCCCGCTGATAGATGTGGGCGTGCTGGAACTGAACGAAAACCCCGACAACTACTTTGCACACGTAGAGCAGGCCGCTTTTGCACCGGCGCACGTGGTAGATGGCATCTCGTTCTCGCCGGACAAAATGCTGCAGGGCCGTATTTTAGGGTACCCGGATGCACAGCGTTACCGACTGGGTGCCAATTATGAGCAGATTCCGGTTAACCGTTGCCCGTTTGCTGCCAACAACTACCAGCGCGACGGCGCGATGCGCATAGATGGCAACGGCGGCAGCAAGCCAAACTACTTCCCCAATAGCTTCGACGATACTTTTGCAGATGAAAACTATAAGCAGCCAGCCGAGCCACTGCAGCGCGATGTGTATGCGGATTGGTTTGACCGCAACGGCGAAAACGAGAACGACCACTATACACAGGCCGGCGACCTGTTCCGTTTAATGACACCGGAAGATAAGGCTAATACGATCAGCAATATAGTAGGCTCTATGCGCGGCATCAGCGGCGAAAAACGCGACCTGATCATCAACCGTCAGCTGTGCCATTTCTTCCGTGCCGATATCAGCTTAGGCCTGGGTGTAGCGCAAGGGTTAGGCGTTGATGTAACCCAGCACGCGACGGGTATGGTGCATCCTAATTAATTTTAGTTTGCAACTATAGTTACTCAGGTGCTTTAACCCACCCCTACCCCTCCGAGGAGGGGAATTAGAAACCGTTTAAAATTCGTACTTGGAGTAAGGTAGTTTCATTCTCTTTTACTGGCGCGAATCTACGATCCGTGACTTACTTGTAAAGTTGGATTTGCAATCCGACTGGACCGAAGACCAAGACTATAGTTCGACACGAGCGAAGACGCACGCGTTATATTAAATAAATTAATTGAGCAGAAATTCCCCTCCTCGGAGAGGGTAGGGGTGGGTTAAGTACTTTTGAGAGAATCAATCAAATCTCCTGTTTTTTTATAGTTAAAAGCAGCGCGGGCTTCGGCTTGTGCTGCTTTTTTTGATTACATCGGAACCACACAAGCTTTAAAATTGTACTGTTTTAGTAAACATGAACAGATGTTCATGTATTGCAAAATACTAATACAACACACTATGAGCAGTTTGAAGGTACGGTTAGATAAGAAAAAGTTGGAGCGTGCGGCGTACGTACTTAAAAGCGTGGCACACCCGGTTCGTATTAGCATCATCGACCTGCTGCAGCAAAAGGAGCGCCTCACGGTAAGCGAACTGCAGGAAATTTTACAGATAGAGCAATCGCTGTTGTCGCACCACCTGACCAACATGCGCGACAAAGGTGTGGTAAACACCAAGCGCGAAGGCAAAAACGTATTTTACTCTCTCACAGACAGCTCCATTACCAGCATCATCGATTCGATAAACACCTGCCGCATATTTTAGGACTTTAGCACGCAACTATAGTTCAGGCCACTGTTATGTAAGGTAGCAGTGGCTTTTTATTTAACCTCATTCACTCAGAAAACAAATACCGCTGCTGGCAGTTTTTACCTTAAATTCATACCTTTAACTGTTCAAACTAACAGCGCAAGCCCATGAAGCTGATCCGACTAACTATAGTTGCCGCTCTCCTTAGCTGCTCCCAACCGCAGCAGGATGCCACTAACGTTAAACAACTTACCCCTACCGAATACAAAAAGCAAGTCACCAAACAGCAAGGTATGCTGATAGATGTGCGCACCCAGGAAGAGTTTGATGCCGGTCATTTGCAGCAAGCTTCTAACTCCGATTTCCTGAACGGTGATTTTGCCAAAAGTTTAGGAAATTTAGATAAAGACAAGACGTACTACCTGTACTGCAAAAGCGGCAACCGAAGCAGCAAAGCAGCCAAACTGATGCAGGATGCAGGCTTTAAAAATGTATATAACATTGGTGGCTACGACGAGCTGAAAAGTGCCGGATTACCAACCGAAGAATAGCCCAACCATTACGATTTTACAAGTATAATTACATACTATGAAGATAGAGCAGTTTTATGATAAAGGCCTGGCACACGCCAGTTATGCCATTATAAGCGAAGGCCGGATGGCCCTTGTAGACCCGGCCCGCGACCCGCAGCCATACTTCGACTTTGCCAAAGCCAACAATGCCGACATTGTAGCCATTTTTGAAACGCACCCGCACGCCGACTTTGTAAGCTCGCACCTGGAAATAGCCCAGAAAACCGGTGCCACCATTTATGTAAGCAAGTTACTCGGTGCTGATTATGAACACCAGTCGTTTGATGATGGCGACGAAGTAAAATTGGGCAAGCTAACTCTGAAAGCACTCAACACGCCAGGCCACTCACCGGATAGTGTAACGATACTTTTACTGGATGAGAACGGCAAGCAGCATGCAGCCTTTACCGGCGATGCCCTGTTTGTAGGCGATGTAGGACGCCCGGACCTGCGCGAGAATGTAGGTAACATGACGGCCAAGCGCGAAGAACTGGCCCGCCAAATGTACCACACCACTAACAACGTTTTCAAAAAACTGAACGAGGAAGTGCTGGTGTATCCTGCGCACGGCGCCGGCTCGCTTTGTGGTAAAAACCTGAGCTCCGATACATTCTCAACGATAGGTCGTGAGAAAAAAACGAACTACGCGCTGCAGGACATGAGCGAAGATGAATTCATTAAAACCCTGCTCGAAGACCAGCCTTTCATTCCAAAATATTTTGGCCACGACGTGACCATGAACAAGGCCGGTGCCCGTAGCTTTGAAGAAAGTATCGCTGCCGTGCCACGTTTAGCGCAGGACGCTACATTAGAAGCAGGTTTATTGTTAGTAGATACACGTCCGCAGGCAACTTTCAAAAAAGGCCACAAACCTAACAGCATTAACATACAGGAAGGCGGTAAATTCGAGACTTGGCTTGGTTCTATAGTTGGCCCGAATGAGCAGTTCTACCTGATCGCTGAAACAGAAGAAGTGCTGAACTCTGTGATCCGGAAAGCAGCGAAGATCGGCTACGAAGGCAACATAAAAGGTGCACTGCTAACACCAGCGGAGCTACCACAAACCAGCGTAGAAACCGACCTGAATGACTTCCGCCAGAACCCGGATAACTATACCATAGTTGACATCCGCAACAACGGCGAAGTAAAAGCAGGCAAGATCTTCGAGAGTGCCATTACCATTCCGTTACCGGAGCTACGTGAGCGTAAAAACGAGATTCCGCAGGACAAACCAATTATGGTACACTGCGCCGCTGGTTACCGCTCTGCTGCCGGACAAAGCATACTGGAAGAAGAATTCAGCGTTCCGGTTTACGACCTGAGCGATGCCATTAACAGCTTCCAAAAGGTGAATGCCTAACTATAGAAATCCCGCCCCATCAGGCGGGATTTTTTTTAATTGTATTAAAATTAAGTGCAATTTTCACTTACAGTTTCAGCCTATAGTGCACGATCAAAATAAATAAGATACGATAACGTGCAGGATGTAATTTTTTACATACTTTTGACTATTAGATTGCCCAGGTTTACTACAGCAACTATACTTTAATACAGTTTATGCCTTTCATTACCTATTATGCTTCTGATTTCTACAGGATCGAAGTCGATCTGAAAGGCAACTTAATGCACTCGGAGTGGCTGCGCCATGTAACTGACGACGAACTGATTACTGGCGGCACCAAACTATACGAAGCCCTCCGCGACTACAAAGTAGAACGGGCCATTGCCAATGGTAAAATTTTAGGCGCTCTGGGGCCTAAGGCGAAAGACTGGATGGCAAACGAATTTTATGAACTGCTCTCGCAAACCAACCTTAAAAAACTGGCAAGAGTACTGCCCGATAGCGTATTTCATAAGCTGTCTTTAGAATCTGTTATTTCGCGTGCCGAAGCACAGGGCAAAACCCGTTTCGAAGTAAAAAGCTTTTCCGATCTTGAGGTGGCTATGAAATGGCTGCTAGCTTAAAACTATAGTTACAGAATTAATGCCTATCGCATTGTCCACTGCCGGACCATGTGCATAATATTCTTTTCTTCCAATTTGCAATATTTATATATTCCGATGTATCTTGTTCCGGATTTGGAGATGAATGATTATGCGCGTATTACACACATCAGACTGGCACCTGGGCCAGCGCCTAGTTACCCTCGAACGTACCGAAGAACACCAGCACTTCCTGGACTGGCTGTTGCAAACCATTGAGCAAGAGCAGGTAGATGTGCTGCTGATGGCCGGCGACGTATTCGACTCGGGTGCTCCATCCAACACTGCCCTTAAACTATACTACGACTTCCTGCGCAAGGTAACCGCTACCTGTTGTAGGCACATCGTGTTTATAGGCGGAAACCATGATTCGGTTTCGACACTAAATGCCCCCAAAGACCTGCTGGCCAGTATGAACATACAGGTTGTAGGTGGCGCCACTCCTGACCCACTGGATGAACTCATCATTCTGAAAAATGCTGCCGACAAACCAGAACTTATCGTTTGCGCTGTTCCGTTCCTGCGTGACCGCGACATCCGTTTATCTGTTCCCGGCGAAACCTACGAAGAGCGCGAAGCCCGTTTAAAACAAGGTATTGCCGACCATTACGTTCAGTTTGTGCCACACGTGCAGCCTTACAAAGCACAGCAGGTTCCTGTTGTAGCCATGGGCCATTTGTTTGCAGCCGGCGGCACCGCATCTGAGAGCGAAAAAGAGATACATGTAGGCAACCTGGGGCAGATCGGCGCAGACCAGTTTCCGAAGGAGTTTGATTATGTGGCGCTAGGCCACTTGCACCGCCCACAGAAAGTTAACAACACGCACCATATTCGTTATTCCGGCTCGCCAATTCCGCTAAGCTTTAGCGAAGTGACCGATAACAAAGTGGTTTTTATACTTGATTTTGAAGCTGGTAAGTTAGCTGAGCTTCGCGAACTAGACATTCCGGTCTGCCGCAAACTGGTACGCTTTAAAGGCGACCTGGAGAAGGTAAAACAGCAGATCATAACCTACGACAACAGCAACTATAATTTGCCAGCCTGGGCCGAGATTCAACTGGAACTCGACGCTCCCCTACCCGACCTGAACCAGCAACTGGAAGAAGCACTGCAGCTCAAAAAAGACGAACTGCACCTGCTCATCCACCGCCCGCCGATCATCAAAAAAGAACGCCAGACCTTAGAGCAACAGGTACTGGAAGAAGCCGATCTGCACACGCTGCAGGAAAAAGAAGTGTTCCTGAAACGCTGCCATAGCCAGTTTCCGGACTCTGACCACACCGAACTGGTAGCCAGCTTTAACGAACTTTTAGAACTGATGCGCCAGGAACAAGAAAGCTAACTATAGTTTAAGAGTTAGAGAGTTTAGGAGTTTGAGATTGTAGAGACGCAATACGTTGCGTCTTAAACTATAGCAGACATCGCAGCGTGCGAAACTCCTACACTCGGCTTGCCAATTATGAAATACAAAAAGGATATCCATGAAGAAACTACTATTTCTTTTTCTCCTGCTACCCCTCGCGGTAAGTGCTCAAAAATACAAAAAGGGTAACCCATGTGCCAGGTATACAAACTACCTTACTAATGAACTCCCTCGTGGTTTTAAAGGTAATGCCTTCACTTTTAAAGACGAAACATTCTTAACTGCTAAGGACTTCTCTGTTCAGGCTTATACAGATTCAGCTGCTTTAGGAAAGCTCCGGGAGATGGCTAAGCTTGATATTGCGTGTTTTATAAAAAGAGCTCCAAGTAAAAAGTATCGTGCTATTTTAGAGAAAGATTATACAGAGTTAAACTATAAGCTCTACAAAACAGACGATGGCTTGATATTCGGTATACTGAAAGCTGTTACCGGTAACCCTGAAAAATTTTACGCCTACACCATGATGGTAATGGATGGCAATATAGTACATGCCTACACCGATTTTGCTCAGGTAGATTTTAACATTGAGCTCTTCGGTGCAGAGTTTAATGGAGAGTATTACATTATTCATGGTGAAGAAGAGAAAAACATCAACTCATTCTACTATGGTAAATTCAACTATAATTTTAAGCCGAAAGAGCGAATAGGTACTTTTGAAAAATACATAAAGCACAATATTAATTACAACCGCCCTATTACCCATTAACGATTACCCCATGAAAATCCTGTCCGTCCGTTTCCAGAACCTGAACTCGCTGAAAGGTGAGCACGTGATCCGTTTCGACCAGAGCCCTTTGGTTGATGCCGGTTTGTTTGCGATTACCGGACCGACAGGCGCTGGAAAAACCACCATTCTGGATGCGATAACCGTTGGGCTTTACGGCATGGTGCACCGCCACAACAACGACAAACCGCTGGACCTGATGACGCGCCATACATCGGAGAGCACATCGGAAGTAGAGTTTGAAGCCAATGGCAGACGCTATCGCAGCAAATGGCAGATCCGCCGCAGCCGGGGCAAATTGGATGGCAAGATACAGGCCGTACACATGGAGCTCTGCGATCTGGAAGATGACAAACCCTTTGACCTGAAGCCAAGTCAGGTGCCGGATAAAGTGGCCGAGATCTGCGGGCTGGACTATAGTCAGTTTCTGCGGTCGGTGATGTTGTCGCAGGGTGATTTTGCGCGCTTTTTGAAGGCCAACCAGAACGAACGTAGCAGCTTATTGGAGAAAATTACAGACACAGGTATTTATTCCGAGATATCGAAGTTTGCATACGAAAAGGCGAAAACCGAACGCCTGATAAAAGATGAACTGGAGCGCCGGCTGCAGGACAGCAAACTATTGCCCGAAGAGCAGCGCCAGGCATATGAAGCAACTATAGCAGAGCTCACACAAACCGAAACTATACTTACCTCCGATACCACACAGCTACAGGAGAAAATTAACTGGCTGAAACAGTTGCAGCAGCTTCGTGAGCGCGCTCAAAAATGTAAACTGGAACTACAGCAGCACGAAGAAAAACTGGCCAGCCTGCAACCGGACTTTGTAAAACTGCACCAGCACGAGCAGGCAAACCAGTTTGTAGGCGAATTCACCCAGATTAAAGCTGCCAATGGGCAACTGTCGGAAGTGCAGGCCCAACTGGTATCGCTCGAAAAGCAACTTCCTATGCTAGAAGCGGAACTGGAGCAGGCCGGGCAACTGGCTATAGAAGCTACCAAAGCACATCAGCAGCAGGAAGAAACCATACAAAAACTGGAACCACTCCTAGCTCAGGTGCAGCAACTCGACCATCAGCTGGAAACGATACGAGAGCAGTTCAGAACGGAGAAAGAGCATTATCTGCAGGTAGAGAATGTGCTGAAGCAAGAGAAAACTTCGCTGGAGCAGGAGGATGCAAGACTTGCAACTATAACCCAGCAGGCAACAGCGTTAAAAAAATGGTTAAACGAGAATGCCAAACTGAAAGACCTGCGTGAAAACCTGCACGAGTTCAGGCAAACGATAAAAGACCTTTCGGAAGCAGAGCGAACTATAGCTGCCACTAAAAAAGAGCAGCATACCATAGAAAAGCAGCTACAGACCGATGCATCACAACTTCAAACTATAGCAGCATCACAAAAAGAACTACAGCAAAAGCAGACCGAGCTGGATGCGCAGAAGCAGGAAAAACTGGCACAACTGCAGATCATTCTGGCAACTAAAACCATTGATGAGCTGGAGCAACTGGCGCAGGAGCAGCCGCTTTTGCTGGCCCGCTACGAGCGTTTGTTAGAGCTGTCGCAGAACTATAGTTTGCAGGAGCAAAAAGCAAAGCAGTTAACCGAGCAGGTAACTGTGCTGGATCAAACTATAGTTGCTAAAAAAGCTGAGCTCACCACCACTGAAACCAACTATAAAACGGCAACCGAAAAGCTGGAAGACCTTCAGAAACTGGTAGCTCTGCAACAGCGCATACAAGAGTTGGAGCAGCACCGTCATGCCCTTCAGCCTGATCAGCCCTGCCCGCTTTGTGGGTCGGAACAGCACCCGTTTGTAGAAGGCAACTATACCGGCACGCTCTCGGAAGAAGAGCAACGCCGCGATGCCCAACTGGCACTGGTAAAGGAGCTGGATGCAACTATAAAACAGCTGCAACTAAGCCTAAACACCCTGCAAAACCAGCACGAAACGGCTGCTAAAGCTAAACTTGAGACAGAAACAGAACTGGCGCGCTTGCAGGAAGTTTTCCGGCAACAGCGTGGCAGTACAACTATAGCCATCTCCGAAACTATAGCCTTGCAGCAGCAACTCGAAAAGCAACGCGAAGCTGTCGGCATGCTTACACAAACCCTGGCTACTGCCCGCTCCTATACCCGCGACATTGAAACGATAAACCAGCAACTGCAGAAATACCGCGAAGAGCAACTACAGGCACAGGCGCAGGCAAGCAAACTACAGCAATCTGAAGATATGCTGAAAGCGCAACTGCAACGTTATAACGCACAACTACAGGACCTGCAGGAGCAGCAACAAGTATTTACGCAAACAGCGCAATCGTTTGCTGCGAGCTATAGTTTCGAATTTGTAGCGCAGCAGCGCCACGAGCTTTTGCAGCAACTGGAAGCAAAGACCAATCATTATCAGCAGCAATGTGATGTTTATGAAGACCTGCGCGAACCATATGTACAATTACAGGAGCAGGTAAAAACCCTGAAGGAAAGAGTTGCCGAAAAAGAACAAACCCTGCAGGACAAGAAGAATATACTGGAGCAGATACATCAAAAACTGACGCTTTATAAAGATGAGCGTACGCAGCTGTTCGGCGATAAAAAACCTGAGCAGGAACGTCAGCAAGCTGCAACTGAACTTGCCCGATTGGCTAAAGCTGCCGAAACTGCACGGGCTGCCCACCAGAAAAAGCAGCTGGAGCTACAGGAACAACGCCAGCGCAAGCAGGAATACACCACCACCCATCTGAATAAAAAATCGGAGCTGGATACTTTGCGCGATGGCTTGCTGCACGTGCTGAAACAAAAGGGCATTGAAACAATAGAAGCACTTAGCCTGATGCTGCTGAACCGCGACGAAGCAGACCGTTTGGCGAACCAAAAAGTGCTGGCAGAAAAGCAACTCACCGAAACCCGAAAATCGCTGAGTGATGTGCAGCACGACCTTGCACAGGCTGAAGCTCAAAACCTGACTTCAGAAACAATAGAAGTGCTGCAACAACAACTGGCTGCCAAAACAACTGAACTCCGCGAGCTCATCGCACAGCGAGCTAAACTGGAGCAGTTACTGGAGCAGGACAAACAACAGCGCGATAAAAACCAGGAACTGGCTGCAAAACTTCAAATGCAACTACAAGAATGCCACCGCTGGGGCCAGCTTGCCGACCTGATCGGTTCTGCTGATGGTAACAAGTTCAGTCGATTTGCGCAGGGCCTTACTTTAGCCCGATTAGTGGAGCTGGCCAACCGTCACCTGCAAAAACTCAACGACCGCTACCGCATCCAGAAAACAGAGGGCGAAGACCTGGAGCTAACTATAGTTGACACTTATCAGGCCGAAGCCGAGCGCCCAATGAATACACTATCCGGGGGCGAAAGCTTCCTGGTTAGTTTGGCGTTAGCATTAGGTTTATCAGACCTAGCCGGCCGCCGCACGCAGATCAATTCCCTGTTCATCGACGAAGGCTTCGGTACATTGGATGCTGATACATTAGATGCTGCTATTTCTACTTTAGAAAACCTACAGGCCAGCGGCAAAATGATCGGTATCATCTCGCACGTCGAAGCCCTGAAAGAACGCATCAGCACGCAGATAAAAGTGCAGAAACTGGCTGGTGGGGTTAGTAAGGTTGAGGTTGTTGGGTGGTAAATCTAATTTGATACATATTAAACCAAAAGAGCGAATCATTTGATTCGCTCTTTTGGTTTAATATGTATCAACTAAAGCTAAACTGTAAGCCTTCAAACTATTGCTTTACGAACTCAAACACTTCATCTTCCATAACATCCACATCTCCGCTGGAAAGTGTCAGCTTCATAGTTGTAGCCGTTCTGTTGGAAATCAGGTATGTCGCACTTTGCCCATAAGAATCAGTCATATGAAGCATTTGCCCTACTTGCTGATAAGACGTGATCTGGCGTGTTGCATTACCAGTGCCTATGCTGCCATCATCATTCCTGTAAGAATAATTAGCCACCCAACTTCCCTTTTGACTTTCTAATGTTAATTTAAAGCTATTATTCCTATAGCCATCACTTCCCCAATTGCCCATGGCTACGCCATTTATTTTGGTAGCCACCCAAATCCCTTGTATACTTCCCACCGCTGAAAACTCTATAGGCGCTCCGGAAACTAAAGTGCCATCTCCCTTCTTAACTATAGCTTCCACCTTTTGATCTCCTGAAGGGTTCTGGTTCATGGTCCAGGTTACCTGGGCAATACCCTGGGCATCACTAACAGATTTAGCTGCACTCAGCGTGCCGTTGCCTGATTTTATTGACCATAAAACTTCTATGTCCTTCATTATCTGCCCATCTGCATCCACTACTTTCACTTTCAGTGGTTTTGGTAAAGCTTTGCCAGCTTCAACTGTCTGGTTGTTACCGTCTGCAATTGATACAGCATTAGGTTGTATTGGCTTATAAGTTGCAGTGATCTTCTTTGTCTGGACAATGCTTAAATTTTTATCCGTATAAACTATATCAAAACTAAAGGGCTTGTCCTGCAAACTGGTACTGGTACTTGTTGCAACAATATCAAATTTGCCTGCAGTTTTAGGTGTCATCTTCAGCTGTATACTTGCATCAGAGATACTCTTAATACCAACCTTATCTGATGCCGGCAAAGGAAGTTCTTTTTTAGCAGATTGAGCCTTTACAGGATTGGCATATAAAGGAAGTTCCGGGCCTATTCCGAAAAACCAGCTTTTGATTTTATTAGCAATACTAACCAGGCTGTTATAAGAATCCTGTAGCTTTGATATGTATTTAAGGGTATTGTTAATGAACCCGACTGAAGAGCTGTAATCTGTTTGATTTAGGGTTCTGAAATCTCCTGAAAGCGTTACTGTTTTTACTTTACCTTTATTAAACTCAATATCGCCTGCTGCACCAGTCGACTCCGTTGATATGGCACCTTCACGATTGTCTGAAAATGATGCCAGAATATTTTCGGCTATCCCCTTCATACCACCTATCCTTTGTGCTTCGGTATGTGCTTTTACAAAAAAACCAATACTAACCGCACTTAAAGCTCCGGCAGCAACCTTATCGTATAATAAAGGAGATGGAAGAGTTGCTAATTGAGAACCTAGGCCCAGGGTTACTGCACCCACAATCATACTTTTTACAAAACTCAAACCAAGTTTATACATTTCATCACTTACATCATCAGCGCTGCTCGTTCTAAAATGTCCGGGATTTGGCGCATCCAATGCAAAATCCTTATTATCGAGCATTACACTGCGTAACATATAGGCCATTTTTAACTGCTCTTCGGCTGTCAGCTTAGAGAAGTTTTCTTTAACAGCTTTATTATGCTCGTTCAATACTTCAATATATGCCGGGTTCAACTTTATAACAGGGTCACTTACATATGCTTCCAGTTTAGTAGCAACAGCATCTAATTCAGTTGTAAAAGTATTAGCTACAGCTATAGGATTTGTAATAGGTGTGTAAGCACTAACCGTAAATTCAAGCTGCTTATTAATACCAATACCACTGTAATCAACTGTTACTTTACCGGAAGCAACTACAGGCATAATAAAAAGCACCTGATTTGAATCTCCAGCAAATACCTGCACATTTAACTCCCCAACTTTAATAGATGAAGAAGAAGTAATTGCAGGTTTAGTGGCTGCCTTAGCTACCACGATATCTCCCGGAGTAGCATTTTTTGTGATCAGATCAATGGTCCCGACAGTTACAGGTGCAGGATCATCTGTTGAACTGCAGGCTGCAACTATAACCAGTGTTACCAGATAGAGCAAAATTTTCTTCATGAGGAATGGGCTAAAAGTTTATTAAATGTCAATTTTCAATTTGAAAAATCCAACAAATAACTCCCTTTTAAAATATAGTAACAATACCCACTTATAATGATATTTCCCTCTTCTCTGTTTAGAGTAAATCAGGAATTTCAATCTTTATTCTCTAGGTTTTAGCTATCAAAAAGGCTCTTCTGCAGACATTTGCAGCCAATTTGTATAAAGTGCTTTCAAAAGAAGTTTTCCTGAATTATATTCACTTTGACTAATCATACACTTGCTTTACACTAAGCTTAATGAAAAAGACAGTTTACCCACTTAAAGGCGGCTGGAAGCGAAATTTGCTCCTGCTCTGCTCGCTGGGTCTGTTCCTGGAACCAACAATGGCACAGGATGCAGCAAAACCCAAAAAAGACGACCCCAAGAAGGAAGAGAAAAAGGATCTTCCGTTAGAAGGGGCTCGTAAAATAGACATCAACACCACCGAAGGCTCCTGGCTTTCGCTGGATGTGAGCCCGGATGGAAAGCAGATCATTTTCGATATGCTGGGCGATCTGTATCTGATGCCCATAACAGGTGGTAAAGCAACGCAGCTAACCGAAGGCATGGCGTTTGATACGCAAGCCCGCTTCAGCCCGGACGGTAAATCCATTGTATTCATTTCAGATAGAGATGGCTCGGATAACGTCTGGACAATGGACCTGGCGACCAAGAAGACCAAACAGATCAGCAAGAGCAAAAACGAAAACTTTTTCTCTGCCGAATGGACTCCGGATGGTGAGTACCTGGTAGCCTCAAAAGGACGTCGTAACCTTAAACTGCACCTGTACCACAAAGAGGGCGGTGCTGGTGTACAGTTGATCAACAAGCCGGAAACACTTAAAACAGTAGAGCCTGCTTTTGGTAAAGACAGCCGTTATATCTGGTTCTCGCAACGCAATGGTTCCTGGAACTATAACGCCCAATTGCCACAGTACCAACTGGCAACTTTCGATCGTCAGACCGGTGAAATTTCCGGCAGAACAGCTCGTTACGGTTCGGCCTTCACACCAACCTTGTCGCCGGATGGCAACTGGCTAGTTTATGGTACGCGCCACAACAACCAAACCGGCTTAATTGCCCAGAACCTGCAGACCGGCGAAGAAAAATGGCTGGCCTACCCTGTGCAGCGCGACGAGCAGGAATCGATAGCACCAATGGGTGTATTACCTGCCATGTCGTTTACGCCAGACAGCAAAAACCTGGTAGCATCTTATGGCGGTAAAATTTATAGTATACCGGTAGCCGGCGGTGCAGCCAAAGAAATTCCTTTCGAGGTAAAAACCCAGATTGCGGTTGGTCCTATGCTGGACTTCAAATACCCGATCAAAGACGATAAAATGATGACGGTTACGCAGCTGCGCGATGCAACCGTGTCTCCGGATGGCAAGCAAGTAGCCTTTACTGCGCTGGACAGGTTATATGTAATGGACTACCCGAATGGTAAACCAAAACGCCTGGCTGATCAGGAGTTTACACAGGCCCAGCCTGCCTGGTCGCCGGATGGTAAAACTATAGCTTACGTAACCTGGGATGAGAAAACCGGTGGCGCTATTTACAAAACCAATGCGAATGGCAAAGGCAAACCTGTAAAGTTAACGCAGGAAAATGCCGTGTTCCAGGAGCCGGTTTGGACTCCGAATGGAGAGCGCATCGTTTTCACTAAAGGATCTGCACAGGCTTATAAAGAAGAACCAGGTCCGGGTGCATTTGCAGCGCGACAAACTATAAACTGGATTCCGGCTAAAGGCGGCAAGAGCACCTTTGTAACCAATGCCAACCAGGGCGCTAACCCACACTTTGTTAAAGGCGAAGACCGCATTTACCTGTACAGCAATGCCGATGGTCTGATCTCTATCCGTTGGGATGGTACAGATAAGAAATCATACCTGAAGGTGAAAGGTATTACAACATTTGGTACTGTAAACGGCGATGGCGTTCAGGAAGAAATGTGCCACATGCTGCACCAGAACGAGCGCGAACCGCAGCAACAAGCGTCGAACGCTACTACTTTAATCAAAGCACCAGTTGGCGACAGAGCCCTTGCCCTGATCAATAACGAGATCTACGTGGTAACTATACCGATAGTAGGTGGCGAAACACCAACTATTTCTGTAGCTGATGTTGCTTCTTCGCAATTCCCGAGCTGGAAATTAACCGAAATTGGTGGTCAGTTCCCGAGCTGGTCTGCCGATGGCAAAACCGTTTACTGGACAATCGGTCATGGTTTCTTTGCTTATAACCTGGATGAAGCCAGAGCGAAGAAAGAAGAAATGGACCGTGAAGCCGAGCGAAAGAAAGAAGCTGAAAAAAGCGTAGCCGAAGCAAAAACTGATAGTGTTAAAACTGAGAAAGAAGCTATCGTTATTGAAGGTTACAAGCCTAAGGAAACAAAAATTGCCATTCAGGTGGAGCGTGATATACCGCAGGGCATTGTGTTGCTGCAAGGCGCACGCATTATTACTATGAATGGCAACGAAGTGATTGAAAACGGCGACATTCTGGTAGAGAACAACCGCATTAAAGCAGTTGGTAAATCAGGCTCGCTCACAGTGCCGCAGGGCGCTAAGGTGATTGATGTAAAGGGCAAGACCATTACGCCTGGCTTTATTGACACGCACGCACACATGTGGCCGCGCTGGGGTGTACACACTAATCAGGTATGGATGTATGCCGCTAACTTGGCTTACGGTGTAACTACAACCCGCGACCCGCAAACTGGTACAACCGACGTACTAACTTATGCTGACATGGTAGATGCCGGTAAAATGGTTGGACCGCGTGTTTACTCAACCGGCCCTGGTGTTGGTTTCTGGTCTTATAACCTGAAGAGCCTTGATCAGGCAAAGAGCATATTGCGCCAGTACTCTGAGTACTACAATACCAAAACTATAAAAATGTACCTGGTTGGTAACCGTCAGCACCGCCAGTGGATCATTATGGCTGCCAAAGAGCAGGGTCTGTTGCCAACTACAGAAGGTGGACTCGACTTTAAACTGAACATGACCCAGGCGATAGATGGTTATCCTGGCCATGAGCACTCTTTCCCGATCTACCCGCTGTACAAGGATGTAATTGATTTTGTAGCCGAAACAAAAATGGCCTACACTCCTACCCTGCTTGTATCGTATGGTGGCCCTTGGGCAGAAAACTACTACTATGCAACAGAAGATGTAGTTGGCGACAAAAAGCTGAACTACTTTACTCCTAAAGCAGAGCTGGACTCAAAAGCGCGCCGCAGACCAGGTTGGTTTGCAAAAGAAGAGCACATTTTCGAGCGCCACGCCGAGTTTGTGAACAACCTTGTTAAAAAAGGTGGCCTGGCAGGTATCGGTTCGCACGGTCAGTTGCAGGGCCTGGGTTACCACTGGGAGTTATGGTCGGTGCAGTCTGGTGGCATGAGCAACCACGACGCGCTGAAAGTAGCTACTATACTGGGAGCTAAGTCGCTTGGCCTTGAAGGTGATATCGGATCAATCGAAAACGGCAAGCTGGCTGACCTTGTAATTATGGATAGCAATCCGCTGGAGAACATCCGCAACACAAATACCATTAAGTATGTGATGCGTAATGGTCGCCTGTACAATGCTGATACGATGGATGAACTGGCTCCTACTGCCCGCAAAGCAGCTGAGTTTAACTGGCACAGTGCAATGCCGGTTGGCGTGCCAGGTATTCAACAATAACAACTTACTTTTTATATTCCCAAAAGCCCTTCACCCTGGTGAAGGGCTTTTTTATGAACTATAGCTTAACAGGTTATTTGCCCACCGGCTAAAGCACAATAAAACAACACGACAGGTATGTTTTTTATAAATTAATATATAGTATATTTGTATTGTATATGCCTCCTGATACCCTACAAAACAAACTAACGCTTACACCCCACTACTGATGACTGCTGTCCTGCTGCTCCAATTTATTTTTGCTTTGATTGTACCGCCATTCAAAGGCAATACAGCTAATAGCAGTACAGAACAGGACAAATCAGCATTGCACCACCGAACAGAAGAACTCTGCGACCTTAGTAAATCGTACTGGTACTCCGATCCTAAAAAAGCGGTAGCCTTTGGTAAAGAAGCTATTGAAGCTGCCGCCAAGATCGAAGATAAAAAGCTGCTCGCAAAGGCATATAACAATACCGGAGTTGGCTATTTTAACCTCGGCGATTATAACACAGCTACAGAGCATTATTACGAGGCTATAAAGCTACGTGAGCAGATAGCAGATACAATTGGCCTGAGCGCCAGTTACAACAACATTGCCAATATTTATAACAGACAGAACAACTATGGCAAGGCTATAGCTTATTATCAGAAGGCACTCACTTACGGTAACGCAGCCCGCGATACCATATCCATAGCAAGGGCGTTGACCAATATGGGCAATGCATACCAGCGCAAGAAAGACTATAATCTGGCTCTGAAGTATTACCTGCGCTCGTTACCCCTGAAAGAGAAAATAAACGATCAGCGGGGCGTGGTCATCAGCCTCGTAAACATCGGGTTCACTTATCAGAAACAGGGGAAGTACCCAAATGCTTTACATTATCTGCAACGTGGTCTGGCACTAACTTTCCGGAGCAATAACCTGCACGACCGTATTTACGCCTACCGCGGCATGGCTGAAACTTACTGGGGCCTAAAGGACTATGAGAAAGCGACACTGTACGGGCACCAAAGCCTTGAACTGGCACAACAAACGCACTCAAAGAGCGAGATAAAAACTTCTGCTGAAACCCTCCACCAGATCTATAACGAGATAGGAAACTATAAGGAGGCCTACGAGTATCTGCGATTGTATACGATCTATACGGACAGTACCAACTCCGAAGAAATTACCCGACAAACCACCAGCTTTCAGGTAAAGTATGAAACGGCACAGAAAGAAAAAGAAAACCTGCTGTTACTGGCAGAACATGAGCGGCATGAACATGAGCTGAAAAACAAAACGTTTATTCAGTATGCCACTATTGTGCTGCTGATAATGGCCCTCGCGCTTATAGTTATAACCTACAGGGGCAACCGCCGCATGAAAAGGCTGAATAAGCTGCTATCGCGCAAAAACAAGAAAGTGAGCCGCTACAGCGAAAATATAAAGCAGCAAAAGAACGAACTGGCAGAGCAGGCACATGCACTACACAACCAAAAAGAAGAACTGGAGCGTTTGAATTATCAGAAAGACAAACTTTTCTCGGTGGTAGCGCACGACTTACGCGGCCCCTTGTTGTCGCTTAAATCATTACTGCAAATGCTGTCGATGGGTAAGATTCCGGAAGAGAAATTCCACTACTTCGCCAAAGTATTGGAAGGTGAACAGCAGAACACGCTCTGGCTGGTTGATAACCTGTTGCTCTGGACAAGGTCGCAGATGCAGGGCGCAACACTGAAACTGCAACACGTAAGCATACATGCCCTGGTCGAAGAAAATATTAAGTTGCTGACACCTCAGGCACAACGTAAAGGAATAGCTCTCTATAATGAAGTACACCCCAAAGCACTTGCCTATGCTGATGCCGAAATGATAAAACTGGTGCTTCGGAACCTGGTATCTAATGCAATAAAGTTCTGTAGCAAGGCAGATACTATAACTATAGCGACTGAATTACTCGAAAATAAACAACTGCAGATAGCAGTACGCGATACCGGTATTGGCATCAGTGCCGAGAACCAGGCGCGGCTTTTTGGCCTACGCACTTATACAACACTGGGCACCGCCCGCGAAAAAGGCAGCGGCCTTGGCCTTGCGCTCTGCAAAGACTTTATTGAAAGCAATGGCGGACGTATCTGGGTTGAAAGCGCTCCCGGCGAAGGCTGTATCTTTAAATTTACCTTACCTATCAGTACGCGCCAAAACTCCGAAACACCAGAACTACAGACTACCGCTGCCATTCTATAAAACTACTCGCTGCCAAATAAAGTATAACTTTTAAAACCCTCGCATATGTTTCGCCACCTGTTCATTTATGTTGCTTTATGCTGCCTGCTTGCCTGCAAACAAACCGATAAGCAGGAAGTACAGGAGCAGTTCAGGCAACGGCAACAGACAGCTAACCAGGGCGCTACGCCTACACAAACCCAGCCAACTCAACCTGCCCCTGCCGCAACTAATGCAGATGTTCCGGCAGCAACCGCAACAAAACCAACAACAACCGGCGATAAGGTAGTAGCTGTTAAAGACGGCGACACAATAGAACTGCTCCGCAATGGCGAAACTATAAAAGTGAGGTTGTATGGGGTAGATAGCCCTGAGAAAAATCAGGATTTTGGACAACGGGCACGTCAGTTCACTTCTGATTTAGCCTTTGGTAAAACAGTGCGCCTGATAGAACACAACAAAGACCGCTATGGCCGTGTAGTGGGCACCATTATTTTACCAGATGGCCGCAGCCTGAACGAAGAATTAGTTAAGAACGGATTTGCATGGCACTACAAGGCTTACTCTAAAGATAAAAACCTGGCCAACATGGAAGCTGATGCACGCAGATACAAGCGCGGGCTTTGGGAGGCCCCAAATCCGGTTGCCCCCTGGGACTTCAGAAAAACCGAACGCGAAACTGCTGCCGCCAAAAAAGCAAAAAAAGAAGCGGCAACACACAATGCAGCGCTGCCTGCCGGAGCCACCACCCGAAAAGTATACATCTGCAACAGCACAGGCTCAGGCGTATATCACTTTTCTAAAAACTGCTCAGTACTAAAGCGCTGCAAGACTGAGACACTGACTATAACAGAGGCTGTGGCGATACGCGAGTACGGCCGCCGCGCCGATAAAACCTGCGCTAACTAAAACTATATCTATATTTAACCTGCACCCTTTTATTAAATGAAAAACAGATTTGCCATTAAGCACAAAGCCTTTGGTTTGGCTATAGTCGCTGCTTTGTTGTTTGGTTGCCAGCCTACCGAACAACAGCAGGAAACCCCAACCATAGGCATGGAGCAAACTATACAGGAGCCCGACACTGTACAACGCCGCCCTGCGCCGAAGTTTTATGTAATAGCCCCCGGCACCGAGCGAACGCGCGTTTGGGTATGCGACGACAACCGTTCAGACATCTTCCATGTGGATAATAAATGTGAGTTGCTGCTAAACTGTACAGGCGTTTTCAAGAATGTATCCTTACAACGTGCCATAGAAGATTATGGCCGCTACAACTGCGACAAGTGTAGCCAGCGTTTTGCAGATGTGTTTGATATAAATAAAGTGCGTTATGATTTTTAATCTAAATAAATAAAGCCCCTTTCGGGGCTTTGCTATTTTCTGTCGTGTAAAACCAGTAGCGGTACTTCTGCCTGGTAGGTCATTCGGTCGGCCAGGCTCTGGGAAAAGAGTTCGGCAAAAAAGCCTTTGTGCCTGCGCAAAATTGCCATTACATTGGCGCCAGATTGCTTATAGTATGCTTTCAGACCTTCGTCACGGCGTTTGTTTACTACCTGATGCATCTCCAAAGGCACATCCGGGAAACTACTTTTAATCTGGGTTAAGCATTCGTTGGCCTTACGGTCTTCTTCGGTACCTGCTTCTTTTGCAACGTGCACCATATCGATACGGGCATTGAAAAGGCTGCCAAATGCTACTACTTCTCGCATGGCTTCTACATCCTCCGGACAGTAGTCTGTAGCATAAATTATTTTATGGAAGGCTGGGTCAGCAGCTTTTGCCGGCACTGCCAGTAACGTACATTTAACTTCTTCCAGCACAGCTTCGGTATTACTACCGATAAGCAGTTCTTCCAATGCATTTCCGCCTCCGGTGGTACCCATCACCACCATGTCATAGCCTTCTTTTTTAGACAAGTGCTCTACCAGGTCGGTAAGAAGCGCCTCTTTTATGATATAGTCGCAGGTAAATCCGCCACCGCGGTTAGCTCCGTGCTTTTCTTCTATCTGCATCACCATGGCTTTCAGCCGCTCACCTGCATCGCGTATCTGTTCGCCAAGCAGCTCGCTGGCCACCAGGGCGGTTTCTGATGTATCAACAATAGGCAGATGTACCACGTGAAGCACCGAGAGATGACCACCGGCTTGTTTGGCAATATAAATGGCATAGTCTAATGCTTTGCTGGCTGTCTGGGAGAAGTCAGTAGGGCAGAGTATTTTTTTCATGAGTTCCGATTGTGCTTGAGGATCAATTATATGTCAATATTGCTATCTATAAGCAGGCTACCAAATCATATGAACGGAAAAAACCTGAAAATGATAACAATCATCATCCGCCTCTAATTTGCCACCACAACCGTACCATTGCTATAGTTACTGCCCTAACGCTTTCACCTCTTTCCAGGTCCAGTTAAACTTTGGCTGAATCCCCTGGTAGGCTTCTGTGTAATGCTGCACTATAGTTTGTTTGAGTACATCTACCGGAATGCTCGATGGATATATCTCCCGCTCTGTCGGATTATCATAGGCATCCTCCCGTTTAAGTCCATCGCCCTGCAGGCGCAGTAGTGGCCCGGTCTCGGTTACAGAGTCGTAGGTCCAGGTGCGGTTACTTTGCTCCAGTGCATTTAGTTTAGTAACAAGCGGCTCCATCGGCAGGCGGGGCAACGTAGGCCTCGATGCAATGTCAACCCAGGTGGTATACTTGTACTCCAGCTCATAGCGGTTGTTGCTGTAACAGGTTAGCACTATATCAAAGCCAACTGTGCGACTAAAGAGCGCATAATAATGCACCGGCTCCGGTGTTTCAATAATGATCAAACCGATTTCAGGGTGCCGGGTCAGTTTCGTGTTGGGATGATACAGTGTGCGGTAGCCCAGCAATACATCTCCTACTTCATCTTCCCAGGCGCCACGTTCCCAGTCCGGATCTTTAAGCACCTGCTTAAAGCGGGGCAGAAAATATTCGAACTTCTTAACGCACTGCACTACTTCCTTCTCCTCCATCTCGTCGGCTCCGAAAGGTTTATAGAAGATTTCCCGCTCACGGGCATTTATCCAGCAAACCAGTTTTAGCGCTTCGCCAGCTAGCGGGTGGTTCAGATCCAGTTCTCGGAAATCGCCGATAAGGGCCATTTGGCGTAACAGTTCCTCGTTCTCCAAAGCCAGTTCGGGGTTAAGCAGGCTCCAGACACCTACAAAACCATCAATATCAAAATGGTTGGCAGTTACATAAGGCAGTTCCATATCAAGCAGCTTAGTGCGCAGCGCATGCAGCACAATGCCGGCGCTGGTATCGTCCCGGATCTCATCAGGCGTTGGAGCGCCGCGCCAGTGCGACAGGGTAAATCCATTGGGGTGTGTACTGTCTACAACTATAGCTCTTTTATTTTTTAGCTCCGAGAAAGGGATAAACTGCTTTTTGATCATACTATAAAGGTGCGAAACAAGTGGTTCAGATGCAAAGGTAGGGTTATTATCCCTTCTTGTTGCGGCCCCGCCGGTTGGTGATACGCTCCACACGTTTTCCTTTTACCCATTTCAGGTATTTCTGCAGTGGCTCGGCATGCTGCAATGCTGGTATGGAGTTGTAAAGTACGGCAAGTTCGCGGTTGGTAAAAGTCAGGTGCAGGGTACTATGGCAGGGCTGGCACAAATCAGCAGTGGCACCATAGCGGCCACCTTCTTCGCGCGGCACCAAATGGTGCCTAGAAACCTGCTGCACCTCACGTCCGCACAGCTCGCAATGCAGTTCTTCTTTTTTAGCTCCCATACTGGGTTTAAACAAGTTACCCTAGCTGCAGGTTTTATATGGCCCGGTAAAATTAATAAGGTTGGTATGGAGCCAAATCCGTATGAAATAGCTGTACATTTGCCGCCACTTTGCCTCAACTATAACTATGAAAATGCAGAATAACCCACATTTACATACAGCTGCAACAGGTGAACTGGTGCCTAAAAAAGAAATCAGGGAAGGTCTCCTGATTTTTACACTGGCAGCCATCCAGTTCACACACATGATGGACTTCGTGATCATGATGCCGCTTGGACCACAGCTGATGCGCGTCTTCAATATTTCCCCCGGTGAGTTTGGGTTCCTGGTGTCGGCATACACGTTCAGTGCTGCTGTTGCAGGGTTCCTGAGTGCACTGTTCATCGACCGCTTCGACAGGAAACATGCTATGCTGGGCTTATACTTTGGTTTTACGATAGGAACGCTGGCCTGCGCACTGGCCCCCACCTATAGTTTGCTGTTAGCTGCACGTGTGGTTGCAGGGGCTTTTGGTGGTGTGCTGGGGGCACTTATACTTGCTGTCATCGGCGATGCGATACCTGAACATAGGCGGGGCGCAGCAACCGGCAAAGTAATGGCTGCTTTCTCAGTAGCATCTATAGCTGGCGTACCAGTAGGTTTGTACCTGGCCAGCGTTACCAGCTGGCATGCCCCTTTTTACCTGCTGGCTGGCCTTAGCTTCCTGGTTCTTATTGCCTCTTTCTGGTTACTGCCAACCATGCGCGGGCACCTTACTAATGCTGTCCCGCAAAACCCGTTTATGGTGCTGAAAGAGATTCTTCAGAAGCGAAACCTGCAATGGGCTATGGCATTGATGGTAACATTAACAATGTCGGGGTTTCTGGTAGTGCCGTTCATTAGTCCGTATATGGTTGCCAATGTAGGCTTCAGCGAAACTGAGCTGAGTTACATTTACCTTTTTGGTGGCATTGCCACGGTCTTTACTTCGCAGTGGGCAGGGCGGCTGGCTGACAAACATGGCAAACACCGGGTGTTCATTTTATCAGCCGTTTTCTCGCTGGTGCCTATCCTGCTGATCACAAACCTGCCGCCGGTGCAGCATTATATAGCGCTTATAGTTACTACCATCTTTTTCATTCTATTTGGTGCCCGCTTTGTACCGGCCATGGCGCTTATTACATCCAGCGTAGAGCCCAAGCTTCGTGGCAGTTTTATGAGTATCAATTCATCAGTACAGCAATTGAGCGCGGGTGTGGCAGCTTTTGTATCGGGGTTGATTGTACAGGAAACGGCAAGCGGAAAACTGGAACATTTTAACCTGGATGGTTTACTGGCCTGCGTGGTGACCTTAGTTGCAGTGTGGGTAGTGCGCTACCTGAAAGCAGTTGGGTAACTATAGTTTATGCCTGGCTATAAAATGTAAAAGCCACGCAGTGTGCGTGGCTTTTAGCTTAATAATCAAACCTAGTAAAACTATAACTACTTCCAGTCTGGCATGGTGGCGTTGCTGAAAAGCTGCTGCCGGTTATTGCCGTCTGCGGCATCCATTACCCAGATCGTGTTCGGTCCCTGGTTATCGTTCGGAGCATTCACGAAGATCACTTTGGCACCATCCGGCGAAAAGCGCGGGAACAGGTCGTTGGTACCAGCCGGCTTACCCGAAGAGAGGTCCACTTCTTCGCCGGTAGCAATGTTACGCGAAAAGATACGGGCGTTGAGCTGGCGGCCTTCTGCATTCTCAAAACCATCCACATCTCTGGAATAAAGTAACTGTTGTCCGTTTATTGACAGCGATGGGCTCTCAACACGGCCTGGCAGGTTTCCTACCAACAATGTCATGTTGCTGCCATCGGAGTTCATGATGTAGATCTCCGAATCGTTGATGTTGGAACCTATAGTTTGCGCTACAATCTTATCTCCGCTTGCCGTCCAGTCCAGCATCCGGAAATGACGGCCTGCTGGTGCTTTGGCAATCAGGCGCAGGCCAGTGCCGTTTCGATCGACGCGATAAAGGTTGTCATAGTTGGCATATATCACCTGCCCGCCATCCGGAGACCATGCAAACCCGATGCCCTGATTATGATACCCCACAATCGGTAAGGTTGTGAGCTGCCGCTTTTCGCTGCCATCGCGGTTCATGGTGTAAATGTGCGGTTCTATGCCCATGTTAGACGAATAGGCAATTTTATCGCGGTTCGGGCTGATAACCGGCCACCATTCGCGGCTGAAGGAATCGGTCAGGCGGATGCGTGTTCCGTCGTTTCCGTCGGAGCCATAGACATCCCAGTTGCCATTTACTTCGACTGCAAATACATAGCGGGTTACGGGTATTGGCCGTGTAGCAAAGCTCCAGACAGGGCCATTCGTTGTCTTGCCTGCGCTGTTCTTCACAATTACCTGCCAGAAATAAGTTGTGTTATATTTCAGGTTGCTCACAATGGCAAAAGTATCAGGCGTATTCTCCTTTATTAGCTGCTTGTAAATTGAGCTGGATTCGTAGAGGTACACATCATACGTAAACACCGAATCTTCCACTTTAGAAAAGGTTGGTCGTTGCCATCTCAGTGTATCTACATTGCCTTGGTTTGTAGCATTTTCAGCAGGGTTAGGGTTACGTGGCAAGCCAGGCACACCGCTACCGGCAGTGTTATCAGCTGTCATCGTGATCACCACATCGGTCTGCTTTTCGTTTTTTACAGCTACCGAAATGTTCTCATTCTTAAAGCCGGCTTTTTTGGCTGTTACCGTGTAATTACCACCTGCAATTTCCATCAGCCGGAAACGGCCTTCGTCGTCGGTAATAACAGCAGAAGAAGCTGGGCTTGTACTTACAGCTACACCTACCATGGGCTGGCTGGTTTCAGCATTTAATACGATCCCGTTTATAGTGCCTTCTCCTGTAGGTTCAATGGTATTATCTTCGTTGCACGATGCAAACCCGATAAATAAAGCTAACAACAATAATAGTTTAAGGGTGGATGTTGTTTTAAACATAGGTTAGCGGTTTGGAGGTATGGGTTTATAGTTTGTAATCGGAATAAAATCTTAACCTGGAATGCAGCAGCGAAGCCCGTAACAACACTTCGAAAATTGCCATATGATTCAAATATAGTTATATACGTATATTCATAGGCTTAGTTATACTTTTTAGTAAAATATTTTAATGCCTGGGTTAGGAGATGAAGAGATGCTATAGTTGTTGAGGGGCAATAAAAAAACAAAGCCACCCCCGCCCCTTTTAAGAGCGTTGGTGGCTTATGTAGTCGTACTTACTGCCTTATTGTAGTTACTCCTCCCCTGCGCTATAGTTGGCCGTAGCTACAGGTTTTCCGTTTTCAAATACATCCAGCGTCAAACTATAGTTATCAGATGGCGAAACAGAAACTGCTGAGCGTGACAAGGTAACAGTTTGCCCGGGTGCCGCTGTAAACTTTCCGGATTGCGAACTTACCGATGTGCCTGAACGCCCTTTGCGCTTGCACTGGAACTTGTATGTAAAGCTCACTTCTTCCGGGCTGTTGTTTTCGAACACGTTGCTGATCTTCAGTTTGCCATCCTGCATGGTTGTTTCGATGCGGGCATCGTATTTTTCCTGCTGCACTCCGGTTTCCTGCTGATGGATCAGTAACATAGATAGAAATGACATTAGGAGTAATAAGTTCATGGTAAAACAGGGCTTAAAGTTTGGGTATCTTATTTTTTGGTAGCACTTATGGTTACCGGAACACCCCAGTTGCTTTGCTCAATGGTAATGTTCATGTTGTTGCCCTCCTGCACCACCTTGTAAGACCGGGAGTTAAACGTACTTTCGATCTGGTTGATGGTGTTGTTGTGCCCTTGCTGCACGAGGGTGTGCTCTAGGTCCGAGCCTATTATCACCTGATTGATTTTGTTACCTGAGCCATCCTGAACGATGCCGGTAGTATTGTTATAGCCACTGATAAAGCCGTTATAGGTGTTGTTGGTTCCCTGCTGCGCTACAGTAGTTTTGTTGCCCTGCCCCTGTTGCGTAAGTGTAGCCTGATTTATGGCTCCAACCTGGCTGATAATTGCCACATTAGGTCTGGAACTGCCTGTAGCCTGGTTTATAGTAGCTTCTTGTGAGTTGCCTGCCTGGTGTATCAGCGCTTTGGATTGCAGCGAGCGCTGGCTTACCAGTTCCGAAAATCTTTCCGGACCGAGCGTTTCGATCAGGATGCGGTCTTCGTTGGTGGTCTGGGCAAAAAGCGTAGCCTGAATCAGCAGCTGCACAAAAATAATGATCAGTAGTTTTTTCATAGCGCTTATAGTTTAACACCACATACTGTAAAATAAAAAAATCCACCCCGGCCATATTGTATACGGCCAGGGTGGATTTTTAATATATTACCACAGTTGGTTGATCACCGCTCTGTGATGTGCACCAGACTGCATGATGGCTGCTGTGTTACGGTAGCCACCCTGGTTGATGTGTGCTTCGTTTCTATGACCTTCCTGCAGGATCATGGCTTCGCCGTTACGACCCCACTGCTCGATGCTGGCTTCGTTACCGCGGCCCATCTGTACTACAAGCGCGCTGTTTGATCTGCCATCCTGCTCGATTGAGGCTTCGTTGCCTTCGCCAACCTGCAGCACTGCAGCTACGTGGCCATCACCATCCTGATCGATAGTAGCGTCGTTGTCTTCGCCCATCTGACCAATCAGTGCGATGTTACCATCACCATCCTGCTCGATTTCTGCTTCGTTGTCTTCGCCAAGCTGTGCTATACCTGCAATGTTATAGTCGCCATCCTGATCGATCTCTGCATCGTTATCTTCGCCCATCTGCAGAATTCCGGCCATGTTATAATCGCCATCCTGCTCAATGTCAGCATCGTTATCTTCGCCGTAAGGCTGTACAATGATAGCCATGTTGTCATCACCGTCCTGCTCAATTTCAGCATCATTGTCTTCACCACCCAGCTGGTAGATGTAGGCAGTGTTGTCGTCACCATCCTGATCGATGTCAGCATCGTTATCTTCGCCGCCAAGCTGCAGGATGTAAGCGTCGTTGTAATCGCCTTCCTGGTCGATGTCAGCATCGTTGTCTTCGCCAAACAACTGATCAATTGAAGCATCGTTGTGCGCATCTTCCTGGTCGATACGGGCATCGTTGTCTTCACCACCAAGCTGGTAGATCAGCGCTTCGTTGGCTGCACCTTCCTGCTCAACTTCGGCTTCGTTACCTCTGCCACCTTCCTGCAGAATGTAAGCATCGTTATAACGACCTTCCTGCTCTACTGTAGCCTCGTTGCCTCTGCCACGCTCTTGTCTGATACGGGCATCGTTCATGTAGTCTTCCTGTACAACAGTAGCTTCGTTTCTTCTTCCACCCATTTGCTCAACTAATGCTTCGTTTTTAGCACCAGACTGATCAACAACAGCTACGTTGGCTCTGCCGCCCATCTGTAAGGTTCTAGCTTCCTGCTTGTAACCAGTTTGAGTAGTAACTGCTGTGTTACCACGGCCGCTTTGCGCGAATGCTGTGCTGCCAACTAAAAGCAGAGCAAGAGTTCCTGAGTAAATAAATGATTTTTTCATAATGGTTTTAATGGTTTAGGGTTTTAACAATGATTAAATTTTTCAAATTATTTTTTATATTATCCTTATACATGGATAAATACAAATAGTTGCATATTCAGATAAAAAAATTAAACTTTTTTGTTAGGTCATATAACTATAATCATTAAATCGTTGTTTAAACAGCCTAAATCCACTTTTTATAGTGTAATTATCACTATGAAAATTTATAAATCCACTTGATATTATTTAAAACCAAGAGGTGATTTTACTTTTCTAAGTAATTATACTTTTACAATAAAAACACTATAAATACCTATAAATGAGTATACATATTTATACATAACCATTACAACCGGGCAACACAAGCTCTAAAGATTGCGGATAGTTCAAGCAGGACAGCCGGAAAACTCTCTTACAATCCTTCAAAAACTATTGCAAAACAAGTTCAGGCTGCATATAAATAGTACTTAACAAATATCTTAGCCTAACAGGAAGATTATAGCATCCTCTATGCAGATGCGCAGGAGAGTATAAATGGATTAGAAAGGGAGTTTAGATCTGATGAAACTATAAGCAGCTATCTGAAAGAGCTGGATCTGGGAAAGAGGCATTTCATTTGCTTCTTTGATGACATAAATCAGTGATTCATACCTTACTGCTACATCAGATTTGGAAACCAATCAGGCCAGCTTAGCAAACTATAGTTCGTCTGAGCGAGAAAGCTCCAATCTTATAGTTTGATTTAACAGAATACACCGGCCGTGGAACCAGTTGTCAGAATCTAAAATTCCAATGGTGACGGGGTTACTATTCTCAACTATAAAATATAGTTACATGCACCTAAGCGGACTAAGCTTGTAACGCAGGAGTATTAAAATCGGGCAACTTGCTTGCCGGATGACTTTGCGCTATGCTAACTGGCTACTTAGTTCTACAGCTATAGTTAGGACTATAAACTGAATCTGACTTTGGTTTTACCTGAGAAACGACTTGTGCTGTTGCGAACTATAACGAGAGGTATGTTATAGTGTGGTGCAACTATAGTTGGTAGAAACAAGAAAACCCGGTTGGGCCGGGCTTCCTGGGTAATTGGGGTTAAAAGGGTTAGTTGGTAGCGGGGTTTTAACTATAGTTATTACTTAAATAAACCGAAGTAGAAATTCAAGCCAACCTTACCTGTCCAGAAGTAGTCGTTAAAGCGACCGCGCTCTACTCCGTCCAGCCTGTCGTTGAGCATATAGGTACTGGTAGCACTTACGTCCAGGCCAATTCTCGGCGTTACAAGGTATTCCATGCCTAAGCCTGCTTTTACAAAAGGCGTAACAGCATCGGCAGTAGAGTTATTAAAGAAGTCGCTGATGCTGCGCCCGGTAGTAAGCGCGCCTCCGCCAAGCTGCAGATAAGGAGTATAGCGCAGTTTCGGGAAGAAGAAGTAGTTCAGGTTAGCTTCGGCATAGTTTACTGTTACACCAAAGTTTTCGGTGGCAGCCAGTTCTCCCCTGCCCAGGCGTAGATCAAAAGCCAGGTTATTGGGAGTGCTTATCCGCAGACCGGCTTCCCCAACAGGTTTAAAATCCGATTTGCTATAGTCTCCTTTGTAATAGATCACGCCACCAGCCACGCTGGCACCTATCAAGCCACGGCGGTTCGCCATAAGCTGCCCATGAATATCAGAATTCTGGATTTCATCTTTCTCTTTAAAATAACCCTGAATTGCCTCTGAGCTAAAGTCTTCTTTGTTTTTAAGTTTCCAGTAGCCTGCCTGTATGCCTTCTATAATCAGACTCTGTACTGCTTTATCAATAGCTTCTTTCACAGCCATTTCTGAAGGCTCGTTGTAGGTAAAGCCGGTTTCAGCCTCCAGCAGGCGCTTGAACTTTACATAGCGGAACACGCCAATATCAACAGATTGCGACAGGATAGTTTTAGAAGTATAAACCGTTTTCAGGATTTCGCCGGTGCTGGTAGAGATGGCACGCAGGTAAACGGTTACCTTATCTTCGCGGTACTGGCTGGAGCCGCCTGCACTAAAGTAGCGTAACCCTGCTCCACCAGTTATCACATTGGCATCGTAAGAAATAATGCCGCCTTCCAGTATAATACCAGCAAACAACAGGCCTGGCAGATTCGGTTCTTTCTTACCTGTCATGGCCTCTGCTTCGGCACGGGTAGAGCGGATAATTTTACGCTCGTTCAGCAGGTTGCCCAGGTTCTCGCGCTCTATTGGCGAAAACCAACCTGACTCTTCCAAAGACTTTAAAAGAATAGTGGTAGTGCCCTGTGTTACGGCCGTAGACCAGTTGGCACCGTTTACCGATGGCTTATACTGGCCGGTCTGGTCGCGGAACTTGTAAACAGCCGCTACAACTTTTTGCTGCGGTGGCGGCAGGTTTACCAGGTCTTCGTTACCGGGAGCAGCTACGCCCAGCATAGCCCGCGATGTTGTGGTAGGCTGGTTAAAATAAGGGGAACAGGCCGGCAGAAAAAACACAAACAAGACCAGCCACAAGGCTTTACTGCCTTCTGTAAAATATTTCAGCATAGATAAGGGTGCTTTATGCGTGATTTTAGATAGATAGTAGCGTACGGACTAAAGGCAAGAAAGAACCCTCTAATAATAGGGCACTGTTACGGTAGTACGGTCTCCGGTATTTACGTCTGTGATCTGGATGTTAATGCCACTGCCGCCTTCGGTTACTTCAATCTGGTAATCGCCAATAGAGTAGCTGCCGGGTTTCAATCCATCTTCGCCAAACTGAGACACAACAAACTGCCGCGACAACTGGCTAAGGATCTGCCGGTTCAGGCTCTCTTTAAAATCCTGCAGGGCATTGCGTTCCAGCAAACTGTTTGCGGTCGGGTCTTTCAGCTTGTCCTGAGACTGGGCAGAGTTCTGCAGCCACTGGTAGTTAAAGGTGTCGCCGCCAAAGGCCGGGTTTTTAGGAGTGTACACAAGATCCTGCGCTGATGCAGTAGTTACATTTGCGGCATAGGCCAGCACGAAAAACAGAAAAGTGTAAAAAAGCTTCTTCATAGGGTGAGGTATTGTATAGTTTTTGGTTCTTAACAGGTCTTAAAAAACTTCACGTGCTTTCCTTCCCTCTGCTTCCAACTGCTTGTTCAGCTGATCATTAACTAAGTATTCGTAAACCATTGCCACCGTATAGTTTGCCATTTCTTCGATCACATCGTAGCGGGGCTGCAGGTTGTATTCAAATACAGGTTCGTCGTTTACACTTACCACCACATAAGCGCCATTGCTGCGGGTAGGTTTTTCTTCGATCAGGATGGTGAAATTGTGGGCACCTGCCGGAGCTTCCCACTGCCGGTGAAAGATGTCGTAAAAATCGCGGCCAACTTTGGTGGTGGTTTCGTCTACTATCAACCCATCTACTTCCAGTTCAGAGGATCTCACAAAACGCTCCAGGGGCTGTTTTTTATCTTCGTAGCTGATGGTATCCTGTGTGGTTTGTTCTTTGGGTGGCTGGGTACCTTTCTGTTTGGTCTGTGCAAAAGTGCTGTTACCTGCCAGCGCAGTAAACAACAACAGTAACACGATACAGAAAGCCGTTTTCAAATACATAGAACTATAGCAGGCCCATTAAAACAATATTATTTTAACATTATATAGTCATTATACTTTATTTACTTTTAAAAGTTTCTATTAAATATTAAAAGGTTATAATATTTATCAAAAACTATAGTATAACCCTTCTATACCTATTAAGTACGGACAAACAAAGCATCTGGTACAAGAGTAGCAACTGCCGTTTTTGGCTTATACTTTTGTAGTAGCACTGCGTACTATAAATGCAATTAACCTGATAAACTATGGCCAAGAAATCTTTTAATGAACTGATCAGCAGCCCGGGCATGCCGGTATTGGTAGACTTTTACGCCGACTGGTGTGGCCCCTGCAAAACCATGAACCCGGTCATACAGCAGGTAGCATCGGAGTTTTCGGGTAAGCTGAAGGTGATAAAAGTGAATGTTGATAATAACCAGGCTGCCGCATCACAGTACCGGGTGCAGGGTGTTCCTACCTTTATTCTTTTCCATAAGGGCCAGCAGGTATGGCGCCAGTCTGGTGCGTTGCCAGGTAACCAACTGAAGCAGGTAATCAGCCAGTATGTAAGCTGATATAAATTTTGAATAACTGAATAAAGCTGATGCAGGTGATGTGTCAGCTTTTGTTTTATAGTTTAAGCCAGCACTTTATTCTCCAGTAATGCAGCTAAGCCTTCTTTCTCGAACAGGATCTTACCGATCTTAAGCTGCGACCAGCCCTGGTGTAGTTTATAGGTAAAGGTGGGCAGCCCGTTCACTAAATGGCATTCTACACAACACTTTTGTATACTGGCGCTGTTTTCGGGGTTTAGCTGCTCTTCCAGTTGCAGCAAGTGCGTTGATACCAGAAAATAGGAGCCTGCTATAGTTGCCAGCCCGTTTATAGTTGCCTGTGTTATTTCGAGCGCATCGTCTACGTTTGTGCCCCTGAAAATTTCATCGAACACGGCAAAGCATCTGGTTCCGTTCTGTGTTGCCTGCAGCACAGCTTTCAGGTTATTTATTTCTGCCATAAAATGGCTGTAACCATCGCGCAGGTTATCATTCAGGTTTATAGCAACTGCAACTGCCCCGAAAAAAGGAACCGTACAAGCAGCAGCCGGAACCGGGAAACCAACTCTAGCAAGGTAAACACACAAACTCACCGCTTTAAGCAAAGTAGATTTGCCCGACATGTTAGGCCCTGTAAGCAGCAATACATTTTGCCTGTCATCTAAAGCGATAGAGTTCTTTACCGGCTTTTTAACTATAGGGTGGTAAAAATCTGTTATGGCAAAGGTATCATCCTCAAAAGTTGCAAAGGCAAATTCGTGTGTCTGCACAGCTTTGGCAACTGACCAGTACGCTTCAAAAGAGAATAAAAAGCTCCAGAAAGATCGCATTTCCTGCGAATCTATAGTTGCAAGCTGATCCCAGAAATCAACTATATCTGATATCCCGAAACGATGCTCATGCACAAGATTAGTACGCGATGCCAGGTTAAGCTTATTCAGAAAAGCAACGGCGTTAGTCAGCTCCGTTTTAAAAGGCTCGGGATAAAAAGCACTGTTCAGGCGGTTCAGGTACTGTTGCTGCAAACCGTTCAGTAGTAGAATCAGCTGCACCAGCTTTGCCTGCACCTGGCTGCGCTCCGATTCATAAAACCATAGCCGCAGCCACCTTTTCAGTTTGCTTTCCGGCGCACCCAGGCCAGTTCCCGCCAGGTTTTCTGTTAAGGCATACACTTCCAGCAGATCGAGCCTGCGGTAAGTAAGCTCCCCGACTATAGCCCAGTTGCTGATCATCCCTTTTATAATACCTGTGCGTGCGGTTACTTCCATTTCTGACGCGGGCACAGTTTGTAGCAGGTACAACAGCTTATCTTCCGCATAAACATTGTTCGTGAAGTTGAAAAAGGGAAGCACATCCTCTTCCAGTTTCAGATCCTGTACCTGTATCATAAGCTATAGTTCTAAAATCTGTCGTTGCATTGGTAAGTTAAGTTATACTATATTATGGGACGGTAGGCAGAAAAGCGCTAACTATAGCCCCTTCCCTATAGTTATAACTGAAGCGTAAAAACAGTTGGTCCGCCAGGTTTGCTGTTTACCCGGATACTACCGCCATGTTGCCGCATAATCTGCTTGGATAAACTCAGGCCAATGCCGGAGCCCTGTTTTTTAGTTGTGTAAAAGGGAATAAACAGCCTGTCCAGCACATCATCGGGAATGCCAGGCCCATTGTCGCGCACCTCTATCCGGACTTTATACTTGTACTGCTCGTCGTTCCCGCCTATCACTTCCACGCGTGGATTTTCGGTGAAACGGCAGGCTTCCATCGCATTTTTAAGCAGGTTGATAAGTACCTGCTCCATCTGTTCGGGGTCTGCTTCTAAGGTTATGTCGGGTTTGGGTATGTAGGTTGCCAGCTCCACTCCTTCCCTGTCGAAATCAGATTTCAGTAGGGTGTGCACTTCGCGCAGCAAATCTGCCACACTTACCGGCTGTAGTTCGGGCAGCGGCAGGCGCATTAGGCGGCGGTAATTCTTTACAAAGTGTAGCATGCCGGTAGCACGCCGCTCAATCGTTTTCAGGCCAACCTGTATGTCTTCCAGGGCTTCTTCGCTAATTGGTTCTCCATCCTGTCGGGCTGTAATCTCTTCTTCCAGAATAGCCGTTACGGTAGAGGTCAGGGAGATAACCGGCGTTACCGAGTTCATGATCTCATGCGTAAGAACGCGTATCATTTTCTGCCAGGTCTGTACTTCCTGCTCTTCCAGCTCGGCCTGTATGTTATGCAGGCTCACAATTTTGATGTTCTTCCCCTGCGACACCAGCGCTGTGGCATGAACCGAGAGCAACAATTGTTCGTGGTGATGCTGCAGGGTTACGAGTGCTTTTTCATTGTTACCTATAGTTTGCAACACTTCCACGAGTTGTTCGCTTACCCGCTCAAGCGACCGGATGTTGGTAAGGTAGGGCACATGCAGTAATTGCTTGGCTACGTGATTTTCCAAGATCACATTTCCATCATCATCAAAAGACAGGATACCAATGCCGATGTGTTCAACTATAGCCTGCAGGTACAGGTAATGCGCCTGTTTCTCAGCTTTAATCTTCAGAAACGCATCCGATATTTCGTTAAAGGATTTGTACAGATGACCAAAAGTAGAATTGTGGGCATGCGCCGGGAAACGCTGCGTAAAATCAGAATGGCGGATAGACTCAAGAAAGCTGGTGATGTCGCGGTTAGTGCGTTCTACAAAATAAACCAGCCCATATAGTTGCAGGGCCAGCAATGCCGCAATGCAAAATGCGGTCACATACCAGTCAGTGCGGAACAGCACTACAACCAGTGCCAGCATACTCAGCATGGCCAGGGCAACCTGTAGCAGCAACCGGCCCCGGAAGTAACTATAGCCCATGTTTCTCGATTCGGCGGTAGAGTGCAGTTCGGGTTATACCAAGTTCTTTGGCGGCGTGTGTTATGTTGCCAGCATGTTTTATAAGCACCTTCTGCACCATCATCTTTTCCAGCGCTTCCAGGGTATAGTCGCCCTCTGTAGGAACCGGGGCTGCCTCCTCTCTATAGTTAGCAGTACTCTGATTAGGTGCCAGGTAAAAGTCATCGGCATGCAGCTCGTTGCCATCGCAAAGTATGACGGCACGTTCCATGGCATGATCCAGCTCGCGCACGTTGCCCGGCCAATGATATTCTGTTAACCGGTGCATTGTCTGAGGATTCATCCCCAGATCCGGGCGGTTGTATTTCTGGCTATAAGCTTTAAGAAAATGGTTTGCCAGCAATCTTACATCTTCTTTGCGCTCGCGCAGGGGCGGCAATTTTATTTCTACTGTATTTATCCTGTAAAGCAGGTCCTGCCGGAATGTACCTTGCCGTACCATGTCGTATAGTGGCATGTTGGTAGCACAGATGAGCCGGATATCGATAGGGCGTGGCTTGTTGGTTCCTAAACGTACCACCTGCCGGCTCTGCAGCACCGTAAGCAATTTGGCCTGCAATGCCAGCGACAGATTTCCAATCTCATCCAGGAAAAGGGTGCCTCCATTAGCAGCTTCCATACGGCCTATACGCTCTTCCTTAGCATCTGTAAAGGCACCTTTCGCATGCCCGAAAAGTTCGCTTTCAAAAAGTGTCTCGCTTACGGCTCCCAGATCAACTTTCTCGAAGGCATTTCCAGCTCTGTGCGAGCGTTGGTGCAAGGCCCGTGCTGCCACTTCTTTACCTGTTCCATTCTCTCCCAGGATAAGCACATTGGCATCTGTAGCCCCAACTTTTTCTATTGTCTGATACACCCGCTGCATAGCCGGCGAAACGCCAATAAACTCCCCGTAATGAAAAGTATTTCCTTGATTTGTCTGCCCTATAGTTGGAGACGCACCTTGTTGCCGCTGCTGGCAAGCTGACTTTAAAATAGCTACCAGCTTGTCGTTTTTCCAGGGTTTCAGTACAAAATCCGATGCTCCTTCTTTCAGCGCCCTTACAGCAAGTTCTATGTCACCGTAAGCTGTCATCAGGATTACAGTTACGTTGGGGTTGGTTTGCTTTACCTGTTTCAGCCAGTAAAACCCTTCTTTGCTGCTGGTAGCGCCGGCGCTATAGTTCATATCCAGCAACACTACATCTATAGGCTGCTCAGTAAGTATAGCTGGTATCTGGTAAGGATCTGAGGTGGTTATAACCGATGTAAAATGCTGTTTCAGCAGGAGCCTGCCGGCTGTAAGTATGTCATCTTCATCGTCTACAATCAGAATCTGGCAGGCAGTTTTACTCATGTTTATAGTATAAAAGGTGCTCTTGTAAATACTAATGTAAGTGTTTTTTGTGCAATTACCCAATCTATTTGCTATGTCGCAACAGTGTTCCGCTCTAAGTTTCTGTAGTTTCCCCATGCGCTCCCGCATCGAGTGTCCGGTTGCAGACAGTGAAGTGTACGTTTGCGGACACCCTAAGCATCATTTAGCGCTAAATTCAACCGTAAAATACTAATAATCAATGCATTAATAATTATGGCACAAGTATTGACATTGGGCTATACACAGAACACAAGCTTACCAGACTATGGATCGCATTATCGAGAAAAAAAAGTATACACCTAAAAAGATAGCCATCGTAGCTGCAGTGGCATTGGTACTGGTGGTGGTTATTTATAACCTGCTTTTTGCCGAGCATACTTCTAAGCTTAATGTGGAAGCACAGCGTGTAACAATGGGCACCGTGCAGGAAGGCAAGTTCCAGGAATTTATAGCTGTAGATGGCTCTGTAGACCCGCTTAAAACGTTTTTCCTGGATATTACAGAAGGCGGCCGCGTAGAAAGAATCTATACCGATGATGGCCGTATGGTGGAGAAAGGCGACACTATTCTGAAGCTTTCGAACACCACACTGCAGATCGACTTTATGACCCGCGAAACGCAACTGTACGATCTGATGAACGAGCGCCAGAACTCTGAAATTCTGATGAAGCAGGACCAGATCCGCAAAATGAACGAACTGGCTGAAATCGAATATAATCTGACCACAGCAGAACGCACTTACAACCGCAACAAAATGCTGATTGCCGAAGGCGCCATCTCGAGAGAAGAGTACGAAACATCGAAAGACAATTACCAATACCTGAAGCGCCGGAAAGAACTGGGAGAGCGCTCTGTAAAGCAGGATGCCCAACTAATGCAGGACCGTTTACGCCAGCTGGATGAGTCGATCTACCGCATGAAAGCTAACATTGATATGGCCCGCAATACGCTGAATAACCTGTATGTAGTAGCACCATTTACCGGCCAGTTATCTACCCTAAAAGCAGAAGTTGGCGAAAGCAAAGCAGCCGGCGAAAACATTGGCCAGGTTGATGACCTGAACGGCTATAAAGTAAAAGCCAACATAGACGAGCACTACATATCAAGAATTTACCCGGGCCTTACCGGCAATTTCGAATTTAACGGAAATACTTACCAGGTTAAAGTAAGCAAGGTATTCCCTGAAGTGCAAAACAACACTTTTCAGGTGGATATGGAGTTTGCTAATGGCACTCCGGAAGGCATTCGTCGTGGCCAGACGCTGCAGCTAAAGCTGAACCTGAACGATGGTGGCAAGGCGGTACTGCTACCACGCGGCGGCTTTTACCAGAGCACAGGCGGAAACTGGATATTTGTAGTTGATAAATCGGGCACGTTCGCCGAAAAACGAACTATAAAACTAGGCCGCCAGAACCCGAATCATTATGAAGTAATTGAAGGATTGCAGCCAGGCGAAAAAGTTATCGTTTCGTCTTACGACAGCTACGGCAACATAGACCGGTTGGAACTGAAGTAAATGGTTGAATGGCTGAATTGTTAAATTGTTAACACACCACGAGTCAACAATTTAACCATCAACAATATAACAATTAAGAAACATCGCGCCCTTAGTACAAAATAAAACTGAATTGAGAAACAAATAACGGACAACCATCAACGGATAACGAAATAAACAACATGAACAAGGAACTACTCATCGAAACAAAGCAGCTGCAAAAGAAATATGTAACTGATACTGTTGAAACTACTGCCCTTGCCGGTGTAGATCTGCAGATCGCGAAAGGCGAATTTGTAGCTATTATGGGACCATCTGGCTGCGGAAAATCTACCCTGCTTAACATCCTTGGTTTGCTGGATAGCCCATCTGCTGGCAGCTTTAAATTTCTGGGCCAGGATATTACCCATGCCAGTGAGCGTCAGCGTGCCAAAATACGCAAGCAGAATCTGGGCTTCGTGTTCCAAAGCTTTAACCTGATCGATGAGCTGACCGTGGAAGAAAATATTGGCTTGCCGCTGGCTTACCTGGGCGTTAGCAAAGCAGAAACCGAAAAACGCGTAACAGAAGCCATGGAACGTATGGGTATTGCACACCGCCGCAACCACTTCCCGCAGCAGTTATCGGGTGGTCAGCAGCAACGTGCCGCCATTGCCCGCGCCACCGTTTCCAGCCCAAGCCTGATACTTGCCGACGAACCAACCGGTAACCTGGACTCTGTACATGGCCGTGAAGTAATGGCTTTGCTAACTGAACTGAATGAAGCCGGCACTACGGTAGTAATGGTAACGCACTCTCCTTCTGACGCCGAATACGCACACCGCATTGTGAACCTGTTCGACGGCCAGATCGTGACAGAGAACCTGAACGTGCGCAAGCATGCTGCGGAGCTGTTATAAAAAACATCATGAGTAGTTTATAAGTGGCGCATCTTACCGGATGCGCCACTTATCCTTGTTTTGCCCTTCTCAAACTATATCCCTTTCTGAGCTATGTTAAAAAACTACCTTGTTATTACACTTCGCAACCTGCTTCGTAACAAAGTATACACAGCCATAAACCTTGTAGGGTTAGCTGTTGGCATAGCATCCTGTCTGCTGATCTTCCTGTTTTTGCAGCATGAACTAAGTTATGATGAGAGCTTTAAGGATGCTGACAGAATTTACAGGGTAACGAGTACCGTACAGAAAGGTGATCAAACTATAGAAACAGCAGCAGCAATTGGCCCGCTGGCTCAGCTTCTGCCCCAGGAATACCCGGAAGTGGAGAGCGCAACCGTGCTGATAAACATGGGACAAAACGCTATCCGCACCGACGAGCAAGCCTTCTACACCGACAACATCATTTACGCCGACAGTAATATTTTCTCAGTGCTGGATTTTCCGTTTATAGTTGGCAATCCATCCACTGCTCTTAAAGCCCCTGCATCTATCGTGCTTACATCTGAGCTGGCTGGCAAACTATTCGGCTCACTGGAAGCTGCTCTTGGTAAACCGGTAAAGTATATTGCTAGTACTTTTTTAGTTACAGGTGTAATCGACCAGACTGCTCCATCTCACATTAATCCCGGGGCTATTCTTCCGCTGCACTTCGATGCCCAGACAGAATATTATGTAACTGATTGGAACGGAATCGGGGGTTATACTTACCTGAAGCTGCATAAAAAAGAACACGCTGCCCCACTCCAGGAAAAGATAGCGGACCTTTATGACAGAAAAGCAACTCCAGGCCAATCACTAGCAGGCATTACAGGCGCTACCTTCCAGCTTCAGAATATCACAGATGCGTACCTTGATAAGGAAAAGGAAGCTCCTGTAGGGGAAGTAGGAAACATTACGTACATCTACATCTTTGGCGTAATAGCGGGTTTTCTACTGCTGATTGCATCTATTAACTATATCAATCTGGCTACAGCCCGCTCCGCAAAACGGGCAAAGGAAGTAGGCATGCGAAAAGCTATCGGGGCAAGTCGCGCGCAGGTAATTCAACAGTTTTTACTTGAATCTGTGCTGCTGGCTATAGTTGCCTCGTTGCTGGCGCTTATGTTGGTTGAGCTCACTTTGCCGCTCTTTAACACCGTTACCGGTAAAACGATAGACAGCGTGCTTATCCTTAGTTCTGAACTAGGAATGGCGTTGCTCGTTATTGTGCTGTTTATTGGTATAGTTGCAGGCAGTTATCCGGCTTTTTTCCTCTCAAGGTTTAGCTCCGCAGAGGTCCTTAAATCAAACCAGACCCCAAAAAGCGGAAATGCACTGCTACGTAAAGGCCTGGTGGTTGCTCAGTTTACCATCTCACTCGTCCTTATTACCGGAACTATAGTTGTGTACGACCAGATGATGCACGTCCGGAATACCGATCTTGGTTTCGATAAGGAGCAGGTGGTAGCAATCAGTATTCCGTCTATTGGCTGGGTAAAACAAAAGGAGAACCTGGCCGCCATTAAACAGGAGTTCCGTAGGCTGCCACAGGTTGTTTTAACCACAAATGCACAGCAGTTGCCCGGCGAAGGCGCCGTTAAAGGAGATTACCTGCTTGAACAGAACAATAGACTGGTAAAGAAAAGCATCAATACCATTAGTGTAGGTTATGAATACCTCGACCTGATGGGCATGAAACTTAGTGCCGGGCGAAATTATTCAAAGGATATCCGCACAGACGAACAGTTCAGGTACATCCTGAACGAAGCGGCAGTAAAAGAGTTAGGATGGTCAGATGCCATTGACAAACGCATTAAACCTACCTGGGCTGATACTGCCAATGGTACTGTGATAGGTGTTGTAAAAGATTTCAACTACACTTCGCTGCACAGCAAAATAGAGCCATTGGTTATTCAGCTGGACCCGCATTTTGGTAAGCTCGTCGTGCGGCTTGAAGCCAATACACCTCTTGCTGCAACACTTTCTGATATGGAAGATATCTGGCGAAAGTACTTCCCAGGCTACCCTATGGACTATAGTTTCCTAGACGAGAGCTTTCACCAGCAATACCAGGCCGAAGAAAAGATGTTGACCATTTTTACTTTTTTCGCGCTGCTAACTATAGTGATTGCCTGTATGGGTCTGTTCGGTCTGGCATCTTATATGGCTGAGCAGCGCACTAAAGAAATCGGTATCCGGAAGGTACTGGGTGGTAGTGTTACAGATATTGTTGTCCTGCTTACCGGAAACTTTGCAACACTGGTGGTAATTGCCATTGTGCTGGCCGTGCCTGTTGCCTGGTATGCCATGGATACGTGGCTACAGAACTTTGCTTACCGTACCGAGCTGAGCTGGTGGCAGTTTGTAGCAGCAGGTATGGGAGCTTTAGCTATTGCGTTGCTGACGGTCAGTTACCAGGCCCTGAAGGCAGCCACAACAGATCCTGTTAAAGCCTTGCGCGCTGAATAAAAGAGAATTAAAACTATAGAAGCCTGTATAAGCTTATGTTTCGTAACTACCTGCTTGTCGCCCTCCGCAACCTGTACCGCAACAAGGTATACTCCGCTATTAACATCGCCGGGCTAGCGCTGGGGGTGGCTTCGTGTATCCTTATCTTTCTGTATGTGCAGGACGAACTAAGCTATGAAAACCAGTTCAGCAAGGCAGACCGCATTGTGCGCGTTGCCGGCGAAATAGAGCACGACGGCCAGACAAACAAATTTGCCTTGTCTGCGCCTACGCTTGCCCCTTTCCTGCTGAAAGATTACCCCGAGCTGGAACATGTCACCCAACTGCTGCCTGCCAATAAGCAAACCATCTGGTACAAAGGCCGCAGCTTTAACGAAGACAAACTGCTATTTGCTGACAGCGCCTTCTTCGAAATCTTTGACTATAAGTTTCTGGCCGGCAACCCCGCTACAGCTTTAGCCGAGCCCCGAACTATAGTTGTAAGCGAGCAAATGGCGCAGAAGTATTTCGGAAGCGCAGAAAAAGCCATTGGCGAAGTGCTTAAATTCAGTCGTAACTCGTACCATGTTACAGGTGTTTTTGCAAACGAAGGCAACTCTCATATACACGCCAATGCTTTTCTGGCCCGTAGCACTTTCGACACGCAACGGCAGGATGTATTAACGGATAATAACCACTGGTTCCATATGAGCCGATATACGTATGTGCTGCTGCAGGATGAAGCCCAGATCGCTCCTTTCCAGGAAAAGCTGAAGACATTTGCAGCCACTCATGTTACTCCCTGGCTTAAAGAGAACGATCTGCAGGCTTCGATGAAATTTGTGTTGCAGCCATTGCGCAGCATTCACTTCGATACCGAATATGTAGAAGATATATCCGCTCCGGGCAACATTAGCTACATCTACATCTTCTCGGTTGTCGCAGTTTTTCTGCTACTGATTGCTAGTATAAATTACATGAACCTGGCTACAGCGCGCTCTGCCAAAAGAGCTAAGGAAGTAGGCTTACGAAAGGTAGTTGGCGCGTACCGATCCCAGATCATTGGCCAGTTTATAGGCGAATCGCTTCTGATAACCATACTGGCAGTCATTCTGGCACTAGCGTTGGCGCAGATCCTTATTCCTACTTTCAACTCACTTACAGATAAGCACCTCGAATCTAATTTCTTTTTACAGAAGGAAGTTATTATTGCGCTATTTGCCATCATTGTGTTTATCGGGGCAGTAGCCGGCAGTTATCCTGCCATCTTCCTATCCCAGTTTAAACCTGTTGATGTACTGAAAGCAGACAAAGCACCCAGAGGCGGAAACGCTACCTTACGCAGATCGCTGGTCGTTATCCAGTTTACCATTTCGCTTATCCTGATCATTGGTACGCTGGTAGTTTTCAGCCAGATGCAGTTTTTAAAGAACCGCCAACTTGGGTTTAACAAAGAGCAGGTCCTTATCATTGATATCCCGACCGGCGACTCTACGCTGGTAAAACAACTGCCAAGTATAAAACAGGAATTACTGCGCAACCCCAACATCGAGAAGGTATCCAATTCGGTGAGTATTCCGGCAGACGAAACAAGCACCATCCTTGTATTTGCTGAAAAAGACGGTAAAACCCTGCAAAATGCGATGGACGTAATGTTTGTGGATTATGACTTTGTGGGTGTAATGGGCATTGAACTGAAAGAAGGCCGCAACTACTCCAGAGAGTTTAAAACAGACCTGAAAGGTGGACTGATCGTAAATGAAGCGGCTGTAAAAAAAATGCTGTGGAAGAATCCGATCGGTAAACGCATTCAGATGGATGACTGGGATGCAAAAGTAATTGGCGTAGTAAAGGATTTCCATATAAAATCGTTGCACAGCAAAGTAGAGCCCATGATACTGGCGCTTGTACCTGAATCTCCTGGTTTTCTTTTAATGAAAATGAAACCGCAGGACATGCCGGCAACTATAAGCTACATCCAGGAAAAATGGCAGGCTTTCGATACAGAACACCCGATGGAGTACTTTTTTATGGACGAGCATTTTGATAAGCAGTACCGTACCGAAGAAAAGATGCTGACCGTGTTTGGTTACTTTGCCGGGCTAACCATTTTTATTGCCTGCCTTGGGTTGTTTGGGCTGGCATCGTTTACCGCCGAACAGCGCACTAAAGAAATAGGCATCCGCAAAGTGCTGGGTTCTTCAACCACCAGCATCGTACTGCTCCTCTCCCGCGATTTTGCCTTGCTGGTACTGATTGCTATAGTTCTGGCCATACCTATTGCCTGGTACAGCATGGATAAATGGCTGCAGGACTTTGCTTACAGAACAGAACTTAGCTGGTGGATTTTTGCAGTTGCAGGCCTAGCTGCTATGACCATTGCGCTACTAACTGTCAGTTTCCAGGCTTTGAAAGCGGCCATGCTGGACCCGGTTAAAGCCATCCGGACACAGTAAAATATATAGAAGTTGTTTGTTGTTTGTTTTAGAAGGGATGCAGCGCTGGAATACCGGCAATGCATCCTTTCAACTTTACTGCTGTCCTCTTTCGCGACTGCCAACTATAGCTATAGTTTAGCTTAAAGCAGTGTTGCTATAGTTTAGTTCTAAGGCCTAAAAGTTATACATCTAAAAACAGCCTGTACACGTTTACACAACACCGGCAAACTGAAACCATAAAAACGCATGAACCTTAACAGATACTTTATCCTGCTCTGCACCATTACGCTACCTGGCTGCTCGTCGGCACGGCCTGGGCAAACCACTGCATACAAACCAGCAACTGACCGCTACATAGTTGCCCTGGACCTGAACCAAGTGAAAAGTGACAAGGTAATGGTCACTATAATGCCTCCTGAAATTAAACAGGATGAGGTGATCTATAACATGCCTAAAATTGTGCCGGGCACTTACTCTGTTTCTGATTTCGGGAAGTTTGTATCGGAGTTTACAGCACTCGATAAAAAAGGCGCAAAGCTGCCGGTACAGCAGCTCGACACAAACCGGTGGAAAATCGGCAACGCAAAAGACCTGGAGAAAATAACCTACTGGGTAGACGATACTTTTGATGCCATCAAGAAAACCGATACAGTATTTGAACCGGGCGGCACAAACATCGAAGCAGGTAAAAATTTCCTGATAAACCCTTTCGGATTTATTGGTTATCTGGATGGCCTGAAACAGGCACCTTATGAGCTGAATATTACCAAACCACAGGGCTTTTACGGCTCTACTCCGCTTATTGCCACTGCATCTACAGCCACAACAGACACCTACCTGGTTGACGATTACGTAACGCTGGCCGACTCGCCGCTGATGTATAATGTCCCTGACACTACTGTACTGACTATAGGCAGTGCCAGTGTGCTGGTATCGGTTTACTCGCCAAGCGGCCGTATCACATCCAAACCCATTGCAGCAAATATTAACGATATACTGGAAGCGCAGCGCAGTTACCTGGGCGGAAAACTGCCTGTAGATAAATATGCTTTTCTGATCTATGTGCCGGAGCGCGTAGGCAAGACCGGCTCTTATGGCGCCCTGGAACACTCCAATTCCTCGGTTTACTTCCTGCCCGAGATGCCGGAAGAGCAGTTTACAAGTACCATGCGCGATGTGGCTGCACACGAGTTTTTCCATATTGTAACACCGCTGACGATACACTCTGAGCAGATCGGCAATTTCGATTTTATTAACCCGGATATGTCGAAGCATTTGTGGATGTACGAAGGCGTAACCGAATATTTTGCCTCGCATGTGCAGGTGTATGAAGGCCTGATCGGGATGGAAGAGTTTTTAGGTAAACTGCAGGAGTACATTGCCACATCCAAAGCATACTATAACGATACCCTTCCGTTTACAGAAATGAGCAAGTTTGTGCTGGATAAATATGAGAAGGAATATGGAAACGTATACCAGAAAGGAGCGCTGATAGGCATGGTGCTGGATGTGCGGCTGCGGGAGCTTTCGGGTGGCAAACGCGGCCTGCGCGACCTGATGCAGGACCTGGGCAAAACCTATGGCAAAGACAAAGCCTTTAAAGACGATGAACTGTTTGATAAGATCACAGAACTGACTTACCCGGAAATACGGCAGTTTTTTACCCGTTATGTAGAAGGTAACGAGCCACTGCCACTGGAAGAAACCTTTAAAAAGGTAGGCATCCTGTACGAGCCCCTGTCGAAACAGCTGGTAAATTCTTACGGCGGCTTTATGTCCGGCTACGATGAAGAAACCGGTAAACTGATTGTAGAATCAGCGGATAACCTGGACCCTTTTGGTCGTGAACTAGGCCTGCAGGCCGGCGACCAGCTGTTGAAATGGAACGGCACTGAAATCTCGCCGGCAAATGTGCGCCAACTTATAGGAGAAGAATTACAGGAAATGAAGCCTGGGCAGGAAATAACTGTAACCGTTGGCCGGAAGAACAAAGCAGGCGTAATGCAGGAGTTAACCCTGAAGGGTAAGGTGCGCCAACAGGAGCGCATGGTTCCCCATTACCTGGAGCCCGCCCCGAATGCTACACCAGGGCAACTGGCTCTTCGTGCTGCCTGGCTCGGAAAAGGCGCTCAGTAACTGTATTTAACTATAGCTGCTAAGGCGTTTGAAGCGCTTTGTGAAACACATCCGTTTTATTCTCAACCAATACGCAAAGAATCTAAACTATAGCGTTTGCAGAAATTGGCATTCCTATAGTTTAGATTCAATTTATTTACATCAAACAATCAGATTTCTGGCATGTTGTGTTTCTATGGCTAAAATAAAATTTCGGCTGCTGGCTATAAATTGTATAGTTTTGCACTGATTAATAACCGTTTACAACATGCCTTTAACCCGGTACTTACTTTTTATTTGCTTTATTTTACTCTCCAGTGCCGGATTTGCCCAGCGTTATACTGTAAGTGGTATTGTTCGCTCTGCCACCGATAGCCAACCCCTGATTGGCGCTACGGTAGCTGTGCCCGAACTTAAAACAGGTGCATCCACCGACACACGCGGATTTTATACCTTATCGTTGCCTGCTGGTAGTTATCAGCTGCAAGTTACGTACATTGGCTACCAACCTTACAGCCAAACTATAACGGTTAATTCCTCAGCTCAAACTATAGCCATTGCCCTGCAGCCCACCGAAAATAAACTACAGGAAGTAATAGTAGAAACAAACAGCCTGGAACAGAAACTAAATGACAACCGCATGAGTGTAGAGCAGCTCAGCTCGCGCGAGGCAAAGCTGTTGCCTGCCCTTTTCGGGGAAGTGGACCTGATTAAAACGCTGCAGTTAAAGCCGGGCGTGCAGTCTGGTGGCGAGGGTTCTTCAGGGCTGTATGTGCGCGGTGGCGGTCCCGACCAGAACCTGGTACTGCTTGATGATGCCGTTATCTATAACCCTTCGCACCTGTTCGGTTTCTTCAGTGTGTTTAACCCCGATGCTATCCGGAATGTGGAGCTTTACAAAGGCGGTTTTCCGGCTCAGTTTGGCGGCAGGCTGTCGTCGGTGTTGGATGTGCGCATGAACCGTGGCAATAACGAGAAGATTGGCGTAAACGGCGGCATTGGCCTGATCTCATCCAGGCTTACGATTGATGGTCCGATCAAAAAGGATAAGGCTACGTTCCTGATTTCGGGCAGACGCACCTACGTAGATACTTTTACGCGCCTGATCAACAAAGTAAACAAAGATAAAAAAGACTACAGCCCCATCCCCGACTACTATTTTTATGACTTTAATGCCCGCCTGGACTATAAGCCAACCCCCTACGACGAGATCTCGCTGAGTGGGTACTTCGGACGCGACTTCTTTACTTTTAACGATGCTGGCTTCAGCTTTTCGTTTAACTGGGGCAATACTATGGGTGCACTTAACTGGCGCCATACCTTTAATCCGCGCCTGTTTGTGAATACATCGCTTTCCGCCACGGGGTACGAGTACAACATAAACAATAAAATAGATGTATTCAGCTTTAACCTGCGTTCGGATGTGCAGGATGTGACGCTTAAAACTGATTTTGAGTGGCGCCCTGCTGAGAAACATACTATAAAATTTGGCGCTGCAGGCATAAAACACGGCTTTACGGTAGGCCGCCTTAACTTCGACAGCGACGATGATCTGCAGAACTTTAGTGCTGGCAATACCTACCAGGCAACAGAGTTCGGGGCTTATCTTTCTGATGATTTCCAGCTGAATGCACAGCTATCGCTGAACTATGGCCTGCGCTTTTCGGGCTTCAACAGCCAGGGCAAGACCTATACTGCCTTGGAACCACGCGCTGCTGCCCGCTATAGTTTAAGCACCAACACCTCGCTAAAAGCCAGCTACGCCAGCATGATGCAGTACATTCACCTGGTAGCTAATTCAGGCGCTTCCTTGCCTACTGATATCTGGTTTCCGTCTACACCACGCGTAAAGCCGCAGCGCTCGCAGCAGCTAGCCTTGGGCGTAAGCCACTTATTCGGCGACGGAAAGTACCTGATCACAAATGAGCTATACTATAAGTGGATGCACCGCCAGATAGACTTCCGCGATGGGGCCAATGTTTTTGTGAACGACAGCCTGGAGAATGAATTCCTGTTTGGCAAAGGAGAAAGCTACGGAAACGAAATTTACCTTGAAAAAATAAAAGGACGCACCACCGGCTGGTTGGGCTACACCCTGTCGTGGACTTACCGCCAGTTTGATGAGATTAATGACGGCCGGCGCTTCCCAACCCGATACGACCGCCGCCACGACATCAGCCTTGTATTACTGCATAAACTAAACAAACGGCTCCACCTTACAGGCGCTTTTGTGTATGGCACCGGCAATGCTTTTTCGCTGCCTGTGGCCCGTTTTCCGTTGCAGGATGTGCAGGGGAAAGAGCCAGGCATTGTACCAATCTATTCTGACCGGAACAGCTTCCGGCTGCAGGCATCGCACCGCCTGGACCTGGGCGCAGTCTGGAAGCTGAAACCTAAGCGAGGCGAAGCTGATCTTACCTTTAGTGCCTACAACGCTTATAACCGCCGGAATCCTTACTTTGTGTACTTTGAGCAGATGCGCGACGACGAAGATCAGACCATTGGCTTCCGGGCCAAACAGGTTTCGCTGTTCCCGGTTATTCCTTCGGTTACCTATAATTTTAAGTTCTGATGAAACGCATTTTATACCTGCTGCCGCTCGTGTTTTTACTGAGCTGCGATATGGAGAAAGAGATAGAAGTAGTGTTGCCGCCACATGAGCCGCAACTGGTTGTGGAGTGCTATCTAGAGAACGGTTATACTTTCGAAGCTACTGTACTCGAGTCTTCGTCTTACTTTGATCCGCCTACTGCACCTGCTATACCCAGCACCGAAGTTTACATTATGTACCGGGACAAGCGCGTGCAGCTAAACTATAACCCGGGCTACAACAACCGTACAAACCGCTACTACACGCATAAATCTTCCACACGCATGAACGCCAAGCCCGGCGAAACATATCGTATAGAAGTAATAGGTACGAAAGACCGGGTGGTGACCGGCTTCACCACTATTTTACCGAAAGTACCGATCTCGGAACTGGAGTGGAAGTTTAACGACAAAGACAAGGCGCTGCTCTTAACTACTTTCCAGGACGACCCGGATATGACCAATTATTACCGCTACATGACCCATGTAGGCAGCATGAAAAAGAATGCGCGGCGCGATTTTGTTACAGACGATAACCTCACCAACGGGAAAGTAACTACCTACGGTTCGGCTTACGATTATGAAGTAGGTGATACATTGATTCTGTCGCTGTTCAACATCGAGAAGCAATACTATGACTTTCTGCGCTCTGTAAGCGATGCCCGAAACGCCAACGGCAACCCGTTCTCACAGCCTACTAAAATAAAATCATCTGTACAGGGCGGCATTGGCATCTTCACAAACCTGGTTTACGACCGCAAGACTGTTATTATTAAAGAGGATAATTAAAACTATAAAAGAAAGCGCCCCGGCTATAGTTTAGCCGGGACGCTTTCTTTTATAGTTACTGCTATTACTGTACAGCAATCAGCTCACGGATAAGCTTGGTCATGCGCGGTTCGGCTATAGCTGCAGCTTCCAGAATATCGCTCAGGATCACTTTCTTGATTCTGTCCGGCGTACCCATATCGGTAATAACCGAAACTGCAAACACCGGAAGGCCCATGTGGCGGGCAGCAATTACTTCCGGCACCGTTGACATGCCAACCGCATCTGCACCTATAGTTCGGATATAGCTGTACTCGGCTAGGGTTTCCAGTATCGGGCCTGGCACACTAGCATACACACCAGTTCGCGCGGTAAAACCTTCTTTTGCGGCAATCTCTAATGCCTGCTGTACCATTATGCGGTCATAAGCTTCGCTCATATCCGGGAAGCGTGGTCCGAGTTCATCCAGGTTCGGGCCGATAAGCGGGTTAGATGGCTGCAGGTTAATGTGGTCGGTCTGGATCATCAGGTCGCTTACGTTAAACTCCGGATTTAAACCGCCTGATGCGTTAGACACAAACAGCTTGCGGATGCCCAGCAATTTCATTACCCTTACCGGAAACACCACCTGGTGCATGTCATAGCCTTCGTAGTAATGGAAGCGGCCCTGCATCACGATCACACGACGCCCACCCAGCGTACCCAGAATCAGTTTGCCAGAGTGGCTCTCTACTGTTGATACCGGAAAATGTGGAATATCAGCATATGAAAGGCTGTACTGTACTTCTATCTCGTTTACAAGAGCGCCCAAGCCGGTTCCCAGAATAATCCCGAATTCCGGAGCAAAGTTTTCTGTGTGCTGCTGTATATAGGCTTTGGCTTCGTGTAGTTGCTGCATCATGGCAATTTAAGTATGATTAAGTGACTGAAGTAAATTACTGAATTAAGTGGTGCAAAGGTAGCCGATTTTATAGTTCTGAATAAATGACTTTCATCACAGGTTTGAAACTATAGCCGTAAATTACAGAACATCAAAACTATAGTTTACAGTGGTCTTCTAAAATTAAATCTCCCTCAAAAACAAAACCGCCGTGGCTAACTATAGCCACGGCGGTTTTAAAGTATAGATAGTGTAGAGCACAATCGCTCATTCACTCATTCAAAATTATTCCACGCTCAGGTTGTAAGGCATGCGGGTTTGGATGCCCTGCAGGTGCTCTACTTTTTTATACATGTTGTAAAGCGGGTATAGTTCGCCCAGTTCTGCTTTTACGTAGCTTTCTTTTACCTGCTTGCCAGTGTCGCCTACCAGCTCTTCCAGGAACGACTTACGCGCCGGAAGCTCTGTTAAACGGTAGTCGTCCGTGATATTGGCTTTAGCTGCCGCAATCTCAATTGCTTTATCAAGGCCGCCAAATACGTCTACCAGGTTACGCTCTTTGGCTTCGGCACCAGACCAAACACGGCCCGATGCATACTCTTTCAGTTTATCCTGCGTCATGCCACGGCCTTGTGCTGCTTTCTTGGTAAACACGTCGTAGATCTGGTCAATCTGCTGCTGCACAATTTGCTGCTCAAAAGCTGTCATCGGGCGAGTTAGCGTAGGAATATCAGAGTACTTGCCAGTCTTTACATTATCTATAGTTATGCCCAGCTTGTTGTTCATAAAGCCCTGGATGTTCGGGATAATACCAAACACACCGATGCTACCGGTAATAGTGTTCGGGTGTGCTACAATGGTATCGCAACCCATGGCCAGATAGTAGCCACCTGACGCCGCCATATCGGACATAGATGCAATAACAGGCTTCACCTTACGGGTAAGCTGAATTTCGCGCCACATTACGTCTGATGCCAGTGCGCTACCGCCCGGCGAACTAATACGCAGTACAACAGCTTTCACTCTGTCATCCAGGCGGGCCTTGCGGATCGCTTCGGCGTAACGGTCGCTGCCAATGTTGTCGTCATCGCCTTTGCCATCAACAATGTCGCCTTCCGCATAAATAACGGCAATGCGGTTTTTAGATGAGTTAGACTCTTTATTCCCTTCAGCTTTCTTGTATTTGCTGTAAGCTACCAGCTCCAGTTTATCTTTTGCCTCAACGCCAGCCTGCTCTTTCAGGTAAGTGATGGCCTCATCGTAGTAACCAACATCGGTGATCAAGCCGTACTTTTTGGCATCTTCGGCGTTACGCACCAGCAAATTATCTGAAATATTCTTCAGCTCTTCAAAAGTCTTGTTGCGCGATTTTGCGATGTTGCGCATCTGGAAATCATTGATCGAATTCAGGAAAGACTGCATCTGCAGACGTGCCGGGTCGCTCATCTTATCCAGGAAGAAAGGCTCTACAGCGCTCTTGAACTCACCTACTTTAAATATCTGTGGTTTAATGTCCAGTTTCTCAAGTGTGCCTTTAAAGAAGTAAACCTCAGAGCTCATGCCGTTAAACTCTACCGTAGCCAGCGGGTTCATGTAGATCTTATCAGCAACTGAAGCCAGGTAATAAGCTTTCTCCTGCGACAGATCGGTATAAGAAACTATAAACTTGCCAGATTCTTTAAAGTCGATCAGCTCGTTACGGATCTCCTCCATTTTACCCATACCGGCATCCACAAAGCGCATATTCAGGAAAATACCTTTGATATTATCGTCGGTTTTAGCTTTGCGAATAGTTGCTTTTATCTGATCCAGACCATCGGTGCTGGAGAAGCCGCCAAATGAGAAGCCCAGCTCCTGCCACGGGTTACTTGGCTCACGCTCTGCTATCGGTCTGTCGAATTTCAGCTCCAGCACAGAGTTTTTTACTATGCGTACTTCGTCGTTAGAAGCGGCACTGGCAGCAATCCCGATCAGGATGAGTATGCTCAGGAAGGAGAATAAGAGCAGGCCTACTATAGTTGCCAGCACATATTTCAGGAATTGTAACATAGTTTAGGTTATGTATTTATATAGTTGATTCATGTAGCTACTATACGCAGCCCCACACTACAATAAACAAATTTAGTGCGTATAGTTCAAGTAATCATCCCCTTCTCGACCAACCTGGGTATTGTATAGACAAACGATTATAGTTTAGGAGTTTGGGAGTTAAAGAGTTTAGGGGTTATAAAATTCTGCTTTTCAACTATAGTTTCGCTTCTTCTCTGACGAAATGCAAAATATTGTGTCCCTATATTACATTGTGATTTTAATTCTTAAACTCCTAAACTCTCTAACTCTTAAACTGCTAATACCTATATTTCTTCCCCCACTGGGCTTGTAGTTGTTTGCGCATGTCGTTTTCGCGGGCGTTGTTGCCGGGCTCGTAAAACATGGTGTTGTTCAGGCCGTCGGGCATAAACTCCTGCTGTACAAAGTTGCCTTCATAATCGTGGGCGTATTTATAGTTGTTGCCGTAGCCTATCTCTTTCATCAGCTTGGTTGGCGCGTTGCGGATGTGTAAAGGCACAGGCAGATTACCTGTCTGCTGCACCATTTGCCGCGCATTTTTAATGGCCATGTAAGTCGCATTACTCTTAGGCGAGGTTGCCAGATAAACCGTGCACTGCGAAAGAATGATCTGTGCTTCGGGGTAGCCAATCATCTGCACCGCCTGGAAGCAGGATGTTGCCATCAGCAGTGCATTTGAGTTAGCCAGACCAATATCCTCAGAAGCAGCTATGAGTAACCTTCGGGCAATAAATTTAGGATCTTCCCCGCCTTCGATCATACGGGCCAGCCAGTATACGGCAGCGTTAGGATCAGAACCGCGGATGGATTTGATCATGGCTGAAACCAGGTCGTAATGCATCTCCCCGGACTTGTCATACATCACGATGTTCTGCTGCGCTACCTGCTTTACCAGCTCGTTGGTAACTATAACTTCGTCCACGTTCTGCACGCCTTCGGCTACAATTTCCAGCAAGTTTAACAGCTTTCGCGCATCGCCACCTGATATGGTCAGCAAGGCTTCGTATTCCTGTACTTTCACGTTTCGGTGGCGCATCCACTCGTCCTGTTCCAGTGCCTTGTCTACCAGCTCTATCAGCTCATCTTTGCTCAGGTGCTTCAGTATATAAACCTGGCAACGCGACAGCAAGGCAGATATCACTTCAAAAGATGGGTTCTCGGTAGTAGCGCCCACCAGGGTAACTATGCCTTTCTCTACAGCACCCAGCAAGGCATCCTGCTGCGACTTGTTAAACCGGTGAATTTCATCAATAAACAATACTGTGCCCTGCCGTTTTTTGGCCTGGTCAATTACATCGCGGATGTCTTTTACGCCGGAGTTTATCGCACTCAAAGCTACAAAAGGCACCTTCATCTGGTTGGCAATAATATTGGCCAGCGTGGTTTTGCCAACGCCCGGAGGCCCCCACAAAATCATGCTGGGAATTACACCACCTTCTATGTAACGGCGTAGTATTCCGTCCGGGCCTACAAGGTGTTTTTGTCCGTAATACTGATCTAAGTTATGCGGCCGCATGCGTTCGGCCAGAGGTATATTCGGGTGAATCATGAGCTAAGTAAGTTACCTGCCAAAGGGCAAATACAAAGGTACGTATTTGAGCGCAAACTGGTAAGCCGGTTAATCTTCCCGCGGCGGTTCCACTTCGTTCTCACGCTCCAGGCGCTCACGGGTTTCCTCGCTGTCATCTCGCATTTCGGGGTCCTGCATGGGGCTGTGTTCGGGTTTCTCATCGCCAAACAATACGCCCCATTGTTTAAAGCTGTCAGTACGGTCGAACACCACTTTCAGTACCGCAATAATGGGCAGCGACAAAAACATACCGGCAATACCTGCTAACTCTCCGCCAACTACCACACCAACTATAGTTGCCAGGGCATTAATCTTTACTTTGGAACCAACTATACGCGGCATCAGGATGTTATTATCCAGGAACTGCACCCCGGCAATAACTCCCAGTACTGTAAGGATAGGCCATAGTTCTGAAGAAGATGCCAATGTGAGCAGCACCCCGATAATATTGCCCAGCAGGGCACCTACGTAAGGTATCAGGTTCAGAAAAGCAAAGATCAGCCCGATCAGTAAAGCATGCTTGATGCCGACAAGCAGCAGGATACCGCCCAGCAAAACGGTCATATACGTCACTTGTATCAGCAACCCAAACAGGTAGCTTTTTATGATCACCTTTACTTCGCGCAGGGTTTCTTCTACTTTCTCGTGCCTCTCCTCCGGAAACCAAAGAAATATAAAACGGAGCAACAGGTTTTTGTAGAACAGCACCAGAAAAATATAGATCGGCAGCAAACCAAGGAAAACCACTAATGATGTTACCGAGCCGGCAGCGCCACCCAGCAAAGAGCCAGCATAATCTAGTAGTTTGGTGCTTTGTTCGTTTATAAATTTCAGTTGTTCTGCTGTCGAGAACGGCGTTATGCCTTCTAACCAAGCACTAAGGGAGCCCAGATGTTTGGTAACGTTCTTTTGTATCGTTGGGAAATCAGTGATCAGGTCGCCTATCTGCATGGCAAAAAACCAGATGATCCCGCCAAACACAACGGCCAGCAACAACAGACTTATAACTATAGCCAGCACATCGGGGAAACGGCGCCGCTTGAAGAACTGAAATACCGGCAAGAGCATAATGCTCATAAAAAAAGCCATCAGCAACGGCGCCAGCAATCCTTTTGCCAGTACAATTGTCCACCCCAGAAAGAAAAGGCCCATTATCTCCAGTGCCCTCCGGGCGGATACAGGCATTTTATTGATCCCGTCCATAGTTTCGGTATAGTTTGCAGGTCGTGTTAATCGTCTTTATACGGTTTAAAATGAATAAGCGCGTACCTTTGCGGCATGAGTAAACAAGTACAGGTGCATGGTGCGCTTTTCCTGGTTGCCCTCATTTACGGAAGCAACTATAGCATAGCCAAAGAAGTGATGCCATTTTACGTTGGTCCGTACGGGCTGATCGTGATACGCGTGGTGTCGGCAGCTATCTTTTTCGGAATATTTTCGCGCCTGGTAGTGAAAGAAAAGATTGTAGGCTGGGCAGATAACATGCGGTCTGTACTTTGTGGCATTACAGGCATTGCCATTAACCAGCTTTGTTTCTTCGGCGGCCTTAACCTGACTTCGCCCATTAATGCAGCTTTGCTGATGGTGATTGTGCCTATTATCGTGCTTTTATTTTCGGCGATCCTGCTGCGGGAGCGGGTAAGCGCGCGTAAAGTAGGTGGTATTGCGCTGGCCTGCTCCGGCGCTTTTCTGTTGATCTATAGTTCGCGAGGCGAAGGCACACCTGGTAACCTGTGGGGCGATTTGCTGATCATCCTAAACGCAGCGAGTTACGGATTATACCTGGTACTGGTAAAGCCCCTGATGCAGAAGTACAATGCCTTTACCATCGTTAGTCGCATTTTTGCTGTGGGTGCCGTTATTGTAGTACCATTTGGGTTTAATCAGGTAATGGCCCCGAACTATAGTTTGTTTCCAGCAGAGATCTGGTGGGCGATTGTCTTCATGGTGCTGGCTGTAACAATAGTTGCCTATTTGTTTAATACCTGGGCGCTTCGCTATGCAAACCCTTCACTGGTTGGTGCTTATATTTACCTACAGCCGCTTATGGCTATAGTTATCGCTATTGGTTTTGGTAAGGACGTATTTACCTTACAAAAAGGAATTTATGCCTTGCTGATTTTTGCGGGAGTTTACCTGGTGAGCCGTACAAGGCAGGCTGTTGCGGAGTAGTTATCTGAACTAAGATATAGGACCTGAGGGATTATGAGATTATGCTGTAGTTTTATAGTTGCTGTTGGTCCAACCACCCCTACCCCCTCCTTGTCTAAGGCGGGGAGCTTTCCGGCTTTTGCTTTAGTTGAGTAGCTTTAGTTCTATAGTTGGCATTTTAACCCACCCCTACCCCTCCCGAGAGGGGAATTTTGGCTATAGCTATAGTTTCAACTATAGTTCTATAGTTACAGTCCACGAGCTGGGCAGGTTTACCTGGCCTCAAGAAACTACCACCACGGAAAGGCGATAGAACTATAGCCATTCAACAAACTATAAATTAGCTATCGAAAGATTTCAGTCTTTGGGTTGAGCGCCTTGTAGATTTCTGGTGCCGTAGCCATTGTGAGGAACGAACAAAAGAAAGGTACACCGCGCGATGCCCGAAGACGGGGCCCCGCGGCCGTGAGCGCACCAAAGCTGGATTGAAACGATAGGCTGGTAAAGCTCCAAGGATAAAAGGAAACTATAACATGAACAGTTTGTGTCGAGTAGTAATTAAAGTTAGATATATATCGATAACTTCAACTATAGACTGCGATAGATTTCTCACGATGTTCGAAATGACAAAGGAGGAACTATGGAACAAATGAGATGTCTCGCTAACGCTCGACATGACAAAACAGGATAACTAAAATTCAATAAACTAAAAACTCCTGCCAAATTAACTTCAGCAGGAGTTTTTATACTTTATAGGTAAGCCAAATTATGCGCTGGCAGTTCTGGGCTTATTCCCCCAGTTTCTGTTACCACCACTACGCTGGCCTGACCCACCGCCAGTGTTATGGCTGCGGCTCTGGCCACCACTGTTACCGGAAGGTTTATTACCCCAGCGGCTTCTGCCACCGTTGCTACCCTTTTTCTTCTGTTCTTTCAGCGTTGTGGCTGCTTCAGCAAAATCCTTGGCTGTCATCGGATACGGGTGGTTATCTACTACTGGCACGTTCTTCGAGATCAGTTTCTGGATGCTTACCAGGTACGATGTTTCTTCAGCATCGCAGAACGAAAGCGCTGTACCACTTGCGCCGGCACGACCTGTACGGCCAATGCGGTGCACATAGGTTTCCGGTTCGTTCGGCAGCTCGAAGTTGATCACGTGGTTCAGGTCGTCTACGTCAATACCGCGGGCGGCAATATCAGTGGCTACCAGCACGCGTGTTTTGCTGCTCTTAAAATTATCAAGGGCACGTACACGAGCATTCTGAGACTTATTGCCGTGAATGGCTTCAGCCTGAATACCGGCTTTTGTTACGTCGCGGGCAACGCGGTCGGCACCATGCTTGGTTCTGGTAAATACCAGTACGCGGTCAATCTCCTCGCCTTTCAGCAGGTGTATCAGCAGGTTCTTTTTATCCGACTTCTTTACATAGTATACCTTCTGCTGTATAGTATGCGCTGTGCTCGAAACAGGCGTTACTTCTACTTTCGCAGGTTCAACAAGTATATTATCGGCCAGCTTCATGATCTCCGGAGCCATAGTAGCCGAGAAGAACAACGACTGGCGTTTCTCTGGAATCACGTTCAGCACTTTGCGTACGTCGTGCACAAAGCCCATGTCCAGCATGCGGTCTGCTTCGTCCAACACAAATATCTGCAGATCTCTAAGGTCGATAAACTTCTGCGCCATGAGGTCCAGCAAACGGCCTGGGGTTGCTACAAGTATATCCACTCCTCTTTTCAGGGCTTCGGTTTGCGGGTGCTGCGATACGCCACCAAAAATCACCGTGTGCTTTAAGCCGGTGTTGCGGCCATAAGCGCCAAAGCTTTCGCTAATTTGCAAAGCCAGTTCACGGGTAGGTGTCAGTATCAGCGATTTTATAGTTCGCTTGTTACGATCTTGTGGCAAAGCGCTCAGCAACTGCAGAATCGGAATGGCAAAGGCAGCCGTTTTACCGGTACCGGTTTGCGCACAACCTAGCAGGTCGCGTTTCTGAAGTATGTAAGGGATTGCTTTTTGCTGTATCGGAGTGGGGTTGGTATATCCTTCAGTTTTAAGAGCGGCAAGGATAGGCTCTATCAGGTTTAATTCGTTAAATGTCATGTATTTGGTTTAATTGGGCTGTACAATGCCATGCGCACTGTCTCAGCAGTCCCGGGAATACATTGCATTTGCGATCAATCCCGGCATATTTTTATTAACCTTTAAACCGCAAGTATAGTTCTTCTTGCCTGGTTTAAAGACGAAGGTTGCAAAGGTACGGCTAAATCAGGTAGGTTCCTATTGGCGTGATTGAACGCAGACAGCTAACTATAGTTGCAACTTAAGTGGTACCAATACGCATAGCTATCGGGAACTGCACTTTAAGCGTCGCATTCTCCGGCCATACCCTCCTGAATTTTTCGGCTAATTGCGGTACCGGCGAGTTACCGTTCTTCTCTATAAAATGCTGCACTGCAGACCAAGAATTCAGATAACCGATCAGTTGCTCCAGCGCCCAGGTAGTATCTATGGTAAACTCCGGCTTGTTTTCTATTTCTTCAAAAGGGAACGGTATAGTGCTATAGTTTTCGTCGATGTAGTTGCGTTCAATATCCCAATAGCCGTCAAGGGTATTGTTGTAAAAATCATCCAGGATAGCATCTATTTCCGGAGCAATGCGTGGCAGGTTATAGCACCACACAACTACCACTGCACTAGGTTTGGTAATGCGGTACACTTCGCGGTAAAAGGCATCAAAATCGAACCAATGAATGGCCTGAGCCACTGTTACCAGGTCGATGCTGCTATCCGGCAGATTGGTGGCTTCGGCGCGGGTTTGCAGGTAATGGATGTTGCCTTTTTTTACGGCGTTGTCAAGTTGCTGCTGACTGATATCTGTAGCATAGACCAGGTGGCAGCGCTCAGACAGTTTGGCTGCCACCTGACCGTTGCCGGTTCCGCAATCCCAGGCATTGGCATAATGTGGCTTCAGGCTAAAGATAAAATCATATAAGGCATCGGGGTACACAGGCCGGAACTTCGCATACAGACCTGCCTGGGTTGAGAAATTATCTTTTGCTTTTTTCATAGGCCTATTTTTTAAGGAATGACAACAACGGATTTATAAACCTATCAAAAGCCTCGATGTGCGGCATATGCCCTACTCCCTCCAGCTCAACCAGGGTGCTGTTCTTTATCTTTTTAGCGGTGTCTTTGCCTAGTTGCGGGTAATTACCCATCGTTGCAGCTACTTCTTTCGGAGCCAGGTTTTTGCCTAATGCTGTACGGTCGCGCTGTCCGATGATAAGCAAGGTTGGCATTTTCAGTTGGTCGAATTCATATAGCACCGGCTGCGTAAAGATCATGTCGAATGTAAGCGCTGCATTCCAGGCAATAATCGGGTAGTTTTCATTTATGGTCCAACCGGCCAGCAGTTCAGCCCACTCGTCGTACTCAGGTTTCCAGTTGCCGCCATAATAGTTTTCCAACTGGTACTTTTTAATCTTGTCGTAGGTCTGTTGCAGTTCGCCTTTGTACGCCTGGTCTACGCTCTGGTAAGGTGCTTTTCGCTTCCAGTCTTCCAGGCCAATCGGGTTAGCCAGTATCAGTTTCTCCGTCATGTCCGGGTACATCAGTGCGAAACGCGTAGCCACCATACCACCCATCGAGTGCCCCAGAACTGCTACTTTTTTAATGTTGAGTGTATCCAATATAGCCTTTGTGTTCTGGGCCAGCAACTGGAAAGTATACTGCAAATGCTCCGGTTTCGAGCTCTTGCCAAATCCGATCTGATCAGGGATAATAACACGGTAACCCGCTTTAGAAAGTGCGTCAGCGGTTTGTTTCCAGTAAGCCCCGTTAAAGTTTTTGCCATGCAGCAGCATAACAGTTTTACCGTTCGCCTTCGTTGGTTTCACATCCATGTAAGCCATCCGCAGTTGCTGCTTTTGTATGGTCAGCGGGAGGTACTGCACAGGGTACGGGTATTTATAGTTCTCCAGGTTGATGTCCAGGTTTTTAAGATTCTGTTGCTGGGCTATAGTTGGTAGTTGTAGCAATAACAGAGCAAGTAAAAGTAAGGTAGCTTTTCTCATTTGTGATGAAGTTGTGATATAAACTATACGATTCCGGATGATGGAGTGTATGTGCTGCCTAAACTATAAATTTCGTGATTTGTTCGAAATCGTCTGAACTATAATCAAAGGACATTAAGACCTCACAATGTTTTCAAAACCTGTGAGTGTCTGGCTGCTTCGTAGCAAAGACGCTCGTATGAGCTGCGCACACTACGAGGTCTACAGTTGATCCTGATTCGGACAAAAAACGCCCAACCTGCTTTACCAGATTGGGCGTTTTTTCAAACTATAGTTTCAGATTTTTAAGCCATTACTTCATTCAGGTTTGGTAGTTGTAATCTACCAAAGCGGTGCAGCGTGTTCAAATGCGAGCGCACTGCCTGTAGGAAGGTTTTGCTTTCGATATACGTGAGGTTAAATTCTGCAGCCGTTTGCTTCACAATCTCAGCCAGAGCCGGGTAATGCACGTGACTAATGCGCGGGAATAAATGGTGCTCGATCTGGAAATTCAGCCCGCCTACGTACCATGATAACAACTTGCTCTTGCGGGCAAAGTTAGCGGTAGTGCTCAGTTGATGGATTGCCCAGTCATTCTCAATAATGCCCGTCTCATTCGGCAACGGAAAGGTAGTGCCTTCCACGGTGTGCGCTAACTGGAACACTGTGGACAGGATCATGCCTGCTACGAAGTGCAACATTAAAAAGCCGAGCAACACCTCCCAGAAAGGTATACCGAAAATAAGCGTTGGAGCTACCAGAATCGAGAAGAAATAAAGCACTTTAAAGGCTACAATCTTAACAAAGGCAACCGTATTTTCTGATTTGGAGCTGGCGTTTACCCCACTCTTGATGTACTTAAAGAACTGTATAAAATCTTTTAGAATCACCCAGTAAAGTGTGAGCAAGCCGTAGAAAAACAAAGCGTAGGCCCACTGTAGTTTATGGATGAATTTCACTTTTGTATGAGGAGAAAAACGTAGCACGACCATATCGTCGATATCTTCGTCCATCTCCACCACATTGGTATAAGTATGGTGCAGGATGTTATGTTGCAGTCTCCAGTTGAAAGCAGAAGCTCCTAACAAATTCACGGAGTGCGCCATCAGGTAGTTTATGGTTTTGCTCTTCGAAAAAGCACCGTGATTGGCATCATGCATCACACTCATGGCTACGCCGGCCGCACCGAAACCCATCACCGCCCACAGCACCAGGCTGATGGCCACATGCGGCGTAAAGGTGAGCAGGACCACAAAAGGCACCACATAGATCAGGAGCAATATTATGCTCTTTACCAGGATGCTGGAGTTACCGTATTTAGGCAATTTATTCTCTGAAAAATAAGCGTCCACACGTTTGCGGAGCGTCGGGAAAAACAGACTTTTGTCTTTGTTAACGAATTTTACTTTGCCTTTAAGCTTCATTTAATCTACTTGATAATCTAAAAATTACGCGCACTCCAAAAAGCTGTTTTTACGACTTAGCATGTAACCGTGTTTACAACAGCTTAGCTAAAACTGGTTATACACCTAACTTCTTCTCTTAACAGAAACTTCCGGATGATACTATAAGCACAGATTTACGCGATCGGGATGCAAATATAGTGTGGAAACGGGACACTATAAGCTTTCAGGATTTATTTGATATTTTAGCCGATTGCCTCGTTCAAACCCGGCAACCTTCCGAAGCGGTGCAGTGTGGCAATATGCGAGCGCACCGCTTGTCCAAATGTTTCATTTTCCAGGTAAGGTATTCCAAATTCGGTTGCCGTTTCTTTCACAATATCAGCAATGGCCGGATAGTGCACATGGCACACGCGCGGAAAAAGGTGGTGTTCAATCTGGAAGTTCAGGCCACCCACATACCACGACAAAATCTTGTTGTTGCGGGAGAAGTTAACCGTCGTGTTCATTTGATGAATGGCCCAGTCGTTATCAATAATACCATGCTCGTCCGGCCTCGGGTGGCTTGTACCTTCTACGGTGTGCGCCAACTGGAACACAACTGTCAGGACGATACCCGCTACAAAGTGCATTAGCAAAAAGCCAAGCAGCACCTGTAAAAACGGAATCCCGAAGAACAGTGTTGGCACCCCGAGAATGATAAAAAAATACAGCACTTTCATAGCTACCAGTTTGGCAAACCATGTTCTATTCTCGGCAGGTGTATTGGTGTTTACCCTGGTCTTTTTGAAGAGCGCGTATTGCACAAAGTCTTTTGCTACTACCCAGTAAAGTGTAAGTAAACCATAAAACACAAAAGCGTAAACCCACTGTATTTTATGAAAGACCTTTACTTTGGAATGAGGGTTGAAACGCAGCACCAGCCTGTCCTGTATATCTTCGTCGAGCTCTACTACATTGGTATAAGTATGGTGCAGAATGTTGTGCTGTAGTTTCCAGTTAAAAGCGGAGCCACCCACAAAATTTAAGGTATAGCCCATCAGGTCGTTTACACGCCTGCTTTTGGAAAAAGCCCCATGGTTGGCATCGTGCATCACGCTCATGCCTATACCCGCTATACCCAAGCCCATCATAAACCATAGCAGTAAACTAAGCGGGTAGGTCGGCTGAAAAACGAGCAGCACCACGAACGGCAAGAAATAAAGCAGCAGCATCACCACACTTTTCACTTTCATGGTTGTGTTGGCAGTAGTCGGAATGTTCTTTTCGGAGAAGTACGCATCTACACGTTTGCGGAGCGTCGGGAAAAACAGGTTCTTGTCTTTATTTACGAATTTTACTTTGCCTTTTAACTTCATGTAATCTGTTAGGGTGTGAATTCGAAACTCACACAACGAATCAGAAACTCAAGGGGTGAATTGCGGAGTAACAATATATAAGTACTCTCTAAAATAGCAGAATAGTAGGTATTTTGAAAAGTCTACTATCTGATATAGCCAACAAGATAACTATAAAAGGTGAGATCCGGTGACTGTAGCGCAAATTGACTACAGATTTATAACCTGATCTCACCTTTTATAGTTCAGCACCCTTTTGGCGGGCACTGGGTTTTATACTATAGTTAACGCACTTTTACTTCACATAATTCGGCAGCCAAAGCTTTGCGCTTGTTGCGCCTGGCAACTATAAGAATCAGCAAACTAAGTGTAGTTAGTGTAGCCATTACGCCTGTCATGGGCAGCATGGAGCGGTTATGGAAAAAGCTTACCAATGCCGAAGCCAATGCACCCGTACCCATCTGCAAACTACCTAAGATAGCCGAAGCGCTACCCGCATTTTTTGTAAATGGCATCAGCGCCAAAGCCGAAGCATTTGGATTGATGATACCTAAGCTGAACATAAACGTGAACAGCAAGGCCAAAGTACTGAAAGCGGTTAACGTGCCTGTGTAGGCACCGAACACCAGCGCCATAGCCGCCGCAAACTGTATAAAGCCAACTTTAAGCGTAATCTGCTTACTGGTATTGCGGCGAAGCAGCAATCTGTTAAACTGGCTACCGATAATGTAACCGGCGGCGTTCATAGCAAAGGCAATACCGTATTGCGTGTCAGTCAGGCCAAAGTGCTCCATAAACACAAACGGCGATCCCGAAATATAGGCAAACATACCCGCCGCTGCCAAACTACCAGAAATGGCATAGGTCAGGAAGGTAGGCTCCTTCAGCACGTTGGCAAAATCACGGAGTATAAATTGTGGCTTCAGCGAGATAGAGGTATCCGGTCCTTTACTTTCGGGTAATAGTTTAACTACAGCCAACAGCACGGATGCCGCAATAGCCGCCAGCACCACAAATATGAATTGCCAGCCCAGGTGCGCTGTTACGTAACCACCTATAGTTGGCGCAATGATCGGCGCCACGCCCATAACCAGCATCAGGGTTGAAAACACGTTCGGAATATCTTTCAGCGGAAACAGGTCGCGCACCATGGCACGGCTCGCTACCATACCCACACAACCACCCAACGCCAGTAGCAAACGTAAGCCGATCAGCCATTCTACGGTTGGTACCAAGGCACAACCCAACGCAGCAAGCACAAACAGGCTCAGGCCAATGATCAACGGCTTTTTACGCCCAAATCTATCTACCAACGGACCATAAATCAGCTGACCGGCCGCTATACCTATAAAGTAACTTGTAAGTGATAAACCTACGTGGGCAATGTCGGTGTTCAGGTCTTTGGCAATGGCCGGAAAGCCCGGCAGATACATATCTATCGCAAACGGACCCAGTGCTGATAAAGCACCTAGTACCAAAATAATCTTTCTGTATTGTTTCTTATCCATGTAAAAAAATAAAACGGCCGAAGCCGGAAATAAAGGAAAGCGCAAACCAGGCAAACTATGGCCAGGCCTGCGCTTTCAGAAATATTTAAATGGGTTAGTACCCGATGGTAAAGCGCTGACGAATAAACTGCGGCTTTTCGAGTTCGTCGATCGCAGCCACGGCATAATCTTCGTAAGAAATGTTGCTTTCGCCTTTTTCGTTCATTACCGGGTTGTCGGTGCCCAGGCGAAACTTACCGGTGCGCTCGCCCGGCCCGATCATAAATGCCGGGCTGAAGAAAGTCCACTCCAGTTCTTTTTCCTGTTGGTAAATCTTTAGCGAGTCGCGCTGCGCCGATGCACCCTCTTTCCAGTCAGCCGGGAACTCGGACGTATCAACAGCCTGCACGCCAGGGGCAACATACAAACTGCCGGCACCGCCAACGTTCAACACGCGTTTTACGCCGGCCTTTTTAGCAGCTTTTATCACCGATTCTGCCACGCTGTTATGGAGCGAGTAATCTACTCCAGGTCCCCAGCCCGAACTATAAGATACCACCACCGCATCATGGCCTTCTATTTTAGCAGCCAGGTCATCAGTATCCAGCGCATTGCCTTTCGTCACCACCAGGCTTTCGTTCTCTAAGGTAAGCTTAGATGGGTCGCGTACAATGGCGGTCACTTCATGTCCACGACTCAGGGCTTCGTGGGTAATGCGGCTGCCAACATTGCCGCTGGCTCCAATTATGGCTATTTTCATAGTTCTTGAATTTATAGTTGCTACCTTAAGTATACAACTGATCACGTTACAAAGATACGCAAGTAACGGTCCAGCGTGGTGGCCATTTTCCGACTTTGGCTGGTCGCTTTATGCTAATCGGTACTGGGCCCGGAAAGTGGTCGGGGTAATCCCTTCCATTCTTCTGAAAGCGCGTGTAAAATGTGAGTGATCGGTGTACCCTAAGGTATAGGCAATTTCCTGAACTGAATCAGTAGTATAGATCAGGAAACGTTTTGCGGCCAATATCACGCGTTTTTCGATGATGCGGGATGGCGTATCGCCGGTGATAGCTTTGCTGAGCTCGCCTAGTTTTTTGGTGGTGATGTTAAGTTGGTCGGCGTAATATTCTACGGAGCGGTGGCGGGTAAACTCAGTATCTAACAAAGCCAGAAACTTGCTGAACGTGCTATAGTTGGTATCGCCTGCTGTCGTGTCTCCGGAAGTTCGTTTCTGCTGTTCTTCGCGCAGCACAGAGAGCAAGGCAGAAAGCAGATGGCGAATGTAAACTTTGTTCGGTTCGGCAAGCTGGTACTCCTGGTGCATCAGGTCGAACAGGCTTTTGATCTTATAGTGCAGCTCCGGCGTATAGACCGCCAACGATGTAAAGTCTACTACCTGACTAAAAAGCCCTTCAACGGGGCGTGGCAGAAACTCATTTGTAAAGCGCAGCACGTATAGTTTGGTCCAGGGCTTGGGAATGAAGCGATGCACTTTGCCCTGCGCAATAAGCGCAACAAACGGCCCTTGTAGTTCGTCGTGCTCCGTATCGATGGTATGTCTGGCGCTGCCTTGCTCTATAAAAATGATCTCCTGAAACGCATGCCGGTGTGCGCGCCGATCCTGTGGCTCTTCGGTGGCCGGCACTTCCCGGTGCCAGATCTGGAAATCGGCTTCGGGTAGCTCAGGTGCTCGTGGTTTTGTGCGCTCAGGTTGCATGGTTCTGCTTACGGAATGGGCAGCTATAGTTTACTTCAGTTCCTTTCTCATGACTACCATGCCGTGGTATTCGGGTTTCATGGCTTCAAAATCTAACCTGTAAGTACCGCAAAGGTTATAGCCGTTCTGCTCATAAAACCGAATGGCCTCGTGGCTGCTGTCCATAGCCTTCAGCCAGATCACACGCTTGTTTCGTTCTTTTGCAAACTGCTCGGTAAAGCGCATGACCTGTTTTCCTACTCCTTTGCCTGATGCGACTTTGGTCAGGTAAATACGTTCCAGCTCCAGTGCCTCTTCCGAACTATAGTTATCCAGCGCTTTGTCGATGTTCAGCTTCAGGAAACCTACCAGTTCTTCCTTGGCATAAATCAGGAAAAAAGCGGCATTGGCATCTTCCAGTTCCGCTTTAAGTGCGGCATCGCTGAAGCAGCGCTCTATATACCAGGCGCCGCCGTCGTTCCATAAATGCAGGTAATGGTCGCCGTAAGCATTGAGGGCAATGTCTTGTAGGGTATGTAGGTTGGCAACGGTTATTGGTACAATGGAGACGGTTGGCATAAGAAGGTATTTATATGTTTTATAGTATCTTAATTGTCATGTCGAGCGTTAGCCGAGACATCTTATAGTTGGCTATAGTTACTTTTGCTGGCGAGCGTCCTCGCTCGTGTCTAACTATGGGGTTGAGTCTTCTGACTCAACTGGCCTGAAAGGACAGGTATACCAATTGCTTTGGCTATAGTTCTACAAGTAGCCTTAGTTCTATAGCCAACTATAGTTTCAACCTGTACTAAGCAGTTTGTGCTATAGTTGCCTTTTATCCTGGGAGCTCTACCAGCCTATCGTTTCATCTCTTGCTTTGGTGCGCTCACGGCCTCGAGGCCTCGTCTTCGGGCATCGCGCTGCTGCCTTCTTGCTCTCCTCCTGCGTCGGATTGGCTGCGGCACCGCAACAAGTCAAAGGCGCTCAACCCAAAGACTGTGATCACTCGATAGCTACTGTTTGTCTATAGTTTGAATCGATAAGCTTCGACCTTTCTCGTGCCTGAAGTTCCGTAGGGACAGGTCGCGACCTGTCCGCTCAATATGGTAAACTATAGAACTATAGCTGTTCATTTGCAACCGCAGAATGTCCCCCTTTGAAGGGGGCAGGAGGATGATTAACATTAACTATAGAACTTTGACTTAACTATAGCAAAAACCGGAATCCCGAAAATCTAAATCAATCCTGTAAATCCTGATTCAGACAAATGCATTCAGAAACAATAGAACTATACATCAACTATAGCAAAAGTACGGCACTTTGCTGCAAGTATAAAGGCAAACTATAGTTTATACTATAACCTGAACTTCATAATTGTACTGTAATCCAAATACCATATCTATAATCCTCACTACAAAACACTGACTAATAAACGATAGCAAACAAAACCAGCAAACTCAACCATCGTAAAATGGTACAGTAAATTTATAAAGCTATGAGACTATTTCACAGATTCATACCATTATTGATCACTGTATTGCTACTAGGTAGTTGTACTGGTGAAGGCTGGAGCCGCAAAGCAAAAGGTGCTGCTGTAGGTGGTGCCACAGGTGCTGCTGCAGGTGCCGTAGTTGGCGGTACAGAAGGAGCCGTAGTTGGAGCTGCTGCTGGTACGGTAGCCGGTGGTGCCATTGGCCGTAAAAAAGACAAAAAGAAAGACCGCAAGCGCTACGAACAGTACCGCGACAAGGAGAAAAGCGACCAGCGATAAACTATAGTTTATACTCCGCTTTAAAAGTGAAAAGGCTGATCGGATTTTCTGACCAGCCTTTTTAGCTTAAATGTACTTTCCGGCTATAGTTCCGAGCTTTACTTTGTAGCGGGTAATTCCATTAAACTTTTCCTCCATCTTCAGCACTTCATGCGATTTTTTGGTGATCCAGAATATGCCATAGTTCTCAGGACTATAATCTATCCGGAGCAGCCAGCAATCTATAGTTTGGTTGTTTATAGTTGATAGTTTCTCGGAGCCGGTCACTTTATAGGCATAGTACTGCGGTGCCGTTTTGCTTCCCGGGTGGTAAAAATTAATCAGGAAAACAGTATTGGGCTTGAGCGGTAGGCTCTCGAAAAATTCCAGATCCAGCTCCCAGTTATAGGTTGGCTCTGGTAAAGGCATTGCAAAGTTGCGCCACGGGTTGGTTCTGGCAGTATCGGCAGCCGTAATTTTGTCCGGGTAAAAGTTAAAGGCGGCCGTGCCTCTTGCCGAAGTGCTGGTATGGTAAACCGGGCTGAAATCCTTTTCCAACACAGACTCAATCGTTCGGTTGCTCAGCGTATCGGTCCCGATCCAGTTCTGCCGGATCACCAGGCGCTCTTTGCCCTGTACCTGCTCAAAACGGATATCCCGGTTCCACAGACTCTTGGTCAGCACCTTCGGGTTTCTGGGGTTGCTTATAGTTACCAGGTACTGGCGTATGCCCGGCTTCAGGTGTTTGGTGTTGATGTGTTTGCCGGTTACCCGCACGGTGTCGGTCTGGGCATACGCAGAGGTGAACATGATGCCGCAAAGCATCAATAATAGTAATTTCTTCATAGTTATAGGGTTGGAAAGTGTAAACTATAGTTCGATGTTTAAACTATAGTTTGCAAAGTAAGCAAGTATAAAAGCAATAAAAAAGGGCTGGCCGAAAACTCGACCAACCCTTTTTAAATATCGCTAGATGTATACTTACAGGTGAATTACTTCGTCGTATGCGGCAGCGGCAGCTTCCATAATGGCTTCGCTCATGGTTGGGTGCGGGTGTACCGACTTGATGATCTCGTGGCCGGTAGTTTCCAGTTTGCGGGCAACTACAACTTCAGCGATCATCTCAGTAACGTTAGCACCGATAATGTGCGCGCCCAGGAACTCGCCGTACTTGGCATCGAAGATAACTTTTACAAAGCCATCTTTCGCGCCGGCAGCGCTTGCCTTACCAGATGCCGAGAACGGGAATTTACCTACTTTTATCTCGATGCCCTGCTCGCGTGCTGCTTTCTCAGTCAGACCAACCGAAGCGATCTCAGGAGAGCAGTACGTACAGCCTGGTATGTTGCCATAGTTCAGTGGCTCAGGGTTATGACCTGCAATTTTCTCCACGCAGATAATACCTTCAGCAGATGCCACGTGCGCCAGCGCCGGGCCAGGAACTATGTCACCGATCGCGTAGATACCGTCTACGTTAGTTTTGTAGTACTCATCCACAATCACTCTGCCGCGGTCAACTTTAATGCCCAGCTCTTCCAGGCCGATGTTCTCCAGGTTTGTCTGGATACCAACTGCTGAAAGCACTACTTCTGCTTCCAGGATTTCTTCGCCTTTAGCTGTTTTAACCGTTACCTTGCACAGATCGCCGTTTGTATCTACATGTTCCACAGAAGAATCAGTCATGATGTTGATGCCTGACTTGCGGAAAGATTTCGACAGCTGACGTGATACCTCTTCGTCCTCAACAGGAACGATGTTCGGCATGTACTCTACGATAGTTACTTTCGTACCCATTGCGTTGTAGAAGTAAGCAAACTCCACCCCGATAGCACCGGAACCAACTACTACCATGCTCTCTGGCTTCTTATCCAGAGCCATTGCCTGGCGGTAACCGATGATCTTTTTACCATCGATCGGCAGGTTAGGCAGCTCGCGTGAACGGGCACCTGTAGCGATGATGATGTTATCAGCTTCTACAGTAGATGTTTTGCCTTCAGCGTCAGTAACCTCTACTTTGCCTTTGGCTACAATTTTACCGTTACCCATTATCGCATCGATCTTGTTTTTGCGGAACAGGAACTGGATGCCTTTGCTCATGCCATCGGCAACACCGCGGCTGCGCTTTACAACTGCATTAAAATCTACAGATGCTTCGCCGATGTTGATACCATAATCAGCGGCATGGTTGATATATTCAAAAACGTTTGCGCTCTTTAGCAGGGCTTTTGTTGGAATACAACCCCAGTTAAGGCAGATACCACCCAGCGACTCGCGCTCGATCACGCCTACCTTCATACCCAGTTGCGATGCACGGATAGCTGCTACATAACCGCCCGGGCCACTGCCAAGCACTACTAAATCGTATTTTGATGCCATAGTTTCTCTTTATTAAATGATGAGCAAAATTAATCGGAAATACTTACTTAGCAAAACCACTATACGGGTGTAGTTTGGCACATTAGCCCGAACCACGTTGTACGATGCCGGCAAACACGCACAAAAACGGCTATTTACTTTTAAAAGAAGCTATTACTGCTGTTCTTTGTGCTGATTTTTTAACCTATTGCCCTATTGCATGAGAATAATTTTACCTTTTATACTTACTGTCCTCATCTCGTTTACTGCCCTCGCTCAGAAATCGGCGAAAGATTACTTTATAAGCGGCAACGAGAAATTTAAAGCCGGCAAGTACGCCGATGCCATAAAGGACTATAACGAAGTACTGAAGCTGGAGCCCAAACATGCCGTAACTTTCGCGAACCGTGGCGTAGCCAAAGACCGCCTGCAGGATTACCGTGGTGCCATAGAAGATTTTACACAGGCCATAACTCTCAATCCGAAGTATACGGATGCTTACCTGAGCCGTGGCCTATCTAAATATAACCTGAAAGATTACCGCAGCGCCCTGCTGGACTATAACAAAGGCATTGAGCTTGATCCGAAAGATGCCAAAGCCTACAACAACCGCGGGTTGGTACGTTACGCCCTGAAAGACTATAGTGGCGCCATTACCGACTACGACAAAGCACTGACCCTGCACACACGCTACGAAGAAGCTTATTACAACCGCGGCGCACCCAAATACAACCTCAACGACAAAGCCGGTGCCTGCGCCGACTGGACCAAAGCCAAACAACTGGGTGTAAGAGAAGCCGACCAGTATTTGAAGAAGTTCTGTAAGTAAACTATTGCAAAAGCATAAACTATAAACCCCGGCCACTTCAGAAAGTATCCGGGGTTTTGTTTTTATATAAATTCAGGCAAGCTTATATTAAACAAACGCTATATTACGTTTTGTCTGATATACAACAGCCTTTACTTGCTATGAAACAATCAGTCTTTCTCACTCTGCTGCTCTTTTGTGCGTTTTACACAAGCGCTGCTACTACTCCTTCGCTCACCGAAAACCAGAAACTGGAAAGCCTGGCCAAAGTGTGGGGATTTCTGAAGTATTACCACCCCGAAGTAGCAAAAGGAAAACTGGACTGGGATACGGAACTGATGCAGAAAATTGCGGAAGTGAAAGCTACTAAAAACCAACAGGAGCTAAACCAATTATACCTGAACTGGCTGGATAAACTGGGCCCTGTAAAAGCCTGCAAAAGCTGTAAGAACGATATACCGGAAAGCTATACCCGTAACCTCACACTGGACTGGATTTACGATTCTACAACTCTTTCTCTGGAGCTGAGTGAGCGCCTTCACTACATTAGAGAAAACCGCAACCAGGGCAAGAATGCCTACGTGCGGTATCCTTACAAGATATTCAAAACCCAGGCAGAATTTACCGAGCAGAAGTACGAACACCTGGAAGCGCTTCCATCAGAAGAATATCGTTTGCTAGGGCTCTTCCGCCACTGGAACATCATCAACTATTTCTTTCCTTACAAATATGCTACTGATGTGCCGTGGGACGGTGTGCTGACCATTATGCTTCCGAAGTTCCGGGAGGCAGCAAACCCACTGGAATATCACCTGGCTATGTTAGAGCTCAGCAATAGCATCAACGACGGCCACAACTTCTTTACTACAGACTATACCCGCCAGTATTTCGGCAGTTTCTTTGCACCTTTTAAGTATAAGATCATCGACGGTATAGTGGTGGTATCAGGCTTTTACAACGAAGGCTTTGCAAAGGCAGACAGCATGAACATTGGCGATGTGATCACGAAAATAAATGGCCGACCGGTAAGTGAAGTGCTGGAAGAAAAGCTGCCTTACATAAGTGGCTCCAACTATAACTATAAGGCAAGCAGGGCCAGTTATTATTTGCTGAATGGCGATGAGCCAACGGTAATTATAACTATAGAAAAAAATGGGAAAGAGCACGACCGGCAGATCCGAAGATACGCCTTCAGCAGGTTTGGCCCACAGTCCGAAACTATAGCTGGCCCCAACTGGAAAATGCTGACTCCCGGAATTGGCTACCTGCAGATGGGCAAGCTCGAGAGAAAGGAAGTTAAGCCCGCGATGAAGGACCTGAAAAACACGAAAGCCCTGATCGTGGACATGCGCGAATATCCGAAACCGACGCTAAGCGCATTATCGAAACAGCTTTTAGCAGATGTAAATGCCAGTGCTGTGATGCCTTACCCTGACCTGAAATATCCGGGCGTTTTCCGGACTTCAATCCAGCATTACGGCAAACGCAACAACAAAAATCATTACAAAGGCAAAGTTATAATTCTAATTAATGAGGGCACCATGAGCGCGGGCGAGTTCGGAACAATGATCTTTCAATTAGCACCTAATGCGACTGTTATCGGAAGCCAGACCGCCGGCGCCGATGGCAACGTTACCTATATTTACTTCCCCGGCGGATTCCGGGCCAGCATGTCGGGTTTGGGTGTGTACTACCCCGATGGCCGCGAAACCCAACGTATTGGCATAGTACCGGATATAGAAGTGAAACCAACTATAGCAGGCATCCGGGACGGCAAAGACGAGATTCTGGAAAGAGCGATTGAGTTTATAGAATTGGGCAAATAATTCCGTACAACTACCCAGAGTTATTCAACAGTGCGCTGCGCAATTAATCAACTATGAAAATCACGATCAGGCAGGAAGAGCCTAAAGATTACACAGCCGTTTCTGAGGTAATTGAAGAAGCATTCAGAGACGAAGAATATTCTGATCACCGGGAACACCTTCTGGTTGAACGCCTGAGAAAATCTGATGCTTTTATACCTGAACTGTCACTTGTTGCAGTAGTTGATGATGCTATCGTTGGTCATATTTTACTGACCCGGATTTCGATTGTAAACGGAGAGAACAGGTTTCCGTCGTTGGCGCTGGCACCGGTTTCTGTAAAACCAGAATTTCAGGGGAAAGGAATTGGTTCGCAACTGATCCGGGAAGCTCACAGCATTGCAAAAGCGCTAAGCTATAGTTCTATCGTGCTGTTAGGCCACGAAAACTATTATCCCAGATTTGGCTACGAGCTGACAGGGAGATATAACATTAATCTGCCTTTTGATGCTCCGAAAGAGAACTGCATGATTCTTCCGCTAGCTGAAAATGCGTTGAATGGAGTAACCGGAACGGTTGAATATCCGAAGGAATTCTTTGAATAAGCTACTGCAACATCGGCCACATTAACTATAAAAGCCCCTGCAACTACAATGTTACAGGGGCTTTTTCTTTCTTCAACTATATTTTCTACAACACCTGCCCTATCCCGAAAAGCAGCACAAACAGCAACGTAGTAATCGCCATCTGCTTTAAATAAGGGTCGAGTTCTTTGGATGTCTGCTTGCGCCACACGTTTACACCATTCACTATAACAAGCGGCAGCGCCACTATAAACAGCAACTGCCACCAACTATAGAAGTTAAGCGCCACATAGGCAAATGCGCTGAGTGGGCCAGCCGTCAGCAAGAACACATGGTAAACGCGTGCCCGCTTTGGTCCTAGCCTGACCGGAATAGAATATTTGCCTGCCAGCACATCAGAGTTAATATCGCGGATGTTGTTCACGTTGAGTACTGCCGTAGCAAAGAAGCCACAAACTATAGCCGGAAGGATAACGATAGTTTCCATAGTTTGCGCCTGCAAAAAATACGTGCCCAGCACACCTACCAACCCGAAAAAGATGAATACAAACACATCGCCCAGGCCAGCATAACCATACGGGTTAGAGCCAGCTGTATAGTTAATTGCGGCCCAGATAGACGCCAGACCTAAACCTAAAAACAACAGTGCCAGCAGCATCCCTTCACTTCCAAAAGCCACCCAAAGCAGCGCCAATCCCGATACCAGCGACAGCAGACTGAACACGATCATTCCTTTCTTCATATGCTCCGCCGTAATATGTCCTGCCTGCACTGCTCTTGACGGCCCTTCGCGGTGAACACTATCTGCCCCGTGTTTGGAGTCGCCGTAGTCGTTGGCCAGGTTGGATAGTATTTGTAGGAAGAGTGTGGTAAGGACGCAAAGCGCAACTATAGCTCCGTTAAAAACACCATTAGCAGCGGCCATAAAACCGCCCATACCAATGCAGCTGAGCGCTAGTGGCAAGGTACGTGGCCTAAAAGCAGAAATCCAGACCTTTACCAGGCCTGGATTTCGGGAAGTATGTTCTGTTGTATTCAAATTAATGTATTAGTTACCGTCGCAACTATAGTTACTTTACTGATTAATCGCTGTAATGATCTCCTCGCCCATCGGTTTTACTTTAGACGGGAAAAACGCCACCACTTCGCCCTGCTCGTTTATAAGGTATTTGCAGAAATTCCAGCTTGGTTCTTCGTTGTTAGGCGCGTTTTGCGCCAGCCAGGTGTATAACGGATGCTGATCATCGCCTTTTACTGAGATTTTCTCCATCATCTGGAAGCTTACGCCATAGTTTTTCTGGCAAAATTGTGCGATCTCTTCGTTAGAGCCTGGCTCCTGTCCGCCAAAGTTATTCGCCGGGAAACCAAGTATTACTACTTTGTCGCCGTGCTTATCGTGTAGCTGCTCCAGGTCGGCGTATTGCGGCGTATAACCACACTCTGATGCTGTGTTTACCAGCAGCACTTTTTTGCCTTTATAATCCGCAAGATTTACATCCTTACCATCCAGGGACTTTAGTTTAAAGTCGTAGAAGCCTTGTTGTGTCTGTGTTTCTGATGCCATAGTTTTATCGGTTGAGTTGTTAGCAGTAGCTGTATTGCTGTTTCCTGAACAGGACAACATCATACTTAATACCGGCACCAGCGCCAAAAGTTTAACAAGCTTTTTCATATAGTTTTATAGTTGAAGTTCAAATCCAGTTGATAACCTGCAGTTAATATTATTTGTTTGATCAGTACCTAAAGATATTTTTTAATTACTTCAGCAAAGAAGTCCCCCTTCAAAGGGGGACTTTCTAGCTATAGCTATAGTTGAACTATAGTTCTATAGTTGCAAACTATGGCAGACAATTCCAACAAACACAATCCTGTCAATCCTAAAATCCTGATTCAGACAACCTACATACGCTCCGGCACGGCAATACCTAATAGACCCATGCTCTCGCGCACGAAACGGGCTACCATGGCTGACAACGCGATACGGAAATTACGAGCTTGCTCATCGGTTTCGTTGAAGATCGAAATCTCCTGGTAGAAACGGTTGTAGGCTTTGGCCAGCTCATAGGCATAATTCGCGATAACAGATGGCGCGTACAATCTCCCTGCCTCTTCAACCACAGAACTATAGTTTACCAGCTGCGTGATCACTTCCTGCTCCGCTTCGTGCATGGTGGTCACGTTATCAAATGCAGTTACATCCACGTTCAACCCCATTTCAGAAGCTTTGCGAAGTATAGCCGCGATACGGGCATGCGTGTACTGGATAAACGGGCCTGTATTACCACGGAAGTCAATAGACTCCTGCGGGTTGAACAGCATACGTTTTTTAGGGTCAACTTTCAGCAGGAAGTACTTCAGCGCACCCATAGCAAGTGTATGGTATAGTTCTTTTGCCTGCTCTGGTGTAAAGCCTTCTATCTTACCAAGCTCTTCTGTTTGCTGACGTGCGGTGTCGATCATTTCCTGCACCAGTTCGTCGGCATCCACGACTGTACCTTCTCTTGATTTCATTTTACCGGAAGGCAGGTCCACCATACCGTAGGACAAGTGATAAATGCCTTCAGCGTATGGTTTACCCAGCTTCTTCAGCACTGCTTTCAGTACCTGGAAGTGGTAATTCTGCTCGTCAGCTACTACGTAAATAGACTGGTCGTATGGGAAATCGTTGTACTTCAGCTCAGCAGTGCCCATGTCCTGGGTAATGTAAACTGATGTTCCGTCAGCTCTCAAAAGCAGTTTCTCATCCAGGCCTTCGTCTGTCAGGTCAACCCACACAGAGCCATCTGGTTTTTTAAAGAACACGCCTTTCTCCAGGCCTTCTTCCACACGTTCTTTGCCCAGCATGTAGGTTTCCGACTCGTAGTAGAATTTATCAAAATTAACGCCGATATTCTTGTAAGTAGCATCAAAGCCCTCGTACACCCAGCCGTTCATCTGCTTCCACAGGTCTACTACTGTTGTGTCTCCTTCCTCCCACTTGCGCAGCATTTCCTGGGCTTCCAGCATCAAAGGAGCTTTCTTTTTAGCTTCTTCTTTGTCCATGCCACCGGCTACCAGCTCGTCGATCTGCTCTTTGTAAGCTTTATCGAACTGCACGTAATATTTACCGGCCAGGTGGTCGCCTTTTATGTTACTGCTCTGCGGTGTTTCGCCGTTACCAAATTTCTGGTAGGCCAGCATCGATTTACAGATGTGGATGCCACGGTCGTTCACCAGGTTGGTTTTCATTACCTCGTGGCCATTGGCTTTCAGGATCTCGGCTACCGCGTATCCTAAAAAGTTATTGCGCAAGTGGCCCAGGTGCAGCGGCTTGTTTGTGTTTGGCGACGAATACTCTACCATCACTTTCTTGCCACTGTTGTCGCCATAACCATATTTGCCGTTCTGCATCAGGTCGCGGAACAGACGCAGCCACTCTGTTTGCTCAACTTCCAGGTTCAGGAAGCCTTTCACTACGTTAAAACCTTTTATCTCCGCAGCATGCTCTTTCAGGTACTCGCCTAGTGCCTGGCCTATCTGCTCAGGGCCTTTGCCAGCCTGCTTGGTGTAGGGGAAAGTTACGAAGGTAAAAGAGCCGGCAAATTCCTTACGGGTTGGCTGCAGGGCAATTTGGTTGGCGTCTGCTGAAATGTTAAAAAGCGCCTGAAGCGCCTGACTTATGCTTTGGGCAATAGTAGCTTGGAGTTGCATTAATATATGGCTGTACTTTTAGATTCTCGGTGTAAGATGGCTTCGGTTGCAGCTTCCAGAATATCGAAAGCATTCTCGGCCATGGTGTTTTCGGTGTCTAAGGTTGGGTTGATCTCGGTCATTTCGTAGCACACTATACGCGGGTCCTGCAGCAAAAGGTAGTTCAGCTCTTTGGCCTGTTCTACAGTTAAACCAACTTCTACCGGCGTGCCTGTTCCTTTCGAAAATTTAGAATCCAAGCTGTCTACATCAAACGACACATAAATAATATCGCAGTCCTGCAGGAGTTCCAGGGCATCTGCTACTATCTGCGCTACGCCCCTTTCATTTAACTCGGCATAGGTAAAATTCCGGATGCCATGTTTGGCCAGCAAATAATCTTCCGGCTCTTCGGTATCGCGTACTACAATGTACACCAGGTGCTTTGGCTCCAGTTTCGGACCATCAATTCCCAGTTTTTTCAGTGAATTCCAGAAAAAGATCGTTTCCGGAGCAGGGTCGTTTATCTGGCGCTCCAGGTTATCGATATTCAGCGCGGCAGCCACTGGCATACCGTGCACGTTACCTGATGGCGAGGTGTACGGCGAATGGATATCGGCATGGGCATCGATCCAGATCACACCCAGGGTTTTATCGGGGTAAGCCGCTTTTATACCGGCTATAGTTCCGTGGGCGTTGGAGTGATCTCCGGAGAGCACCAACGGAAACATATCCATGGCTATAGTTTGTTCTACTGTGTTTGCTACGTTTTTATGAACGGCAAGAATGCTGTCGATGTGGTGCGCATTCGGGAACAGGTCTTTGTCGAAAAGTGTATAGTTCAGGTCCGGAACAGAAACTGAATTGAAACGTCTGAAGTAGTCAGATCCTTTGTCCCAGCCGGCCACCCGAAGCGCATCAATTCCCATGCTGGCGCCACGTGTACCGGCTCCCAACTCCGACCTCACCTCTATCAGTTTCACTTTTTTCATAGTTTTTGAACAAACTTATTGCAAAGATGGTAAATAACGATCAATATTGCATATTTTCTTATACTACCACATTCTATAATGGATAAATATACCGACCTCATCCACCAGACCTTCGACTTCCCGACAGACGAGTTTCAGGTGGAGAACAATGAGTTACTTTTTAATGGTATCCCACTAATGGATATCATCAAACAGTACGGCACCCCACTTAAATTAACATACCTGCCAAAGATAAGTTCGCAGATACAAAAGGCCAAGAGGCTGTTTAACGAAAGTATCGAAAAACTGGACTATAACGGCACCTATACTTATTGCTACTGCACCAAAGCTTCGCACTTCTCTTTTGTGCTGGAAGAAGCCCTGAAAAACGACATCCACATCGAAACGTCGTCGGGGTATGATATGCAGATTGTACGTGCGCTGTACAACAAAGGCAAGATAAATAAGAACACGTATATTGTATGCAATGGTTTTAAACGTGAGCGCTACCGCCACTGGATCTCGGAGCTGATTAACGAAGGCTTCGTGAATTGCATGCCGATACTGGACCACCTGGGCGAGATAGACTACTACAAGGAGCACGTGAAAGTGAAAACCAAAGTAGGCATACGCCTGGCCTCAGACGAGGAACCGAAGTTCGAGTTCTATACCTCGCGTTTGGGTGTGCGCTACAACGATGTGATAGACCTGTATGAGCAACAGATAAAGCCGGACGACAAGTTTGAGCTGAAGATGCTGCACTACTTTATAAACACCGGTATAAAAGATACTTCTTACTACTGGTCGGAGCTTAGCCGTTTTGTGCGCAAGTACTGCGAACTGAAGAAAGTATGCCCGGAGCTGGATACCATTGATATTGGTGGTGGCTTCCCGATCAAGACGTCTATTCAGGTAGAGTACGACTACCGTTACATGACCGAAGAGATTCTGCGTACCATTAAGCGAATTTGTACGGAAGAAGGTGTGCCGGAGCCAAACATCTTTACCGAATTTGGTATTTTTACAGTAGGCGAAAGTGCTGCCAACATCTACTCTATACTGGATGAAAAGCTGCAGAACGACAAGGAGCTTTGGTACATGATCGATGGCTCGTTTATCACGAACCTGCCGGACGCATGGGCCCTGAACCAGCGCTGGCCACTGCTTGCCATTAACCACTGGGACAAGGAATACCGCAGGATACAATTGGGCGGCATGACCTGCGACAGCCAGGACTACTATAACTCGGAAATGCACTCGTTCCAGGTATTTTTACCTAAAATGCCTAAGGAACAGCCACTTTATATTGGCTTCTTCCATACAGGCGCTTACCAGGAACAACTAAGTGGCTACGGTGGCATTAAGCACTGCCTGATTCCGTCGCCACAGCATATTCTGGTAGACAGAGACGAAAACGGTGAACTTAAGACCTGGCAATTTGCGCCGGAGCAAACAAGTGAGGCAATGTTACGTATCTTGGGGTATGAAGTATAAGCAAATCGCTATTTTTACTTTTTTTAGTGAGTAGTTTTTGCTTTAATTGTATTTCCTTTATTTTTGATCGACCATCGTTAAATATTCACCGTCATGAAAAAGTTTTTAGTATTCGGTACGCTTTGCCTTGTTATGGGCCTGGCTTCCTGCAAAACCTATTGCCCGGCTTACAACTATAACCTGGGTAATGTGGAAAATCCTACCGTTAAGGAAAAAGTTAGCGTATCGGCATCTAACGAAACTACCACTGCGACTCAGCGTGTAAACGGCTAATACGGCCACTTACCACCCTTAAAAATATAAAACCGGCTTATGGCCGGTTTTTTTATTTTGTAAACTATAGTTTAGCATATTAAACACCTTATACCGAAGTAAGAAACTTTCCCTTCTTAAGCGGAATTACACATCCGGCTTTTTACTCGGGCTGCTCAACTATAGCCTGCGCTAATTCTTATAGATAATTTACCTGCAGCAGATAAGAACCTGATTCATATCCATCATTACAAAATAGCCCCTCCCTTCTTCCTGAATTACGACTATAAACTATAAGTAAAATAAATATTTCATGCATGTGTAATAAACAGGTTACCGGTGTATCCAATAGATAAAACTTCTAAACTACATCTCCCATGAAAAAGGTTTTTACACTCTTGCTTTTATTTTTCGCGATAACAACGACAGCCCTTGCGCAGCAGAAGGCATTTCAGGTGCAGGTAATTGGGAAAGGCAAACCCATCCTGCTTATCCCGGGCTATAGTTGCAGCGGCGAAGTATGGGCAGAAACGGTTGACCAGCTAAAGGACAGGTACGAATGCCATGTACTAACTATAGCCGGATTTGCCGGGGCTCCTGCCATAGATGCACCCATACTGCAAACAGTAAAAGACGAAATAATCCGTTATGTAAAACAGAAAAAGCTGAAGAAGCCTGAACTGATAGGCCATAGTTTGGGAGCCTTTATGAGCCTTTGGGTGAGTAGTGAGGCACCCGACCTTTTCGGGAAAGTGATATGCGTGGATGGAGTGCCTTTCATATCGGCAATGGCTGACCCTAAAATAACAGCAGAGAGCATGAAAAGCAGCCCGTATATGAACCCGAAACAGGTTGTTAAAAATTTTGAAAGCTTACCTGCCGAAGGATTTATAGACCGGACAGCACTCGCTATGAAAGCCCAGGTAGAAGACAGCCTGCGTGCTCGCCAGATAGCCACATGGCAGTTTAACAGCGACCGCAGAACGCTTGGCCTTAGCCTGGTAGAGATCTCAACAACAGACCTGCGGGAACAGATTGCAACTATAAAACAGCCGGTGCTGGTGCTGGGCAGCATTTATAACACCAAGGAAAACAGCCAGCGCATATTAAATGAGCAGTACAGCAAGGTCAGAAATAAAACCATACGCGTAGCTGACAGCAAACATTTTATTATGTACGACCAGCCACAGTGGTTTTATGCTGAAATAGTTGCTTTTTTGAAGTGAGTATGACGCAGCAAGAAACCTTTACGCACCTGTACAAACATTATGCGCCGGGCATCCGCAAGCTGTGCCTGGGGTATACCGGTTCATCAGCTCAGGCCGATGACCTTTTGCAGGAAACATTTATGGCTGTATGGAACAACCTGCACAAGTTCAGGGGCGAAGCCAACTATAGCACCTGGGTCTACCGCATTGCTGTAAATACCTGCCTGCTTTACCTCCGGAAAGAGAAAACCACGCCACAGAAAACCGACCTGGACCTCTTACACAATTTTGCAGCAGAAGAGACCGATTGCGAAAGTGAGGTACTGCTCTTGTACAAATGCATCAGCAGGTTACCCGAAGCCGAGAGACTTATCATTTCGATGGTGCTGGAAGACCTGCCCTACGAAGACATTGCCGCTATTGCCGGTATTTCAGAAAATAACCTACGTGTAAAAATTCACAGGATAAAGAAACAACTCACAGAAATGTTTAACAGCTATGCAAGAGTTTGATGAATTGAAAGATTTATGGCAACAGGGTTCTGCAGATCAACCTTCTTCTGCTATTCCTGACGTAAGCAAAGCTTCCGGCCAGACGAAAAAGAAACTACAGAACGAACAGCTCAAAGGCGCCATTTGCCTTGTACTTACAGCATGTTTTATTGCCGGTTTAGCCATTTGGGGCGGATTTGGTTTCGAGCACTGGTACACCTATGGCGCTATGGCCCTAGTTTGTGTTATCTGTTTGTTACAGGCCTCTTCTATGTTTTACACCCACCTCAAAATAAAGCGGATAGACGAAACAGCCAATCCGAAGCAGCACCTCAGCCAGTGGGAAACCTACTATAGTTACAGGAAAAAACTGCTGAAGTGGAATGGTCCATTATACTTTGTATTGCTAAACCTTGCTCTAGGAATTTACTTTATTGAAGTAATGGCTATGGCTTCCGCTACTTTTATGCTTGTTTTTGGAGTGGTATATACCGGCTGGATGATCTTTGCTTATTTCTTTTTGGGCAAACGCGTTTTAGAACGGGAGCAAAATCGGATTGAGCAAATAATTGGCGAGCTTAAAACTATAGAAATGCAGTTTTATAAGTAGAAGGTTACACAATTATAAATTAACTATTACATAAAAAAAGAGCCGGTCATAAGCTGGCTCTTTTATTATCTGTTAAAAGACTCTAATACATTTCTTCACGCTCGAGTTGCCTCTTACTCTATCTGTAATACTGCAATTATATCATATTCATGAAATTATTTTATGTATGAAGGTTATTGCTGTACCGGAATGTAAAGGTATGTTGAATTCCTATAGTTCAGGAAAATCCTATCATTATAGTTTGTTAGCACAGCACCATTTCCAATAGAAGAATACTTAGGGAAAGTACCAATTTTCTCCCAGGTTAATGTTTTCATATCATAAGTGTACATACCCTGACCCTCGCTTAAAATGCTGGTACTATTTACTGAAATATACACTTTGTCTTTTATCATAACCGTTTCCGCCCTGCCACTGGTTACGTTACTTGGGGGTACATAGCCAGGCACTGGTGAACGGGTATAACTCCAGGAATCAGCTTTAGGATCATATGCTGCAAACTGCTCATAAGCTTTATGCTTATCGTCGCTATTAAAAATGTATCCAATACCATTGTAAACAAAGCTGTTCCCGAATCCTCTTACACTCCATTCATTATAAATAGAATTCTTCTTCGTCCAGGTATCGCTCTCAATGTCATATGCATAGGTATGATAATCATTATTTCCCTCACGCAGAACGTAATATGTACCATCAATCAGGAAGCCCGAAGCCCTGCTCATTTTCACAGGGCAGTTTGCCTTCTTGGTCCATTTGTCATCCGCAGGGTTATACTCCCATACATCACTGTACAGATTGTCTCCATCAGTGCCAAGCATAACATAGCCCTTCCCCTTATATGAAAATGCATTACTATGGTATCTGGTTGAAAAAGGCAGATCACCTTTACTACTCCATTTATCAGATTTCAAATCATAAACATATAGTTTCTTGTCGCTTGGGGCAACCATACCTGGTACAATGTATACAAGGTCATCAACGATAAATACTGAACTGAAGTCAGCTTGTACAGGCATGGATGCTAGGCTAGCCCAGGTACCTTGGGCTAATGTTTTGAACTGCTTTGCAGCCGAATACACAACCTCATTATCTTTTTTAATCAGGTAAAATTTACCGTTGTACTCTGTATCAGGCTCAAAGCCCTCAACTCTTGATGAGAGTATTCCCGGAACTGTTGTACCAAAAGAAACCTTAGTGCCGTTGTTAATATCAAACTCTTCCTTTTTGGAATAAACAAAGCCATAGTCTTTAGTACCTTCATCCACATCCAGTGCTTTGCCAACAACAATGACAGAGTTATCAAGTATACCGGAAACGGCGTCCAAGAATAGTCTGGTTGGGTCTGCTATGGGTGTAGGTGGTTTAGGTGCAGGGTCTTCTTTTACAGAATCTTTACAGGAAAAAAACGTGATCAATACAAAAAGGGAAAGTAAATGTTTTTTCACAACTATAGATATTAAGTTTGTTACATATAGATTCAAATATATCTATTTATTACTTAATATCCAGTAGTGTAAGCCAGTCTACTATTCTCGCCCAACTATAACCTGCGCTGCTTCCCACAGATCCTTTACCTGCAGCGGGTAAGTTTCCGGAGCATACTTATCTCCTACCAAGATTGCCTTCACGCCTACTTTCTCGGCAGCTTCCAGGTCGCGCATCGAGTCGCCGACCATCCAGCTTTGCGTTGGTTCAATGTAATAGCTGGCCATTGCACGCTCCAGCATCAGGCTATCAGGTTTGCGCGATAAGGACTCGCTATAGTTTGGGTGCGATGGGGCGTAGTAGATAGCATCAATCAGGTTATTGCAGCTTTGTTGTAGTTTCTGATGGCAGGCCATTACATCATTTTTGGTAAAAAGGCCTTTGGCAATACCGCCTTGGTTGGTAACAACTATAAGCAAGTACCCATGCTGTTTCAGCAATGCCAACGCTTCCGGCACGCGCGGCAGCACTTCAAAATCTTCTAGTCTGAACGTATAATCACCCCGCTCGCGGTTTAGCACGCCGTCCCGGTCCAGGAACACGCATTTCTGATGTGGCATAAAACTATAGCTGATTTTAAATGCTAAAATAGAAAATAAAGCGTTGGTTGGGAGTATAGTTTCTGCCTGCCAGTCGTAAAATACAGTATAGGCCCCGCAGAAAGTATAAAAACCGGATTTACAGTAGGAGTTATTAGAGTTACAGAGGCGCACGTATGAGAGTGGCGATTATAGGAGCGGGAATTTCGGGTTTGGCGCTGGCATATTATCTTCAGAAGCTGGGTATCCCTTATGATCTTTTCGAGGCAAACGAGGAAGTGGGCGGTAACATCCGGACTATAAAGGAAAGTGGTTACCTGCTGGAACTGGGCCCCAACTCGCTTCAATATACCCCCGAACTTCAGATGCTGGTCAGAGAACTGAAGCTGGAGCAGCAGGTGATTCCAACTGCCCGGGCAGGGCACCACAGGTATGTGCTGCGTAACGGCAGCTATGAGAAACTTCCTACCTCCCCTTTTGCCCTGCTCTCAAATTCTGTGTTCTCCTGGAAAACCAGGCTGCGTATTTTGCAAGAGCGGGATATACCACCCGCCGACATCGACTACGAAACTATAACCCAGTTTTTTGAGCGCCGCTTCGGTCCCGGGGTACTCGAGTATGTCGTGCATCCGTTTGTAACAGGCATTTACGGCGGCGACCCTTCCAAACTATTGGTACACAAGGCATTTCCGCTGCTCAAGAAAATGGAAGCTCAGTATGGCTCTGTACTAAAGGGGTTAATGAAACAACAGGACTCCCCATTTTCTTATGCCAACATATCGTTTGTAAGCGGCATGCAAACACTGCCTAACGCTATCGCTGAGAAACTGATCTCGTTGCATACCGGCCTGCATGTAGAGATGATCACACGTAACCAGGGCAAGTACATTATCAGTTGTGCCACCACCGGCGACTACGACACCGAAGAATATGATATGCTGGTGCTGGCGCTGCCTGCGCTGCCTGCTGCCGAATTGCTTCACTTTACTTTCCCGGGCATGTCGGCAGCTTTACAGAACATCCATTACCCGCCCATGGCAATAGTGCACTCTGTTTACAATCGCAGCGATGTCAGCCACAAACTGGACGGATATGGTACGCTTCACCCCTCTGCAGAATGTCCGTTTGCGGCAGGCTCTATCTGGTCGAGCTCGTTGTTTGATGGCCGCTGCCACCCGCACGAAGTCCTGTTCACAAGTTTTGTTGGGGGCGCGCAATACGAATCTAACGCACTGACCGACAAGGATAAACTACTGGAATGCGTGCACAAAGAATTAGCTTTAACCCACGGCATAACAACAGATAAGCCTGTGTTCCAGTCGGTGCACCAGATGGAGCATTCTATACCGCAGTACGACCTTTATATTGAAGATGCCCACCACATGGCAGCACAACTGGAACAGGACGGCTTATTTATTGCAGCTAACTGGCAGGCAGGGGTATCGGTTCACAGTTGTATCAGACACGCCAAAGAACTCGCGCATAAAATTAATTTGAAAAGGCCCGCACCTTCAATAGCTGAATAGCTATATTTGCGGTATGAAAGAATCGTTGGTGATCGTCCCTACTTACAACGAACGGGAGAACATTGAAGCAATAATCCGTAAAGTGATGTCGCTCGAGCACCCCTTTCATCTCCTGATCATTGACGATGGCTCTCCTGACGGTACTGCCAATATCGTACGCGAACTGCAGCCAGAATACCCGGACCGCTTATACCTCGAAACCCGCAAAGGCAAATTAGGGCTGGGCACAGCTTACATCCACGGTTTTAAGTATGCGTTGCGCAACGGTTATGAGTACATTTTTGAGATGGATGCCGACTTTTCGCATAACCCCGACGACCTGATCCGGCTTTATGAGGCCTGCGCCGTAGATGGTTACGACATGGCCATAGGCAGCCGCTACATACAGGGTGTGAACGTGGTAAACTGGCCAATGAACCGGGTGCTCATGTCGTGGTTTGCGAGCTGGTATGTGCGTTTGATCACAGGCATGCCCATCGCCGACACCACAGCCGGATTTAAATGTTACCGCCGCAAGGTCCTCAAAACTATACAGCTCAATAAGATCCGCTTCGTAGGCTACGCTTTCCAGATCGAGATGAAATTCCTGACCTACAAGTATGGTTTTAAAATAAAGGAAGTGCCTATCATCTTTACTGACCGCACAAAGGGACAGTCTAAAATGTCGTCGGGCATTTTTAAAGAAGCAGTGCTGGGCGTTCTTAAAATGAAAGTGAACAGCTTTTTCCGTCACTTCGACCGTTATTAAGTATCCGGCTGCATTTCGGCAGAAAATAGCTTTACCCTACTATATCTAATAGCAAAAAAAGTATCTTTACCTGATCATTAGCTGCCAGTTAATTATAACTAAGGTAGCTTTTGCGTATTGTTGTGCAGACCACTTACTTATGGATAATATATATTTCTGGATCATTTTTAACGTTTTTGTGCTGATCATGCTTGGTTTGGACCTGCTGGTATTCCATCGTAAAGCACACGAAGTTAAAATAAAGGAAGCCCTCGGGTGGAGCGCCTTCTGGATCGGACTGGCAATGGCCTTTAACGCACTGATCTACTACTTGGAAGGTTCTGGACCTGCGCTGGAGTTCTTAACCGGCTACCTGATCGAGAAATCGCTGAGCGTAGACAACCTGTTCGTCTTTATCCTCATATTCAATTACTTTAAGGTTCCTGCCAAGTTTCAGCATAAAATTCTGTTCTGGGGTATATTAGGGGCATTGATCTTCCGTGCCATTTTCATCCTGGTTGGGGTCACGCTGATCGCTAAATTCCACTTCATTATTTATATCCTGGGTGCCTTCCTGGTATTTACGGGTATAAAAATGGCTTTCTCTAAAGGAGATAACGAGCTGCACCCTGAGCAAAACCCGTTTATAGTCTGGATCAGCCAGAAGCTACCTTTTACCAAAACCTCGGTGGGCGGTAAATTCTTTACCAGAATTGATGGCAAACTATACGCTACACCGCTGTTCCTGGTATTGATCATGGTAGAGACAACCGACATTGTTTTTGCTGCTGATTCTATTCCAGCTATTCTCGCCATCTCTAAAGATCCATTTATAGTTTATACTTCCAACGTATTTGCCCTTTTAGGTTTAAGAGCCCTGTATTTTGCACTGGCAGGTATCATGCAGCTGTTCCATTACCTGCACTATGGCCTGTCGGTAATCCTGGCATTTATCGGCTTTAAATTAATTCTAAGCGACATTTACCACATCGATATGCGTATTGCCTTGGGCGTGGTTGGCGGTATTCTGGCTATCTCTATTATTGCTTCGCTGATGTTCCCTAAAAAGGAGGCACCGGTGCCTTTACCACAGGATTTTGAAGAGAAAAAGGAAGACGAAAAAAAATAAATCAGCCTGTAAAATTGCTTTTGAAGAGATTTATAGTTTTAATTGCAGCGTAATTCATAACAAATGACACTATTCTGTACATATCTGTTTACCAATATTTCCAAGGTCCAGCTTCGCGGGGCTCTGGTGGTAGACCATTGTGTATAGTATACTTATACCGTATTTGGACCATTAGGAGCCCCGCTAAGCAGCGGGGCTTTTTTGTTTTATACCCATTTGCAAACCAATTAAAAACAAGGCTAACAAGCCGATTTATAACAGTTAAATTATTTTATGTACAGTCATGAGAGCAAGTAAAACAACCATCAGCGCAGCACCGCAGTCCAGCTTCAGGAATGCAAGCGGACTGCCCGTGCTGATTGCTGGCCCATGCAGCGCCGAAAGCGAAGCCCAGATCCTTGAAACCGCCAAACAACTGCAAAATCTGCAGAACGTCACGATTTTTAAGGCCGGTATCTGGAAATCGCGCACACGCCCGAACAGCTTTGAGGGTGTGGGAGCTGCTGGCTTGCCATGGCTGCAGAAAGCAAAAGAACAGACAAACATGCGCCTTGCCGTAGATGTAGCCAATGCTCAGCAGGCAGAGGAAGCGCTGAAACACGGCATCGACATCCTTTGCCTGAACGGCCGGGTAACGGTGAACCCATTTGCAGTACAGGAAATTGCCGAAGTGCTGCGCGGAACTGCAACACCTTTGCTGGTAACTAACCCGGTTTACCCGGACCTTGCCCTTTGGGTTGGCGCTTTCGAAAGGCTGGCACAGGCTGGTTTAACCGACCTGGGAGCGGTGCACCGTGGCTTCTCAGGAAAGAACAAAGAACTGCTGTACCGCAACCAGCCTGAATGGGAGACAATGATGCAACTGCGCAAAGAACTGCCGGAGCTACCTATCCTATGCGATATCAGCCATATTGCCGGCAAACGCAGCCTGCTATACCCGGTTGGGCAGCGCGCCCTCGACCTGGGTGTAGATGGCCTGTTGCTAGAGTCGCACATAAGCCCGGCTACTGCACTAAGCAGCCAGCAACAGCAGCTAATGCCGCAGGAACTGGATGTATTGCTAAATGCTCTGAAAACCCGCGTAAAGCTGAGCGAGACAACCGAACTAGTAGAGCACCTGGATGCCATGCGCCGTGAAGTGGAGACACTGGATAAGCAGCTTGCAGAACTGATGTTGCACCGCACCGCAGTTACCAACCAGATGAGCAGCTTTGGATTGGGTAGTGCACCTGCGGCCACCTTGCTGGGTAAAAAGCACGAGCAACTGGCAGGGCTCCTGCAGCCAACTATAAAAACATTGCAAGGGCTGGGTGGTAACGAGCATAGCAGTGCGGTGGCCTAAGCTATAGTTTACCTAAACTCGGAAGAAGTATTAATTATAAGCTAAAATGCACGTTTTCCGGAGGTTGTGTGTTAAGTTGCAACATCATCCGAAAAACAAGAAAAAAGATATGAGTACTCCACTTTCACGTTTCCGCGCAGTAGCCATTTACGAAGGTTATTCTTACCTGATACTGCTTTTTATAGCGATGCCGCTGAAGTATATCTTCGGAATTCCGGAAATGGTTAAGTATGTAGGCTGGGCACACGGTGTGCTGTTTGTGGCGTATGTAGCTTTACTGGCGCAGGTATTTTTTACTGAAAAATGGTCAATCCTGAAAGCTATAGTTGCCTTTATACTTTCGCTGGTGCCATTCGGTACATTTTACCTGGATAAAAAGCTGAAGCAAGAAGAAGCAGCCAAACTGGCACAGAAACGCGAAAAGCAACTTGCTTAAGCTTTACTTTTAAACTATAAAAAAAGCGCCTGCTATGTTAAAGATAGCAGGCGCTTTTTTTATAGTTTGGTTTCTTAGTTGCTGATTATTCTGACACCGTTACGGCCGTTCATTGGGTTCATGTGCTTGTTAAGTGAATAGGTAAAGCTCAGCATAAAATACCTCCCCAGTGAGTTCATAGTTGCCCGCTCCACAAAGTTAAGATTAGCTGTCTGTGTTACGCCGGTATCTTTATCCAGCAGGTTTTGCGCTGATAGTTTTAGTTCGCCGCTTTTGTTCTTCAGGAACTGCTTGGCCAGCGCAACTTCCAGCAAGGGTATAGTTTGGCGGAAGTCCTGTCTTTCGTTGTCGTAGATATAATAACTATAGTTACCGCTCAGGTTAAAGCTTTTGGGCAGGTAAATATTCGTCTCAGCACTATAGGTTTTGTTAAAGAAACGCTGGCTCTGTGCATCTCCCAGCTCCGACACTGTGCTCTGGAATGTCCAGTTGGTTCTCAGGCTCAGGTCAAATTTATCATCCAACCTGTACTCGTAACGCACATTCCCACCTAAAGACCGGATCGTAACATCTGCCTCCTGCTCGTTAAACATGCTGATCATCTGCTGCTCGTTCAGGTTGGTGCTGAAATTGAAACGGCTTTTCCATTTCTTTATCGGGAAGCCAAAATTGGCAAACAGGTTCATGGAAAGGTTATCATCAACGTTTACCGGCTGCAAGGTGCTCACGCCCTGCTCTGAAAAAGATTGAGCAGTTATGATGGCATCTTTTGTGTACGTCGCATTCGCCATCAAAAAGAAGTTGATGAACCTAACAGGGTCAAAGGTGTTGAAGTCGGCGCGCCACTGATGCGAGTAGGCCGGTTGCAGCGCCGGGTTACCGATGTAAATGCTGAGCGGGTTCCGGTTATCCTGTATAGGTTGCAACTGCTGTATAGTTGGCTCCTGCACAAATGTATCGTAGTTCAGACTCAGGCTCTTACTGGAAGTAAAGTTATAGTTGAACTGCGCCGTTGGCAGCACATTATAGTAGTCTTTGCCAACCCTTCTTTTCAGGCTATGCAGTTCCCCTGCCAGATCCGAGTACTGTAATGCAGAACCGAAAGTTAAATTATATTCCCTGCGGTTCAGCTTAAAGTTAAGGCCAGCTTTATGATACTGGTAATTGCTGCTGTACTTGTTGGTCAGCTCTGTATTTGCTTCCCGTCCGGCATCATCCAGCAGGTCAAATACTTTACGGTCAACACTGTTCAGGTTCAGTTTATAGTTATAGGTTGCTTCCAGGTACTTCCGATTACCCAGTGGCTCCGTGTAAGACAGGTTTGCATCTAATGTGTTGTTATCGCTTTGCTGCTCGCTCTGCTGGCGCGTGGTTTCCTCTGTGCCGTTACTGAAGGTTAACTTATAATCCAGGTCTTCAAGCGATTCGTTATCGCCGCCGGCAAAGTTTGTGTTAAGCGAGATCGTTCTGCCTTTTTTTGCAAAGCGGTGGCGAAGCAACAGGTTGGTATTGAAACTATAGCCACTGTTATCGGCAATGGAATTACTATATCCCTGGTTCAGGAGTTGCTCCGAGCCGGCAGCTATAGTTCTGCTGGTACGGCGGTCATCCTGAAAGCTTTTGTTATAGGCAAGGTAGCCGTTTAGTTTAACAGAATTTGCAGAATCAAGTTTATGATCGATGCTGAAGTTGCCCCTATGATTGGTTCTGCTACTTTGCTGCAGGGTGTTCTCGTTTAGCTGGAAATTCTCCCGGTCTGTCCAGATGCTGTTCCGCTCCAGGTTACGACGCATGTCCTGTGCAACGTGGTTCAGGAAATAGCTGCCGTTGGCTTCGGTGTTTTTGCCAAGCTGATTATTGAAATTAAGCCCACCGGCATACGTATCTACCAATCCGTTGGAGCGGCCGCCAAAGTTTAACGGTACGCCATCCATGTTATCAGAATTGATCACGATGCGGCGTGCTCCTCCGCCGCCCTGCATGCCACCACCTGTAAAGCCCATGTAGTCCTGGAAACCAAAGCCCTGCTGCCCCACATTATTAGCCATTCCCAAGAAAGACAACTGGTTTCCTTTGCTAAACCGGTTCAGGCTTGCCTTGCTCTCGTAACGCTCATCTGTGCCGGCCCCGCCCATTATTTTACCAAATGTGCTGTTACGACGATCCTCCTTCAATGCCAGGTTTATCGTTTTCTCACGCTTGCCGTCGTCTATACCCGTAAATTCTGCCTGGTCTGATTTTTTATCGAACACCTGTACTTTCTTAACTGCATCGGCCGGAAGATTTTGGGTGGCAAGCTTTGGGTCTTTGCCAAAAAACTCTTTGCCGTCTACTGTTACGCGCTGTACTTTCTCGCCCTGCACACTAATAGAGCCGTCGCTTTCTACCTGCACTCCTGGCAGTTGCTTCAGCAGGTCCTGCACTACAGCGTTAGGTTGCGTTTTAAAAGAGCTTGCGTTATACTCAATCGTATCCTTCTTTATCGTTACAGGGCTCTGCTCTCCTTTTACCAGCACCTCGCTCAGTTCATTCGACTTTGGCTCGAGGGCTATAGTTCCCAGGTCCAGCAAGGTGCCATCGGCAGGCGGTGAAATTTGTTTAAAATAAGGTGCAAAGCCCATAAAGGTGATCTTGAGCAGGTAGTTTGCCCTGTTCACGCCCTTCATTTCAAAATGTCCATCGGCATTGGTAGCGCCGAAGCTAACCAGTGCTGAATCGGTGGGTTGCAATAGCAGCACAGTGGCAGATGGCAAGGCACCCGAAGCTTGATCGAGCACACGGCCTTTAACAGTAAATTTCTGCGCATAGGTTAGCTGGCTGGTAAGTAGCACCAGAAGCAACAGTATCTTTTTCATAGTTTTGTTCTGTTAGCTTTAGTTGTTGAATCGTATTGTTCTGCCGCCTTCACGATTCATGCGCTCCCGCTGCTCCTCTACCTGCTTGCGAAACTCTGCTGCTGTTACTGCCTGCCCCTTAACCGGTTCTTTCAGCTCATTTTTCTTTAAAGGCCTTGTCTCTACCCTAATGGCTGTTAAGATACGCTCACCTTCGTTTACATCTACCTGCAAAACCGTGCCAGGCAGGTTGTTGTAAGCATCCGGCCCCAGGTATGGTCTCAACTGTTCGGTATACCAAGCTGTAACCAGCTGCTGGTTATCGTTTGTATAGTAGGCTTTTTTGCAGATATATCCCTGAATGGTTTTGGTTTCGGAGCTGAATTTCCATGGATTGATTCGGATAGAATCCTGGATGAGGTAATTCTTGCCCAAGAACTCGCGGTAACTTACTACTTTCTGGGTGCTGCTGTTGGTGTAAGTTTCGCTGTAAGGTGTGCGAACCATGATGCGTACGCCACCGCTACCCGCTTCCATATCATCTTCCTCATCCTGCACCGGTGCGTAAAGTGACTCCTGGTTGTTAAAGAGCAGCTGCATTTTAGAGGTGCGGAACTCAGGAAGCATATTTTTCATGTTCTCCTGATCGGCTGACAGGCCACGGTGCATGTTTTGCTTTACCTCGTAGGTAATGACACTCTCTTGTTGCTGTGCTACTGTGCCAGACCAGAACAGGCAGGCCACTACAATTGTAAATATCTTATTCATAGCTTCTTTTTTATGTAAAAATAGAAGCTACCTGCACACCGTATAGTTAAGGTTTGTTAAAGTATAGTTAAAGAAATGTTAAAGTGTAGAAGTTACCTGCTATGATGGCTGTTTTTCCGCTGTGGCCTTGCGTGCCGACGCCTGCGCAATAATGCTGGCCACAACCAACTGCAGCGCATGATAAAGCATGATTGGCAACAGAATTATCCCGACCACATTCGCATCCGGAAAGAGTACCTGGCTCATAACCGTGCCATGCACCAGCGATTTTTTAGAACCGCAGAAAACTGCCGTAATGTTATCTTCGCGGTTGAGGTGCAGCAGTTTACCTATGCCTGTAATGATGCCGTATACTGCAAAGAACAGTACCAACATTCCCCCTCCCAGGCCAAGCAAGTTCACCATGCTCAAACCGCCAAACAAATCGCGGGCATACGACTCGCAGAACGAAGAGTAAACTATAAGCAGAATAATGCTCTGGTCAAAAAAGCGGACGCGGGCCTTGTGACGTTCTGCCCAGCTGCCAAAGCGCTTATGTAACACAATGCCAACTATAACCGGCACCAGCACCTGAAGCACCAGTTTCAGCATCACATCCTGCATGTCTATAGTTGCCGAGCCTGTTGTTAAAAACACCCCCATCCAGAGCGGCGTAAGAAACACCCCAACCAGGCTCGAAATACTGGCATTAAAAATAGCTGCCGGTATGTTGCCACCCGCCACCGAAACCATGACCACTGACGATGAAACCGTTGAAGGCAAAGCCGCCAGGTAAAACACACCCAACCAGATCAGATTTGAACTATCGGCATTAACCAGCTGCATAACCAGCAATATAAGCACCGGGAACAACACAAACGTGCTTAGCTGCACAAGCGTATGCAGTCGCCAGTTGCTCAGGCCAGCTTTCAGTTTTTCGGGACTCAGGCGCAAACCATAAAACAGGAAGATAATCGTAACGCCCACATCGGTAATAGTACCAAGCGCCAGCGGACCATCCTTTAACCCTACCTGAGGCCACAGGTAAGCCAGTACAATCATCAGCACCAGCGCCAGCAGAAACCAGTCGAGACCAATGCGGTTAGCCAGCTTATTGGCACGCGGTATCAGGCCCATTACGTTATCTGTGGTGCCGTTATTTTTCTCAGGTGATTTCATGGTGCAAGTATAAGCAGGTGTGGCCGCAAACTATAACGGCCCTGCTGGTTTTGCGGGCCGTTATAGTTTGCTATAGTTGCTTTTAAAAATCGAGCAGGTCTATCGTTTCCAGTTCAAACTTCGAAGTATCGTCTTCCAGCTGAGTGGTATCCGGGGCTGTTACAATCAGGTCGCGTGCCCGGCCGTATAGTTTTACATTCGGGTACAGGTTTTCGTATTCTGCTTCCGTTATCAGGCCGCGCCGGCGCATAATACCACCAATAAGCCTGTAATAATAGCCTTTATGGCTGCGCAGGTTTCCATAACTATCGAAAGATGAGCGATAACGTTTCGGGCTTGGGATAATGCTTGTCAGGAAGATGGCTTCGGCCAGGTTCAGTTCATCAGGTTGCTTGCCAAAATAGAAGCGTGACGCATCCTTGGCACCGTATACATTTGGTCCCCACTCAATTATATTGAGGTACACTTCAAACATCCGGTTCTTCGAAACCAGATTCAGGTTCTCGATCAGCCAGACAATAATGGCTTCTTCTACCTTACGGGTTATTGTTTTATGGCGCGTCAGGAAAACGTTCTTTACCAACTGCATCGATATGGTACTTCCCCCACGCACAAATTCTCCTTCTTTCAGGTTTTTGATAATTGCCTGCCGGAATGCTTCTTCATGAAAACCTTTATGACTATAGAAACCTGCATCTTCGGCAGTAAGAATAGCATTGCGCAGATAAGGCGAAATCTGGTTGATAGGTGCGAAGAACGGGTTAGACGGCCCAACAGTGAACGTACGTACCGGCTTGCCATACTCGTATACTGTATGCACAAATGATCCCTTTATCTTTTCGATATTGGTCTTGCCCCACTGCAGGATCTTAAAGTCTTTTGATGCATCCAGGTCGGAGTTGAACTTCAGGCTATCCAGTTGGTCAAAATTTACATGAAAGCTCATTTTGTACTGTAGTTCGCCCTGCGCTTTTATGCCTTCCAGGTTCTCAAACAGTCCCGGCGGCAGTGACTCGAAGAAATCATTTGCTGGTACCGATTCTGTTTCAATTTTCAGGTCAATGATCTTGGATGGCTTAGGCTGGTAGCTGGCTGTAACATTGGCGATGGCTTTGTTTACCCGAACCCGCGTGCCTTCATCTATCGAGAAATAGTTCTGCCCAAGCGTTACCACATATTCAACAGCACCTTCATTTACATATACATCTTCGGTGGCAATTCTCGGGTGGTTCACCACCAGGTTCTTCATTCGCCCCTTCCCTTTTATTGTCAGGCGATCGCGACGGTAAGTCTTATCTTCCAAGCTCAGGTACAGGGTATCAAACCGGGCAGTTCCGCCAAACTTTTCTTTCAGGTAAGGCACCTGTATGCCAGAGGTATCGGTAGCAAAAATACTGGCTGAAATGTTGTAGTCGCCAGGGTTTATAGTTCCGCGTACCAGCATGTTATTCTCGATGCTATCCATCTGCACTGTCAGCTGCGTCTCTATTCTGCCATCATCCATCTTCAGAAAAGGCAGCTTAACATCAACTATGCGGTGTGGTGAGGTGTACGACATGTTTAAGTTGCGGAAATCCACTTTGTCGGGCACGTTGTCGAAAGCAGTCTTGAGTACCCTGTTCAGCAGCTCGCCATAGTTGCGGCCTTTGTTTCCGGTAGTATCTGCAGGGGTTGCATCACCTGATCTGAATAAAAACGAGAAGTTGTTCACCTCTCCGTCTTTTTTGGCTGTAAGATAGCCGTCAGAAACTTCGAGCTTATTAAATACGATACGCCCTTTAAGAATGGACTTAAGGCTGACCGTGGCGTGTACGCTATCGGTTACGAACAAAGTGTCACGCTCCAGCGGAACCAGTGATATGCCGCGCAGCACAACCGTGTTTAGGTCTGTAAACCGTGCTTCTTCTATCTTAAAATCTACGGGATAACGTCGTTCGATCCTTTCCTCTATTTTACTGATCGTCATTTCAAGCAGCTGGCTCCTGAAAATTACCAGCAACACCAGTAGCACAAGCAGCAACGACACAAAAATGCCGGCCCCAATTAGTATCTTTTTCTTCAATCGCTGATCCAAAATATTCGCTGCGAATTACGCTAATAAGATTCAGTATCTAAAATAAGTACACAGATATTCTGCTACCCTTAACGATACGGTTTTTTGTGTAGTTTATGTTTTAACCACACATACGGCCGTGCACTTTTTTAGATATAGTTATAGCCTTATACTTCTATAGTCCCATTTTAATAAACTAGAAAGTGTCGGTTTTAATTGTGTTGCAAGTGGCGTGCTACGCCTTTCCTGATTATCTTTGAACAAAAACTGTACCTACCCATGAACCTGACATCGCTTACTGCCCTATCGCCGGTAGATGGCCGTTACCGCCGCAACACAGCTGAGTTAGCTGGTTTCTTTTCGGAATTTGGCTTGATCCGGTACCGCGTACTGGTAGAAGTAGAATATTTTATAGCCTTGTGCGAACTGCCACTGCCGCAGCTGCAGCAGGTAGATAAAGCCCTGTTCCCGCAGCTGCGCGCCATGTACGAGCAGTTTACGGAGCAGGACGCTCTAACTATAAAAGAGACTGAAAAAACCACTAACCACGATGTTAAGGCGGTAGAATATTTTATAAAAGATAAGTTTGATGTACTGGGCTTAAGTGAATATAAAGAGTTTATCCATTTCGGGCTCACTTCGCAGGATGTAAACAACACAGCTATCCCATTATCAATGCGAGAAGCTGATGAATTGGTGTTACAACCTATGTACCAGCACCTGCATAATACTTTAGTGGAACTGGCACAACAGTGGAAAGCTATCCCGATGCTGGCTCACACGCATGGCCAGCCGGCATCGCCTACACGCCTGGGCAAAGAGATTATGGTATTTGCTGAGCGCCTTGAACGACAGCTAGAGTTGCTGCGCCAGGTACCATTCTCTGCTAAATTTGGCGGAGCCACCGGTAACTTTAACGCCCACCACGTAGCTTACCCAACTATAGACTGGCCTGCGTTCGGAAATAAGTTTGTACAGGAGAGTCTTGGCCTAAGCCGTAGCCAGTACACAACCCAGATAGAACACTACGATAACCTGGCTGCTTACTTTGATGGCCTGAAACGCCTGAATACCATCCTGATCGATTTTGCACGCGATGTATGGCAATACGTATCGATGGGTTATTTCAAACAGAAGATCAAAGCTGGTGAAGTAGGTTCGTCTGCCATGCCGCATAAAGTCAACCCAATCGACTTTGAGAATGCAGAAGGCAACCTGGGCATAGCAAACGCTATTTTAGAACATCTTTCGGCTAAGCTGCCTATTTCCCGCCTGCAGCGCGACCTCACCGACTCTACCGTACTGCGCAATGTAGGCGTGCCACTGGCGCATATTGTTATTGCGTTAAAATCGCTGGAGCGTGGCATTGGTAAACTGGAACTGAACGAGCAGGCCCTTACGCACCACCTGGAAGAGAACTGGGCTGTAGTTGCCGAAGGCATACAAACCGTGCTGCGCCGCGAAGGCTATCCGCAACCTTACGAAGCGCTGAAAGCACTGACCCGCAAGAACGAGAAAATCACGGCACAAACTATAGGCACTTTTATAGATAGCCTGCAGGTGAGCGAAACTATAAAAGCAGAGCTGAAACAGATTACTCCTTACTCGTATACCGGCGTAGATCTGGTATAACAAGGAGTAAGCAACTATAAAAAAGAAAGCCCCTGCACTTGTAATTGCAGGGGCTTTCTTTTTTATAGTTTACGCTATTCGCAAACTATACTGCGGCTAACAACTTTGCCATTGGTTATCTGTATTTGGCTGCCTGCTTCGTCGTACAGTGTACAGTTAAACTCGGCAGTCACCAACATCAGGGATTTCTTATCAGCAGTATTTACGTTTACATCCGTTACCATGAAACTGCTGTTGTTCTGGTCAGCGGTGCCATAATCCGTACTCCATACTTTGCCATCTATATCTGTGTACCTGATCACAACACCATCTGCCATTGGAACATCAGCGTAGGTTTTCAGGCGGCCAAAACTATAGTTGCCTGTATGCAGCATGGCTTTGCTTTTATCGCAGTTTGTCTTGCAGGAAGTGCGCTGTTCTATAAATGCTATTTGTATCGATTTCCTGACCTCATTATTCCTGGCAAGCTGCACTTGCTGTATCTCTGCGCAGCCTGCAGTAGTAGCTTCTGTTTGCACAAATGCTTTGCTTACGTAGCCATCTTTTCCTTCCGGCAGCAGCAACATTTTGCCGTTCATCTCAGCCTCGAAATACAACCTCCCGTCAGTTAATACAAGATCAACATCATCTTCTGAGTCGCAGCTACTAAAAGCGAACATGCTACACAAAGCAAACACAGTGGCGGTTAAAAGTTTTGTTTTCATAACTTTTTGGTTTTAGATTTTAGATTAAACCTACAACGCCCAGCCCTTATTTATATTATATTATTACTATATTAAATCACAACAATGTTACTATAACGACCGTAATTCCGCTTTAATTTCAGAGGGCTATCCTGCCGGGGAAAGCTCAAAATCAAGCATCGATTTTATATTAAATAAACCGTTTATCGTTTAATAGATAAATCAGGTATAGTTCGGCTCCTTCTTGTGCAGCCTATGGAAAAGTATTTACCTTACGCAGTCCTGCTTTTACGTATCAGCTTAGCATTTACTATGCTGGCTGCTGTTGCAGATAAGTTGGGGTATTGGGGTGAACCTGGCACTGCAGGTGTATTGTGGGGTGATTGGGACGCATACATTGATTACGTTGCAAAACTACTACCATATCTGTCCGGGGGTTTGGCTGAGAAAGCCGGGACAGTATCTACGTTGATTGAATTAATGCTGGCGCTGATGCTTTTGTTCGGCCTGAAAGTGAGATGGGCTGCGATAGGTACAGCGGCATACACCTTTGTAACTGCTGCACTGATGCTTCTATCCCAAGGACCCAAAATCCCTCTGAACTATAGTTTGTTTGTAGTTCTTGCAGCAGCGCTTTTACTGGCCTGCTGCCCCATCTACAAGTTTACATTACACGGTGTTAAAAAGCGAAGTACCTATCATCCCTATTAATTATAGCAACTATAGTTTGCACCAACCCTAAAATTGTACAGACTTCTTCAGATTGGTTGCTGGTAAAGCCTCCATTTATACCAAAGACTATAGGCAACTATAGAAACGAGCAAAGCCGTACTTCCAAACCTACCAGGTATTAAAAAAGGAATGCAGCAGGTGTTGGACCTGCTGCATTAAAAGTGCAGTTATTGCTGCCTTTTCTATAAGTCTGAACTTACGAACCCGGTAACTATGGCAATTGTGGAGTTACCTTAAAAGTATATGTTTTACTTCCAGCGGCTCCGTTTTCAGTTACTCCCTGTAAAACTACCAGGTAAGTGCCGGCCTCATCAGAGGTGTAAAAGCTGGCCTCTGATCTGTTACCTGTTTGTACTTTAAGTTCTGGTGCCCAATGGAGCAGGTTGCGAAAATCAGCGAGCGTACTGCTTTTCTGCTCTGCTGTTTCGTAGGTTGGGGCATAAAACTCACGGTATAATTGCAGCCCTTCGTAAGACTGTAGCAACGCACGTGGATCTACCTCAAAGCCTGCCATATCCCCAGAATAGGTTGTAAAGCTTACCAGACCTTCATACATCTGTGCTCCGGTATAGAACTTTGTGGTAAATGCATCTACTTTTTTAATTTTCAGCGGATCAAATGCCATCATCTTGTCCAGGTCGAATACGGGCACTCCATCCAGCAACACCATAGGGTTATTCTGGAATGTGCTTCTGTTCGGACGATCTAATACCATGAAGTGGAACTTGCCTCTGCGCTTACGTACCAGTACGCCGGTCACGTATTCGCGTAACACTTCCTCCATCACCTGAAAACGCTTGTAATCGTCTAATTTATACTGTTCTGGTGCCTGCCCGTAAAAAGGAATACTATCTATGCCAACCGCTGTTACCTTGTTAATTATGTTGCCAAAATAAGCGTGACGGGCCTGTAATTGTATATGGCGTTGCGTCAGATCCTGGCTGGCAGATGGTAAGATGTTAAACTCCGGCAACTTTCTGTCAGAATATTTTTCGGAGAACGTATTAAACAGCTGAAAATGATACACGCTGTCCTTCGAAAAATCGGATTGAACGTAAACATCTTTAGGCCCTGCAAAGTCTTTTAACTCAAAAAAGATCGAGCCATCAGCGGCACTTGTAGAACTATAGAAACGCACATTACTGCCTGGCGAAGCAAGGTAGGTAAGTACGCCCGGAGCAGCTTCACCGGTTGACTTATAGGTTACTTTACCTGTAAGCAGGTGCCCATTATACTCCGGTACATAGGCTAATGGAGCAGGTTCTTTACCTAAAATGTCTTTCCATGTAAAGCGGCTCCAGCCATGCGTTAGCATCAGGTTATCCATGGCCTGTTTATCTGATGCACCAACTGCAGAAAAATAGTACGCAGGTTCTTCTATAGTTCCTTTCAGGTCAGAGGTTAGCCACATATAACTGTTTATACTTATAGTTGGGGCTGCCTGCAAAGAGTCTAGTTTGTATACTGCCATAGACAGATTAGCCATTGCTTCGTTGCCGGGAGCCTGGGCCAGTATATCAAGCGTTACCTTGTCGCGGGTGTTGTACTGATGCTGATTGGTAACAAGCTTTAGATCAAGTACGTTTTCGGGCGACTTAAAGTAGAGGCGCTGGCTAACAGGTTGTTGCTGGGAGCTGAATAGCGTAAAATGCGTAATACCATCTGCCAGTTTTTTTTTATCGATCACAAACTTGGCCGTCCCCTGCAATAAAAAGGTGGACTCTGAAAAAGTGATCATCTGGCGGGAGTGTCCTAACAGATATACCTGGTCGCCAGGTAAGTTCTTCTGATGAACTGTAATAGTCAGTTTTTGCTCATCCAGATCCTCAAGCAGTAATGAATATCCCTGCTCTTCTGTATCAGGCAATGGTGTGGAGAAACTACGGTTGTCGTTCAGTTTTACTACAGCTACATATTTATTGCCCGGCTCCGGAGTAAATGTAAAATGCCCCATACCAAACTTATGCGGAGCAAAATCTGCTACTTTATTTCCACGGTTATCGTGTAGTTCCGCTGTAAAAGTTATGCCCTTACCATTTTGCTCGCTTATCGCTTTAAAGGCCACTTTATTTGGTACGCCTGCTACCAGGTTACCACCTTCCGGAAAAAACTGGATGGCATAACCTTTAGGCTGCTGTGCCTCCTGCGGCTGCAGTTGCTGGAATGTGTTAAGTATAGTTACAGACTGTTCAAAATAAAAGTCCGGGCTATAGTTCTTCATCCAGTTGGTATAAGCCCGCACCGTGTAAGTACCTGATTTCAGCTCAAGCGGCAGGCTGAAAGAACCATTACCACTCCCATTCTGCAGTGCTACTTTTGCTTGTAACACTGGTTTGCGGGCTGCATCCAACACCTCAACATACGCTACTTTGCTCATGGACAGCGGGCGGTGCAGGCTGCCATCTACGTCGTAGACTTTAAACCACATTGTTTCACCACAGGCATAAGAAGGGCGATCCAGGTGCAGGAATACTTTCTCCTGCAAAGCTTTGCTTCGGTACTGGTCTAAATCGCGGTTTATATTACTGAAATAGCTGGTTTGGGCGGTTGCCTGTTCAGCCATTCCTACAGTAAATAAAAGTCCAAAAGCAATTCTGATACCTGCTTTAACTATAGGCTTTGTAGCTATATACTTGTTCTTCAACACCTTTTTTCTATTGTTAAGGTTAAGCATCTATTTCCAAAAGTCAGGTTTCACGTTTGTACCTGTTTCGCGGCAATCCACGCAGTGTATTGGGGCGAAAGTATATGCGTAAGGATTAGGGCTTCCTTTATAAAGCGGGTCTACCGGCACTAATTTTCCCGAACCAAATGCTTCTTTGATATTTCGTGTTGCCAAAAAGAGTGTATCTAAATCGCAGCTTGCGTTAAAGAGCTTCCACTCCCTAGGCAACTCTCTGATATCGATAAAGATGCGCTTCGTTTGTTCTGTAGTTGCTCCTATATAGCCGATAACCGGCTCGTTCGGATCAGATAGGGATTTAATGTTACCAGTAAGCTGAGATGGTAGCGGATCAAAAAGCGTCCCTATATTTTCAGAGTTTTTCTTTAGTAACTGCAGGTAATCATACGCTTCGCGGGTAATAGCAAACTGTTTTACAAGTATACTGTACCGATGAGAGATTTTCTCAGAATTATATGGGATTGTATACACATTATAATTGCTCATCACATCTGACGTAAGCTGCTTGGAAGTTGCTACTTCTATAGTTGTGGATTTCTCAGACTTCCAGCAAATATAGATCTGCGGGTCGCCCTCTTCGCGATAAACAACATCGTTATTTTCATATTTTACCGCTGTAAAGAAAGCTGAGCGGAACTGCCATGTATTTTCGAACTCCCAGCGGTAGTACCAGGTATTGTTATTCGGGTCGTGCGATGAAACATAGATGCGTAGTTCATCATCCACTGGCTTCCAGGTAACTTCATCAATCTCAGGTGTCTCCTTTACCTCTACAAACTCGGATGCATATTCTTTGCCTGTCCTTGTGCGTATAAACAGGCGATACTTTTTCTGAGGGTCTAATGTAAGCGGGGCAGTTACATAAACTCCACTTTCCGGCTGCACCATCCCAAACTTTTCGCCATCTTCAGATTCTACCATCATTATCGCACCATTTTCTGGTGGCGGTGGCGTATTGTCATCCAGATTCTGGGTGCGCTGCAGTTTTATAGTTGTAGTACCATTAGCATTAATAAAACCATTTACTACTAAATAGCTATTTGGCGACTGTATTACTTCCGGTGCATATGGTTCAACACATCCGGTGGCAAGCAGCATAATCAGGAAACCAAGTATGTTTTTCCAGTTGATAGGTTTCATTAGCTTAGAACTTAAAATTGTAGGTTACTGTTGGAATTGGCTGACCAAAGATCGACATCTTATAGCCTCTGATTTTACCATTCTCTGATTTGAAATAAACTGAGTAAGGATTCTTTCTACCGGTAAGGTTATACACGGACACTGTCCAGGAACTGTGTGCTAGTTTTCTCACTTTATGGTTTCCTTCAATGTTCAGGGCCATATCTACACGGTAGTAATCCGGAATGCGGTATTCGTTTCGGTCAGAATAAATAATGCGGTATGAGTTGCCGTCGTGATACTTCGCCAGTGGTAGTGTAATCGGCCTGCCCGTGTTATAAGTAAAGTTAAGCGATGTACTGAAGCGCTGGCTAAATCTATAGTTACCGATCAGGGTAAAGTCATGTGGCTTATCGAAGTTGCTCGGATACCAGTTGCCGTTATTGATGATCTCGGATGTAGTTTCGTCATCTACACGTACCAGGGTCCGCGAATAGGTATAACTAACCCAGCCATTCAGTTTACCCGATGCCTTCTTCAACATCAGTTCGACACCATATGCCTTTCCTTCTGCATTAGCCACATCTGTTTCAATATGGTGGTTCATAATGATGGAAGCCCCACTTCTATAGTCCAGGAAGTCCTTCATCCACTTATAATAACCTTCTGCAGAAAACTCGATAGTGTTGGCTCTCAGGTTTCTGTAATAGCCTAGTGCTACCTGGTCTCCTACCTGCGGCTTCACGTTTTCATCACTCAGTTTCCAGGTATCGGTTGGAGACATAGATGCCGTATTAGACAGCATGTGCACGTACTGGCGAAGCCTGTTATAGCTCGCCTTCACCGACGAATTATCTGTTAGCCCGAACCTTGCAGAGAACCTGAACTCAGGGCCATGATACGTCGCAATTGGGCCTGAGCCATGTGTCAGTGTATCGGTGATGGTATTTATAGTTTTAGGAACACCTGGCGTGTAAGAAAATACTTCTCTTGGCCCTAATGCATTAAATATAGAATAGCGCAGACCCACAGATAGCGAAAGCCGCTGGCTTACATCTATTTTATCAGATATAAAGAATGCTGTTTCTACTGCTTTTTCTGTTTGTAACTTATCTTCTTTGATAAGCGATTCGGTGCTGTTACCAGTAAGCGTTCCTGGGTTAACCTCGTACATGATCGAGCTAACTCCAAAGTCGAGGGTATGATTGGAGTTAGGGAAGTAGTTAAAGTCTAGCTGCGCGCTCGCCTGGTTCAGGCCGAACTTCATAGTTGCAGCGTTTACCTCGTTTTCCTCATTCGAGATATCATAACTATAGTGGCTGTAAGTACCTGTAACAACACTGTATAGTTTGTTATGGAAGTTATGCTTCCATTTAATACTTGCATTCTGATTGTTATAACGGTAAAGCGTATCGCCAGCTAACTTAAACCGGTCTTTGCTCAGGTAACCTGTAAAGTAAAGGTTGTTTTTACTATCGATTTCGTGGCTGATATGCGCGTTTACATCATAGAACGACGCCTCACTCTTTTTAAACGATTTGCTTGGCAGCTTTTTAAGGATCCAGTCGGAGTAGGTAGTACGTCCGCCAACTAGGAAGGAGCTTTTGTCCTTAATAATTGGTCCTTCCAGTGTAAAACGGCTGGTTAAAAGACCGATACCCCCTGAGCCTGCAAGCTGTTTTTTGTTTCCTTCGCGGGTTGTTACTTCCAGCACCGACGACAAGCGTCCGCCATATTTGGCAGGAACGGCACTTTTATATAGTTCCACCGACTTAAGGGCATCCGGGTTAAACGCTGAGAAGAAACCAAATAAGTGCGACGGGTTATATACCACTGCATCGTTCAAAAGGATCAGGTTCTGGTCTGTGGAGCCCCCACGTACGTTCATACCTGTGCTACCCTCACCTACCGATTTAACGCCTGGCAAAGTAAGTACTACACGTAAAATATCGGTTTCACCAAAGGGGGTAGGCACTTGTCTTATCGTTCTTATATCAAGGCGCTCCATACCCATTTGCAGGCCCGAAACATTGCGATCTTTCTCGGCCTCTACTACCACTTCTTTCAGCGTACGAACCTCTTCCTCCATCTCTATATCCAGACGTCCGTCACTGTGCAGCATAATCTGGCGGCGCCCGTTCTTCAGGCCTATCCCCTTCACTTTAAGTTCGTGGCGCCCTGCAGGCAGCGTTAAGGAATAATATCCATACTGGTCAGAGGCAGTTCCGATAGAAGGCGACTCAATGTAAACAAAGGCTCCAATAATGACTTCTCCTGTTCTGGCATCGCGTATGGTTCCAGCCAGGTTTGCTTTACCTGTTTTGTTATTGCCCGGCACTCCAATTTCGTGCAGTTTAAGCTCAGAGCGCGAAGGCTTACGTTCCTCCTGGCTTGGCATGTAAATTTCTGCCAGCTGCTCTGTTTGTTTTACTACTGCGGTGTTTTCGTTATTAAAGTAAGCATCCGGCAGGCTGGTAAGGATTGGTCTTTCGCTGGTAATGAATACCTGCTGCTGTGTGCTGATAGCAGCGTGCAGTTTGGTTCCCTCCAAAGCCTGCTTCAGTACATCGCCAAGTGGCTGGTTGTTCACCTGCATGTTCACCAGCAGGGTATCTACCGCTGCAGGGTCGAAGTAAAATCTATAGTTTGTCTGGGATTCCAGGCTTTTAATGAAGCTCTGAAAATTTGTATTAGTGTAGTTTCCTGTGATGCGTGGCTCACTGCTCTGTTGAGCAAAACCTGATGTTAAAACACCGGTTAGAAACAGGAGAAGGAATAAGGTTCTTTTATAAATGTGCTGCATGGGTTACTCTGGCAACTGTTTATGAAAAAAGCGATGAGGGATTAATGTAGGATTAGTATTAGAGCGACTCGTAGTGCTGCACAATACTTAGGATGGCATCCTCGCGGTTTCCACTGAATTTGATGTTGTTATCGCGCAGGAATTTGCTCAACTGCTTTTTATCTTCGCGGAAAACCCGAAGTACAGATCCCTTACTCTTTACCTGGTGATAAGCGCCGTCTTTGTAGATATAATATTTATCAATAAACCGGTATTCGCCTTCCATTCCTGTAGTAGTGGCTTTCTCCTGAAGCACTTTGGCGCGTTTGGCCAGGAAACTGGCTTTTCCATCAAACAGCACATTATAAAAGCCAGGTGCTATAGTGCCTGTGCTGTCGTGCTTGATATGTGTAAAAGCGTACCCTCCTATATTAAATGCCTTTATCTTCTGCTTAACCAGCTTTACTTTGTACATATTCCCGCCCTGTATAGCAACTACTTCGTCCATCGCTAAATCAAATTGCAGGGGCACATTCTCAAACCATGCACCATCGTACAGAATACTGCCTTGTTGGGGTAATTCGTCCAGGAAGAATTGGTGACCTTTTACGTAGTTCTTTTTAACTACAGCATACTCTGTACCTGTGTATAAATGCTTCTGCACACTCACCAGATCGTGGTAAGACTTTATAGCACTGGCGGTTGATTGTTGTAGAAAATCTACATCAGTTTGTTTTGATTGGGCTTTAAGTATAGTTGGCAGAAAACTTAATACTACTATAGCACCAATAGGCAGGGAATACTTTAACATAAATGGCTAAAAGGTGGCATTAATATTATAAAGTATAAATATAGGCTTTTTGAGTATTATATCAACTCATTGTAGTATAAAATTTACATCTACCTACACTTCAGCATTAGAAAAACAGCCTCTTAACTTAGAAAGATGTACTGACAGAAAAAAATATTACTTCTTTTCTGCCAAATTATAGATCTGTTCTGTAAAACCAGACCAACTAAAGCGCTTTTTATACTCCTGAATATTTTGTTCAAACTGTGGTGCTTTACCCATACTATAAAAGTTAACAATGGCATCAACTATAGTTTGAGGTTGAGGAGGAACTACAAAACCCACCTCTCCGTCGGGCACCAGCTCAGCCAGACCACCTACATTTGTTACCACCATCGGCTTGTTAAAATGATAAGCAACCTGTGTTACGCCGCTTTGTGTGGCGTGCTTATAGGGCTGCACAATAAGGTCGGCAGCGCAGAAGTAGTGGCGTACTGCAGCATTAGGTATAAAATCGGTACGGAGAATTAACTGCTCCTGCAGCTGCAGTTCCTGTATCAGTTTTTGGTATGGCGCAGCATCTTCGTAAAACTCGCCGGCAACTATAAGCTTTAAGTTTCTTTCAGATTTTATCCGCGCATCAGCCATCGCCTGCAGGAGCAAATCCAACCCTTTATATGCCCTGATGAAGCCGAAAAACAGCAGGTAGTTATAGTCTGGATCGAGTCCCAGGGCTGCACAGGCTTCCGCTTTGGATTCTATAGTTCCGAAGTTGTCGTAAAGCGGATGCGGTAAGTACAGATTGGGCTTGTCCGGCTCAAAGTGTTGCAAATCCTGCTGCACTGACCGGGACATGGTAATAAAACCGTGGCAGGCGCGCAGAAAGTATTTTGTAAAGGGCACATCGCCGGGGCGCTTCTCGTGCGGCACCACATTATCGGTTATAGCCAGTATGCGGCTATAGTTGTTTTTCCGGATAATGCGGGCTATAGTTCCTAAGGCAGGCCCCATAAACGGAAGCCAGTACCTGAAAATAACCAGATCCGGTTTTTGCCTGCGGATATAGTTGCCGGCTCTTAGCCAGCTGATTGGGTTGATAGAGTTGATCAGTACTTTGATGCGGAGGCCCTCTGGAGCCGGTTCATCAGAATACTGGCTTTTGCCCGGAAAAAGGAATGATGGATACTGCAAACTGAACGTTACGATCTCCACATCATCGCCGTTCTCCTGAAATGCCTGTGCCAGCCGCTCATTAAACGTAGCCATGCCTCCTCCGCGCAGCGGATGTGCCGGGCCAACTATAACTACACGGCGCGACATTACGCTTTAACCGCTCCTATATGGTCGCGCACCAGGTACTCATTCTTTCTACTGGATGTCATGGAGATCATTTCGGCCAGGAAACCCGCCAGAAAAAGCTGCACACCCAATATAACAGTTACCAGTGCGAGGAAGAATAAGGGTTGGTCTACAATATCGCGTACACGGCCATCAGAATATAACCTGAACAGCTTTTGCACAATCAGCCAGATAGTGATGCCTAAACCCGCCGTAAACATTAAAGTACCCAGGGTACCAAAAAAGTGCATCGGGCGCTTTTTAAAGCGGCTTACAAAGGTAATCGAAAGCAGATCCAGGAAACCGTATACAAAGCGCTCCAGGCCAAATTTGGTGGTGCCATACTTCCGCTCCTGGTGCTTAACTACTTTCTCACCAATTCGGGTAAAGCCGTTCCATTTAGCAATAACAGGTATATAGCGGTGCATTTCGCCGTGCACTTCAATGGTCTTCACTACCAGCTGACGGTAGGCTTTCAGACCACAGTTAAAATCGTGAAGCTTGATGCCCGACAATTTGCGCGTGGCTGCATTAAAAAGCTTGGTAGGAATGGTTTTGCTCAGCGGGTCAAAGCGCTTTTGCTTCCAGCCGCTCACAAGGTCGTATTTCTGGTGTTTGATCATGTCGTACAGGGCTGGAATTTCATCCGGGCTGTCCTGCAGGTCGGCATCCATGGTGATAACCACTTCGCCGGCGCAACGCTGAAAGCCCATGTGCAGCGCTGCCGACTTGCCATAGTTGCGGTTAAAGCTGATGCCTTTAATGGTGTTGTCTTCAGCGCTCAAATCCTGAATCACTTCCCAGGAGCGGTCTGTGCTGCCGTCATCAACAAGTATAATTTCATAAGAAAACTCGTGCGCATGCATCACACGTCGGATCCAGCGCACGAGTTCTGGCAGCGATTCTTCCTCGTTAAAGAGCGGAACTACTACCGAAATATCATATGGGTATTGCATCTTTTATTCAAACTCCGGCCTGTTATTCTTTACTATGGCAGAGATGATCAAAGATAATAGAAAACCTACTATTAAATAGAGTAATGCAGATCCTAAAATTGCCATTAATGGTCCTTGGGCAGCTTCAGCCGAGGCCATAATACGGTCTATCTGCTCATCTGTCATGCCACTGTCCAGAAACTTCTCACGCTGTCTTTCTAATACACGCTGCGTATAGCCTGAATCAATAAAGGTGGTATAAACCCAGGTAGCGGCTCCTAACAGCAAGCCAAATACAACTGAAACTATAGATCCGATTCCTAAGCCCTGCCCATACGACATGTAGCCATTGTTTATACTCTTGTATTCCTTCATGCCCAGGTAAATGCCCAGAATGATGATTATATAAATGACAGAGCTCAGGGCAATGTTATCACCTTTATCTGTTACATAAAGTATTAGCATATAAACTATACCGATCAGGGCTGAGATCAGGCCATACTTTATTGCGGATGATGTAACGGAAGGTTGTGTTTCGGTCATGGTTATAGTTGTTAAGGTTTGTGTTACTTACGATAAAATACGGCTGCCACCAGCGCAAATATTAACCCTCCAAAAAACCGCTTCACAAAATCATCTGCTGCCAGCATCGATGGCGTTATAGAATCCAATGCTTCGTAGCCCTGCTCATACATGCGCTCACCTAAAATCTTTATCTGCTCCTCACGGGTTTGCTCCAGAAGTGCCTTCATTTCATTCACATGTTGCTGAATCAGTTCCGGGCCAGCAAAATAGGCCAATATAAACACCAGCATAGAGGCCGATAGCGCTGTATAGAATGTAACCGATAAGCCTACGCGCATACCGCGTGCAAAGCCAAGCTCGGTATCGATAAACTTTTTATAGTACCTGATGCCCCAGAAGATAGCAAAAGGAATAGGAATGAAACTATAGCGGCCATAGTCTCCGAAGGGGTTTAGCCCCAACAGGTATAGCAGCAACATAATAGCAAAGCATACTAACCCGCCTGTTACGCCGTAGCGTATGCCCACTCTTGTAATTGCCTGATTAAACATGAATAATGGATGTACGATAGCTCGTTATTTATCTGAGCTATTCTGAAATTGAATATAGGTATAAATTTATGAAATTGATTGATGTAACACTAGCTGTCCCTTGTGAATTATTCCGATCACTTTGCCGGTTAGCTCTTTCCCAAAGAACGGACTGTTCACACCTTTAGAGCGCGAAGTGCTCTCCTCATATATCCAGGTTTGCTTCGGATCAAAAATAGTAAGGTTGGCTTCCTTGCCTATAGTTAGCTCTGGTTGTGGCAATTGCAGAATTCTGCGCGGGGCTATAGTTAGCTTTTCGAGAAGAGTCTCTAATGGCACCACATCTGTAAGCGTCTGGTTGGCTACTGCAAATGCTGTTTCCAGGTTAATGATGCCAAACTCGGCCAGGTCAAATTCCAGTTTCTTAGATTCGGTGTCGTGCGGCTGATGTCCGGACACGATCGCATCTATCGTTCCATCAGCTAAGCCCTGCTTTATGGCATCGGCATCGGCAGCACTGCGGAAAGGTGGGTTAACTTTATAGTTGGTATCGAAAGGAGCAATCGTTTCGTCAGTGAAAGCGGCCTGGTAACTGGCAACATCGCAGGTTACCTGCAGGCCATCGGCTTTAGCTTTGCGTATGCTTTCGATGGCAGCTTTTGTAGAAACCAGCGAGAAATGCAGTTTGCCGCCTGTATAAGCAAGCAGCTGCAGATCACGGGCAACTATAGTTTCTTCAGCTAAGGCAGGTATTCCCTTCATGCCCAACATAGTGCTGGCTATGCCTTCATGCATCTGCCCGAAAGCGGTAAGCCTTGTATTTTCAGCCCGGTTCATCAACAACCCGTCGAACAATTGCAGGTATTGTAATGCTTTTACCATCACTTCCGCTCCCTGAACCGGATGAATTCCATCGGTAAACGCAACGGCACCAGCATGTTCCAGGTCAATCATCTCGGTCAGCTCCTTACCTTCCGTGTCGGTAGTAATAGCCCCGGCAGGATGTATGGTTACCGGGAGTTGTTGCGATCTGCTCCTGATATAGTTTACAGCACTTTTTGTTTGAACTACAGGATCTAAATTTGGCAGGCAAACGATTTCAGTGAATCCACCTGCTGCGGCTGCGGCTGCTAAGCTTTGCAGATCTTCTTTGTGCTCCAGGCCTGGCTCGCCACCAAGAGCAAATAGATCGAGCCAACCTGCTGAAACCCACAAATCGTCGGCTTCTATAGTTGTGTCGGCTTCTTTTTCATCAGTACCTATGTATGAAATTCTGCCTTCCTCAATTAGGATGTTCTGCTTCTGCAGATGATATTCAGATGTTGGGTGGTAGATGGTAGCGGCTCTCAGGAAAACGTTCATGTGTCAGAGAAATCTAATAAGGGCTATTTCGGCCATCAGGAAAAACAGACACAATATTAGGCAATATTTCCAAAGCTTCACTCCAAAATATTTTTTTTCGAACTCATTCTTTACCGAGAAGGCATCTCCATAGTCGTACACATGCACATTTGGCAGGTCATTCCCTATCATACTTCTGAGCTCTTCGGGAGTATATTGTTCGAGGTACGACTCTCGGTTATCATAGTTAAACGCAATAGAGCTAACAGGTTTTTCCTGCAAGGTTAAACTATAGATACCTGCTTCACTCATATCAGGCGGAATCGTGAAATACAGGCTGCCGCCTCTGATCTGCTGCTCCGGAATATAAATTACACTGTCTTTCTGCAGCTTATAAATTCCTTCTCCTTTTGTGGTTTGCGCTACTGGTACCCGAACCGTTTCTGTAGTTAACGTGTACGCCAGCGGATGCTCCTGCCTATAACCCGTAATTGCCATTTTATACATCAGGGGTAACAAAAGCGCATGATTAACCAGTGTTGTGTAATCTTCCTGCAATGGTGCGGCCATAAGATATACCTGGCCTTTACCGCGCTCGAACCTGGATAAAAAAGGGCTATTACCTCTATACTTCAAAATATCATCAGATGCCCTAGCCCACTGTAAAGTTCTGGCTGCTGACGGCATCTGCATTTTTTTATCATATGTTGCAAAAATGCCACTAAAGAAAGGATTATCTGAAGCAGGAGCTAACAGCTCTGTTTTGTTGCTGGCAGCAGGATTCACTGTTCGGGCGGCTATAGTTACCTGATTAAAGAAAATATCATAGCCATTCATCTCAGTGCCGGGAGCAGGTACAACTATAACCGTACCGCCATCCTTTACAAAATTTGTTGCAGTAGTTGCCAGCCCTGAATTAAACTCACGCAAACCATTCAATAACAACACATCAGAATTACCTACTAATGCATAATCTACATTCTCCGGATTGAAACGTGTATACTTGAACAGGGGCTCTTTTTCATACAGTTCCTTTAAATCTACAACATCCTTGTCCGCTATCTCTACAATCCTTACCCCACGCGATGGAGTAAGTGTAAAGTAATAGGTGTTGTCAAACTCAACAGGATAATCTTCTACTACTAACGCTGCCAAATTAAGATCGCCTGTCCCCACTCTAAACTTTATAGTTGCTGTGGTAGCCTGCTGTGGTTGCAAGTCAAGGCTCATGGCTGCAACCTGCTGGCTATTGATCAGTAATTTAACCGGTACATCTTCAGCAACTTCTCTGCCCGAATTGTATATCTGGGCATGCAGGACGCTCTCTGAACCGCTCCTTACAAAAGCATCCTCCAGGTATACAGTATCTATAAAGATATTCGATGTGCCTGCAGATGCTATTGGTATAAGATGAAGCTGCGCTTTCTCAGGAAGCGTATTAATATCGGAGGGGTTGAACTGATTTTTCTGAAAATCTGAAAACCAGAAAAAATGACCGGCTCCAGCACCACGAAGACTTCCCGATGAACTCGCCTTAAAATCAAGGTGATTTAAATTATCTGCCGCGTCTGCTGCCGACGCAAAACGATTACTAGTGTAACTGCTATTGTCAAGTACATTGTAAACAGTAGCCGGAGGGAACATTCCTATAACAGATCGGGCTTTATCTATAGTATAAGCTAACAAGGACAAATCCTGATCGGCATGAAGATTTTGCATACTATAGGAATTATCTACAATTATAGTTACTTCATTATCTGAAGCCTGATTTGTAACACTGCCAGGAATGAAAGGCTGAGCAAAAGCCAGCACAAGAAAAATCAAAAACAAAATACGACACAAAAGTATAAGCAGTTGCTTTAACTTCCGTTGGCTTGCAGTCACTTCCTGAGAGGCTTGTATAAACCGTACATTACTGAACTGTACTCTTTTAGCTCTGCGTAACTGCACAAGGTGAAGTATTACAGGTATAGCAGTAGCCAGAAGCGCCAGCAAAAATGATGGGTACAGAAATGACATACAACAAGTTAGAAAGGAATAGCCAAATAAACAACGGCAAAGTATTCAACCTATTACGCACACTCATCCAAAAATGATGTTACCTGCTATAAATGTGTCAGAACATCCTACAAACTATAGCGCGCTAAAAGGCATACAAAAAAGTAGATTTTAAAAGCATCTATAGCTTAAAGCTAAGGTGAAAATGGGGCTAGGTGGATATGATCTATAGTTCGAAATAAAATAGCTCTAGAATCCAAAGCAATAAGTTAGATATGGGACATACCAAATTAGAAATTCAGAGTTTATAATAGATGATGTAGAAAATTATAATGAGCACGTAGCAAACTTCACACATCAAGTGAATAATAAGGTTTAGAAAGAACTTTTGAAGAATAAACTAAATGTACCAAGAGTCAAGCCTTAATCTAGCTATAGTAAAGCCTTTTCTTGATCAAGCAGTAGATGGTACTATAATTTTAGGTATAAATAATTTACAGTAGGTGATGTTACTGATGCTTACTTTAATTTCTAGTAACACTGCGGAGGTGTCCCATGTCCTCCCTTTACAGTGATCTCGGCAAGCTTTCCTGCTCTTAGTCCATCCCCTTCCGCTGGCTTTGGTTCGGCAGCTGTTGTTGCTGGGTGGGGG
>NZ_JAAGWD010000029.1 GCF_010686685.1 Pontibacter burrus | reverse complement strand
TAGGCAGGTACTCCAACACCGCTCTCTTCTAGTATTCTAAAAACATCATCTCTAACTATAACATCTTCATTCTCTAATAGCGGAAAATCACTTTCCTGTGCTAACGGGTAGGTAGTTGTTTTTAAGAATTCAAATATGAGGTAATTAGTCTCTTTTACTCCACTAGCAAACAGCTCACTTAGCTTACTCTGTTGATTATATCTAGGTGTAACTTGTTTTGCCAAGGTATCAATGAAGCGTGACTTCCTATTACCAAGATCAACATTATCAGTCAAGGCAACTGCTCTATCGATTTCAAAGTTGAAAAACTTTGATACTACGTCTTCACTCCAGATATTTTGGCGGTAAGGAAAGATTGACTGAATATTTGTACGTTTTGAGATATATCCCTCTCGATCCTCATCTCCTCTAATCCCTACATAAGATACCACAAGGTCATCACCCACATATTTTTCGAAGGGCTCTAGTTTGAGTTTTTTTGTACACCACCTGGACATAGAAGAAGGTAAATATCCTCCGTACGATTGTAGGAAGTGATCAAATGGGTCTAAAT
>NZ_JAAGWD010000028.1 GCF_010686685.1 Pontibacter burrus | reverse complement strand
TAGTTAATCCGTCATAGGGATTATTTTCAAATTTAAAAATGGCGAAGCTTTCAGGCTTTACTGGCAGGAAGGGATCACAGGCTCATGAAAAGGAAAGTACCTGTAAAAGAGCCAAAGGCATAAATGGAATTTGTGACTGGAAGTCTTGCGGCGGCGGTGCCGTAGAAAGCCAGTGCTTTCGGACGGGAGCGTCCCATGCAAGACTTATAGTGGGGCGAAGTTAGCCTTGAAAATGGACAAAGTCAAGTGTGCTAACTTCGGACAGGGGGTTCATTTACAGGTCTTTCTAGTGTTAGAAGAAGCCTGTGATGGATGGATTTTAAAGCCTACCGCCCCTGGCCACGCTTGCCGATACGCAGCATCAACAACATGGCCTGTGGCTAAAGCAGCCATTTAGAAAAAGAAGAATGAATGGAGAAAATAACCCAACGAGCAGCTTGTTTTTCCCTGAATAAAAAAGAAATTAAGATCAGCAGTCACTACAAAAAAGGAAAAACAAGCACGGATAACTACGCCCATAAACCACCAAGGCCAGCAGGCAAGCCTTGGCGCTTTCTGGCCTTGTTCGTTA
>NZ_JAAGWD010000027.1 GCF_010686685.1 Pontibacter burrus | reverse complement strand
GAAAAAGATCAGGATGTTGTTCGTATAGCCAAACCCACTCTATTTTTTGTTGAAAGAAGCAGAAATAACAACCAGAACGACTACGTGAATATTGTCCTTTTTTACCTTCTACCTCAAAATCTATTTTTTTATAATAGGCAGGTACTCCAACACCGCTCTCTTCTAGTATTCTAAAAACATCATCTCTAACTATAACATCTTCATTCTCTAATAGCGGAAAATCACTTTCCTGTGCTAACGGGTAGGTAGTTGTTTTTAAGAATTCAAATATGAGGTAATTAGTCTCTTTTACTCCACTAGCAAACAGCTCACTTAGCTTACTCTGTTGATTATATCTAGGTGTAACTTGTTTTGCCAAGGTATCAATGAAGCGTGACTTCCTATTACCAAGATCAACATTATCAGTCAAGGCAACTGCTCTATCGATTTCAAAGTTGAAAAACTTTGATACTACGTCTTCACTCCAGATATTTTGGCGGTAAGGAAAGATTGACTGAATATTTGTACGTTTTGAGATATATCCCTCTCGATCCTCATCTCCTCTAATCCCTACATAAGATAGTGTCCAGGATTCGATGTAGCAG
>NZ_JAAGWD010000026.1 GCF_010686685.1 Pontibacter burrus | reverse complement strand
TCTAGCAAAGAGAGTTCGTATTTCTTCTTGGCTAGCTTCCGTGATTATAGCAACTGTGATTGGATAGTTTAAAAATTGAGTATGTTTAAGAATATTATTTTTAGATAACTTGTTGTAGCTAAGGTTTTTAGTATTTATATTGTCAAAGGTTGCTTCATCTAGAGTAAATTTACCTTCTATAAATTCCCAAATTGCCCTCATCCTTTGTTGCCCATCAGTTACCTCATAATTAAAGATAAGATCATTAGGAGTTTTTCTTAGGTAAAACTTTGGGATATCATAACCACGAAGAATGGAGTCAATTAGAAGCTTTTTCTTTGGTGGTTGCCAAACGGATGTTCTTTGGTACTGTGGTTTAGGATTAATTTTACCTTGAGCATTTACTAAATCATTTAGTGTCCAAGTCTCTACTTTGATTTTCATTTAGTTTGTTTACGTATTAATATTTAAATAAAGCAAGCGGCACAACCTTCACTTTCGGAATCATCAAGAATATCTAACAAGTATTGTGACTTTACAGAAGTAGAGCGTTCTTGTTTCTTGATGTAATCCTCTTTTATTTGTTTGATCCTGTTTGGGTCAATTAACTCAGAAAGGCTTTCTTTTTGGTTCCAATTATATCCGTCTTTCTCATAG
>NZ_JAAGWD010000025.1 GCF_010686685.1 Pontibacter burrus | reverse complement strand
AAACTAACCCTTATTGCTGATGAGGCTCATACCTTTGGCTCATCTCAGTTGCTAAATCTCCTACCTATTGGAATAGGAAAAAGAATTGGCCTATCAGCTACTCCTGAAAGAGTATATGACCGGGAAGGAGAAGCTAAGTTATGTCAGTTTTTCAACTCCTCTCCTCCTAACTACACCTTTGTATATAATATGCAGAAGGCCATAGAAGACGGCATATTATGTCGTTATCACTACTTCCCCAAATTTGTAGATCTAGTTCATGAAGAACTAGCGAACTATAGAGAAATAACCAAAAAGCTTACCAAGTATATTGATCCAGCTACAGGAAAGTATAGAGATAACCCCATTGTAAACAACCTTCTTATTCAAAGAAAAAGCATAATTCATAAGGCATCCAAAAAGGAATCTTGCTTAACAGAAATAATTAATGAAATAGGCACTGATAAATTCAAATACGCCTTCATTTATGTTCCTGAAGGAAATGAGCCGGAGTACACATCTAACGATTCAACGGCTATAGATGCAGATGATGTTAGAATTATCAACAGGTATACAGAAATACTGCACTCTAAATACGGCTTCAGGCTCAGAAAATTTCTAGGTGAAACGAGTGATAAAGATGAAATACTGAGCCAGTTT
>NZ_JAAGWD010000024.1 GCF_010686685.1 Pontibacter burrus | reverse complement strand
TTCCGAATAAATTCTATCAAAAAACGTCCAGTATATTGCATTGAAAAACTGCGATTTACCACCTCCATTTTTTGCTGAGATGATATTCAACCCTTCTGTAAACTCAAATGAGTTTTTGCCCAAATAGCAGAAGAAGTTTGTTATAGTAACCTGCCTAATTATCATTTTGATACTGTTTTGTCTTAAGAGTATTCAGGATGTAGTTTTCAAATTCAGTTCTGGTTTTTTCTAAATCATCATCAGTAGCCTCTAAGAATCTTTCGCCAGCTAATAATTTGTCGAATGCTCCTATTATTATAGCCAAGTCTAATTCTTGAGTACTGATTCTTTCTTTTATATCAGCACTGTTTAGAATGTTGTTGAACTCCTCTCTTAAACTATCATTTAAGCTTTTTTTCATAAGGTTAGTAATTATCTAGTTCTTGATTTACCATTTCATAAATATCAATATCATAAGTTAGTGCTAAGGACCCATAAAGAAAAACCCCTCGCCTATATCTTTGATATGGTTGTAAAACCACCTATTGAAATAACCCAGGGTGATTCAAAAGAACATAAATTAGAAAAGAACCTTTTGCTGGGTGAATTAAAAAGACTCATAAATTTTGCGGCACTTTCTGAAAATAAGATAGAAGTACTTAAGTCGATAGAGGACTTAGCACTAACTTATGATATTGATATTTATGAAATGGTAAATCAAGAACTAGAT
>NZ_JAAGWD010000023.1 GCF_010686685.1 Pontibacter burrus | reverse complement strand
AACTCATTTGAGTTTACAGAAGGGTTGAATATCATCTCAGCAAAAAATGGAGGTGGTAAATCGCAGTTTTTCAATGCAATATACTGGACGTTTTTTGATAGAATTTATTCGGATGAAAATAATTCGAACAGAAAGAAGTGGCAGCCAGCACAGAACCTGACTATCTATCCAGATAAACTAGCCCTTGATTTACCAGTAGGCGAAGAGTTCACTACTTCAGTTGAAATAACATTAGATGCAATAGATTACAAGAGCTCTAGCTATTCAAGTAGCGATACTATTAGATATACTTTTACAAAAGAAATCACTTTTAAAAAGAAGCCAACTGGAATTACCTACAATCTACCAGCTGAACTTAGAATCGAATACACCGCTGATGGGGAAACTCATATCGTAAATAATGCAGAACGCGACTACTTATTAGACAAGATATTCCCTCGAAGCATTCGAAAGTTTATGTGGTATCAAGGTGAAACCATGGACCAACTCTATGACTTCGGGAACGATATTACGCTTAGACATGCGATTAATGAAATCTCATACTATCCCAAGTATGACTTCATGCATAAAGTAGTTAAGGCCTCTGAGAAGAGCATTAATAAGAAAATTGAGAAAGAACTGAACAAGCAAAACAAACTAAGCAGAGAAGAAAATCTTATTTATTCGGAGATTAGTTTAGGAGAAAGAAAAATAGAAGGTTTAGAGTCGCAGCGGACTGAACTAAAAAAAGATATCCAGTACTTCGAAGAAGAGATAACAAAAATAGAACAAAAGCTTGAGGGGCTAGATCATTTCATTGCATTTAAAATGAATTTAACTCGGTTAGAAGCTGATCTTAAAATCGTTAAAAACGAAATAGATGCTATAGACATT
>NZ_JAAGWD010000022.1 GCF_010686685.1 Pontibacter burrus | reverse complement strand
GATTTTATAAAATAATCCTGAGGGTCTTTAGAAATGAGCTCTAAGGTTTGTTCGGTAAGTTCAGGGATATAGCCATCTTTACCAAATAATGCAAAGTCATGTCTCTTGATGAACAAGAATATAGGTACCCAGAGACTAATTAAACCATCCTTTAATTTAAATGGTCTTTTACTTAAACCTTCAACTAAGCCTCTTAAATTCGTTTTTTCTTTTTTCGCTTTATCTAAGAAGTTATTACAGTAGCCCCAAACTGCTTTAAATGATGAATCATTATCAACCGTAATTTCAGAGCTTGGTTTCTTGCCAAAAGCAGCTAAACCGTTAACTTTTAAGAGAGTAATGAAAATAGTTTTCTCAGCAGGAAACTTGTCTTTTGCAAAGTCTAGATTTTCTATATTGTAGTTCTGAACAAGAGCAGCAAAGAGAGATTTTTTTGCTGTATGAATAGCAGTTGATACTTTATGCTTGTTAACTAGTTCATTCTTAAATGTAGGAGTATCTGGATATACATCAGCACAGATTGTTGAAAGATGTGTATTAAAATCTTTCTTAGAGCTTACATCAATTTTCTTCCCCTTCCAGTACCAAATTACCTCTGACCCTTTGCTGTATAAGTTATCTATCAAGTAATGGTTGAGCAGTTTTTTCTGATGCTCTATGATTACAGTAAGTTCACGTTTAGCAACTCTATCGCTTTGATTTTCTTCAAGTACCTTTTTGCTTTTCTCGATATCTAGGAGTAGTTTCTTAATCTCAGCAGAATTTTTATAGTAGGCATATAAGATTGCTTCTTTTTGTCTACTAGAATTGTCTTGAAGCTCTTGTAAGCTTAGATTTTCATTAAAAATTAAATTAACGATGCCATCAACTTCTCCTATAGGCTCAGTATCAATTGGAAGTTCGGATATAACAAATTTGAATGCTCTTGGAGTACCTTTTTTGTAAGACTCAGCTTTAGCAAGTACGGGTGGTAGTGAAATGTACTTACTTAATACAGGTTGTATGTTTGTGATGTCATTTACTTTTCCAACTGCTTCGTTCATTGCAGCTTGAATATCTAAGTCTGTTCCTTCAAATAGTATATACTTGTGGCTATAGTTTCTGTAAAGTATAATCTTTTTGCTTTCAAGACTGCTAAGCAAGGTCTCTGCATTCTTTATTCCTAAGCATAGTGAAGCATAAGAGAT
>NZ_JAAGWD010000021.1 GCF_010686685.1 Pontibacter burrus | reverse complement strand
ATGTAAAATTAAGAATGATAGGTTTAAGCACCAAGATTATTTAGATAATGCTATAACACTTGCATACTATGATGGCAGTCGTAATGTAAAAGCCTCAGATATGCGGCATTTGTATATTGAGCTAGCAAATTCATCGTTAAGTGATATGCAACCGCTATTAATGAAGGTTAATAGAACGCTTGATTTTATGAAAAGAGTAAACTCTTACAAAAAAGGCATATTTAAAAATAAATGGGCTTTTGTAGATACCTTCTTCCTTATTTACAAGAATTTAGATCAGATAGTCGATATAAATGCTAATATGCTTGCAGGAGCTTTTGATTCTTTTGAAAAATTAAGAAGGGAACATAACTCCCACCCAGAGGTATTAATAGAAGATAAAGAAAATAATACAATCTACGACAAAGACTTATACGAATACATTATCGCTTTTAAAACATCGGGAGCAGATAAAAACAATACAAAAACCAGACATAGAGTATTCTGCAATAAATTTTTAAATCCGTTAAACTTTATGTTTCAATCATGCCAGCAATCCCTACAAAATTAGCAGACTATTACAAAAAAGGCTCATTTGGAATTTATATAGGAGCTGGCTTATCACGAGCCTCAGGATTACCTGATTGGGAATCATTTCTCAATGAACTAATAGAGTATGCATGTGATAATAATTATATCGTTCAAAAAAAGAAGAAGGAGTTAAACAAGCTTACTAAAGATCCTAGTAATTACTTATTGGTAGCTGAAGAATTAAAAGAAATCTTAAGTTCTGATTTACCAAAATTTATCAGGCAAAAATTTGATAGCAAATCCCTTGTGCCTTCTCCAACCTTGTGTAAGGTAGTACAGCTAAACCATAAATTTATTGTTACAACAAATTATGATACTTTGATTGAGAAGGCTTATGCAAAAGTATACCATGATATTTTGAACCCTCTTACTTATAAGAGTGCGAGTGCAATAAATTATAATATTTTAGCAAATGAACCATTTCTTTTGAAAGCACATGGAGATGCCAAAAGTGCTCCAAATGAAATCATACTTACTGAAAATGATTATAGAAATATCATCTTTAAAGAGAGAGGATATCAGAGTGTTTTACATGTACTATTTTCTACTTGTAATGTGCTTTTTTTGGGGGCATCTCTAAAAGATCCAGAAATGAAACTTCTACTTGGATATATTCATAACATCTTTCATGGCGGCGGTTCGGTACCGGGCAACACGGTGCTGATCTTTAACCTCGAAGCCATAAGCAAGAAGCCAGGCAAAAAGTAAAAACCTATAGTTTAAAGCAAAC
>NZ_JAAGWD010000020.1 GCF_010686685.1 Pontibacter burrus | reverse complement strand
ATGAGAGTGAAATAGATCAAGAGCCTATAACTTTCTTTTTAGATGCATTATCTAATAGCAAATCATTCGATTTGCTATTAGGATATTTTAGTTCTTCAGCCATTCATGTCTTAGCCTTAGGATTTGCTCATTTTATCAGCAAAGGTGGTACAATGAGGATTGTTATTAATGATGTTCTCTCTACAAAGGACAAAGAAACAATCTTAAGCGGGCAACAAGGTAAAGTCTCAACCTCCTTATTTAATGATAATGATTTCCGCAAGATCAAATCATACCTAGGTGATTACGGTAAGCACTTTTTTGAATGTCTCGCGTGGCTTATTGCAAACAATAGAATTCAAATAGTAGCAATTCGACCAAAAGGTAAAAATGGTATATCTCACTATAAATCGGGAATTTTTAGTGATGGAGTAAATAAGGTACATTTTTCCGGGTCCTGCAATTTTACTGCGAATGCTCTTCTACATAATTTAGAAGAAATCAGCTTAAGAAGATCTTGGGATTCTCCATCGGACCTTAATTATATACAAGTAAAAGAAAAGTACTTTGAAGATATATTCTCTGGACATTCTAAGAAAATAGATTACATTGATATAAAAGATATTAAAGGAATTATCTACGACAACTTTGGTGATAGAAACCTTGATGACTTAATCATTCAAGAGAAAGAATTACTAACCAAGAAGAAATTGCTTATTACTACTAATAATATACTGAAGCAAAAACTAGAGAAGCTAGAAGCTTCTTTTGAAAAGCTACAAAGTGAGCCAAAGTTTCCTTTTCCAAGTGGTCCTAGACCTTACCAAATAGAAGCTTATGAGAATTGGGTAAAAAACAATTATCAGGGCTTATTTGCAATGGCTACTGGTACAGGCAAAACCATTACATCCCTTAATTGCATATTAGAGGAATATAAAAAGAATAAGGAGTATAAATTTATAGTTTTAGTACCGACTATTGCTTTAGCGAATCAATGGAAAAATGAGGCTTACGATAAGTTTAACTTTTCTGAAATAACCTTATGCTCAAGTAAACATACTGGTTGGGAAGATGCATTGTCCCAATATGGAAGTGATCTTGCTTATGGGGAAGAATGCAACTTTTGTATCATCATCACTTATGCATCATTTAGAGGCAAGAAGTTCCAGGAACTCTTTAATAAGTACTTAGGTAAGCATCAAAATAAACTAACCCTTATTGCTGATGAGGCTCATACCTTTGGCTCATCTCAGTTGCTAAATCTCCTACCTATTGGAATAGGAAAAAGAATTGGCCTATCAGCTACTCCTGAAAGAGTATATGACCGGGAAGGAGAAGCTAAGTTATGTCAGTTTTTCAACTCCTCTCCTCCTAACTACACCTTTGTATATAATATGCAGAAGGCCATAGAAGACGGCATATTATGTCGTTATCACTACTTCCCCAAATTTGTAGATCT
>NZ_JAAGWD010000001.1 GCF_010686685.1 Pontibacter burrus | reverse complement strand
AAGAACCTTTCTATTCTCAATACAGAAATACAAGAAAGCCAAAACATAAAAAACCCAGTCCCTACTACGCTTCCGGGCCCAGAGTATGTGGAGCAAATGTTGAACGATAACATTTGCTATATCTGTGAAAGAGCAGTTGAAGAAGGTACTGATGCTTATGCTGCGCTAAAGAGAAGAATGAATGATTTTGAAGTTAATGCACATAACAAATTACTTCAAGAGAATTATACAGACTTAAATAAATATAAGAGGAGATTACTAAGTGAACTTCCATCTATCAATGATGAGATAACTGAAAATAATAGAAAAAAGAGTAATCTAATCAAGAAACGTAACAAATTAAGTAAAGAGATAAACGATATTTTTACCGACCTAGGTTCTGATCAGAGATCTGATCTAGAAACAGGTGCAACAACTGCTCAACAAAATATAAACAAATTAAAGTCTTATCGAGCTGAAGTAAAAATAAAGACTACTAGACTTCATGCAGTAGAGAATGATTTAAGTAAAGCTAAAACAGCTTTAAATGAAAATAAAGCTATTAGAGATAGCTTTGTAAAAAAGACTGATACTACGATAGTTGAAAGTGTTGCATCTCATTATATACAGATGTTTGTTGATAGCATTGGTAAGTTGAAGGATATCGCCTATAAAAACCTAATTAATGAGCTGCAGTCAGAAAGCAATAGACTTTACGCCTTATATCTAGGCAACAAACAACAGGGAAAAATTGTGTTTGATAAAGGTGCCCGCATTGTGGATGAGAAAACAGGTCAGCAGCTTATAGACCTAAATACAGGTGAACTAGTTGCTGAAAAGCTTTCTGTCGCAAATTCGTTTTTATCATTAAGTGCTAAGAAAATGAATAGGTCTTACCCACTTATTGCTGATGCCCCCTCCTCTGATTTAGATAGCGATAATACTTACAACTTGACTGTTAACATTGGTAAATCTTTCGACCAAATTATTATCATGTCTAAGGATTATTCTCAGTTTACAGATGGTCAGCTAAATAATTTAATTGAGGAAGCAGACATCAAGAACTTCTACAAAATTGAGAATGTAATGATAGATTCAAATGGCCCTAATTCCAGAACCAATAAAAAGTCTGTTACCATAAAAGTAAAATAAGGATGAAGGATAAATTGATATTAGACGTAAACAAAAAGAAGGTTTGGTATGGGGCTGAAGTCTTAAAGGTGAGAGATTTGTTTAGCCGGAAAGAAGAGAAGGGATCGAATATCACAAAAAGTGATGATAAATTCTTCTCTAACTATTGGCAGGTTTATGCTTGGGCTGCAATTATTGGCTTTATAAATAATAAAAGAGTAACAGGTGCAACCCTAGATAATAGGACTTCATTTGAGTATCAAGTAATCTCCAATGCTTCAGAAAGTATTTCTTACGCATTGATTCTGATGGCTATCGGAAAAATTGAAGCTCAGACTTCTGCAGAAATATTAGATGCAAGAGAAATATTAACTATCATTAGTGAATACGCTGAAGGAGGAGCCAAACATGTACTCGAATTAAGAGAAACTCCAGGGTTAGAGTCTAAGTTTAATTATGCTGATGATTACTTTCTAGAAATTTTTGAACGGGTTGCTTCCCCTAAAGAGGTAGAAGCTTAAACTATTGTAAATAATGGTGTTTTAAAACGAGAACTTGTGTGGTAAACAGGGTTCTCGTTTTTTTCTCACCTATTGTATCTTTTTAGTCTTCAAATACATCCATTGCCTTATCAAGCTCTTCTGAAACTATCTTTGCATAAATTTGGGTAGTCTTTATTGATGCATGTCCCATCAGTTTAGAGACGTACTCTATACGCATTCCTTTCTTTAAGGCTCTAGTTGCCCAAGTATGTCTGCTCGAATGAAAACTTAAATTTCCAATTATCCCAATTTGAAGACCTATCGCTCTTATATCTTTGTTAGTGTAAGCAGTAGCAGATGATATTGCTCGGTATAAAACTCTAGGGTTTGTATAATCTTTATGTGGCTTTAAGACAGGAAAAATAAAGTCTTCTTGCCCTCTTCCCTCCTGCCTATACCTATCCAAAACTCCTACTGCTTTACTTGGTAGTTTAATAGAAACAGTGCTCCCCGTTTTATGTGTATCTATAATGATGCGCTCTCCATCGAAGTGCTTCCATTTCAATTGCAGGATATCAGATATGCGAAGACCGCCAGCATAGGCTGCAAACACATACATATTCCTATGGTGATACTTTCTGGTACCAGCTTTTAAAGGTAACTCCTCAATTTTCAGAAGTTGCTCCTCGGTAAGATAAATTTTAGTTGTTTTCTCAAGCTTAAGCTTGAACTTCAAAAATGGGTTCTGCTCATATGGGACGATGTCTTCGCTTACAGCTTCGTTAATGATGCGGCGAAACACTTTCAGGTTAGCGTGAATTGTGTTCGTGGAGTTTCCTACTTTGTCCTTTAAATGGCGTTCATAGGACTTCAGAAAGGTAACGCTCAGCTGGTCGAACAACAGGTCTTTCTTACCTAGAAACTCCCACAGCTTCGAGAAGATAGCTTTTGCTTTTGCAGCGGTGCTTACCTGATTGTTCTTCTCTAGGCCATCGATAAAGGCATCTGCGTATTTTAGGAAGCTTTCAGATTTCTTGCCTAGAACTGCTTCTTTGATCTTTACAGAGGAAACCGCCTTCTCACCTGTTTCCATGGACAGGGCTACACCTTCCGCTTCAGCGATCTTTACTGCCAGATAATTATTCAGTCTCTGTGAATTAGGGTGGGACTTCTTTACCTTTTTCTCCTTTTCGTTCCAGTGCTTGGGGTGCAGCTTGATGCCAAGAGATATATACTTGGCTGCGCGGTTCTTGATGATGCGAAGGTATAACGGGACCTCCCCCTGCGCATTTGCTTTTTCTGTTTTTAGTAAGATTTTTACGGTTGCCATAAGCGATAAATGATAGGTTGTAAAATTAGATTACCCTGTCATCATACCTCTTCACTGGAAAACCTTGAAAAGCGCCGGGATGCGCTTATATAAGGTCTAGTCGTAAAATAGGTAAAACAACAGGTAAAACATTACCTTCATTTACCTGCGTGGTCATGCATTAAACTGCTCCTTTTAAAAGCAAGAAAGCCTCACGATACTGCATTAGAACGCGTTTAAGCTATAGCAAAGGAAATCTCTTTGCTCCCTTCGCGACCACCGACAAAGCCACTTAGAGTAATCTGAGTGGCTTTTTTATTTTATCCTCTAAACTGGGGTGGTCTTCTTGATAAGAATTGATTTGTTTGAAATGTACTTTCAGTTCATACATTTACTACGCCTTACAATTACAGTTTTTAAACCAACACTCCGAAAGCAGATAGGTAGACCATCTATACACCATAAAAAAGCCTCTGTATCAGAGGCTTTCAATGTTGAGTTTATCTTCCAAAATCATCCTGTACCCGCACAATATCATCTTCATCAGACGGGTTGTTAGCATCAGTATGACGCCAGATTTCGGCCAGCACGCCCCAGTTATCTAAACCAACCAGGCGATGGCGTTCACCTTGTTGCAGTGTTATAGTTGTATCCGGGAGCAATCTTTGTAGTTCACCCTCTTCGTCTGTGTTGCTGGTTATTACGCCTACTTCTCCTCGCAACACTTTCCATATCTCAGCACGCCGATAATGGTATTGCCAGGATAATCTTTTATCAGGTGCTACGATTAAGATCTTAGGACTGAGTTTTCCTGAAATTTTAAGGTCTTCCAGAGCCACATTCCCAAAATACTTCTCTGCAAAACGAGGTGCCTGCTCTTCGTTTATCACAAAAAAACCACCCCAGGGTCTGTTAAAGTCTTTACTTGCTATATGAAAGCCCTGGCCGGTAAGTTCTTTCTCAACTTCGCTAAAAAACGTCTCTTTATCTTCTAATAAGGTCATCATGGTAGGGTGCTCTTAAGGGTACTGAAATATTGCTTATGTACAGGACTGTACTTGCACACAGAACTTAAGGTTACTTTGAATATAGAATAATAATTATCCTGAAGTATTAATATGCTTAAAAAAACTTTCAACAGAAATATCACTAAAAGGCCCGCCATTTACAAAACGACGGGCCTCTATAACTACAAAGGTAATACTTCTGGAAGATATGATTATAGTTATCCAGAAAGAAATATTTAGACCACAGGCTGGCTTCCTAAAACTTACGCTTTCTGGCTTTTTTTAGCAGGTCTTTGCGATGTGCTTTAGCAAGGCGCTTTTTCCGATCAGCTTTTTTAAAGAAATCGCTGTGGAAATTTGCTTTAGCCGTTTTGAAAATACCAGTTCCAACTGCAATATCAGATTTATTGGTGCATGCCAATCCTGATTCTGCTGAAACAGTAAATGGGAGAGCAACTATAAACAGTACCGAAACAAAGAGGAATAACTTTAAGGGCTTCATAAGTTTAAGTATATATTGGTTTATATTAATAATCATATACTCAATTAAACTTCATCGCCACTTAAATGTTTCAATATTTATAATTTATTTTATTTTTTATTGGACATATGATATTGCAGTGCAAAATAAAGAGCCCCTTTACCAATATTAATCGCTAAACTAAAGCACAAAAATTATAAAAAGAGAAGGAGTAGCAGGATAGAGCAGAAAGTTTAACTGCTTCAGGGAAAGTGCATTTTCAACAATTAGGTCGGTACTGGATTTTAAACAAAAAAAGCCCGTAGCTTTACGCAAGCTGCGGGCTTTTAATAAATGGTGGAGTAGCAGGGATTCGAACCCTGGTCCAGACAAGGAAACCGTCGTGCCTTCTACATGCTTAGGTTTATTCGGATTGTAGGGAGCTTGCAAGTATAAACCAAACTTATGCGCACTCCTTAGGTGCTTTAGTTTCGCCTGTGCACCACACCTTTACACAAGCTAGTAAATCGGATCGAAGCCTCTGATGTGCAAGCAGATTTACGAAACCTGCACGAGACTATGGCTAGTGCTTAATACCTAGATTAAGCAGCCATGGCGTAGTTATATTCGCCAGTTATTGTTCGAACGGATTTTTAACAGGTGGTACGTTCATCACCCGACATGCTTACACGCAATCTGCACAAGCTGTCAATTCCGGTCTACCCCATAAGTTAAAGAACGAATTCTTGTTGATTTATACTTCAAGAAGTATGCCACAAACATACGCAATTTTCTCTGATCTTGATGCCTGTGCGCTGTAATTTAAACACTTCTATTGTTCGTATAGTTCATCAGTTGCAAATCCTAGACCCTTCCGAAGTACGCATTACACACACATCGGAAGGGTTCAGAATAAACTAAAAACACACTAAACTATAGTTACTTCCGGGCTGTTCCTGTTTTAGTGCTCATTTCCGGAGCTTGATAAAAATCTGCTACAGATGTGGTGTATTTGCAGTAATCCAGCGGATTCACAATCTGGAAAACCTTTGGCTCTTTGGCCCCAACCGGCAGCAGCATCAGCGATTGTTTGCCATCTATCTTTTTACGATCCAAAGCTATGCCTTCGCGGTTATCGAATTTCACATCGAAGTAGTACAAGTAAGGGTATATCCAGTTAATATATTGTGTTTTGCTTGTGCCAGACAGGCTTCTAATCTCTAGTTTGTTGTAGTTATTAGCAATCGCCTGCTGAAACTCTACGGCATTAAGCGGCACATTATTCAGAACAGGCATTACATCAAACTGGCCGTCCAGCATTACCCATTTCTTCAGGTCTGGCAGGTAAACTTCCAGCAGCACGTGACCAGCACCATACTGTGTTGTTTCCACTTCTTTCATCTTCAAGCCTAAGCGGCGTGCAGGCAACCCGATGGCGTTCAGGGCAGCAGCTGTAACGGTGCCATACTCCACACAACGGAACTGCTTCCCAGCTTTGGCCTCGGCAAGTATTGTTAGGGCATCAGGCTTCGAAGGCTCGTTCATACCGTTATGGTTCCATTGCTGGTGCACCCAGTTTACCATGCGCAGTGCCCTTTCGGTATCGTTAGCCGCTCCAGCAACTACAGCATCCAGGTTATAATGCTCACGCAGGGTGTTCAGAAACTCGTTATCCTGATTCTGCTCATATACAAAACTAAAGGCTGGCTTGGTGTTGGCTTTGCTAAACTTAAGCGCATCAAACCCGAAGCCTTGTATCTCGGTAAGGGCGTAATCATTCCCGTTCAGCAGCACATAAAACTTCTTGGAGTCGCCTGGCTTTATTGTGAAGTTGATGGAGTCAGAATCGGTTTGGAACGAGAACTTTACTTTATTATTCGGCACAGACACTTTCAGGATATCCACTTCAAGTTCAGGCATAATGTTCCAGCTGCCTCTCACCCACTCGGAGCCAATTCTATAGTCGGCTTTGTTTGTAGCTGCTTTTATTACAGGTAAGCCTTTGTAGGTATTCTGAGCTATGGCCGGCGCCAGCAGCAACAGCATAGCCAGTAATAAGCATAATGTTTTTTTCATGGTTTTATGTTGTAAATAGATTGGTTATAAATGCTTTGCTTGGTGTTATTTGGCAGCTAACTTCTGCCCTTTCAGGTGTTTCAGGGCGCGGTCCAGCGCAGGGTCTTTTTTCTGAATGTAGTCCTGAAGCGTCATCTTTACTTCGATATCAGGTTTCACGCCATAGCCTACAAACGCGCGGCCGTCGGGGTAAGTGTCTTTTTTAGTACAGATGCGCGCTGTACCTCCTCCTGGTAGCTCAAACATAAAAGGCTGGCCGGTGCTGCCATTCGAGTTCTCACCAATTTTGGTCATGTGCTTCTGGTTATCGGCATAGATCAGGAAATCTTCGGCAGCTGATGTGGTTTTATGCCCGATGAGCAGCACCGTTGGCACAATTACTTTATCACTTTGCTTTACCTTGTTTCGGCTTGGGGTGTAGTCAAACTCATACATCAGTCTGTCCTGAAAAGCATTCAGTGATTTAGCTGCCCAGGCATTGCCCACAGTGTCTTTTGGCTCGGTAAACACGCCCCATGCTTTAAAGCTGGCCAGGTGCTGGCGCGTAGAATTCTTGGAACCATATAGCAGCGTGTCCGGAGAAAGGTAATCCAGAATCTGGCGACCTATGCTTGTAGAACCACCACCGTTGGCACGCAGGTCAACTATAAGGGCTTTGGCTTTGCGAAGTTCCGGCAGTTTTTCCAGGAACAGTTCGTTTATCTTGGGGTCATGGAAGGCATTCAGAGCCAGGTAAGCTGTCTGGTTTGGGTACCACTTCAGCTCCAGCAACTCGCGTTTCTCCATAGTTGGGTAAACTTCCTGCTCTGCTGTTTTGGCATGCGTCAGGGCCAGGTTTTTCACTTTGCCTTTGGGCGTTCTGTAAGTAATGTTATAGCTCTCCCCAACCAGACCACGCAGCATATTTTGTATCGCCCAATCCATGCGCACATACTCCGTTGACGAAGCAATGTAAGGCAACACATTTTTTTTCAAATGTTCGGCAGTCGGCAAACCATTTACTTCAATTATCTCACTACCCACAGGCACTTCATCTTTCGCGCTCAGGTTGATGCTGGTAACTATAGCTTTGTTATCAATATTACTCAGAAAGATCCGGTACTTGCCAAACATGCTGGTATACACCAGCGAGTCTATGCTTTTAGGAAAGTAAACATTGGTGTGGCCATCGTTTAACAAAACACAAAACTTCTGCAGCTCACGGTAATATTCGTAGTCATCTTTAGTTTGCTGTACTTTTGTAATGGCTTCGCGGTAGGCGTTATCCCACATGGTGCGGTCCACTTTATCCAGGTACACAAAGTTATAGTTTACTTCCTGCCAGAATTTAGATAAACCGTACACTTTATCGGCAGCTGAAATGGTGTTGGGCACTTGTGCCTGTGCAACTATAGTTACCAGCAGCAACAAGGGCAATAAGAGCTTTTTCATAGATTGATTTTATACTATAAATTATTCAGTTCTCAGGGAAGTAACCGGGTTGGCTATAGCTGTTTTAATGGCATGGAAGCTGAGCGTAACAATAGCGATAACTATAGTTGACACTAAAGCCATCCCAAAAATCCACCAGCTCAGTTCTGTGCGGTCTACATAATTATTCAGCCAGACGCTCATAAAGTACCAGCCCAGCGGCAACGCGATCAGGTTCGCGATCAGCACCAGCTTTAGGAAATCCTTGCTCAGCATGTAAACTATACTGGCTACTGAGGCACCTAACACTTTGCGGATGCCGATCTCCTTGGTGCGTTGCTCTGCGGTAAACAAGGCCAGGCCAAACAAGCCCAGGCAGGAAATAAAGATGGCAATGGCGGCAAAATACTTGGTCAGCTGGCCCATCACGGCCTCACTTTTGTACATCTTCTCAAAGTCTTCGTCCAGGAAGTGGTACTCAAACGGGAAAGCCGGATTGTGGCGCTTCACTATTTTCTCAACAGCTGCCAGTGCTTCAGGAGTTTGGCCGGGAGCAATGCGGGCATACAAATAGCGCTGGTTGGCATCCTGCAATCTCATAATCAGTGGCTGCATGGTTTTGTGCATTGAGCGTGAATTAAAGTCTTTCACTACTCCTATAATGTGCCCTCTCAGGTTCCAGATGTGAATAGGTTGCCCTACTGGGTCCTGCAGCTGCATCAGGCGTGCCGCTTCTTCGTTTATGATGAAAGCAGATGTATCGGTGCCAAAATTTTTCGAAAAATCGCGGCCATCATGCATCTGAATACCTAATGCATCGGCATAGCTATAGTCTACAGCCATCATCCCGAAAAGCAGATTTGAATTCGGGTCTTTCCCTTTCCACTTCACATCGCCTGTTGAATTGCTGATATCGAGCGGAATCTGGTCAGAGGCGCTCAGACCAACGATGCCCGGTATATTCTGCAGTTCCCGTTTTAGCACTTCGTAGCGTTTATTCAGGTCACCTTCCAGCTCAAAGTAAAGCACGTTTTCCCGGTTTAGGCCAATGTTTTTGGTGCGGATATAATGCAGCTGCAGGTATACGACCAAAGTGCTAATAATCAGCAAACCTGAAAGTATGAATTGGAACACCACCAAGCCTTTACGGAATACAGAAATGCGCTTGCTTACTTTGCCTGTACCCTTCAATACCACCACCGGATCGAAAGATGACAGGAAGAAAGCTGGGTAACTACCCGAAAGCACCCCGGTAACTATAGCCACACCAATTAAAAGGGCAAGTAAAGTTGGGTCAGATAAATCCAGTTCTACAGACTTACCGGTCAGTTCGTTAAAATGTGGCAGCAGGATTCCGGTTAAATTAAGGGAAACAAACAAAGCCAGAAACGCCACCACCACCGACTCTATCATAAACTGGCGCACCAACGATGATTTGCTGGCCCCAATGGCTTTACGCACCCCTACTTCTTTAGCGCGCTTGGCAGAGCGGGCCGTTGCCAGGTTCATAAAGTTGATGCAGGCAATCACCAGGATAAACAAAGCTACTACTGAGAACAGACGCACGGTTTCAATTCTGCCACCATTAGCTGTTTTGGTACCTTTAAAATCGCCGTATAGGTACATTTCGCTAACAGGTTGCAGAAACAGCTCTATGTTTGTGTCGGGAGAGTATCTTTTTACAAATGGGGCTATCTTCTTATTAACAGCCTCCAGGTTGGTGCCAGGCTGTAGCTGCACAAACGTACGGATGCCGTTGTTGTCCCATCTCTTCAGCCAGTGCCCATCCGGGTGATTAACCACATCCATAAGGGGCATCACCCATTCAAACTGCATCGATGAGTTTTCGGGAACATCCTGCATTACACCGGTAACTTTGTAGCTATCCCTGTTATCGATTTTAAACACCTTGCCCATGGCCTCGTTAGGGCTCCCGAAGAACTGGCTAGCCAGTTTAGCTGAGATAACTATAGAATTTGGCTGATCGAGTACCTGTGTCGGGTCGCCGTGCAGGAGCTTGAAAGAGAACATCTCAAAGAATGCATCATCTGTATAGCGGCCATTTACCTTTAAGACCTTATCCTGGTAAGCCAGCAATTTTTTCCACTCCCAGGTAGAGCTACGCACGGCATGCTTAATTTCCGGAATATCTTTCTCCAGCGCTTCGGCCAGCGGACCAGGTGTAGCGTCGGTAGTCAGGTTGTCGGAGCCAGGGTAGCTCTGCACTTCCATCAGACGGTACAGGTTATCTGTATCAGCATGAAAGCGGTCAAAGCTTAGTTCGTCGCGTACCCACAACAATATTAGTATGCTGCAGGTCATACCCAGTGCCAAACCTGATATGTTGATCAGGGAGAAAAGCTTGTGGCGCATCAGGTTGCGGTAAGCCATTTTAAGGTAGTTCTTGATCATAGTCTTAGAATTTTAGCGGCACAGGTAAAAAATCTTTTTTGAACAGCTGCAGGTTATCACCCAACTGGAAGCAGGTTAATGGAAATTAAGATGCCAGTTTTACAAAACATTGATTTACAACATTTAGCACTACATCAACATGCAAAGAGTGTACGCTTCTGATACACTTTTCAAAAGGACACCTGTGCGGATGCGTTACAGCATTTTGAAGTATAAAATGCGTGAAATTGTACTGTAGCAATGCCGGTAGCGAAAACAAATGCTGAAAGTATAGAACCTATAGTTCAGGCTAGTATAAATCCCCGAAATATTTATTTAAATTCGGTATCAGAATAAGAAATGCTTGCACTATGGCCACAGGAAAAACCGGTAGCGTTTTAATAGTTGACGACGAAAGCGATGTGCTTTTTGCGCTGAAGATGCTGCTGAAAACAGAGGTAAAAGAAGTAGTTACAGAGAAAAACCCGGACAACCTGCTCAGCTTGCTTTCTAAACAGAAGTTCGATGCCATTTTCCTGGACATGAACTTTAAAAGCGCCCTGAATACCGGCAACGAAGGTATTTTCTGGCTCAGGCAAATTCTGGAAAAAGACAAAGATGCTACAGTTATCCTGATCACGGCCTATGGCGATGTGGAGTTGGCGGTAAAATCGTTAAAGCAAGGTGCTTATGATTTTATAGTGAAGCCCTGGCACAACGACAAACTGCTGGAAACGCTGCACAATGCCCTGCAGGCCAAAAACGGCAAGAAGAACGGTAAAGCTACTATAGCCACGCAGCATACCACTATACTGGGTCAATCTGAGGCCCTGCAGGAAACCTTGCACAAAATAGAGAAGATTGCCCCCACCGAAGCCAACGTGCTGATACTAGGTGAGAACGGAACAGGAAAGGAATTGGTGGCACGCGCCCTGCACGAGAAGTCGTTTAGAGCCAACAAACCTTTTATAAGTGTGGATATGGGCGCCCTGACAGATTCACTTTTCGAGAGCGAGTTGTTTGGTTACAAAAAAGGCGCCTTTACTGATGCCCGCGAAGACCGCCCCGGCCGTTTTGAAGCAGCCAACGGTGGTACGCTGTTCTTGGATGAGATCGGTAACATTTCGCCGGCCATGCAGGCAAAGCTTTTAACCGTTCTGCAAAACCGCCAGGTAACACCACTTGGCTCCAACACGCCTGTGCCGGTTGATATAAGGTTGATTTCCGCAACCAACGAACCCATCTATGAACTGGCTGCCAAGAATCTGTTCCGCAAAGACCTGATCTACCGCATTAACACTGTAGAAATAACGCTACCACCACTGCGCCAGCGGCACGGCGACATTGAATTGCTGGTAAAGCATTTTGCGGAGATCTACGCACAGAAAAACCACAAACCTGTACCGGAGCTTGCTCCTACTACGCTGCAAAAGCTCAACCAACACAGCTGGCCGGGCAATGTGCGCGAGCTGCAACACGCTGTTGAACGTGCCATCATACTTGCAGAAGGCAACGTACTGCAGCCACAGGATTTCAGCTTCTCACCGATGGAAATGGCAACTATAGCCGCGCCAACTATACCCGCATTTGCTGCAGATGCCGGCATGCCGCTTAGCGAGATCGAGCGCGAAACCATTCGCCGTGTGATCGAAAAGAACAAAGGCAACATTTCGAAAGCTGCCAAAGAACTTGGCCTTACCCGCACCGCCCTTTACCGCCGCCTGAACAAATATGATATCTAAACGTCTGGAGCTCGGGCTGCTTGTCCGTTTTATCCTTTTGCTGGGCATGATGTTCGTCACGCTTCAGTACCTGACACAGTACACTTGGCTGCAGGTAACATCGGGCATACTGATTATGCTGGCACAGGTGTGGGAAATGGCGCGTTACGTAACACGCAGCAACAACGAGCTGGCTAAGTTCCTGGAAGCGGTAAAACAACGCGACTTTACACAACGCTTTAATGAGCACAGTAATTCATCGCTGCAGCAACTGCACCAGGCTTTTAATACTATAAACGATACTTTTAAGCAGCTGCACATTGAGCGGGAGGCCCAGTTCCAGTACATGCAAACCATACTGCAACTGGTAGATACCGGTATTATAGCTGTGGACGCGGAAACCGGCGAAGTGGAATGGGTGAATGATGCCTTTAAGAAAATGCTGGGTGTGCCTTACTTAAAAAGCATCAGCAGCCTGGAGAACCGCTACCCTGCTCTACACGAGTCACTACAAACTATAGCATCCGGCGAAAGTGCTCAGGTTAAGTTGAAACTACCTGCCGGGCAAGCGCAGTTACTGGTATCGGCTACGGCGTTTACCATGCAGCACCGCGACCTGCTGCTTATAGTTCTGAAAAACGTGAGCGCCACCGTAGATGCTACCGAAACCGAAGCCTGGCAAAAGCTGCTCCGCGTGATGACGCACGAAATTATGAACTCTGTGGCCCCTATTGCCTCGCTGGCTGATACGCTGGGCAAACACCTGCACATGGAACGGGAACGCTATAGTTCTGAACCCGATTCACCAGCCGATGTGGAATTACTGGAAGACACAGAAGAAGGAATCGGGATCATTAAAAAACGCAGTGAAGGTTTGTTACGCTTCACGCAGTTTTACCGCAACCTGAACAAGCAACAACACCTGAACCTGACCACCATTTACGTGCAGGAACTCTTTAAAAGCATAGACGCCTTAATGCGGCCGCGGCTGGAAGAAGAAGGCATCAGCTATAGTTGCAAAGTATCGTTCCCAGACCTAACTATAACCGGCGATGTAAACCTATTGGAACAGGTACTTATCAATCTGATCACCAATGCACAGCGTGCCGTACAAGGGCGACTAAATCCTGAAATTATGCTGATAGCCAGGCAACAGGACAGCAAGGTAACTATAGAGGTACACGACAACGGCACAGGCATACCGGAAGAGCTGCTGGAGAACATTTTTATCCCTTTCTTTACCTCGCATAAAGATGGCTCAGGGATAGGTCTCAGCTTATCGAAACACATCATGCATTTGCATAAGGGCACTATTCAGGTTGAGAGCCAGGAGGGTATTGGCACTACTTTCAGGTTGTTGTTCTGAGTGAACCTGTCTGGTTACTGCCCATCTATTTCTACTAAACCCAGGAATAGAATTTAACTATATTTATCATATAATAGATTTATCAAAGTTAAATATAGATAAAATCTATAAACATAACTCATTCGCATAGAGTATACCGTTGTAGTAAACTTATCTTTCCATCAACGGTATCGCGCAATGAACAAAAACAATAAGTACCGCACCGCAAGCAAGGGAAACGGCCAGGGCAGTAAAGGTCGTGTCTTAACAACCCGCCAGGGCCATCCTGTAACCGACAACCAAAACATCCGGACGATAGGCAGCCGTGGGCCGGCTACGATGGAGAACTACCATTTCATTGAAAAGATGTCGCACTTTGACCGGGAACGTGTTCCAGAACGGGTGGTCCATGCCCGTGGTACAGGTGCCCATGGCGTTTTTAAGTCGTATGGCATGGTAGGCAACGACCCGATTGAAAAATTTACCCGCGCTAAAGTATTTAAGAAAGGGAAGGAAACACCAACTTTTGTACGCTTCTCTACTGTAGGCCACCCATCTGGGTCGCCTGAAACTTTGCGCGACCCACGGGGCTTTGCTGTTAAGTTCTACACAGAAGATGGCAACTGGGACCTGGTAGGCAACAACCTGAAGATCTTCTTCATTCGCGATGCCATGAAATTCCCGGACCTGATCCACTCGCAGAAACCAGACCCGGTAACAAACATACAAAGCGCTGAACGTATTTTTGACTTCTTCTCGGGTACTCCGGAGGCAACTCACATGGTTACTTTTCTATACTCGCCATGGGGTATTCCGGCCAACTATAGACAGATGCAGGGCTCCGGGGTAAACACCTACAAATGGGTAAATGCCGATGGCGAAGCGGTACTTGTGAAATACCATTGGGAACCACAGCAGGGCATCCGCAACCTTACCCAGAAAGAAGCACAGGAAATACAGGGCAAAAACTTTAACCACGCCACCCAGGATCTGTATGAGGCCATAGAGCGTGGCGACTTTCCGGAATGGGAGCTAAATGTGCAGATCATGAGCGATGATGAGCACCCGGAACTGGATTTTGACCCGCTGGATGATACCAAACTATGGCCCAAAGAGCAGTTTCCGTGGTACCCGATAGGCAAGATGACACTGAACCGCAACCCTGTGGACTTCTTTAACGAGGTAGAACTGGCGGCTTTTGGAACAGGTGTACTGGTAGATGGCCTTGACTTTTCAGATGATAAAATGCTGCAGGGACGTACCTTCTCTTACTCCGATACACAACGCTACCGTATTGGGGCAAACTACCTGCAGTTGCCTATTAATGCTGCCAAAACCCATGTAGCTACCAACCAGCGCGGCGGCCAGATGGCTTTTGACACCGACTTTGCCGAGGGTCAGAACATACACGTAAACTATGAGCCCTCTATTTTGGGTGGTCTGGAAGAAGCACCGATGGCAGGCAAAGAGTACACTCCGCGCTATGATGCCAACCTGGTACGAAAACCAATAGAACGTGCCAACACATTTAAACAGGCCGGCGAAACCTACCGCAACTTTGAGGATTGGGAGCGCGACGAACTGATCAGCAACCTGGGCAACGACCTGGCTAAATGCGACCCGCGCATTCAGGAAAAAATGTTGAGCTACTTTACCCAGGCTGATGAGGATTATGGCCGCAGAGTAAAGGAAAGCATTGAGCGCGCTGTTGCCGAAGCAAAGAAAATGATGAAGCACGACCTAATTGAGGGCACAGATGGGCCGCTGGGCAACATAACCGGCGAAGAAGGTGTGGAAGATGCGAAGCAAAAATCGCACAGCTCCAAACCATATTAATCTCTAACCAGATGTAAAAAAAAGGAATAGATAACCTGCTACTTATATCCAAAGGCAGTTGCATGCAGCAACTGCCTTTGTCGTTTTATAGTTTGCTACAGAAGCTATAGTTACCTATTTCTTCACTACGGTTTTCAGAACATAGTTATAGTTAAATATTTATTTCTATCTGGTAAATTATAAAGATCCGATTGCTTATTTTAGAGCTTTGTTTGGCTAAAAGCACCTATGAAGAAACACTACCGCTCTGAAAACAACTGTCTTAATTGTGATACTATAGTTGCGGATAAATTCTGCCCGAGCTGCGGACAGGAAAACCTGGAACTGCGTGAAAATTTTCTGCACCTCCTACTACATAGTGTGGGCCATTACTTCCACTTTGAGTCGAAATTTTTTAACAGTATTGTTCCTCTACTTACAAAGCCGGGCTACCTAACCAAGGAGTATTTTGCAGGCAAACGGGCCTCTCACCTCAACCCGATCAGCATGTATATCTCTATCAGCATCCTGTTCTTTTTTCTTTTCACGCTTGACTCAAACTCTAACAAAAAAGATATTCTTAAAGAAGGAGACGCAAAAGAGAACACTATATCCGAACCGGCAAAATCGGCAATAAACAGTACTATCCCTGAAAAATCGGGAGACGACAATATTGAGAACCTACAGAATAATAGCGGGCCGGCCACAGAAAGCACCAGCAACTATAGTGCATCACTCATTTCTACAGCAGAGGAAGACGGAAACACCTCTTCCCTGGTTAATGAAAGTGCCTTGCCGCAATCGTTTAGAGATAAACTAAAAAAATTATTTGATGATGACCTGAACCGGCAGCTTTTTATGAATAAGCTGACAAGCCATTTACCAAAAATGATGTTTATCCTGTTGCCCTTATTTGCCCTTATCCTGAAACTGGTAAATTACCGATCTAAGAAATATTTTGCAGAACACCTGATTTACTCCATACACGTGCATTCGTTCCTTTTCCTGTTCGGGTCAATTTATATTGTCTTAGAATGGATACTGCCTTTCCTGGATGATTGGCTTATGTTTACAGGACTGGCAATTATGATCTGGTATATCTATCGGTCCATGCGAAACACTTACAGAAGCTCCCGCTGGCGTACTGTTTACAAGTTCATTGTGCTGGCTTTTGCTTATACTTTCCTGCTGTTGCTAAGCGGAATTATCGTAGCTATCGGCACGCTCTATACCATGTAGCAACCAAACATAAGCAAATAGACGAACCTCCGGCGGACTCCCCCTTTTCCAGCTATAGTTCCAGGCAGCATAAAAGCACCTTCAACCCTTATTACATTACTCGCGTTCATAGCTTTACAAGTATAAACCAATCAGGTACAACCTCTTATACTTAACACAGTCTCATGAATGTCACCAATTTAAAGCAGCAGGTAATTGATATCCTGGCCACTCCCGACATTAAGATAAACGGCCCGGATGAGTGGGATCTGCAGGTGCATGACGATCGATTTTATAAACGTCTGCTAAGTGAAGGTACCCTCGGGCTCGGAGAGTCTTACATGGATGGCTGGTGGGACTGCAAAAGTATTGACCAGTTTGTGTTTAAAGTAATAAGGGCCGATCTGTACAAACAGGCAAAGCTTGGCTGGAGATCAATGCTTCACTTGTTGCTGGCTAAGCTATTCAACCTACAGGGTAAAGGCAGGGCCGCCCGAAACGCACAGCGCCACTACGACATCGGCAACAGACTATACCAGCTCATGCTCGACAAGCGCATGAACTATAGTTGCGGCTACTGGAAAAATGGCGGAAACCTGGACCAAGCCCAGGAAAACAAGCTCGATCTGATCTGCCGGAAACTGTACCTGCAACCGGGGCAACGCGTGCTGGATATTGGCTGTGGCTGGGGTGGTTTTGCAAAGTATGCTGCCGAGAACTATGGCGTCGAAGTGGTGGGCATAACCGTATCAGAGGAACAGGCAACGCTTGCCCGTGAAATCTGCAAAGGTTTGCCTGTAGAGATACGCCTGCAGGATTACCGCGATGTAAATGAACAATTCGACCACATCGTTTCGGTAGGGATGGTGGAACATGTGGGTTATCGCAATCACAGAACTTTTATGCAGGTATCCCACCGCTGCCTGAAAGACGATGGCCTTTTTTTGCTGCATACCATCGGGGTTAATTTCTCAAAAGTATCTGCTGACCCATTTACCGACACCTATATTTTTCCGAACTGCCTGATACCATCCATTAAACAACTGGGTTCTGCCATGGAGCACCTTTTTATAGTGGAGGACTGGCACAACTTCGGCCCATATTACGACCTGACGTTAATGGCCTGGTTCAATAATTTTAACAATAATTGGCCTGAGCTACAAGGCGAATATGGCGATCGCTTTTACCGCATGTGGACGTATTACCTGCTTTCCAGCGCAGGCTCGTTCAGGGCACGCAACAACCAACTATGGCAACTGGTGCTTTCCAAAAAAGGAACTATAGGCGGCTATAATGCCGTGCGGTAAACTATAGCTTTTAAAGTGGCTGCTCCGTAGGTCCGAACTATAGTTCAACACGATTGAAGACGTTCGCACCATCCTCCGCAGACCCAACTTTCTAACTTTTTAACTTTTTAACTTCCCAATTTTCAAACTATAGCCCCTCTCTAAATCCTAAACTCCCAAACTTTTAAACTATAACTCCGTGGATAACTTTATGGAAAACTGCTGGATAAAAAGCCGTCGCATCTGAGCTTCAGATTGATTATCTTTGTAGTAATGGAAAATTTCGTAGTATCAGCACGTAAGTACCGCCCGAGCACGTTCGATAGCGTGGTAGGGCAACACCATATAACCAACACCCTAAAAAACGCCATCAGCAGCAAGCACCTGGCACAGGCATTCCTTTTCTGTGGTCCGCGTGGGGTGGGTAAAACTACCTGTGCCCGTATCCTGGCTAAAACTATAAACTGCCAGAACATTACCCCGGAGGTTGAGGCCTGCAATGAGTGTGAATCCTGCCGAAGCTTTAACTCCAGCAGCTCGTTCAACATCCATGAACTCGATGCGGCTTCCAACAACTCCGTAGAGGACATCCGTAACCTGGTAGAGCAGGTACGCTATGCCCCGCAAACAGGTAAGTACAAGATCTACATTATAGATGAGGTGCACATGCTCTCGAACCAGGCCTTCAACGCATTTCTGAAGACACTGGAAGAGCCGCCTTCTTATGCTATCTTTATCTTAGCTACAACCGAGCGTCACAAGATCATCCCAACAATACTTTCACGCTGCCAGATCTTTGATTTTAACAGAATCAGGATCGAAGACATGGTACGCCACCTGGGCAATATTGCGCAGAAAGAAAGTATACAGGCTGAGCCGGATGCCCTGCACCTGATCTCGCAGAAAGCAGACGGAGCCTTGCGCGATGCGCTTTCTATTTTCGACCAGATGGTAACTTTCTCGGGTAGCAATGTAACCTACAAAGCCACTGTAGAGAACCTGCACATCCTGGATTATGACTACTATTTCAGGTTAACCGACGACCTCCTGAACCAGAACTTACCAGGCACCCTGCTACTGTTTGATGAAATACTGAAGAACGGATTTGACGCGCACAATTTCCTGATCGGTATTGGGGAGCACTTCCGCAGCCTGCTGGTTTGCAAAGACCCGCAGACAGTACAATTGCTGGAAGTTTCGGATAACATCAAAGCCAAATACGCGGAGCAGTCTGCTAAGTCATCTGTATCGTTCCTGTTATCTGGCCTGAACCTGGTAAGCGCCTGCGACACCAACTATAAGAGCAGCAAAAATCAGCGCCTGCACGTGGAGCTGTGCCTGATGAAAATGGCCCACCTAAATGCTGCCCTGAGCTTTGCTCAGAACGGAGCTGAACCAAAAAAAGCTAAGGTAGCGGCGCCGGCACCAGCCCCTACCGCATCAACAGGTGCCACTTCTGCTCCCGCGGCTGTCGTTCCATCGGCCGGGTTGCAGCAACCGGTTCCGGCAGGTAGCATACCATCTGCTGAATTGCAGCAGCCGCCAAAGCCACAGCAGGTAACCCCTGATGCACGCGTGGCTCCATCGGCGGCTCCAGCTCCTGCTTCATCGGCTCCGGCTGCCCCGTCTAAACCGGGTTTGCCGCCACCAAAAAAGCTGAGCAAACTGCCTAGCTTAAAAGACCTGCAGGCACAACCCGCAGCGCAAACTATAGCTAATACCGCCGAGGAAGCAGAAGAAGCTACTTACGGCGCCTTCGTGCCCGTAGACCAGGCAAAGCTGAAGACGGTATGGCATACTATCCTTCGCCGCAAGAAGGAAGAGAACATGATGGACTATACGCTCCTGAACCGCCAGTATCAGGTAAGCGAGCAAAACGAGATTACCCTGTACCTGGACAATCACGTAATGATGGACCAGTTCTCAGCCCTACGACCAGCCCTGCTTTCTGAACTAAAACAACAATTGGGCAACCGAAGTATAGTGCTGAAAGCAGAAGTAGTTGAAGTGCAGGATGAGCGCAAATTGTATACGTCGGCAGATAAGTTTAATTACCTGGCCGAGAAATTTCCGGTTATCGTCGATCTGAAACAACGTTTTGGGTTGGATACTGATTTTTAAAGAAATAATCCTACATTTATACTTCAGAATATCACCTTAACACAAACTATGACCTCAAGAAAAGAAGTATCGCTTTTCCTGGTGGCGCTTGGGCTTACATTTACGCAATGTAAGCAAGAGACCTACCAGACACAGTCGGCCACTGACACGGCGGCTGTAGCCACCACCGAGAAGGAGTACAAATACGAAACCGCTCCGAACGACCCGCTGAATGCCCGTATTTATACCTTAGATAACGGTCTGAAAGTGTACCTAACGGATTATGAAGATGCCCCGCGCGTGCAGACCTACATTGCGGTACGCGCTGGCTCTAAAAACGACCCTGCCGATGCAACCGGCCTTGCACACTACCTGGAGCACATGGTATTTAAAGGTACCAGCCAGTTAGGCACACAGGATTGGGCAAAAGAGAAAGCAGAGCTGGACAAGATCGAAGCGCTGTATGAGCAGCACCGCAAAACCACAGACCCGGCCATGCGCAAAAAGATCTACCACCAGATAGATTCTATTTCAGGTGTAGCGGCTACGTATGCTGTTGCCAACGAGTACGATAAGATCTTAGGTGCCATAGGTGCGAAAGGTACCAACGCCTATACTTCGGTTGAGCAGACGGTGTATACCAACGACATCCCGAGCAACCAACTGGAGCGCTGGGTAGCTTTGGAAGCACACCGCTTTGGCGAACTGGTGCCACGCCTGTTCCATACAGAACTGGAGGCAGTGTACGAAGAGAAAAACCGCACCCTGGATAACGACGGCTGGAAAGTAATGGAAGCCCTGAATGCTGCTATGTTCCCGACGCATCAGTATGGTACGCAAACCACTATTGGAACTGTAGAGCACCTCAAAAATCCTTCTATCACAGAGATCAAGAAGTATTTTGATGCTTACTATGTGCCAAGCAATATGGCGGTTGCCCTGAGCGGCGACATCGACTTTGACCAGGCAATTCGTGTAATAGATGCCCATTTCGGTAAACTGAAGCCAGCTAAAGCACCAACTTTTACGGTAGCACAGGAGAAGCCAATTGCACAACCTATAGTTAAAGAAATAGTAGGCCCAAGTGCTGAAAACGTATCTATTGCTTACCGCTTCCCGGGCATGAGCTCACGCGATGCCCAGGTACTGAGCATGATCAGCGCCATTTTGTATAACGGCCAAGCTGGTTTAATAGACCTAAACCTGAACCAACAGCAGAAAGTGCTGCAGGCGTACGGTTACGATAATCAGATGAAAGATTACTCCATATTCCGTTTGGGTGGTTCACCGCGCCAGGGCCAGACGTTGGACCAGGTAAAAGAACTGCTACTTGCACAAGTGGAACTGGTAAAACAAGGCAAGTTTGACGATGACCTGATCCCGGCTATCATCAACGATAACAAGATCAGCCTGATGCGTGCTTATGAGCGCAACTCTGACCGTGCGGATGCTTTTGTTACAGCCTTTATCTATGATATTCCGTGGGCTGACTATGTGAAGCGCCCGGAAGAGTTTGCTAAGATCACCAAGAAAGATGTGGTAGAAGTGGCAAACAAGTACCTGAATAACAACTATGTACTGGCATATAAGCGCAACGACAAAAATGCGACTGCCCAGAAAGTAGAGAAACCAGCTATTACGCCGGTACCAGTTAACCGCGAGGCACAATCGGCTTACTACCGCGACTTTATGGCCAAAGATGCTTCTGAACTGAAGCCGGTATTCGTGGATTATAAAACCGATATCAAGGAAGCGAAGCTGAAGAACGACATTCCGTTGTTATACACCAAGAACAAAGAGAATGGCCTGTTCCAGCTGTACTACATCCTGGATATGGGTACCAACAACAACCCGAAACTGGGCATGGCATTAACGTACCTGGAGTTTTTAGGTACAGACAAGTACAGCGCTGAAGACCTGAAGAAAGAATTCTACAAGCTGGGTACTTCGTTTAACGTGTCTGCTTCCGGAGACCAGGTTTACGTAACGCTGTCTGGCCTGGACGAGAATTTTGAGCCTGCGCTGGCCCTGTTTGAGAGCGTGCTGCAGAACCCGAAAGCTGACCAGAAGGCATTGAATGACATGGTGCAGGGTATGTTGAAAGCCCGCAGCGATGCCAAATTGAACAAAGGCGTTATCCTGAACCAGGCGCTGGTAAACTATGCCAAGTACGGCCCTAAAAATCCGTTTACATCAGTAATGTCGGAAAAGGAATTGAAAGCTGTGAAGCCTCAGGAATTGATCAGCATCATCAAGAGCATTCCTACTTACGAGCACCGCGTGTTATACTATGGCCCACGTGAAACAGACAACCTGGTAGCTACACTTAACACTGGCCACATTGTACCAGCCAAATTGAAGCCGGTACCAGCCGAGAAAGTATTCCCTGAGCTGGATATTAAGCAGCCAACAGTTTACTGGGTAGACTATAACATGGTGCAGGCCGAGCTTATTTTCCTGACCAAAGCCGATGCTTTCAACAAAGACATGGTGCCAACTATACGCCTGTATAACCAGTACTTCGGGGCAGGAATGAGCTCCATTGTGTTCCAGGAGCTGCGCGAATCGAAGGCACTGGCCTATTCGGCTTACTCAAGCTATAGTACTGCAGCCAAGAAAGACCGCTCAAACTATATCCAGTCTTATATTGGTACGCAGTCTGATAAGTTGCCGGAAGCAATGGCTGGTATGCAGGAACTGCTAACCAACATGCCGCTGGCCGATGAAAACTTTAACCTGGCGAAGGCATCGCTGCGCAACAGTATTTCATCAGAGCGTATCACCAAATCGTCAATTCTGTTCGATTATGAGCGTGCCAAGCGCCTTGGCCTGGACTACGACATCCGAAGAGATATTTATGAAAGCGCCAACAGTCTGACCTTTGACCAATTACAGGCTTTCCAAAAGCAGTTTGTGAGTGGCAAACCACAGGCTATACTTGTGATTGGCTCGAAAGATCGCCTGAACTTTAAAGAACTGGCGAAATACGGTAAAGTACAGCAACTGACGCTAGAGCAGGTGTTCGGATACTAGTAGATTTAAATATGTATAAAACAGAAGCGGCAGCCATAGTTGGCTGCCGCTTCTGTTTTATACATACATTTAGCCGCTTTTAAACCACAAGCCATTATACTTTTTTGTTACCTATACTTTTATCCTCAATGCATGAACAGCTTTCTGAAAGGTTCGTTTATAAGTTTACATACTTGATAAAATATAGCCAGAAAAATAATAATACAATATACCTACACAATAGATGTCTTTCACTTTCCGGTTAACTTACTGGTGCCTGTACGGTTGCTTCCGAATAGGATTCCTGTTTTCAGGATACAACTTATTTTCGGAAGAAGCTCAGTACTGGCTATGGTCAAAGCATCCGGATTGGGCTTATTATTCAAAGCCACCTCTTATAGCCTGGGTAAATCTGATAACCAGTTCCATTTTCGGGAATCATGAACTCGTGATCAGGCTAACAGCCCTGGCTTTCGGGGCCGCCACGCTCTACATGCTGTATAAGGTAAGCTTGCTGCTTTTCGACGATGAACTGCTCGCGTCCCTGGCCACCATGATCCTCAGCATCATGCCCTACTTCATGCTGGCTTCCACCTTTCTCACCACCGACTCGCTTTTACTTTTCTTTTGGGTAAGTACATTTTACTTCTTCCTGAAAGCTTTGCAGTTCAACACGTTGCGTTATTGGCTACTTACAGGACTTAGCTTCGGGTTAGGCTGCCTTTCGAAGCAGGCTATGCTTTTCTTCCTGCTCTTCCTGCTGGTGCCGTTCTTTCTTCGGGGTGGCAAGCGTTATCTGGCGGGGCAGGCATTGGTACTCATGCTTGTGCTGGCTTTTAACCTGCCGCAGGTTTGGTGGAATTATCATCACAATTGGATCATGCAGCGGCATTTGATGCAATTGGCAGGAGCCGGAACAGAAATGGAGACTTCCCACACAGCAAAGAACCTGGCAGAGCTTTTCGGTGGTTTTATTCTGATGAACTCGCCTTTCTTCCTGCTCCTTCTTTTGCGTGTCTTAAGTTTCAGATTCCGGCCTTTTCCCGCAGCAGATAAACAAAAACTCACTCTCCTTTTTATCCCGACTATCGGAAGCCTGCTACTATTTTCGTGCGTGGCCCTGGTAAAACGCGTAGAAGTTAATTGGTATAACATAGGCTGCCTGCTACTCCCGATCGGGATTGCCTACCTGATAGTTCAAGAAAAACGTTTCGGACAAGCACGTATAGCCTTTTGCCTGACAGGCGCATGCTGGCTGTTTTTCCTCTATCCTATGCTACAGGATTATACAGGGCTGAGTCGTATAGTTCCAGTGCGCCACGATGGCTTAAAGCGACTGGCGGGGTGGCAACAACTAGGGCAACGGGTAAGGCAATTGAGTACCAAACATGCTACACTGGCTCCTTTTCAGATAACCAGTGTAGATTACCAGGTGACCTCGCTACTGGCATTTTATTCGGGCAACACCAACGTGCGCTGTATCTGCGAAGCCAAAAAGTATAACCAGTTTGTGATCTGGTCGGCCACCGGCTGGCCAAGGATTCCCCAAAACACCATTTTTGTAACCGACAGAGCAGACTTGCCAACACATCTACACCTGCACTACGACCTGGTGGAGGCGCAGCAGATGCCCGTTAATTACCGGAAGCAGACGCTCTATACCTACACTATCTACGTGCTGCGGGCTAAGCCCGAGTCTTCCTACACGCTTTCCAAACCAAAGTCATTCTAGGCTATATCCTTCACTGAAATATAAAATATAGCCCCGTGGCAGGCAGGCTAGTTAAGAGCCCAGAGCACTTTGACAGAACGGAGTTACAGATACTGCCTGGGCATTAAGATATTGCTGGATGGTATTTTATAGTTCTAGATAGTAGTTTATCTATAGTTGTAACGAAAAAAATTACCGCTTAGCCAACACTTTGGCTACGCTTGTCCATTTCATCTCCGGGTAGCGGTTGTTATCCAAGGACTCTAGTTTGGGTAAGCCACTGAACATATCGCGCATGTACTGCATGCCTTGCCAGGCCGGGAAGACTTCATTGTTATTGGGCGTAAGCGCCTTTGTTATTCTGATTATAGCATCGAGTAAGCCCAAACCGCCAACCCGAAAAAGCTTAAATTCTACCCCGGTGGCTTTACTGGCAGCTTCCTTCAAACCGTAAGCATTCAACACATCGCCGGCAATGCGCAGGTAACGTGGTGTGGTTGGGTCAAGCGCAGCAGCGGCGGTATAATCAGCTGTGTTTTGTATCGTTGTAAAATCCATGAGTTGGTTGGGGTTGCCGTAGTACATTACCCGCTTTAAGGGGAACAGAACTATAGGTGCCTGCCCTGTAAGCAGATCGGCAAACATGCCGCATAAAATAGAAGTCGCAGCTATAGGAGCTTTGTCTAAGCGTTCTTTAAATTCTTTCCGGAAGTCCAGGTTGCGGTTGTTACCATAAGGCAGCTTTGTGAAATCAATGGCAAAGTCGGAAGGAATAAATCGGGGCACTCCGGCTGCTACTGCTGCATTTAGTAACAAGGTTTGAATACCAACTATAACATAATGCAATCCCGACAGCGCTGAAACAACACAGGTAGCGCCCTCGCAGGCTTTCGCTAGTTCAGCAGCATTGTGGAAATCAACTTCAACTATAGTTGCTCCTGCTTTTTGTAAAGCTTCTATTTTGGCTTTGTCGCTATCGCTGCGAACAAGTACTCTAACTATTGCTCCCTTCTTTAGTAGCGACCTGGCAATGCGCCCGCCTAAATCGCCTGTAGCTCCGGCTAAAACTATAGTTTGTTTCTGTGCTGCTGAAGTAGTGTTGTTTTCCATAGCTGCTCATTTACTTTTTCTGTAGCAGATTTTTGCAGGAAAGGTTACAGCTGTATGCTTATGTCGCAATTTAAGAAGGCTGTTGTGAGGCTAGTCCAACCAATCGGGCAATGACAATTGCAGGAAACAAGATCCCTATAGTAGCCAAACTAGTAGCCACCATTTTAGCAGCCGTACTCACAGGGTAGATATCGCCGAAGCCCACTGTAGTTAGCGATGCAAGGCTAAAATAAATAAAGTGCACATAATCCTGGTCTGCCCCTGTAAGCACTACTCTCCCTCCAATAGAAACGCCTGTAACAGCATGAATTACCTCCAACGTAAGAGCTCCCATCAGAGCAAGCAGCAGGTAAACGTTAACTGCCCCTATTATGCGATACATATTTACGCTTTGGTCACGAAACAGTAGCCGTAGGTTGATATAAAGAAATACAGCCGTATTTGCAATAGCAACCACATTTTCTAAGACATAATAAGAATAGGGGTTGTCGCCAAAGCGAATAAGACGTAGGGTGAGATGCACACCAAAAAGGAAAGCTGAAAGTAACATTACCCAAAAATTATTGGTTGCAAAAATGCCGGACAGGAACACGCTCAGCAGGATCACATTAAACAACAAGACCCCTTTTTTACTTATCTCCATGATAATGGGTAGCACAAACACTACTGCAACAAGCATTACCAACAAGGCTACAAAACTGACATCGCCTAACCAGTAAGCCCGCAATCTCTTTACTAAAAACAGCATATTATTACACAGCTTTGGTTACTCAGTTTTGACAATGGTTTACCTAACCATAAAATAAGCAAACTTACTAAGTCGACATGTCACTTTATCAAACGATAATAATACGCTGAAATAAAAACAATAAACAAAAAAGGCTGCCCGATCTCTCGTGCAGCCTTTCCTACCTATAGTTTAACTTCAGATTAGAAGCTAGCTAAAGCAGCATTCAGCGTTTCGCTTGGGCGCATGGCTTTGCTAGTTTTCTCTTCGTTCGGGTGGTAGTAACCGCCGATGTCAACTGGCTTGCCTTGGGCTGCGATCTGCTCGTCTACGATCTTCTGCTCGTTGTCGGTCAGTTCCTGAGCCAGCTTCGTGAAGCGGTCTTTCAGCTCCTGGTTTTTGGTTTGCTCGGCAAGCGCCTGTGCCCAGTACATGGCCAGATAGAAGTGGCTGCCGCGGTTATCGATGCCACCAACTTTACGGGCCGGCGACTTATCGTTTTCTAGGAATTTGGCGTTCGCCTGGTTCAGGGCTTCAGCCAGTACTTCCGCTTTCTCGTTCTTGGTCTTATAAGCCAGGTCTTCCAGCGATACAGCCAGTGCCAGGAACTCACCTAATGAATCCCAACGCAGGTAGTTTTCTTCTACAAACTGCTCTACGTGTTTCGGCGCAGAACCACCGGCACCAGTCTCGAACAGGCCACCGCCATCCAGCAAAGGAACGATAGAAAGCATTTTAGCACTTGTACCTAATTCAATGATTGGGAACAGGTCAGTCAGATAATCGCGCAGCACGTTACCGGTTACCGAGATGGTGTCTTTACCAGCTTTAGCACGCTCGCACGTATAGCGCATGGCTTCTACCGGCGACATGATCTTGATCTCAAGGCCATTAGTATCGTGGTCCTGCAGGTATTTTTCTACTTTTTTAATCAGGTTGGCATCATGCGCACGCTGCGGATCCAACCAGAAAATAGCAGGTGTGTTGGTGATTCTAGCTCTTGTAACCGCCAGTTTCACCCAGTCCTGGATAGGAAGGTCTTTTGTCTGGCAAGCTCTGAAGATATCGCCCTCTTCTACTTTCTGCTCCATCAGTGTATTGCCGTTCGCATCAACTATACGCACCGTACCGGCAGCTTCTATCTGGAAAGTTTTGTCATGCGAACCGTACTCTTCTGCTTTCTGCGCCATCAAACCGATGTTTGGAACAGTACCCATCGTAGTCGGGTCGAAAGCGCCGTTTTCTTTGTTGAATTTAATCACTTCCTGGTAGATGCCTGCATAAGATCGGTCCGGAATGATCGCTTTTGTGTCGTGCAATTTGCCATCCGGGCCCCACATCTGGCCAGACGAACGGATAGCCGCCGGCATAGACGCGTCGATGATTACGTCGCTTGGCACGTGCAGGTTGGTAATGCCTTTGTCAGAATTCACCATCGCCAGTTCAGGACGCTGCGCCATCTCCGCTTTCAGGTCTGCCTCAATTTCAGCACGCTTCTCAGCTGGCAGGTTCTGGATCTTCGCATAAACATCGCCAAGACCGTTGTTCGCATCTATACCAATCTCTTTGAATGTAGCAGCATGCTTGGCAAAAGTATCTTTAAAGAAAACAGTTACCGCGTGGCCGAACATAATAGGGTCAGACACCTTCATCATGGTTGCCTTCAGGTGCAGCGACAGCAGGATGCCTTGCTCTTTTGCTTCCGCGATTTCTTTCTCCAGGAACGAACGAAGCGCGTTTTTACTCATCACAGATGAATCCATCACTTCGCCGGCCTTCAGGGCTACTTTATCTTTCAGCACTTTGGTCTCGCCATTCGCGCCTACAAACTCGATGCGTACATCGGTAGCGTTATCAACTATAACAGATTGCTCTGTGCCATAGAAGTCGCCGCCCGTCATGTGTGCCACGTGTGTTTTGGAATCTGATGACCATTTGCCCATAGAGTGTGGGTGGCTCTTGGCGTATTGCTTCACGGCATCCGCCACACGACGATCTGAATTACCTTCGCGCAATACAGGGTTTACCGCACTACCTAAGATCTTGGCATAGCGTGCTTTCGCATCTTTCTCAGCATCGTTCTTCGGGTCAGCCGGGTAATCCGGAATGTTGTACCCTTGCGACTGTAGTTCTTTAATAGCCGCTGTCAGCTGCGGAATAGAAGCACTGATGTTTGGCAGTTTAATGATGTTGGCTTCAGGCGTTTTAGCCAGATCGCCCAGGTAAGCCAGGTCGTCGGTCTGCTTTTGCTCTTCGGTAAGGTTCTCCGGGAACGCGGCAATGATACGGCCGGCTAAAGAAATGTCTCTTGTTTCTACTTCAATATCAGCAGCTTTTGTGAAAGCCTGAACTATAGGTAAGAAAGAGCGCGTAGCCAATGCCGGCGCTTCATCGGTAATCGTATAGATTATTCTGGATGCTTTTGTCGTCATTATAAATTGATTATTTGTAAGGCTGTCTGCAATTCAGGAAAAGGCTGGCCTGCATTGTATGGCAAGCCGGATACCAACTTCAAGAACCGCGTTTTGGGCCCGATTGTTTTGGAAAGCAAATATAAAAGACTTTTTGGTAACGCCCTGCTAAACCAGCCCCGCAGTACATGCAATAAGTAAATTATCTTCTGAACTATAACATCACGTAAAACCCCTACTCTGCACCGGAGCAAACTGTTTTTAAAACTATAGACTCAAGCCAGCTATAGTTTAAGATGATGACTGATTTTATGCAAAAAACTACTCATGTAGCTCTGCTATTAAATCCGTTTTTTCTAAACCAGACATCTTAAAAACAGCCTTAAGCCCATAAAACATCACAATATTTCCTAAAAACAGCTTGCCGATATAACCAAACTTCTGCTTCTACGTCTTAATGTGGATGCTTTTTGGTTTATAAGCACCCTTAACGCCATGCCTCTATTTATAGTGAAAATACTGTACGGGCTCATACTGTTTCTGCTTCTTTCCTTTGTACCGCAAACTATAGTTGCGCAACCGGTGCGTATCATGTGCCTTGGTAACTCTATTACACAGGGCGATGGCGAAAAAGCCAGCTATCGGTTCCCCTTATGGAAAAAGCTGGTAGATGCGGGCGTGGATTTCGAGTTTGTAGGATCGCATGACAAGAATAAATGGGGAGTTAATTCTCCTAAACAGAATGCAAGCTACAAAGGCAAAACCTTTACAAACGTAAACGAAGGCCACTGGGGCTGGCGCGCCGACCACATGCTGAACGGAAATCAGGAAACTTACCCCCCAGAAGGTAAACTTTCGGACTGGATGAAGCAGTACACACCTGATATTGCCCTTATTCACCTTGGCACAAATGATATTTTCCAGAATCAGCCTATTGCAGAAACTATAGGAGAACTGGAGCAGGTGATCAGGGGAATCAGAGCTAAAAACGGTTCGGTAAGCATACTGCTGGCGCAACTTATCCCCGCTAACAAAAACGACAACTATACAGATAACGCCATCCGGGATTATAATACCAAAATAGTTGCACTGGCTGAAAAACTAAACACCGCCGCATCGCCGGTTATAGTTGTAGACCAATACTCAGGCTTCGACATCAACACTATGCTGGCAGATGAGGCTCACCCAAACGAGCGCGGCGAAGAACAGATGGCGCAGCAATGGTACAATGCCCTGTTACCTATAGTTAGACCAATGCCAGTTTCGCTTGTGAGCTTTAACGCCCGCGTAACTGACGAGAACAAGATAGAACTGAACTGGAAAACAGCTTCGGAACAGAACAACGCTTACTTCGAGATTCAGCGCACTTTAGATACCACCAAGCAGTTCAGCACCATTGGCAAAGTAAACGGGGCAGGCACTACACAAACGCCAACTACCTACACATTTACGGATGCTACTGCCCCCATGGGCGATCTTTTCTACAGACTGAAACAGGTGGATTTTGACGGTACAACTACTTACTCTAAAACCATACTGGTTTCCAGTTCTCCGGAAGAACGAATGCTGCAGGTATTCCCTACGGTAGTATCGGGCAAACCTGTCACGATTGACATACTGGTACGCATGCCGGATGCTCCGGTAACGGTCTCGATCTATACTATAAACGGCACACACGTAAAAGACCTGCGCGGCTCTACCAGTGCATCAGGCCACTACAGTTATGAACAGGATGTAAAAGAGCTTCGTGGAACCGGTCTGTACATAGTTCAGGCTATAGTTGGCGGGAAAGTGCTTCGAAGTAAATTTATAGTTGAGTAAGCTATAGTTTAGGTGCCCAACTCCTGCATAAGCGCGATCACTTCTTCATCGGTGGTCTGGGTAAACTCCTGGTAAAACTGGCCCACCGCCTGGAAGAAAGGTGGCGTAAGCAGGCAAACAACTTCATCTACCTGCCCATGCAGTTTGGTAATGGCTGATGGAGGCGCTACCGGTACTGCAACTATAACTTTGGCTGGCTTCCTTTCTTTTACCATAGCTATGGTTTGCTGCAGGGTTTTGCCGGTCGCAATGCCATCGTCTACTATAATGACCACTTTATTTTGCAACGCTAGCGGCTCCTTATTCCCTCTGAACAAGGCATACTTCTCGTGCAGGCCTTCACGCACACGCTCGGCTTCGGCCTGCACATAAGATGCGGGCACATCTATAGTTGGGTCTAGCGTAATGCTATCCAAACCTACGGAGCCAATGGCGTATTCGGGGTTGGCGGGATGGCCTATTTTCTTAACCAGAACCAGATCCAGCGGCATGTGCAGGCTTCGGGCAATAGGAGCTGCCACGGGCACACCACCACGGGGTATAGCCAGCACTACTCCATCCTGATTTTTGTACTTCATCAGCTTTTCTGCCAGTAGTGCTGCGGCTTCTTCCCTGTTCCGGATCATGTCCATAGTTTGAGGAATTATGAATTATGAATTATGAATTATGAATTATGAATTATGAATTATGAATTATGAATTATGAATTATGAATTATGAATTATGAATTATGAATTATGAATTATGAATTATTTACTGGAAACTTTAATCTTACACAATCACTTATTCAGAATTGATTAAGGTTTGTCTTGCCGGAGGGGGTGTTGTTTGCTTGGCTGCAGATATTTCCTGAACCAGTCGGTAGCTAATTGTGCAGCCATCTCCAATGCTCCGGGTTCATCAAACAAGTGCGTAGCATCGGGCACTAGTTGTAGGTCTTTTATACCCTGTAATTGCTCCTGCGCCTGCATATTATAATCCAGCACCTGTTCATCTTTCCCGCCAACTATAAGCAGTACAGGAGCGAGCACATCTGCCAGTACTTCCGCAGCCAAGTCAGGCCTTCCGCCCCGGCTAACAACTGCCTGCAGTATAGGCCCTAAAGCGGCGGCAGCTCCCAGGGCCGAAGCCGCACCGGTACTCGCCCCGAAAAACCCGATGTTCAGATCTTTGATCCGTTCATCTTTCTGTATCCAGTAGGTGGTGTTAATCAGGCGCTGGGTAAGCTTGGGTATATCAAAACGGTTGGCTTGTTCCTGGTCCTCTTCTTCTGTAAGCAGGTCGAAAAGCAAGGTAGAGAAGCGGGACCGCTGCAGATGTTCGGCCACAAACCTGTTGCGGTTACTTAGCCGACTGCTTCCACTCCCGTGCGAGAATACGACCAGCCCCTTTGCATTTTCCACCACAGCAAGATCGCCTAAGAGCGTAACATCATCCAGCTCGATTTTGATCGTATCGTTGAAGGTATAGTTTATTTCCATAGTTAGCAGGTTAGGTAAATTGAGGTAAATACGAACTCATCTTTTGTAGTACGCCGCCACTTATGCAGGGTTGGTACACACTATCTCAAACCCGGCGGCATGCGTATGCCTTATAAAAGAACTGTTTTATGGCACGACTGCTCCATTTCGTATCTATCGTTTTCCTGCTTTGTAGCTGCAACTATAGCAACAAGTCCGCCGACAATACTATGCCGCAGCGCACCGAAGACCTGAAAGCAGTGCAGGAAGAGCCGGCACAGAAGCAGGAAACTACAGCCAGCGATTCAACCGATTTTAAGGCTGCGTTCGAGCTGTTCTTTTCAGCACTGCAGGCGGCTGACACGGCAACTATAAACCAGTTTGTACATCCGCAACATGGCCTCTGGATAATTGAGCAGCCGGGTGCGCTACCTAAAATGACTTTCGTAAAAAATATAAACAGCTTTAAAAGACAATACCAGGATCGTTCTTTCCTGACTATAAAAGACGAAGTAAAAACCTGCGACCTGAAACAGGAAGCCTGGCCTACCTTCGATTGCGCTGACGTGGATTATGATGCCGGCACATCCGGCTTTAGCAAGGATGGCTGCTTTGTTGCCGGGCCAGAGCGGTTTGTAAAAAGTGGCTACTGGAATTACGCAGATCTGCCCCCGGCACAGATAAAACAGATAGAAGCTACTTTACCCCTGGTACAGAAATCCGTACTGCATACTGCCACTTCCTTTGAGTTTCATTTTGGTTTTATAGATGGCCGCTGGCGTTTATTATTCGCGAAACTGATCTACCCTTGCAGCGCCTAAGGAGTTAGAAAGTTAGAGAATGGAGCGCTTTCACTTCCGTAACCTACAACAGCTATCACCATTAATAGGAAATAACGTATGCACGTAACATTGAGCTTTTACTTTAATCACAAGCCCATACTTAACTTTCTAACTTTCAAACCTTCTAACTTTTTAATTCCTAAACTCTCAAACTCCTAAACTTAAACCATGTCTTATTACCAGCGCTTCGACTATCCTGCACCCGACCCGGCTATACTTGCCCGTCTCACCGAGCAACAGCGCGAAATGCAGGAGCGCATTGTGCTTCAGAAGCCGGATTTTGATCTAAAGCTGATTGCTGGTTGCGACTCCTCTTTTATAGGGGAAGACAGGATTCTTTCTGCGTTTGTATTGCTGACATATCCCCAACTGGAGTTAATAGAGAAGGTGTATCATGTAGGTTCAGTTGAGCTGCCCTATATTCCGGGTTTCCTGGCATTCCGCGAGGCACCCAACCTGCTAAAAGCTTACGAAAAACTACAGCAAAAACCTGATTTGATTATGGTGGATGGGCATGGCATTTCGCACCCGCGCCGCCTGGGCATCGCTACCCACCTGGGTCTGCATCTGAACAAACCAACTATGGGCGTAGCCAAGAAGGTGCTTGTAGGAAAGTATAAGGAACCTGCAGCTACCAAAGGTTCTATCTCGCCATTGGTGTATAAGGATGAGATAATCGCCAATGTGCTCCGTACAAAAGATAACATTAAGCCAGTGTTTGTCTCGGCTGGCCACCTGATGGACCTGGAGTCGGCTACAACTATAGCCATGGCCTGCGCCACTAAATATAAACTACCCGAACCAACCCGCCTGGCCGACCACTATGCGGCTGTATTTAAGAGCGAAGTAAAGTAGTACCACACCTCCACTTTCCAACTTTCTGCATAAAGTGACTTGGTAAACAGTCTTTAGCTACACTTCCGTCTATGGAAGATAATGCAGTTTAAGCCGTAGCGCACAAACTATAGGCTACCAACCATCGCCTATCAGGTAAGCGCCCCCCCTACTATTTCCTTACCACCAGAGAAATGCGTCTTAAAATCCTCCTCATTCTCGGTAAAACACCTGATTAGGTCAGAAAACAACTTTCGTCATCTTTATAACAAGCTAAGATCACCTATTGGGCTGCGCAATGTCATTCGCTGGGGAGGCGGGCTGCTATAGTTTTGCATCATAGAAATAACACAAATAGTAGTAACCCTTAACGCCAGTATCATGAGAACTTTCAACCCCATAAAACTGATAAGCGTGTTCAGCATCCTGTTAGGATTAAGCTTTGGAAACACGCTGCTTGCCCAGACCCAATTCCAACTGGCCGGCAAAACCGAACTTAAAGTAAACGGCACTTCTACCCTGCACGATTGGGAAATGACATCGGCACAGGCCCAGGGCAAAGCTGAAATGATACTAGAAGGTACCACACTTAAAAACGTAAAGTCCGCTTCTGTGACTTTGAAGACCCAGTCGATCAAGAGTGGCACAGCCAAGATGGATGATATCGCTTATGAAACGCTAAAGGCAAACAAGTTTACAGATATTGTGTTTACCCTGACCTCTTTCCGCGCACTGGACAATAACCGCGCTTTGGCTGTAGGTAACTTAACTATAGCTGGCACTACCAAGCCGGTCACCTTTAACGTGGAGACTAGCACAAAATCTGGTGTGGTGCAAATGACAGGTGAGACAAACATCAAATTCACCGAATTCGGCATCAAACCACCTACAGCGCTTTTAGGCACTGTAAAAACCGGCAACGACCTTAAACTTAGCTTTAAGGCAAGCTTCCAGCCTACGGCTTCTTACACTAAAAACTAAAGAATCTAAAGAACTTAAAGATACCAAACATCATGAAAAAGTTTACACTCTCTCTGGGCCTGTTGCTTGGCATAAGCATGAGCTCTTTTGCGCAGATCACCTTATCTGACCTGCCTTACGCCCGACCTTACGATAAAAGAGGTCTTAATATATTCGAGACTTCTAAAAAGGACACTATAGGCTTTGATGGCATTAAAGTGCGACTTGGCGGTGGTTTTGCGCAGCAATTCCAGGGCCTGAAGCACAAGAACTCGGCAACAGCCCTAATGCAGCAGCAAGGAGGCAGCGAAGTAAACCTGAACCAGTTGATGCCAATTGAGAATGGCTTTAACCTTGCATCGGCCAACCTTAACCTGGATGTAGCGCTTGCCGACGGTGTTCGTCTGAACCTGATCACTTACCTGTCATCAAGGCACCACCCGGAAGCATGGGTAAAAGGTGGCTACATACAGGTAGACAAAGCTGAATTCCTGAACAGCCCGCTGGTAGACAAGCTGATGGAAAACCTGACCTTGAAAGTGGGCCACATGGAGATCAACTATGGCGATGCGCACTACCGCAGATCAGATAACGCCCACACCTTGCAGAACACTTTTGTAGGTAACTACATCATGGATGCCTTCACTACCGAAATCGGTGCCGAAGTAATCTACCAATACAAAGGCTTCCTGGCAGTAGGTTCTGTAACAGGCGGCGAGATACAGGGTGGTATTCAGACCCCAGGCCAGCGCAAGCTTTCTTACATCGGTAAACTTGGCTACGACAGCCAGCTGAACGAAGACCTGCGCGTACGCTTAACCGGCTCTGTTTATACAACTGCAGGCTCTGTTAGAAACACACTGTATGGCGGCGACCGTGCAGGCTCACGCTACCACCTGGTAATGGACCCAGCCAAAGTTGCCAGCGGAGCAGCTGTTACTACAGCCACTCACTTTACATCAGGGCATATTAACCCGGGCCTTACCAACAGCATCACGGCCTTTGTAGTGAACCCATTCGTGAAGTACCGCGGCCTTGAGTTCTTCGGAAACTTTGAGCAGGCGAAAGGCAAAGGCAGACTAGGCGCAGCCGACGAACCAACAGACCGCACCTGGAGACAAGTAGGCACTGACCTGGTGTACCGTTTCGGCAACAACGAGAACCTGTACGTAGCAGGTCGCTACAATGCAGTGGAAGGACGCTTGGCCCCACTGGCCGCAACTCCGGATGTGCTGAACAACAAAGTGAACCTGAACAGAATACAGGTAGGCGGTGGCTGGTTTGTGACGAAGAATATCCTAGCCAAAGCCGAGTATGTGAAACAACAGTACAAAGGCTTCGCTCCTACCGACATCCGTCACGGCGGTGAGTTCGATGGCTTCATGATCGAGGGAGCAATCTCTTTCTAAACCTTAATTACCATGTTACCTGTTCGTATCTTTCTGGTTGCTGTCTCTATGCTGAGCGCCACAGTACTGCCCAAAAATGAAGAGTTTATCGTAATAACGGGCAATAAAGTATCTGTAGCAGCAGGCACCACATTAGGCGACATAAACTGTGCCTATACAGGCAGCACCCAGAAAGATACACTTTTACTTAACAGGCACATTCCGCAGAGCGAAAGACTCAAACTGGCAATACCTGTAAAAGCGTTTAACTGTGGTAACATTCTCCTTAATAAGGATTTCGAGAAAGCACTGAATGCCAGCCAGCACCCTTATACAAAAATTGAAGTTGTGTATCTGAATAAGGAAGGCAATGATTATAAAGGCAACCTTAACCTGATTGTAGCCGGCAAAACCATTCCGCTACGCAACGTGAGCTTTTATGCTCATCCAGGGAACGGTGTCACTTACCTGAAGAGTAATATTTGCCTTAACTTTTCGGAGATAGGCCTGGCTACACCTAAGAAAATGGGCGGCCTGTTTAAAGTGGAAGATGAGCTTCGTGTTACAGTAGAATTGCAGGTACACAAGCAGCCCAAAGCTTATTCGGAGTCAATTGCAACATACAAAAACCGATAGCACAGGCAGGCATGCAGCAGGTTAAATAAATTGTTAATCAAATTTCATAGCCCCGGAAGCAAACTTCCGGGGCTTGTTTTTTTCTGATACTATAGGACCAACGAGAAGGAGAAAAGCCTTGCTTATTTCGATCTGGCATAATCTACCATTCCCTGAAAATCGACCAAGACAACAGGTTCATCTCCAACCACCCATGCATCATGCCCCGGCGGTAGCGTTGAAACATCACCTGCTTTACAGTCAAACTCGGTTCCATCATCCATACGCACTCTCAGCACGCCGGCTATATGGTACTGGAAATGAGCAGCCTGGCAACTATCCGTTTTTGCAATAGGCTTAACCGACTCCGACCATCTCCAGCCAGGTTCCAGGGTAGCTTTTCCAACAAGAGCCCCACCCACTTTAACAAGTTCCAACTTTCCTTTCGGGAAATCTCTCACTTCATCCGGAGTTCCAAAGCTTTTGACTTCAGCTTTCTCCATAGTTACAGCCTTTTCCATTCGTAATTTTAATTAGGGACTGGTAAATCAAATAGCAGAAAATATAACTTCTGCGCTTCAATAGTTCCCTTTCTTATCGCCTATTCCCGGAGGGTCTTAAGTATAGGAGTATAACGCGGTTTTTTCTGCAGAAGTAACTTAGTGTATAGTAGTGATCAGCGAATTTATACTCCTTCCCTACCCTATTATTAGTTTTACTGGATGCACAAAGGATTGTTTGAGAGTTAGCTTATTTAATAAGTGGGATAAGTAAATATTACATGGCTTAAATCGATCGCCACACACTATCCGGTCATTTTGTCCTAATGTTATCATTTACCTCATTCTTACTATGCCATAATTTCAGTAAAATCATATCAAAATACCATTGGTGTATCCTTTGCTGCTATGCTCGTAGAACTAAATACCAGGGGGAAAACGAGTAAAGGATATGAACTTTAATAACTATACCATCAAAGCCCAGGAGGCCATCCAGAAGGCCACTGAGATAGCAGGCGGCAACCAGCAGCAGGCTATTGAAACCGGGCATATTTTAAAAGCAATACTGGAGACAGATGAGAACGTAACCAACTTCCTGCTCCAGAAACTCAACATCAACGGCAACATCCTGCATAGCAAGCTGGATGAGATTGTGGCTGCTTACCCGAAAGTGAGCGGCGGCAGCCCGTACCTGGCTAACGATGCGGCAGCAGCTTTGCAGAAAGCAACATCTTATTTAAAAGAGTTCGGCGATGAGTATGTGGCTATTGAGCACATATTATTGGGGATATTAGCAGGGCGCGACCGTGTAGCCAACCTGATGAAGGATGTGGGCTTTAACGAGAAAGACCTTAAGAAAGCAATAAAGGAATTGCGTGGCGGAGCCAAAGTTACTGACCAGAACGCAGAGGCCAAGTATAACTCGCTGAAGCGCTATGCCCGCAACCTGAACGAAATGGCCCGCAGTGGCAAGATCGACCCGGTAATTGGCCGTGACGAAGAGATTCGACGCGTGCTGCAGATCCTGAGCCGCCGCACCAAAAACAACCCGGTACTGCTGGGTGAGCCTGGTGTGGGTAAAACTGCTATAGTGGAAGGCCTGGCGCAGCGCATCGTGAGTGGCGACGTACCGGAGAACCTGAAAAACAAAACCCTCATGAGCCTGGACATGGGTCTGCTGGTAGCAGGTGCCAAGTATAAAGGTGAGTTCGAGGAGCGTCTGAAAGCGGTAATCAAAGAGGTGGTGGATGCTGAAGGCGAGATCGTGCTCTTTATCGATGAGATCCATACGTTGATTGGTGCCGGAGCAGGTGGCGACAGCGCTATGGACGCGGCTAACTTGCTAAAACCAGCCCTGGCGCGTGGCGAACTGCATGCCATCGGTGCCACTACGCTGAAAGAGTATCAGAAATACATTGAGAAGGACAAAGCCCTGGAGCGTCGTTTCCAGGCGGTAATGGTAGAGGAACCAAGCGTACAGGACACCATTTCTATACTTCGTGGTATCAAAGATAAATATGAAGTGCACCACGGCGTTAGGATTAAAGATGATGCGATCATTGCTTCTGTGGAGTTATCCAACCGCTACATCACTGACCGCTTTTTACCAGACAAGGCTATTGACCTGATGGACGAAGCGGCCGCCAAACTGCGCATTGAGATTGACTCTCTGCCCGTGGAGCTTGATGAGATTCAGCGCCGCATCATGCAGCTGGAGATTGAGCGGGAGGCCATCCGCCGCGAAAACGACCGCGACAAGGAAGCCATACTTTCGAAAGAGATTGCCGAGCTGTCCACCAAACGCGATGACCTGAAAGCCAAGTGGCAGAATGAAAAGCAGATCATTGAGGGCATCCAGAAAGAGAAAGAGAACATAGAGAACTATAAGCTAGAAGCAGAGCAGGCTGAACGCAGCGGTGACTATGGCCGTGTGGCCGAACTTCGCTATGGCAAGATTCAGGAGGCGGAGGCACACCTGAAAGAACTACAGGAACAGGTACGCCAGATGCAGGGCGAAAACCCAATGCTGAAGGAGGAAGTGAACTCTGAAGACATAGCAGAAATAGTTGCCAAGTGGACTGGTATTCCGGTAAGTAAAATGCTGCAGAGCGACCGCGAGAAACTGTTGCACTTAGAGCAGGAGTTAGGCAAACGTGTAGCTGGTCAGGAAGAAGCTATAGAGGCTATATCCGACGCTGTGCGCCGCAGCCGTGCTGGTATGCAGGACCCGAAACGTCCGATCGGTTCGTTCATTTTCCTGGGTACGACCGGGGTGGGTAAAACCGAGTTGGCTAAGGCTCTGGCCGATTACCTGTTCAATGATGAGAACGCCATGGTGCGCATTGACATGAGTGAGTACCAGGAGCGCCACGCCGTGAGCCGTATGATTGGGGCACCTCCAGGCTACGTGGGTTACGATGAAGGTGGTCAGTTAACAGAAGCTGTGCGTCGTAAACCGTATTCTGTGGTACTGTTGGATGAGATCGAGAAAGCGCACCCGGATGTGTTCAACATTCTGCTGCAGGTGCTCGACGATGGTCGCCTGACAGACAGCAAAGGCCGTGTGGTGAACTTCAAGAACACGATCATCATCATGACTTCTAACATCGGTTCACACATCATCCAAAGCAACTTTGAGCTGATGGATGAGATAAACCATGACGAGGTGATTGAGAGGACAAAGGATGAAGTGTTCGAGCTGCTGAAAAAATCGGTAAGGCCGGAGTTCCTGAACCGTATCGATGAGCTGGTGATGTTCCGTCCGCTGAGCCGGGAGGATATCCGCAAGATCGTTACCATTCAGTTTGGCCATATTCAGGATCGTCTGGACGAAGCCGGCATACGCCTGATCGCAACAGACGAGGTGCTGGATTACCTGGCCGAGCAAGGCTACGATCCGCAGTTTGGTGCCCGCCCATTGAAGCGTGTACTGCAGCGCCAGGTACTTAACGAGCTGTCGAAGGAAATCCTGGCTGGCACTATCAACAAAGATTCTGTGGTGGAAGCCGTGCTGGAAGATGGCCGCATCCACTTCAACAACGTGGATGTGCAGATTCCGACAAACGAGTAAATGAGTAATTGATTAGTTTAAAGTATAGCTACATTGAAAGCGCCACTTCTTCTGAAGTGGTGCTTTTTATTTTTCCTGCCACGAAGCAGCTATCCGAAGTATATTGATAGGAGGTCCTGCCTTATAGTTACTATCAAGCATAGGGTTGTATACCTATATCTCAACCACTACCCCATCGGACCGTATACATAGCTGATTTTAACATTTTCCTTAAAAGCTATGAAAAAACTACTATTCTTATTCGCTGCCGGCGCTATGCTAGTGGGCTCCGCCTGTTCCAGCACAGACACTACAACCGATACTACCACAACCGGCGACATGACCACACAGGACACTGGTGACATGACGGGAACAGACACAGGAAATGCAACCAGCACCACCACAACAACCGGCGACATGACTACTATGACCAACATGGATGATGCCACGTTTATGTCGACAGCAGCCAGCAGCAATGCTTTTGAGGTACAGGCTGGTAATCTTGCACAGCAGCGCGCCACCGACCAGAAAGTAAAAGACTACGCCAAGATGATGGTCGACCATCACACGCAGGCAACGCAGGAAATGGGTACTATAGCCTCGCAAATGGGTATGAGCCTGACACAGGCGTTGATGCCGATGCACCAGCAAATGATGGATGAACTGAACAACTATACCGGCAACAACTTCAACGAAAAATACATGGATATAATGGAGCGTGCCCACGAAATGGATATCGCCATGTTTGAAGCGAAAAGCCGAAATGCACAGGACCCGACTGTAAAAGCGTTTGCAACCAAAACTTTGCCTACACTACAATCTCACAGACAAATGGCTTCTGATATTGAAGATAATGTAGATTAATACAAATTAAACTATAGGTAGTGCGCCGGTAAACTATAGTTTGCCGGCGCTTTTATTTTACTACAACCTGAGTCTGTAGCGCAGGTACCGAACCAGTTTTTTAAGTCTCATCCTTGAGATATCGTAGAACATAGCTATAAACAGGAGTCCTGCCGGAATCAGGAAAGTATAATGCCGAAGCAGCGGAAACACATAGCCCCCGGCTATAGCCCCTCCCAAAAAGAACAGGATGATAACGATCCGGAGCACGATCCGCTGTTTTAACCCATGCTTTTTAAGGGCTGCTGGCAAGGTAGCTGCTGCCAGTTCTATACCCAGATCTGTGAAAATGCCTGTGAGGTGCGTAGTACGTACTACAGAGCCTGAGATCATGGACACCATGGCATTCTGCAGGCCCATTGCAAATAACAGGCTACCTGCAAAGAGCTCTGCCTTAATCAGGCTCCCATCGTAACTATAGCCATAAATGCCATTCACTAACAGTATACAAATCTCTAGCAGTATAGGCAATGTATAAGCAAATACCTGATCGCGGCCTATTCTGCTAATTATAAAGCTCGAGGTAAATGCTCCCGTCAGAAACATTAACATCCAGAGGCCGATGATCCGGGCACCACGAAAGTCGCCCTGCGCCAGGTTCTCTGCAAAAAAAGCGACATGGCCTGTAACGTTTGTAGTGAGTACAGCAAATGCAAGCAACCCGGCAATATTTACAAAACCGGCAGTAAGACAAAGTATAGCTGCCAGCTTTATATTATGCCTGAAATTTCTGCGATTGCCTAAGTGCCTTAACATAAATAAAAGGTAATAATTTTTAGACGACTGTGCCTCTTAACAAAGCAAATTTATCTTGTTGCTATAGTTCAGGAAATACGCAACTATATCTTGTTGCACACAAAAGTATAATCCTGTAATTTACCGTCTAACTTTTGCCAACCATACATCAAGCATCTTGTCAACTGTATTTTATACTTACCTGGAGCTGGGTTTTCATCATGTCTTTGACCTGAAAGCTTATGATCATCTGCTGCTCCTGATTGCTTTGTGCGCTGTTTATACTATAGGTGATTGGCGAAGGGTAGTTGCACTCATTACCTGCTTCACCATTGGCCTCTCCATAGCCCTTGCCCTATCAGCATTTCACATTATCCAATTCGATAAAGGGCTTATCCGGTTCCTGATGCCGGCTACGATCTTCTTAGTCTGTGTTATAAACTTTTTCAGGCTGAAAGGTGCCGCCAATAAGCAACACACCATTTTCTCGGTCTATAACCTGGTTGCGGTTCTCATAGGGTTGGTGCACGGTTTAGGGTTCTCGAATCACCTGAAATCATTGTTTCGCCGCGGTGACGATGCCTGGCTCAAAATGCTGGCTTTTAATGTGGGTATAGAACTGAGCCAGTTGCTTTTTGTATTTCTGGTGCTGATCGTGGCGTTCCTAATTCAGAACCTGTTCAATGCCAAACGCCGCGACTGGATAATGGTGCTTTCGAGTGCTGTAGCAGGAATCTCCCTGATCCTGATGATGAAAGCCAATATCTTTTTCTGAAATAAACTATAGTTTACACATAATAGCTAACCTATAGTTCCGTAATTATAACCATTCAACTATAAGATAGTTTTATTTTCTTAGGCAGAACTATAGTGCTATAGTTGCAGCAGTCATTTTCTGAGACCTTCAGAACTATAGAAACAAAAAGAGCAGCTCTCAAAGGCTGCTCTTTTTGTTTATTCTGCATCGAACCGGTCGAAGAACCGTTGTTTGATCTTGTCTCCTTTCCGAACAAATGGCCGGATAATAAGGCGGGTCCCGTTCTCGTAGGTAAAGAATTTGTATACCCAGTTGCTAAGTACCACCAGTTTGTTGCGGAAACCAACCAGCGCCATTACGTGCACAAACAGCCAGATGGCCCATGCTATAAAACCACCAAAATGCATTTTACCCGGCAAGTCGGCAACGGCTCTGTTACGGCCTATAATCGCCAGCGAACCTTTATCCGTGTATTTAAACTTCTCGAGCGGCTTATTTTCCTGCAGGCGCACCAGGTTCTTGCCTAGCAGGCTACCCTGCTGTATAGCAGGCTGCGCTACCCCTGGGTGTCCTTTTGGCCATTCTTCGGTTTTCATCATGGCAATATCCCCGATCGCAAAAATATCAGGATACCCCAGCACTTGGTTGAACTCATTTACCAGTATCCGACCACGTTCTATAGTTTCAGGAGGTAAACCATCTACCAGTGCTCCGGCTACCCCGGCAGCCCAGATAAGCGTGTTGGTATGTATGCGTTTATCGTTCTTCAGCACAGCCCACTCTCCATCGTAAGACTCTACCAGCGTGCCCAGAATAATGTTAACGCCTAGCTCTTTCAGGTATTTATAGGTCTTCTCGCTTGACTTTTCAGACATGGGCGGCAACAAGCGGTTCATTCCCTCTACCAGGTAAATATTCATTTTGCTGATGTCTACGCCCGGGTAGTCGGCGGGTAGTACGTGGCGCTTCATTTCGGCCAGGGCACCAGCCAGCTCCACACCGGTTGGTCCGCCCCCTACTACCACAAAGTTCATCAGGCTTTGCTGCATTTCAGGGTCCGGTGTCATACTAGCCTGCTCAAAACATTGAAGCATCTGGCTGCGAAGGTTCAGGGCATCCGGAATTTTTTTGAGCGGGAAGGAGAACTTCTTCACCTGCTCATTACCGAAATAGTTGGTTTTGGTACCGGTCGCAATAACCAGGTAATCATAAGAGATATCGCCAATAAGTGTGGTAACAGTTTTGGTTTCGGGGTTTACTGAGGTAACCTTAACCAACCGGAAATAGAAATCCTTATAGGTATCCCCACCAAATAATTTACGGAGCGGTTCCGCAATGGCATCAGGCTCAAGGCCGGCAGTGGCAACCTGGTAAAGCAGCGGCCAGAATCCATGGTAGTTCTGCTTATCGAACATCACGACCTGGAAATTTTTTCCGCGTAGTTTTTTGGCAAGGTTAATTCCGCCAAATCCACCACCTATTATAACAACACGTGGCTTCTGTGTTTCGGGTATATTTAATGCGAGGTTTGTTACTGGAAGCATATGATCATTTATTTAGCTTAGGCAGCACCCCCTTAAAGGGCTGGCTGCAGATGTAGCATCTAAAAACAGCTACATTGCCAAATAACGGATCGAATGGTGCATAGTTACCAATTACTGCTTCGGGCAGTTTCTAGATAACTATAAACTGGTTAGCAACATAGCTACAACAACAAGCAAAGAGCAACATACAACACTGCATATCTATTGCTTTTTAAATTCACCATTCTTTAACATATCCAACAGCTTAAGCACCGCAAACGGGCTTATAGTTGGTATCATGTGGCGGTTTTGCTGCTGTATGCGCTGCTGTTGGTTAAACACCCTCGAGTTGGCATTTCCATCCATCGGCACAACTTCAAACAGCTCACGCAAACGTTCGGGGTCCAGGTTCCGGTTGGCCGCAGTACGTCCCTCGTCGGGCAGTTTCAGGGCTAATACTGCTTCCTTAAAATCACGTTCTGTGGCCCATGGTATTACTTTCACCTCCGATAGCTCTATTGCCGCCTCCTGCATTTGCATAATGATGGAGTAACTGTCAGAAGGGTAGGTTTTGGGGATTACCAGCGTTTCCCTTTTATAACCCAGGGCGCTGAAAATAACTGTATCGCCGGTGAGTACCGGTAGCGAGAAAAAGCCATATTGGTTGGTTTGTACACCACGGTTTGTACCAGGCACATACACACTTACACTGCTTACGCCATACAGGCTATCGCCTATAGTTACAAACCCCGACAACTGTACTACCCGCTTACCGCCCTGCGCTTTTGCCTGTTCCGGCATAGCGGCAAAAGCCACTAAAACAAGGATAGTGGCAGCTACTATTTTGTACAACTTCACGTGACTAAATATCGACTTCATGTAGTACAATTATAGGGTTTATTATTTTATTATAGCAGCTTTTGGCTATTTTTGTTTGCGTTGGAAACAGAATCATGCGGTTAAAACATTTTAGTTTAGCTTTTGGCGAACAGATATTTAAGGCACTGGCCGATGAGTCGCGGGTGCGTATCCTGCACCTGATTCTGCGCAACAAGGAAATGTGCATTTCAGACCTGGAACAGGTCTTGGATTACACTCAGACCAAGACCTCCAGGCACCTGGCTTACCTGCGCAATGCCGGCCTTGTAGCTCCCCGTAAACTAGACCAATGGGTTTATTACTCACTTAAAGACGAAGCTGCCGATATGCTGAACCAGATCTTTACTTACCTGGAACGCGACAGCACCTTACTTAAAGACCAGGAAACGTACCAGATCCTGTATTCTAACCGCGAGCTTGCAGTTAATAAGCTCCACAACCGCCACTGGACAAACTTTTAGATCAGCCCTGCACTATAACTCTGCAGACCCGACATTATTGTTGCCAGCTAATAAAACCCACAAAAACGATACAATTTTTAAACATACAGGCCAGCTGCCCGTTTTAATTAAACCCTCACGAAAATCACATATGAGAACATATAAACATCTGCTCTTCGACCTGGACCACACACTATGGGATTTTGAGAAGAATTCCGAAGAAACGCTCTTTACCCTTTTCCATAGTTACAACCTGGCCGACTTCAAAAAGTTTGATTGCGATTCGTTTTACAGAAAATATAAATTCGTAAACCACCTGCTCTGGGACCTGTATAACAAAGGCAAAATAAACCAGCAGGAACTCCGCGAGCAGCGCTTCGTCCGTACGCTAACAGGCCTTGGTTTGAAACCTGAAGAAGTACCGCAGGGCATTTCGGAAGACTACACCACACTTTGCCCAACCAAAACGGCCGTTTTCCCCTATACACACGAAGTACTGAGCTATCTGCAGCCTAAGTATGGTTTGCACATAATCACCAATGGCTTTAAAGAGATACAGGCAATAAAAATGACCGCATCCAACTTGCATGGCTATTTTAAAGAGGTAGTAACATCGGAGTGCTGCGGCTATAAGAAACCTGATAAGCGCATGTTTGAGCACGCACTGAAGCGCATAAATGTAAAGCCGGAAGATTGTTTGATGATCGGGGATAATCTGGAATGCGATATTGATGGAGCACGTGCCGCAGGTATAGACCAGGTTTATTTTAATCCGGAAAAGAGCACCAGAAAACTCAGGCCAAAGCCGACTTTTGAAATACACTGCCTGAGCGAATTACAGGCTATTCTATAAACTATAAAGCCCGGCAATTAGCCGGGCTTTATAGTTTATAGTTAGTAAGGTTAGTCCTTTATGTCCTTTTTAGTTTCAAGGGCACGAAGCTCTGCATGCAACAACTTGATCTTAGCTTTATCGTCAGTAGTCAGATCTTTTTCAACTACTTTACGACGGGCATCCAGCTTCTTCATAATCGCCTGGGCTTTATTCCATTCATCATCTGTCCAGGTATCGCCCTTCTCGCGCACGCCTTCCAGCAACAGAATATATGCCTGACGCAGGTTAGCAGCCGGAATCTTGTTAATATCAGCATGAGGCCCCAGTAATTCCTTTTCCATAGCTGGCACACCCTGGTTGCCCTGTTGGGTTTGTGTGGTACCATTGCCCTGAACTATAGCGCTATAGTTTGCGGCTTCAGCAGCAAAGGAAAAACTTAATGCACCAGCCACTAGAAGCGATAAGTATGTTTTCTTAGTTCTTTTCATAATTCTAAAATTTTATTTCTGTATAAAACAGCAAGCACTTAATACGTGCAACAGTGCAATTTTTGTTTCAGCTCAGCTTTTTAAAAACATTATTAGCAGGTAAACTATGGCAACTATAAGTCAGCCATAAGTATAGTGAGTTTACATAAACAGTGCAACATTTAAGTACATCATATGCTGCAGTTTAACTATAGCTCTAACAAAAAAGGCCGCTCGTTTCGGAGCAGCCTTTCTATAGTTTAATTTTTTTTTCTTAAAGCATGTGGCTTACCAACCCTGGAGCAAGACCAAACAGAATGGTAAGTACAGTACAGATAACCAATACTGCAATTGCAAAACCACTTGCCGATACTTTGGTATTCTCGCCTGCAGGCTGCAGATACATGGCAATTACCACCTTAAAGTAGTAGTAGATACCTATAGCAGCTAGTACAACTGCCAGCGCTACCAGCCACACCAGGTTTCCAGCAGCGATAACAGATGAGAACACGAAGAATTTACCGAAGAAACCTGCCGTAAGCGGGATACCACCCAGCGACAGCATCGAAACAGTCATTACAAAAGCCAGCAGCGGGTTTGTTTTACCCAGGCCATTGAAAGCCGCAAACGAATGGTTTCCGCCACGCTCCTCTTCTACCAGTTTCAGCACACCAAACGATGCAACCGATGCTAGCGCATACGACAATGAGTAGAAGAACAGTGCATTCTCAGAAAAGTCGTTGAAAGAAACCAGCGTCATCAGCAGGTAGCCGGCATGCGAAATAGAAGAGTATGCCAGCATACGCTTAACACTTGGCTGCATAACAGCCCCAATGTTACCGACTACCAGCGTTAATACTGTAATGGCAATCATAGTCGGGAACCAGCTTGCAAGCGAAGCATCAAAAGCACCTGCCATTAGTTTATAGAAAGCTGCCACACCAGCAGTTTTAACCACTGTGGCCATAAACGTTGTAAACAGTGTTGGTGTACCCTCATACACGTCGGGAGCCCAGAAATGGAACGGTGCAGCTGAAATCTTAAACGAGATACCAATGATTGTGATGAGCAGGCCCATTACAAACATGGTATTGGTAGTTCCATCAGCGCCAACCTGTGCAGCACCTATCTCAGTAATATCAAAAGTGCCGGTAGCGCCATAGAGCAGCACGATACCGAAAAGCATCACACCTGTAAAGAACGACCCCATCAGGAAGTACTTTAGGGCAGCTTCGTTTGAACGCAGGCTGTGCTTGTTGCTACCTGCCAGTACGTACATCGCAATCGAAACAATCTCTACCCCGATAAACAGCATGATCATGTTCTCGAAAGCCACCATCATGATAGCACCTACCAGCGAAAACAGCAGGATAGAATAATATTCGGCCAGGTTCTCGTCTTCCGCATCAATGTAGTTCTGCGAAAACGGCAGTATCAGCAGGGTTGTTAAGGTCATGATGCCCGTAAAAGCCACCGCATAGTTATCGATGGTGAGCATGTTGCTAAAGTAGGTCTGGGTGTTGTTCCAGTCCAGCAGGTTTACACCAAACACTACTGCCAGGAACAGCATTACCAGCGGCAGCAATATTCTCTTAGACTTCAGGAAACCTAGAAACAGGTTAATGATGCCTAAAACTGAAAGAAGTATGATCGAGGTCATGTCGTCGTATTTCCTGTTATTTCTGTTAAATTCCGCTTAGCGGTTTATAATGCTGAGCAGGTTACCAACTGCTGGTTCCGATATGCTCAGGAAGGTGTTCGGGAACAAACCTATCCAGAATACCATAATGATGAGCGGAATCAGCACTGCTTTTTCGTTCAGCGTAAGATCTGTAAAGGCGTTTGTATGCTCAGACTTCGTTCCGAACATCACACCCTGGAACATGCGCAGCATATACACTGCAGCTAGTATAATCGTTAAACCGGCAACTGCACCAAACCAGGCATTGTACTTATACACCCCCATCAGTAACAGGAACTCCCCGATAAAACCGTTTGTAAGCGGCAGCGCGATAGAGCCCATCATCAGGATCATGAAGAAGATCGAAAGCACTTTGGCATTCTGTGTTATACCGCCCAGGCTTGTTATCTCGCGGGTGTTGGTGCGGCTGAAGATGATGTCGATGATAAAGAACAGACCAACTACGTTGATACCGTGGCTCAGCATCTGGATAACACCACCCTGCAAGCCTTGTTCGTTCAGGGTAAAGATACCAGCTGAAATAAGGCCCACGTGCGCAATAGATGAGTAAGCAACTAGGCGCTTCAGGTCGTGCTGACGAATAGCGATTATTGATCCGTAGATAATACCGATAATAGAAAGAATCAGCACCAGCTCATCCCACTGGCTTACGCCCAGCGGCACTACTGGTAGCAACCAGCGCAGCACGCCATAGATACCCATTTTCAGCATGATACCGGAAAGCAGCATGGTAGCCTGTGTAGGCGACTCTGTATAAGTATCGGGCTGCCAGGTATGGAACGGGAACACCGGCATTTTAATAGCGAAAGCAATAAACAGGAACCAGAAGATCCAGCTCTGTGTATCGGAGCTCAGGGCCAGCTGGTAAAAAGCTTGTACATCTGAAGAATGTGCCGCCAACTGTGTTGCACCCGTCTGGAAGTACAAGTATACAAATGCAGCCAGCATAAACAGCGAGCCGAAAATGGTATACACAAAGAACTTAATGGTAACACGAATGCGGTTTGCACCACCCCAGATAGCTGCGATAAAGTAGATCGGGATAAGCGCTACCTCCCAGAAGAAGTAGAACAGGAATGCATCCAGTGCTACAAACACACCAATAAGGCCGGTTTGCATGAAAAGGATAAGTGCATAAAACGTGTTCGGGTTCTTATAGTCGTGTTTAAAGGCAGACAGGATTATAAGCGGAACCAGGAATGTCGTTAACAATACCATCAGCAAGCTGATACCATCCATACCAATATGGAAACCGATACCGGCACTTGCTACCCATGGCGTGTTAAGTTCGTATTGCGTTGAACCACTTGCCGAATCAAAACCTAACGTTGCAACCAGTGCAATGGCAAACTCTATGAGCGCTGCCACAAAAGCCACTTTCTTGGCACCTTGTCCTTTAATCAGCAGCACCAACAGTGCAGCTAAGGCAGGCCAGAAAAGTAAAAGAGCTGTTATCATCTTCTAAGAACCTTATCCGATAAAGAAATTTAAAAACAGAATGAGCGCGATGCTAAGCACCATTACCAGAATATAAAACCCGATAACACCGCTCTGCGCGAAACGAAGCGTGCGGCTGCTCAGCATGACAAACTTGGCAACACCATTCACTATACCATCTACTATCACCACATCAAACACTTTGTGGAATACAGATGACAGCCACATAACCGGGCGCACAATGATCGCATTGTATAGTTCGTCGATGTAATACTTGTTGTAAACCAGGTTGTGAACCGGCGCCAGGCGCTCGCCTTCGGCAGCAGGCACTTGTTTCTTGCTTACATACATGGTATAGGCAATACCAGCAGCTACCAGGGCAACTGCAACAGATACGCCCATCAGGATCCACTCAGTAGCATGATCCAGGTGCATTGGTGCTACAGCGGCAGGGTTAGCCAGGCTAGCAAAACTATAGATAGGTGCCAGGTAATTCTGCAACACGTGCAGGTTCTCGCCAAATACCGGAGGCATACCCAGGAAACCACCAATTGTAGAAAGTACTGCCAGCACAATCAGCGGTAACGTCATCGACATTGGAGATTCGTGCAGGTGAGATTTCTGCGCTTCGGTGCCACGGAAAGTACCATAGAAGGTCAGGAACACCAGGCGGAACATGTAAAAAGATGTCATGAACGACACCAGAACGCCCAGTCCCCACAGCAGCTTGCTGTGCTGCCACACGTGCGCCAGTAACTCATCTTTAGAGAAGAAACCGGCAAATGGCGGAATACCAGCAATAGCCAGTGTACCAATCAGGAAGGTGATAAATGTTATCGGCAGGTACTTGCGCAAACCACCCATGTTACGGATATCCTGCTCGTTGCTCATGGCATGTATAACAGAACCAGCACCCAGGAACAGAAGCGCTTTGAAGAATGCGTGCGTCAGAACGTGGAAGATAGACGAAGAAAACGCCATTACGCCCAGTGCCAGGAACATGTAACCCAGCTGCGAAACAGTAGAGTAAGCCAGTACCTTTTTAATATCATTCTGTGCTAAGCCTATAGTTGCAGCCAGCAGTGCCGTAACGATACCAACTATAGCAATAAACTCAAGTGTAGTCGGGGCCAGTACATACAGCACGTTCGAGCGAAGCACCATGTAAATACCAGCCGTAACCATGGTAGCCGCGTGTATCAGCGCCGAAACAGGCGTAGGACCCGCCATCGCATCCGGTAACCAGGTAAACAATGGCACCTGCGCACTCTTACCCATCGCACCGATAAACAGCAACATGGTAATCGTGATCATTACCGTAGAGTCGATGCCACCGGTGTAGCGCGCCGCCTCTGTGAAAACCTGCGGATAGCTAACCGAACCGAACGTGATAAAGATCAGGAAAATAGCCAGCAGGAAGCCCAGGTCACCGATACGGTTCATTACGAAGGCTTTCTTGGCGGCGTTATTATAGTTTGTATTCTTGTTCCAGAAGCCGATTAGCAGGTACGAGCACAGACCAACACCTTCCCAGCCCACAAACATCATTACGTAGTTGGAGCCCATTACCAGTATCAGCATCGAGAACATGAACAGGTTAATGAAGGCGAAGAACTTACCAAAGTTCTCGTCGTGGCTCATGTAACCGGCCGAGTACAGGTGAATAAAGAAACCGATACCCGTTACCATCAGCATCATCAGCAGGGTCAGCTGGTCAATCAGGAACGCGAAACCGATCTGCATTTCACCTACCGAGATCCAGTTGTAGAAATCAACGGTGTACGGACGGCTGCCATTTGCAGTAAAATCAACAAAAAGGTAAATCGAGATAAGGAAGGATGCCAGCACAGTGCCGCAGCCTATCAAACTTACCATACCCTTTGCCAGTTTGCGGTTGCCAAGCCCATTCACAATAAAGCCAATCAGGGGCAGCAGCGGTATGAGCAAACAGAGCAGTGCCATCGCCTGGTTATTGAAGGGCATTACAATCTCTTGCATCTATGTAGTATTAAGTTAAGCTATTGTAGATTATAGTTTTATGGCTCTTACCACTTCAGGTGGTTCAGCAGGTGTACATCTGTAGAGCGGATGTTACGGTAGATCATTACAATAATGGCCAGGCCGACACACACTTCAGCAGCCGCTACCGCCATAATGAAAAACACGAATATCTGTCCGTTAGGGTCTGAGCGATATGCTGATAATGCAACAAGCAGGATGTTTACAGCATTGAGCATCAGCTCCACACACATAAAAATGATGATGGCATTGCGTCTGGTTAGTACACCAATTATGCCGATAACAAATAGAGCAGTGCTAAAGAACAGGTAATATTCCAGCGGAATAGTTCTGATAATTTCAGGTATCTGATTCATTTTTTGTGTAGTCCGAGCGTAGTACTACCGTTAAAGTATAATGCAAAAATTCGTGCCGCAAAGTTATCCCCTTTTCTTAAAAATCCATAACTTATTTCTATACTTCTTGGCGCAAGCCCGCCTATCCGCCACAACTCTCTCCTTTTACTCCAAAACCTATTAATTAAGCCTAGTTTAATGCTTTTGCATCCCGCTTTCCGGCAATTTGCGCGTTTCCCTGAGTTGCCTTCCACAAATACTTTGTTTCTTTACTGACGTAGGCTAATTTGATAGCTGTTTAAGAAACTGTATTGTGTTTATACAGTACCTATACAATACCCCACTATGGAATACAATTTTCGGAACCGACACTTCACAATAAAAGGGCAACATGCCGCCGCAGGAGCTAAAGTTATAGTTTGGTTGCTGGTAACAATGAGTGTTTTATTTATCGTCAGCTGCAACAACGAGCGTAAATTTGACAACAGCGCAGATATGGAGACCACTACGCCTACCGCAACGATAGTTACAACCCAGTTTTACCAGAACATTCCCTCGGGCTCAGGCATAGAAAAGGCACCGGATGGTTATTTTATAGTTGGAGACGACTCCCCTTTCCTGTACCTGATTGGCAAAGATTTCAAAATTAAAGACCAGTATACTTTATTCGACACCTCTGAATTTGTGAATGGCCGCATTCCAAAAGCTGTTAAACCAGACCTTGAAAGCCTTGCAACGCTAAACTATAAGGGCAAAGATTACCTGCTCATTTTAGGTTCCGGCTCATCGGGCAACCGTAACAAAGCCTTTCTGGTGGAATTACCCATAGTGCCAGGTAAGCCTGTAGTAAAGGAGATAAACATAAAGCATCTTTTTGATACCCTGCAACAGGACACAACTATAGTTGGAAAAGAACTGCTAAACATAGAAGGCCTTGCTGTTTCTGAAGACAAGGTTTACCTGTTGCAACGCGCTTTAAAAGATGCCCCTAACCTGGTTCTGTCTTTCGATCTTCAGGACTTCTGTAGCTTCCTGTTCAATAATTTGCCATTTCCCGCTCCGGAGCTTCATTTTTTTGAGCTGCCCATGTTACAAAACTACCAGGCCGGTTTTTCAGGAGCCCATGTACTAGACGATAAATTATTCTTTACAGCCTCCATAGAAAGTTCCCCCAATGCTATACTGGATGGAGAAGTACTTGGCAGCTTTGTAGGTTATATTCCATTACAAGATATTGATAAAGCAACTACAGCAAGCAAACCAACTGTTATTTCTGCCGCCAAAGTAACAGATCAATCAGGTAAAGCCTATACTGGTAAGATTGAGTCGTTAGTGGTTGAAAGAGATGAAGCTAACTATAGGATAATAGCTGTTTCTGATGATGATCAGGGCCATTCTGAAGTTCTGGAAATAGTTTTTGTTGTGGAGTAAAGGGTTGTTTAAGATCAGAAATCAGCTTTAATTTGTTGTCATGTCGAGCGCAGTCGAGACATCTTATTCAGCCTGTAGCCAACTATAGTTGCTACTTGCCACAAGCAGTTCGTGCTATAGTTACTGCTTATCCTGGGAGCTTTACATGCCTATCGTTTCATTTCTAGCTTTAGTGCGCTCACGGCCGCGAGGCCCCGTCTTCGGGCATTGCGCGGTGTACATTTCTTTTGCTCGTCCCTCTCAATGGCTGCGCCACCAGAAATCTACAAGGCGCTCAACCCAAAGACTGAGAACTTTCGATAGCTATAGTTCTTATAGTTTGATAAGCTATAGTTGCTTGGCTTTGCTCGTGGTTGTAGTATCTTGGGGCAGGCTGCGCCGGCCTGCTCGTGGTCTAGAACTATAGAGTTATAAAACTTTGGCGAAGGCAGAAAGTCCCCCTTTGAAGGGGGCAGGGGGATGACTAAAGCTAACTATAGAACTATAAACCAAACTATAGCAATAGCCGAAATTCCCCTCTTGGGAGGGGCAGGGGTGGGTTAAAATACTCTCTATAAAATTGTAACCCCAACTATAGTAAAAGCAGTATAGCTCCCCTCCTTAGACAAGGAGGGGTTAGGGGTGGTTGGACAAACGCCAACTATAGAACTAAAGCTACTAACTATAGCAAACAGCACCATTCTTAATAATCCATTAAATCACCATTAATCTGAAGTTCAAAGCAGCTTTTAAACAAAACGGGCTGCAACTATAAATTGCAGCCCGTTTTGTTTAGTTCTTGATATGTATTTTAGAAGTGTCGGTCTCCTACTTCTTTCTTACCTAACATTACAGCTCCTACCATGGCAACCAGGAACAACACTGATACGATCTCGAATGGCAACAGGTACTTTGTGAATAACACTTTACCCAGGTTCTCTACCATACCAATCTGCGAGTCAAAATTTTCAGCGTTGTAGCTTCCAACTTCGGCATCTTTCAGCGCTGCGATCATTACTATAAAAAGTAAGCCGCCTGCTATTGTTCCGGTTATTTTGGTGATCGTAGATGTTTTATGGTCACGCTCATTTTTGCTTATGCTCAGGAACATGATCACGAACAGGAACAATACCATGATGGCTCCAGCATAAACGATGATGTTTACTGCTGCCAGAAACTGCGCATTCAGCAGGATATAATGACCTGATATGGTAAAAAATGTAATGATCAGAAAAATAATGCTATGCACTGGGTTTTTAGATATTACAACCATCAGGGCGCAAAGCAATGTAAGCGAAGCCAGGAAATAGAACACGTTCTCCATTATGAGATTATTTTGTTTCAGTGGTTTTTAAAGGCTCCACCAGTCGGTCTTTGCCATAAATAAATTCATCACGCTCGTAGCGGGCCGGAGCAATTTTATCGTCCTGCAGGAAAATAGCCGCCTTAGGACAAGCCTCTTCGCACATACCGCAGAAGATGCAACGCAACATATTAATCTCATATGTTACTGCATATTTTTCCTCACGATATAAGCCTTCCTCGCCGGCCTTGCGTTCGCCAGATGTCATGGTGATAGCTTCTGCCGGGCAAGCCACAGCGCATAATCCGCAGGCAGTGCAACGCTCAGCGCCGTTCTCGTCGCGCTTCAGCACGTGCAGGCCGCGCCATACATCGCTTCGCTGACGGGTTTCTTCCGGATACTGTACAGTTGCCTTCTTTTTAAAGAAGTGTTTTAGCGTAATACCAAGCCCCTGTGCAATTGCCGGTAGATATGCCCTTTCTGCAAAGGTCATCTCCTTCTTCTGCACTTTCTTGCTTCTATTTGATAATGGTTCCATTATATCTTTCTCCCTTCTCTTGATCTTACTTATAGTTCAGACAAGTTTTCGGTACTATAGTTTAAAATAAGTGTTCCTTAAGCAGGATGGCAGCACCCGTTAATATCACGTTCAGGATTGCTAACGGAATCAGGATGTTCCAGCCCAGCTTCATCAGTTGGTCGTAACGGAAGCGTGGAAGCGTCCAGCGTACCCACATAAAGAAGAAGATGAACAGGAATATCTTGGTAAACATGACAACTACACCTATCAGCGTCACCACGTTATTGGCCAGTACCGGATCGCTGATAGCAGCTCTCAGGTTCTCCATGAACGGGAAGTTGTAAGCGCCAAAGTATAGCGTAGACATTACCGCCGAGGCCACAAAGATGTTGATATACTCTGCAAAAAGGTACATACCCAGCTTCATGGAGCCATATTCTGTGTGGTAGCCACCAATTAGTTCTGCCTCAGATTCAGGTAAGTCGAACGGTGTACGGTTACATTCTGCAAAGGCGCAAACCAGGAAGATCAGGAAGCCAAGCGGCTGGTACCAGATATTCCAGTTAAAGCCTGCCTGCTGCTCTGCAATCTCTCGCAGAGAAAGAGAGCCTGTCATCATCAGAACGGCGATCAGCGATAAGCCCATTGCCAGCTCGTAGCTGATGTTCTGAGACGCCGCACGGATAGCACCCAACAACGAGAATTTGTTGTTAGACGCCCATCCACCTATCATCAGGCCATACACACCCAGCGACACGACACCAAATACATAAAGCACGCCGATGTTTACATTTATCGCTTGTAGCGCTATCTCGCGGCCGCCAACTATAAGCGTATCGCCAAACGGAATCACAGCACTCGACATAGTAGCCACCAGCATCGCGATACCTGGACCAATAATGAACAGCGCTTTGTTGGCGTTTGTAGGAATAAAATCTTCCTTGAAGAACAGCTTTCCGGCATCGGCTAGCGGCTGTAGCAAACCTGCAGGGCCCGCACGGTTCGGACCAACACGGTCCTGGATAAAGGCTGCTATCTTACGCTCAAAGTAAGTTGAATAGGTAGCGATCAGCAGGGTAATGCCGAAAATTACCAGAATGTAAATAGCTTTATATATTAGGTCTACAGACTCCATATCTTAGGCTTGTGGCAGATTTTTCTTAGTAGAACTTGGTAAGTTTGGCACGATCGGCACATTCAGAACCGGCAATTCGTAGTGGTTTACCGAAATTACCGAGTTTCTGTTAATATGGCGCGGGCCTTCAATTGTCCAGTCTTTCGTCTCTTTTTTATCGAAGCGGCAGGTATTACAGATAAACTCCTCAACTTCGTTATACTGGTCTTTGCGAGCAGTTACGCGCAATACTTCTTCGCCACGTGTCCAAAGCGTTACTTTACCTGAGCAGGTTGGGCAATCGCGGTGCGCATCCATCGGCTTGGTAAACCAAACACGGTTTTTAAAGCGCCATGTTTTATCCGTAAGCGCTCCTACAGGGCACACATCAATCACGTTACCTGAGAAATCATTATCGATCACGTTCTCAATGTACGTTCCGATCTCAGCAGCATCGCCACGGCCAAGTACACCATGCACACGGTTCGGCGTGATCTGGTCAGCGGTATACACGCAACGGTAGCACAAAATGCAGCGCGTCATGTGCAGCTGAATGTATGGGCCCAGATCAACTTTATTGAAAGTACGACGCTCTTCTTCGTAGCGGGTTGCGCTCACGCCGTGCTCATAAGAAAGGTCCTGCAGGTCACACTCACCAGCCTGGTCACAGATCGGGCAATCCAGCGGGTGGTTGATCAGGAGCATTTCCACGATGCCTTTGCGGGCATTCATCACATCCTCGTTAGTAGTATTTTCTACCACCATGCCATCCTGCACCGGCGTAATGCACGACGCAACCAGTTTAGGCATAGGGCGCGGATCTTTGGCAGAACCCTGTGTTACTTTTACAAGGCACACACGGCACTTACCGCCACTGCCTTTTAATGGAGTATAGTAACACATGGCAGGCGGCACTACACTGCCACCGATTTTTCTGGCGGCCTGAAGAATGGTAGTTCCATCTTCTACCTCTACCTCAATGCCATCGAATGTTATTTTAGCCATTTTTATTATCGTTGTTCGTTATAGTTGCACTGCTATAGTTGAGTTGAGCAGTGTAACAAACGATTTAAGCTATACTTTCCTTTTTCAGGATATTTTATTTTAGCACTGGCAAAGAAGTCTTATGACTTTTGTCCGGTGTCTTATGTCTGATATTAGGCTTCTATAGTTGCCAGCTGACCTCTGTACACAGCACCTGGCAAGGTTGCTTCTTTCGGATGCTTGATATGCCACTCAAACTCATCACGGAAGTGACGGATCGCACTGGCTACCGGCCATGCTGCTGCATCACCCAGCGGACAGATGGTGTTACCTTCAATCTGCTTAGCTACACTTACCAGCAGGTCAATGTCCTGCTGATGACCATGGCCGTGCTCAATGCGGTGCAACACTTTCTCCATCCAGCCTGTACCTTCACGGCAAGGGCTGCACTGGCCGCACGACTCATGATGATAGAATCTTGCATAGTTCCACGTGTTACGCACGATGCACTGGTCTTCATCGAAAACTATAAAGGCACCTGAACCCAGCATAGAGCCGCTCACAAAACCACCGTCAGATAATGATTCATAAGACATCAGGCGGTCTTCGCCGGCAGCTGTCTTTAATATAAGGTTAGCAGGCAGAATCGGAACAGAAGAACCACCCGGCACTACAGCCTTCAGTTGCTTGCCTTTCCAGATACCACCGCAGTATTCGTCAGAGTAAATGAATTCTTCAACCGGAACACCCAGCTCTATTTCGTAAACACCTGGCTTGTTAATGTTACCGCTGGCAGAGATCAGTTTTGTACCTGTACTTCTACCGATACCGATCTTGGCATATTCCGCACCACCGTTGTTCACGATCCACGGCACAGACGCGATAGACTCCACGTTGTTTACTACTGTTGGCGAAGCAAACAAACCTTTCACAGCCGGGAATGGCGGCTTGTTACGCGGGTTACCACGCTTACCTTCCAATGATTCCAGCAAAGCAGTTTCCTCACCGCAGATATAAGCACCACCACCCGGAGCGACATGCAGGTCCAGGTCGTAACCAGAACCCAATATGTTTTTGCCCAGCAAGCCGGCCGCATACGCTTCCGCGATAGCTTTCTCCAGAATGCGTAACACAAACATCAATTCGCCACGGATGTAGATATAAGATGTGTTCGCGCCCAGCGCGTAGCTCGACGTGATCATACCTTCTATCAGCGCGTGCGGGTTTTTCTCCATAAACACACGGTCCTTAAAGGTACCGGGCTCAGACTCATCGGCATTGCAAACCAGGTAACGCGGAACACCTTCCGGCTTAGCCAAAAAGCTCCACTTCATACCAGTCGGGAAGCCGGCACCACCACGACCGCGCAGGCCTGATGTTTTCACTTCTTCCACCACCTCGTCCGGAGACATCGTTTTCAGGGCTTTCTCTACCGAGCGGTAGCCGCCATGCTTACGATATACTTCCAGGGTCTCGATGCCTGGTACGTTTATATGTTCGGTTAATATTTTAAGTCCCATTGTGTTGCTATTTACAGCTAACCAATTCTAATTCAAGATTATACTTTTCCTGACAAAAGACTTGATGACAAAGGACAAAAGAGATTAAGTTAAAGGTCCTTGGTCTTTTGTCAAATAGTCTATTATCTATTGAGCCTGATGATAAGGTGTTTCTACCTCAGTGTTGCGCAGCATCTCCAGGAACTGATCCAGTTTTTCTTCTGAATCGATGTTCTCGTAGTATTTCTCGCGCACTTGCAGCATAGGGCCTGTACCGCACGAAGCAAGGCATTCTACCGGTTTCAAGGTAAACATGCCATCAGCAGTAGTCTCCCCTTCTTCAATACCCAGTTTATCCTTGATCATCTCGATCATCTGATCAGCACCACGCAAGCAGCAAGGACCTGTACGGCATACTTCCAGCACGTGCTTGCCAACCGGCTTCAGGTTGAACATGGTATAGAACGTAGCCACTTCGTATACTTCGATCGGCTGTATGTTCAGGATTTCGGCAATTTTATCCATTACCTGTGGGCTCAACCAGCCACCAAACTCTGCCTGTGCTACGTGCATAATAGGCAGAATAGCAGATTTCTGGCGTCCTTCTGGGTAATGGCTGATGTAGCGCTGGATCTCGGCCATGCCTGCATCAGAAAACTTTACTTCGTTTATAGTCATTTCAGTTAACAATTAACAGTTAACAGTAATCAATTTATAGTTGGTAACAGATCGGTTATCGATATCAGCATTAACTGTTTACTGCTAACTGATAACTGTTCACTGTATTATGCGTCGAGCTCGCCGGCAATAACGTTCAGGCTACTCAGCGTCAGGATAGCATCAGCCAGCTGACCACCTTTAATCATCTCAGTATAAGCCTGGTAGTAAATAAAGCAAGGACGTCTGAAGTGCAGACGGTAAGGGGTGCGGCCACCATCGGAGATCAGGTAGAAACCAAGTTCACCGTTACCACCCTCAACTGAATAATATACTTCACCAACCGGAGCATCAATTTCACCCATTACAATTTTAAAGTGATAGATCAGGGCTTCCATGTTGCGGTATACCTCCTGTTTTGGTGGCAGGTAATAGTGCGGCGCATCTGCATGGAAAGAGCCTTCCGGCAGGTTTTTATATGCCTGCTCAATAATCTTTAAGCTTTGCCATACTTCTTCGTTGCGCACCAGGTAGCGATCATACGTATCGCCTTTGCCACCAACCGGAATTTCAAACTCGAAATCATCGTAAGACGAGTACGGGTTCATCACGCGCACATCGTAGTCAACACCTGTGGCACGCAGGTTAGGTCCTGTAAAGCCGTAGCTCAGGGCACGCTCCGCTGAAATGGCTCCAACGCCTACCGTACGATCGATGAAAATACGGTTGCGGGTAAGCATTTTCTCAAACTCAGCCCAAACCTTAGGGAAGCGCTTCAGAAACTCCCCGATCAGGTGCAATGCCTTCGGAGAAAGGTCGCGCTCCATACCACCGATACGCCCCATGTTCGTAGTCAGACGGGCACCACAAACCTCTTCGTAAATGTCGTAGATATGCTCACGCTCCTGCATCACGTACAGAAAGCCTGTAAAGGCACCAGAGTCCACACCCAGGATAGAGTTACAAATCAGGTGGTCGGAAATACGAGCCAGCTCCATCATGATCACACGGATATACTGTGCGCGTTTTGGCACTGTAATTCCCAACAGCTTCTCTACCGTCATCAGGTAGCCCATGTTATTGATAGGCGCCGAGCAGTAGTTCATGCGGTCGGTTAGTGGCGTGATCTGGTAGAACGCGCGACGCTCCGCTATTTTCTCAAATGCACGGTGAATGTAACCTATAGTTGGAACAGCGTCCATGATCACTTCACCATCCATCTGCAGGATGTTCTGGAAAATACCATGCGTAGCCGGGTGCGTTGGCCCCAGGTTCAGCGTGGTCAGGTTTTCGTTTTGTTTCGCCTGAAGCTTAAGATCCAGGTTCTCACGAAACTGCTCTAAACCATCAAGTTCAACTGTCTTTTTCTCAGTAGCCATAATATGCTCCTAACGTATAGCTGCCAACTATAAACTGGCAGCGAAAACGGCTTATCGTCCGAAAAACGTATTTATTTTATCTTCTCTTGTCTGATCTTCCAGCGGATACTGCTTCAGCATCGGGTGGTACTCCATATCTTCCACATTCAGGATGCGGATCAGGTTTGGATGTCCGGTAAAGATAACACCATAGAAGTCGTAAGCCTCGCGCTCCATCCAGTTGGCAGTAGCGTAAAGATCCGTCATCGTTGGCATTACCGGGTCCGAGATCGGGAAGTATACCTTAATGCGAAGGCGGTAATTATGACGCAGGCTGTGCAGCTGGTAAACCATGCAAAGCTCCTTGTCTTTCTGATCAGGGTAATGAACACCGCACATTGTGGTCAGGAAACTGATCTGCAGTTCTTTGTCGTCGCGCAGAAATCTGATCAGCTCATGAATAGTAGCACGGTTCGTCTGGAACGTCATGATACCATCCGGATCGTAAGCATCCCAGATGTTCTCTTCGCCAAACTGTTCAATGATCTTACCGAGTACGTTTTCGTTCGTAAGCTCCATTATGCTTATTTAATATTATAAGAGGCTAAAAGCGCCTGATATTCCGGTGAATTGCGGCGACGCAGTGATTCGTTCGCGGCCAGGTCCTGCACGCGCATCAGGCCGTCCAGTATCTGCTCAGGGCGAGGCGGGCAGCCAGGCACATATACATCTACAGGCACAATGCGGTCGATACCCTGCAACACAGAGTAAGTATCGAAAATACCACCTGATGTAGCACAAGCACCTACAGCAATAACCCAGCGCGGCTCGGCCATCTGCTCATACACCTGCTTTACAACAGGGCCCATTTTTTTGGCAATCGTTCCCATCACCATCAGGATATCTGCCTGGCGTGGCGAGAAGCTTGGGCGCTCAGAACCGAAACGGGAAATATCATAGTTGGCTCCCATAGTAGCCATGTACTCAATACCACAGCACGAGGTAGCAAAAGGCAGTGGCCAAAGCGAGTGCTTGCGCGCTAGTCCGATTACTTTCTCAAACGAAGTGGCAAAAAAGCCTGCACCAGAATATCCGTCCGGGGCTTCTACCAATGTTATGTCTTTATTTGAATCGCTCATGTCGAGATTTTTTTGTTCTTCTAAGCGGGGCAATTTACCCCAACTCTGAACAACGGTACGTTCTCAAAAGTTTAATGCACTGCTCTTACTTCAGGATACCTTTTTTAAGCTCATAATAGAATCCGGCAAGCAGCACAGACAAGAAAATGAGCATGGGCACAAAGAACGTCATGCCAAACTCTTTAAAGTTAACTGCCCATGGGTACATAAAGATGATCTCTACATCAAATAACACGAACAGGATAGCCGTCATGAAATATTTGTAAGAGATCGGGGTACGGGCATCGCCCACCGACTCAATACCACTTTCGAAAGCAGCACCCTTAACAGCACTTGTGCGCTTTGGGCCCAGCATATGGGTAGCCACCAACGCAAAAACCACAAAACCCAGGGCAGCTGCAAATTGTATTAAAATTGGCAGGTAGTCAGACGGTAAGTACTGATTTACAGCAGTTTCCATAAAGTTGTAACTCTTTCTTGAAATTTGGGAGCAAAATTAGGCATAAATAGCCAACAATCAAAAGTATAAGTTATCTGTAAATAACAGCCTGTAGCATGATTTATCTCACTTTTACAGGGGGTGTAACAAATCTAAATACCAGTATAACAAAACAAAGGGCCGCTACTCCCGAGAGTGCGGCCCTTTGCATTAAACTATAGGTTTGTTATTTGTTCTCGCCTAAGAACGGGTAGCGGTAATCTACCGGCGGTACAAATGTTTCTTTGATCGAACGGGCAGATACCCAACGCAGCAGGTTCAGCATAGAACCGGCCTTGTCGTTTGTACCGGATGCACGCGCACCACCAAACGGCTGCTGGCCAACTACAGCACCAGTCGGTTTGTCGTTGATGTAGAAGTTACCGGCTGCCTGGTCTAATTTCTTCGTAGCATACTCAACCGCGTAACGGTCCTGCCCGAAAATTGCACCAGTCAGGGCGTAAGGCGATGTAGTGTTCACCAATTCCAGCGTATCTTCGAAGTTATTCTCATCATACACATAGATGGTAATAACCGGCCCAAAGATCTCCTCGCACATGGTAACATACAGCGGGTTATGCGACAACAGTACAGTTGGCTCAACAAAATAACCCTTTGATTTATCGTAACCGCCACCAGCAATAATTTCTACCTCATTGCTGTTTTTCGCATTATCGATATACTTGGCAATCTTATCGAAAGACTTCTCGTCGATTACGGCGTTAACAAAGTTTCCGAAATCTTCCGGAGCACCCATTTTAAACGACTTCAGGTCTTCGATAATGTAGCCCTTCACTTCGTCCCAAAGGTTGCTTGGGATGTAGGCACGCGATGCTGCAGAGCACTTCTGACCCTGATACTCGAATGCACCACGCGAAATAGCCGTAGCAAGCGCTTTGGCATCAGCTGATTTATGAGCTAGGATAAAGTCTTTACCACCCGTTTCACCTACGATGCGTGGATATGATTTGTATTTATGGATGTTGGTACCAATGGTTTTCCAGATGTTCTGGAATACGCCTGTGCTACCGGTAAAGTGGATACCAGCAAAATCGGAGTGGTTAAAGATCACATCTCCGGCAGTCGGGCCATCAACAAACACTAGATTGATCACACCGTCCGGCAGGCCGGCCTCACGGAACAGCTCCATAATTACGTGTGCTGCGTAGATCTGGGTGTTGGCTGGTTTCCAAACTACTACGTTACCCATCAGGGCAACAGATGCAGGCAGGTTACCGGCAATAGCTGTAAAGTTGAATGGGGTTAACGCAAACACGAAACCTTCCAGTGGGCGGTGCTCCATGCGGTTCCAAACACCCGGCGAAGACTCCGGCTGCATGTGATAAATTTCAGTAGCGTACTGCACGTTAAAGCGCAGGAAGTCGATCAGTTCGCAAGCAGAGTCGATCTCAGCCTGGTAAGCGTTTTTAGACTGGCCCAGCATGGTAGCTGCATTCATACGCGCTCTCCAAGGACCTGCCAGCAACTCGGCCGCTTTCAGGAAAATAGAAGCACGGTGCTCCCAGCCCATATTTGCCCAGGCCTCACGAGCAGCCAAAGCAGCGTTAATCGCCTGCTCCACGTGCGTTGAATCGCCCTCGCTGAAATGACCCAGGATGTGCTTGTGGTCATGCGGCTGAAGCATTGGCTTCTTTTTATCGGTAAAAACTTTGTCGCCACCGATGTACATTGGCACATCGATTTCTTTCGACTTCATTTCTTTATAGGTGCGTTGTAGTTCTTCACGCTCCGGCGAGCCCGGCGCATAAGATTTTACAGGTTCGTTTATAGGTGTTGGTACTTTAAAAAATCCGGTTGCCATTTAGTTTATAGTTAAGGATTTAAAATATGCATTAAGTAAGGTTCTAAGACCTTATTACAAAGGTAAGGCTATTTCTGAAAATAAGCTTGTCTGGCAATAGGTTTAACCAGGAGAGGTAGTTAGTGCTTGTTTCATCTGATGATTTAACAGCTTGGCTGAGGTTTTGTTAGTTAATTGTTGGGATTAGTTTAGGGTTGATATTACCAGGTTATAGTTGGTGTTTTGCTACAGGCTATAGTTCTATAGATTTCCCTATTGTCATGTCGAGCGTAGTCGAGACATCTTATGTGTCCTATAGCTAACCATCGTTGCAACTGGGAACAAGTAGTTTCTTTCATAGTTGCAGTTTATCCTGGGAGCTTTACCAACCTACCGTTTTATAGTTGCTTTGGTGCGCTCACGGCCGCGGGGCCTCGTCTTCGGGCATCGCGCTGCTGCCTTCTTGCTACCCTCGCTCTGCTCGTGTTGCCTTGCGGCACCGCAACAAGTCAAAGGCGCTCAACCCAAAGACTGAAATCACTCGATAGCTAACCTATAGTTTGATTCTATAGCTATAGTTGCATCGCCTTTTCGTGGCGGTAATTCCTTGCGACAGGCTGCGCCTGCCTGTTCGTGATCCGTAACTATAGAACTATAACTCCAACTATAGTAATATCAGAGTTCCCCTCCTTGGATAAGGAGGGGGTAGGGGTGGTTTGATTAACCGCAACTATAAAACTATAGCCACAACTATAGTAAAGGCAGAAAGTCCCCCTACGAAGGGGGTAGGGGGATGACAAACGCTAACTATAGAACGATGGCTTCAACTATAGCAGTAGCCGAAAATTCCCCTCTTGGGAGGGGTTGGGGTGGGTTAATAAAGTAACCATAAAACCACAACTTCACCTATAATCAATACCAGATCTCGGCGAATCCTCAAAGTCCCCTTAACCACTGGTACAAACAAAAAGCCTGTAACATATCTGCTACAGGCTTTTTAAACCATAGTTTATAGTTACTGCTACTTCCCTTGCGGAGCAGTAATATTTCTCATTCTGATATGCAGTTCATCCAACTGCGTGTCTGAAATCGGAGACGGTGCATCGATCATCACATCGCGGCCGGAATTGTTTTTCGGGAAAGCGATGTAATCGCGAATGGAGTCTGAACCGCCGAAGATAGAGCAAAGTCTGTCGAAGCCGAAGGCAATACCACCATGTGGCGGCGCGCCATACTCAAAGGCCTCCATCAGGAACCCGAACTGCGCTTTTGCTTCGTCGTTTGAGAAGCCCAGTAAACGGAACATCTGCTCCTGCAAACGGCGATCGTGGATACGGATAGAGCCACCGCCTACTTCCACTCCATTAATTACCATGTCGTACGCGTTAGCACGAATGTCGCTTGGGCGATCATCGATCAGTTCCAGGTCTTCCGGCTTAGGCGACGTGAACGGGTGGTGCATGGCATGGTAACGGCCGGTTTCCTCATCCCACTCCAGCAGCGGGAAGTCAACTACCCATAGGGCCGAGAACGTATCTTTATCGCGTAGGCCAAGGCGGCTTCCCATTTCCAGACGTAGTTCGTTCAGGGCTTTACGGGTTTTATCTTTTCCGCCGGCCAATACAAGCAGCAGGTCGCCAGGTTTTGCATTAAATGCTCTCGCCCACTCTGCCAGGTCTTCCGGAGAGTAGAATTTATCTACCGACGATTTTACAGAGCCATCTTCGTTTACACGCGCATATACCAGACCGGTAGCACCAATCTGCGGACGCTTTACAAAGTCAGTCAGTTCATCCAGTTGCTTGCGGGTGTAATTTGCAGCGCCTTCGGCATTAATACCAACTATAAGCTCGGCATCATCAAATACTTTAAAGCCTTTGTTCTTTACCAGGTTATTCAGCTCCACAAACTGCATCCCGAAACGGGTATCAGGCTTGTCAGAACCATAGAGGCGCATCGCGTCGGCATAGGTCATGCGTGGCATCTTTGGCAGATTAATGCCTTTCACTTTCTGGAACAGGTGATGGATCAATCCTTCAAAGGTGTGCAGAATATCTTCCTGGGTCACAAACGAAAGCTCGCAGTCTATCTGGGTAAATTCCGGCTGGCGGTCGGCACGAAGGTCTTCGTCGCGGAAGCATTTCACGATCTGGTAATACTTATCGAAACCCGACACCATCAGCAGCTGCTTAAACGTTTGCGGCGACTGCGGCAGAGCGTAAAACTCCCCTGGGTTCATGCGGCTTGGCACCACAAAGTCGCGGGCACCTTCCGGCGTAGACTTAATCAGAACAGGCGTTTCTACTTCAATAAAATAATGCCCATCCAAATAATTGCGGGTTTCGCGCATCACGCGGTGGCGCAGCTCCAAGTTACGGCGTACCGGGTTACGACGCAGGTCCAGGTAGCGGTACTTCATGCGCAGGTCATCGCCCCCATCGGTTTCATCCTCTATCAGGAACGGTGGCAGCTTAGATGGGTTCAGCACCTGGATATACTTGTGCACGCCGTTTTTGATGGCATAGCCGCTCGCATTCAGCTCAGATTTAGGGCTCAGGTTTACAACTATTTCTATAGCCCCGGTAGGAATATCATTATTCTTACTGCTTCTTTCCTCCACTATACCCGATACCTTCAGCACGTATTCACGACCAATTTTACTCAGAAAAGCAGCCTTTTTATCCTTTGCTTCCATTTCGGAAATGATGATTTCACTTCCTGCATTTCTATAGAAATTGTTGACATCGACACGAATCTGCGTAATACCGTACCGGTCACGTAAATCAATAAAGATCATCGGCCCAAGGTCTCTGATCTTGGCTACCCAACCAGTCAGGATAACCTCTTCGCCTACATTATCTATTCGTAGTTCGCCGCAAGTATGAGTTCGGAGCATAGTAGTTTTTCTAAGTATATATAGCGCAAAAATAATAATTGTTACGTTAGGTTGCTCCTAAAATAGCAGGAGTATGCCAGATGTTAACAAGTAAGCTGATTATCAACTATAACTGATAGGGTTCTTCCCTATGTACCAAAAGTAACCGCATAAGTTTCGCCATTACAAGCTGCAACTTTAACTCAGGAGATTTTCCTGACAACACAAACCATAAGCCACTAATAATTAACCACATATAGACACAACTATAGTTGCGCCAAAAAACTTAAACAGCTATAACACAGGTTGGTCGGGAAAATAGCGGCATTAGTATAGTTTATTTTGAATAGCCTTATAGTTTGACTTTATTTAACTACAGTAATTTCACCTTAAAGTATAAACTATGGAACTCGTAATACAGAACCTGTCTAAAACTTACCCGAACGGTACAAAAGCCCTTAAGAACATTAACCTGACTATACCTAAAGGTATGTTTGGTTTACTGGGACCTAACGGTGCCGGAAAATCATCGCTGATGCGAACTATAGCAACACTACAGGAGGCAGATACCGGCAGCATTATGCTGGGAGACCTGGACGTGCTGCGCCAGAAAGAAGAGATGCGGAAAGTGCTGGGCTACCTGCCACAGGAGTTCGGAGTTTATCCAAAGGTGAGTGCCGAAGAAATGCTGGACCATTTTGCAGTATTAAAAGGCATCAGCAACCCGAAAGAACGTAAAGAAGTGGTGGCAGCGCTGCTGCAGCAAACCAACCTGTACGATGTGCGCAAGAAAAACCTGGGCGGCTACTCTGGTGGTATGAAACAGCGCTTCGGTATTGCACAGGCTTTGCTTGGTAATCCGCAACTGATTATAGTAGATGAGCCAACCGCCGGCCTGGACCCTGCAGAGCGTAACCGCTTCCATAACCTGTTAAGCGAAATTGGCGAGAACGTGATTGTGATCTTATCGACACACATTGTGGAAGACGTAACCGACCTGTGCCGCAATTTTGCCATCATTAACAAAGGCGAAGTGCTGTTAACCGGCGATCCGCTGGAAGTGATCAACAACCTGAACGGCCGTATCTGGCGCAAATTCATCCATAAGTCAGAACTGGCAGCGCACCAGGCCCAGTACGATGTTATCTCGTCGCGCCTTTTTGCGGGCAAAACCATTATCCACGTGCTCAGCGATGTGCAGCCAGGTGTAGAATTCGAGCCTGTAAATGCAGACTTAGAAGACGTGTACTTCAGCAGAATTTTTGAAGCTACAAAAGGCGAGCGTCATGAGCCTGCTGAAGTAATTATGAATTAAAAATTATGAATTATGAATGGCTTTGGTGGTTAGCAAAATGCTACTCAGGATTTTCTGAAGCTCGGTAGCATCCTGATGAACTGATTCGAAAGATTTAGCGGAAATAAATTCACTGTCTTTCAGTAGTCTCAGCCAATAAATTGTTTCGCGGGTCTCTTTAGCGGCAATATTCAGCTTGTTCACAAAATCGGCACGTGAACTGGCAGCAATAGCTTCGGCCACATTTGCTCCGATAGATGTTCCGCTTCTTAGCACTTGTTTTGAAAGGATGAATTCCTGTTCAGAAAAACGAAGATGCTTATACAATTTCACTACCCGCAAAGCAAAGGCATACGACTTATCTGCCACCACATTCTGTTTCATACAACATTCAAATTTTGACACAAGACATTAATTCATAATTAATAATTCATCATTCATAATTATTAAAGAGATGTTCAAAGAGATATTCTTGTTCGAACTGAAGTACCGGATGAAGCGCCCGGCTACTTATATCTATTTCTTCATCCTGTTCCTGATGGCCTTTTTTGCTATGCTGGGGCTGGGAGGTGCTTTTGGTGCCAGTGTTATAATAGGTGATGCCAGTGGCGGAAAGGTGTTTGCCAACTCGCCTTACCAGATCAATTGGATCGTTACCTTGCTCAGCTGGTTTGGTGTATTAATCACCTGTTCTATGATGGGTACGCCTATCTTCCGCGACTTTGAGCACAAAACCCATTCGCTATACTATACCACGCCTATCTCAAAGGCCGGTTATATTTTTGGCCGCTTTACAGGCTCGTTCCTGGTAACGCTGTTTGTGTTTATGGGCGTAGCACTAGGCGCTATGTTTGCCACCTTAATGCCCTGGATGCAGCCCGAAAAGTTAGGTCCATTTAACCTGATGTGGTACCTGCAGCCTTACCTGACGATCATTATCCCGAACCTGCTGCTTACAGGCGCCATCTTCTTTACTTTGGCAACTCTTACCCGCAGCGCGCTTTCTATTTATGTGGGTGGTGTCATTTTCCTGGTGATGTATGGCATTTCGAGTACCCTTACCAGTGACCTCGATAATGAGCTTATAGCTAACCTGACTGACCCGCTTGGCGCATCTGCCATATACTATACGCAACGTTACTGGACAACTGTGGAGCGCAACACCCTGATGCTGCCTTTCAGCGATTACCTGATCATGAACCGGGCGCTTTGGTTAAGCATTGGCCTGGGCTTGCTGGCATTTTGCTACTATAGATTCAGTTTCTCGTTTGCCAATACAGGCATTAAGCTGTTCCGTCGTCGTAGCAGTGCCGAGGCTGTTGGTGCCATTATTCCGTCTGAGCGTCTCAACCTGCCGAAAGTATCGCAGAGTTTTTCGTTTAACCTGAGCCTGAAGCAGTATTTTAAGCTGAGCAAACTGGAGTTCAACGGCATCATCAAAAGTGTTTACTTTATAGCTATAGTTACAGCCGGCATCATTTTCCTGTTCGTTTCAGGGGCGCAGGTAGGTAAAATGTATGATACCAATACCTTCCCGGTTACCTCGCAGGTGGTAACAGTCCTAAATGGCACCTTTGCGCTGTTTTTCTTGATCATCATTACCTTCTACTCTGGAGAACTGGTGTGGCGCGAGCGCGATAACCGCATTAACCAGATCTACGATGCTCTGCCTATTCCGAACTGGGTGCCCTTTGCCTCTAAAATGACTGCCCTGATGCTGGTACAGGTAGTGCTGCTTTTCGTGATCATGATCTGCGGTATCATCATCCAGACGTTTAAAGGCTACTATAAGTATGAGCTTAATGTGTACCTGCAGGGCCTGTTCGGCATTAACCTGGTAGATTACCTGCTGCTTTGCGTGCTGGCGATGCTGGTGCAAGTGATCGTGAACAACAAGTTTATCGGCCATTTTGTGATGGTGGTGTATTACCTGCTCAACATCTTTAAAGGCCAGCTTGGCTTTGAGCACACACTTTACTCCTATAGTTCCGATCCGGGCATTACGTACTCGGCTATGAACGGCTACGGGCACTTTGTGTGGCCTTTCACCATCTATAAAATTTACTGGGGAGCCTTTGCGCTACTATTAGCTATAGTTGCCAACATGCTTTGGTCGCGTGGTTCGGAAAACATGCTGAAATGGCGCCTGAAGCTAGCCAGCATGCAGCTTACCAGATCCACACTATTCGTTACCGCAGCCGGACTTATCGTTTTCCTGATCACAGGTAGCTTTATTTTCTACAACACCAATATCCTGAACAAGTACCGCACCTCGGATGACCAGGAAGAACGTCAGGCTTATTATGAAAAGACCTATAAAAAGTACGATGGCATTCCGCAGCCACGCATTACAGATGTGAACCTGAACGTGGACATTTACCCGGAAGAGCGCATTTTCGACTTTAAAGGCTACTTCTGGATCAAGAACACACACAGCCAGCCAATCGACTCGGTGCACATTAACCTGTCGGATGAAGCAGAAGTGCGCAAACTGGAATTTGATCAGCCTGCCGAACTAGCCCTGCATGACGAGGACTATGGTTACCGCATCTACAAACTGGATAAGCCATTGCAACCCGGCGACTCTATGCGCCTAAACATGGACCTACACTATGCTACCAAAGGTTTCCGTAACAGCGGGTCCAACACAGGCATCGTTTACAACGGTACGTTTATTAACAGCGATTACCTGCCTAAAATAGGTTACCAGTCTGGGCTGGAGCTGAGCCAGGATGATATGCGCAAAGAGCATGGACTGGAACCAAAACCACGCATGGCCGACGTAAACGACTCAGTAGCCCGCATGAATACCTACATCAGTAAAGAAGCGGATTGGGTTAACTTTGAAACTACCGTAAGCACCATCCCGAGCCAGATTGCCATTGCACCGGGTTACCTGCAGAAAGAATGGACAAAAGACGGCCGACGCTATTTCCACTATAAAATGGATGCGCCGATCCTGAATTTCTATTCCTTCCTAAGTGCAGATTACCAGGTAAAGAAAGACCACTGGAAAGGCAAGAACGGGCAGGATGTAGCCATCGAAATCTACTACCACAAAGGCCACGAATATAACCTGGACCGCATGATCAAGTCGGTGAAGAAGTCGCTGGATTACTTTACTGAGAACTTCAGCCCGTACCAGCATAAGCAGGTTCGTATCCTGGAGTTCCCGGGTTATCAGACGTTCGCCCAGTCCTTCCCGAATACTATTCCTTACTCCGAGGCCATCGGTTTTATAGCAGATGTGGACGATAACGACCCGGAGGATGTGGATTACCCGTTCTATGTAACGGCCCACGAGGTAGCACACCAGTGGTGGGCGCACCAGGTTATCGGCGGCGATGTGCAGGGTTCAGTGCTGATGTCGGAAACGATGAGCCAGTACAGCGCCCTGATGGTAATGAAGCACGAGTACGGCGAAGAGAAAATGAACAAGTTCCTGAAATACGAGCTGAACTCATATCTGCTTGGCCGCACTACAGAGCGCAAAAAAGAAATGCCGCTTTACCGCGTAGAGAACCAGGGATACATCCACTATCGCAAAGGCAGCGTGGTAATGTATGCACTGGCAGATTATATTGGCGAAGAAAACCTGAACAAAGCGCTGCAGAAGTATGTGCAAAAAGTAGCCTTCCAGCGGGCTCCATACACCAACTCTGTTGAGTTCCTGGGCTACATCCGCGAAGCTACCCCAGACTCGCTGCAGTACCTGGTAACAGATATGTTTGAGAACATTACCCTGTACGAGAACAAGACCACCGATGCCAAATACAAGAAGCTGCCTGATGGCAAGTATAAGGTAACCTTTACTGTTGATGCCAAAAAATGGTATGCCGATAGTTTAGGCGTAGAGTCTGCTGCTAAAATGGACGACTGGATAGATATTGGTGTGATTGCCCGTAACAAAGTGAATGGTCAGTGGCAGGATAAGCCGCTTTACCTGAAGAAACATAAGCTAAAGGCAGGCGAGCAGAAATTTGAGTTTGTGGTAGATGAAAAACCAGCCAAAGCCGGCATCGACCCAATGAATATGCTGATCGACCGAAACCCTACCGATAATACCAAGAACGTAACCGAAGGGTAAGAACCTTATAGTTTAGATTAAACACAGAAGCCATACCCCAACAGGTATGGCTTCGTTTTTATAGTTCGGTTTATAGTTACTTGGCCCCTTTTCCCTCGCTCGCGTCCCGCGAGTGTGAGCTACCAGCGGACTCTGGCCGCGCCGAACTATAGTTTATAGCTACAGCTATACTTTAAACCCGGATAGTAACGTGGCGAGACGCCACATAATAACGCACGCGCGCGGGACCCGAGCGAAGGCAGTAGCTTTTATGGTTTCATACAACTATAAACTATAGTTACTTAAACATGCCGCCTAACTTATCGCCTAGGCCGCCCGGTAGTTTATCTTTCAGGTTACCGCCCAGCATGCCCATCAGGTCTCCTTCCGATGATACTTTGCCCGAAAGTTTGCTCATTACAAAAGAGATAACAAACGGCCCAACCTGTTTGGCTACATTTTCAGGCACGCCAAGTTTCGAGCTCAGGTCATTCACGTACTTCCCGATCATGTTGTTTACAGCAGGCTGCTCCGTAGCGCCTTTGTTTCCTTTCAGCACATCCAGTATGCCGCCAAAGTTGCCGCTGGTTGCTTCGCTCTTCAAGCCAGTTTCCAGGTGGTCTTTTGCCAGGTCCACAGATTTGTTAGCCGTGTCGGGTTGAAGTTGAAATTTGTTTTGCAACTCGCCTGTGAGCTGGCCTTTTACAGAGTTTATTAAGTCGTTTAACATAGCTATAGTTTAGTAGTTGATCTATAGTTTGTAAACGGCTACATCAACTATAGGATACTTCAGAAGCAGTGATTGGCAATCGGTATTTCAAACTTTTAGCAAAGAAATTGCACCACTTTTACTTACATCCTGTTATTTGATCAATAATTTTTAGCTTTGCCTACACAATCCCTATGAACATGCGTTATCTAGCGTTTTTAGCCATCATCCTTATCGCAGGCGCTGCATTTGCTGCACCTAAACTTAAAAAAGTAAACCTTACCAAGGAAATTTCCATCCAGTTGCCCAAAGATTTCCTGCCCATGACTGATGATGATCTGGCACGGGATTACCCCGCAACTACAAGACCCTTAGCTGCTTACACCAGCCCGGACGGTAACATAGATTTCAGCCTGACACAGAAACGCACCACATTCCGCCAGAACGACCTGAGCATGCTGCGCGAGTTTTATAAGGCAAACCTGGTAGAGACTTTCACTAACATCGATTTTATCATACAGGAAGTAACTGAGATTAACGGCCGCCAGTTTATTGTTTTCGAGTTTGTATCGCATATGGCTGATGAGCGCGGCGCTTCTAACCTGCGCCCGGTTCAGAAATACAGCATTATTCAATACACCATCTCGGGTAACCAGTTGCAGATCTATACACTGCACATCCCGTTCCTGATGAAAAACCAGTGGCAGGAAACAGCCCGTGAGATCATGAACTCGGTTAAGTTTAAGAAGTAAATTACCACAAGTATAGTTTAAAAGCCTTTCCCTCACCTGGAAAGGCTTTTTTTATGGGCCGGGGCTAAAGTGGACTTTTAGGATTGGGCTTTAGCTATAGTTAGAGTTATCATTCTATAGCTGCTATTCTTTCTCTTGTTTATCATCCTGGAAGGATCTTGTAGGCTTATTGCAGAGGCTTCTACTATAGTTGCTGACATAAACCCACCCCTACCCCTCCCAAGAGGGGAATTGCTGCCACTGCTATAGTTTTGGCTATAGTTTTATGTTGTTAGTCATCCCCCTACCCCCTTCGAAGCGGGACTTTTCGGCTATTGCTGTAGTTTAGCTATAGTGCTATAGTTGCAGCCATTTTCTAACAACTATCAACCAATAACTAATAACCAAATCTTGCTTAACCAACCGGTAGCCTATACCTTTACAACTATGGCTACAGATTTTCTTTCGATTTATAGTGATGAGTATTTTATGCAGCAGGCTTATCGGCAGGCGCAGCAGGCTTTTGAAGAAGGCGAAGTACCGATTGGTGCTGTTATAGTTGCCAACAACCGCATTATAGCCAAAGCCTATAACCAGACCGAAAAATTGAACGACGTAACCGCCCACGCCGAGATGCTGGCCTTTACTGCCGCCGCCGAATGCCTGGGTAACAAATACCTGCACGATTGCACCCTTTATGTAACCGTAGAACCCTGCGTAATGTGTGCCGGCGCCAGCTACTGGGCACAGCTCAAGCGCGTAGTGTTCGGAACAAACGAGCCCAAACGCGGTTATAGAAGAGTAGGCAATTTACTACATCCTAAAACCGAGATGGTTAGTGGCATTTTGGCACACGAATGTGCCGACCTGATGGCAACTTTCTTTGCAGCCAGAAGAAAATAACTAATTTTGAAACTAAGAGTTTAAACGCATACGTACTCATACAACTGCTACGTATGTAATTGTTCACATATAAAAATATACAAAACTATGGCTTTCGAACTTCCGAAATTACCTTATGCTTACGATGCACTGGAGCCGCACATTGATGCACGCACCATGGAAATCCACCATACAAAACACCACCAGGCCTATACTGATAACCTGAATAAGGCTATTGCCGGCACTGACCTGGAAGGTAAGACTATCGAGGAAATCATGACCAGCATTGATGGCGAAAACAAAGCGGTTCGCAACAACGGTGGCGGTTACTATAACCACAACCTGTTCTGGACGATCCTTTCTCCAAATGGCGGCGGTCAGCCTTCAGGTGAACTGGCAGAAGCAATCAATTCAGCATTCGGTTCTTTCGACCAGATGAAAGAGAAATTTAATGCTGCTGCAGCTACGCGTTTCGGCTCTGGCTGGGCATGGCTATGTGTTAAAGATGGTAAACTGGAGATCTGCTCTACGCCTAACCAGGACAACACCCTGATGCCATTTGCTGAAGGTTGTGGCGGTCAGCCAATCCTGGGTCTGGACGTGTGGGAACACGCTTACTACCTGAACTACCAGAACCGTCGCCCAGATTACATCAATGCTTTCTGGAATGTAGTGAACTGGGAAGAAGTAACCCGTCGTTACAACGCAGCAAAATAGTCTTTAACAGACGTAAGACACCGGACAAAAGACATCAGACTTTTGGCCTGAACAAAAGCCCCACCAGAAATGGCGGGGCTTTTGTGTTATCAGATTGTCATTCTTTTATATTCAAAAGAAAATATATAATATAGAGTTGAAATATACCCAGCTCTATGGAATTACTCCTCCTGCTTTTAATAGCCATTTTAGTTATATGGTACGGAAAGCAACTTTCAGACAAACTTAATTCAAACCAACAGGATCTCTTTCAGCTGCACAAAGACATAATACGCTTAAGGGAGCAGCTGGAAAAACAAGCGACAAGACCTGCGCCGGATACTGTACCGGCAGCACCTAAAGCAGCTCCTGAACAACCGCAGGTTACAAAACCTGTAACACCGCCTGTAGCGGCTACACCTCCGCCTGTAATAGCAATACCAACACCACCCCGACCGGAGCCTTTACCAAGACCAGTTCCACAAGCGCAGCCACTGGAGCAGCCTGTAACAGCAACTATAGCAGCTTATACAGAGGTACCTGAACAACCGTACGAGCACGAGCCTTCTATTTTCGATAAGTTCAGGGAGAACTTGGATTGGGAGAAGTTTATTGGCGAGAACCTGATCAACAAATTAGGGATAGCTATTCTGGTACTGGGTATTGGCTTTTTTGTAAAGTATGCCATAGACCAGGACTGGATTAATGAAGTAGGACGCGTAGCGATAGGTATACTGGCTGGTGGCGTATTACTTGGGGTTGCGCACCGTTTACGTCAGTCTTACCAGGCGTTTAGTTCTGTGCTTGTGGGCGGTGGTATGGCCGTTTTATATTTCACAATTGCCATCGCCTTTCACGAGTACCGCTTGTTTAGCCAAACGGTTACCTTCCTGCTGATGGTGGGGATTACAGGTTTTACCATCTTCTTATCTATAGCTTATAACCGTATTGAGCTGGCTGTGCTGGCACTGGTTGGTGGCTTTGCAAGCCCTTTTATGGTGAGTACCGGCGAAGGCAATTACATCGTGTTATTCACCTTTATCTTGATCCTGAACCTCGGCATTCTGGTACTTGCTTACTTTAAGAAGTGGAACCTGCTGAATTACATCGCCTACGTTTTCACGATCATCCTTTACGGCGGCTGGCTTACAACAAGAGTTCTGGATGCGGCCAATCCTCCTTACCTGGGCGCACTTGTATTTGCCACCATCTTTTATCTGGTGTTCTTTGTGATGAACATCATTTACAATATTAGGGAGAAAAGAAACTTTACGGCTCCCGAAATTATGGTGCTGCTCAGCAATACGTTCCTGTATTACTCAGCGGGTATGTTTGTACTGCAGCATTTAGCAGGCGGTAATTACCAGGGCTTATTCACTATTGCTATCGCGGTATTCAACTTCATTTTCGTATACATTTTATACCAGAACCAGAAAACGGACCGTAACCTGGTGTACCTGCTCATCGGGCTTGTGCTCACGTTTGTAAGCTTAACGGCCCCTGTACAGCTAAAAGGAAACTATATTACTTTGTTCTGGGCTCTGGAATCGGTATTGCTGTTGTGGCTTTCGCAGCGTTCAGGAATAAAGCTGATCAGGGTGGCATCTGTTGTGGTGCTTGGACTCATGTTCTTTAGCCTCGTGCTGGACTGGAGCATTTACTACAACCAGCAACAGGAGCCGTTAACTATAGTTTTAAACAAGGTATTTATAACAGGTATAGTGGCAACTATAGCTTTAGCTGCAAACTTATGGTTACTCCAACGCGAACCTGAAGAGGAGCTGATCCTGATCAGGCTTTTACCGCTTGAGGTATACCGTGGGTTAATCACTTTTACGCTTGCCCTTACCCTATACCTTGTACTACTGTTTGAGCTCAACCACACGCTCGATCTGCTGGAAGTAAGTTATGCTACCTCCTATTTTATAGTTGGTTTCTATAATTACCTGTATCTGATCCTTTTATTATTCCTGAGTTTACGGCAGCCAAACCTGTTACTACAAAATGGTATAGAGGTGCTGGCCCTGGCAGGTATCTTTTTGTATTTTACTTTACTGCACCCCGCTACCTACCAGGCCAGAGATGCCTATTTAACTGCCGATGGCGAAACGTTGGGCAGCTTTATGCTTCATTACCTGCCTTTGGGTCTGGTACTGCTTATAGTAGCTCATCTGCTGCGCAGAGTGGCACAAAAGTTTGGCTTCAGCTCTACGGTAGGCAAGGTAGCTCTATGGGTTGCCAGCTTTATAGCAGTGTTTGTGGCAAGTGCCGAACTGGAACATCTGGCTCTACTACAATTTTATGAGCCTGAAACCAAATTGCATGCTCTGGTGGTACAGATCCGTAAAATAGGTTTCCCTATCCTTTGGGGCATCAGCTCATTTATGCTGATGATGATCGGGATGCAGCGCAAGCTTAAAACATTGCGGATTATTTCGCTCTCGCTTTTCTTTCTCACGCTGCTCAAACTCTTCCTGTTCGATATCAGAGGTATTTCTGAGGGAGGAAAGATTGCTGCCTTCATTTGCCTGGGTGTGCTGTTGCTGGTAATCTCTTTTATGTACCAGAAACTAAAAGTGCTGATCCTGAACGATGACAATACTACGCCGGATGTTGCCGAAAGTCAATAAGCTACAAATACTGCTCATTCTGGTGCTGGTTGGCTGTTTCAAGGTAACTGAAGCACAGCAGTATAACTGGCAATCGTCTGTAGCAACGCCAAAGCAGCAGGGCTACCACAGCATACTACTTAGCCCTGAAGTTATCGGCAGATTAAAGGCTGATCTTTCTGACATCAGGCTTTACAGTGGCGGGAAGGAAGTGCCTTACCTGCTTCGGGCTGAGGAACCTGTGCAGTATAAGCGCCTGTTCAAAAATTACGACATTGTTAGCTACACGCATCAGAAAGGCTGTTGCTCTGAGCTGCTTATCTCAAATCCTGAAAAGCGTAAGCTGAACAACATCAGCCTGCTGATCAGTAATGCCGATGCACGCAAGCAGGTAAAACTCAGCGGCAGCGATAACCGGCAGGATTGGTATGTGCTAAAGGAAAAGGATATCCTGTATGCTATAAATAACCGTGCAAGCACTGCAGAGGTTAAACTACTGGACTTCCCTTTAAGCAACTATCGTTACTTCCGGTTGCAGCTCAACGACTCTGCCAGTGCTCCGCTTAACATTCTACAGGCCGGGTATTACGATACCTATACCGAAGCTGGCAAACACATAGAGATACCGATTCGGGAGTTTACCCGCAAAGACAGCTTATCTACCAAAAGCTCTTATATACATGTGCGTTTTGCGCATCCGGTTTACCCCGAAAGACTGGAATTCACTATTTCATCGCCACAGTTATATTACCGTCATGGGCAGATCATTCTGGGGGCACCTGCACCTGAGAAACGCCGCAGAAGTAAGCGCAGAAAGCAGCGGCAGCAGCCCCGGCCAGCCGTGTCTTTTGTCCTTAACTCCAATGCTCCAGCTATAGTAGAACTTCCGCGGCAGAAGTTACGGGAGTTAACCATTGTTATTCAGAATGACGATAATCAGCCGCTGGAGATAACAGGATTAATAGCGCTCCAGCTTAACCGTTACCTGGTAGCAGAGCTATCTCCGGATCAGGAATACACATTACTTTTTGGCGACTCTACAGCTAAAGCTCCTGCTTATGAACTGGAGTATTTCCAGGACAGCATCCCTGCGAAATTGCCCGTGGTACAGACCGGAGAACTACAGCAGTTACAACCTGTCAAAAAAGAGAAAAACAAAACGTCCACTATACTTATCTGGTCAGCCATAGCCGTTGTTGTGGCCGGCCTCTCTTACATGACCGTTAAGCTGCTGAATGAAATGGACAAAAAGAAACAGGCATAACTTTAGAAATCATCTTATAAACAAGAAGGCCTGAAGCACAACTATAGCTTCAGGCCTTCTTGTTTATAAGATGTTCAGAAAATCAATTTTGTGCGATGCTGTTCTGCTTGTTCTTGTAAGCTTCCACTCCAGCATCCAGGAACTTCACAAAGTTGTTCACATTCAGGTCGTAGGCAGTTGGTTTAACCAGTACGTTCTCGTTCTCGTCCATCAGCACATAGTAAGGCTGGGCATTTACGTTAAACTTCGTGATCTGGTAATCAGCATACTTTCTGCCTATCGTTTTCTTTAACTTCCCATCATACGAACTCACATACTGCTCGCTTTCCGGAAGCTCGGTGCGGTCGTCCACATACAGAGCGGCGATTACGTACTCTTCGCGCAGGCGTTTCAGCACTTCAGGGTCCGACCATACGTTCTGCTCCATCTCGCGGCAGTTTACGCAACCATGGCCTGTAAAATCAATAAAGATCGGCTTGCCTTGTGCAGCGGCACACTTCTTAGCTTGCTCCAAGTCATAATAACCGGTTAATCCGTGTGCAATACCAGGCATGTTCTCGGCATATTTCGGTGCCTCGCACTGTTCGCTTTTATTGCCAGCCAATAAGCTTATGTTGTTACTGCTGCCGGCATTCTGCCTCACAATCTTGTTAATGTCGAAGTCTTGGGTAGTTTGCGGTGGCAGGTAACCAGAAAGCGCTTTTAAAGGTGCACCAAACATGCCCGGAACCAGATATACTACAAAGCCAAAGGTAACTATAGCAAAAAACAGGCGCGGCACGCTTATGTAGCTAACATCCGAGTCGTGCGAGAACTTGAGTTTGCCCAGCAGGTAAAAGCCCATCAGGGTGAAGATCACGATCCACAGGGCCAGGTAAACCTCGCGATCCAGGAGGCCCCAGTGGTAAACCTGGTCGGCAATGCTCAGGAACTTAAGCGCCAGTGCCAGCTCTAAAAAGCCCAGTACAACTTTCACGGAGTTTAGCCAGCCACCAGATTTAGGCAGGCTGCTCAGCCACGACGGGAAAATAGCAAATAGCGTAAATGGCAAAGCAAAGGCCATCGAGAAGGCGAACATGCCCAGAATCGGGCGTATAGTTTCGCCGCCGGCAGAGGCTACCAGTATGCTGCCAACTATAGGACCGGTGCACGAGAAAGAAACCAGCACCAGCGTAAATGCCATAAAGAACACCCCGATCCAGCCGCCACGGTCTGCCTGCGCATCTACTTTTGTGAGCCATGAGCTTGGCAATGTTATTTCAAACATCCCGAAGAAAGACATAGCAAACACTACAAACACCAGGAAGAACAGCACGTTAGGCAACCAGTGCGTGCTCAGGAAATTGGCGCCATCGGCACCAAACACACGGGCAACTATAGTTCCGATAATGGTATAAATGGCAATAATGGATAAACCATAAACCGCTGCTTTAATGATGCCTTGCGTGCGGCTGCCACTGCTGTTTGTAAAGAAGCTTACCGTCATAGGCACCATCGGGAACACGCACGGCGTCAACAACGCCACTAAACCAGAACCAAAAGCGATCAGCATAAAGGCCCAGATGCCCCCTTCGTCGGTAGCGGGTGCTGTAAAATCAACAGCATCAGCTTGTAGTGTTTCAGAAGGTGTGCCGGCAGCTGCATTGTTAATAGTTGTTGCACCACCCTGTGAAAATGCAGGAGAAAGCGCTGTATCAGCATTAGTTAAAGATGGCTGCGGCTGACCTATAGTTTGTGCATCGGCTGGCTCTTCAGGTTTTCCGGCGTCAGTAGCAGATGCTGCTGTTGCTTTGCCAGTTACTTTTATCTGCTTGTTAGTGAATGTAAATTCGTCGTCGAACGGAATGCAGCGGCCGTCTATATCAGTACAAACCTGGTATTCGTAAGAGCCTTTTACCTGCAGGTCCGGCTTAAGCACTTTAATTTTCTGACGGAACTGCGCGGTGCCTATAAAGTAAGTGTACTCACCTCCCCACAGGTCGTCGTACTTCTTTTTAGGATTAACAGGCTTTATTTTACCCACCAGCTCATACGACGGGTGTTTTACGAACGTGAATTCAGTAACCATCGGCCCCAGCTCCGGATCGAAGTCTGAAGAGTACAGGTACCAGTCTTTGTCGATTTTTACATTAAAGATGAGCTCTACCTCTTCTCCTACAGCTGCTTCTTTTTTAGAAACATCGTAGCTCCAGGTGGCAGGTTTTAGTACCTGTGCAGTGGCCGAAAAGGCAACCAGCCAGAACAGCGTGATGGCCAATAAGCTCTTTAGATATGTGTTGGTAAGCATATGTGCTTCTTAATTAATAGATTTTGCAGTTAATTCTGAATATAACCAATCTGCATGTGCTATGTTAGCGCAATTACAAAAGTAAAAAATATATCAGTGGTATGCCCAACTCAATTCAGGTATGCTACTAATCGCTGATGTAAAACCACCTGAACAGTACAAACTACGCCAACTATAAGACTAAAACTCCTGTACCTGCCCACCTGGTTCCGCCTTCAGCATGTTCCACGGATTTCTAAACTTTTATACTTTTCCATTACCCTTAGCTTACAACAATTAGTTATACAACTCACTGTTTAAACGACTATAACTATAACTTTAAAAATATTTATTTCAAAATATTAAATTAATATATAACTATTTTTAAATATATTCCGTATATTATACAAATACAGCAAAATAAAACCGACTCCAGATTAATCTGTTTTTTACACGCAAAAATTTGAAGTATACCATTATCAGCGCTCCATTCACGGGTAACTATAGTTTTATAGTGGCAGAGCCGGAATTTTAAGGCTAGCTTTAATGTACTGTAATAAAGAATAAATATAACTCGACCAACATTACACGATGAAACAAAGTCTACGTAACCAAGAAGTACAGCTACTACAGACCGAGTGCGGAAGAGTGTTTGATTACGTTTTTAAGGCCATGAAGCTTGTACGTGATGAAAAACATAACTTCCACGTCGTGTATAAGACCATGACGGATGAGTACATTTATTCTTTTTGCAATCCCTTCCAGGATACACTGGCAACAAACACGTATAAACTGATCTCGGAAGCAGAAGCCAAGAAAATTTTTCTGCCGCGACTCACTTCCGAAAACGCCCACGAGTTGTTCACAACCGCCAAGGCCTCTTTTGCACTGCATGCATAGTTTGATGCCAGCGTATCTATAAACCAAAGGTGCCCTACAAGCACCTTTGGTTTTTTTATGCTTATGCTGTATACCCTGTTATTTTAGCTAATATTTGCCGAACTATATACATTTGTAGCTTAATATCGTAAATTGGTTATTTTAACAACTATGGCAGCCAAACCCTGCCGCTACAAATTATGATCCTCGATATATTACTGACTATATTCCTGGTACTACTGAACGGCTTCTTTGTGGCTGCTGAGTTTGCTATAGTTAAGGTGCGCTCCTCACAGATCGAGCTGAAAGCACAGGCTGGCAACACAATGGCTAAACTGGCAGCGCACATGATCTCGCACCTGGATGCATACCTATCGGCTACGCAGCTGGGAATTACGCTGGCATCGCTGGGCCTGGGTTGGATCGGGGAAAGCGTGGTATCGCAGATCATTATCAACGTAATGGCAACTTTTGGCTTTGAGCCAAGCCCTGAGGTGGCACACAGAATTGCTCTGCCGGTTGCCTTTGCTCTTATTACGGTGCTACACATTGTGTTTGGTGAGCTGGCGCCAAAATCGCTGGCCATACAGCGCCCTGAGTCTACAACGCTGGCAATTGCACTGCCACTGCGTTTTTTCTACATTATCTTTATCCCGTTTATCTGGCTCCTCAACGGGTTCTCGAACTTTATTTTGCGCTCTATCGGCATCCGGCCTTTACATGGCGCTGAGGTACACTCTGCCGAAGAGTTGCGCCTGCTGTTTGAGCAAAGTGCCGAAGGGGGTGCCTTGCAAGACTCTCAGCATGAGCTCATAGAGAATGTATTTCAGTTTAACGAGCGCATGGTGAAGCAGATACTGGTGCCCCGCACTAAAATGGTAGCTGTAGACATCAACATTTCGGAGCACGATCTAATGGAGATCATCTTTAACGAAGGTTACTCCCGCCTGCCCGTGTATAGTGGCAACATCGATAATATTGTGGGTGTGCTGTATGTAAAAGACCTTCTGAGCCTGATGCGCCTCGGGGAAAAGATCGTGCTCGAAAACCTGATACGCCCGGCTTACTTTGTGCCTGAAACCAAGAAGATCAACCGCCTGCTAAAACAGTTTCAGCGCCGCCACCTGCACATGGCCATTGCTACCGATGAGTTTGGCGGTGTTTCGGGTATCGTAACGATAGAAGATATTATTGAAGAACTGGTTGGCGAAATACAGGACGAGTACGATGAAGAAGTGCCGCTGGTAGAAATGGTAGCCGACTTTGAGTATAAGGTAAGCGGTTCTGCCGCTATTTCAGATGCCAACGATTACCTGCCTTACCCGCTACCGGAAGGCGAGGACTATGAAACAGTGGGTGGCCTGGTGAGCGTGATCTATGGCCAGATCCCGGAAAACATTACCGACCCGATCGAATTTAACGAGTACGAAGTGCATGTGCTCGAAAAATCAGAAAGAAGCATAGACTCTGTATCGTTTAAGGTGCGGGACGAATTACGCGAAAGCACCGTGCAGCGCGAAATGCCGGAGCATTAAGCCACAACTATAGTTTATAGCTTTTAAGCCTGCTTTGTCAGTTTATAGTCTGCAAAGCAGGCTTCTTTTTTTACTCTTTACCCGTAAACCAGCCACTGTACATCACATAGTTATTGGCTACTTTGTCCAGGCCATCAATCTGCTCCTGGCTTAGCTGCTTTACTTTTTTAGCCGGTATACCTGCGTAAATCCACCCTGATTCGCAAACGGTGTTCTCCAATACTATAGCGCCGGCAGCAACGATGCAATTCTTCTGAACTATCGCATTATCCATCACAATTGAGCCCATGCCTATCAGCACGTTGTCTTCTACGGTGCAGCCATGCACAATAGCATTGTGCCCCACCGATACGTTGCTACCAATGGTTGTAGCGGCTTTCTGGTAAGTGCAATGTATCACGGCGCCATCCTGAATGTTGGTTTTATCGCCAATCCGGATCGCGTTCACATCTCCGCGGATAACGGCGTTAAACCAGACAGAACATTCGCGCCCCATCACCACATCGCCAACTATAGTTGCGTTTTCTGCTACAAAAGTCTCTTCGCCTATCTGAGGCATCACGCCTTTAACCGGAAGTATAAGGGGCATAGTTTTAATTGTTGATGGTTAAATTGTTGATTGTTTATCTGGTAAAGTTATAGTTTATTGTTGAGGGTTGAATTGTTATATGATTGTGATCACACCGGGGTAAATTTATTATTTATCCTGCCAATCCTAAAATTCTGGTAATCCTGATTCCGACAATTTAATAATCTGCGATTAAACCAATAATCTTTTCCAGGTGCCTTTGCTATAGTTGTATTTCAGGGTGCTGGGCAGGGCTTTCCAGAAGTACTTGTTTATGTTTACGGCAAAGCTGGGCTGCATGTAGCAATTTATAGTACAACCTTCGCACGCAGGCAGGCGGCCTTCCTGTTGTTTTAGCTGCTCTACTTCGGGACTATAGTATAGCTGGTGCAGGTTACCATTTATGGGGTAGCTTTTAGTACCCAGGTGGTAACATGGCAGCACCAGCTCATTCTCGGGAGAGATAACTATAGTTGTACTGGCAGCCTTACAAACCGGCTTATCTATATGATTTCCACCATCGCGACGTAGTTGTATAAAGCCATCGTTCAGGTACACGCCTTTGCGCTTGCCAAATTGGGTCAGGTAATCCAGTTCTTCTGCTGTTAATCTTTCGCCGGTTTCAACAGTATTGTATTCAAAAGCCGGGTTCAGAATCAGTACTAGTTTGTTGGGTTGTGTTATGGTTCGGTACACCTCCTCCAGTTCGTGCAGATTATGCTTAAAAACGGTAAAAAGTATATCTGGCCGCTCTCCCAACTCCTTCGCTACTTTAATAGATTCCATCACAAAATCGTAACAAGCTACTCCCCTGCCGGTATCATGCTTTTCCCTGTCAGCGGAATCGAGGGAGAAATGCAGCATGTCCACCTTGCCTTTTAAGCGTTCAGCGTACTTTGGGTAAAGCAAGGCATTGGTGGTGAGCGTCGTGATGAAACCCATATCATGTGCCATGCCCAGCATCCGGTCTATTTCGCGATGCAGCAACGGTTCGCCACCTGTAAAGTCTATCACCTGTACGCCCAGCTTTTTCAGATCGCGCAGGTTTTGTTGCACATCTTCCAGCGTAATGTAAGGCGAAGGTTTCTCCCAGATGTCGCAGAACGAGCACTTTGCGTTACAGCGGTAGGTAACGTAGTAGTTGCAAAGCACAGGTCTGGTTCTCAGGAGCATATTAGGGGAATTTTCCGAAATTATGAATTCAAAATTATGAATTATGAATTAGTTATTACGAGTTTTAGAACACAAGAATGGAAATGGCTTAAAGGCTGAATTGTTAAATGGCTGATTGCTGTATTTAAAGTCTAAAAACTTTCTAACTTTCTAACTCCAAAACTCTTAAATTCCTAAACTTTCTAAGGCTTTGAAAAGACAGAACATCTCATCTGGCGTAATCTGGGAAGATATTGTTGGTTACAGTCGTGCCGTGCGTGTAGGCAATGTAATTGAAGTAGCAGGAACTACCGCAACCAATGGTGACCAGGTAATTGGCAAAGGCAATGCGTATGAGCAGACAAAATTCATTTTCCAGAAAATAGAAAAAGCTTTAAAAGAAGCTGGCGCAACTTTAGAAGATGTTGTTCGCACACGCATGTTCGTTACTGACATCAGACAGTGGGAAGAGATTGGCCGCGCCCACGGCGAAGTGTTCCGAACTATAAAACCTGCCGCAACGATGGTACAGGTAAGTGCCCTCATTAACCCCGAGCTTTTAGTGGAGATAGAGGTCACCGCCCTGTTAGCAGCAGAACACCAGCAAACCGAAGGCTTCTCGCTCAGGTAAAGCGAAGGCTTATAGTTGTATAGTTGCTGTTGGTCCAACCACCCCTGCCCCTCCTTGTCCAAGGAGGGGAGCTTTAAGCTTATGCTATAGTTAAGCTTAAAGTTCTATAGTTAGCATTAGTCATCCCCCTACCCCCTTCAAAGGGGGACTTTTCTGCCTTCGCTATAGTTTCAGCTATAGTTCTATAGTTTCTCTTTTAACCCACCCTTACCCCTCCCAAGAGGGGAATTCCCACTAGGGCTATAGTTTGAGCTCTCGTGCTATAGTTACAAACCAGGAGCAGGCAGGCGCAGCCTGCCCCACGAAACTACTACCACGGAAAGGCGATACAACTATAACCTATTAATAAACTATAGCTTAGCTATCGAAGTGATCACAGTCTTTGGGTTGAGCGCCTTGTAGATTTCTGGTGCCGTCAGGCATTGCGACAATAGGAGCAAAAGAAATGTACACCGCGCGATGCCCGAAGACGAGGCCCCGCGGCCGGGAGCGCACCAAAGCAACTATGCCAACTGTAGGCTGGTAGAGCTCCTAGGGTAGAAGGAAATTATAGCACAAACTGCTTGTGGCAATAGATAACAGACTTTAACTATAGGACCTATAAGATGTCTCGACTAACGCTCGACATGACAAAAGAGAGCTATAGTCAGTAATAGATTTCTCGTTACACGCGAAATGACAGTAGAAGAAAACTATATAACATTTAAGATCCCTGTAAACTTAAAACAGTAACGCCGGAAAGCAGTTAGCTCTCCGGCGTTACTATAGTTACAAAGTCTTCTCTCAAAACCTTATTTCGGCATATACATCTCGGCGCCAGGTCCTACCGGCCATCCGAAAATGATCCAGACGATAAACAATAAGGTCCAGCCGATCAGGAATACAACCGTGTATGGCAACATGGTAGAGATAACCGTTCCGATACCCGCTTTCTTATCATAGCGCTGTATAAAGGCCACAATCAGGGCGAAGTACGACATCATGGGTGAGATAATGTTGGTAACACTATCACCGATGCGGTAAGCTGTTTGCGTGAATTCTGGTGTGTAGCCCAGGAGCATAAACATCGGGATGAAAACAGGTGCCATAATAGCCCATTTAGCCGAAGCCGAGCCCATTACCAGGTTTATAGTTGCTGCCACCAGAATGAACATGATCATCAGCGGGATATCGCTCAGACCCATGGTTTGCAGTACTTCAGCGCCGTTAATAGCCAGTATAAGCCCCAGGTTAGTCCAGTTGAAGTAGGCTACGAACTGCGCTGCAAAAAATACCAGTACAATGTAGGAGCCCAGTGTTTCCATTGATTTAGCCATGCCACGCATCACATCGCTGTCGTTTTTGATGGTTTTAGCACCAATACCGTAAGCAATACCGGCCACACCAGCCAGGATGAAGATGAACGCCACAATGCCCGACATAAACGGTGAATTCAGGATATCACCAGTTTCAGGGTCGCGCAGATAACCATTTTCCGGAATAAGGCCGCCCAGTATAAATGCCGACATAAGCAGCACCGCTATAGTTGCGTAAAGTATGCCGCGCTTTTCCAGCGGGTTCAGGCGGTCGATGCTTTCCGGTTTTTCTTCACCCGTATACTCGCCAAGGCGCGGAACTACGATTTTCTCGGTTACCCAGGTGCCCAGGCCAGCAATCAGGAACGTAGATACGAACATAAAATAATAGTTAGCGGCAGGGTTTACCACATAGTTCGGATCGATGATTTTGGCAGCTTCCGTGGAAAGGCCGGCAAGCAAAGGATCAACAGTGCCGAGTAACAGGTTGGCACTATAGCCACCCGACACGCCGGCAAACGCAGCAGCCAGACCGGCCAGCGGATGACGTCCCGCAGCAAGGAAAATAATAGCAGCCAAAGGCACTAAAAGGACATAACCCACTTCAGAAGCCGTATTAGACATAACACCGGCAAATACAATTACGAACGTTAGCAATCGCTTCGGCGAGGCCAGCACCACTAAACGCAGTACCGCACCTATCAGGCCGGTGCCTTCAGCAATACCAATACCAAGCAACGACACCAGTACTGTACCCAGCGGCGCAAAGCCGGTAAAGTTGGTAACCATACGCGTCAGGATCATGTGCAACCCATCGGCAGAGAGCAGGTTTACGGGTGTAACGGTTTCGCCGGTGCCCGGGTGTACCACGGCCATATCAAAGAGGCTGGCAACCCACGATAAAATAATGATTAAGAGCGCGAAACCGGCAAACAAAGTAGCAGGGTGAGGCAAGGCATTTCCGATTCGTTCTATAACAGATAAAAATCTGTCGATACCGGACTTTTTCTTTTGTAAGGTGGTCATAGGTTAGGGTGATGTGCGTTTAGCCGGGCAGGAAAAAGTAAGATGCCCGGCAGTTTAAATTTAGTTTAGCTCCTGAAATTGCTTAAAAACACGGACACCTGCAAACTTTACCGGAAATCCCTAACTTGGCAACCGCTTATAGTTTAACCTGATTATGATACCAGCCCTGCAACCCGGCGACAAGATTGCCATCGTTTCTACTGCCCGTAAAATAACCGCACAAGAGCTTGTGCCTGCAATCCAAACCTTCGAAAACTGGGGCCTTCAGGTGGTGTTAGGGCAAACAATCGATGCCAGCTATAATCAGTTTGCCGGCGAGGATGCATTGCGTTTGCAGGACTTCCAGCAGATGCTTGATGATGAAACGGTAAAAGCCATCGTTTGCGCACGCGGCGGTTACGGCACCACCCGAATCATCGATCAGGTTGATTTCACAAAGTTCCGGCAGCGCCCCAAGTGGGTAGTTGGCTTCAGCGATGTAACCACCATTCACAGCCATATCCATAACCTGGGCATCGAAACCATACATGCCATTATGCCCGTGCTGTTTGGCCGTGAAGGAACGATTGATTCTGTAGAAACGCTAAGAAAAACCCTGTTCGGGGAAAACTTAAATTATAGCTCGGCTCCACATCCCTTCAATCGCACCGGCACCGCCCAAGGCCAGTTGGTAGGCGGCAACCTTTCCATGCTGCACACGCTCACCGGCACTAAATCCGACATCAATACCGAAGGCAAAATTCTGTTCCTCGAAGACCTGGACGAATACCTTTACCATATAGACCGTATGCTGGTGCACCTCGACCGCAGCGGCAAGCTCAGCAACCTGGCCGGTCTTATAGTTGGCGACATGAGCGACATGAAAGACAACTCCATCCCTTTCGGTAAAACAGCTTATGAAATTATAGCAGAACATACCGGCAAGTACAACTACCCTGTTTGTTACAACTTTCCGGTGGGCCACGAACCCCTGAACCTGGCACTGATCTGCGGCAGAAACGCGATGCTTAACGTGAGTGACCTAGGAGCTAAATTGGAGTATGTTCTATGTAAATAAAATCGTATATTAAACTTCTTGTATATAGTATATTCGTTAATCCAGTTCCGTTTATCCGCCGTATTTGGCCCTATAAACGGAATAAACTCCTGTTATACTATAGTTAGCTGCAACCTGAATACAGAAGAACTAAATGAACATAGAAGATAAAATTGAATGGAGTGGTTGGATGTTACTCGTTGCAGTTCTTGCTCTCGTTGCTTCTGTTATAATTCCTTTTGCTCAAAAGAAGTATGAAGAATATAGAGCAAGGAGAAATTTTCAATACTATCTAAAGAAGCAGATTGGTTTGATATTGAATATACTCACTTCAGAAAAGTTAGAATATCATGAACCAAGTGTTAAAAATGAACCCAAAAAAGAGTATTTATTCATTAATGACTTCATCGAAACATTGCAAAAAGACTTTAAGGAACACAAGAATACAGTTCAGCCAAGAGTGATTTTCATGCTGCTAATGAATGTCCAAAAGCTTTGTCACTTTGCATATCAATTACGAAGAATAATATCCACAATTGACTTACAGGGAATTACAGACAAAACATTAGAACATGGAAAAGAATTATCAAAGCACGAATTGAATAAAATCTATGGCTTAATTCTAATTTGTGAGAGCTTTATGGGGATTAGTTTATTTCATGACAAGTTTGATTCAATTAAATCAATCAGCCGAGATGTTGAAAACGACATATGGAAAGGACTTAAGGTTGAAAAGGACTTGCTAACCAATCAAAACAGACTTAATGAAGATTTACTGATTTTAAATGATAACGAGAACAGCCTGAAAGAACTCTCAGATATTTTGCTCATCATCAATCAAGAGACAAAAAAGTATTTTGATTACGATATTCTACTGAAGAAAAGAAAAAAAGGCAGCAGCTAACAAGACCTATAAGCCATAGCGCCCTGTGGGACGCTACTGCTCATAGCCAAGCCGTTACCGCCCAAAACCATAAAACAAACCGAAGCTTGAAACGACTTTACCTCCTGTTCTTATTATTTCTATTCTCGGTTTTACAGGCTGCTGCCCAAACGCAAAAGCCAGAAGACTTTGGATACCGCCATCTGCAGATAAGCTTCCTGAAAGATCCCGTAGATATTCTCATACTTTCTAAGAAAGACGAAGAACAGAAAGCGAAACCAGTTATCCTTTTCGACCAGGGCTCACAGGCGCGGCCATTAATATTGTTAGATACTGAAGGAAAACCTTACAGGGTGTTTCCATTCCAGACAGATAGTTTGCTGGTTAATTTCCACCTGGCCATCATCAGTAAGCCTTTTGTGCCATTGATCGCATACCAGAAGGATCTGAAAAATGGTGCTTATGCTGACCCCAAAACAGGTATCCCTCCTGCCCAGTTCTACTCCAGAGACAACGTAGATTACTATGTTAACCGCGCGCAGGCAGTGATAAAACACCTGAAGAAACAGCAGTGGGTAAAAAAAGATAAACTAATAGCGGCAGGCCATTCCGCGGGCTCAACCGTGGCAGCCAAGCTTGCCCTCGAAAGCAAAGACGTAACGCACCTCATTTATTCAGGTGGCAACCCCTTCGGTCGGATGGCTACCATGGTCGCGCAGGCCCGGGCATACGACGACTCCACCGGTACCAGATCAGAAGAGATGTTCAGGTACTGGGAAAACATTGTAAGCGACCCAACAAGTGTAGCCTCTCAGGGCGGAGACGCCTACAAAACCACCTACGACTTTTCTATCCCTCCTATTGATTACCTGATGAAGTTTAAGATTCCGGTACTGATTAGTTATGGCACAAAAGATTATGGGGTCACCTTTAACGATTACCTATGGCTTGAGACAATCAGAAAAGGGAAGAGCAACTTTACCTTTAAGCCATACATTGGAGTGGAGCACAACTACTTTGGTTTTGACAAAGAAGGGAAAATAGACTACGGCAAGTTTGGTTGGGACCAGGTGGCAAATGACTGGAACAACTGGCTTACAAAAGAAGCTGATGTTCACTCAGTAAAACCTATAGTTCCCTGAACTACTTCTTAGCCCAGTCCATTAACCTAAACTTAACATTCCATATTGCAGGTCTATTGTTCCTAATACTCCTCCCCTGATATGAAAACTATAAGATTCAGCCTGCCGGTAATATTTGTGGTTCTGTTTTCCTGTAGTGCTTTTGGCCAGGTAAAACCGGCCATTACAGCCCGCATAGACACTACCCGTTCCGAAGTAAAAGCAGTTTACCAGCTTATTGGCAACTACTTCAACTCCAGCCCCGATAGCGTGTACCAGAACCCTTACTGGAACGAGCAGGAAGTGAATTATTACTATAAGCAGCAGAATGGCAACTTCGACCTGGCCGCTCATTTTCTGTTTGCCCACATGAACGCAAAGCAATTATTCAGCACCTTTAAACCGACTGTGCTGAGCATAGAACCTGCTGGCGAGAAGTATGTAGCCCGCATATTGCTCGCCGCCGACACCGTGCAGCAATGGATGGTCGACTATAAAATGAATCCGCCGTTTCTGTTGCGTTACTATGCCGCAAGAGATAAAACAGGAACCTGGAAACTGGAGAATACTTGGTCGAACGAGTTGAGCCGATGGGGCAACTATAAAACCAAATGGGTTACATTTTATTACCCGCCCACTTTCAACTTTTCAGCAGCTAACGCCGAGAAAGCAAGCCGGTTTGTTGAGGATGTAGTAGCCAGGATGGAGCTAAAGGAAGCCAGACCATTCGATTTTTATGTGATGAGCTCGGAAGAAGAATTGGGCAGGCTGCATAACCTCGATTACTGGCTCTCTTACAGCACCGGTTTTACTCAGAAACTATACAACAGGGCCTTATCAGCAAAAGGGCGCGAGGAGCACCTGCACGAGTTTGTGCACATGGTTTACCCGCTGCTGCAAAACCACTTTCTGGCAGAAGGGGTTGCCACCTGGCTGGGCGGAGTTGATGGCTATACTCCCTTCCAGGAAACGCTGCACGCCGTATCGAAAGACATTTACGAGAATCATCCTAACGTCACTTTCCATGACCTGTACAGCAACAAATTCAGGTATGCTACGGAGCAGAGTCCGCGTTATGTAGCTGGTGCTGTTGTGTATCAGCTGGTTTATGAAGAGAGAGGACTACAGGGAATAAGGCAGTTTGAGAAAAGCCAGAACACGTACGAGTCCCTTATAAAAACTTTTGCCAGCGTCATGAAAATGAAAGAAAGCAAGGTAGAAGGATTCCTGACAAACTATATCCGGCAGTATCACTTAACAGGCGGCGCCAAGTCTTAGCAACTATAATTTCCGGCTTACAGTACAATGCAAACTATAGCTGAAACTATAGTTGCATAGGTTACCTGTTTGTACGCCATAGGCAGCTTATCAAAAGTGTTCAACCATAACACGGGAACATTTAAGTTATCTAAATTTAACGCTGCTTTTTTTAAGTTAAGACTGCATGCATATCCTGATCGTTAACAGTGGGCAGCTACCTGTTACAACCTATGGCGGCACCGAAAGAGTAATCTGGTACCTGGGCAAGGAACTGGTGCGCATGGGGCATAAAGTAACTTTCTTGGTTAAGCCGGGCTCCTATTGCCCCTTTGCAGATGTATTACCTCTTAACCCGGTAAAACCAGTTGTAGTGCAGATACCAGACTCGGTGGATGTGGTGCATTTTAACATTGTGCCGCCCGCTGATGTGCCCAAGCCCTACATTTTTACCATGCACAGCAACTACAACGTGTACGATGAATTCGACCTCAACACGGTGTTTGTATCGCGTAACCATGCCAGCCGTTTCAATTCCACGTCTTTTGTATACAACGGCCTCGACTGGAACGACTATGGCCCTGTGCAGCTCGATAATGAACGGAGCTATTTTCATTTTCTGGGCAATGCAGCCTGGCGCGTAAAAAATGTAAGAGGCGCCATACAAGTGATCAGTGCGGTGAAAGGTGAGAAGCTGAAGGTGCTTGGCGGCAACCGACTGAATATAAAAATGGGCTTCCGGCTTACGCTTAACCCTAACATACATTTCCATGGTATGGTAGGCGGCCCCGAAAAGCTGAGATTGCTGCAGAACTCCAAGGGGTTAATTTTCCCGGTAAGGTGGTCCGAACCCTTTGGGCTGGCCATTACAGAAAGCTTATACTTCGGCTGTCCTGTGCTGGGCACACCTTATGGCTCGTTGCCCGAGCTTGTAACTTCGGATGTAGGCTACCTTTCTAATAACAGTGCTGAGCTGGCAGAGGCGGTAAAAACGATAGACCGGTTCTCGCGCAGGCGCTGCCACGAATATGCCGCAGATGTTTTTAACTCCAGAAAAATGGCCGAAGCATATCTTGAAAAATACACTTCCGTACTAAACGGCCAAACGCTTAACCCTGTAAAACCACGCTTAAAAGAAAAGCAGACCGTTAAGTTCCTGGACTGGCATTAAACCATAGTTTGAGGTCTACTTCAGCAGTTCGCTCTAACCATTCATCCTGCGAAATACCAACTATAAACTATAGTAAAATTGCCCCCTCAGCCCCTCAGATAAGAGTGGCTACGAGGCTGAGAAAATACCCTGCAATTAAGTGACCGAAGGCCAAGAACTAAATATAGGTTATAGTCTATATTATTTATATTAGCAAAAACCTATATTGCACGGTTCCTAATTCTAGCCCGCTTAGCTATAAACTTAGATATAAAGCAAGACTGAGATTTCTGTTATTAGCCACCATCATGAAGAGCTCAACTGATAGACTAATTTACATCGACCTGATCAAAGTTTTCCTGACTTGTATGGTGGTAATCCATCATGCCGGGCAAGCTTATGGAAATACTGGCGGGGTCTGGATAGTTGATGAAGCTCAGAAGGTAGACTACTTACGTCCGTTTTTCTTCTTTAACGCTGCCTATATGATGGGTTTCTATTTCTTTATATCCGGCTTTTTTATCCATTTTTCGCTAAAACGAAAGACCAAAACTAAACTTATTGGAGAAAGACTGATTAAACTCGGCGTGCCTTTAGCTGTTTTTATATTCCTGATTTTTACACCACTTCATTTTCTTTTAAGTGATAGCAAAAGCAGCTACATCAATTTTGCCCTTGACCTGCACTTTAATCAGCCACCACTTTCAGTTGGGCACCTTTGGTTTGTGGCCTCATTACTCGTTTATTCTATTATTTATCTGTTCTTTAAAAGAGCCGATACAGTAAATAAGCAAGCACAACCATTTAAGGTATGGTATCCCTTAATTTATCTTGCTTTTTTAATTCCGATTAACGTTTTGGTCAGACAGCAATACCCCATTGATAAATGGGTAACCTGGGGTTTCCCGTTAGAAGTTGCACACCTGCCTCAATATTTTAGCTTGTTTATTCTGGGCACTGTATTTAATAAATACAAATGGTTGGATAGCATTAAAACATCTACAGGTTTTATGTATCTGGCATTAGCCATTCTGCTATTTGTATCTCAGAAATTCATATATGGTTATTTACCACAGCTCTGGGCCGAGTCAATCATCGAATCCTTTATTTGTGTCGGGTTATGTTTAGGGTTTATTGTTGTTTTTAAAAAGTATTTTAACACAATGAATTCCTTTACAAAAGTATTATCCAATAATTCGTATGGCATCTACCTGTTTCATTTACTTATTGTAATTGGTTTACAGTTAGCGTTTAAGCCCTTTATTCTAAGCAGCCATATAAAATTTATTCTGGTTAGCGTATTAGGAATTGCACTGTCCTGCGCATTAAGTTCTGTGTTAAGAAGAAACAGAATTATACAGAAAGTAATATAGCAACTGAACATATAGCAACTCACCAAAGGAGGCAGCAAAACTATGGATCTTCTTAATTGCCACCTTTGCTGAGCCGGGAGGGTTAATCTATAAACTCATGCTCAAATATTTCCTTCTATGGTTCCCGATGATTGTGCTGGCTGTTATAAATGGCACAGCGAGAGACTTGTGGTATAAGAACTATACAGGAGAGCTAGCTGCCCGCCAGATTTCGACAATCACACTCCTGTTACTTTTTGCGGTTTATATCTGGTTTTTAATTAAAAAATACCCACCTACTACATCGGAGCAAGCCATAACCATCGGGACTCTCTGGCTGATTTTGACACTGGTTTTTGAGTTTGGCATGGGCTATATGTCGGGCAAAACATGGCCGCAAATGCTCGAAGACTATAACATCGTTAAAGGCCGCCTTTGGGTGCTGATTCCAATATGGGTTGCCTTTGCACCATACCTGTTCTTCAGAATTCTGAAAGAGTAACTATAGTTTACCTGAGCTCTACGCCGCCTTATCAATTTCCTTAAACCGTACATCCTCGTAATAATTGCAGATGTTGTGCAGCACGCACTCTTCGCATTTAGGCGCGAAAAACGTGCATACCCGCTGGCCATGGCGCAGCATGTGCACATGAAAGTTAAACAGCTCAACCGGCTCTTCGGGGAGCATTTTAAGCAGCAGGTCATGGGCCTTATTGGCAGTAACTTTTGCACCGATCAACCCCACGCGCTGGCTTATCCGGAACACGTGCGTATCAACGGGCATTACCGGTTTATGAAAGTTAAAGAGTAAAAGTAAGGTTGCTGTTTTTGGTCCCACGCCCGGCAGTTTGGTCAGCCAGGCCAGTGCTTCGGGCACAGGCAGGTCATCCAGAAAATCGATGTTAAATTCTCCGCGCTCTGCTTTTATAATCCGTAGCGTTTCCTGTATCTGTGGCCCCTTCTGGCCGGGGTAGCGGGTGGTTTTAATGGCATCGGCCAGGGCTTCAAAATCCGCATTCATAACGCCCTCCCAATCCCCGAAGCGCTCCATCATGGTATAAAATGCCGTTTCTTCGTCTTTGTGGTTTGTGCGGTGTGAGAGCATGGTTGAGATAAGCTCGTGCATGTGGTCGCGACGCTTCTCTAACTTCAGCCGTTTATAGGTCTTGTTCAGCAGCTCGTGCGTAAGCAAAGCTTTTTCCTGTGGTGGTAGTTCGTGTGCATCCATGGGCCTCTGTTTTGCACATTTTCTTACGCACTTTCGTTCTGTTCAGTTAATTTGCAGGCAGCTATAGTTGTAAAAAGAGCTTTGCAGGCACGCAGCTATAGTTTGGCAGAGCAAACGGGCAACTTCTATAGTTGAACTTTCTGTACAACTATTTGCAGGTTTATACGCTATACGATAAAGCAAAATTCAGAGCAGATGTATTAAACAGGAACGTATGCAGATAAAATTTCTAGGCACCGGTGGCGCTTTTGATGTTGATTACCTGAACTCGGCGGCGCTGCTTTCTTTCAGGGGAAAGAATATTTTGATCGACTGCGGTTTTACCGTTTTTACGACACTGGTACATAAAAGCCTGATCTCGAAGGTAAGCTACATCCTGCTAACGCATCTGCACAACGACCACATCGGTAGCCTTCCCACACTGCTTCTCTACAAAAGCATTATCGAAAAGAGCCCGCGCCCGGTTATCCTTTACCAGTCGGAGCAGTTTAAGCAACAGCTCTGTAGTTGGCTGGAGCCTCAGCTAAAAGATCCGGATAAATATGCGGAGTTTGTACCCCTGGAGCAGGTGGAGGGCATAAGCGCCATCGATACGCTAAACCTCCACTCTGAAAACCTGCAGACTTATGCTTTCGTGTTTGAAGATGAAACCAGATTAGTTTACTCGGGAGATCTGGGCAAGCCCGAGCCACTGTTCGAACGGCTGGATAAAATGCCAATCATGCGCACCTGCGTGTACCACGACATCACGTTTAATGCAGAAAACACCGGCCATACTTTTTACAAGAAACTACTGCCTTATATCAGCAACTACGAAATATTCGGCTACCACTGCGACCCCACCAAAAATCCGTCAGACAACCCGATCCGCTTAGTGCATTACCAACCGGGCCTGATGGCTTGAACTATAGCCTGAACTATACAGGGCTTTCTTACCTTGGTGCCTACTGCCTTCGCTCGCATCCTGCGAGTGTGAGCTACAAATGGTGTCCCGGCATGTTACTGGGTAGCTATAGTAGCACGTTTAAACTATAGTTTACTGCAACTCCGATGCTTTCACTTCCCGCGTCCAGATCTCAGCTCCTTTTGCGTTGTAAATTGTTACTTTAAAAGCGCGCTCTTTGGCCGGCCCATGCACACTAACTATAGCAAAGTTGTGCTCCTGCACCAGCGTACCCGGCACACGCAGTGTGTTGGCTTCATCCCTTGGGTTAGAAATACCGGCAGTAAGCGGCGATACCGTGAAATCGTAAAGCGGGTAAGTGCCAGGGCGCTCCAGTTTGGTGAGTTCTGTAAAGTGGCGGTCGCCATCCATAAAGATCACACCTTTAATTTTTGCCTGTGCAATGGCGTCCAGTAGTTTCTGGCGCTCTTCGGGGTGGTTGCTATAGTTTTCCTTAACGGCAGCCGGGTTTAGTACCTGCCCGCCCACACAAATCACCTTAAAGGTAGCCGGGCTTGCATGCAGCGCATCTATCAGCCAGTTCAGCTGTTCTTCGCCTAAATAAGCTTTGTCAGTAGTGCGGCTGTTCGGGCTTTTAAACCAGCGGTCATCCATCATAAAGAACTGTACATCGTTCCACTGGAAAGTGCCGGTAATGGCTCCATTGTCGAAAATATAGTTTGGGTTAGCCCAGAAAGTCTTGAAAGCTTCCGAAGTCAGGTTTTTCTCCCAGAAGCTACGGTCAGCGTTGTTGGGGCCGTAATCGTGGTCGTCCCAGATGGCATAGTTGTGCACCGAGCCCAGTAGCGGCTGTAACTCTGGCACCGAGCGGGTATGCGTGTAGCGGTATTGTATTCCTGTTTTGCTGTTCCAGTCTGGTTCACGCAGGTAGGTATTGTCGCCAATCCAGAGCATAAAGTCCGGTTTTTTCTGGTGTATCGAGGTCAGGATCTCGAAGCTGGTGCTGCCATACGGTTTGCCCGGACGGTCGTAATGCGGGTCGTTTACATAAAAGCAGCTGCCCACAGCAAAACTGAAATCCGGGGCATCTTTGCGGTGCTGCCACAAATCCTGCGTCTGAAACTCTAAAAGATAATTGCGCTTTACTTTCTTGTTGTTGATATAAAGTTCATAACTATACTTCTTGCCATAGTTTACCTGATCTGCAACTAAATGCGTGGCAAAGGCATTGTCAGCCTCGGTACGCACCTCAGCAGTAGTAAATACTTTTGCGGGTTCGTCTTTGGCCCAGTATTTTATTTTTACTTTGGCTGCCTCTTTTGTCTGCACCCATAGTTTTACTTCACGCATTTCGGAGTAGCCTACCATCGGTCCCGATTGCAAAAATTTTTCCTGTGCTGCTGCCGTAAAGCTTACACACACAAAGTATAATGCTGCCAGTAATCGTAATGTCATGGTCTTCTGGTTTAATTCAGAATAGGTTAATTTTTGCCAAAGATACACGCCCTGTATCAATTTTAAGAAAACAGGTGTATTAGTTTTTAAGACTTCAAAAAGCTGTAACAGTTTCTGATATGCCCATAACCTCTAGACAACACATCACCCGGAAGCCATTTCTGCAAAGGCCGCTTCATGTTGCGTATATGGCGCTGTTTCTGATTTATTGGGTTTATTCAGCTATTACAACACCTGACCTGCTCAACTGGGCTACTGAAAACCTGCTTACCTTGTCGCTGCTCATCTGCCTGGTGGCCTTCTACAACATTTTCCGCTTCTCCGATACCAGCTATACTTTCATCTTCCTGTTTCTGCTTCTGCATGTGTACGGCAGCCAGTATCAGTACCCTGACGCTCCCGTCGGCGAATGGCTTAAACAACAGTTCAACCTGAACCGCAACCACTACGACCGGATGGTGCATTTCGGTTTTGGTTTGCTGCTCTCCTACCCTATGCACGATGTGCTGGTGCGCGGCCTTAAGGTGAAACGTTCCCTAAGTTACCTGCTACCCATAGAATTTGTGCTCTCGCTGGGCGCATTATATGAGTTGATAGAGTGGGCTGTAGCTGATTTACTTTACAAGGGCAACGAGCAGGCTATGGACTTTTTAGGAATGCAGGGAGATATCTGGGACGCGCAGAAGGATATTGCTTTAGGTTTGCTGGGGAGTATGATCACAATGTCGATTGTGTTTTTGCTCCACAATAGAAAGAAGCGTCTATAGTTTCTCTATTGTCATGTCGAGCGTTAGTCGAGACATCTTATTTGCCCTCTAGCTAACTATAGTTGCCACTTGCCACGAGCAGTTTGTGTTATAGTTACCTCTGATCCTGGGAGCTCTACTCACCTATCGTTTTATAGTTGCTTTGGTGCGCTCACGGCCGCGAGGCCCCGTATTCGGGCATCGCGCTGCGTACATTTCTTTTGCTCCTATCGTCGCAATGCCTAACGGCACCAGAAATCTACAAGGCGCTCAACCCAAAGACTGACATCTTTCGATAGCTAACCTATAGTTTGTTCAAGAGCTATAGTTCTGTCGCCCTTCCATGGTCATATTTTCGTGGGGCCAAGTAAACCTGCCCTGCTCTTGGTGTGTAACTTTAGCACGATAACCTAAACTATAACTATAGCCGAAATTCCCCTCTCGGGAGGGGTTAGCGGTGGGTTAAAATGCTAACTATAAAACTAAAAGAACCTACTATAGCAAAGACAGAGTTCCCCGCCTTAGACAAGGAGGGGATAACGGGGTGGTTGGACCAACAGGAACTATAAAACTATAGCCTCAACTATAGCAACGGCCTTAATCCAAATAATCCAAATAATCCTAATTAATCTGCGGCTCAGCCAGAAATAACTGCACAAACACTTACTTCAGAAAGGCTGGCAGGAGTGTCGTTTTCTGCTTTTGTATAGGGTTGAATTGGGTAAAACGTTCGCAGGCACTTGCAACCAGTACAATACCGGCGCTCAGTAAAGCCATTTTTAAGTATCGTTTCATAGGTAGGGTACAAAAAACAGCCGCACCCAAGGGTACGGCTGAAAAATCAACTAATCACACTTTTAATTTACACTATAGCTCACCGCGTTCTGCGGCTTTTTTCATCTTTTCGTTCGCGAAAATGGCAATCTCCACACGGCGGTTCTGCTGACGACCGGCTGCTGTTGAGTTATCAGCAACTGGCTGGTCAAAGGCATAGCCTTGTGTAGTCATACGGTTGCGGGCTACTCCCTGCTGAGACAAGAAGTTAGAAACAGACTCGGCACGACGCTCTGATAAACGCTGGTTCAAGTCACGGGCACCTGTATTGTCTGTATGGCCTTCAATCAGGATGTTGGTGTCAGGATATTTCTGCAGGGTTTGGGCCAGCTGTGTAATCTCGGTTCTGGCGTTAGATTGCAAGTCTGAAGAGTTAGTGGCAAACAGGATACCGGAGTTAAATGTAATTTTGATACCCTCGCCTACACGCTCAACTTTAGCATTTTCAAGGTCGCGCTGCAGTTCTGCAGCCTGCTTGTCCATATGGCGGCCAATCAGGGCACCGGCAGTCCCACCCACGGCAGCACCTATAATGGCACCCGCAGCTGTGTTACCGGCAGCTTTACCAATTACACCACCTACTACAGCACCGGAACCGGCACCAATAGCACCACCCTTAACTGTTTTGCTGGCATTACATCCGGTAATTAGTAAACCAACTACTACCAGCAACGATAAATAAATTCTCAATCTTTTCATATGTCTTATTCTTTTGGTCTGTGTTACGAATCCTCAGGATTCAAATTCAAGTGCTTATTACTGTTTCTTTCAAAAAATGTTCAGGATTTTGCACCGCTTTCTTTGCTAATCCTGAACCCAACTATAGGCTATTTTTCTATAGTTTACTGATTATCATCTTTTTATATAGTTTTTATAGTATACATTAACGTCTAATATATTTCACAGGTTTTTAAAAAAAGCTAAAGCATCATTACACAACATATCCGCCTTTAAAACAAAAATGCCCGCCAACCGAAGCTGACGGGCATTTCTTACTTTTCTAAACAGTTATTACTTCAGCTGACCACTTTCAGCAGCCTTTTTCATTTCATCATTCGCAATAATGATGATCTCTACACGACGGTTCTGCGAACGGCCTTCTACAGTAGTGTTATCAGCAATTGGCTGGTCGTAGCTATAGCCTTTTGCCTGTAAACGCGAAGCATCTACACCCAAGCTTCTGGCATAGTTAAGCACAGACTGGGCACGACGCTCAGACAGCTTCTGGTTAAGCTCATAGCTACCGGTGTTGTCGGTGTGGCCTTCAATAATTACGTTAGTACCTTCGTACTCTTTCAAGGTTTGCGCGAGTTTGGCAATGTCCTTTTTAGCAGATGCGCTCAGCTCAGCAGAGTTAGTAGCGAACAGGATACCAGAGTCAAAATTGATACGGATTGCTTCGCCTACACGCTCTACGTTCGCATTCTCCATGCTCTTCTCCAGTTCAGCAGCTTGCTTGTCCATACGGCGGCCAATAACAGCACCTGTTGCACCACCTACAGCAGCACCAACTATAGCGCCGGCAGCAGTGTTGCCCATTCTGTTACCAATAATACCACCGATTACGGCACCAGAACCAGCACCTATAATACCACCTTTCGTGGTCTTGTTCATTCCTTTTTTATCGCCGGTCTGAGTTGTCTGAGTTGTTGATCCCGAGTTATCAGCTACAGGGCGTGTGCTCTGGCATGATGTAAAGAGCATGGCAGCAGCCAAAAATGATGTCAGAGATAATTTTAAAGCTTTCATGTTTTTTGTAGTTGGTAAAAGTTGGTTTACGGTTTTTAATAGCTTAATGATAAAAATTTATTTGCTTTTGCTACGGAGGCACTTGCAATACAAGTGCCAACTTTTCAGAAACGACCAGAATCCTTAAAACAATACAAGTATCCTGAAAATAATATTTACTTCTATAAATATATAGATCTTATTGTAAGAGTTGTTGCAACACAAAAAAGCCTGCCACCAAGTGCTGGAAGCAGGCTTTAGAAAAATTATATTTATCCTTAAGATGCTTTGGTAGCTTTCTTGGTTTTTACTTTTTCAGGTTCAGCTGCTGGCTGGCTGATCATGCTCAACAGGTCTGTCAGTTTCTGCTTCAGCTCTTTGCGGTCAACTATAAAATCAAGGAAGCCGTGCTCCAATACAAACTCAGCACTCTGGAAGCCTTTAGGCAGATCTTTACCTATAGTTTCTTTAATTACACGCGGGCCGGCAAAACCAATAAGTGCGCCCGGCTCTGCAATGTTAAAATCGCCCAGCATGGCGTAAGATGCCGTTACACCACCCGTAGTCGGGTCTGTCAGCATCGAGATATATGGCAGGCCTTCTTCAGACAACTGTGCCAGCTTAGCCGACGTTTTCGCCATCTGCATCAATGAGAAACCAGCTTCCATCATACGTGCACCACCCGATTTTGAGATCATCATAAACGGAGTGCGTGTTTGGCGGGCATGGTCAATAGCACGGGCTATCTTCTCTCCTACCACCGATCCCATCGAACCACCTATAAAGTTGAAGTCCATACAGGCGATGGTTATTTCCTGTCCATTCATTTTACCATAAGCTGTTCGCACAGCATCCTTCAGGCCGGTAGCTTTCTGGGTAGCAACTATACGGTTCGGGTATGGCTTGGAATCAACGAAATCCAGCGGGTCGCCTGAGGTAAGGTTAGCATCCAGTTCTGTAAACTCGTTGTTATCGAAAAGTATGGCAAAGTACTCTTTAGAGCCTACCCGGTCGTGGTGGTTACACTTAACGCAGGTGCTCAGATTTTTGCGATGCTCGGCCATGCTGGTTACAGCTTTGCAGCTCGGGCACTTATACCATAGGCCATCGGGGGTTTCCTTCTTCTGCTCTGTAGGCGTGTGTATTCCTTTTTCTACGCGTTTAAACCAAGGCATCATAGGTTAAAAGTGTGCTCAGGGCACATAAAATGTGATAAAATACTTGCAGCCACCCGGCTGGGTACATCAAAAAAGTGACCTGCCTTTCTGGGCTCCGGAGAGCTTTGTAAAAGACAGGTCACAAAATTATGTAATTATCAGCAGTTCTGCTACAAATTACGCTAATGTAATCTCGTTGCTCAGGTAAACATCCTGAATTGCGTTCAGCAACTCAACGCCAACTTTCATATCTTTCTGGAACGCTTTACGGCCAGAGATGAGGCCCATACCGCCCGCACGCTTGTTAATTACAGCTGTACGAACTGCATCTGCCAGATCCGATTCGCCTTTAGACTCACCACCGGAGTTGATAAGACCTGCACGGCCCATATAGCAGTTTGCCACCTGATAACGTGTTAAATCAATCGGGTTGTCGGTAGTCAGCTTATCATACATCGCCTTATGAGACTTCGCGAAGTTGATCGCTGTGAAGCCACCGTTGTTCTCAGGCAGTTTCTGCTTGATGATATCGGCCTGGATGGTTACGCCCAGGTGGTTGGCCTGTGCTGTAATATCGGCAGCTACGTGGTAGTCTACACCGTCTTTTTTGAAGGCATTGTTACGCGCATAGCACCATAGGATGGTTGCCATACCTAGCTGGTGTGCTCTTTCAAAAGCCTCAGCTACTTCAATTATCTGGCGCGAAGACTCTTCTGAACCAAAGTATATAGTTGCGCCAACGGCAGCAGCACCTAAGTTCCAGGCTTCATCTACAGAACCGAACATGATCTGGTCGAACTTGTTAGGGTAAGTCAGTAGCTCATTGTGGTTGATTTTTACGATGAACGGAATGCGGTGCGCATATTTTCTGGACATCATAGCCAGGTTACCAAATGTGGTTGCAACCGCGTTACAGCCACCTTCAATAGCCAGTTTAATGATGTTCTCTGGGTCGAAATAAATAGGGTTTGGTGCGAACGATGCACCGGCAGTATGCTCAATACCCTGGTCAACCGGTAGGATAGACAGGTAACCCGTGCCACCAAGGCGGCCATGGTCGAACAGTTGCTGTAAGCTGCGCAGTACTTGTGGGTTGCGGTTGCTCTGCGCAAAAATACGGTCCACGAAATCAGGGCCCGGCGCATGCAGCTGCTCTTTAGAAATAGTTTTGCTTTCATACTGAAGCAGGCTTTCCCCTTCAGAACCAAGTAAAGAAACGATGTTATCGTAATTCATTTGTCTTTTAATAATTTGTGGTAAGAGACACTTTAGGTTTGGTGGTACAAATATAGCAAGGTTAATATTATTTCTGTTATACTTTTCAGGAACAATATTGCAATTTACAGGCTTTATGCCGAAACATGGTTCGTCCGCGACAGACGTATCCTAACACAGCCTGCACAACAACTCCCACATCATACTTGGTCGCGCTGAAAAAGTTGCTAAAATAAACAGCGCCTGCTTCTGATAAAGCAGGCGCTGTTTATTTTAGCTAAACTATAGTTCAGTTGTTCTTACATACATTCTTCACTTACCACCTTGCCGTTCACCAGCACCGTGCATACGTGGGTTGTATACTCAAACGGGTCACCATCAAAGAGTACCACATCAGCATCCTTGCCTTTCTCCAATGAGCCTATACGCTTTTCGTGGCCCAGCATTTTGGCAGGCGTGGTGGTGATAGCGGCCAGCGCCTGTTCTGGTTTCATGCCGTTGGCTACGGCCACGCTAGCCTCAAACAAAAACACGCGGGCACGCGGCACATACGCCTCGAAACCAGTTTGGATCGCTACCGGCACACCAGCATTAGCAAGTACAGCAGCCGTTTCGAAAGAGATGTTCTTGTTATCGCCATTTGCACGCGCCATTGTTGGGTGAACGATGACCGGTATGCCGGCAGCTTTGATTTCATCTACCAGCAAGTAAGCTTCAGCAGCGCCATCCAGCACCAGGTCGAGGTTAAATTCTTTTGCCAGACGCAGGGCCGCCATAATGTCCTGTGCCTTGTTTGCTGTGATCAGAGCTTTGTATTTTCTGTTCAGTACATCGGCAAGGGTTTCCATTTTCAGGTTTCGGTCGGGGCGCTTGGCAGCATCGGTGTTTGCCATTTTTCTGGCATAAGCTTGTGCCGCCTGTAGTTCTGCCCGCAGCATAGCCATCCCTTTAGCTGATGTTTTCGGCGAATTGTAGTTATCAGCAACGGTAGTACCCAGCGTAAAAGCTACCATGCTGGTCGTGTCCAGCACACTGCCAAAACCATCTTCCGAGGTTTTCAGTGTCATAAGTTGCCCGCTGGCAAGTGCGCCGGGTGCATGGCCTGTATTTATAGTTGTGGTGCCATAGCTACGCACGTATTTTACAAGCTCCTCATTTGGGTTATAGGCATCTATGGCACGTAGTTCCGGTTGTATGGGAGCCGTTTTCTCGAGCTGCTGCTGATCGGCAGGCACATTGTAAATACCCGCTAACCCTACTGAGGTGTGAGCATCTACAAAACCTGGTGTAACTACTTTGGCACTATAAGTTTTATAGTTTTGCGGTACCTGCAGGTTAGCTCCTACGGCCTCAATTTTACCGTCTTTTATCAGCACTACGCCATTTTTTATAGGAGTTCCTGCCATGGTATAAACGGTTTCGCCTTTTATAGCTACCTGCGCCTGCACCTGCTGCACGCCAACTATAGCCAGGCCGGCAATTATAGCTGCAGCAAATTGTATATGTTTTTTCATGATGATTTTCTTGGTTGATTACCTGACAAAAGACTGTTTGACAAAGGACAAAAGAGAAAAAGCACATCTCTTAAAAAGTCCTATGTCTTTTGTCAAAATTAATGTGCGTGATAATGGAGCTCGCTTTGATAGGCATTGTAGCCGCCGGTAGCAAACTTCTTGTCGTCCGGGTTTTGAATATCGAAGCGTTTTTTGCCTTCTACCCAGGTTTGCTCTACTTTGGTGTATACACTAAATGGCTCTCCGCTCAACACTATAAAGTCAGCATCTTTTCCTTTCTCCAAAGAGCCAACGCGACTATCTAGCTCCAGCATTTTGGCTCCGGCTATAGTTAGAGCTTCCAGGGCTTTTTCACGGCTCATGCCGGCACGCACACCCAATGCAGCACCACGCATAAACAGGCGCGAATCAGTGATACCATCATCTGTATGGAAGGCTGTTAACACACCCGCTTTCTCCAGCGCGGCACCATTTGTATTGCTTATCTCTACGGTCTCGGCTTTACCGCCCGGTGAGTCCAGGGTGATGATGGATGCAGGGATACCAGCTTTGGCAATTTCGTCGGCTGATTTCCAGGCTTCGCTTACGTGGTGTAGTACCATTTTAAAGCCAAACTCTTTCTGCAGGCGCAGCGCTGTCATTATATCATCCTTCCGATGTGTATGGAAATGTACAATGCGCTTGCCTTCCAGAATTTCAACCATTGGCTCAAGGTTAGGTTTGCGCTCCGGCATTTTATCGGCTTTGCCTTTCGCTGCCTTTATTTTGCTCTGGTACTGTTGCGCATCTAAAAAGAGCTGCCTTGCCATAGCTGCCGATTTTGCCCGCGTGCCCGGAAACGGAGCGGCTTTCATGGGGTTAGTACCATTGGCCATTTTCATACCGCCACAGATGCCACTTCCCGGGTCTTCGCAAAAGGTCAGGTCGCCTATGGTTTTGCCTTCGCGCATTTTCAGGTACACGGTTTGTCCGCTCATCAGGTGACCCGAACCTGGCATCACGTTTACTGTGGTGATACCACCCGCCAATGCCCGCTTAAACGAATCGCTCATTGGGTTTATGCCATCTATAATGCGTACATCCGGGTGCAGCGCGCCGGAGCCATCGCCCCCCGAACCTTCGCCAATATGGGAGTGTGTATCCACCAGCCCGGGCATCAGCACTTTGCCGGTTACATCGATTTCAGTGGCACCTTTGGGCAGTTTTACCTGGCCGGCAGCACCAACAGCAGTTATTTTACCGTGCTGTACTACCAGCACGCCATTCTCGATTGGCTTGCCGGCAATAGGAATAATGCGTGCGCCTTTAAATACGTGGGGTTGCTCCTGGGCCATCGCGGTGCCGGATAACAGAAAGCCTGCCATGCCAAGCGCTGCCAGCAACTTGTTTCTTTTTTTCATGAGTAAGGGTAAAGTATAGATAAGGTTAGTTTTAGCACCATTAACATAGTCATTTTAATATATATTTAAAACAGATACCCCTCTATTTCCCTTCACTAAATGTATTCACGGTTTTATTACCCATTTCTGAGCTTGTATCGTTAAATAAATGTACTATAACACAAGGCAAATCATGAAAGCAACTATAGAAAAACTTTGCAAAATTGTGTGGGTTTGGATGCTGCCATTGCTGCTAACCGGCTGTGCCTCATCTACCCGCATTACAGGCACCTGGAAGAGCCCCGAAGCCACAAGCACTTACAATAATATTGTTGTAGCCGCCTTAACCGAAAACATTCTGGCCCGCCAGAAAGTGGAAACCGACATGCAGAACCAATTGCGTCAGCATGGGGTAAATGCCACGCGTAGCATGGATATCTTTCCGCCTGCCAGAAGCAGCAAAAATGGACCGGATGTAAACCTGCTGTTGGAGAAAATGCGCAACGATAATTATGACGCTGTCCTGACAGTAGCCTTAGTTGATGAAGAAACACAAACGCGCTACGTTCCGGGCAATGTAGGCTACAGACCTGTAACAACCTTTGCGTGGTATGGCAATTTCAGAAGGTACTATACTTACTGGTACCCGATTATGTATGACCCGGGCTACTATACCGAAGACAAGGTTTACTTTCTGGAAACGAACTTGTATAACGTGAAGGATGATAACCTGCTCTGGTCTGCGCAATCGCGGTCCTATAGTCCGTCAAGTATGCGCAAAGCTGCCGAAAAACTTGCTGAGATAACGATAAACCAGTTAGCTACCGAGGGCCTGATACATGCGCAGGCAAATCCGCAATAAAAAAAGGACGCTCTTTACAGGAGCGTCCTTTATAGTTTGCTATAGTTTGGGCTATTCGTTGTAAACCACGTGCAGTACCGTTTGCCCTACAGCCTTCAGTGTTTTCGGGCTGATGATAGCCATACTGTCGGAGTGGCGGTGGTGGTAATCGCCGAAGTAGTCGCCATCCGTGCTGCTCATGTTATATTCCACAATATCGATCATCGGGATCTTGGCCCAGGTGTTAATGTATAGGTGATCATCGGTAATTGAAGGTGCATTTACGTACTGAAAGTAGTCTGAATACCCTAACTGACTTCCGGCTTTCCATACCTTGTTTACCACATTGCGGGCATATTGCATCGAAACGCCTTCGCGGGCAAAGCGGGCATTCTGTGCGCCAACCATATCCAGCAAAATACCATACTTAGCCTTATAGTTTGGCTTGTGCATGTTGCGGCTCCAGTACTGCGACCCTAGGCACCAGGTATCATCCTGATAAGGAAGATTGCTGTTGTCCGGCTGGCCGTAGTCTTCCCCATCAAAAAAGAACAGGTCTACCCCTACTTCCGGATTTTGCTCGGCTGCATTTATCGTTCTGGCAATTTCTAAAAGCACTGCTACACCACTGCCGCCATCGTTTGCACCATCTATCGGCTTATTTGTGTTATGGCTGTCTTTATCTGCAAAGGGGCGGGTATCCCAGTGGGCAGCCAGCATAATGCGCGTTTTTGCTTCCGGGTTATAAGAAGCAATGATGTTGCGCAGATCGAGCATGGTACCATCAAAGGCACGCATCTTAAATTCCTGCACCTGCACATCGGCTCCAAGCTCTTTTAGCTTGGCAATGATCCAGTCGCCGGTAGCTTTATGCTCTGGCGTATTGGGTACGCGCGGCCCGAAGGCTACCTGCTTTGCTACAAACCTGTAGGCCGAATCGGCATTAAACTCCGGGGCAGTAACTCCGGTTGGTTCTGCTGTCTCTTCTGTAGCTACCGTATTTTGCTCTGCGTTCCCCTTGTCAGCTGAGTCACAACTATAGAGTGCCAGCGCACCGCAGAATATGGCAGTTATCAGGTTCAATTTATTCTTCATAAGCCCAGTCGATACCGGTTTTTAAATCTTTTATTACAATGCCCTGCTTCTTTAGTTCGGCACGGATGGCATCTACTTTATCATACGCTTTAGCTTCTTTGGCTTCCTTGTAGAACTCCAGCACCAGGTGCAGCATTTCTTCCTGGTCGCCCAGCGGCTCTTCTTTCAGACCGAGAATATCCAGCACCAGCGTATTGTAAGTCTCCTTTATCGTATCAAATGTTCCACGTGTGAGACTGCCAATCTGCAGCTGACCCAGGTATAAACTGTTGATCTTTTTGAGCAGGTTGAACAGTGACGCTATAGTTCGGGCCGTGTTCATATCATCATTCAGGCCACGGAAGCAATCCTCCGTTAGCTTCAACAGTTCTTCATTCAGCTTCTCGTCTGGTGTAGCGGCTTCATCCGGGTACTGGATCTTCTGCAGCACGCGCAAGCCATTCATCAGTTTGGTGTAACCTTTGCGGGCAGCCTGCAGCGCTTCGTTGCTAAAGTCGAGGGTGCTTCTATAGTGTGCCTGTAATATAAAGAAACGCACCGTCATAGGCGTATAAGCCTGCTCCAGTAGCTCCTTGTTACCACTAAATAACTCGCCCAGCGTAATAAAATTCCCAAGCGACTTACCCATCTTCTGACCATTTATCGTGATCATGTTGTTGTGCACCCAGTACTTGGCTTCATCAGATTTACTGTTACTGGCCTGACTTTGTGCTATCTCGCATTCGTGGTGCGGGAACATCAGGTCCAGGCCGCCGCCGTGTATATCAAATATCTGCCCTAAGTATTTGCGACTCATGGCCGAGCACTCCAAATGCCATCCCGGAAAACCATTGCCCCACGGCGAAGGCCAGCGCATGATGTGCTCAGGAGAAGCATTTTTCCAGAGAGCAAAATCAAGCGGCGAACGCTTCTCATGCTGCCCCTCTGTTTCGCGGGTATTGCTTAGCAAATCTTCAATAATGCGGCCTGAAAGTTTGCCATAGTTATGGTCTTTGTTGTAAGCCGGCACATCAAAGTATACCGAACCATTTACTTCGTAAGCAAAACCGTTGGCTATAATCTCCTGGATCATCTCGATCTGCTCTAGAATGTGGCCCGAAGCTCTGGGCTCAATATCCGGCGAAAGTATGTTCAGCAAGGCCATATCCTCATGGAAACGATTAGTATAATGCTGTACCACTTCCATGGGTTCCAGGTGTTGCACTTTAGCAATTTTGGCAATTTTGTCTTCGCCTTCGTCGGCGTCGTTCACCAGGTGGCCTACATCGGTAATGTTGCGCACATAACGCACCTTATAGTTCAGGTATTTCAGATAGCGGTAAAGTACATCAAACGTTACATAAGCACGTGCATGCCCTAAATGCGCTTCTCCATAAACTGTAGGTCCGCAGACATACATACCCACAAACGGAGCATGTAGCGGTTCAAATACTTCCTTCTTGCGCGTGAGCGTATTGTATAGATTCAGTTTCTGTTGCATAGTTATAAGTATAGGCACCAGCGGTGCCGCACTTTATAGTTTGTTTAGCCTGTTACGGCTTTTATAGTTCAAAATTAAAAAGATTGGCTTCTAACTCCTAACCTTACTCCTTTTCCAGCACATATTCGGCAGTAATCGGGAAGTGGTCGGATAGCCCCATCTCGTAATGCGTTTCGAAGCGGATGGCTCGCAGGCCTTCGCTGTAAAATTGGTTGTCGATGCGCAGGAACGGCAGTGGTCCGTTATAAGTTGCCCCTATACCGGCACCGGCTTCTACAAAAGCATTCTGCAGGGTACGCGCTAGTTTGTTATAGGTATAGCTGGTAGGTATATCGTTAAGATCACCGCAAACTATAACCGGGTATGGCGATTCCTGTATGTGTTCCAGCAGTTTCTCTACCTGGTGGCCGCGGGCTACAAAACCTTTCTTCAGCCGCCTGGCCAGGTTGCGGCCTTCCTTCTTAAAGCTCTCTTCGTTCCCAATTGCCGAATAGGTATTTTCAATGTCCTGCGACTTGATGCTCATAGACTGAAGGTGCGCCGTGTATACCCGTATCGTATCGCCTTCCACATTCAGGTCGGCCCAGATAGCGCGGTTGTGGCTCGATTCACCAAACCTGATCACACCTTTGTTTACAATAGGGTAACGCGAAAAAATAACCGTACCGATATCGGCTTTGTTGCGGTCCACAAACGAAACGGAAAAATAGCGGTGCTTGTCGTAGCGGTTACCAATGCGGCTTATCGTGTTATAAATGCTGGAACCACGGTTACTATAGAACTCTTGCAGGCAATAGACATCGGCCGGATGTGTTGCCACCCAATCTATCATTTCGCTGGAGGCTTCGCGCTCACTGCCGTCGCGGTCGGCGTAGGCATTAAACACATGCACGTTATAGCTAAGCACCGTCAGTGTTCTTGCTCCTTCGGGCGCTTCATTTTCTCCTAAATTAAAAGCTATTAACCGGTTATAGTATCCCCAGCCCAGCACAATTACCAGCAGCGGCAGCACCAGCAACCAGGAGCGCTTAATAAGCCAGTATAGCAGGAAAAGCACATTCAGTAACAGGGCGCCGGGCAGGGTCAGGGCAAGGAACCCGGCAGGCCAGAACTCGTGTGGCGGCACCTGCAGGCACAGCACGCCGAGCAGTACCCAAAACACAACCAGTATGTTCAGGATAAGCCATATTCTGCGACGTATTCTCTTAAATGTGCCGGGCATAAAACAAACATACAAAGAATCATTTTACCTACACTATGCCGCCTGCAGAAAATGAAATGAGGAAACCTGAAAGGCTCATCAGAACTATAATCCTACTGCTGCTGTTATCTCCCAGGCCACCCTCCTGCCACAGGTATTCAGACACCTGTAAAAGCTCGCCACAGATTTAAACTATAAATTAATCCGGCTCCAAAACGGACTGTATTGTATATATAATGTTTTTGTTGTAAATTTGTGGCATTATTTCCAAGGAGATGAGGGGACATGAAGTCCCCTTCTTTATTTCTTATACTTGTAAACAATGGCAATAACTGCTAAAATCATACAGGAAATGGCGGAGGCCAGCCTCCCGGACAACGAGCTGTTTATAGTTGACGTTACCGTGTCAGATTCAGCTGTAAGGCCAAAAATAACAGTACTGGCTGATGGCGAGCAGGGCATAACGATAGACCAGTGTGCTACGATCAGCCGCCGCATAAATGCCAAGATCGCCGAAACTTTTGGCGATGAGCTGTCTTATGTGCTGGAAGTGAGCTCACCGGGCGTGGATTTTCCGCTTACACAGCCAAAGCAGTTTAAGCGTAATATCGGTCGTAACCTGAAGCTTAAACTACAGGATGGAACCGAAAAAACCGGCAAACTGGAAGAAGTAACCGAAACAGGCTTAAACCTGACACAAGAAATAAAACAAAAAGGCAAAAAGGCAACGTATGAGCCTGTGCAAATACCTTTCGGGGAGATTGTAAAAGCAAATGTTGTAATATCATTTAAATAAAAAGATAATGAACAGTTCAGTCCTGATCGAGTCGTTCGCTGAATTTGCGAAATTCAAGAACATAGACCGCCCGACCATGATGCGTATACTTGAAGACGTATTCCGCACCATGATCCGTAAGAAATGGGGTACCGACGAGAACTTTGACATCATCCTGAACGTGGAGAAAGGTGACCTGGAGATCTGGCGTAACCGCGAAATCGTGGACGACAATTCGGAGGATATCTGGGATCACGATAAGATCGCTTTATCGGATGCACGCAAGATAGAACCTGACTTTGAAGTGGGTGAAGAAGTATCGGAAGAGATACAGCTGGAAGACTTCGGACGCCGTGCTGTACTTACTGCCCGCCAGACGCTGATCCAGCGCATCAAGGACATGGAGAAGGAACTGCTGTTCCAGAAGTATAAAGACCTGGTAGGTGAGATCATCTCCGGAGAAGTATATCAGGTTTGGAACCGTGAGGTATTGTTACTTGATCAGGAAGAGAACGAACTGCTTATACCAAAGGGCGAGCAGATCCCGAAAGACCGTTACCGCAAAGGCGATGTAGTTCGTGCTGTGGTACAGCGTGTTGAGATCGTAAATGGTAATCCGAAAATCATTCTTTCCCGTACATCACCATCGTTCCTGGAGCGTTTGTTCGAGAACGAAGTACCGGAAATCTATGATGGTCTGATCGCGATTAAAAAAATCGTGCGTGAGCCGGGCGAACGTGCCAAAGTAGCCGTAGAATCTTTTGATGATCGTATTGACCCGGTGGGTGCCTGCGTGGGTATGAAAGGATCGCGCATACATAGCATTGTACGTGAGCTGGAAAACGAAAACATCGACGTAATCAACTATACTGATAACCTGGAACTATACATTCAGCGTGCGCTTAGCCCGGCTAAGATCACAAGCATGAAGATCGATAACGAGAACAAACGTGTATCGGTGTTCCTAAAGCCGGACCAGGTATCGCTTGCAATTGGTAAAGGTGGCCAGAACATTAAACTGGCAAGCCGTCTGGTTGATATGGAGATCGACGTATTCAGAGAGTCTGAAGTTTATGAAGAAGACATCAGTCTGGAAGAATTTACCGACGAGATAGAAGACTGGGTAATTGCCGAACTGCGTCGTATTGGTTTGGATACCGCCAAGAGCGTACTGGCCGTGAGCAAGGAAGACCTGCTGCGCCGCACCGAGCTGGAAGAAGAAACGATAGACGATGTATTGGCTATCCTGCGCGAGGAGTTGGAAGAAGAAGACAATCAATAGTTGTGCATTGTGTCTCATTCCTCTAATTTTGAAGAAGTAAGACACAAACTATAGTTTATAGTAAGGCAACGAGTTATTTATATTAAGATTAAAAGACAGCATATTAGAACAACATGGCAGAAGAACAAATAAGGAGGCTTAAACAGGTTGCGACTACGTTAAACATTGGTACATCTACCATTGTGGACTACCTTTCTGCTAAAGGTTTTGACGTGGAAAACAAACCCACTACCAAAATCACAGCAGAGCAGTTCAATATGCTGGCTAAGGAATTCGCATCCTCTATGCAGGATAAAATAGAGGCCGAAGAACTTAATATTGGTAAAAAGCCGCAGAGCAATCAGGTGGTAGAATCGGATGTTCAGCATCACGAACCAAAGAAAACAGCTGAACCAGAGCAGGAGATCTTTATTAAAACCGTGCACCAGCAGAAAGGTGAAGCACAAGAGCAGAAAGCTCCTGAAGCACCTGCACCCGCACCAGCTCCTGAAAAGCCAGCTGCTCCTGAGCCTAAGCTACCAGGGATAAAAATTCTTGGCAAGATAGACCTGGATGCAAAAGGCAACCCAATTCCGAAGCAGGCACCGAAACCGGCACCAGCTCCTGAAAAACCAGCTGCTCCTGCAGCAGAAAAACCTGCAGCACCTGCACCGGAAGCTCCGGCTAAAAAAGCAGAAGAGGCTCCAGCAGAAAAACCAGCTACACCTGCGCCATCGCAACCGGCAGCTCCGGTAGCTGAAAAACCTGCTGCTCCGGCAACACCAGCAGCTCCGTCTGAGAAACCTGCTGCACCAGTAGCAGAAAAACCAGCGGCTCCTGCCACAACGGCAGCACCTGCTACTCCTTCAGAACAAGATTCAGAAACAATAGAAACAATTACAGCAAAAGCCGACCAGTTAAAAGGCCTTACTGTATTGGGCAAGATCGAATTACCAGACAGCTCACGCAGAAAAGGAACCAAACCGGTTGCTTCCTCAGACGACAGGAAGAACGGCAAAAAGAAAAAGCGCAAGCGCATTATAGTACCAACTGAAGGCGGTCAGCAGCAGCCACAGCAAGGTGGTCAGGGACAAGGACCAGGTCAGGGCCAGGGAGGTCAAGGTCAAGGTCATGGTCATGGACAGCGACCTGGTGGCCAGCATGGCGGGCCACGACCAGGCGGTGGTAAAGGCGGCAGACGCGAACCATTTGTTCCACGTCCTGAGAAGGCTGAAGTAACCGATAAGGAAATTCAGGAGCAGATTAAAGCTACGCTTGCTAAACTGAGCGGTGGCAAAGGTGGTGGCGGTAACCGTGCCAAGTATCGTAGAGAGAAACGTTCGGCGATAGCAGATGCTACCGAGGAACGTCGTATGATGGAGGCCGCAGAGTCGAAAACACTGCGCGTAACTGAATTCGTATCAGCAAACGACCTGGCATCCCTGATGGATGTGAGCGTTAACGATGTGATCAAGGTATGTATGCAACTGGGCATGTTCGTTTCCATTAACCAACGCCTGGATGCTGAAGCCATCACAGTTATTGCTGACGAATTTGGCTATAGTGTAGATTTCATTTCTACAGAAGATGAGCAGGCACTGGAGCAGTTAGAGGAAGATGCAGCAGAAGACCTGGAAGAACGCGCTCCTATCGTTACGATCATGGGCCACGTTGACCACGGTAAAACATCCCTGCTTGACTACATCCGTGATGCAAATGTAACTGCCGGCGAAGCGGGTGGTATTACACAGCACATTGGTGCCTATAAAGTTAAAACCGAAAGCGGACGAACCGTTACATTCCTTGATACGCCTGGTCACGAAGCCTTTACAGCGATGCGTGCCCGTGGTGCCAAAATAACAGACGTTGTTATTATTGTGGTAGCAGCCGACGACTCTGTGATGCCACAGACCAAGGAAGCTATCAACCACGCACAGGCAGCCGGTGTACCGATAATTATTGCACTAAACAAAATAGATAAGCCTACTGCTAACCCGGATAAAGTTCGTGAAGAACTCGCTCAGCTGAACATCCTGGTAGAAGAGTGGGGCGGTAAATACCAGTCTCAGGAAGTTTCAGCAAAAACCGGATTAGGTATAAACGACCTGCTGGAGAAAGTATTGCTGGAGGCTGAATTACTAGAACTGAAAGCCAATGCTAACAGGAAAGCAGTAGGTACTGTAATTGAAGCTGCTCTGGATAAGGGTCGTGGATATGTCGCTACCATGCTGGTCCAAAATGGTACACTTAAGATTGGTGATGTAGTACTGGCTGGCTCACACTACGGTAGAGTAAAAGCCATGACTGATCATCGTGGCCGTAAGATGAAAGAAGCAGGACCATCTACACCAGTACAGTTGCTGGGTCTTGATGGTGCGCCGCAAGCAGGTGATAAATTCCTTGTAATGGAATCGGAGCGTGAGGCCCGTGAGATTGCTACAAACCGCTCGCAGGTGCAGCGCGAACAGAGCTTACGTACCCGTAAACACATTACACTTGATGAGATCGGTCGTCGTCTGGCAATCGGTACCTTTAAGGAGCTTAATGTTATTGTAAAAGGTGACGTGGATGGTTCGGTAGAAGCACTTTCTGACTCGTTGCTGAAACTATCTACACCAGAAATCCAAGTTAGCATCATTAACAAAGGTGTTGGCGCCATCTCAGAGTCTGATGTGTTACTTGCATCTGCATCCGATGCGATCATCATCGGCTTCCAGGTACGTCCGTCGCAGAACGCGCGCAGGCTGGCAGAGCAGGAGCAGATTGATGTACGCCTGTACTCTATCATCTACGATGCGATAAACGAAGTGAAAGATGCAATGGAAGGTATGCTTGCTCCTACCCTGAAGGAAGAGATTACCGGTAATGCTGAAGTTCGCGATGTATTTAAGATCACGAAGGTAGGTACCATTGCAGGTTGTATGGTTACCGATGGTACGATACAGCGTAACTCGAAAGTACGCCTGGTACGTGATGGTATTGTAGTACACGATGGCGACGTACTGGCACTGAAGCGCTTTAAGGATGATGTTTCGGAAGTGAAACAAGGTTACGAGTGCGGTATCAGCCTGAAGAACTATAACGACATACAGGTTGGCGACGTGATTGAAGCCTACGTAGAAAAAGAAGTGAAGCGTACCCTATAGTTTTACTCTTCAATTATAAAAAGAAAAGCCCCTGATGCTATATCAGGGGCTTTTCTTTTTATAATTGAAGAAACTAGCGTCGGCTACGTGCCAACATGCGCTTATCGCGGCGATGCTTCTTATGCATTTCTTTCTCCTTCTTCTCTATTGCTTTCATCTTTTTGCTTTTCACACGCTTCTTATCGAAAGCTGATTTTCTACCACCCTTGGTTTCATAATCGTTGTAGCGCTTATCTAAGCCAGTGGCACGCTGCCCTACTTCATCTACAGAAGCACCACGTGTCTGCGTTTTAGTTGTCCCCCAAAATTCATCTTTTGTAGAAGACCCACTGCTGGCAGAATTCTGTGCAGATGCATCCGTAAAGGCAAATAATAGGCCCAGGCTAAAGAAGGTGAACAGTAGTTTTTTCATGCGAAAAGTTTGTTTAAAGGTGTAAATATAACGGAGTATAATCCGAAATTGTATATAACCGCCTGTAAAACAATAAAAAAAGATTAATAATTCGCTTAGTCGAACTTATGTGACAAGCCAATACCAAGACTCTGTTTTACCTGCAGGCGCGGCCCACGGGTAACAGTTCCATCAGGATTATGGCCTGTTTTGATCTTGATATCGTCGTCGTAAACTATGTGCAGGAATACGCTGGCAGATAAGAAACGGTTAATTTTCATATCAACCTGACTTTCCCAGTTTAGGTCTACGTTCTCCGGGTTGCGCATATAATTCGAGAACAGGTCCAGCTTCGACTGTAGTACAACGTTTGTCAGAATTTCGTTTTTATAACGTACGTTCACAAATCCCCCGAACTCACGGCGGAGGTTCTGCCCGGTTCCTGGTATCAGGTTTCCTTCCAGGTCTTTCCTGGCTGCCTGCACACCAAAGGCTCCGGCATCGGCAAGCTCCTGGTTAAGCACTACAGTATATTTACCAGTAACCGGCGATATAAACACCGAGAGCTTATCATTTGGCTTATAGTCCATACCCAGCGACGTGAGCACATACCCCGGCGACAGGAAGTTTGACAGAATAGTATCGCGAGTAATATTATAAGTTGGCAACATCTGGCTCTTGAAGTTAATCTGGGCAGAGTAAAACCAGTCTGTGGAAGCATTACGACCATATTTAATGTTCAGCTCGAGGCGGTCGTCGCTTTTACGGATTCGCTGGTCCTGCAATTTTACAGTTCCATAAGTTAAGCTCAGGGTGTTGTTCCAGGTGTTTTTACCTTTCTTATAGTTGCCGAACATGCCGGCTGTTCCTAAAACCGACAAAGAGCTTTGTCCCCCGGCGGCCCAGTTGCTCAGGCTTACCTGACTAAAGTTTATAGTTCCGGCCCCGCCAAAGTCCCAGTTCTTCTGAACAGTCTCAAGGGAGTCGGTAAGGGTGTCTTGTGCAATTGTATGGTGGTGGGTAACTATAGTTATTAAAAGAACCGCAACAAGGCGTAGTAACATTCGGGGCATAACAGGTAAACTTATTAATACACATTAAACCGGGCACACTAGCGGGCTTCCGGTTTATTTTTCAGGATATCTCGGATTTCGGTGAGTAGCATTTCTTCTTTGTTAACCGGCGGTGCAGGGGCAGCAGCTTCTTTCTCGCGAAGGCGGTTGATGGTGCGTACCAGCAGGAAAATCGCAAATGCGATGATCACAAAGTTAAAAACCGACTGTATGAACATGCCATAGTTGATAGAAACTGCCGGCGCAACTATAGCTCCGTTCTCTACAACAGCTTCTTTCAACACAAGTTTCAGGTTACTGAAATCAACCTGGCTGATGAGCAACCCAAGGGGAGGCATAATGATATCGTCTACCAACGATTTGGTGATACCGCCAAAAGCAGCACCAATTACAACACCCACAGCAAGGTCAATTACGTTACCTTTAACAGCAAACTTTTTAAACTCTGACAGAAACCCCATTCGCATGATCTTAAAGAAGTTCAAATATAAAAAATATTGCGCGATGAATTAAACTGACTTTACCCCGCCTGCAATTGAGCGGGAAGACCTCTGCACAGATAAATTAAATCAAATCACTATATTTGTGGTTTAAACAAAGAAATTTTAAAGAGCTGAAAATAACCTATGGGCACTTACGAAAACCTGTTACTGCAACTTGAGAACGGCATTTTAACGATAACTATAAACAGAGCAGATAAATTGAATGCTCTGAACATAGATACCGTTCGCGAAATAAAAGCAGCCATGCAGCAAGTGTATGATGACGCTACTATAAAAGCGGTTATTATAACAGGTGCAGGCCAGAAGGCATTTGTTGCCGGCGCTGACATTGCCGAAATAGCAGAACTGAGCGAAGTGAATGCACGCAACTTTGCCGAGCGCGGCCAGGATATTTTCAGTATGATAGAGAACTGTAACAAGCCTGTAATTGCAGCCATTAATGGTTTTGCACTGGGTGGCGGCTGCGAGCTGGCCATGGCCTGCCATATGCGCGTGGCTACAACAAATGCAAAGTTCGGTCAGCCGGAAGTTAACCTTGGCCTGATACCAGGCTACGGGGGTACACAGCGCCTGCCCCTGCTGATTGGCAAAGGCAAAGCCATGGAGCTGATGATGACCGGCGACATGATTGGCGCAGACGAAGCCAAAGCCTTGGGTTTAGTAAACCATGTAGTTGCTCCGGAAGAACTGATGTCAACCTGCCAGACTATCCTGAACAAAATCATGAGCAAGGCACCACTGGCTATCGGGCTGGTGATTGAGTGCGTAAATGCTGCTTACGACAAAGAGGAGAACGGCTACCAGACAGAAGCCAACTCGTTTGCCCGTTGCTGTGCTTCCGAAGATTTTGTAGAAGGAACAAACGCTTTCCTTGAAAAACGCAAGCCGGAATTTAAAGGCCTGTAAGCCCATTCTTTTTCCCGACCTGAGATAACACCATGAGTATAGCCAAAAAGCTGGTCGGGCAGACTGCTGCCTATGGTTTAAGTAGTATAGTTGGGCGCATGCTCAACTATATGCTTGTGCCGGTGTATACAGATGCCTTTCTGCCACCGGAGTTCGGTGTAATGTCTTATCTGTATGCCTTTGTGGGCTTCTTTAACGTGCTGTATACCTATGGCATGGAAACCGCCTTTTTCAGGTTTGCCAACAAGCCTGATGCCGACCAGCGGAAACTATACAGCCAGGTATTAAGCATTATCCTCAGTACCAGCCTTGCCTTATCGGCGATCATAATGCTGCTGTCCGGCAAAATAGCCGACTATAAGAACTATAGTTCGCAGGAGCAAAGCTATATTATTATGCTGGCTGCCATATTGGCCATAGATGCTATAGTTGCCATACCATTTGCCTGGCTCCGTTTGCAGAACAAAGCAGTAAAGTTCGCTTCTATAAAACTTGCCAATATTGTAATCACGGTAGTTGCTAACCTGTTCTTTTTATGGTTCTGCCGTGAGGTATATAACGGAACATTTCTGCAGGCACTGCGTCCGTTTGTAACTATAGTTTATAACCCCGATTTCGGTATAGGCTACATTTTTACGATAAACCTGGTAGCCAATGCACTGCTGATCCCGATGCTTTGGAAGGAGTTAAGTATTTTCAGGTTTCAGATAAACTGGGAGTTCTTAAAACCGATGCTGGTGTACGCTTACCCGCTGATGCTGATGGGCATGGCCGGCATGGTGAACGAGATGATAGACCGTATTTTATTGGAAGACTGGCTGCCCGAAAGTTTTTATCCTGACCACAGCAACAAAGCTATAGTTGGTATTTACAGCGCCTGTTATAAGCTTTCTATCTTCATGACGTTGGTGATACAGGCCTTCCGTTATGCCGCCGAGCCGTTCTTCTTTTCACAGTCCAGCGATAAAAATTCACCGCAGACTTTTGCCCTGATCATGAAGTGGTTTGTGATAGCCTGTGCGTTTATTTTCCTTTTCGTGTCTGTTTTCCGAGATGATTTTGGCTACGTTTTCCTGCGCAAGCCTGAGTACCGTGAGGGCCTGATGGTAGTACCGGTGCTGCTGCTGGCCAACCTGTTCCTGGGTGTGTACTATAACCTGTCGGTGTGGTTTAAGCTGACGGATAAAACGCGGTTTGGTACTTACATTAGTTTTGGTGGCGCCTTTGTAACTATAGCTGGTAACCTGCTGCTGATTCCGGTGTTGGGTTATATGGGCTCTGCTATTGCCACTTTTATCTGCTATTTTGGTATGGCCCTGGCAAGCTACCTGCTGGGTAATCGCCACTACCCTATTCCTTACCCGGTTAAAACTATGGCAGGCTATATCCTGTTAGCAGTTGGTCTGGTATGGGCAACTATAGTTATTGATATCGAGAACTGGTGGGTACGCCACGCTTTTCAGCTGTTTGTATGTGCTGCATTTGTAGCTATCGTATGGCTGTTTGAGCGGAAGCGCCCGCTTAAACTATAAATCTTTACAAAAGATGAACAACAAGAACTTAACAGTTAACGTCATTAACCAATCCAAGCACGCGCTGCCACATTACCAGACCGAGCATTCGGCAGGAATGGACCTGCGTGCTAACCTGGAAACACCTGTTACTTTAAAGCCTTTACAACGCGCCCTTATACCAACCGGCTTGTTTATAGAATTACCGGAAGGCCACGAAGCACAAATTCGCCCAAGAAGCGGCCTTGCATACAAACACGGCATTTCTATCGTTAACACCCCGGGAACTATAGATGCTGACTACCGTGGCGAGATAAAAGTGTTGCTCGTAAACCTCTCGGACCAGGATTTTGTGGTAGAAGATGGCGAACGCGTAGCGCAAATGGTAGTAGCCAAATATGAGCGCGTAGCATGGCAGGAAACTGAAGCGCTATCTGATACCGAACGCGGCGCCGGTGGCTACGGCAGTACAGGCACGAAGTAATTGTTGGGTATTAGTTATTTGAATTTTGATTCAAACTATAACTATAGAAAACTAGCAACCAATAACTATCAACTATAACAAAGCTACAGTACAAAGCTGTGGCAACAACTATAACTTATACTTAATTTAAATATCAGCTATGAGGATAATTATACCAATGGCGGGAATGGGCAAGCGTATGCGCCCACATACTTTAACGGTACCTAAACCATTAATTCCAATTGCAGGCAAACCGATTGTGCAGCGCCTGGTAGAAGATATTGCAAAAGTTTGCCACGAACCTATTGAGGAAGTTGCTTTTATTATTGGCCATTTTGGCGAAGCAGTAGAGAACGACCTGAAAGCCATTGCTAGCAAGATCGGTGCAAAAGGAACTATAGTTTACCAGGAAGAAGCGCTGGGAACTGCGCACGCCATTATGTGTGCCAAGGACTCTCTGGAAGGTAAAGTGGTAGTTGCATTTGCCGACACCCTTTTCAAGGCCGATTTCCAGCTGGACACAAACGCCGATGGTACCATCTGGGTGCAGCGCGTGGAAGACCCGCGTGCTTTTGGCGTAGTAAAACTGAATGACAGCGGCGAGATCACAGACTTTGTAGAAAAGCCACAGGAGTTTGTTTCTGATATGGCCATCATCGGTATCTACTACTTCAGAGATGGTGCTTACCTGCGCAGCGAGTTGCAGTACCTGCTGGACAACAACATTATGGACAAAGGCGAATACCAGCTAACCAACGCGTTAGAGAACATGAAGAACAAAGGCACCAGGTTTATACCTGCTGTTATCTCTGAATGGCTGGACTGCGGAAATAAAAACGCAACAGTTTATACTAATCAACGCTATTTAGAGTATATAAAGAACGAGCAAGGCCTGGTAGCAGCTACTGCTAAAGTGGTAAACTCAGTGGTTATTCCGCCGGTATATATCGGAGAAAACGTGGTGATAGAGAATTCTGTAGTAGGTCCGCATGCTTCTATCGGCAACAGCAGCATTTTAACTAATTCCATCGTGAGTAACTCAATCGTGCAGGAGAACACTTCGATCAAAAACGGGAACATAACAAACTCAATGTTAGGCAATTTTGTTTCCTATGAAAGAAGCCAGTCAGACCTGAGCCTTGGCGACTACAACACGCTTTTAGAATAGGATTACCATGATACTACAGTTCAGAAACATCGTGCTGGCTACCTGCTGTTTTGTCTTAGTGGCAACCAGCGCTGCCAATGCCCAGTCGGGTAAAAAAAGGGGCAAAGCTAAACAGCAGCAAACTGCTGTAACAGAGGCTCCGGTACAGGCGCAGCCAACGGAGCAGGAAAAGCAGATAAGCGAGTCGTTGTTTCTGGATGGAGTAAAACATTTTATGCTGGAGGACTTCGAAAAAGCCCTCCAGCTTTTTCAGAAAGCATATACCCTTACCCCTGATAATGCGGCTATAAACTATAAAGTAGCTGAAACTTACCTGGTGCTCAAAAACCCGAGAGCTGCCATTCCTTTTGCCCAGACCGCCATCAGCAAAGAGCCTAAAAATGCTTATTACTACCTGCTACTGGCGCAACTCCACACTGAGCAAAAGCAATATACCGAGGCTGCACAGGCTTACAACAACCTGATGCAGAACGTTCCGGGCTCAGACCAATACCTTTTCCAGCTGGCAGACCTGTACCTTTCGCAGGCAAAGTACGCAGATGCGCTGAAGACCTATGACCGGATCGAGAAGCAATTCGGGCCAATGGAACAGCTGAGCATGAACAGGCAACAAATTTATCTGCGTCAGAAAAATGTACCAAAGGCCATAGAAGAAGGTGAAAAGCTACTTGCCAAAAACCCTACTGAAATACGTTATTTTCTGGCACAGGCCGAACTATACAACGCCAGCCAGCAGCCAGATAAAGCTATTTCCACGTTACAGCAGGCCTTACGCATAGAGCCTAACAACCCGTATGCCCACCTGATGCTGTCGGACCTGCACCGCCAGAAAGGTGACCGAGCGCAATCAGAAAAAGAAATTAAACTTGCCTTTGCGAGCCCTGAGCTTGATATAGATACCAAAGTGCGTATCCTGGTAGATCTGATCCGCCAATTGCCTAACACCGAAATTGAAGACGTATCGCTGGAATTGGCAGACCTGACCATACAAAACCACCCTGAAGAAGCAAAGGCTTACGCTGTAGCCGGCGACCTGCAAACTATAGTTGGCAAAAGACTTAAAGCCCGCGACAATTACCTGAAAGCTGTAAAGCTGGATGATTCGCACTTTAAGATCTGGCAGCAGATCGTGTTACTGGATGCTGAACTGAATGAATCTGCTGCGCTGGTAGAGCACTCGGAGCAGGCCCTGGAGTTATTCCCGAACCAGGCCGTATTCTGGTTTTACAACGGCACAGGCCATCTCATCGAGAAAAATTATGACAAAGCAGTAAAAGCTCTGGAGCACGGCAAACGCCTCTCGGCCAGTGAGCCGGAACTGGTGGCGCAATTTAACATGCAGCTCGGCGATGGCTATAACTTCCTGAAAGACTATAAACGCTCCGACGAATCTTACGAAGCCGTACTGACGCATGACCCGGATAACGAGCATGTACTTAACAACTATAGTTACTTTTTATCGGTGCGTAACCAGAACCTGAACAAGGCTAAGGAAATGGCATCGCACCTGGTCCAGAAGTACCCGAATAACCCGACTTACCTGGATACTTATGCCTGGGTACTTTACAAGTCAGGCGACTATAACAACGCACTAAAATACCTGGAACAAGCAGTAGCACTATCTGATGACGCAACTATAGTAGAGCATTATGGCGATGTGCTGTTTAAGCTTGGCCGTAAGGATGAAGCCCTTACCCAATGGCAGCGCGCCAAAGTAAAAGGAGAAGCTTCTGCGTTTATCGATAAAAAGATAAAAGATAAAAAGCTCTATGAATAGAAGCCTGCTCTGCGGCCTTGTCGCTCTGCTGTTACTGGCTGGTTGTAAAAAAGAAGTGATCCCTACCGATGCCGCTACTGTTACCGAAACGGTTGGCCGAGTGTCGGTTAAGAACATCGACTTTAATTACCTTACCGCCAAGGGCCAACTGAAACTGGAAGATAAAGGCGAAACCACTACATCGGGGTACACCATGCGCGTTAAGAAAGACAGCGTGATATGGGTATCGGTGCAACCGGGATTGGGCATAGAAGCAGCCCGCCTGAAAATCACCCAGGACTCAGTGCTGCTCATCAACCGCATACACAAGGAAGTGCTGGCTACAAACTATAGTTTCCTGAGTAACCGATTTAAAGTACACCTGAACTTTGATGTGCTGCAGGCAATTTTGCTGGGCAATTACCAGCCACAAGGCCAGGAAAAGGTAATGGAAGCAGCGCAACTACAGCATATACAGCAATTACGCTCTAACCTGCTATTTGACTATTTTATCTCGCGCGACTCCCAAAAACTGCAGCAACTGAACGTGCAGGATCGCCTGAGCAGCAGTACCATTACCGTTAAATACAACAACTTTCAGGAAGTAGGGCAGGTTGCCTTTGCACACCTGATGGCTGCCGAAGTACAGCAGGCAGGTCAGGCATCGGTATTCACGCTGAACCATAGTAAAGTAACCATCACCGATGAAATTCTGACTTTCCCGTTCGCAATTCCTGCCGACTACAAAAGGCTATAGTTTAATAAATTGCTGGTGCTGTTGGCAGTTGGCATATAGTTTTCCATATTTGTAAGTTCAGAGCAGAGAATACCATAGCTGATGAAGGCCCTTTACAAAATAGTCCTTCTCTTGCTTATAGTTGTGTTTCCGTTTACTGCCGACGCGCAGAAACAAAAATCGAAAGCACAACTGGAGCGGGAAAAGAAGGAAAACCTCACCCGTATAAACGAAGCAAACCGCATTCTGAAGCAAACCAAAGCGCAGAAGGAAGCGAGTATTGGGCAACTCAATGCATTAAAAGAGAAGATTAATGTACAGCAGGGTGTTATCAAGAACATCTCCCGTGAGCTAAACTATATTGAATCCGATGTTGCTGAAACGGAAGGGATAGTTGGTTCGCTGCAGGCCGACCTGGAAAAGCTGAAAGCAGAGTACGCTGATATGGTGTATGCTGCCTCCAAAACTGCCAGTAACTATAACAAGCTGATGTTCTTGTTTGCCTCCGAATCTTTTAACCAGCTGGTTATGCGTCTGCGTTACCTGCAGCAGTATTCCGAGGCCCGCCAGAAACAGGTGCAGCAGATAAACAAGGTACAGGCTGTATTGTCAGGGCAGATAGAATTCCTGGAACAGAAGAAAAGAGAGAAAAAGAACCTACTAACTATACAGCTGACCGAAACAAAAAACCTGCAGACCATGAAGGTACAGCAGGATAGCGTAATTAAACAGCTGAGCAAAAAAGAACAGGGGCTGCAGCAGGAAGTAGCCCAAAGACAGCAGGCTGTTAAAAAGCTCGATAACCTGATCGCTGACATTGTGCGGGAAGAAATTGCGCGGGCAGCCCGTGCGGCACGTGCATCAGGCAAAGCAACATCCGGCAGCAGCAACAAAGTAACCTTAACACCGGAGGCCGCTCTTATCTCATCTTCGTTTGCCGGAAACAAGGGAAGACTGGCCTGGCCTGTAGAACGCGGCTTTATTTCAGAAAAATTCGGCAGACACAATCACCCTGTACTGAAGGGCGTAGTTGTTGAGAACAAGGGCATCGACATCCAGACATCACAGGGAGCAGCAGTTCGCGCCATTTTTGAAGGAAAGGTAGTAACAGTAGCTAACGTGCCCGGCATGAACAACATTGTTATGATCCAGCATGGCGAGTATTTTACCGTGTATGCGAAGCTAAAGAACGTATCAGTAGAAACCGGGCAAACCGTGAAACTGAAGCAGAACATAGGCACAGTTTACACTAACTCCGAAGGTACATCTGAGCTTCAGTTTCAGGTTTGGAAAAATAACGTAACGCTTAACCCACAAACCTGGATCAGCCCTAAATAGAAACTGAAACTAAAATAAAAAGACAGAGCCGCAACTATAGACTATAGTTGCGGCTCTGTCTTTTCAGGGTAAAGATGATCAAACCAAACCGCCCTAAAATAAAAAAACACCCTACAATGCAGGGTGCCTTTCCAAGCTATGAAAACAAACTTAATTTTATATATCTAAACATCCCGGAATGAATCCCGATCTGCCAGAAATACCATACTAAGGTACAACAAAGGCTGTACAACTACAAATATCACACTTCTTGTACAGCGTTCCAATCAGCCATTTAAAGGTAAATTCGGGGCTTCTCCCCTACTCTGAAACTTTCGGTGTTGTAATCTGCAATCCGTATAAACAATTCCGGTGCCAAAAACCTGAAAATACGTAAGTAACTGATTTGCAGTATAAATATACGAAACCACTAATACTTAGATTCCCAAAACAGGAAATATTTTTACAAGAATGGGAATAAATTCAGGCTAACTCTCAGAAAAACAGGATGCTTCGAGCCTAAAAAAAATTTTTTATTTTTTTTCAAAATGGGAGTTAAGCGCCAGCAGAAAGCGGTTTTATAAAACCAAGTCTTAAATTACAGATCGCTTCAGTAGTGTTATACGAGATTCATGCGTAATAGGATCCGGTATGTGCAATGGCTTCAGGTAAATCAAATGTAGGCAGGTTTTATAGTTGCCCGGCTCCTCAGATTTAAACTACGCCTTAAATAAACTAATCTGCTTTGTTGTGAGTTTATTTAAAATATAACCTGTAATTTTGTGGGCATTTACCTTTAAATCTAACATCATGAGTATTACCACCATTTTCTGTTTTCTTCCGAACCTAGGGGGCACTGAACTTATACTGATTATGCTTGCTATCCTTTTATTCTTTGGTGCTAAGCGTATTCCTGAATTAGCGCGCGGTCTAGGTAAAGGTATCCGTGAGTTTAAGGACGCTACCAAGGAGATCAAGAGCGAGGTAGAGAATTCAGTAAACGACGAACCTGCTAAGAAATAATAAATAGAATACTTTAAGCTATGTGCTTGGGTACAATACTCCTCTTCCTGGGTGACCTGGGGGGAGGCGAGATGATGGTTATATTAACCGCCATCTTATTACTGTTTGGCACTGATAAACTTCCGGGTATGGCACGCGGCCTGGGTCGTGGTATCCGGGAATTTAAAGATGCCACCAACGAAATCAAACAAGAACTGGAACGTACTATCGAGGACGATAACAAACCTAAAAAAGTTTGAGACCATACAACTCCCTACGCGACATCCGCACTGATATTGCCAGCGGGCAGGTTACGTGCAAACAATTAGTTGAGCATTATCTCCGTAACATTAAGGAGAAAGCCAACCTGAATGCCTTTTTAGAAGTTTTTGAAGAAGAAGCGCTTGAGCAGGCCGCTGCCGTAGACCAGAAACTGGCAAACGGCACTGCCGGTAAGCTGGCAGGCATGGTGATTGGCGTGAAAGACGTGATCGCCTATAAAGGCCATAGTTTGCAGGCTTCCAGCCAGATTCTGAATGGGTTTAAGTCGCTGTATACAGCTACGGCTTTGGAGCGCCTTATTGCTGAGGATGCCATTATTATTGGCCGTCAGAACTGCGATGAGTTTGCCATGGGAGCCTCAAACGAAAATTCATCTTTCGGTCCAGTACTCAATGCCGATGATACGACCCGTGTGCCGGGTGGCTCATCTGGTGGTTCTGCTGTATCGGTGCAGGCGGATATGTGCCTGGCAGCGCTCGGTTCTGATACAGGTGGTTCTGTACGTCAGCCGGCATCGTTCTGTGGTGTGGTTGGCCTGAAACCTACCTATTCCCGTATTTCCCGCTACGGCCTTATCGCCTATGCCTCTTCTTTCGACCAGATTGGTTTGTTTACGAAAAGCGTAGAAGATGCCGCCCTGTTGCTGGAAATAATGGCCGGACCAGATGAGTTCGACAGCACAGCCAGTCATCAGCCGGTTCCGAACTATAGCACTTTGCTGCAATCAGACAAAAAGTATAAGATCGGTTACATCCGCGACTGCTTCGAGAGCGAAGGCCTGGATACGGAAGTAAAAGATACAATACTTGGCGTTAAGGATAGACTACAGGCAGAAGGCCATCAGGTAGAAGCTGTTGAGTTCCCATACCTGGATTACATGGTGCCGACCTACTATATTTTAACCACGGCAGAGGCCAGCTCTAACCTGGGCCGCTACGATGGTGTAAAATATGGTTACCGCAGCCCCAATATCTCAGACCTTACGTCGTTGTATAAAAAAACCAGATCAGAAGGTTTTGGCAAGGAAGTACAGCGCCGCATTATGCTGGGCACTTTCGTGCTAAGCGCTGATTATTATGATGCCTATTACACAAAGGCTCAGAAAGTTAGAAGGCTGATAAAGGAAAAAACAGATGAATTGCTTCAGAAGTATGATTTCCTTATCTTGCCTACTGCCCCGACAACAGCCTTTAAAATCGGGGAGAATACAGCTAATCCGTTAGCAATGTATCTGGCTGATATTTTTACAGTACAAGCTTCTTTGGCAGGTGTTCCGGCTATCTCTATACCAGTTGGTCGCGACACAAATGGCCTTTCCATCGGGTTACAGTTGATGACCCGCTCGTTTGATGAAGCAGCCTTGCTGGCTTTCTCGAATTACATACTGGATAAGATTCCCGTAGAAGCCTAATATAAAATGACTTATTCTAAACGCTTTACCGTAGTTGCGGCTATTGTTGGCAGCATCTGGGCAAACTATGCCCTTGCCGATCCAATCAGCTCCAAATATGATTTTCCTGTAACCGAAGACACACTGCTGGCTTTGGGAGATACAACACTGCTCTCGCCGGAAGAGCTGGCGCTGCTGGTTGAATATATCCCCAATGAACCAAACGAGGTGATACAGGATCGCTTAAGCTGTATAGAATCAGAGATCCCGCTTACATTCAACCCGTTTGTCCGCAACTTTATAGATTACTTCACTATCCGCAACCGGAAGTACTCACGTACTATGATCTCGCGGCAGAATGTTTATTTCCCGCTTTTTGAAAAGTACCTGAAGAAGTATGACATGCCGGACGATATCAAGTACCTGGCTATAGTTGAGTCGGGGCTTAACCCGAAGGCTGCGTCGTGGGCAAAAGCGGTTGGCTTGTGGCAGTTTATACCAACAACCGGCAAAGAGTATGGTCTGGACCAGAACGCTTATATTGACGAGCGCATGGATCCAGAGAAGGCAACTGATGCGGCATGCCGTTTCCTGAAGCGCCTGCACAAAACCTACGGTGACTGGGAATTGGCACTGGCTGCTTATAACTGCGGACCTGGCAACGTAAACAAAGCAATACGCAGAGCGGGTGGCGGCAAAAAAACATTCTGGGAAATCTTCCCATACCTTCCGAAAGAAACACGCGGCTACGTACCATCCATGACAGCCGTGATCTACACCATGAACTTTGCACCGCATCACAATATCTTCTCCGATTCTGTTCTGTATGCCCATGATGTAGAAACGCTAACTATTAACCAGGCCATTGATCTGGAGAAACTGGCAGAAGAGCTACACGTGGAACCTGCTACGCTGCTGGCGCTTAACCCAGAGATAAAGAAAAATGTATTGCCAGCATCTACCCGCAACTATAAACTGCGCGTACCCGCGGATCGTGCTCCTTTATTGGCTTCAGCTGCAGATGTAAGCTGCATGATAGCGGCCGCATCGCCGATGGCTCCTGCACCTGCACCGGTTCTGCAACCAGAACCTGCAACCGCTCCTGCCTTGTTGGCTTCTACAGCTACTCCAGCTCCGGCTGCTACTAAAACAGAAGAGCAGGTATATATAGTTAAGCGCGGCGATAACCTTTCTGCTATAGCAACGAAGCATAACGTTACCATAGACCAGCTAAAAGAATGGAACAATCTGCAGCGATCAACTATAGTTGTAAATCAGAAATTAACGCTACAGCAGCCTGCCAATACTGAGGCTTTAGCTATGGCTACTCCTGCTGAAGAGGCAAAGCCAGCGATGGCCAAGCAGCCGGTTAAACCTGCAGCAAAGCCAACACAAAAGCAACAGGAACTTATCCATCATGTACAGCCAGGCGATACCCTTTGGACAATTTCGCAACAGTACGAAGGCATAACTGTAGAGCAGATCAAGAAGCTTAACAGGCTCAAGAATAACCAGATCAAACCTGGTCAGAAACTGATTCTTGGCTAGATCAGAAACTATAACACTTTAAAAAACAGCACTCCTCCTCGGGGTGCTGTTTTTTTATTAGAATCAACTATACTTTAGCGTGTATAGCAGTATCTTTAACACCTGTTTTTTTGATAACCAACAATTTCTTTGGAAATTGGCTGATTCCGGACAATTGAAACGAGAGGGCGCCTGCCCTTATCAGATAGAATTTATTAATACCTATGATAAAAGTTAACAAGCAAGACGCCCTGAACTACCATATGGAGGGCAAACCAGGCAAAATAGAAGTTATACCTACCAAAATGGTAAGCACACAGCACGATCTGGCGCTGGCTTACTCGCCTGGCGTAGCTGAACCATGTAAGGAGATCGCAGCCGATAAAGACAATGTATATAAGTACACTGCCAAAGGTAACCTGGTAGGTGTGATATCAAACGGTACGGCTGTTCTGGGGCTTGGAAATATTGGCCCGGATGCGTCTAAACCGGTAATGGAAGGAAAAGGCGTACTATTCAAAAAGTTTGCTGGCATTGATGTATTTGATATTGAGATTGACTGCACTGACCCTGCTGAGTTTGTACGCATCGTAAAATCGTTGGAGCCAACATTCGGCGGTATTAACCTGGAAGACATCAAAGCTCCGGAAAGCTTTAAGATAGAGAATGCTCTAAAAGAGCAGATGAACATTCCGTTGATGCACGATGACCAGCACGGTACAGCTATCATATCGGGCGCAGCACTACTTAATGCCCTGGAGCTTGCAGGTAAGCGTCTGGATGAAGTGCAGATCGTGATAAATGGTGCCGGGGCAGCTGCCATTGCTTGCACCAAACTATACGTAGCACTGGGAGCACAGCTCGACAACATCGTGATGTTCGATAAAGACGGCATTATTCGCCCGGAACGTAACGACCTGGATATTTACAGAGCTCAGTTTGTAACGCTGCGCAAAATCAATACTCTGGAAGAAGCCATGCACAACGCCGATGTTTTTGTTGGCTTGTCTGCAGGGAATGTATTGCCGCCAGAGTACGTAAAACTGATGGCGCGGAATCCGATCATTTTTGCATTGGCTAACCCCGATCCGGAAATCGATTATGACCTGGCCATGTCTACTCGCGAAGACCTGATCATGGCTACTGGCCGCTCCGATCATCCTAACCAGGTAAATAACGTGCTTGGTTTTCCATACATTTTCCGTGGAGCGCTGGATGTAAGGGCCACTGAGATTAATGAGGAAATGAAGCTGGCTGCCGTATATGCACTGGCAAAGCTGGCAAAAGAGCCTGTACCGGAAATAGTGCATAAAGCCTATGGCGATAACACGATCTCTTTCGGCAGATTTTACCTGATCCCTAAACCACTGGATCCACGCCTGATCACGACAATTTCGCCGGCTGTAGCCAGAGCGGCCATGGAGAGCGGAGTAGCCCGCTTCCCGATCACAAACTGGGAAGCATATGAGCACGAGTTACAGGAGCGCATCGGTATCGACCAGAAACTGATGACGCGTATCACCAACCAGGCCAAGAAAGACCCGAAACGTGTGGTATTTGCCGAAGCCGACAACTATAAGATACTAAAGGCAGCTCAGACTGTAAAAGAGCAGCGCATTGCCGATCCGATACTGCTGGGTAACCGCAGCCGCATCGAGGCTATCATTGCCGAAAACAACCTTGACCTGCAGGGTGTTCCGATCATCGATCCGTTTGAAGAAGATGCGAAACGCGAAGAATTTGCTCAACTACTTTACCAGAAGCGCCATCGTAAAGGACTGACGCTATTCGATTGCCGTCGCCTGGTACGCGACAGAATATATTTCGGCAGCCTGATGCTGGAAACAGGCGAGGTAGATGCACTAATCTCAGGCCTTACCCGTGACTACTCCAGAACAATACTGCCGGCCATACAGGTAATTGGTGTAGAAGATGGTGTGAATAAAGTGGCGGGTATGTACATCATCCTGAACAAGAAGGAACCTTATTTCTTTGCTGATACAACCGTAAACGTAAACCCAACAGCCGATGAACTGGTAGATATAATCGGCCTGACAGCACGAACCGTACGCTTCTTTGACCAGGAGCCGAGAATGGCCGTATTGTCTTACTCAAACTTCGGTTCGGTGCAGGGCGATATACCTAACAAAGGTGCCGAAGCGGTGCGTAAAGCCAAGATGCGTTACCCAGATCTGCTGATAGATGGCGAGATGCAGGCAAACACTGCCCTGAATAAAAACCTGCTACGCGAGCACTATCCGTTCAGCGAACTGGCAGAAAAAGGAGCAAACACACTTGTTTTCCCGACGCTAACCTCAGGCAATATTGCGTATAAGCTACTGCAGGAGATTGGTGGTGCCGAAGCCATTGGTCCGGTGCTGATGGGGATGCGAAAACCTGTTCATATTCTGCAACTTGGCAGCTCTATCAGAGAAATTATAAACATGGTAGCCATTGCTGTCGTAGATGCACAAAACTATAACGATAAACATATATAGATGATAGCCTATATTGACGGCAAGCTTGCTTATAAAGATCCGACCTATGTCATCATTGATGTGAATGGCATAGGGTATCAGATCAAAATCCCATTAAGCACGTACTCTTCACTGCCAGAAGGTGAGCGTTGCCGGCTTCATACTTACCTACACATCAAAGAAGATGCCCATACCTTGTATGGCTTCATGACCGCAGCAGAAAAAGAGACCTTCCTGCACCTGATCTCCATATCAGGTGTGGGCCCTAATACGGGACTGATGATCTTGTCGTCGTTGTCGGTAGATGAAGTGCAGCAGGCTATAGTTCGGGAAGATGTGCGCACTATACAGCATGTAAAAGGTATAGGTGCCAAAACTGCCCAGCGTATTATTCTGGAGTTAAAAGATAAGATTAAAAAAGAAGTGATGCTTGCCGATGCCGGCGTGCTGCCGGCAGGTTCAGCACACAATACCAACCGGGCCGAAGCGTTATCAGCATTAGTTACCTTAGGATTTGCTAAAAACGTGGCTGAAAAGACCCTGGATGCCATAATTAAGCGGGAAGGCAACGGCCTGAGCGTTGAAGAACTAATAAAATTTGCGTTAAAATCGTCTTAGATTTATACCCGTTTGATCTGGAAGAAAGAAAAGAGCAGCCTTGTATTTGCTTCGGTTGTTACTATAGCTTTGCTGGCCTGGTGGTCGCAGGCGGAAGCCTTGCGCCTGCCGGGTATGTACCGGTATAGTAACCTGGCTTCTCTTATTTCTCAGGATACCATTCGAAAGGATACAGCTTACCTACCAAGCCGTAGACCAACCTTTGTACCATCAGACAGGCGCGGCAACCCGTTCAGCGACCGGAAATATAGTTCGCCCCTGCTCTTGGGGCAGCCAGGCAACATCCAGCTAAATGTGGAGTACGATGATAGCCTGCAACTATACAATATAAACGAAACAATAGGCGACAGCATACCTTACCGCACGCCATCGTCGATGACCTTAAAGCAGTTCTCGGAATTGCAGCAGCGCCAGGCGATCCGCGATTACTGGCGTACCAAGTCGGGTGGTTTGGATGGCGAAGACCTGACCAGCAGCCGCAGATTGGTACCCAAGATCTACATCAGCCCGGTGTTTGACCGTATTTTTGGTGGTAACTATGTCGATATCCAGCCAAATGGTAATATCTCGCTGAAATTTGGGGCCCGCTTTAACCGCAACCAGAACCCAACTATACCACTGCGTCAGCAGCGTACCGGCGACTTCGAATTTGACCAAAACATCTCGCTTAACCTGGTTGGTAAGGTTGGTGAGAAATTAGCGATCAATTTTAACTGGGACAACAACGCCAACTTCGACTTCGAAAACAACATGAAGCTGGATTACACTGGCTACGAAGAAGAAATAATCCGGAAAGTAGAAGCGGGTAACGTGAGTCTGCCCCTGAACAACTCGCTGATAACCGGCGCGCAAAACCTGTTTGGTGTAAAAACACAACTGCAGTTTGGCCGCTTAGGAGTTACAGCCATCGCATCGAACGTGCGCGGCCGCAACGATGAAGTGATCATCCAGAATGGCGCTCAGAATCAACCTTTCGAAATCCGTATAGACCAATACGATAAAGACCGCCATTTCTTTCTGTCGCAGTTTTTCCGCAACCGTTACGACAGGTCACTGGCTACACTTCCGCTGGTAAATTCTGGTATTGTTATCCGCAGGCTGGAACTGTATGTAACCAACAACAACCGGGCTACAGAGAACCTGCGTAACATGGTTGCCTACATGGACTTAGGCGAGCCGGACCCTTACCGTAACCAGTTTGAACGGATAACTACAGCCCCGGCCAGCAACGCCGTAAACACACTCTATAGTTTAATAGCCAATAACGCTACTGCCCGTAACAATGCCCAGGTAGATGAATACCTGCGTAGCCAGGGATTACAAAAGGGCATTGATTTCGAACACGTACGGGCCCGTAAGCTGGACCCAAGAGAGTATAAATTCAATCCGCAGCTTGGTTACATTTCACTAAATACAGCACTGTTGCCAGATCAGGTGCTGGGTGTGGCTTTTGAGTATACTTTCAATGGCAAAACCTATAAAGTAGGTGAGTTGATGGAAGATTACCAGAACCTGCAGGACGACCAGATCATCCACATGAAGTTGCTGAAAGCCACAAACCCATCATTAGAATACCCAACCTGGGACCTGATGATGAAAAACGTGTATAGCCTAGATGCAACACAGGTGAACCGCGAGAACTTTCAGCTGCGCATTGTTTACAAAGACGACGAAACAGGTGTAGACATCACAGCCCTGACCGAGCAAAGCCCGATACAAGGCATACCGCTGGTAGAAGTATTTAACCTGGATAATGTAAACTCCAATAACGACCGGCCGAGCGACGGTAACTTCGACTTTTTGCCGGGCATAACGATAGACCCTGAAACAGGGCGAATCTATTTTCCGCAGGTAGAGCCCTTTGGAGATTACCTGCGCCAGCAGTTCCGGAACAACCCGGAGCTGGCCGAACGCTATGTATTTGAAGAACTATACAACCAGACCCAGACGGATGCCCAGCAGAACAATGTAAAAGCCAAGTTCTTCCTGACAGGTAGAGTACAGGCTACCTCTGCCGATGAAATTGTGCTTCCGGGTTTCCGGATTGCAGAAGGCTCGGTGGCAGTATACTCCGGCGGTACACGCCTGACTGAGGGCACAGATTACCAGGTGTTTTATGACATGGGCCGGATCAAAATCCTGAACCCAAGCTATATCAGCTCGGCCAGCGACCTGCGGGTAACCTATGAGAAAGCCGAACTGCTGAACATACAGCCGCGCGCGCTGGTGGGTGCCCGCTTTGATTACCGCCTGAACAACGATGTGAATGTAGGGGCTACGGTGCTGCACATGAGCGAGCAACCTTACATTAACCGCGTAAGCATAGGCGATGAGCCAACCAACAACACCATTTACGGCTTCGACATTAACCTACAGAAAGAATCCAGGTTACTGACCCGAATGACCGATGCTTTGCCACTGATTCAAACCAAAGCGCCTTCAAGCATTACTTTTAGCGGCGAATTTGCGCAACTCGTACCAGCCAAAACCAAATCGCCAGCTAACGAGGATGGCACTTCTTACATAGATGATTTTGAAGGTTCTGAAACACCCTATAGTTTAGGAGGATTCAGCAACAACGGTTGGCGCCTGGCGGCTACTCCTGCCCCGCTGGTTCCCGGCGAAGGCCTTGCCTATAGTTACAACCGCGCCAAGCTAGCCTGGTACACCATCGATCAGATCTTTTACCGAAATTCGGATGGTCTGAAACCTAACAACATTACTGATGAAGAGCTGAAGAACCATTATGTGCGTGGGGTACGTCGAAACGAGGTTTTTCCAGGTCGTGACCCGGAAGTATCTAACACCTTTGAGTATACTTTTGACCTGGCTTATTACCCGCGCGAACGTGGCCAGTATAACTATAACCCGAACCTTACCCCTCAGGGTTTGCTCTCTGGTGACCCTCGTAATAATTGGGGCGGTGTCAGCCGCGAAATTACCTTCGATACCGACTTTGATAATGCGAACGTAGAGTACATCGAGTTCTGGATGATGGACCCTTTCATTTCGGGACAGAATGGCCGAAAAGATGCGCAGGGCAACCCTATCCCTAACAATACTGGTGGCGAACTGGTATTTAACCTGGGTAGCGTTTCAGAAGACATTCTGCGTGACAATGTTTATTCTTTTGAGAACGGATTGCCTACGTCGCCTGAAAACGCTTTACAAAATGTGCAGGAAACGATCTGGGGCCGTGTAACCACGCAACAATTCCTGACCGACGCCTTTACAGGAGTAGCAGGTGCACGCCAGTTCCAGGATGTTGGTCTGGATGGTTTGAACGATGCTGCAGAGGCTGATTTTTTCCGCAACTCTTTCCTGAACCAGATACCGGGAACACCACCGCAGATTGTAGTGGACGACCCATCGGCTGACAACTTTCTGCATCACCTGGATCCGATTTACGACCAGCAGAACGCCGGTGTACTGGCACGTTACAAGAACTTCAACGGCATGGAAGGCAACTCTCCTGAGAACAGCCGCTTTGCTAACTACGCTTTCCCGGACAAAGAAGACCTGAACCGCGACAACGTAATTAACGACGTAGAACAGTACTATGAGTATAAGATAAACCTGCAGCCAGGACAGCTGAATGTAGGACAGAACTATATCGTAGACCAGGTATCACAAAATGTGAACGGTGATAATGTAACCTGGTACCAGTTCCGTATTCCGGTGCGCCAGCCAACAGGCAATGTGGGCAATATCAGCGGCTTTAAGTCTATCCGGTTTATGCGTATGTACATGACCCAGTTCCAGGACCCGGTGGTGCTGCGCCTTGTGCAATTCCAGTTTGTAGCTAACCAGTGGCGCGAATTCCTGCAGCCAATTACCGAAGGCCGCCCATGTCTCACCTGTACCGACGACGCCCGTAACTTTACCATCTCTACTGTAAACATCGAGGAAAATGGCCAGGTAACTGAAGGCAACATTCCATATGTAGTACCGCCAGGTATTGAACGTCTGCGAGACTATGCTTCTACCAATAACCGCCGCCAGAACGAACAATCGTTGCAGTTGTGCGTGGAAGACCTGCGCGACTCATTCTCGAAAGCCGTGTACAAAAACATCTCGTTAGACATGCTGATTTATAAGCGCCTGAAGATGTATGTACACGCCCAGACCCAGGACCCGAACACCCGCAGTGGCGACGTGCAGGCTTTTATCCGTATTGGTACCGATTACACTCAGAACTATTATGAGTATGTAGTGCCGCTAACTATAACACCACAGGGCAGCACATCGCCTAACGATATCTGGCCGCAGGAAAATATGGTGGATATTGCTCTCGAAGAACTGGTAAACGCCAAAGTAGCCCGAAACAGAATTGCCGGATTTGACAAAACAATACCTTATGAGGTACAGCTGGGTAATGGCAAGATAATACGTGTAGTCGGTAACCCTGATTTCAGCGAAGTACAGGGTGTGATGATTGGCTTGCGTAACCCAACTATAGCCGGCTCCGATGCCCGTCCGCACTCGCTGTGTATGTGGGTAGATGAGCTACGCGTGACAGACTTTAAAAACAGCTCGGGCTGGGCTGCCAATGCGCGTCTGAACACCAAACTTGCCGACTTTGCCAATGTAACAGCTACGGGTGCCTATACTACAGTTGGTTTTGGCGGATTACAGCAGAAGATAGCTCAGCGCTCCCGCGAGAACACGGCTATGTTCGATGTGAGCGCCAACATTGTAGCAGACAAGTTTCTGCCAGAAAAAGCAGGTATCAGAATTCCATTGTCGGTGCAGTATGGTACCCTGAACAGTGAGCCACAGTTCGACCCGCTGGACAAGGACGTACCGCTGGAGCAATCACTTTCTAAGTTCGACTCCAAGGAAGCGCGTGATGCCTATAAGAAAGAAGTAACTACCCGCGAAACCCGTAAGAGCTTTAGTTTACTGAACGTACGCAAAGAGCGCACCGACCCCAACGACAAAGTACGCCCTTACGATATCGAAAACATATCGCTGAACTATGCTTATGCCGAGCGCCTGTTCACTGATATCGAAACGGATCGTGATTTTACGAAAAGCTATACTGGTGGCATTGCCTACAACTATAACAACCCAACAGCGAAGAACTATGCGCCTTTCGCCAACTCAAACTCTTTTAAATCGCCGTACCTGCGCCTGATAAAAGACCTGAACTTTACACCGCTGCCAAGCAGTTTTGCTTTCCGAGCCGACCTGGACCGTCGGTATAACGAGACTTTCCTGCAGCGCCGCGATCCGGTTACTGGCCTTACCACTACCCGTGGCATACAGCCTACGTTCCAGAAGTTCTTCTACTTCAACCGTATCTACGATATGAAGTGGGACATCAGTAAAAACCTGTCGCTAGACTATACAGCTACCAACCGCGCTGTAGTTGATGAGCCGGACAACCGCATTAACAATGAAATCGACTCGCTCAGGTATAAGAACAAGATCATCTGGGAGAACCTGCGACGTGGTGGCCGTACCACCAACTTTAACCAGCTGATTGCCCTGAACTATAAACTGCCGCTAGATAAGTTTCCGCTGGTAGACTGGATTGGTGCTGAGACACGCTATGCTGCCACTTATATCTGGACAGCAGGCTCAACAGCACTGAACAGCGACGATCAGTTCAGGTTAGGAAACACCGTGGAGAACAACAAAGAGTTTACCGTTAACGGTCGCCTGGACCTGGTTAAACTATACAATAAGGTAAAATTCCTGAAGAACGCGAACACGCCGCCTGGCCCGGTACCGGCACGGCCTGCTAATGATACGACAGCCAAATCAGGTTCTGATAGCAAGATATTTAACTCAGTTGCCAGGTTCCTGATGATGACCCGTTCTGTTAACTTTACCTACCTGCAGAACCAGGGAACCATGTTGCCGGGCTATTTGCCGAGCACCAAGTTGCTGGGTTTTGATGATGGCTTTGATGCACCCGGCCTGCCGTTTATTCTGGGCCGCCAGTATAACCTGGACGACTTGTACAACCGTGCAGATCGAAACGGATGGTACACAGACAGCAGCCAGTATCTGAATACTCCGTTAAGCGCCATACTTACCGAATCGTTTACAGCGAGGGCTAACCTGGAGCCGTTTAAGGCCTTCAACATTCAGCTGGATGTAATGCGTAACAAATCAGAAATAGACGAAGTATTTTACCGCCGCGAGTTTGATGATTTTGGTAACCTGAGTAACGAAGCCCAGCGCCAGAACCCAATCACGACCGGAGCTTTCAGTACTTCGTTCCTGGCATTGGGTACCTTGTTTGAGGCAGGCGATGCAGGCGTATCCGGAGCTTTTGAGAACTATATCCGGTACCGTTACGAAATACGTGAGAAACTTGTAAGTGCCAACCCAATTGCCGGTGATGCAGGCTACACTCTGAACTCGCAGGATGTGTTGCTGAATGCCTTCCTGTACGCTTACCAGGGCCGCGACATAAATGGGTACAAAGCTGAATCGAAGAGCCCTTTCAGCAGGCTGCCTATACCAAACTGGCGACTGGACTATAACGGGCTATCCACACTTCCATTCTTCCAGCAATGGTTCAGCCAGGTAAACCTGACGCACGGCTATAGTTCAACGTTCAACATTACGAACTTTACTACGTCGCTAGCCTACACCAGCAGGCCAAATGGTTTCCCAACGCAGATAAACGAGTTCGGTCAGATCATTCCTTATTACATTGTTACACAGCTTACCGTATCGGAGAGGCTGGCGCCGCTGCTGGGTGTAAACTTCCGTACCAAAACAAACATGACGGGCCGCCTGGAATACAAAGTAGAGCGCAACCTGTCGCTGAACCTGACCAACGCCCAGATAACAGAAACGAACGTGAAGGATTATGTGATAGGGTTGGGTTATGTAGCTAACAGGTTCAGAATTCCGATCCGGATTGGCGGCGAGCGTAAAGTTTTGGAGAATGAGCTAAACATGCGACTGGACTTCTCTGTTAGAGATAATCAGACAGTGCAGCGCGCCATAGCCCGCGATGCGCAAGGCAACGAAACCAGCCAGAACCAGATCACGAACGGTACGCGCCAGCTGCAGCTTCGCCCAACTATAGATTACCTGCTGAGCGAGCGTGTAAACATTCAGTTCTATGTGCTTCGCACGGTGTCCGATCCTAAAATATCGACATCGTTCCGCAACAGTGTAACGGAGGGCGGCATACAGCTGAGAGTTAGTTTGCAATAAAGTTTTTGCATTGCAAAAAACAACGTATTTTTGAGTCAGTCATCAATTAAACAGATATAAAAATGAATCTACCAGAAAACCTGAAGTATACGAAAGACCACGAGTGGGTACGCATTGAAGGAGACGTAGCAGTAATCGGCATCACTGATTTTGCACAGAGCGAACTTGGCGATATCGTTTATGTTGATATTGACACTGTTGACAAGCAGATCAACCAGAACGACGTGTTTGGTACAGTTGAAGCTGTTAAAACAGTATCTGATCTGTTCAGCCCACTGAGCGGTACAGTTCAGGAGTTTAACGACAAGCTGGAAGGCAACCCAGAGCTTGTAAACTCAGATCCGTATGGCGATGGCTGGATCATTAAAATGTCTATCGACAATACTTCGGAAGTTGATGGTTTGCTAACAGCAGATGCTTACCGCGAACTGATTGGCCGCTAGTTGTAATCTGATACCTGTACAGGTTTGATTTTACGATACAATTTTTTTACCATACTGTGGGCAGCAGCAATCTTACTTACCACGCTGCTGCCCTCAGCTTCCATGCCATCGGTCTCACTCTCCGACCTCTTTTCGTTCGATTCCTTTGCCCACGCCTGCATGTTTGCCGTGCTGTGTTTCCTGATGATCGTGGGGTTTACCAAACAATTTACTTACCCTAAGCTGCAGCACTTCGCTGTCCGGGCATCGCTGCTCATTTCCACCCTATTTGGCATCCTGATCGAGATCCTGCAGTTTACGCTGGTACCAGGCCGTACTGCTGAGATCATGGATATTGTGAGCAATACAATTGGCTGCATCATCGGGATTATCATTTTTAAGTGGGTTTACATCTGGTAACCAAAGCAAAACTATGGCCTTGCCTTCCTATATTTAAGGCATGAAGCTATTCCGATACATCCTTATACTTTTCTTCTGCTTAGGCTCCTTGCACCTGTATGCACAAGATATGCTACGTGTGCGCCAAACTATAGATACCCTAACCAGCTCTTACTTTCATGGGCGCGGGTATATTTTTGAAGGCGACACTCGGGCCGCAAACTACATCCGCGACAGGTATAAAGCAGCAGGCTTGCAGCCGGTTGGCAGTTCGTACATGCAGGAATTTACCTTGCCCGTAAACCGCATTACCGAAACACCGGAGCTACAGGTTGGCAACTATAAACTCACCGCCGGAACAGATTTTGTAGCCAGCGCCCGCAGTAGCAGTGGTAAGGGAAAAGCCGATGTTCTTTACCTGGATACTTTGGTGTTCTCAAACGAGGCTGCTTTACAGAAATTCTTCGCGCATAACTTCCGGAAAAAAGCGCTGGTTTATCCTCAGAAATTTCAGAAGCAACTATGGGAACTGCCCCTTCCCTATTTGCAGAAATTAAGCAGCGCCGCTCTGCACATTGTGCTGCAACCAAACGGCCTGCTCACCACTGTAGCCGCACAGGCCGCGCCGTTGCCTATCCTGGAAGTAAAACAGAGTGCCTGGCCGGCTGGTGCCCGTAAGCTAAAGTACAAGGTTGTTTCAGACCATACTCCAAACTATAGAACCCAGAATGTAATTGGTGTGATACCTGGCGCTGTGCAACCCGACTCGTTTATAGTTTATACTGCCCATTACGACCACCTGGGAGGCCAGGGCAAGGGTGTATATTTTCCGGGCGCAAACGACAATGCGAGTGGTACTACCATGCTGCTGGAGCTGGCAGAATACTATAGCAAGCCTGAAAACAGGTCAAACTATAGCATTGCATTTATAGCTTTTGCTGCCGAAGAAGCAGGTCTGCTGGGCTCCTTCCATTATGTAAACAACCCGTTGTTTCCGCTCTCCAACATCCGCTTTCTGGTAAACCTGGACCTGCTGGGCACCGGCGACGATGGTATGATGGTCGTGAATGGCAGTATCCACCCGGCAGAATTTGCGCAACTACAAACTATAAACAAGAAGCACAACTACCTGCCACAGATAAAAATGCGGGGCAAAGCAGCCAACTCCGATCATTATCCGTTTTCTGAGCGTGGCGTTCCAGCTTTCTTTTTCTATACACTGGGCGGCACAACAGCTTACCATAACACCAATGACCAGGCCCGGCAGCTGCCACTTACCAAATTCAGCGAAGTATTCCGGCTGATCACTGATTTTGCCGCTGCGCTGCAAGGGCAACGTTAGGGTCTTAATTCGCTGTTGCAACGCTGAGTTTTTACGCAATTCAATGCTCCCCGAATTGTGAAATTAACTGACAATAAGTACATTGTACTTCTTAATTTTAAAGGAATACTGTTTGCAACACTTTTTACAGACTGCTGTGGGAGAACGATGGAATAGCCTTGTAAAGCTAACGCGATGGGCACTTTGTATAAGTATAGTTTTGCTGAGCATTCTGGATACCTTTGCTCAGCAACAGCCTTCAGCAAAGCCTTTTCATAACCGCCTTGCTCCTGGCCTGCAGCAAAGCATACGCAGCCACAATGCGGTTCGGGTGCAGGTCAAAGATAAAGCGCAGTTCCTGCTCTGGCTTTCAGAAAATAACATTCAGAGCAATGTGCAGCACACAAAATCAGACCGTATTGTTACGCTGAGCAATGTTTCTGAGAAAACGCTGCAGCAATTGGCCAATTCGCCTCATGTAACTTACATCGATAAACCTAACCGCCAGGCCCGCGAAGAAATAGAACTCCGGGATGCCGATTTCTCCATCAATACTATTTATGCCTCGCTGGGCGCATTCCCGCAGTTAAATGGCCAGCAAATGGCGGTGTCAATAAAAGAAGGCGCTTTCGACCCGAATGACTTAGACCTGAAAGGCCGTGCCATTTCTCCGGAAATTTTTGGAGATGAATTTTCTATACATGCCACTACGATGGCAACTATAATAGCAGGAGCCGGCAACACAGGTCCCAAAGGAAAAGGAATTGCACCCTATGCTAGGCTTGGCTTTTCTGATTTTGCAGAACTTTTCCCGGATCAGAGTCAGGATTTACTCAGTAAAAACATCCACCTGCAGAACCATTCTTATGGTGTAGGCGTGGAGAACTACTATGGCCTGGAATCAGCAGCATACGACCGGGAAACCTATCACAACCCTACCCTGCTGCATGTTTTTTCTTCGGGTAACAGTGGCGATAAAGCAGACGAAACAGGTAACTACGCCCATATAACCGGATTTGCCAACCTGACGGGCCAGTTCAAGAATTCGAAAAATACGTTGAGCGTAGGTGCTGTAGAAGCCGATGGGCAAGTGGGCGTGCTCAGCTCCAGAGGTCCTGCCTACGACGGACGTGTAAAACCGGAGTTGGTAGCGCATGGTAAAGGCGGCACCTCAGAGGCCGCAGCAGTGGTGTCGGGGGTGGCATTGCTGGCGCAGCAGGCGTACAAGGAAAAGTATAACGCCCTGCCGCCTGCAGCACTCATAAAAGCTGTGCTCATAAACAGCGCCGATGATGCCGGAAAGCCCCAGGTAGACTTCGAGACCGGGTTCGGAAATACGGATGCCCTGGGAGCAATACAAACGATAGAGCAGGCAAGATTTTTTCAGGCTGAAGTGGCTCACGCTGCTGAGAACCTGCACCTGATTACAGTACCCGCCGGTACCCAGCTACTGAAAGCAACATTGGTCTGGCACGACACCGAAGGTAACCCGGAAGCAGCCAGCGCGCTCATTAACGACCTGGACCTGGAACTGATTAATGTTGCAACCGGCCAGACCTGGAAACCCTGGGTACTCAGCAGTTATCCGCATCCTGATTCACTTGCCCTACCCGCAAAACGCCGCACAGACCGACTGAACAATGTAGAGCAGATCACGCTTGAGCTACCTGCTGCCGGAAGTTACCAGCTAAAAGTACGCGGGTATAATTTGCCAGCGGGCCGACAGTCCTATAGTTTAGCATTTGAATTTTCGTCGGGTATAGCGTGGGTGTATCCGGTAAAGGGGCTTAGCTTGCAGGCTGGCGCAAATAACCGGATCCGCTGGCAGGGCGCTGGTACAGAACCGGCCAGGCTGGAATACAAACTTTCCGGCAGCAACGAGTGGCAACTTCTTGCTGATAACCTGCCTGTTGATGCGCAACACTACGACTGGAAGACACCTGATATAATTACCCAAGCAGAACTTCGCCTTACCAGCAACAGCAATACTGCTACTTCAGGTCCATTTATTCTTAGCAAGCAATTAAAACTGAACGTAGGCTATAACTGCGATGACCAGATAATGCTGCACTGGCCTGAGCTACTTAATGTTAAGGAATACCAACTATGGCAGGTAGGCAGTACCCACCCCGAGCTATTAACTACTACCGCAGATACGCTGATCATCCTTTCCAGGAATGAGACTCAGGCTTTGCCGGAATATGTTAGTGTGGCCCCGGTAATAGCCGGCGTTGCAGCACAGAGCAGCGGCGCTATAGCGTTTAGCCAGCTGGGGGTAGCCTGTTATGTTAAAAGGTTTATGCCAGAGCAGTTTGTGGCTAAACAGGCAGCTTTACAACTCGAGCTGAGCTCATTATATAAAGTAGCATCTCTCACATTAGAGCGGATTTCTGGCAATAACTACGAAGCCATCCAAACTATAGCTCCTGTAACGCAACTCAACTATAGCCTCCTGGACTCTTCGCCTGCTTTAGGTAAAAATCTATATCGCGTAAAAATCACCACTACCGAAGGCAAAGCTTTTTATAGCCATACTGAAGAGATTCTTTTCACCAACGACAGTTTCGTACAAATTTACCCTAACCCGGTACCAGCAGGTCAGCCCTTTTATATTGCCATCGCTGCCGATGTTGCCGTCGTGCAACTATACGATGCGCTGGGCAAGCTGGTGTATGCGTCGGAAGAGTTTGGAATGGTGAAGGAGATTCCTACCAACAAACTGCGAAATGGGTTATACATCATCCGCATAAAGACAGAGAATGGTACTGTGTTATCTGGTAGAGTACTTGTGTTGTAGCTTCTTATATGTTCTATAGCTAACTATAGTTGCTGAATTGCCATCAAGCAGTTTGTGCTATAGCCACCATTTATCCTGAGAGCTCTACTCACCTACCGTTTCAATTTGGCTTTGGTGCGCTCCCGGCCGCGGGGCCCCGTCTTCGGGCATCGCGCGGTGTACATTTCTTTTGCTCCTGCGTCGCAATGGCTGCGCCACCAGAAATCTACAAGGCGCTCAACCCAAAGACTGTGATCATTCGATAGCTAATCTATAGTTTGTTGAACAGCTATAGTTGCTTAGCCTTTCCGTGGTAGTAGTTCCAAGGGGCAGGCTGCGCCTGCCTGCACGTGATCTGTAACTATAGCACTATAACCTAAACTATAGCAAAGGCAGAATTCCCCTCTTGGGAGAGGTAGGGGTGGGTTAATTGCCAACTATAGAATTATACTCCAAACTATAGAATGGCATAAGTTCTCTTTCTTCTGTTTTAGGAGAGTGCTGGTGTGAGGTAAAATTCCCCGCCTTGGATAAGGAGGGGTAGGGGTGGTTGGACAAACACCAACTATGAAACTATAGCTCCAACTATAAGTGATGACTTAATCCCCAAACCCATCCAATCACCCCAATCTCTAGTTCAAACAAAAAAGGCTCTGCCATTTCTGACAGAGCCTTCTATAGTAAAACTCAATTGTTCAAAAATTCAGTACTAAGCCAGATTAGAACACGTAGCGCACATGCAGGGCAGAATCCCAGAAACCGCCGCCGGACGGTATGTTAATATAAGGCTTGATGTCTGCACCGATGGTAAATGGAATGTCGCGGATGTAATATTCCAGACCAAGCACGCCGTCTACACCTAAGGCTACTACATTGTCGTGGTAGTGTTTGTGACCATGATCATAGTAGTGACGGCCTTCGTGAAAACCAACGTGACCACCTATACCATAGTACCACTGCAGGCCACGCGCGTTAAAGGCAGGTGCATGCTTCTCATACAAAACTGTAATTACAGTACCGCGGTGTCTGAAACTGGTGCTCAGAATACCTTCAATGGCAGCATCACTTTTGATAAAGTGCTTAACAGTAAGTCCCGAAGCAACACCGCCTCTGAAACCAATACCTGTCTGGTAGCCACTCTGGGCATTTGCACTAAAACCTACTGACAGAACCAGCGCCAGTGCAAAGAAAATTCGATAAAACGTCTTCATAAAAGGTTAAAAGTTGAAATTTGTGCGATCGGCAAAATTGTACTGCCGGTGCGGTAAAATTAAAACTTCTAACGCATTAAAAAATAAATATTGCACTACACAGTTACTTTTTAGGCGCTGCTTTGTAGCTCTGCAGGTAAGCAGTCCGGCGTGTACGACGGCCGATGAGTTTAAAGAATGATATAAACCGCTGATCATCAAACTTTAGCGCTTTTGCAAAAGCATCTGGTTTTTTCTCTTGCTCAAAATCTTTAATGTAATGCTCGCGCACCACGTCAGCTTCGGAAAGTTCTTCTGCAGCTTCAATTTGTACTAATCCGGTTTTTTTCCATAGTTTTCGCCACCACTCAATACTATGTATAAAGTACCAGTAGTTCTTATAGTCGCGGCGCAAAAACTTCGGCACTTCTTTCAGGCTTTCTATCTCTCTGGTAAAGCACACATCAACTATAGCAATGTACCCATCAGGCTTCACAAAGCGGGCAATGTAGGGCAGATACTTCTCGTCGGTTCCGAAATAGGTGTAAGAATCTACTACAATCACGGCGTCAAAATACTCTTCGGCAAAAGGCAGCGAGCGGGCATCAGCTTCGATAGGGATTACCATGTCTTCACATCCTTCCTCCAGTATGCGCTCATAGTTGTCGCTGGCCGAGATGGCTTCGTCCACGGCCCAAACCGTTACGCCAAATTCTTTTGCCAGGAAAATAGAACTGATAGCTTTGCCACAACCCAGGTCGAGCACGCGCATGCCTGGCTCAAGGTGCAGTGATTTGGTAAGGCTTTCGAGATTAAAAAGTACGTTCTCACCCATAGAGTGCTTGCGTACCCACTCTGGGTCGTATTGAGAGGCTTTCGGGAAAACGTGCCGGAGCTGGCGTTGCTTCATAAGGTATAGCTTTATTAGGTGCTATGCCTTTACGAACGGGTACAGCTATAGTTCGGCAGCCATCTCTGCTATTTTATCGGAAGGATAAATATGAACGCCACCGGTATTGTGTGTAGCAGCATGCACCATGGCCTTGGCCACATCTTCACCGGCAATAGGCTTGTACTTACGTAACGGCCCAACCATTAACTTGCTGAGTGGTGTCATTACTTTGGCTGCAAATTCTTCGCCGGTGCGGTGCTCTTCGCGCTCGCCCAGCAACAACGATGGCCGGAAGATGTGTACTCCCCTGAACTCCAGGTCCTGTATATCGCGCTCCATTTCGCCTTTTACTTTGTTGTAGAAGAACATAGAACCCGCATCAGCGCCCATCGCCGAAACCACCAAGAATTGCGCGGCATTTTTAGCTGCTGTAAGCCGGGCCAGTTCCACCACATAACTGTAGTCTACTTTGTAAAAGTTGGCCTCCGACCCTGCCTTTTTTATAGTTGTGCCCAGGCAACAGAAGACATCATCAGCAACCAGTTCGGTGCTGTACTTTTTCAGGTTATCGAAGTCGATTATTTTCTGATCGAGCTTGGGATGTATGAGCGGTAACTCGCGGCGACCGATGGATATGACCTGGCTATACCTGTCGTTGTTTAGGAGCAGGCGCAGGCAGTGGCTACCCACCAGCCCACTGGCACCGGCAATTAACGCATTTCGGGTTTTTTGCATAAATAGCAGTAGGTTTTCAGCTTATGCAGAGATTACGTTTTTTATACTAGCATAGTCTATATAGTATAATAATTTTACCGAGAAATTATTGTTCTGCGGCGCCTGTAGCATTTTGTTCATATTCTCGATATAGCGCTTCTGTATTTCATGCTGTCTTTCCTCTATAGCATTTTTCCAGACCACCATTAACTCACTGCCCGGGGCAAAACGCCAGCTATACACCAGGTCTATGTTAAAGGTGTTATAGTTGATGTTGTTAAAGCCAAGGTTACCATTGCGCTCAGGCGTGGCTGGCAATAAGCCGCCCTGCCTGGTTAACTCATAAAACTTCTGATACTCTGCCCTGCTCCAGTAGTGGCGCATGTTTAAAGTAAGCCCCGTTTTCTCGTTAAAGATATATGCTCCGGATAAAGTGGTAGTTAAGGTCGTAACAGTTCTGTCGCCAAAAATTGTGTTCTTGCTCTCGTCTCTGCCAGCATAGCCAATGTTGCGAAGCTCTTTTCTATAGTTGTTGCTGTTAGTAAGCAGCAGCTTATCGTTTACCCTGAAACGCGGGCTGAAATTACCCCACCAGCTGAACTGATCGTAACGGTCAGAGCGCCATAAACCGGAAGAAGCATCCAGGGCAAGGCGTTTGCGGTAATCAGTGCTGAAACCGGCATTTGTTTCGTAGGCAGATGGCTTTATGTAAACCTGCGGAAAACTTCTTGCCTCAAAATAATCGTAGGCATTACCCGGTCTGAAACTGGCATTCCAGTATGCACTCATGAAATTACGGAAGCGCACGTTTGTGCTTGCGTTCAGGTTCATGCTCACAAACTCGCGCGGCGCATATAGCATACTCTGGTTCACACTCAGGCTGTTGCTCCAGCTCAAGAACTTCCAAACCGGCTGGTAGAAGTTATAGCTGATGCTGGCACTGTTACTGATCTCGTTGTTATTGCTCAGGAAACCCATGTCGTTTATCTCATAGGTATCTGACTCTACGTGGTGGTTCAGGCCGAAACGCAGATTGCCGCTTATCTTACTGAAGTTTACATTGTACTGGTGCCCCAGGTGCAGGTTTTCTGCTAAGGTATCGCCACGAAGTATAATGTTACTGCCGTATAGTTGGCTCAGGTTACCTCCTGCTCTTATTGCAAAGTTGTTTGTTCTGTCAGCAAAGCGAAGTTGCAGCCCCGATACGTTGGCATCGTAAACGCCTTTAGTGCGAGAAACATTGGTATTGGTAAACGTAACAAACGAATTGCGTGGCAGGGTCTGGTCCAGCACAAACACGTTATAGTTGGTAAAAGGGTCTGTCAGTATCTCGCGTTCTTCTCCAGTCTCTTCGTTCTTTACAGTGGCAAACATGTTGCGGGTAATAGCATTCAGAATGCCGATACCTAGCCCTTTTCTCGTCCTTCCGGATAACTTGGTCGCATTTAAAAGCCCGCTTATAGTTGGGTTTTCCACTATAGTTTCATTCTCTTCTTTTTGCCGGCTTACTAAACCTCTAAACAAAGGAGTTCCCCCGATGCGTCGTGAGTGAAAGATGCCCGCCTTGTTAAACAGCTCTGTGCTTTCAGTAAAGAACTGGCGGTTCTCGCCAAACTTCACTTCAAACGGACTCAGGTTCAGCACCTGGTTATCAGACTGTGCCTGGGTAAAGTCCGGTACCAGGGTTACATCTAACGTAAAGGCATCATTAATACCATACTTTACATCCATACCACCACTCAGGGCATGGCTATAGTTGCTTTTAACTTCGGCATTGCCGGAGTAGTGGTTCAGTGCTCCAGACACATATGGCGTAACCTGCAACCGCACCGGCGACTGTATACCTTCTATGCCAATGGCACGGCCTTCCTGGTTCACAAAGCCTTCTACTGAGTTATCCACGTGGTTCCAGTACGACTTTTCACGGGTGCGACGGATGACACGCATAAAGTTTACACCCCATGTCTGCACCTCAGCTTTCGGGAAACGGATAGCACCGTAGGGTATCTTCATCTCCACTACCCAGCCCTGCTCATTTTTTTTCACGTTACTGGCCCAAACGGCATCCCAGTTCCAGTCTTCACGGCCCTGCGAGAATTTAATATCCGTCTGCACGCCTGCTGCCGAAACCATAAAGGCAAAGGCATTCTGCTTGTCGTTATAAGTATCCAGGTATACGGCAAACATATCGGAGTTATTCTCGCCTGAGTCGCGGGAACCATATTGCGTAAGAATTGAATCCGGTGCCGTATCGTAGAGCATGGCGCCTACATAAACAGCATCGTTATCATATAAAAAGTATACCTCTGTTTTCTGCGACGATGGCATACCGTTGTGCGGGTCATAACGCACAAAGTTGGTTGCCGGTGTAACTGTCTGCCAAACTTCAGGCTCAAGGTATCCGTCCAGCACAGGGGCTTTGGCTGCACGCGTAACTACAGTGGTTTTGCGCTTTAGCTCTGCAGCTTCCGGACCTTTGTTTTTATCGTTATGAGCGGTTGCGGCGTTGACAGAAAAAAAAGTAAAAGTTAAGGCAAAGACGAGATATTTGTAAAACATGGTATTACGGCGCCTGACGAAAGCGCTGCTGTAAAAGGTTGTTAGTCTGGTTAAGGTAAGAGTTTGCGGAAGTATAGCTAACTAGCGCCTGAGCTTGATGTAGTCTTCAAAAATCTCGATCGTACCTGCTTTATACAGGTTGCCGATCGCGCGCTTGAACATCTTCTTGCTCATCCCAACTATACGGTAAATATCTTCCGGGTCACTTTTATCAGACAGGTTTAGGGTACCGTTTTGCTGCTCCAGCAATTCCATTACTTTAGCAGCTGTTTCGTCCATCTCGCTGAAGGTGTCAGCATCGGGTTTTCGTAGCGTTACGTCTATTTTGTTATCCGTGCGGATGGATTTGATATAACCCGGCAGCTTATCGCCTATTTCCAGTTCTTTGAATACCTCATTTCGGTAAAGCAGCCCTTTGTATTGGTTATTGATGATCACGTTGTACCCCAGATCAGTATACTCGGCAACCAGGAGCTCTACCTGTTCGCCTTCTTTTACCTGAATGTCATCGCTATTCAGGTACTTATTTATTTTTGCCGAACCTACAATCCGGTCCGAGGCATCATCTAAATAGATATACACACAGTATTTGCGGCCAGGCACCATTTTCACCTTCTGGTTATTGAGCGGCACCAGCAGGTCTTTTTCCAACCCCCAGTCCAGGAAAGCGCCGAAGCTAGATGTATCTTTACACAGCAAACCAGCAAACTCCCCTACCGTGGCATAAGGCTGCAGGTTGGTGGCAATAACACGGTCTTCGGAATCGCGGTAAACAAACACGCGCACAAAATCCCCTACTTTAGCACCTTCGGGCACATACTTGGCAGGCAGTAGAATATCTCCATCTTCTGAGGTTAAGTATACTCCGAAGTCTACTTCACGTGCTATCTCCAGCTCGTTATAGTTGCCTAAATCCACCATATGTGTTATTGTTTGTTGTGTCTGCTGCCTTTCTACAAATCTAACGAAAAGCTGGGCACATTAAAAAGAGCAGAATGCGCTTTAACTCAAACTATAGGATTTGCACTTTATTTAACACAACTTAATACAACTACAACTATAGGTTATAGTTAGCAAATGCTTACTTCACTAACTGCTTTCTCCTAATGAGCAGCAGTGCCTGTGAAACCAAGCCTAAAACGGGGAGTTCTACCAGCGGGCCTACGACCAGTGCCAATGCTATAAGCGGTATATCTGGAAATGCAGCAACAGCTATTGCTAACGAAATTGGTGAATTTCGGGCCAGTGTGGTCAGGCTCAGGCTTGCCGAATCTGCGTAATTGAGACCTACCCATTTACCTGCAAACAAACTGAGCACAAAATTTATGATGAAGAAAAGCAGCAGCGGAATGAGCATAGTGTACACTACGCTCAGGTTATCAAGCAAAAGTTTTCCTTCTGAAGCAAACATTGCCATTATGGCCAGACCAAGAAATATGATCTGCATCGACTCAAAAAATGGTAGTAACCTGTCCTGAAACAGCGTTTGCCTTTCTGGATTTATCATGAAGTCCCTTGTAGTCTGTGCAAGAATGAATGGCACGGCAATGACCAGAACAATACTCTCCAGCAAGGCACCAATTGGCAGAATGCCTGTCTGGTTAAAAAACAGCAGCAGATAAACCGGCAACAGCACGACCTGCAGCAGTAGATTTAGTGGTAATATGGATGCTGCAAGCACTGTGTTGCCCCTCGCAATACCTGTAAATATGATGTACCAATCAGTGCAGGGCGTCACCATCAGCATTACGAAACCAATCCACAAAGCCTGCTCACCTGAAAGGAACAAATACCCTAACAGGTAGGCAAGCAACGGCGTCCATACGAAGTTGAAGAGCAGGTTTATAGTTAAAAACCTTTTATGCAGAAAGCCTTGCTTCAGCCCTTGCAGCGGCATGGCTAAAAACAAGCCATAAAGCATCAGCATTAAGAACGGGATGATAAAAGAGGCGGCATATGTAGCTACAAAAGGCACCTGTGCAAGAAACAGCCCAAGCAATACAGCAACTAATATAATCAGTGTATGGAGTTTGTTAAGAAGACTCATTGCCTGTTAATCAAATACTAAGTCTATTATTACTCGTGCAAAAGAGAAAATACTGACATGTCAGTATTGCCCGGGAGCGATGCATTTACAAAATGAGATCATGACCCGCAGCGAAGGTACGAGTACAGGACAGGATGGCATTAAATACTGCTACCTATAGTTACGACTCAAACAAAACAGGCTGCCCGGTTAAGACAGCCTGTTGTTTTTATCTTGGTTCAAACGTACCCAGGTTAGCGTAACCCGAGTCGCGGAGGCGTTGGCTCATGGCTTCGTAAAGTATGATACCCGTGGCAACCGATACGTTTAGTGACCCGATCTGTCCTAGCAGCGGAATCCGGACTTTAGCATCGGCACGTTTCAGGTATTCCGGCGAGATGCCATCTTCTTCGCTACCCATCAAAATAGCAGTAGGGCCTACCATGTCCAGAGATCCGTCAGTCAGGTTGGCATCTGTTTTTTCAGTACAGGCTACAATCTGCACGCCGTAGTCTTTCAGGTAATCTATAGTTTCCTTGAGGTTCGGTTCGCGGCAAACCGGCACCAGGTTCAATGCCCCTGCCGATGTTTTCATAGCATCTGCATTTATCTGGGCGCCACCACGGCTTGGGATCACGATAGCATCAACACCCATACATTCAGCGTTTCGGGCAATTGAGCCAAAGTTGCGCACATCGGTAATCCGGTCCAGTATCAGCAGCAGCGGGCTCTTACCCTGCTCAAACAGAGATGTTACAATCTCGTGCAACGGCTGGTAGCTGATAGGCGAAATAAAAGCCACAGCTCCCTGGTGGTTCTTACGCGTTAGGTTGTTTAATTTTTCTACCGGCACTGTAACTACAGGCACATCAAAGCGGCGGGCTTCTGCTATAATCTCGTCGGTGGTTGGGTTTTTGGCTCCTCTAAGCAGGAAAATCTTCTCCAGCGTTTTACCGGCCAGCATGGCTTCAAGTATCGGGCGGGAGCCGAATATCATTTCCAGTTTTTCTTCTTTCGGGGCTCTTGGGCTGCCGTAGCGGTTACCGCTTACATATCTGTTATTCCTGCTCTCCATTTTGCTACTGTGCTGTACCAGCTTTCTTCGTACTCACGACGCCGTATCAGCTCATAATGATTTTCGGTAAAGTTATTCTGTTTTTTTGTAAAAACGAACCTGACATAGAGCTGCATTTCCGTTTCGCGGTAGATCCAGGTCTCGGTGTTCCCTACACGGCTTACATCGCTTGGTGGCCCGTAGATCAGGTAAATCATGCCACGGTCGGTGGCCCAGCCCGGCTTAAATGATGTGTATAGTTTATTTGCCTCTTCTACGCGGCCATAGTATGTTCTGATTAACTCCCTGGCAAGCTGCTTCTCTCCTGCTATTTCCATCCAGAAATCATCTACTGCTTTTTTAACATCAGGTGCATTAAACATCCGCTCACGTTCTGTTGAGGTAGTAAGGTAAATTAGCGGATCCAGCAATTCGCGGGCCATTGTCACCTGCGGAAAATACCAGGGCCTGACTACCAATCCACGTGAAAATTCGCTACGTGGCCAAAGCAGGTAAAGCCCTTCCTGTGGCAACATAAAAGTATCAGCAGCAGCAACTATAGTTGAGTCTAAAGGCTTAACAGCGGTTGGCACTGCTTCCTTCCGAGTAGACATCGGGGGCAGGGCCGGCAAAATATCAGCATTAAACCGGTAAATCAACATGCTGGCAGTATCAGTGCTCTGCAGAACCAAGGAATCTGAGGTGGTCATATAGCCCCGCAGCAGGGGTTTGCCTGTACTTTTGTGTAACAGAATGCCTTGTTTGGTCAGCATATAAGGCTGCAGCTGCACTTTAAATGCTGTCTGCATTCTGGCCTGCCCCGCAAACTCCTGCCATAGTTTAACCTGCAGCGTGTTCGATGCAGCAACCAGCTGGTTTGGAATACTGATACTGGCAATAACCTCATCGGGGCTGCCGGGGCCGGTAATTGTAGCGACTTTGACGGTATCGCGCAGCAAAATTGCTTTGGTGTCGTTAGCCGTTACATCGTAGGTCATGTTGCTGGCTGATCGTTGCAGCTGCATCAGTCGGCTCACATCCGAGAACAGAAAATAAAGCTTCAGGCTGTCGGCACCCGCCTGGTAAGTGTACTGCATTGTAACTTCGGGCCGGGCTGTTGCATTAGTTGCAGCTCTGGCCGGATTTCTTGCCCCCTGTGTGGGCATATTTGTTGGCATGCGCTGGCTGCAGGCAGCTGCCACTATACTTATAGTCAGTATCAGCAATCTATAGAATGCAGCTTTCGGTGCCATGCCAGGGATGATTTAATGAATAATGAAAAGGCCGGAGCGCATGATGTGCTCCGGCCTATTTCTACTGTAAATAGTCATATTTTGTTTAACGACGCATACGCTGCAGGTACTGCATAAACTGTTGCTCCAGTTGTGCTGCACGCTCGTTCATGCCCAGCTCCTGCGCTGCAAACACTAATTGCTGCATCATCAGCATATTTGTCTGTATTTCCATCTCAAACAGGGCACCTTTTGTCAGGTAGTAATTAAGTGCGTCTGTTGAGTATTTCACCATACCTTCCAACAATTCCTGTGCTTTCTTTTCCTCGCCAAGGTCAGCGTAAATAGTGATGAACTGTGGCGTATAGTAATCGTAAGGCACATTTTCTACAGGCAGTACCGTAAAGCAACGGTCTACGAGCGCTTTAGCACGGGTGGTGTTTCCTTCAGCCAGGTAAGCGGCGGCCAGCTTAGCAAACTTGTCACGGGCATTTGCTGTAAAGCGGTAGTAGTTCTCGTCGTAGAAAATAGATGGATCATCGAAGTTGCGGAAAGCAAACTTATTCATCAGGTTATCATACATCACTTCCTTGTTCAGGTATCCCGGGCTGCTCAGGAAAGAACGTTCATCCTGCTCTGTGGTTTTAACAGGCACTACACGGTAGGCCAAACCATCCAGCTGGAAGTAGTCTGACAGACCAATATAGTCAGAACTGTTAACTGTAGTTGAGAAATACACAGGTCGCTCCCAGTTGTTGGTTGCCAGCAGGTCTAAAATTACCAGGTGCTTTTTCTCCAGTAATGATTTGTTTATCACCCATCGCATCTGGTCTACAATTTCGCCTTGTTTCTCTTCCGGTATAAAGTCCATCTGTTTTACCTTCTCCTTATCCACATGCAGCACAAAGGTTTTTGTCGGGAAGGTTGTCAGGGTAGTACCCGGACCGTATTGTACTCTCAGAGCAGGGTGGTTCTGCTTCACAAGCTCTATAAACTGCTTCAGGTCAATACCAGCGGCAACCTGAGGCTTTTCGTCGTATGGCAGGTAGTCGTTAGTTCCCTGGCGGTAGTTTTCAATACCCAGTGTTAGTGGCCATGGCGCAGACTTATAAGCAGGGCGCATCATCTGCTCCACATACCAGTCGGTATTAAGGTAGCTCAATACGGCTACGCGAACATCTGTTCTGTAACCTTCCACTTCCTGGGCATACCACAGCGGGAATGTGTCGTTATCGCCGTTTGTGAATAGAATACCGTTTGGTGCAACAGAGTCAAGCAGGTTCTTAGCTGAATCTACAGACTGATAACGTTTTGACCGGTCGTGGTCGTCCCATCCTTCGGCAGCCATAATAGCTGGTGCCAGCAAGCAAACTATAGTTGCCACCGCAGCACGGGATGTATGGTTACGCAGTACTTTTTCCAGCAATCCGGCCATACCTACTACACCCAGGCCAATCCAGATACTGAAAGCATAGTAAGAACCCGCAAAAGTATAATCACGCTCGCGCGGCTCGGTTGGCGGCTGGTTCAGGTACAACGCAATGGCCATACCAGTAAAGAAGAACAGCAAACCAACTATAAATGCATTCTTTTCATCTTTACGGATCTGCCAGATCAGGCCAAGGATACCTATGATGAGCGGAATTGCAAAGAAGTTGTTACGCGCTTTGCTGTTTGCTACCTGATCAGGCAGGCCAGGTTCGTCTACAAACCATACCACCCCGGAGTTCTGCACATCGCCTTCGCGGCCTACAAAGTTCCACAGGAAGTAGCGCCAGTACATGTGCCCCAGCTGGTAGTTTATCAGGAAGCTCAGGTTCTGGCCGAAGGTCGGCATCTGTCCTTCCTGCAGGTTTACCCATTTCTTGTATTCTGAAATGTGCTGTGGCGCATCGCTGTAAATACGTGGTAACAGCGTCAGGTCCTTATCATCGTACACAGGCTCGATCTTCGGCTGCGTAGCAATGTACTTGTCTTTGCCTTTTATGTAGCGCATGGCACCCTCTTCCTGACCAATTGGCTGGGCATTGTATTGCGGGCCATACAACAGCGGGCGGTTACCATATTGCTCACGCTTCAGGTAAGCCACCATGCTCATAATATCATCCGGGTCGTTTTCGTCTATAGTTGGCTCATAAGAAGAACGGATCGGGATGATCATATAAGAAGAATACCCGATCAGCACAAAAGAGAGGCACAGAAGGGCTGTATTCAGCACACGCATGTTGCGCTTGATAGAATACATGATGCCATAAACTATAGCACCCACAACCAGCAGTACAAAGAAGATAATACCAGAGCCAAACGGCATGCCCAGCGAGTTAACAAAGAACACCTCTACATTACCGGCAATAGAAGGCAGGCCAGGAATGATACCCCAAAGGATAGTTACAACAATTACGGCGCTGATACCAAAAGCGATAAGCCCACCCATAAGGGTAGGTTTGTATAAGCGATAATAATAAATAAACGCAAGCGCCGGTATAGTTACCAGGTTCAGCAAGTGCACTCCTATCGAAAGACCTACCAGGTAAGCAATCAGAACCAGCCATTTATCAGAGTGTGCTTCGCCAACTTTGGCCTCCCAGCGCAACATTGCCCAGAAAACTATAGCTGTAAAGAACGATGACATGGCGTATACTTCCGCTTCTACGGCAGAGAACCAGGCAGAATCAGAGAAGGTATAAGCAAGGGCACCAACTGCGCCCGCACCCATTACCAGCAGGATATTGCCCTTAGTTGGGGTTTCGCCTTCTTTAATCAGAATCTTTTTAGCGAAGATAGTGATGGTCCAGAACAGGAAAAGCACTGTAAAAGAGCTGCAAAGCGCAGAAAGCAGGTTTACCCACCAGGCCACCTGTGTCGGATCGCTGGCCATCATTGAGAACATACGGCCAATTAGCAGGTAGAACGGCGCCCCCGGAGGGTGTGGTACTAAAAGTTTGTAAGAGCAGGCAATAAACTCACCGGCATCCCAGAAACTGGCAGTAGGCTCCAGCGTTAGCACATAAACAATTGTCGCGATCAGGAATACGATCCAGCCTGTAATGTTATTTATCTTCCGATAGTCTGTCATGATAGTTTTAAGGATTGCGCCCCGAAAATACTAAAATATGTGAAGTGTTAGATATAATTGTTGATTGCCGGCTATCGAATATTGAATTATTTACCAGTCAAACTATAGTTTACAGCGCTCTGCTTTTATAACTCACAACATCTGAAACAATTGCCTTAACATATAAAAAGCCGACCATGGGCCGGCTTTTTATAATATATCGTTCATTCTTAAGGTTATTTCTGAAGGATCAGTCGCTTGGTTTCAACAGTTTTATCGTTAACCAGCAAACTATAGAAGTACACACCTGATGGGTACGGACTCATATCCAAGGTAATTTCTTTGGCTTCGGTAGCAGCCAGGTCTTTTGTAAAGATCACGCGGCCAATGGTGTTAGAGATACGGATCTTATAGTTATCACCTCCGGACTGGCTAAGCGTAAGACGTGTAAAGCCTTTAGAAGGGTTTGGATAAGCATTGATAGATGGAACAGCCTTTACATCGCGGGATGGCGTGAAAGACGCCAGCGTAACAGATGCGTACAAACTCTTATCGCTTTTAGGAGCCTCCATGTGAAAAGAAGGCGCTACAGCAGCAGCATATATTTTAGAGCAGGTGTGCTCTTCATCAGGTGCTAAAAACACGGGGCGTGCATTTTGCGCAGAAACAACAAGGCCACCTTTCTTTTCCTGCATCAGCTTCCAGACGGTGTTACCGCCTTTGTAGATCGGGGCATTCCCAGCTATAGCTTCGGCGCTTGCGGCTAGTGCTGCCCCCCCGAGCAGGTGCGAGCTGATAAGGGTGGTTATAAATAATAGTTTAGTAAAAGTCTTCATATAGGGTACTGTTGTTAGATAGACCGTCCTTTATTCAGGATGATCAAATATAGTATAAAAGCTTAAATATATAACTTTTGTATCTGAAAAATCTGATAAATAATTCCAGAAATCATATCAGATCAGCTATCTGTACCCATTTCAAAAATAGTGCCTAACCCCTGATTTATCGCGCTCATATTTTGTAACACAGTTACCAAACTATAGCCTTACACCTAATAAGACAATACACAAATTATAACTTTTACAACACACCGACACAAATAAAACAGCCCCTAAAAACCAAAATAATTACATCCCAAATTCGCTCTCACCTATATTCATATATACTAATTAGTCTATAAACAGCGCTGAAATAACAACACAATTATACTTTACAAAGAACTTGATTGCACCTAATCAACAATACAACAATATAGTGCAACTGCCATAAACCAGCCCCGTTACAACCATTATTAAACTTATTTTAGATTACCCATGAACTGAACTTTACATGAAACCCTATATTTTTTATACCCTGATGATCCTGCTGACCTGGCAAACCGCCGGTGCACAGACTGATCAGCGGCCTTCCGGATGCAGCATCACGGATGGCTGTATCACCTACTCCCTTAATGGGGCCACCCGCTACGATCAGGATACTTACGTGTTAAACTATAGCTTAACAGTTAACTGCTTCAGCCGCCTAGAGTACATTGCTTTTGAACTTCCCGAAAGTGCAGACGCTGATGAGCCATCCAATTTCTTTGCCCGACAAAGCGATTTTATAGTTCACGATGGCAAAACCAGTGGCACAAAACTGGCCACAACTTTCAACGCCATTCAGTTTACAGCTAAAAAAAAGACCGACATCAGCAATGGGAGAACTTATACATTTGAGTACCCCATTTCTGTAACAAACTACAATGCGCTGCCAAATACAAGAGTGCAGGTTAAAGTAGCGGGCAGCTCACCCAGCATCAACTCCATAGACCACCGCACCTGCGCGCCGTTAGCAGGCCAGTTTATGCCGGATTGCCGGATTGACCTGGGCTCGGCAGTTTTCGGATTTACGGGGGTTAGCAATTCGACAAATGGCACAACTACGCTGGGCTTTGTAGTTCAAAACAACATGCCTGACGATGTACAAACTATAGCAATTGAGATTCCGGGCGCACTGAAGGGTGTTAGAGCAGTAAGCAACAACAACGGAAGCAGCTACCAGGCCAACTATAAATACAAAAGCACTTACAGCGACGGACTCCTCATATTTGAATCACAAAACACACGCGGGTTCGCTAATGGCGCCCTGGATCATTTTGAGTTCATTATGCCAGCCGGCACTTTTAACCCAGACGAAAGCTTTACTATAACACTACAGACAAGACAAACTATAGTTAGTACCGGCTTTAACACCGTTACATGCGAAGACATGCCGATCACTCCGCTTCCTGTTGAGCTGCTTTCTTTTAAAGGCAAAGCTACACAGAGTGGCATCGAACTGCAGTGGGAAACTGCATCAGAGCAAAACAACGATCGCTTTGAGGTTGAGCGCAGCACCGACGGGCAAAGCTTTAATAAAATTGGTGAAATAGACGGAGCTGGTAATTCCAGCATTAAGCTTAACTATAGCTATACAGATCCCGTGCTCCGCCAGGGTATTTACTATTATCGCCTGCGCCAGGTAGACCACGATGCAACCGATAGTTATAGCAAAACAATTGCCGTGCAGTTGAGAGCGTTGCCGGGAAGTGGTAAATTCCAGGTGTATCCTAACCCAGCTACAGGCAATGTGATCACGGTATCGGTACTGGGCACAGGCGCTGATGTAAATGGCGGTAACCTGCAGATTGTGGACATGAGCGGTAAAACTCTATTTACAACCGAAATAACAGCCGGCAGCAGGCAACTCGAACTGCCGTTACAACAACTGGGATTAGCGAAAGGCCTCTACATTGTAAACCTGCTGCAGACCTCCGGCACGCAAACACAGAAACTTATAGTTCCTTAACTACCCGCAACACCAGCCATAGTATACCAAAAGGGAAGCAACAGTAGTGCTTCCCTTTTTTAAATATCCTGCTTTACCTAAATCACATAACTGATTTCCTTGAACCCGAAAAACTGGAGCTCGCCGTTGAAGTTCACTCCCAGGCGGCCATCTTCATCTATACCAACTATACTTCCGGGCTCGGTCTTACCGTTAACTATAAACAGATGCTGTTCCTGGTAACGATAGAGGTTTTGCAGGTACTCGTATTTCAGGCGGGCCTGTTTGCCGTTGCGTAGTTCAAGGTAGCGTTTCTCAAGCAACTCGAGCAGGCGGGCCGTAAGTTGCTCCAGGTTTATACCAGTACCGGTAACGGCAGCCAGCGAGGTGGCTGTATCCACACCAAAGTATAACTGATTTATATTTAAACCAATACCCACAATACTATGTTGTAAGGTAGAGCTGCTTATGGTATTCTCAATTAAGATCCCGCCCAGCTTTTTGTCATTAATATAGAGGTCGTTAGGCCACTTAACCTGCGCATCGGTAGCGCCTTTTTCGTGCAAAAGATCAAGCACGGCCAGCGAAACCGCCATGTTCAGGTAAAACTGCTGCCTGACAGGCACGAAAACAGGTGACAGAATAACCGAAAGTGTAATGTTTTTACCGGGCTCAGCCTCCCACGAATTGCCCCGCTGGCCACGCCCTTTCGTTTGTTCGTCCGTAATAACGGTACAGCCTTCTGTGGCTTTATTTTTGATGAGAAGCTGATAGGCCTCAGAGTTTGTAGATTCACATACCGGCAGATAATATAGCTGCTGGCCTATAAACAGCGTATTAGGCAACATAACTTTGACAAAATTTAATATTTTTGTATTTCAAAATTAATCAGCACAAATGAAAGATAGTAAGGTTGAGGCTAATTCAGACATATTGGCAGAGCTTGTAGTAAAAGGAATGCAGGAAAAGAAAGCGTCCGATATTGTTGTGATGAACCTTAAATCACTTAAAAATGCAGTCTCCGACTACTTTATTATAGCATCAGCAAACTCCGACACACAACTGGAAGCAATTGCAAATGCCATAGAAGAAGAAGTTTTTAAAGCAACTAAGCAGAATCCGTGGCAGACCGAAGGCCGTACCAACAGAGAATGGGTGCTGCTGGACTATGTGGATGTGGTAGCACACGTTTTCCTGAGAGATAAACGCGAGTTTTATGCACTGGAAGAACTATGGGGCGACGCACACATCAAGCACGTAGAATCTGTTAACTAACTCAGGCTCTCAAAACAATTTGAAGCGGCCGGAGTTTTTCAAACATTTGATAACTAAATCATGGCAGAAAAGAACAAGAAAGGAAATAACAAAAAAAAGAAGCCGATAATACCTACCACGCCCCCACGCCCAACAATGCAACTTTGGATGCTGGCGGTGCTGATTATGGTGATTTTCGGTCTTACCTATCTTAACCGGAGTAACTCTTCGGTAGAGACCTCGCAAAAGGACTTTGAAGAAATGTTGCTTAGCGGCGACGTAAACAAAGTTACGATTGTAAATAACAAGACCGTAGAAGTATACCTGAAGCAGGAAGCGCTTGAGAACGAAAAGTACAAACAGGAGCTTTCAGACCGTGGTATGATCACGAAGGATAAAGGCCCTCAGTACCACTTCCAGGTAATTTCTGCAGAGCTTTTTAAAGAAGACCTCGACAAACTACAGGCCGATGTGCCGCGAGCTGAACGGGTTCCGATCTACACCGAAGACCGTACCGGCTTCATGGACTTCTTCGCAACATGGGGTTTCCTGATATTGCTGCTGTTTGGTTTTTGGTTCCTGATGCGCCGCGTAACAGCAGGTGGTTCGGGTGGTCAGATCTTTAACATAGGCAAATCTAAAGCTGCCCTGTTTGATGCCGAGAATAAGGTAAAGATCACATTTAAGGATGTGGCCGGCCTTGAGGAAGCAAAAGAAGAAGTGCAGGAGATTGTTGAGTTCCTGAAGAACCCAAGCAAATTCACGATACTAGGTGGTAAAATACCAAAAGGCGCCCTGCTTGTTGGCCCTCCGGGTACAGGTAAAACGTTATTAGCGAAAGCCGTAGCCGGTGAAGCCGATGTTCCGTTCTTCTCTTTGTCGGGTTCCGACTTCGTAGAGATGTTCGTGGGTGTGGGTGCTGCCCGTGTACGCGACCTGTTTAAGCAGGCAAAAGCCAAAGCGCCATGTATCATTTTTATAGATGAGATCGATGCGATTGGCCGTCACCGTAGCCGTGGCCAGGTGCCAGGTGGTAACGATGAGCGCGAAAATACACTGAACTCCCTGCTTGTAGAGATGGATGGTTTCGCAACCGACTCAGGAGTAATTATTCTTGCCGCTACGAACCGTCCTGATACGCTTGACTCTGCCCTGTTGCGTCCGGGACGTTTCGACCGCCAGATCAGTATCGACAAGCCGGATATTAATGGCCGTACCGAAATATTTAATGTACACCTTGGCCCGCTTACGCTTGCGCCGGATGTAAACGCTAAAAACCTTGCTGCTCAGACACCAGGCTTTGCCGGTGCCGAAATTGCCAACGTGTGTAACGAAGCTGCCCTGATTGCGGCGCGTCGTAACAAGAAAGCAGTAGACCAGCAGGACTTTAACGATGCCATTGACCGTGTGATTGGTGGTCTGGAGAAGAAGAACAAGATTATCTCTCCGGAAGAGAAGAAAATTGTGGCTTACCACGAAGCTGGCCATGCGGTAGCTGGCTGGTTCCTGGAGCACGCCGATCCGTTGGTAAAAGTAAGTATAGTTCCGCGTGGTGTAGCTGCGTTGGGTTATGCACAGTATTTACCAAAAGAGCAGTTCCTGTATACTACAGAGCAGTTGATTGATGAGATGTGCATGGCGCTTGGTGGCCGTGCTGCTGAGGAGATCGTGTTCGGTAAAATATCAACCGGTGCGCTGAGCGACCTGGAACGCATTACCAAAATGGCCTACAGCATTGTAACCATGTATGGTATGAACCCTAAGATCGGTAACGTATCGTTCTACGATTCGAAGCAGTCGGATATGCAGTTTAACAAACCATATTCTGAAGCCACAGCCGAAACGATAGACGAGGAAGTACGCTCCCTGATTAAAGCTGCTTACGACCGTACTATAGCCCTGCTTACCGAGAAGCGCGACAAACTGGAGATCATTGCTCAGGAACTGCTTGAGAAAGAGATCCTGTTCCAGAGCGACCTGGAGCGCCTTGTTGGTCCTCGTCCGTTTGACGCACTTACAACGTACCAGGCACACACTGCAGGTACCGACCGCAGCCAGACCAAGAGCGAAGTTGAACAGAATCATCCGGTAGAGTTTGGTAATACCCAGCCTGATGAAGATGTGCCAAGCTCTGCAAACGGAAATGGCCAGTCTGCTACCGAAAAGGAAGATAACCTGAATACAAGAACAGCTTGAAGCTAAACAGGCATGTACGAAGCAAAAACCAAAGAAATAGTATTAAGAAAAGTAAGAGAGGCGCTGGCTAAGCCAGCGCCTTTTCTGCCTCCTACCCCTGATTTCACTTCTCCACTGCACCACACTGCTACCGATGATCTGTCTGTGGTGTTTGTAGAGGCTTTTATTAAGAACAGTGGTACCTTTGTTTACTGCGAAAACGAAGAAGATTTCTTTGATCAACTTTATACGTTTAAACGTGAGCAAAACATTGAGCACCTGTTTGTGTGGGAAGCAAACCTGCAGAAAGCACTTTACCATGCCGGCATAGAGTACACCGACTCTGAACAGGATTTTGTACAGAAAGCTCAGGCAAGCCTCACCACCTGCGAGTCGCTTATTACACGCACAGGCAGTATTCTGGTAAGCTCTGCCAATGCTGGTGGCCGCCGGTTAAGTATTTATCCGGAAACGCACCTGGTGGTAGCAAAAGCCAGCCAGCTGGTACCCGACATTAAGGATGGCCTGCAAAAGCTGCGCGATAAGTATAAAGAAAATTACCCGTCAATGGTATCGCTGGTGAGTGGCCCAAGCCGTACTGCCGATATCGAAAAAACCCTTGTTATGGGTGCTCATGGCCCAAAACAACTCGTACTTTTCCTGATAGATGACCTTCCGAATTGATCAGCTTGCCCCGGGCAAGAAAATATATTTTGCATCTGATTTTCATTTGGGAGTGCCGGACGCTGCAACCAGCAGAGCCCGCGAACAGAAGATTGTGCGCTGGCTGGACCAGGTAAAGCACGATGCGGCGGCTATTCTCCTGCTCGGCGACATTTTCGACTTCTGGTTCGAATACCGCCACACGATACCCAAAGGCTTTATCCGGCTACAAGGTAAACTGGCCGAAATTACTGACTCTGGTATACCGGTGCTGTTTTTCACGGGTAACCACGATATGTGGATGTTTGACTACTTTCCGAAAGAGCTAAACATTCCTATTCTCCGTGAACCCATCTCGACAACTATAAATGGCCACTCTTTTTACATTGGGCACGGCGATGGTTTAGGTCCCGGCGACCACACCTATAAGGTCATCAAAAAAGTATTTGCCAATAAAGTCTGTCAGTGGGCCTTTGCACGCATCCACCCGAACCTGGGTATCGGCATTGCCAACATGTGGTCGCGCAAGAGCCGCATCAGCAATGTTGAGAAGGATGAAAAGTTTTTAGGTGAAGATGAGTGGCTGGTACAATACTGCCGTGAAGTGGAAGCTGAACAGCACCACGATTACTATATTTTCGGGCACCGGCATTTACCGCTCGATTTACCTATTGGCGACAAAAGCCGCTATGTGAACCTGGGAGAATGGGTTAATTTTTGCTCTTATGCTGTTTATGACGGACAGAACCTAACCCTTGAGCATTTTGAAGCCTGACAGAACGATAGCGATATTTTGTCTGCTACTGCTAACTATAGCCAGTAGTTTTGCTCAGGAGCGGCAACCCCAGTTTCTGCAAACTATACCTGTTGGCTCTACAACCGCAATTTCTGCCGACCGCAACGGAAGTGTATACCTGCTTAACCCACGCCGTAACCTGGTGCATTTAGATTCGCTGGGCAGGCTGGTTACGGTTTACTCGCCGCAAACCATACTTAGCCGCAACACAACTGTAGACGCCGGCAACCCGCTTAAAGTACTTGTCTTTACACCCGATCGTCAGGAACTGCTCCTACTCGACCGGTTCCTGCGCCCTATTAGCAGCACAAGCCTGTCAGAATTTGGGATAGCCGAGACAATACGCGCCGCTGCACTTGCTTCTGACGACAGTTTCTGGCTGTTTAATGAAACTGACTTTGCACTGAGCAAACTGGACATGCGCATGCGTAAAGTAGTGTTCGATACACCGCTCAGCCTGGTGCTTGACCAAAACCGGTTTGATGTGAGAATGATCCGCGAATACCAGAACCAGGTTTACCTGCTTGACTACAACGGCGGTATTTATGTGTTTGATAACCTGGGCAACTATAAACAAAAGCTTCCGCTAACCGAGGTACCGTTTATGGGCTTTCTGGGCAATGAACTATACTTTGTAAAAGAAGGCAACCTGCACTTTTACAACCTGTATAAGCAACAGCAGCGCACCATATCTTTCCCAAAAGAGAAGAAATACACTACAGCGCTGGCTACCAAAAACCGTTTATACTTATTCTCGCGTAACAGCGCCGACGTTTACAGTTGGTAACTATTTCGTCTCCCCAGAAAAGATCTTAAGTCCTACCACGCCAGCTATAATCATCAGAATGCAGACGATACGAATAGCATCGCGTGGTTCGTTTAGGAAAACAATACCCAGAATTGCGGTGCCGGCTGCTCCAATTCCAGTCCAGATACCGTAAGCTGTTCCCAGTGGCAGCTCTTTCATGGCCTGCGCCAGCAGCACGAAGCTCAGGATCATAACGGCAACGGTTACAACGCTCACTACTGGCTTTGTAAATCCTTCACTGTATTTTAGTCCGAAAGCCCAGCCTATTTCACAAATTCCAGCCAATATCAGGTATATCCACGCCATTTCAGATAGGTTTATAGTTCACGCAAAAGTAATGTTTTAGAGGCTGATGTTTATGTAGTCTTGCTTTGTTATTTAACTATAGTTTTCTTTTGGCATCCCGAGCATTCTTAAGACGAGAGTCGAAGAGAGCCAGCGTAGCTGTGAAGGTTCTTAGATATCCTATAGTTAACTTCTGTTCTGTCATTTCGAACATCGTGAGAAATCTATTACAAACTATAGTTGAGGTTGTCGTTCTATAGCTAACTAACATTACAACTAGATACAAGCAGCTTATTCTATAGTTACCTCCTATCCTGGGAGCTTTACTGGCCTACTGTGCTATAGTTGCTTTGTTGCGCTCACGGCCGCGGGGCCCCGTCTTCGGGCATCGCGCTGCTGCCTTCTTGCTACCCTCGCTGCGCTCGTGTTGCCTGACGGCACCGCAACAAGTCAAAGGCGCTCAACCCAAAGACTGTGATCAATCGATAGCTATAGTTCGTTTATAGCTTGAGTAGCTATAGTTGCATCGCCTTTCCGTGGTGGTAATTCAGCGGGGCAGGCTGCGCCTGTCTGCCCGTGGTTTGCAACTATAGCAGAATAGCCCAAACTATAGAGTGAACAGAAATTCCCCTCTTGGGAGGGGTAGGGGTGGGTTAATGCTAACTATAGAACTATAGCTGCAACTTTAGCGAAAACGTAAGTGTCCCCTTGAGGGGACCATAGGGGTGTTAAATGTCAACTATAGAACGATAAAATAAACTATAGTAGGAACAACTCCCCGCCTTAGACAAGGAGGGGATAAAGGGGTGGTTGGACCAATGGCAACTATAGAACTGTAGCTCCTAACTATAGTAAACAACCCAATCCCAAAACCCATCAAATCCACATTAATCCACGGTTCACACAGCCAATATTCTATTCCAGTGCCATGATCATCTCAAACTGGCCTAAAAAGCGGGTGAAATTACGACGTTTCAGGAATGAGATGAAAGCAACTGCTTCAGTATCTACATTCAGCAGCATTAAGGCCGGAGCTATAGTTAAGTTCTTAACTTCCTTAAGCAAGGCTTTCCCAATTCCTTCGCCCCGGAAAGCAGGCACTACAGCGAATTGTGCAATGGCTCCGGTCTTCGGGAAAAATGCAGCGTACCCAACCAGTTCATCACCTGCATCACGGGCTTCTAAAACGACCTTCTCATCAGGGCTGCGGACTATGGCGCCAGAGGTATTCTGCCAGGTGGGTGCCACATCACAGAAATGGCTATAGTTGACCCAGTCGGGTTTAGAAACCTGCGCAATCTTAATATTTTCTGGCAGCGATACATTAAGCAGTAAATCATCTTTCTTCGCCCTGAAACAATCCAGCGAACGGGTAATCTTCAGGCCAATGGCTTCATAGGATTTGAGCGCCGGCGTATTCTCCTGTATTACCTCCAGCAGACACTGCTCCATGCCACTCTGCTTAAGTTTTATTAGCAGGTGATCGTACATCTTTTTGGTAAGGCCATGGCCTCTGTGTTCCGGAACTACACCTGTACCTGCATTATATCCGGTCGGTTTTTGGTTATAGTTGCCAATACCTGTGAGTATAAACCCGACCAGGTTTGCACCTTCGTATGCGCCCACACAAAAGGTTGGTTCAATGCTTTCGCGTTTCAGCTTGGTGTAAAATTGCTCTTCCGTTAGCTGTATTGGCACAAAATAATCAGCAAATGCTTTCAGAAACGTCTGGTGCACTTCAGGCATATCCTGCGCGCGCAGAAAGCTGATGGTATAGGGGCTATCTTTCATAGTTTTATAGTTTTAAGGGCAAGCTGTAAAATTATGGGGTATTGCAGGTAATCGCAACGTTGTCCACCAGATACGCAGTTTATAGTTCCAGTTTACCCCGATAGGCTACTGCTGTTGCCAGCGCACCAACACATGCCACAATAGTAACTATAACTTTAACCCCTATTGCAATTGTAGCCAGACTGTATACTGCTACAAGCAGCAAAATGGTGAGCAGTAACCACGCAATCGGGTAATAAGGCACAAGAGAAGTGCTACGGTAGGCTTTCATGTAAAATCCGGCATAGCCCATGTACATAAGCGAAGCAAACGTGGTATAAGCTGCGGCCTGGTAGCCAAAGATCGGCACAAAAATAAAGTTAAGTACTACGTTACCTACTCCTGCCACCACCGAGATCTGCCATAGTTTATCTGTTTGTTCGCGGTAGGTCAGCGTATTGATCACGGCTATGTACATGGGCCTGTAGTTGCATGCCATCAGCATAACTATAGCCAAAGGATATGCCTGTTGCAGGGTTTCGTTCTTTATCAGCAACAAAAAAACCTCCCGCATCCAGAGCGAGCCCAGGGTAGTAGCAAACAAAAAAAGCACCTGCAGTAAAAAAGTCAGCCTACGAACCTGCAGTGCAGCTTCATAAGTCCGCTCCTGTGCCAGGTACTTCATGTAAAACGGTGAGGCTGCCTGCATAACGGCGCTGGTTGCCAGCATAAAATAACCCCCAAAACTGGCAGCCAAATTGTATAAACCGATTCGTTGTATGGGCACACGCAACACATCCAGCACCAGCCTGTCAGAGGTATCCATCATAAAAAGCGCCATGTTGTGCGGCACAACCGGCAACGATACCCGAAGCGAATGCCTGATCCGTTGCCACTTAAACCTGAAGATAGGCCATAGTTTAAGCCTGAAATACAGGTGATGTCCGTTCAGAATAAAACCTACTGCGGTAGCAATAAAAGTAGCGTAAAACCAGCCTCTGTAAGCAAGTCCGAGGTAAGCGATGGTATAAACATTGAGCGCTACAATCAGGGCGCCAACTATAAAAGAACGGATAGCCAGCGGCACCGGGCGTTGTGCCAGTTGCCAGTAGATTGTACTCTGTGTTTCCGTCATTTGGAACAGCATGATAGGCACACCGCAAAGCAAGGCTATTTCCAAGCGGTGCGCGTCGGCCTCGGCGGGTACCAGAAAGTACAAGCTAACTATAACCAGCAGGCCATACACCAACGACCAAACCGAAATAAAACCGTTGAGTTGCCGCCATATCCATCCAAAACGCTCCGGGTGCCTGGCATAGCTATTCACCAGCACCACATTTACCCCCAAACTCTGCAGCATCGTAAACACTGACACATAAGCCATTACCACACCTGCCACGCCATAGTCGGCGGAAGTAAGGTAACGGGTAATTATAGGTAACGTAAACACACCGGCAAGCCGGGGCGCCTGTGCAGCCAATCCATAAATTACCGCATGTGTAAATAATTTGCGAAGCATTGCTTAAAATTATAGTTTAAATCCCAGCATCTTGCATACAACATAATTTTTTGCAGTGCATATGGGGCGCAGTTGGCTCCTAAGCTGTACATTTAAACCTGTGCGACACCATTGGCACAAAAAATTAGTATATTTGTTACTTATCAGATTAAGAAAACAAGAATTCATAGCTATATAAAGGAGATTAAAAGTGGGTTGTAATTCATGTTCCAGTGGCGGATGCGGCACTAGCACCAAACCAGGTGGCTGCAAAAGCAACGGCGGCTGCAGCACAGGAGGCTGTAACCGTTTAAATGTCTTCGACTGGCTCAGCGATATGGAAATACCTGTATCGTTTGAGGAGTTCGACATTGTAGAAGTAAGATTTAAAGGAGGCCGCAAGGACTTCTATCGCAATATTAACCGGTTAGACCTGACAACCGGCGACGCTGTAATTGTAGATGTGCCCAACGGCCACCATGTAGGCTTTGTTTCGCTGAAAGGTGAACTCGTGCGCCTGCAGATGCTGAAGAAAAAAGTGGAGAACAACGAGGAAATCCGCAGCATCTACCGCATCGCTACCGAGCAGGACATGGCCAGGTTTAACGAAGTTCGTGACCTGGAAAGCGGCGCCATGTACCGATCGCGCGAGATCATTCAGCAACTTGGCTTAAGAATGAAGCTCTCGGATGTAGAATACCAGGCTGATAAAAGCAAAGCTACCTTCTATTACTCTGCCGATGACCGCGTAGACTTCCGTGACCTGATTAAGAAGCTGGCTGAAGAGTTTAAAGTACGTATTGAGATGCGCCAGATAAGCCTGCGCCACGAAGCTGGCCGCTTAGGTGGCATCGGCTCATGCGGTCGTGAACTATGCTGCTCTACCTGGCTCACCGATTTTAAAAGTGTTTCAACTACAGCAGCGCGTTACCAGAACCTTTCGCTCAACCCAAGTAAGCTTTCGGGGCAGTGCGGCCGCCTGAAGTGCTGCCTGAATTATGAGTTGGAAACGTACATGGAGGCGCTTAAGGACATCCCAACCGTAAACCGCCCGCTACAGACCAAGAACGGAGACGCTTTTCTGCAGAAAACCGACATCTTTAAAAAGATGATGTGGTTTGGCTTTAAAGGCGACAACAACTGGTACCCGGTGCCGGTAGAGCGCGTGCAGGAAATTCTGGAGCAAAACGCCAAAGGCATTGCGGTAGACTCGCTGGTAGTGGAGGTTGAAGAAGAACCAAAACACAACGAGTTTGTTGCACAGGTAGAAGGTAGCCTGGAGCGCCTCGACGACAAGTATAAGTCGAAGAAGAAAAAGAAGAAGAAAAAGAAAAAAGATACGGATGCCGTAGCGTCTGCAGATGCCCCCGCCGCACAGGTTAAAGAAAAGAAACAGCAGCCTGCCCAAGACCAGCGCGAAGGTGAGCCTCGACAGAAACGACAGAAGCCAGCCAACCGCAACCGTGGCCGCGATAACCGTGAACGGGACAACAACCGGGAACGCGATGGAAGCAGAGAACGTGGTGAGCAGGGTCAGAACCGTGGCAACCGCGAACCTAGAGCGCCGCGCGAAGGTGGCAACAGACCTGCTCCGGCAGCACAGGCGCAACCAGGCCCGGATGGACAGCAACCACAGCAACCTAAAAAACAACGATCACGCAAACCGTTCCGAAATAGAAAACCGGATCAGAATAAACCTGGCACCGATGCATAAGAACCTGATATGCTGGGCAGCAGCAATGCTGCTGTTGCTCACATCCTGCGACCCGGCACGTGTGTATGAACAAAACGTAGATATGCCCGATAACAGCTGGGCGATAGACAACGCACCCGTGTTCGAGTTTGAGATTACAGAGCCCAACCAGCAGTATGCCATTTATGTGAATGTGCGCTACGACCTGGAGTATGCTTTTTATAACCTGTACCTGCAGCATGAGCTCACCGGTCCCGACGGAAAGGAGATATCACAGGAACTGCATGAGGTACTGCTAATGGATCCTAAAACCGGAAAACCACAGGGCAAAGGCTCTTCCGACACCTTTGACATGCAGCAACTTATACTCGACAATGTGACCTTCCCGGAGGCAGGTAAGTATAAAATTAAAATCACACAGTACATGCGCCGCGACCCGCTGCCGAACATAAAGGCCATTGGGGTGAGAGTAGCCAAAAAGTAAGATTATAGTCATATCCGGCAAAGCCCGCAACGCAATTTACACACGCGCTGCGGGCTTTTTCTTTTAGCTTGTCCGGATTTATAGTTACTGCGTAGTATAGGTATTGCAAATTGAACCTCATACATATACCTAATATCTGGTCCTACAACGAAGCATGGAAACTACCCTTGTCATTCTTGGATTCCTGTTCACACTTTTTTCCTTTCTGCCATTCCTTAAAGTGCCCTGGTGGTGGGTACGCGTGCTGGACTTTCCGAGGCTGCACGTGGCTGTACTATTAACTATTGTTACGGCAGCTTACTGCTTACAGTATTCGCAATGGACCATTACCGAAATTGCTATGCTGGCACTATGGATTATAGCCATTCTGAATCAGGTGCGGTATATTTATCATTTTACGCCACTTGCCAAAGTAGAAGCACTGCGCACCGAAAAACAGCAGCCAGCCAACGCCTTTACCATGATGATTGCGAATGTGCGTATGGTTAACAAAAAGTATCAGGCGTTTATGGAACTGGTACTGCAAGAAGACCCCGATATACTGGTGATGAACGAGCCGGATGAAGCCTGGCATCAGAATGTACGCAAAGAGTTTGATACCCGCTTCCCATACCACATTAAGAAGCCGCTTGACAATACGTATGGCATGATGCTGTACAGCAAACTTAAGTTAACCGGCAGCGAAGTAAGGTTTCTGGTGGAAGATAAAATTCCGTCGTTTTACACACAGGTAGAGCTGCCCGGAGGAAAAAGGTTTGAGCTTTACACAGTACACCCCCAGCCACCACGCCTGCTGAAAGATACAGAAACACGCGAGGCAGAGCTGCTGCTGGTAGCCAAAATGGTAAAGAAAACCGGGCGCCCCAGCATTGTAGCCGGCGACCTGAACGATGTTGCCTGGTCCAGAACGACAAAGCTCTTTAAGCAGATAAGCGGCCTGCTTGACCCACGCGTTGGGCGCGGTTTTTATAACACCTACAATGCCTTTGTACCCTTGTTCCGCTATCCCCTCGATCATGTTTTTTATGATCCGTCTTTCCGGTTACTGGGTTTGCGCCTGCTCGATAAGTTTGGTTCAGATCACCTGCCCATCATTATCTCGCTGAACTATGAGCCGGAGCGGGAAGACGAACAAGATGTACCGGTAGCAGATGCCGAAGATTACCAGGAAGCAAATGAACTGATACAGGAGGGATTGGAGAAAGGCGAGGAACGCAACGAGAAAAAGCAGAACAAGGGCTAATAAAAAACCCGCTCAGCGAACTGAGCGGGCTAAAAATGATGAATGAGCCCGAAGGCTTATATTGTTAATAACTTAGATTTTCTCTACGTTAATAGCATTCAATCCTTTTTTACCGTCTTTAACGTCGTAAGAAACGCGGTCGTTCTCACGGATCTCGCTCGTAAGACCTGTCTGGTGTACGAAGATCTCCTGGTTTGTATCGTCAGCGATGATGAAACCGAAACCTTTTGATACGTTAAAGAATTTTACTTTACCTGTTTGCATGATAAATAATTTTTTAATAATTGCAGTAAAGGTAACAAACACTGACCAATACAATTGCTATTCTGCTCAATTATTTTTTTACCCGAACATTTCATGGGTTCACTTTTACCGCTCTAAAACTGCTCCATGCACTCTCCCGGTTTCGTAAAATTTCAGAGGTTGCATTGTGATATAGCAATAACCATGTTCCACTAGGTGCGTATAGTTAAAGCGATCAGTTTTGCTTTACGGGCACATTTCAAAGCCTGAAGGAGGGAAACGGAAAGTGGCTGATACACCGGCTCTAATCGCGCCGGCAGCCAACATCGCGCTAATTATTAACTACTATAAATCCAGGAGATTAAACTATGAAAGACAACGAAAAAAATCAGAACTCGGGCAGCATGTCCGGCAGCACTTCAGGATCATCAAATGCAATGTCGGGTACTGGCAGTACAGGCATGAGCAGCTCAGGATCCAGCAGCTCTACAGGTTCCAAGTCCGGATCTGGTTCTTCAGGTTCATCAGGTACACAAGCTAAAAGCGGCAAGTCTGCTTCTACAACAACCGGCAGCACTTCTGCATCATCCACAAAAGCAAAATCCAGCAGCACTGGTACCAAAGCCAAATCAGGCACCTCATCTTCTAAATCAGGTAAAAGTTCAACATCAGGCTCTGACTCAGACCAGCAACAGTCTGGCAACATGGGTGGCTATGGCTCTATGAGCACCGGCTCCGGTAGCAGCATGCAGCAGGGCAACTATGGCTCGTCGCAGCAGGGTGGCCAAAGCAACTATGGCTACGAAGGTGATTTTGGATCATCGTCTGGTCAGGGTAACTATGGTGGCCAGAGCGGCCAGCAGAGTGGCTATGGCGCACAGGGCGGTTATGGTTACGGATCGCAGCATGGCAACTATGGCGGCCAGAGCGGCTATGGTTATCAGGGCGATTATGGTTCATCATCATCAATGGGTAGCGGCATGCACCGTGGCTCAGGTATGCAGAGCGGCTACGGCAGCCAGGGCATGAGCGGTGGACAAGGTTCGTCGCAGAGTATGTCTGGTGGTTATGGTTCGCAGAGAAGTCATGGCAGTAGCTCAGGTTCCGACTCAGGTAACTGGGGAAGCCAGGGTGGCTATAACTATGGCAACCAGGGCGGCATGGAAGGCAACCGCGTTCGCAGCCAGGATAACTATAACCAGGGATCTTACGGCAGCTATGGCGGTATGCAGGGCGGCTACTCCGATCGCGAAGGCGATGAGCAGGGCGGTTACGGTGTAATGAACGACCAGGGCGGCATGGGCAGCTACAACCAACGCAGCGGCGAAGGCCGTTCGGGCTACGGCGGCAGCTCACAAAGCAACTTTGGTAGCCAGGGTGGCTACGGATCATCGCAGGGAGGCTATGGCTCTCAGAGTAATTTCGGTGGCCAGGGCTCATCAGGTGGTTATGGCGGAAGCGGCTCTATGAGCAGCCAGGGCCGTGGCAGCCAGAGCAGCTATGGTTCATCTTCTGGTAGCCAGGGCTTCCAGGGCGGATCAAACTATGGCTCATCTTCTATGGGTAGTGGTCATGGTTCACAAAGCAGCCATGGCAGAGGCGGCAGCCAGGGTGGCTACGGCTCGTCAGGCTATGGCAGCGGTCAGGAGGGTTATGGCTCCAGCATGAGTGGTTCAGGTTCATCCAGACCAGGTATGCAGGGCGGCTATGGCTCCAGCTCAGGCTATGGTAGCCACGACAGCGACAGAGACCGACATGGATCGATGGGTTACGGATCATCTCGAGGCATGAGTGAATACGACCGCGATGACTATGGCTCATCAAGAGGGTATGATTCTCAGAGCTCTATGCGCGGTGGCTATGGTTCTCAGGGCGGTTACGGCTCAAGAGGCGGTTCTTATAACGATGAGTATCGCTCGTCTCGTTACGGCTCTCAGGGTAGCGACTACGGCCAGGGTGGATATGGCTCATCCCGTGGTTCGTATAGCAGCGATTACGATCAGGGCGGTTATGGTTCCTCATCGGGTCGTGGCTCGCAGGGCAGCTATGGCAGCCAGGGCGGCTACGGAGACAGCAACTTTAGCCGTGGCATGAGCGGCGGTTATGGTTACGGATCAGGTAGTTCAAACCAGGGCAGCTATGGTAGCGGCTATAGTTCAGGTGGCTATGGCCAGGGTGGCCGAGGCGGCGACCAGGGCCGTTATGGTTCTATGGACAGTGGTACCTCTTATTACAGCGATAACCGCGGGTCAAGCTCAAGAGAGAATTTCGGTGGCTACGGTAGTGGCCAGGGTGGCAGTAGCCAGCGAGACCGTCACCAGGGCAGCGATTACCAGACCCACCGCAGCGACCGTTACCGCAACCTCGACTCTGATTATTAATAGGTATAAACTATAAACAAAAAACCACTCCTGAATAAGGAGTGGTTTTTTTATGCCTGCTGTTCATTCTTCCAAACTATATAAAACAGTCTTTATAATCGTGTGCAAACTGCCGGAAGGTATGCGGCTTGCAACCCGTAAGCTGTTCCACCTGGTGGTTTGTTGTACCTGCATGCCCCGCACGCTGCACACCGCATAGTTCAAGAAACGATGATATAAACCACTCTGGCAGCTGTTGCTGCTGCATGCTTTGGCGGGCTGCATCTTCCGGCACATCCACATAAGTTACCGGTTTACCTGTTGCAGCACTCAGGGCTTCGGCAATCTCAGCACCAGTAAGCTCTTCCGGGCCGGTCAGGTCATAAATTTTGCCTTCATGCCCATTGCCCGTCAGAGCCTCTACTGCTACAACTGCAATGTCGCGGGCATCTATGTATGGTACTTTTCCTTCACCGGTAGGCATATATAGTTTGCCTTCCTCCTTTATAGTTTGCGCGTTATAGTTTTCGATGTTTTGCATAAAGCTGGATGGCCGCAAAAAAGTATAAGGAATCCCACTCTCTTTAATATAGTCTTCTATTTCGCGGTGCCAGCGGCCGAGCTGAATTCCATGTTCTGCCCCTGCTCCCATTGCTGATAATTTTACGATGTGCTTTACGCCGGTACGTCTGGCTTCGTCAACGAGCTTTTTGGCCATCTCTACCTGCTCATCCGTAAACGGTGTGATCAGGAAAACTTTATCGGCGTGTGTAAAAGCGGCGTGCAGCGAGTCGGGGTCTGTAAACTCCATTTCCACTATCTCCACATCGGGCAGGCGGCGCAGGTTTTCGCCTTTTATAACGGAATGCACTCCTGCTCTTACCCTGATGTTATCCAGCATGGCCAGCTGTTTTACCACTTCTCTGCCTACAGTGCCGGTAGCGCCTGTAACTAATATTGTCTGTTGCATCTTGTTCTGCGTTGGTCTGTAGCTATAGTTACGGGAGAGCAGCTTTTCAGGATGAAGCGATGCGTATGGTGCAGGATGCTGTTTATCTGGGCTGGTAGGTTACACGATAGACTTTTCCTTTCTCGTTGGTGATGAGCAACTGCCCCGGCTCCAGAAACAAAATAGCTTCGGCCTGGCCTGTACGCCCGAGCGGCAGGCAATAGCGTTTCCCTTGCAGGTCTATCGTTCCGTTTTCTGGCTCAAACAGGTACAAGCGCCCGTATCCCAAGAGTGCGTAAGCTGCCGTATCCGGAGAAATATCGGCGGCCGTAACAGGTGATTTTAATTGTAAGCGGGCTACTGGAGGTAAGGCCTGCCTGTTGCCGGCAACTGGTAGTTTGTATAGTTGCGTAACCGGCCGGGCTGCCCAGCTTTTAGTAAAAAGATACAACGAATCGCGGTGATAAAAGAAGGCTTCCAGGTCATAATGCTTGTCCTTGCGGGGTGGTGGGAACTCAGCCTGGTCGGCAAAGCTGAATTGGAGTGTATCTGTTACCTGCATGGTCTTTTCCTGCAGCCGGTACACTTTCAGGTCGCGCCGTTGGTTACTGTTGTTCCCGAAATCGCCGATATACAGGTTGCCATTCTGATCCTGCGCCAGGTCTTCCCAATCCTGGTTCGGGATGGGCAACGCTATCGTTTGCAGCAGCTCGCCGTTCAAATTAAACTCGTATAGTTCAGCCGGCAGGCCACTGTCGGGGTTAGTGTAAAAAGTGGAGTCGGTAGCACGGGCCAGGCCAGAGCTTTCCTTTATGCGTTTATCCATTCTGCCGAGCTTCTCTACCTTTACTTTATAGTTCGCGCGCATGCGTTCAAAATCGCTGTTGCGTATATCCGGCCCGCAACCGCAGAGCGCTGTTTGCAGGTACACGTAAAGGGTAAAGAGCTTTATCAGCATTCGTTATTTTTAGTTATAAAATTGGTAGATGTAAGCTATAGTTTCGCCCCGGATGAGGAATCATAAACTCTTGAACTCCAGAACTGCGTCAATTACCTTAGCCTTGTCTGTCCAGTACTGGCGGCTGTAGATTTTCTGGTACGGCCACTGGCGCTGCTGCAGCAGTTTGGGCACATCGGCGTGCGTATGTTTGGCAGATAAGTAACTATAGTAGAGATCATCATCGGTTAAGATAGCTGCTATATAGTTGTCGTTCTCAACTATAGTTAAGTCTGCAAAGGGTACCGCTTGCTTCAGGTCCGGTAGCTGGCGCACCAACAATTCTTTCAGCAAAGGTACCTGTCCCGGCAGCGCTTCTGTTTTAGGCTGATAATGGAAGTTACCTTTGCTGACCTGCAGTGCATAGTGTAGATAAGCTTTCAGTAGTTTGGGGCCGGGGTGTAGCGTGTTTTCTACCTGCAGTTGATCCGGAGTGATACTTGCCACCACTATAATTTTACGCCTGGCCCGGGTTACAGCCACATTCAGGCGGTTTTCGCCACCAGCCTGGTTCAGGCTACCAAACTGCATGGCAAACTTCCCTTGCTCATCAGGCGCATACCCCACCGACAAGATGATCACATCCTTTTCATCGCCCTGCATGTTCTCGATGTTCTTTACCAGAACGGATGAAGGCAAAGCTATAGTTTGCTGTCGCGCCTGCTCTTCCAACACATCCTGCACCAGCATCTGTTGGTTATAGTTAAAGGTGATCACGCCTATCTCCTGCTGCCCTTGTCGCAATAATTCTAAAACCAGATCTGCTGTTTTTTGTGCCTCCGGCAAGTTGCTGTTATCCTGCCACAGGCCATTAACTTTAATGTACTCTATAGCTGGTATAGCCTTGTTCAGTTCGGGCAGGTCGGGTATCAGCTCGAGTTTGCTGCGGTAAAAGTGCTGGTTCGAGAATTCAATCAGTTCGGGATGATGGCTGCGGTAGTGCTGCGTGAGCATGGTTTGCGGCAGATACAGACTGCACAGCTGCAACAAAGATTCGGCAGATAATTCCTCTATTTCATCGGCGGCGAAATCGCTCCAGCGGGCGCGGTACAGGTCCGATGGTTTAAGCTGCTGCTCATCGCCGGCTACCACTACCTGCGTTCCGCGCAGCATGGCCGGAATACCCGTTTCTGCAAAGCACTGCGAGGCTTCGTCAAAGATCACCACATCAAAGCAGCGCTCCAACGGCAGCACCGCCGACACCGTTTCGGGGGAAGCCAGCCAGCAAGGCACCAGTTTCAATATCTCATCCGGGAACAAACCAAACAGCTTCCGGATCGGGTATAGGCTTCGTTTTTTGCTCACCTGCGCCTGCAGTCTGCGGTAAGTTACGGCGTTGCCCAGCCGGTTAAATTCCATATCGGCATACGTCCGTTCGCGCAGCTGCGACAGCACAATCTCCTGGCTCAGGCGTTGCTTTTCGGTTAATAACTGCTGCAGCTCTTTTTCCAGATTATCCAGTTCGCCACTCGAAGCCATGCGCAGCTCCGGATGCCGGTTTTCCAGGTCGTAAAGCCAGGCCAGGTACAGACTGTTCAAAAAAAGCTGTTCTCCCTGCTCAACCGAAACTATAGTTTGCGACAAGATTTGCCGGACTGTTTCCAGCTCCGCCTCGGTAAAAGAAGCCTCCAGTGCATCATGCGCCACCAGTTGCTCAAAATACTGCCCCAGCTCCTGAAGCAAAAGGGTTCTATAGTTGCTATCCTTTATAAGGCAACTGATCTGATCCTCGGTGAGCCGGTTTAGCCAGTAACTATAGTTTGCCTGCAGTTCGTTGACCTGGTCTGTCAGTTTTTGGAGCTGTGCCCGCAGGGCTATAGTCTGCTGTTGTTTCTCGTGCAGTATTTTTTCGCGGTGTAGTTTTCGGAGCAGCTTCCTAGCATGCAAGGCCTGTTCTATAGTTGCCACTTTTTGCAGTACCTGGTTTGGGTAATCTGTAATTCTGAAACTGGCACCTATACTTGCATTTATAGTTTGTGTCAGCTGCTCGGCCTGTTCACGGAGTTGCAATCTGCGCTGCAGTTCTCCGATACCGGGTTCGTTCAGTTCCAGTTTATAGTTTGCCAGCGCCTTTTTCAGCACTTTTTTATCAGCCGAGAAAGGCCAGCTTACGCTTTTCAGCAGGTTGTTTTTTTGCTGCTCGTGGGCAACTATAGCTTGTTTTATAATTGGTAACTCATGCTCAGGCAAAGCTGCATCCGGAGCCGGGCAAACCAGGTATAGTTCTTTTAACTGTTGTAGTTGCTGCGTTAGTTCTTTGGAGGCATGCTGCTGTAAAGTCTGCAGGGTTTCCGCTATTTCCCCCTGCGCCAGTAGCTGCTGTAATTCGGCTATAGTTGGCAGGGCTGCTTTATAGTTCTCCAGCATTCCCAGCTCAAAACCAAAACCACTCAGCTCCCCTATAGTTTGTTTTAGTGCTGCATATTGCTCCGGTAGCTGCGCTATAGTTTGCTCCAGTTCCTGGCGCTGCGGCCAACTATAGTTTTTAAAGCTGCGCCGGTTTTTCCACGTGAAATTCTGCTGGTTGAAAACGATAGCGTTTTCCAGATAGCGGCGCAAATTCGGCAGAAATTCAGCGGCTATAGTTGCGGTAAAGAGCTTATAGTTTGGCAGTGTAATGTGGGGCTCCTGCAGGTTGCTGCGCAGGTAAAGTTCCTTGGCCGACCACCCGCAATGGCTGCTATCAAATAAAGCTCTTTTAGACTGATCCAGCTTTTCGGTGCAACGGTTTATGCCACGGCTCACTTCCAGAAAGGCGCGGTCGGTATAAATGCTGTTGAGGGCCAGGTTTTGCTTTTTATACTCGGCTAGTTGCTCTATCTGTAGTTGCAGCTGTTGAAAAACAGGTTTGCGGTCGGCGTTGATGTCGTGCACCAAAGCGGCAAATTTTCCCAAACCGGCTTCCGACAAGCGTTTGTGCACCACATCCAGCGCGGCACGTTTCTGGCTAACCACCAATACCTTCTTGCCCCGAGCCGTAAAATCCGACACCAGGTTACAGATTAGCTGCGATTTGCCTGTACCTGGCGGCCCCTGCACAACTATGGAGCGGCCTTGTTTTACCTGTTGCAGCGCCTCCTCCTGCGAGGCATCTATATTAAATGCTGTAAATGTATGCTGCGCCTGCGCCGGCTGTGCAGCAGCTTCAGGAGCTGCGAACAAATCCTCCATCGTCTGCAGGTCTTCCCGCTTCAGCAGTTCATCGTAATCAGAAAGCAGATAAGACGCTGCCTGCGGATAAATGCCCAGAACGGCTTCTGGCTCCAGGTATAGTTGCCCCGGCTTCAGGTCTGCTTCGTATTCCGCTTTTTTATAGTTCCGGAAAGGCTTCAGCTTATCAACGAAAAACTCCCGCCCGACATGCACGGCCAGTTGCCCCGACTTCAGCAATTCATATACCTGCGTTCTGAATTCCAGCGCATGGGTTGGCAATGTGCCTACATCCAGCTCCAGCAGGTTTTCGGCTACCGGGGTACCGCTATAGTGCGCATAAGCCAGCAAAAAACTTTGGTTAAACCGCGGCTGTTGCTCCGTGCTTTGTACCAACTCCCACTCCTGCGCCGCATTAACCTGCAGCTGCACCGGGTACAAAAACAGCGGACAACGCACTGCAGTGCCATCGGCAAACTTACCATGCACAAAAGGCCAGCCCAGGTAAAGTTCCTGACTCCCGCGTTCCTCCAGAATCATGTCGGTGCGACGCTTAATGTAGCGCAAACGCCTGCTGAGTGGGGCAACAGGGGCATAACGGCTATCAGCTACCGGGCACAGCCGAATTTTCCGGGTACCAGCTACCAGCCTGTTTATAACATTAAAAGCAGGGGTGCCCAGAATAAAGTCCAGCGACTCCACATCCAGGTGTAGTTCAGCAGACAGGCGCAGCAGCAGCAGGGCTCTGTTGTTGCTGCTCAGGTTCAGTAGCCTGCGCTGGTAATTCTTCAGGATGTGCTTCATCGGGTATACAATCAAAAGCAAGTTAGCAGGTTTTGCCTATAGTTGGAAGTGAACCATAGCCACAGCTTTTGTACTGGTAAACAGAAAATCCGGGCGGGTAGATTAGTTTTTCATATATTTCAGCGTTGTAACAGCCCTAACGCAACAAAACCTACAAAAATCAGTTTTAACTAATCTCTTTTATAGTTACAGCCCACCACATGCGTGCCCTTACATTGCTCAGAAATAACGTTGTTATCTGCCTGTATGCCTTTGTTCTGATGGCGCTTGTGGCTGCCTGCAACAAGCCTGAAAACAAAAAGAAATATGTAAAAGGCGAGCGACTGGAGCAGTTCACTACCACCAAACAATATCCCGGCAAGGTTGCTGATGAGAGCCTCAACGACTGGAAGAAAAAGATCCCGGAAATTGAGCAGATTTCCATCACCTCTACCGCTGACGGAGAAAAACAGCCAGCCTTATATTATGATTCCGGCTCACCCGATAAAAAGCCTTTACTGGTTGTACTCCATAGTTGGAGCAGCGAATACCTGCAGGTGGTTAGCATACCTTACGCCATCTGGGCCAAGCTAAACGACTGGGTTTTCATTCAGCCTAATTACCGGGGCGCATTCAAAAAGCCCGAAGCCATGGCTTCCGACCTGGCCGTTCAGGATATCATAGATGCGGTAAATTTTGCCAAAGGCAGTTCTAATATAGACCCCTCGCGGATATACATTGTTGGCTCGTCGGGTGGTGCGATGACGGCACTGGTCACAGCTGGCCGTCACCCTGACATATGGGCTGGAGTAGTGGCCTGGGTACCAGTTTTTAACCTTGTTGATTGGTATAAGTTCAGCCAGAATTATCCCCACCGCGACTATAACCGTCACATTGTAAATGCCTGCGGAGGTGAGCCAATACCCGGCACTCCTGCCGCCGCCGAGTGCCTGCGCCGAAGCCCGAGCACCTACCTGCAAAACGTAAAAGGCGTACCGGTATTTCTGGCCCACGGAACAATAGATGTGCTGGTGCCACCAGACCATTCCATCCGGGCCTATAACATGCTGGTAGATTCGGCAGACCAGATTCCGCAATGGCAAATGGACTCGCTGGTGAGATATCAGAAAATTCCAGAAGGCATGGAAGGCGATGGCCCGAGCAAGTACTTTGGCCCCAAAGACCCGAAAGTACTTTACACTAAAAAATCCGGTGTAGTAGATTTGGTGTTGTATTACGGCGTGCACGACATGGCCTATAACCCAAGCCTGCAGTGGCTGAGCGAGCAAAAGAAATAACCTGAAAACAACGCCACGCTATAGTTATGCCAGACAAAGCACCAGAGCCCGGCAATAGTAAGCCAAAGCTACCTATAGTTAGCCAGGTATCGGCAGGTGGTGTGGCATTTAGAGTTACTGGTGACACTATAGAAGTAGCCCTTATATCGGTAGGAAAAGAGAACCGCTGGCAATTACCCAAAGGCATTGTTGATCCCGGCGAAACGCCTGAAGTTACCGCTGTGCGCGAGGTACGGGAAGAAGCCGGCCTGGCTACTGAACTACTGCAGTTGCTCGAAAAGATAGAATACTGGTACGTGGGCAACAAAGGCAGCCAGCGCGTGCGGTTTCATAAGTTCGTATATTTTTACCTGCTTCGCTATAGTTCCGGCAATGTGCAGGACCATGACTGGGAAGTGAACGAAGCCCGTTGGGTAGAGATAAACCAGGCGCAACAATTGCTCGCCTTCAAATCCGAAAAACAGGTAGTAACCAAAGCCGCCAAACGTATTGCTCTGCTAAATTAAGATCAGGAATTTTGCTCCAATTATAGTTTACTTAACTATAGCTTCTTACAACCAGCATTAGCCTTTCTCCTTTTTTCCCGCACTATAGTTATCTTTCGGAATGATTCTTCCTGACATTTGTTAAGAACCGAGCTGTCTCAAAAAATATTTGAAAAATTTTTCATAAAAAGCATTTCTTCATTTTGTCTTCATCTTGACATTATAGTTTTGACGCATAATCTTATTAAACCGACAAAACGAAATGAAAAAATTAACCCTAGTAGCTATCGCTGTACTGAGTGCAGCCACTACATTCGCCCAGACTTCATCATCAGATATCAAATCAACTGCAAAAGGTAACGGCAACATAAAAGCCGATACACACGGTGCCACGGTTAGCGGTACGGCCACATCGGCCACAACTGTTAGCTCAACAAACAAAGGTGCTATAGTTAGCGAAGTTGCCACCAAAGCCAATGCAGCTGCCAAGGCAGAAGCGAAAGCTGAAGCAAAAACCAGAAAAGAGTTGAAGAGAGCTGAGCGCGAAGCCAAGAAAGCAGCGAAACAGAAAAAAGAAAAAGCAAAAGCCACCACCGAGGCAGCTGTAGAAACAACTATAGAAGCCGGCACCGAAGCTAAAACAAAAGCAGAGAACCACGGCCAGCAGGTAGCACAATTTGCCCAGACCGTTACTGCAGAAGGTAGCGCCAAAGGCGAAGCCATCAGCGAAGTGGCAGCCAGCAATGCCAAAGCAGTAACCGAAACATCAGTAGAAGCAGTAGTAGAGACCGAAGCGGATGTTGCCACAACGATTGATGCCCAGACTGCCCAGGACGACAAAAAGGCAAAAGCCAAGAAAGAAAAAACTGCCAAAGAAGTTAAAGACACACATGGCCAGGTAGTATCCGAAACTGCTAAAAATGTAGATGCCACGGTAAATACAACAGGCAATGTGGTAAAAGAAGTAGCCTCTGCCAAGCGCCAGGCGAAACCGGTTAAAGTAGAAGCAGGTGCTGATGCTAAAGTTGATGCACAAGGTGCCGCCCGTGTATCTGCAGGCAGACCAACAAGTGCAGGCCGCCCGGTAAAAGTGCTGAAAAAAGCTGGCAAAGTTGCTCCTGTAAAAGTTAATACCGGTGCTAAAGTAGGCGTTGGTGTTAAAGTAGGTAAAAACTAAGTGACCCAAACTCATAACAGGGCTTCCGGTTTAGCCGGGAGCTCCTGTTTTATATTCACCCTGACATGAAAAACCAACTATACTTGTGGATATTGCTGGCGTGGGCGCTTGTTGGTTCTGCTCATGCCCAAACAACAGAAGATTCTGTTACTACCCGCAAAGCATCCTGGAACGTAGCCCTGGAAGCTGCCAATAACTCTTCGTTCTATGGCCGCAATACCGTTAAAAAATACCCTTATGCTGCCGCTACTTTAACCTACGCGCACGTATCGGGTTTCTGGGCATCGGCTACAAGCTACCAGCTTTTTAATACCGAAGATTACCTTGATGAGACGGATGTGTCGGTAGGTTTTGCTTTCCCGATCAGTAAACGCATGAATGCCAACCTGAGCTACTCACGTTTCTTCTTCAGCGAGAATGCGCCCATGGTAAAGTCTGTGACCGAAAATGCTGCCACAGTAAACACTACCCTGGACTGGAAATACCTGTACACCTCGCTTAGCACCAGCTATTTTTTTGGCGAAAGCAACGACGTGATCGTGCAGTTGGAGAACTCACGCTACATTGGCCTTAACCCGATCTGGAAAGGTAAAAACCCGGTTGGCCTTGATCCTAAAATAGGTATAACCGGTGGTACGCAGGAGTTCTCGGAGACTTACACCGTAGAGCGTAAGCCTAAGGTAAGCGATGTGGTGGATGACATCCTGAAACCGGGAAAAGGCAATAACCCTAAAACGACGACTACCACTACTACCAAGCACAAGTTTCAGGTGCTGAGCTACGACTTTTACCTGCCGCTGGTGGTAATGTTGGGCAATTTTGAACTGGAGCCTACGTACCGCTATTCCATACCGGTAAATAAACTGGAGGGCGACGAGTCTGAAGCGCAGTCTTTTGTATCTGTTAAAGCGAGCTATACTTTCTAGACTATAACTATAGATTATGCACGTACTGGTTGTAGAAGACGAAGCCGGCCTGGCTGCCGAATTAATGCACTTTTTAAAACAGGAGCACTATAAATGCGACTGGGCCTGCAACGGTGAAGATGCATCTGAAAAAATTGCCGTTAACCGCTACGATTTTATATTGCTCGACCTGGGCCTGCCGGATTATGATGGCCTGGACCTGCTGCAGGAAGCCCGCGAAACCGAATACGAACCAGCTGTAATCATACTTACTGCCCGCGGCGAACTCGAAGACCGTGTAAAAGGATTAGGCTTGGGTGCTGACGATTATTTACCAAAACCATTCTCATTGCTCGAACTGAAGGCGCGTATGCAAGCCGTGTCGCGACGTAAGTTTCAGGTAAAGTCGTCGGTGCACGAATTTCATGGGTTTGAGCTGGATAGCACAGCCCGCACTGTAAGTTATAAAGGTCAGAACATTTCACTTACCAAAAAGGAGTTTGACCTGCTGCACTACATGCTGCTGCACAAAAACCGCATCATGACGCGCCTGCAGCTAACAGAGCACATCTGGGGAAACATCCTGGAAGATGATTACGACTCGAACTATATAGACGTACACATTAAAAACCTGCGCAAAAAGCTTTCTGCCCACGCTCCCACCGACTGGATCGAAACAGTTCGTGGTGTTGGTTACCGGCTAACTCTATAGTATGCGGCTTCAATCCAAACTCACCCTTTTTAGCGCTGTCTCCAAAATAGTGGTAGTGCTGCTGTTGGTTGCGCTGCTTCCGCCGCTCATAAACCGCGTGGCTATGGTTAACACCGACCACCGCCTGAACGAGAAAAAAGACAGCGTACTGGATATTATCAGCAACCAGGGCATCGAAAACTTTGTGGCCGAAGGCAGCGAAGGAGCCTATGGTAGCTATAACCTGCTAAAGGAAGAGTTTATTTCGATAGAGCAGATACCCGAACCTATTGCTTTAGATACAATAGAAAATTCGCTGCGCAAGGTTGAGAATGAGATTGTAGAGTACCGCGTACTGAGCCTAACCTTTGAAGTAGATGGGAGTTATTACCTGCTGGAAATTGGCCGGAGTATAGATACCATTCAGGAGAGTATAGCAACCATGCAGTATTATGCACTGTACTTTCTGGCGGCTGTTATCCTGATCACCGTTTTTATAGACCTGGCTTTTAACAAGATCCTGTTGCAGCCGCTTATAGTTATTGTAAAGCGCCTGAAACGCATTGGTCACCCCAGCACTTTTACGCCTAAACCCATCAACACCACCACTTCCGATTTCCTGTACCTGAACAACACCATTAACGACATGATGGGCCAGATTCAGGATGCTTTTTTAAAGGAGAAAGAATTTATCGGCAATGTATCGCATGAGCTGCTAACGCCTATCTCTATTCTGCAAACCCGCATGGAGAACCTGCTCACCGACCCTGAAATGCCGGAGCACTTGCTCGTAAAACTCGTGGATAATCAGAAAACACTGCACCGTTTAAAGAGCATTATACAGGCACTGTTGCTAATATCCCGCATCGAAAATGAGCAGTACCTGAAAAACGAAGAGGTAAGTATAACTGTGCTGGCCAACGAAGTAGCCGAGGAAATCGCCGATCGCGCCGAAGCCAAAGAAATAAAGTTGCACCTGAACCTGGAAGACGACTGGACGCTGCCTCAAGCTAATTACTCGCTGCTGTTTACGATGCTGTTTAATGTGGTGAGCAATGCCATCAAGTATAATAAGCCAAACGGAACTATAACGATAAGCGGAGCACCCAAAGGCAAAGGGTACGAACTATGCGTTACCGACACCGGTGTAGGCATAACCCAGGAAAATCTTCCGCACATTTTTAACCGCTTCAAGCGCCTGCAGGGGCCAGACAATGAAAGCCACGGCCTGGGCCTACCTATAGTTCAGACTGTAGCACACTTCCATAAGATCAAACTCACTGTAGATTCAACTATAGGTGTGGGCACTACCTTCTGTTTCCGGTTTGGCAATAAGTAACTATAGCTTAACGATTTAACTATGGCGCGGGTGCCCTCACTCGTGACGAACTATAGTTTAGGCCTCAGAGCAAGTTGGATTGCAAGCTTAAATCAGCAAAGTTGACCCACCCCTACCCCTCCAAGGAGGGGATTCTTTTGAAACTTTTGCTGTTCCGGACATCCTTGTCCGGAACTTAAGCTCCTGCGGACTTCCTAGTCCGCGTTATCCACATCACGGGATTAGGAAATCCCCGGCAGATAGCTTTCGGACACAGATGTCCGAAAGAGCATTAGTAGCTTAAGCTATAGTTCCCAAATCCGCGCCTGTGATGGGAATGAAAACCCGGGCTTCCATAAAAGTCCCTGATTCCTCAAAAGAGCTTGGTTTATAGTTCAGCCCATCAATTACGTAGCACTTAGCCATTATTGCAGGATTTTAACTATGTTTAGCTTTTTATAAAAGCTACCAACAAACCTATTTATGATGCTACGTACCTTATACACCCTGCTTTTTCTTGTCTTTTTAGCTGCATGTGCCACTACCCAGCACACCGCAAAAGCTCCTGAAACGTTCCAGCAGAAACTGGCAGCCTATTGCGGTAAATCCTTTGCCGGTCAAACCATTTACCCTGAAGGCAACACCGATCCGTTTGCCGGGAAAGCGCTTGTAATACACGTGCAGAGCTGCGACGAGACTGGTATCAGAATTCCGTTTCATGTTGGTGAAGACCGCTCCCGCACCTGGGTACTGACGAACATGCCGGATGGCCTGCAACTGAAACATGACCACCGCCACGAAGACGGTACACCTGACGAAGTTACCATGTACGGGGGCATCTCTACACTGCCGGCAGATTCTCTGGCACAGCGTTTCCCGGCTGATGTGTTTACGGCTGAACTACTGCCTGCCGCTGCTACCAACGAGTGGACAATGGCCCTGAGCCCGGACGGAAAAACATTCAGCTACATTCTGAAGCGCGACGGCAAACTACGCTACCGCGCCGATTTTGACCTGACCAAACCACTGAACTAAATACACAATCGCTACTAAAACAAAAGCCCTGCTGTGAGCATATCATAGCAGGGCTTTTGTTTTAAAATCAGGCGTTGCACTATTCTACCCGCAGCACGATCTTGCCGATGTTCTTGTTGCTTTCCATGTAACGATGTGCTTCGGCTGCATCTTCCCAACTATAGACTGAATCAATAACCGGTTTTAGTTTACCTTCTTTAAACAGCGGCAGGGCAAAACGGCTCATGTCTTCGGTTAATTTTATCTGATAGTCTTTGGTGCGGGAGCGCAGCGTAGAGCCCATTACCTGTAGCCTCTTTGAGAGAATCTTGCGCAGGTCTACCTCCTCTACTTTGCCGCCTCCCAGGCTTGCCAATATAACCAGGCGACCATCCAGGCGCAGGCAGTCCAAGTTCTGATTAAAGTAAGGGCCGGCTATAAAATCAACTATAACATCTACACCTTCATTATTTGTATAGGCCAGCACTTCATCCTCAAAAGGTACTTCTTTATAGTTAATGGCTTTATGTGCGCCCAGATTTAAGCAGGCTTGTATTTTGGTTTCTGATGCCGTTACCAGTACCTCAGCCTTGTGGGCGCGGGCTAACTGTATAGCAGCCGTACCTACACCGCTGGCGCCGGCATGTATCAGCGCGCGCTCACCGGCTTGTAATTTGCCTAACCATATCAGGGCCTGCCAGGCTGTTAGAAAAACTTCTGGTATGGCGGCGGCTTCTTCAAAGTTCAGGTTATCGGGCATGGGCATTGCCATGGCCTCGTCTATAGTTGCATATTCGGCATAGCCACCGCCGGGCAGCAATCCGAAAACTTTATCGCCTTTCTTAAAACGCTTGCAGTTTATTCCGGCTTCCTCGACCACCCCAGCAATCTCTAGGCCGAGTATCGGGCTAGCACCTTTTGGTGGTGGATATTTGCCTTGTCGCTGCAAGGTGTCGGCACGGTTAAGGGCAGTGGCATGTACTTTAACCAGCAGCTCGGTTGGGCCGGGCAATGGTTGTTCGTACTCGCCCAATATAAGTTGCTCGGGTCCGCCGGGTTGTTTTACAAGTATCGCTCTCATAGTTTCTGTAGTTGTTATAGTTTATAACTATAGTTTAGGGCAGCTTGTTTTATTCCCTCCGGATGGCATCTACGGGGTTAAGACGGGCAGCACGCATGGCTGGGTACGTACCAAACACAATACCGATAACTATAGCGATGATCGTAATGACCATAAATGTGTTTAAAGTATAAGCCGCCTCAAATGGTACATCGGCAAAGGCTTTAATAACAGGCACGGCCCCCATAGCAAACAATATCCCAAACACCAGGCCCAGCAAACTGCCAAACAACGACACCGTAACCGACTCGGCCAGGAACTGCAGCAGAATGTCGCGCTTTTTGGCGCCCATGGCTTTGCGCACCCCAATTTCAACAGTCCGCTCATTTACCGAAATCAGCAGCACGTTCATCACACCTATTCCGCCAACTATAACCGAAATCCCCACGATCATGCCCATCACGATCCGGAACAGCAAAAAGCCTTTAGCGGCCTGCTCCACCCTGCCTTCGTTGGTCATTACTCTGAAATCGGTGGTGTCTTTGGCCACATTGCTCCTCAGCCATAGTTCAGCATCTTTCTTAAATGCCTGTACCTGCTCTACCTCATCTACCTCAAACATAACGCGTGGCGGGTCAGCTTTCAGTTCATCATCAGAGAATAAACTTATAGGCAAGTATAGTTCCGGTTTTTCACGTCCCTTGGATTTAAGTACACCTACTACTTTTACCACCTTATCTTTATAAGCTATAGTTTGTCCCAACGCTGTATCTACAGAATCTTTTCCTGCTACCTGTTTAGCAAAACTATAGTTTGCAAAGGCAACAGGTGTTTTAGCGGTTAATTCCTCTGCCGTAAATAACCTGCCGGTCTCCAGTACCGCTAATGTCGGATGCAGCGCGTTTACACCATTCACGCCAACACCAACTTTGCTGCTATCGGACAGCAACACTTCGCTGTTCTTTCCGAACTCTATATAGCCTGTAGCTGGTATGGTTATAGCTCCTGAAAAAGTTTTGAACCGTTCATAGTTTAGATAGCCATAGTCTTCTTTTTGTACGCCCACATCGTTTACGCGCTTATAGGTATTGGTTTCTATCATCACGGCTTTCAGCGATGTAGTGGTGGTTATCTGCTCTTTGGCGAACTTTTCCAGGCCATCTATCAGCGAAAGTACCGTTACTAAGGCTCCTACTCCTATTACAATACCCAGAATTGAGAGCAAGGTATGGAACAACCTGGTGCGGATGTTATGCAGCGCCAGCGCAAAAGAGTTGAGTAGTTTTTTGAACATAGGTTTTTGGGTGAGGTATAGTTCTTAGCGGTTTTCTAAAGGTGGTGTAAAGTTAATCGTAGCTCTTACAGGTGGAGGCGGAAGATCTGACCACGGCGGAGCAGGACCTAAACCAAAGCTCTGGTTATTAACTATTGGCACTATCACAGCATCTTCCGGTACAGATTTATTTACTGGCTCAAGTTCCTTACTTTCTGTTAAGGCCAGCACAAAATCTGTAAACCGCTGAAATCTTTTATCAAGCCTTTGGGATGTAAAGTAGTGAATTCTTTCTTTTCCGGCGTGGCTATAGTTTGTATAAAAAGTTAGCCCGCAATACAGCGTTCCTTCAGGTGTTTTAGGGGTTATCAGTTTGCCGTTTTTATATTGTTTGCTGGCTTCTGTGTAAGCAACTATAGCCGGGTGTCGTGAGATATTTTTAATGTATCCTGCGCGGGCCACTGTCTGTGGCACATCAAGATAATGCCGTTTGTGCTGGATATAAACAGAATCAGTCTGTAGGTTTATATAACAATAATAGCCGGGTCTAAAGCCTTTGTTTTCTTTTGTAGGATTTTCAGACAGCCCGAAAGTTACCAACTCAATTACGCTTCCGCTTCGGATAGGCGCTTCCTTAACTATCGTTTCGTCGGAGCAACTATAAAGTAAAATAGTTGCAATTAGTAAACTAACTATAAGCTGCTTCATATGCAATGTGGAATCAAACTGGTCTTATCCTGAATTATATTATTTAGCTTTTGCTCTAGCTGGGGGTGGCGGTAAAGGCTGCGGAGGAGGTCTGAAATTAAAACCCGGAAGGTTGACGACTGGCACTGTAACCTTGTCTTCATCCAGCGACGGAGTGGTATCTGTCAACCTGCTATCAGATTGCAGTGCTACCAAAAAGCGGGTTGCCAGTTCGATGCTGTTGTCCAGTCCATGTGTTGTATAAAAATGAAATCTCTCACCATCCTTGTTTGTATACTTGCTGTAATAAGTGGGTCCGCAATATAACGCCCCTTCTTCAATGGGAGTGCTCAGAGTCGTTCCATTTTCGTATTTAGCGATGGCTTGCTGGTACGCTAAAATTCTGGGTTCTTTTGACAATCCTTTTATAGTTCCTGTTTTCGCTATAGTTATGTAATCGGGACGCGAATCTGTTCTGTATTGTATAAATACAGAATCCGTATCAAGGTCTGCATAGCAATAGTAGGCCACTCCAAAGCCTTTGTTTTCTTCTGTAGGATTATCCGCAAACCCGAAAGCGACAAGTTCTATCGTGTGCCTGGCTGGCTCAGGTGCTTTGGTCAGTGTATCGTCGGTGCAGGATACCAGGCCAAAACAAAGCAGCAGTATGTAAACTATAGTTCGCGGCATAGGCGACAAAACCAGATTGAGTAGATAAGGTACAGAGTTTTCCATACCTAACCAATACTATAGTTCAACCTAAAATTGATAAACTATAAAAACCTGCTTCCTGAGCCGCAATCGCACGCCCAAAAAATAATTACGAAACATTCGTAGCTTTTATTACGAACATTTCGTAACTATACGAAAACATCGTAACGATATGGAAAAGCTGACGCAACAAGAAGAAGACGCCATGCTGGTAATCTGGGAAACCGGCGGCGGTTTTATAAAGGATTTTCTGGAAGAGTTGCAGGAGCCCAAACCACCCTACACTACGCTGGCATCTACGGTAAAGAACCTGGAGAAAAAAGGCTTTGTGCAGGGCGAAAAGCTGGGCAACACCTATCGCTATACTCCTATTATAAAGCAGGAAGACTATAAAAAGCGCTTTATGAAAAGTTTTGTAGGCGACTACTTTAAGAACTCCTATAAAGAACTGGTGGCCTTTTTTGCCCAGGACAAGAAAATAAGTGCCGATGAGCTGAAGGAGATCATCAGCATGATCGAGAACAAAAACGCGAAGTAGCCATGCCTGAACTACTGATATATTTACTTAAAGTAAACGTAGCGCTGGTTCTGTTTTACCTGGCCTACCATGTAGCGCTTCGCCGGCTCACGTTCTACCACCTTAACCGGATGTTCCTGGTGTTCGGTATTGTGTTCTCTACGGTGTACCCTTTTATAGACCTGGCCAGCCTATTTGAGAGTAAAGAACAACTGGCAGCGGCTTACCTGGTAACTATACCAGCCTGGGCCTATACCCCACAAACTATAGTTACAACTTCCGAAGCTTTTGATTACTGGCAACTGCCGGTTTACTTTTTCTGGGGCGGGGTTATAGTTATGCTGGTGCGGTTTATAGTTCAGTTGGTCTCGCTCTATAAAATTCATACAACCTCAGAGCCGGCCAACTATAGAAATATCGGCTTCAGGAAAGTTAAGAACATTGATCAGGCCTTCTCGTTCTGGCAAACCATTTACATTAATCCAGAGCAGCACCAACGCGATGAACTGGAGAAGATACTGCACCACGAACTGATACACATTACCGGCTGGCATACCCTGGATGTGCTGCTGGCCGAACTGAGCACTGTGTTTTACTGGTTTAACCCGGGAGCCTGGCTCATGAAAAAAGCTGTGAAAGAAAACCTGGAGTTTATTGCCGACCAGAACGTGGTAAACACCGGAATAGACAAAAAAGAATACCAATACCTGTTACTGAAAGTTGTAGGCGCCACGCAACCTCAGATTGCCAATCAATTCAATTTTCCATCATTAAAAAGAAGAATTGCCATGATGAACAAAATGCCTACCAGTAAGGCCGGTAAACTCAGATTGCTGATCGCCTTGCCCCTTGCCGCTACCCTGCTCTTCGCGTTCCGGAATGCGGAGCCGGTTACCGAAACATTGAATCTTATAGCAGAAGATAACCCACAAAACATTTCAGATGCATATAAAAACGACAAGGTAAATATTGAAACTGCAACGTATGCAGACAATGATCCTTACAAAGCTTTTTATGCCCGAAACCCGCAGGTAAGTGAAGTAGCCTGGCTATCTGGTGGCGAGATTTTAGTTAAACTGAAGTCTGGCAAAGAGGAAACTTACCAGTTTGGCAACAAACAGAGCCTGGCTACAGCAGAGGAAAAATACGGCAAGTTACCAAGTGCTCCACCTGTAGTTATCCGGGATAAAGACCAGGGATCAGGGCAAAACTCAAATGTTGCGGAAGCCCTTATAAACGAACTACAGCGTAACCGTGCTATAAAGAATGTGCGCAGCAGAAAAGTAGATGGCAAGGATGCCATTGTTATTAACCTGAAAGGCGGCGGCACTGAAGTTTATTTTATCGGTGATGCAGCAAGCTTAGCTGAGTTGAAGCGTAAGTATGTAATGCCGGAGCTTCCGCCACCTCCTCCACCAGCGCCTGCCCCTCCGGTTGCACCGCCAGCGCCACCGGTTCCGGCAAAAGAGCAATTGCCACCTCCTCCGCCAGTAGGAAAAAATCTCCCAGTACCACCGGCACCACCAGTTAAACCAGAAGAAAGTAACATGCTACTCAACATTCCGGATGGAGTTGTTTATTACCTGGATGGGAAAGAAGACAAAATCGAAGCCTACAAGAAACTGGACCCAAAGAAAATCCACAGCATTATTGTGGTTAAGGGTGAGCGTGCCCAGAAAACAGTTGGCAGCAAAGCTGTTAACGGTATAGTTTCTATTGTAACAGAGAAAAACAAAGACTCCAGGGAGGTCAAAGAATTCGAGCAGAAGTTTGAAGCATTGCCTGCACCACCACCACCTGTAAGGAACGAAGGGGCACTGGTTCCGGCATCAGGGGCAAAGCTTGTAGAAGATGAGAAATCAGTAACATATATCCTTTGGCCCAACGATGTCACAAAGCGGGAATTTGAAGTAGCGCAGCAGGCTTTTGATGCCAATGGCTTCGACCTGAAATTCAAAGAGTATAAAGACCTGAATGGGGGAGACGCTGTAAACATTACCTTAGCGTCCAAAAAACTAAATACCGGAACCAGTGTAGTACATAACCTGAAAGACCTGACTACATATAATAATGTAGTTGTAGTAAAAGGCTTTAAAGAAACAGGCAAATTTATGATAGGCACTACCATTCCGCCAGAGAAATAGCGCAGCTATAGCCTAATCAACAAAGCAGAACTATACCCCATAGTTCTGCTTTGTTTTTAAACCGGCATAAAAACTATAGCACTCCTACAGGCAACTATAGTTCTTTAAGCGCTATTGCCTTGATTTTCGGTAATTTATAGTTCGGTGTTGCAAATAAAATAAAGTCTTCCTATCTTTGTGACCATTTTTCGAGAACCGAAATACAATTATTCATTAATAAATAAATCGCTTACTACCACCAAAAATGGATCATTTAAGTTATAAGACCCTTACTGTCAACAAGAAGACAGCCAACAAAGGCTGGGTTATCGTTGATGCAGGTCAAGGAAGCTTGGGTCGCGTGGCGTCTGAAATCGCCAAGATCCTGAAAGGCAAAAACAAGCCTTCGTACACACCAAACGCTGACTGCGGTGACAACGTGATCGTTATCAACTCTGATAACCTGCGTTTCACAGGCCGCAAGTGGGATCAGAAGTATTACCTGTCGCACACTGGTTACCCAGGTGGTCAGAGAAGAACTTCTCCACGTGAGCTAAAGGCTAAATCATCAACGCTGCTCGTAGAGCGCGCAGTTCGTGGCATGTTGCCTAAAGGCCCACTAGGTCGCGAGCTATTCCGTAATCTTCATGTTTTTGCAGGAAGCGAGCATCCATTTGCAGCTCAGCAGCCTAAAGAATTAACCTTCAATCTATAATTAATTAATGGAAGTTATCAATACATCTGGTAGAAGAAAAACCTCGGTGGCACGTATCTATATGACGGCCGGGCAAGGGAATATCACTATTAACGGTAAAGATATCAAGGCATACTTCCCTAACGAAGTATTGCAAACTATAGTGAATCAGCCGTTTCAAACCTTGGATCTGATTGGCAAGTACGATGTTACTGCTAATCTAAAAGGTGGTGGTGTAAGCGGCCAGGCTGAAGCACTTAGACTTGCTATCGCAAAAGCACTGGTAGTAGAAAACGTCGAAACTAAGTCAGTTCTGCGTAAAGAAGGTTTCGTAACACGTGACCCTCGCATGGTAGAGCGTAAGAAGTTCGGTAAGCGTAAAGCGCGTCGTTCATTCCAGTTCAGCAAACGTTAATATTTTAGGTGTATCAACAACATGGCAAGTACTAATTATAAAGAATTACTGGAAGCTGGTGTACACTTTGGTCACCTTACCAGAAAGTGGGATCCGAAAATGGCACCGTATATCTTCATGGAGAAGAACGGTATCCACATCATCGACCTTAACAAAACGCTGGTAGCCCTTGAAGAAGCTACTTCAGCTATCAAGAACATCGCAAAATCTGGTCGCAAGATCATGTTCGTAGCTACTAAAAAGCAAGCGCAGGACATCGTAGCGGAAGAAGCGAAGCGTCTTAAAATGCCTTACGTTACCGATCGTTGGTTAGGCGGTATGCTTACTAACTTCGCTACCGTGCGTAAGTCTCTTAAGAAAATGTCTACCATCGATAAGATGATGAAAGACAATACAGCTTATGCAGCTATCGCGAAGCGTGAGAAACTGATGCTTTCTCGTGAGCGTGAGAAACTGGAGCGTGTACTGGGCGGTATCGCTGATCTGTCTCGTCTACCAGCTGCTCTTTTCATCGTTGACGTAAAGCGTGAGCACATTGCAGTTAAAGAAGCTCAGAAGCTGAACCTGCCGGTTTTTGCTATCTGCGATACTAACTCAAACCCTGAGCTGGTTGACTTCCCAATCCCTGCAAACGACGATGCTTCTAAATCAATTTCCCTGATCGTTTCTATTATCGGTAAGGCAATTGAAGAAGGTCTGTCTGAGCGCAAAGTGGACAAAGAGGAAACTGAGCGTAAGCGTTCTGAAGAAGAAGGCATCAAGGCTAAACAAGAAGCTGACGAACAATAAAATTTGTTCATATAGCAACATATCAAACTGAACATTGGGCAGACTGCTTCAATGTTCAGTTTGTTTTAGGGCATTGCGAAGATACAACAGCTATCAGACACAGTAACTTACTGCTAACTATAGTTTGATTCCTTCTCAAAACCCGCAAAACAGAATTCATAATTTATAATTCATAATTCTTAATTATAAAAAAATGGCTATTACAGCACAAGACGTTAACAGACTTCGCCAGGAAACTGGTGCTGGTATGATGGATTGCAAAAAAGCGCTTACTGAAGCAAACGGCGACTTTGAAGCAGCTAAAGATATTCTGCGCAAGCAGGGACAGAAAATTGCCAGCAAGCGTGCTGACAACACTACATCTGAGGGTATCGTGCTTACGCAGGTATCTGCAGATGGCACAACTGGTAAAGTAGTAGCTCTTGCCTGCGAAACTGAGCCAGTATCTAAAGTAGAAGATTTCAGAAACCTGGCGCAGTCTGTACTGGATGCTGCTGTTTCTACAAACGCTGCTTCTAAAGAAGAATTACTTGCTACAGCACAGGCTGATGGCCGTTCACTGCAGGATCACATCACAGATCTGATGGGTAAAATCGGTGAGAAAATTGATGTAGTTTCTTACGAGTCAGTTAACGCTGAGAAAGTTGTAGCTTACAACCACTCTAACGGTAAACTGGGCGTATTAGTAGGTCTTAACAACACAAACGGTACTGATGTAACTGAGGTTGGTAAAGACATCGCGATGCAGATCGCTGCTATGAAGCCAATCGCACTGGATAAAGACGGTGTTGATTCAGCTACTATCGAGCGTGAAATCGAGATCGGTAAAGAGCAGGCGCGTGCTGAAGGTAAGCCAGAGCAAATGCTTGAGAAAATTGCAATGGGTAAACTGAACAAGTTCTACAAAGAGAACACCCTGCTTAACCAGGAGTTCGTGAAAGATCCATCGCTTTCTATTTCTCAGCTGCTTGAGAAAACCAGCAAAGGTTTAACAGTTACTGATTTCAAGCGTGTAGCTATCGGCGCTTAATTAGACTTGAGCTTATAACTAAAAAGCCCGCTTTCAGCGGGCTTTTTTTATGCTTGTTTGCTCAACGGCTTCAATTGGTTAACAGCCGACTCCCAGTCATCGAAGAAGGCTTTCACCAGATCTGCATGCTGGTTTTTGCCCGTACCGTGGATAATTATCCGGCAGTTGGCTGGGCTGGTAGCGCCGCCATCATGCTCATTTAACATAAGCGAAAAATCCTTTGTCTGGATGCGCTTTCCGCCATAGATAAACCAGCTAAAGGTTTCCACTTCAATAGCGTCTGCGTTGATACGCAAAGTAGAAACCAGGTTATTGATAAAACGGCCCTTCCGAACTATAGGCGTAAAAAATGCCATGAGCAGCACGATACCTGCCGGAATAGCTAAAAGGTATGCTACATAAATACTCCACCCCGAAAGTAGCCAGGCAACTATAGCAAAAAGCAATAACAGCACAGGACCAATCAAGTACACAGATTTACGGGCTTCTTTTAAAGTTTTATTATAAAAAGCCTGCCCAAGTTCGTTGATGCGGTATACTACTTTTGTGGGGTTTTGCTCCATATCTATAATATCAGATAGCCACAACTATAGCTTTACCCGGTAAGCGCTATAGTTGTAATGTTTATAACTACTTTCTTATAGTTATTTCTTTCCTGGTCATTTTGTAGCAGCCAAGCAAGGCGGCTAGTGCAGCTATTAAAAGGATTGCTACTGGTACAGTTTTACCAAGCTGGCTCGCTGCCAGGTAGCCACCTAGCAGCAGGCCCTGTACAAAGCCTGCAAAAACAATCAACTGAAATCCCTTCTTGCTGATAACTATATTCCCGATTTTTAACTCCATGGTTGAATATAACGTCTAAGAACAGTTTTTCCTAATTTGCCTGAATGCTACCTGTATTAATTATGCCTTCTGATAGTGCTTACAAAAGCATCGCGCATATCAACAAACCGGTTAACTACGGCCTCTATAAACTCATCATCAATTAGCTCAAGAACACCTTCGTCGCCGTTTACTTCGGTTTCTTCTATTTTATAGATTTGCTCCAAGTTGGCCTTCTCTAGTTTAATAAGGTACTTGCCGTTGTAGGAATGTAAAGTGATTTTTACGTGTGGGTTTGGTATGTCTGCTACTACTCTCATAGTTTATAGTTTAGTGTGTTTATTGTTTGTTAATCAGGGAAGAAATAACCCACCCCTACCCCTCCGAGGAGGGAATTAAAATGCTCTCTTTTGTCCTTTGTCAAAAACTCTTTTGCCAATAAAGCTATAGTTACTCTTCTTCTATAGCAATGCCCATGAGCTGCATAAGCTTACTGGCATTAAAGCTGCGGCAAATACCGCGATGGAGTTTATAGTCAAACAGAATCTTATCACCTTCTATCGTGCTGTTAAAACTATAGTTCTCTACGCTGCCTTTCAGTTCTTCTTCCATAGCGCCAAGCTCCAGGTCGTGTGTTGAGATCATGCCTGAACTATAACGCTGGTGAAGCTGCCTGATAAGTGCCATCGCGCCTAAATGCCGGTCACGGGAATTGGTACCTTTCAGTATCTCGTCCAACAGATAAAATACTGGTTCGCCCTGTTCCGTCATGTTAAGCAGTATACGCAGGCGTTTAAGTTCGGCATAAAAAGACGATGTACTTTCGGCCAGGTTATCTACGGTGCGCATGGCGGTATATACCTGCACCGGTGCCACGCGCATTCTGCGGGCACACACCGGAGCACCAGTAAATGCCAGCACCATATTTATACCCACCGTACGCAAAAAGGTAGTCTTGCCCGACATATTAGAGCCCGTAACTATAATAGTGTGGCCCACACCCTGCATCGCAAAATCATTGGAAATCCGCTCTGATGAAAAAATGAGTGGGTGCGCCAATGCCTCTGCTGTAACCTCGAAAGGCACTTCGCTCAGCTCAGGCACAGCATGGTCTGGGTTAGAATATTGATGAGCGGCAATACTAGCCACACTCTCAAAAGCAGCCAACACATCCAATGACCCTTCCACCTGTTTAAGGTAGCGCTCGCGCCAGTTCTCCAGGCGGTAGATCCAGATAAAATCCCACATCAGGATTGTATTCAGGAAAAATGCCATTAGGGTGCTTAACCTGTAAGAGAAAAAATCAATGATAGTGGAGAGCTTGCCTAAAGCAACAGATGCTTTAACATTGCCAGCGTGCAGCTTTTGGTGCAGCTCCTTTAGCAATTCGCTTTCAAAACTATGCTCTTCGATGTGGCGAATCTGGCGGCTGTAGCTTCGCATCACTTCATACATCGCCATACTGTTCTCGTAAAAGTCGTCGCGTGCTACGCGGTGCTGATAACACAACAAAGACTGCACAACAAGCAGTGCAACCGCAGGGTAACCCGAATAACCATACATCCAGGCCAGTATAGCAGCTACAGTAAGTACCGGCAGTATAAAGACCAGTATTTTTAAATAAGCGTGTTTGCTGAAGAAATGATTCTCCATCAGCCACGAAAAGAAGTCCTTTTTCTGATCCTGCTCGTGCTTATAGTGCCTGGAAATAGCGATCAGGTTTTGCAGCCAGTCCAGGCGTTCGGGTTGACTTAGTTCAGCCACTGCCTGTTGCCGTTGCAGTACCTGATGCGGCAATGCACGATGCTGTAGCCAACCTGCCAGTTTACGCTTCCCAATGTCTGTAACAGAACGGTTCAGTAACTGAAACAACGAATTAGGCCCGAAAATATCCAGATCCGAACTATAGGGATGGTGGTCGTTGGCAAATTGCTGTCCGCTTTCAAGTTTATTCAGGTTGCCCTTCAGCCGGTCCAGCTCTTCCTGGTTCAGCTCATGCAGCAGGCTGTATTGCTTGCGTTGGTACTCCAGGCGACCATGCCAGCGCATCACCAGAATAAACAGCATGTAGCCGGCAACTATAGTTAGTGCACCCGCCAGGTTGTTGCCGGAGTTAAAGAAAAAGTAAGCTGCAGCGACCACCGCCACAAACACGCCTACACGTAACCACGATACGCGCGTAGCTATGCCCGCTGCCGTCTGCTCCTGCTGCTTAAAGTCTGCTGCCCTGGAAGTGTAAATCTCGGTGGGTTGATGCATAAACTAGATCGTGGCGATACACTTCAGCTCAATAGCAATTGGTGTAGGCAGGCTATTGATTTCTACTGTTGTGCGGCAAGGCTGATTATCTTTGAAATACTCGGCGTAAATGCGGTTGTAGGTGGCAAAATCAGCTTTCATGTTTGTCAGGAATACCGTTACATCCACCAGTTTGTCCCAACCAGAACCCGCATCTTCTAAAATGTAGCGCACATTCTGGAAAACAGAGTGGCACTGCGCTTCAATGTCGTAAGAAAGAATGTTGCCAGCCTCGTCCAGCTCTACACCGGGTATTTTCTTAGAGCCGCGCTCGCGTGGGCCTACGCCAGATAAGAATAACAGATTACCCACTTTACGGGCATGCGGATATAAGCCTACCGGTTCAGGTGCTTTAGATGAATTGAGAACTTCGTTTGGATTTGCCATAGTCAAATATAAGCATTGTAGGCTAAACTATAGTTACCCAAAGCAAAGAGCCGGCAGTGTTGCCGGCTCCGAACTATAAAAAAAACAACTTACACAAACACAGGTCTTTTATTGCGTAAAGCGCACATCGCCATATTTCGATGTAATAGAAACCGCAGCTTTGGATGCATTACTACCAAACCGGCCTTTGTAATCGGCAGAAGTATAATCCTTTTCCATCGACGTGATGTTTACCAGGTCTTTGTTTACTTTGAAGTTGCCGTACTGTACATTCACATCAAAGTCGAAAGCTGTATTATCGGCAAAATTAAGCGAGATAGGAGTATACGTACTGGCTACCCTTATATTGTTAATCTTATTGCTAATGTTGTTCACCCGGAACGAACCATACTTCATCTCCATTGTAATTTCTTCGCCCAGGCTACCTATAGTCAGATCGCTGTATTTACTGTAGCCATTCAGCGATTTTGCATCGGCTACATTCATGTTGAAATAAGCTACCTGTAGCGAGCCGCCATTTATAAAGCTGCAGCTTCCGCTGCCATAGGTTAATTTCAAATTGTTATTAGGGTTACTTAGACGGTCGCATTTCAAGTTGCCATATTTTATGTCAATATTGGCCTTGCCTTTTAGTGCTGCCAGATAGATATCGCCGTAGGTATTCTTTACTGCAATGGCGTTTTCCTCAGGCATATATATCGTATAGTTTATTTCTGAAGAAGTTGGTCCTGGAGTCCGGCCTGGTTCAAACACAGTTTTAAGGCTTATCGTTTTGCCATCACGGGCTTCCTCTATTCTCATACGGTTCAGCATGTCGGTAGCGCGGCTCTCAGAACCTGCTTTCGCGATCATATCTACCTTCACTACAATCTCATTCTTATTCCAGGTATTCACGTGTACACGGCCATATTTATTCTCGATACTCAGCATATCAGAGCTGTTTACCTTATAGGTCTTCTCAAAGGTCTTGCGCTTTTCGGCATCAAATACCATAGCCGGGTGAGAGGGCTGCACGTGCACGTTAACCTTAGGAGGAGTGACAGCAACGGCCGCACCCTGGCAGGGGGCCGGTGCCGGCGCTGGTGCCGGAGGAGGTACAGGCAGCGATGGCCCGTCGGTAGCTTGGCGACCGAATGCCATAACAGGTGCCATTACCAAAAGAATGGCCAGGCATCGTAGAGATTTATACATTGGTTTCATTGTTTAGCTGTTCTTCTGTTGTTTGTTTCTGAAGGGTCTCTATTTTTTGTAATACTTCCAACTGGCGATTCAGCACTTCGATCCGTATCTGCAGGTTCTGGATCATGGCGTTCATCACTTTGTCGGTATTGGGGGCAGTTAGTAATTGCTTCTTAAGTTGGATGTAGCTGCTGTCAAGCCGGGCAAGTTCGCGGTCTATTCCTCTTTTCTCATCCAGGCCCAGCACTTTCAGGTCGTAGGCGCTCAGCTCTTCTTTCTTATGTTTTAGCTGGCTTGTATAGTAAGCTTCTATATCAGTTAATTCTGGCGCAATCTTCTGTATGGCAGGTTTGCTGGTTGTAGCTAAGGTGTAGTTACCTTCCGGTATGTTATGTTTTGTAAACCATAACGTCAGGCCACAACCAATAAGCAGTATAACAGCGGCAGCAACGCGCATAAAGGCCATATCTCCGCTAAAGCTGAAGCTGTCTCCAAAGCTGAACTTTATCACTTTGGTTTCTTCTTTGCGTTTGGCCGGAATTTGCTGACAGATCTCCTGCCACAGCTCAGGCCTCGGCTCGTAAACATCGAACTCCTCCCGATGCTCACTTATAAAATCTTTCAGTCTATCTTTCATTTTTGTTGTTGTTTGTTTCTATAATCAGGCCGCAAAATGTGGCTCACGCATTATTTCCAATAGCTTTTTTCGGGCCCTGCTGTACTGCGATTTTGAAGTAGACTCCGAAACACCCAGTATCTCGCCTATTTCAGCATGGTCGTAGCCATCCAGCAGGTACAAGCTCAGTACCACGCGGTAACCATCGGGAAGTCTCTGAATAGCGCGGCGTACTTTGTCTATCTGCCACTCCACATCGTTATCGTCGGGCACCTCATCGGGTACTTCAGCTACCATGCGCTCATCCATCGGCACCAGCTCGGAGCGTTTTTTCCGGATGGAGTTTATGGCAGCATTTACCACTATTTTTTTTAGCCAGCTTCCGAATGAAGCTTCGGATTTGTAGGTGTGCAGATTTTTGAAGGCACTGATGAACGCTTCCTGCAATACATCTTCTGCTTCGGCGTAATCGTTGGTGATGCGCATGCTCACGTTGAACATGGCTTTGGAGTATAGCTTATAGAGTTCGTACTGTGCCCGGTTGTCGCCACCCTTGCACCGTTCAACTACCTGCTGATTAACGTCCTGATAAGTAGATGTCTCCAAGTTACTCCAGTTTAGGAACCGTATTTTGTTATTTCACCATCGGCAATGCCGTTTCATTTATACCATCTGCTCTTTTCTTCCCTACTTCCACACTAAAGACAAGAGCATTTGGCGGAGGTTGCATCAAGTTGCAAAATATTTGCAGATATTCTTACGTTGCCTCAACTATAACTATAGTTCGCTTTACTATAGCTGGTAATTCACAAAAAAAGCCAGCCCTTTACAGAGCTGGCTTCTTGCCTTATCCTTGAATAATATAGATTATTGGATTTACAGGAATTTAAATATCGGATGTCAGTTCTAAATCTATAGTTGGGCTATAGTTTCATAGCGGAGATACGAGGTGTTGCGTCTCTACAGATTCTGTAATTTCCCGACTCCTCATTCATCCAGGCCAGATAGCTTAATCCATGATATCGAACTTAATCCCTTGTGCCAGTGGCATTTCACGGCTATAGTTAATGGTATTGGTCTGGCGGCGCATGTAAATTCTCCAGGCATCGGAACCGGACTCACGGCCACCGCCTGTATCTTTTTCGCCACCAAAGGCACCGCCAATCTCTGCTCCGGATGTACCAATGTTTACGTTAGCAATGCCACAGTCAGAACCCCAATGGCTCAGGAAAGCTTCTGTTTCTAAAAGATTGGTAGAGAAAATGGATGACGACAGGCCTTGCTTCACACCATTCTGTAGCTCAATTGCATTTTCCACGTCGCCACTGTACCGGATCAGATACAGGATCGGAGCAAAAGTTTCTTCCTGCACCATTTCGAAGTGGTTTTCAGCTTCAACTATAGCCGGAGTTACATAAGTACCCGTTTTATAGTTTTCGCCACTCAGTATTTCACCACCAATAAGCAACGTACCGCCCTCCTGCTGTACCTCCTGCAGTGCGTTGGTAAAGGCATTTACGGCATCTTTGTCTATCAGTGGGCCAACCAGTGTCGTGCTGTCCAGCGGGTGCCCGATTGGCAGATTATCATATACTTTCAGCAGGCGCTCTTTTAACTGGTCGTAAACGGTATCGTGCACTATAATGCGGCGGGTAGAGGTACAACGCTGTCCGCAGGTACCTACGGCACCAAATACAATAGCACGAAGCGCCATCTCCAGATCAGCATTTTCGGTAACTATAATGGCGTTGTTACCGCCCAACTCCAGTAACGAGCGGCCTAAACGGGCTCCTACGGCTTCACCTACTTTTTTACCCATCCGGGTAGAACCTGTAGCTGACACCAATGGTACACGCGTATCCTTGCTCATCAGGCTGCCAATTTCAGCATCACCTATCACCAGGTTAAAAATACCTTCCGGCAGTTCGTTCTCGGCCAGTACTTCTCTTAATATGTGCTGGCAGGCAATAGCGGTTAAAGGCGTTTTTTCAGATGGTTTCCAAACTATAACGTCGCCACATACGGCGGCCAGCATGGCGTTCCAGCTCCAGACTGCAACCGGGAAGTTGAAGGCCGAGATAACACCAACTATACCAAGCGGGTGATACTGCTCGTACATGCGGTGCTGCGGACGCTCGGAATGCATGGTAAAACCGTGCAGCTGGCGCGATAAACCAACAGCAAAATCACAGATATCGATCATCTCCTGCACTTCTCCCAGGCCTTCCTGCAGAATTTTACCCATTTCGTAGCTAACCAGCTTGCCGAGGGCTTCTTTGTGCTCACGTAGTTTCTCTCCTACCTGCCTCACAATTTCGCCGCGTTTTGGTGCCGGCACTTTGCGCCAGGTTTTAAAAGCTTCCTGCGCTGTGGTAATTACCTGCTCATAATCTTTAGCCGTGGCCATGTTAACGGTAGCTATCAGGTTGCCATCTGCCGGAGAATAGATATCGCGGGTGGTTTTATTGTTGCTGCCGCCCCATTTAAGGCCGGTGCTGTAAGCAGGGTTGCTTTCTTTGATACCTAGCTGCTTCAGCACAGTAGCAATCTCCTGTTGTAGCGGTAGCTGATCTATGGTCTGTTTCATAAATTTTATATGTGTTTGATACCTGCTGTAGTGATGGCAGCAGGAATAAGTGATACAAAGAGGGTCTTTTACAAAACTATAAAATAAAAAAGCTTCTGCAAGTTTGCAGAAGCTTTCTGTATGTTAACAGATTATGATTAACCTTTCCCAATCGGGTAATAGGCTTTAAGTCCATCCGGATAAACACCTTCGATATACACTACACCACCTTCAAAGTTCTTCAGATGTTTCTCTACATCAGAAGGCTGGTTCACAGGGTATTTATCTATTCTGGTAATAATAAAGCCATCTTTTATACCAGTGTCGCGGAACTTGCTGTTTCGCACACCTGAAATTTTAGCGCCACCATCAATACCCAGTCGGTTCATTTCCTGCTTGGCTACAGGCTCAAATGTAGCACCATCAAAAGTTACTGCTTTGGCTGTGGCACGTTTGGTAATTTCGGTGCTGGCATTCAGGTTCTTAAGTGTTACGTTTGCAGTACGCTCCTTGCCATCGCGCAGGTAATCCACTTTTACTTTATCGCCAGGGCGGTAACGGGCAATCTGCTCCAGTAATTGCGAAGATTTTTTGATGCCTACACCGTTTATAGAGGTAATTACATCGCCTTCTTTAAGACCGGCATCCTCAGCACCACTGTTCTCTGTAACGCGAACAACATACACGCCATTCAGTGTTTTCAGGCCTTTCTCTTTGGCAAAAGCAGCATCAATTTCCTGAATGTTGGCACCCAGCAAGGCACGCTGTACTTCACCGAACTTGAGCAGATCGTCAACCACTTTACTAACTATAGCTGATGGCACCGCAAACGAGTAACCGGCAAAAGAACCAGTTTGTGAGGCAATTGCCGTGTTAATACCTACCAGGTCGCCGTTCAGGTTTACCAGTGCACCACCTGAGTTACCAGGGTTTACAGCTGCATCTGTCTGAATAAACGATTCGATGGTCATGTCGCCCATCTGACCGTTGCTACGCTGGTTGGTGCTCAGGATATTAATGTTACGGCCTTTGGCACTTACAATACCCGCTGTAACTGTTGATGTCAGGTTCATTGGGTTACCAACAGCCAGTACCCACTCACCTACCTGCAGGTCATCAGAGTTTCCGTAGCGAATAACAGGCAGTTTGTCAGCATTGATCTTCAGCAGCGCAAGGTCTGTGTTCGGATCTGAACCCACTAAAGTGGCTTCAAACTTACGCTTGTCGTCCAGTACAACTTCTATTTTATCTGCTTTGTCGATTACGTGGTTATTTGTAACAATATAACCGTTAGAGGCAACAATTACCCCGGAACCAGAGCCCATCTGCGGGCCTCGCGGAATTCGTTCGCCGAAGCCATCGCCAAAAAACTCGCGCAGGAACGGATCCATTGGGCTACTATAGCGGTCCGATGAGCGGACGCTGTACTCGGTCATGACGTGAACTACAGCCGGTGTAGATACCTGTGCTGCTTTAATAAAGTTAAGTCCCTCTGGTACTGCCGTTGTGCTGCTCCGCATTTCGCTGGTATAGCGCACATTCGGATACTGTACCTGTTGTTGCTGTGTAGTTTCAGGGGTGTCGCCTTCGAGCAGCTTATAGCTACCTACTGCAACACCACCGCCTAACAGGGCTGAGAGTGTGAGGCCAACGATAAACTGTTTTGTCTTCATGTACTATTTTCTTAAACTTTTAATATATAATCTAAACTATATTACTGATATACAACGCTAATTTAGTATACGGTAGTATCTGTTTGTAGTAAAGCTTAGATACTCTAATCTATAAACAAACAAAAAAGAGGCCAAATTTTCCCGGCCTCTTTTTGTTTTATTCAACATCATTAAGCTTCCACGGACTTCCCGTTATCTGAAGCTTTTACTTTTTTTGTTTTAGAAGTGCTGCTCCCGGCGGCTTCGTCGCTATCGGTAATGCTGATGCGGCGCTTCATTGTTTTATGTTCATCTTTGGGCACGTGCACCTGCAGCATGCCATTTTCCATTCGGGCAGCTATCTGGTCAGGATTCACGTTATCAGGCAGATAGAATGTACGGCTAAAAGAGCCATACTGTGTCTCCAGTATCTGGTAACGTTTGCCATTACCTTCCTGCTTTTCAAACTTACGCTCACCGGAAATGGTTAAACGGCCTTCCTGAAAATCTATAGTTATATCTTCTTTTCTGATGCCTGGCAGTGCTACTTCAATTTCGTAGCCATTTTCGGTTTCGCAGGCATCTACATGTGGAGTGAAGCTGCTCAAACCTCTTGTGTTTACTGGTTCATTAAAGAATCTGTCGAGCATAGAACTGAATGTCTGTGGCATGGCATTCTCCATACCTGAATATCTTGTTAGTGCCATAGTTACCTCCTTTTTTAAAGTCCTTTAATTAACTTTCAACTATAGAATAGTAAAAACTATGCCATTCAAAATATCCTTAAAAATCCTGAGATAATGTCGTTTTAAAATACAGGGAAACTATAAAACACTGACGCTTTTACAGTTACACGCAGGCTAATAGGTAATACTGGCAGTTTGAGGAGTCTTACCGATGGTGTATTTAACTGTGAGGCCTACTACCGGCATTACCCGGTTGCGCTTAGCGGTATAGCCCTCTTCTGAAAGCTGTTCGCTCTCATCGTAAACGGGGGGCACCAGCACATAGTAGTACTCCGTTTGCCGTATAAAATAAGGATTGATGCGCAGTCGTTCGGTCACCTCAAAGTTCAGGCCCAGGCGCAGGCGGGTACGGTCTATCGTTCGCTCTTCTGCATTATCATCCTCTTTGCCAAACTCAGAGCGCAGCAGCGCTTCATAGCTTATACTTGGCGTAACAAACTTACTTTTCAGGGGCAAGCGCTTGCCCAGTTCTGCCGAAAACCGAAATCTTCCGAATGCCTCCATCCCTTCCTGGTCGGTATATTCGGCGAGCAGCTGCTTGTTAAAGTACAGGCTTTTTATTGCCCCGTTATGGCGAATGAATAGTCCATAAAAAGCAGTTTCAGGAAAGTTTTCGATGGCGTAACGATAAATGGCACCGGCCCGCCAATGGTCAGAGAAGGTATGCTCGTACCCCAAGCTAAACTCTACACGCTCAAAGCTGCTCAACACACCCGAATCCTTCAGATCGTTATATCGGCTGTCGGTGCTGATGCGGTATTGGTTCCGAATAAATAGCACGCCATCTTCTCCTACATCGGCGCTTAACTGCAACTCCGGCCAAATACCCGTAGGGGCAGCAATTTTGCTTTGGGCCATTGCGGTTGCCGGTAGCACAAGTAGCAGTAAAATGTATAGTTTGTTCATGCTTAGCAGCAGTTAAAGTATAGTACCACTTTTTGCTGTGGTTTAGAGTAAGCTATCCAACGCCCATCTTCCTTGCCGATCAGGTAATAAAAGCCAATAGCGGTTTCATCTGCTTCAATTTCTTCCCAGATCGCTTCATTTCCATAGTTGGAATCAAATGTCATATCAGCAGTTATGGCCGGAACTTTAAAGTTCGCTTCATCAAAGAAAGTATCGATCCGGTTAAGGATAAACTCGTCGCGCTGAGTTGGGGTCGGGTTAAGCGGCGTATCATAGTTAAGCAGATAATTGGCCGAGAAAGATTCGCTATACAACACCCTGCCATCATGACCCACAATCTCAAAAGTTGCCATAGCCATATGTATCGAGTCACCTACCAACTTAATTCTGAACGTATCCTGTTTAGCAGGGTCAGAAAACGGGTGTAGCACCATGTTAGAGGTAAGTACTGTACCGCTTACCTCTATAGTTTCGCTTCCAACCTGCCCTCCATCCTGCTCTGCGGCGCTACAAGCCAATAGCAGGATACAACTACATATAACCAGGAAATTCCTCATACCTATAGTTTAAGCGTTCAACTCCTGTAAGGCTACAAAAGCCATCAGCCCGATGCTTATCTCCAGCGCTGATTCGTCTATATCAAACGTTGGTGTGTGCACCCCGGATGTAATACCACGGGCTTCGTTGCGTGTACCTAGGCGGTAAAAGCATGCCGGTACTTCCTGCGAGTAATAAGCAAAATCTTCGGCGCCCATCCACAGGTCCAGGTCTACAACATTCTCTTCGCCCAGGTATAGTTCGGCGGCCTGGCGTGTACGACCAGTCAGTTCCGGGTCGTTTTGCAAAAAGGGATAGCCATTCTTGATGTCGATATCGCAGCTGCCGCCCATACTTTCGCAAAGGCTTTCGGCGAGTTTCTTTATTTTCTGATGCGCTTCCCTTCTCCAGGTTTCGTTCATGGTCCGGAAAGTGCCCTCAATTTTTACTTCGTTCGGGATGACGTTGGTGGCACCTTTAGCTTCCAGTTTACCGAATGATAGTACTGTTGGCACTTTTGGACTGGCGTAGCGGCTTACAATCTGCTGCAGAGCAACTATAAGGTGCGCGGATATCAGAACCGGATCGATGTTCATTTCAGGTAAAGCGGCGTGGCCACCTTTGCCTTTTACTGTAATATAGATCTCATCGGCGCTGGCCATGTACATCCCCGATTTAAAGCCTACTTTACCAGCCTGCAGCAACGGAAACACGTGTTGCCCTATGATACCTTCCGGGGCCGGGTTTTGCAGCACACCTTCTTTTATCATGATGGATGCACCACCCGGAAACTTTTCTTCGCCCGGCTGAAATACCAGTTTTATAGTTCCTTCAAACGTATCGCGGAGTTCCTGCAGAATACGAGCCGCACCCAGCAACGAGGCCGTGTGCACATCATGCCCACAAGCATGCATTACGCCCTGGTTCTTCGATCTATAGTCTACTTCATTGGCTTCAACTATAGGAAGTGCATCCAGGTCGGCACGCAGGGCAATTGTTTTCTTTTCGGGGTTTTTGCCTTTTATTAAAGCTACCAGCCCGGTTTCTGCCATCGTTTCTGAGGCAATCCCATAGTTTGCCAGCGTTTGCTTTACATAGGCAGCGGTATTATACTCCTCAAAGCTAAGTTCCGGGTTGGCGTGTATGTGGCGGCGCACCTGCACTATTTCAGGCGCATACACTTTTGCCAGTTGTTTTATTTTATCTGCTGTGTTCATGTGTTCCATTGTTGCAGGGGAAAGTATAAACCCACCCCAGCCCCTCCTGAGAGGGGAATTTTTCCTTTTAATATAGTTGAAACTATAATTTTATAGTTTGCGCTCTTGGGTTGTCATCTTCTACCCCGTTTGATGTGGGACACTCAGTAATGTGTAATTCCAATTTATAGATTTACAATATCTGACAAAATCCTCTCTTGAAGGCAGGGTCATCTCATTCTACTCATTTTGTCATCCTGAAAGGATCTTGTCGGCCAGTTGCATAGGCTTAAGATACCTTTACCAAGTTTCTTTACTGAATGATTAGAAGTTTAGCTGGGCCATAAGTTTGATATGGGCTAAGATGCTCTTGTTATAGTTTTTCCATACTAAAGGTAGCAAAAATAAAAAACGCTGCGAACCTGTTTGGCTGCAACGTTCTTTTATAGTTTAAGGCTGTTACCTACTTTATGTTGATCTGGTCCTGTACGATCTGGGCATTGGGAATCAGGTCAGAGATTTCGTTAAGTACCTGCTGGGCTTCCAATCGGGAAAAGAAATCCCCTACTTTTAACCTGAAGTTGGGCTGTGTATAAGTCAGATAATCTTTTACTTCCGGCACACGGCGGGCTATAGATTTACGCAGGTTCATTACGGTTTGCCTTTCAGAGCCATTGTAGGCCAAAATGCGATAACCCTGCGCATACTTTATATTTTTGTTTACGCTGGCTACGGTGTCCATCAATACTTCCACTTTTTTGTTTACGTGGTTGGTTGGCTCTATACGCGCAACCGGTGCTGCTTCTTCTGAGGTGTTATATTTTGGCCGGTAAATACTCAGGTCTTCTACTACTTTATCTTTTCCGCCGGACTTTACAGTTTTATCAGCCGTACCCGCCGATGACGCGCAAGCAGCTGTGGTAAAAACGATAACCAGCGAAAGTAAGAGGTTAATTATTCTGTTCATGGGTAACTATTTGAATACTGGCTGAGCAGCCTAACCTGTCGGCGCCCGCCTTAATTAACGCCTGTGCATCCTCGAATGTTCTGATACCACCGGCAGCTTTAATTTTTATATGTGCCGGCAATACACGGCGCATCAGCTCTACGTGTGCTACTGTAGCACCAGCAGCCGCAAAACCAGTTGAGGTTTTAACGTAATCTACGCCGGCATTCGCACAAAGCTCGCAGGCTTTTACAATCTCTTCCTCCGTAAGTAGCGCCGTTTCGATAATCACTTTCAGCTCCACATCCTTTAAATGGCAGAACTTGGCAAGCTCGCTCAGCTCGTTTTCTACTTCGCTGTACTTACCGGATTTGAATGCTGACACGTTGATTACAACATCAATTTCGGTGGCGCCATCGGCAATAGCCTGGTGTGTTTCCAAAAACTTTACTTTGTGATGCTGGTACCCCAACGGAAAGCCAACTACGGTTGCTACTTTTACCTCAGTACCTTTCAGGCGATCGGCAGCGATTTGCACGTAACACGGAGGAATACATACTGCGGCAAAACTATAGTTGCGCGCCTCGTCGCATAACTGCAGCACCTGTGCTTCGGTAGCATCAGGCTTAAGAATGGTGTGATCTATATAAGAAGCAAGATTTCCTGCCATAGTTTTAAAATGAAGGACAAAAGACGCTCGCTTATGTCTTCCTGAATTTTGTGTAAACATAAAGCAGCCACTAATTTAAGTTAGTGGCTGCCGTTTTTTTATTCTTCGATCAGTACACAGCGGTTGTGCAACAGGTCGTCTTCTACAGTTTTGTATTTAACGTCTTTCAGCACGCGGCCATCCGAATACTGCACGCTTACGCGGTCGTTGCGGCCTGCCACCTTTTGCGAGTGAGCCGGCATCACTTTCTCTGGTTCAGGAGCCGGCATGGAGGTATGCCCTGCCTGGTTCTCTAAAGAAGAATGCACTTCCTGCTTCTGCTCTTTCAGTACAGGGGCTTTTGGAGCCTGCTGCGGACGAGGTGCCTGCACCTGGTCAGGAGCCTGAACCGGTATAAAAGCTTTGAACAGGAATTCGATGGTCTGCTCGTTTACTTTACCAATCATGCGCTTGAACAGCTCAAACGACTCAAACTTATAGATCAACAGTGGATCCTTCTGCTCGTACACAGCATTCTGCACACTCTGCTTCAGGTCGTCCATCTGGCGCAGGTGTTCTGTCCAGGCCTGATCTATAGTTCCCAGCGTGATGATTTTCTCCATAGAACGGATCAGTTCCATGGCATGGGTTTCGTATGCTTTTGTCAGGTTGGCAACAGCGGCTAACTGGCGCTTACCATCCGTAAACGGCACTGCCACGTTTTCAATCATCGGGCCACGGTTCTGGTGAATATCCGCGATGATCGGGAAAGCATGGTCCGCTATCTGCTTGTTACGTGTCAGATAATGGTTCAGGGCTTCGTTGTATAGGCGCTCTACCAGTTGGTTAGCTTGTACAGTTTTAAACTCTTCTGTTGTGATAGCGCTCTCAATACCGAATACACGCAGTACATGCAGCTGGAAGTTTTCGTAGTCGTTGATGTTTTTATAGCTCACGATCACTTCTTCGCTGATATCGTAGATCATGTTCCAGATATCAAGCTCAAGACGCTCGCCATACAGTGCGTTACGGCGGCGTTTGTACACCACTTCACGCTGAGCGTTCATCACGTCGTCGTACTCCAGCAGTCGCTTACGCTGCCCGAAGTTGTTCTCTTCTACTTTCTTCTGTGCACGCTCAATAGAGTTGGTGATCATCGAGTGCTGAATCACTTCGCCTTCTTCCAGACCCATACGGTCCATCAGGCGGGCAATTCTGTCAGACCCGAAAAGACGCATCAGGTTATCTTCCAAGCTCACGAAGAACTGCGAAGAACCCGGGTCACCCTGGCGACCGGCACGACCACGCAACTGGCGGTCTACGCGGCGGGATTCGTGACGCTCTGTACCGATAATGGCCAGACCACCGGCTGCCTTAGACTCTGGCGTAAGCTTAATGTCAGTACCACGGCCAGCCATGTTAGTAGCTATCGTTACCGTGCTTGCTTTACCAGCTTCTGCCACAATTTCAGCTTCTTTCTGGTGCATTTTAGCGTTCAGTACCTGGTGCCTGATCTTACGAAGCGTAAGCATACGGCTCAGCAACTCCGAAATCTCTACCGAAGTAGTACCAACCAGCACCGGACGACCAGCTTCTGTTAAAGCTACGATCTCGTCGGCAACGGCATTATATTTCTCACGAACAGTCTTGTATACTTTGTCGTGCTCATCTTTTCTGGCAATTGCACGGTTGGTAGGTATCACTACCACGTCTAGTTTGTAGATGTCCCAGAACTCGCCTGCTTCAGTTTCGGCAGTACCCGTCATACCAGCCAGTTTGTGGTACATACGGAAGTAGTTCTGCAGCGTAACGGTAGCGTAAGTCTGTGTGGCATCTTCTACCTTCACATTCTCTTTCGCTTCAATAGCCTGGTGTAAGCCGTCAGAATAACGGCGGCCTTCCATTACACGGCCCGTCTGCTCATCTACAATTTTAACCTTGTTATCCGGCGTAACAATGTACTCTGTATCTTTCTCGAACAGGGTGTATGCCTTCAGTAACTGGTTTATAGTATGGATGCGCTTTGATTTCTCCTGGAAGTCAGCGATCAGCTTTTCTTTTGCGTGCAGCTGCTCCTCATGCGAGATTGCCTTGTTGTTTTCGATCTCGGCTATTTCCATACCGATGTCCGGCATGATAAAGAAGTTCGGGTCTTCGCCCTGCCCTGTGATCAGGTCAACGCCACGCTCGGTAAGCTCGATCTGGTTGTGCTTCTCATCAATCGTGAAGTAAAGCGGCTCATCAGCTTGTGGCATCTGCCGTGAGTTATCCTGCAGGTAGAAGTTCTCTATCTTCTGCATGATGGCACGGTTACCAGTCTCGCTCAGGAATTTGATAATCGGCTTGCTCTTAGGCAGACCGCGGTAAGCGCGGAACAGGGCAAGTCCGCCATCCTGTGTATTTCCTTCTTTGATCAGGCGCTTGGCCTCGGTCAGGAAGTTATTAACAACCTTACGCTGCGCGTCTACCAGCATGGCAACGCGTGGCTTCAGGATATGGAATTCGTGCTCATCGCCACGCGGAATCGGACCGGAAATGATCAGCGGCGTACGGGCATCGTCGATCAATACAGAGTCAACCTCATCGACCATGGCGTAATGGTGCTTGCGCTGCACCAGGTCTTGTGGCTCGCGGGCCATGTTATCGCGCAGGTAATCGAAGCCGAACTCGTTGTTTGTACCGTAGGTGATGTCTGCTTTGTAGGCGTTGCGGCGGGCTTCGGAGTTTGGCTGGTGTTTATCTATACAGTCTATAGTTAAGCCATGGAACTCAAACAGAGGTGCCATCCACTCCGAGTCACGACGGGCAAGGTAGTCGTTAACTGTTACCACGTGTACGCCACGACCGGCCAATGCATTCAGGTAAGCTGGCAGGGTTGCCACTAAGGTTTTACCTTCACCGGTCGCCATCTCGGCAATTTTACCCTGGTGCAGCACAATACCACCAATCAGCTGTACATCGTAATGCAGCATGTCCCAGGTAATTTCGTTGCCTGCAGCTTCCCACTTATTTGCCCAGATCGCTTTATCGCCATCGAGCTGTACGTTTGGTTTGCGGGCAGAAATGGCGCGGTCCATATCGGTAGCGGTAACTACCAACTGGCCGTTTTCTTTCCAGCGGCGGGCGGTTTCTTTAACTATAGCAAACCCGACAGGCAGCACTTCCATCAGCACTACTTCCAGGTCTTTGTTGCGCTGTTTTTCCAGTTCGTCTATTTCAGCAAAAATGGCTTCTTTCTGCACAATGTTCAGCTCCGTTTCTTCGGCTACGCGCTTGTACAGAGCGGCAATCTTTTCATCAACAGGCTTCAGACGCTCATCTATAATACCTTTGATCTCAGCAGTCTTCTGCCGCAGCTGATCATCCGTAAGGCTAGTAAGTTTTGCGTACTCCTGGTTTATTTTAGATACATAAGGTACTACCTCTTTTATATCTCTGTCGGACTTGGTTCCGAATAGTTTCGCAACGGTTTTACCGAAAAAATCAAACATCTGTGTCGGTTGTTCTTAAATGAAATCTTCTGTTTGCAATATCGTCAAAAATAGGGGTTTTTCCGATATTTCTAATGTTCTGTACTAAAACAATACCATATTAATTACTGTTCATGATATCTGACATATTTACCGATAAAGCATAGAGGTTTTACTATTTATAGTTGTACGCGGCTAAGCAACTCTGACAAAACAGGTAGGTTTTTGTGACTGAGGTGTTAGAGCGTTGACTGTCTTGATACAGCGATTATAGTATTATAGTCACCACGCTCCATTTCAAACCTTATTTCACCGCTTTTTGTGACACCAGTTTGCTGCCAGCCGGCTTTGCGATAGAAAGATTCTGCTCTGGTTCCGGGGCCGGTTGAAAGCCATAGTTTGTCAGTTCCCTGCTCAAAACTATAGTTCAGCATCAGGTCATGCAGTTTTCTGCCAATGCCTTTCTTGTCGTGGTTGGGGTCTACAAACAGCGCCCAGATGTTGGCATCCGAAAGATCAACTATAGCAAAACCAACTATAGCCTGGTCTACTTCACACACCCAGCCTGCGCCTTTCTCTTCTATCATCTCGCGGTAAGATGCAGGCGTAACCAAGTCGGGGTTAGAAAGAATATTTTCCTTTACCGCCATCCGCACCCGCGACATACCGGCAATGTCGGCTATAGTTGCCCTCCGGAACAGCATGCTATAGTTTAGGTTTGCTGTTTAATAGCTGCTGCATTTCCACTACATCTTCCCAGCCATCGGGCGTTAAAAACCACTCTTTGCGGATGCCTACCTGGGCAAAACCGGCTTTTGTGAAAAGGTGAATACTTGGCAGGTTGGTGGAAGTAACCGAGCAGTAAACCTGATGAAGTTTTAATGTATCACGGCAGTAATTCAGGAGCAGTTCCAAAGCGTCGGATGCATGGCCATTGCCCCGGTACTCGGCTGTAATTACAATGCCAATTCCGGCACGGCGGTGCAACGGATCAAAATCATAGAGGTCGATGGCGCCGATGGCTTTATTCTCAGTGTTACAAATAACCAGGCGAAGTTGCTTTACGGTGTAGATGTCGAGGGCAGCATTCTCGAGGTACTGCTCCAGCACAAATTTGGAGTAAGGCGTTAATGTGTTTCCCACATGCCACACAGTTGTATCATTCTCCAGCGTGTACAGGAAATCAAGGTCTGTAGGCTCAAGGGCACGCAGGTACGTTTGGTCTGTTTTCAGAAACACAGGCGTAAACTTTTGTTCTATAAGACAAGCTACATAAAAAAGAAAAGACTCTCAACAATTTATAGTTGCTGAGAGTCTTGTTTTATAGTTGGAGCCAAGTTTAATGCTGTATTTAACCCACCCCTTCCCCTCCCAGGAGGGGATTCAGGCTTTTGCTATAGTTGGAGCTATAGGCTATAGTTGGAGCTATAGTTCTACAGTTGCTTTGTTCGCTGGCGCGGATTTGTAATCCTTGCTTTATAATGATGCTAAGTTTGTACCTAAATAAGAGTACGAGCTGCAAGCTCGCACCAGCATCTTATCTATAGTTTAAACCGCAACCGAACCGTTGAAAACTGGCTTTGCCGGGCCGATCAGGTAAATGTATTTGAAGGTATCTGCATCGGTTTGTTTGAAAGCTACTTCCAGCTCGCCGCCCAGCACTTTAACTTTTACCGGGCTCTGCATGCCTTCCAGTCCTGCCACTAAGGCCGCAGCAGTTACGCCTGTTCCGCACGACAGTGTCTCGTCTTCCACACCGCGTTCGTAGGTGCGCACAAAAATCTCGTTGTCGCTTAACTTCTGGACAAAGTTCACGTTGGTACCTTCTGCTGCAAAACGGTCGTTGTAACGGATAGCGCGCCCTTCCTCAAACACATCTATAGTTTGCACATCCTCTACAAACCGAATGTAGTGTGGCGAGCCGGTATTCAGGTAATAATCGTTGCCAATTCTTTCCACACCCTGCACGTCGTTCATTTTCAACTGGATCAGGTCGCGCTCTACGCTGGCCTGGTGCTCGCCGTCAGCTGCTAAAAAGCAGGCTACGTCTTCTATCACGCCTAGTTGGCGGGCAAAACGTACGGTGCAGCGCGCTCCGTTTCCGCACATAGATCCTACACGGCCATCGGCATTGTAGTATACCATCTCGAAATCGTAGTCCGGGTGGTCCTGTAATAGTATTAGTCCATCGGCGCCAACGCCCACGCGGCGGTCGCAAAGGTGTTTTACCAACGCTTCATTCTCGCCCGGGAAAGTCATTTTCCGGTTATCGATCATCACGAAATCGTTGCCGGTGCCCTGGTATTTGTAAAAACTGATTGCCATGTATCTGAAACAATTAAAACTGCAGGTTCGTGCCCTATTAAGGTGTGGCAGATAATGCGTAATTTTACCACCTTATAGGCGCTGCGCCTGAAATAAACGACAAAGATATGTATTCCTTTCTTACAACAGAAAACTGGGCCGATTACGAATTAGTGGATAGTGGCAACTTTGAAAAACTGGAGCGTTTTGGCCAGTATTACGTAGCGCGCCCCGAGCCGCAGGCCATCTGGGATAAGCACCTGCCCGAGCAGGAATGGCAGCGTATGGCCAACGCCGTGTTTACCCGCGACAAAGGCAGCCAGGAAAAAGGCCAGTGGAAATTGAAGAAAGGAATGCCGGAGCAGTGGTTCATCAACTATAAGTATAACGGACTGAAGCTGCGTTTCCGGTTGGGTTTGTCGTCGTTTAAGCACGTGGGCCTGTTTCCGGAGCAGGATGCTAACTGGAAATTTATTTACGACACAACCCGCAAGCTTAAAACCCCGCAGCCCAAAGTACTGAACATGTTTGCCTACACCGGTGCTGCCACATTAGCTGCCAAAGCTGCCGGTGCCGACGTAACCCACCTGGACTCTATAAAGCAGGTTAACTTCTGGGCCCGCGACAACATGGAAGCCAGCAACCTGGACAACGTGCGCTGGATCGTGGAAGATGCCATGAAATATGCCCGCCGCGAAGTGAAACGTGGCAACAAGTATAACGGCATTATACTTGACCCGCCAAGCTACGGTCGCGGCCCGAACGGCGAAAAATGGCAACTGGAAGACGAACTGAACGAAATGATAAAGCTCTGCCGCGAAATGCTGGACGGCACCGATTATTTCCTGCTGATAAACCTATACTCGATGGGCTTCTCGGCGATGGTACTTGACAACCTGATGCGCGGTACGTTTGGGGAGATGGTGAAGAACGAAGAGCTCGGCGAACTATACCTGCACGATAGCGGTGAACGGAAATTGCCTTTGGGTACTTTCTTTAGGTTTACTTCGGTGGGGAGGTAATACTAATAAATTAAAATTTGAAATTGATTAGTTAACCACACTTTATAAAGGCCGCACCTATGTCAGACAGTGTTATATTTCATCAAAATCCTAAGCTTGATTATCTGTTTGGATATTTTGGTAAAGTGCAAGTACGGACAAATCAAGACAAGTATAAGCCAATAAATGTAGCTATAGTTAATGATGATGGTGGTGAAGAAATCCTGAAGGACTTCTATATTAAAAATCCTGACAGCCAGTCTATCCAAGATTTCAAGAATTTAATACAGAAACTCGCTAAAGGCTATTTTAGAGAAGACAATAAAATCCAAAAGCCTTACGAAGTTGAAATTGTTTTAAGTGTTACAATGTCTGAAAGTCGGTTTAAACAAGTAGATGTTGACAACATTGCAAAAACAATTCTGGATTCTTTAAATGACATAGTCTTTGAAGATGATTCACAGGTATCAAGCTTAATTGTTAATAAAAGTATTCATCCAATGAAGGTCGATAGTTTGCTTATTGGAATCACTAAATTAACTGCAAACAGAAGAGGCTTTATTGATGACATCTACTTATTCAAAGAGAATAAGTGAAAAAACCATTAGTTAACACTGCACTTTTAAAAACTATATTTAGCTACATATGAACAACCGCCTTGCACTGATCGATATGGGTACGAATACATTTCACTTGCTGGTAACGGAAGTGAATGAGCAGGGGCAGTTGCGCGACCTGTATAAAACCAAAGTACCGGTGCGTTTAGGCCAGGGCGGCATCAGCAACGGCAACATTGCACCTGAAGCCTACGAGCGCGCCCTGAAAACACTGAAAGATTTCCGGAAGGTGATTGATGAACATGGCGCTGAAACGGTTCGGGCCATGGCAACCAGCATGGTGCGCAACGCAGCTAACGGCGACGATTTTGTAAAGGATATCTACAAGCAAACCGACATTGAAGTAGAAGTAATAGACGGTGCCCGCGAAGCCGAACTGATCTATTACGGTGTGCGCTTCGCCGGCGTGCTGGACGAACAAACCGCCCTGCTCATGGATATTGGCGGCGGCAGCGTGGAGTTTATCCTTTGCAACAACCGGGAAATCTTATGGAAACGCAGCTTCGAAATCGGAGCCCAGCGCCTGATGGACCAGTTCTTTACCGCCGATCCGATACCCGCCGAAAGTATAGCCGCCGAAAAAGCTTATTTAGCTGAAAAGCTACAACCCCTTACCGAAGCCGTAGCCACCTATAAACCAACTATACTCGTAGGTTCATCCGGCACCTTCGACACACTTTGTGACATAGATGCATTGCATAAAGGCGATACCTCACGCCAGCAAACTATACCGCCGGCTTCCAAACTGGCGATAGCTGATTTCTATAGTATCTACAAAGACCTGCTTCACAAAACCCACGACGAACGCCTAGCCATCCCCGGCATGCTGGAAATGCGTGTAGATATGATCGTACTGGCAACTATAGCTGTAGACTTTGTACTGGAAAACTATAAGCTGCAAGAGATTCGGGTATCGTCGTATGCGCTGAAAGAAGGTGTGTTGCAGCAGATGCTGAAGAAATAGCTGTCTGAATCAGGATTTTCAGGATTAATGGATTTTCAGGATTAGATTATTGTTTATAGCCTGCCGTTCTATAGTGTGCTTTTCTCTTTTTGTCATCCTGAAAGGATCTTGCGGGCGATTTGCGTTAGCTTTTGCTATTGTTCTATAGTTGGTGTTAGTCATCCCCCTCCCCCCTTCGAAGGGGGTCTATACGGCTATTGCTATAATTTAGACTATAGTTCTATAGTTAGGAATTAACCCTCCCCTCCCAAGAGGGGAGTATTCTGCTATAGCTTAAGCAAGAACTATTGTTCTTTAGTTACAGACCAAGAGCGGACAGGTCGCAGCCTGCCCCAAGGAATTACAACCACGGAAAGGCCAAGCAACTATAGTTATTAAAACAATTAGAACTATAGCTATCGAATTGATCTCAGTCTTTGGGTTGAGCGCCTTGTAGTTTTTTGGTACCGTAGGTATTGCGAGGCACGAGCAAAGGAAATGTTCACCGCGCAATGCCCAGGACGAGGCCCCGCTTAAAGAGGGCCCCTACCCCCGCCGTGAGCGCACCAAAGCATCTATAGCAACTGTAGGCTGGTAAAACTCCCAGGATAACAGCTAACTATAGCATAAACTGCTTGTAGCAAGTAGCAACTATAGTCAACTCATAGCTCCAACTATAGTAGATGCAGAAGCTCCCCTACTTGGATAAGGAGGGGTTAGGGGTGGTTGGACCAACACCAGATTTAGCATATCATCAACTATAGCCTGAGATATATTTCTCGACTTCGCTTGAAATGCCAGAGTATGGAAACAATAGCATCCTCTATCAACCAGGGTGGCATCTAACCAAGTATCACACAAACCACAAAGGCAGAATATTCTCCTGCCTTTGTGACTTTAAACTTTTGCTTTCGCTAAACGCTTCCTTTCTTTCTCATAAGCTTTACGCAGCTTCTTCAGGTCGCGGTTATTATTAGTATGCTTCATGGCCAGGGCTGATGCAGCATCTTTAAGACCTAGCTGTACATCCTGAGCGGCGAGCTGCTTGCCCAGTTGCTCCTGTACACTCTTTGTTTTTCGGTTCTTGTAATCCTTCTGCAGTAAGATAGTTAACAAACTGATGGCAACTTCTTCTTCACCCAGGCTGGCATAATATTGCACCACTTCAGCTGTGAAGGGCAGCTTTGTCGTTTCGTGGGCGTAGTTGTAAAGCGAAATATGGTTCAGGCCAAAACGGTTTACTTCGTAGGCCTTATAGTGCTTCTCGGCCTGGTTGTAAGTTTGCAACGCTTCGGTGTACCTGCCACTTGCTACAAAACGATTCACATCTTCCAACATTTGCTGGTAACGCACCGCTGGTAATATGGCTTCACGACCATCTTTTGCTGTAAAGTCGGCGAGCTGGCAGATGGTGTTATCGGAAGCTACACCAAGTGCTGACAGATAAGCTTTGTCGGCGGCCAGGTATTGTTTGTTGCGGGCCAGCTGTTTTGCGTTTTGTACGTGCTCATCGTAAGCGTACTGTGCATTCTGGCATTCCTGGGTTACAATGCGGTCGCGGAGCAGGTTATATTTGCTAATCACTTCGGCATCTTTATCCAGCCCGTAACGGCCCTGCATGGCAATTGCTTTTGAGGCCAAGGCGCGTGCATCGACTAACTGGTTGCGCATTGCCTGCTCGTAGCCGGTCTGTAGCTCGGCCAGCAGCACCGGTTTGGCAGCACGCTTAGCCAGCGCATCCAGTTCCGGAATCTCTCTGAAACTATAGGCAGCCTCCAGGTCCAGCGCAGCATCAAACTGACTTAAAGCAGCACCATAGTTCTTACTATTCAGGTAGCTTTTTCCTTTGTCAATATGCTCAACATAATAGGTGTATTTTACCTGGTTCTGTAGTTCAATGGCTTCAGTTGGCTGTGGCAGCACATCTCTGTAATCACTCTGGAAGCGTAGTGCCTCCTCTGCTAATCTATCTGCCTGCGCTATGTTGTTACGGGTTAGCTCGCGCTTTCCTTCAGCAATAATGTTTCGGTAAATGCCATTGGCAGCACGGCCTTCACCATCGCGCAGGGCAGGCATGTTACAACCTAAACCACTTACTGTTTTACATAGCTCACGTGCAGAGCCAAAAGCATGCAGCGCTGCATTGTAATCGCCGCGGTTTGTCAGGTTATGGCCCTGGCTCATGTGGGCACCATAAATATCGTGCGCAAGTACCTGCAGCATCTGGCGGGTTTCCGGGTCAATGCGCATGCGGGTAAGTACATCCAGTATGCGGGCAGTGGCTTCGTTCAGGTAGCCGTTTATAAAATCCAGGCGGGCCAGCTGCAGGTGCGATGGAGCAAATTTAGCGTTCACCCCAAGCGATTTCTCAAAATAAGACCGTGCAGCATTGGTGTTCCCGTTTGCAACCAGGCTCATCCCTTTGTTAAAGAACTGCAGATCCATAGTGCTGAGCGCATAGTCTACGGCACGGCGGCGTTCCTGCATCAGGCGGTTCAGGTCAGTCATTTTCTGGTCGAGGCGTTGCGGGTCGTACAGGCGCAGGTTCAGTTTCTCTTTATAATTCTGCTCTTTCAGGCGCTTGTACATATCCTCCATCTGTCGCAGGTTGTGGTTATGCTGACTGATGCGGTCTACATCTTCCGGCTGAATAAGGTTGATATCCTGAAGCGCACGAGTTATAGTTGCATCGGCTGCATAATAATCACCAATCAGACCCAGGTAATTTCTGAATTTACTTACGCTGGCAGCTGTATAGTTCAATCCCTTGGCTTCCACCACTAAACTATAGTTTGGGGCAGTTTTGGTGGTATCAGGTATGGTTACATCCAGCAGGGTAAAGCCTTCTTTTTTAAAAGGGATGTTGGTCAGGTTAAATGTCTGAAGCTCTTTCTTTTTGCCGTCAAGCAGTTTCACTTTCACGTTCAGCATTTCCGGCAGCAGCACATCCTCTACACCAAAGCCTTTGTAAGAAACATCGCTGTTTACGCTGATCTTGCTGAGCTGTACTTTCAGTTGCAGTTTGTCGCCGGCATCAGCAATTCGGGCCTGCTGCTCCATGCGTACCACAAACTCCGGAGTGCGTGCTGAGGGTCGGCCACCGTTCTTTTTCACATCCCCTTCCTTCAGGAGATTTATAAGCGTGTTCAGGTATGTCTGGCTACTACCTCCCGTGGTGCTATACTTCATCAGGTACGCTTCCGGGGTAGTTTCTTCAAAAATGAGTTTAGTCTGCGCCTGAACTGCAACAGCGGCAAACAATAAGAAAACAGAAAGTATAGCTCGTATCATAGAAAGAATATCATTAGCCTAAGGTGCAGAAAACAAAATCTGTTCCACAATCTTAAGCCGGCTTAAAAGTATATAAAAAAATACATACTTGCAGGCCACCACGCAACTATAGTACTGTGTGCTACAACTATAAACACAGATTTTACTGAGTGTTTGGCAACAGAATTTAGTAATTTGCCACGTTTGATTATCGCAACTCAGAATTCATGTATACCTATCGTCACTTGTTCGATTTCACGAACGAAATATTTTTAGCTATCGGCTGCCCGCCCAAAGATGCCAAGCTTGCAGCCGAAGTTTTACTGGAAGCCGATTTGCGCGGTGTAGACTCGCATGGCGTGGCCCGTTTGAGTGGCTATGTTCGCCTGTGGGAAGCTGGCCGCATCAACCCAAACCCCAATATGCAGATTGTGCACGAAACGCCAAGCACTGCCACGGTAGACGGCGATGGTGGTTTAGGTTTGGTAATTGCACCTAAGGCCATGGATATTGCCATTGAGAAAGCAGAGAAAGTAGGTACGGGCTGGGTATCGGTGCGTAACTCCAACCATTTTGGTATTGCCGGTTACCACGCCATGGAAGCACTGAGCTCCGATATGATTGGACTAGCCATGACTAACGCCAGCCCACTGGTTGCCCCGACGCACTCTGTAGACCGCATGCTTGGCACCAACCCGATCGCTGTAGCTGTACCAACTCATAAACAACCACCTTTTGTAGCCGACTTTGCCACGGCATCGGCCGCTAACGGTAAACTGGAGATACTGCAGCGCAAAAATAAAAAAGCACCTGTTGGCTGGATTCAAACCGCCGAGGGCGATGATACCGATAATGCCAATGAACTGAAAGACGGTGGCGCTTTGCTCCCGCTCGGCTCAGACCTGACACACGGCAGTCACAAAGGATATGCACTGGCATCTATAGTTGATATTTTCTCGGCTGTGCTGTCGGGTGCAAACTATGGCCCGTGGGTGCCGCCGTTTGTAGCGTTCCTTAACCCGCCTGCCGATCCGGTTGGGAAAGGAATAGGCCACTTTTTGGGAGCGATGCGTATTGATGCCTTCCGCCCTGCCGATGAATTTAAAGAGAACATGGACCGCTGGATAGAAACCTTCAGAGCTGCCAAAACCAAAAAAGGCGAGAAGGCTGTGCTTATCCCCGGCGACCCGGAACGAGAAATGACCGAAATCCGACTCAAAGAAGGTATTCCGTTGCTGGACCCTGTGGCCGAAGATTTGGAGAAGTTAGGTAAGAAGCTTGGCATTAAGTTTTAAACTAAAACTATAGCACCAACTATAAAGCCATGAATCTATCCCTCCGGTGGCTGCTAATGCTTTGCTTGCTTGCAACTATAACAACGGCAACGGCACAGAAAACAGAACGCTTTTATACTGCTGCTATAGCTGATACTGCCCGTAACTATACCTTGGTTATTCAGCCTGAAAAAGGAAGGCCAGCTGGCATGGTACTGCTGTTCCCAGGTTTTGGAGAGACTCCTGCTGACGTGCTAAAGGAAACGACCTTCTCGATGGCTGCGACGAGAGCCGGATACGTGGTAGCTATAGCTGTGATAGACGGTAATGCCGGGTTATATTTAACGGATGCCAAACAACAGCGGATTGCGCAGTTAGTGCAGGACCTGCAGAAGAAATATAAGCTGAAGGATAAGAAGTTAGCGGTTGGCGGTTTCTCGATGGGTGGCACAACAGCTGTTAAATTCGCAGAGTATAGTTTGGCTACTTCTGCTGGTCCAAAAGTGTCTGCTCTTTTTGCCGTGGACCCGCTGCTGGATATGGAACGTTTTGAGCGTAGTGTACTGAAGGCTGTTCAACGTGATCAGTCGCCGAGGGCCAAGCAAATGCTGCAGTATATGCAGTTACTGCTTCAGCAGGATTTCGGTGCTACTCCAGTACAAAACCCGGAGAAATTCTACACCATCTCTCCCTATGCTTATTCCGACACAGCAAATACCGCTATTAAACCACTGAAACAGCTGCCTGTACTTTTGTTTTCAGAACCAGATGCCATTAACCAGTTTAACACAAACCACCGCGATCTATACGACCTGAACACTGCTGACTGCATGAGTATGATTGCTGACCTGCAAAGCATGGGCAACCAACAAGCTCAACTCGTTCTTACAGCAGGCAAAGGCCGCCGTACCGATGGTACTGTTAATCCGCACTCGTGGTCTATACTGGATGTCGAGCAAACTATAGCTTGGTTAAAACTGCACTTGAAATAAGGCACATAGGCCAGCAACTATAAAACAGAATCGCCGGCAATTTATAGTTGCCGGCGATTCTGTTTTATAGTATATCGGGCCAGAGGCCCGACTATAGTTCGTCACGAGCGTGAATGCCCGCGCTATAGTTGTAATTACTCAATCTTCTTGCCCGTCATGGCTTGTTTAATTGAGATTTGCATGACGCGTTCTGCAAACGGGCTCGTCTGTTCTTCCAGAATATCCACGGCTTTCAGGATCGCATCCTTATCACCACTGTCCAGCACGTTTTTCAGGTTCTGCACATTGGTTCTGGTCAGCTCTATTTCTTCGGCAGTAAGGTGCTCGCCGTTCTTCTCTACAAAGCGCTCTACCTGGTAAATCATCTGCTCTGCTGTTGTGCGGGCTTCGATCACCATACGGGTAGAAACGTCTTCTTTAGCGTGCGTGATAGAGTCCATCAGCATCTGCTCTACCTGCTCATCAGTTAAGCCATATTGTGGTTTCACTTCCACTTCCTGGCGCACACCGGAGCGAAGCTCAATAGCTTCCACTTTCAGGATACCGTCAGCATTCAGAATGAAATTCACATCTACTTTCGGGAAGCCAGCCGGCATGGCAGGTATACCTTTCAGGTCGAACTCTGCCAGTTTACGGTTCTCTTTTACTAAGTCGCGCTCCCCCTGGTAAACAGAAATCTTCATGTTCACCTGTCCGTCTACCGAAGTGGTATACTGGCGGCCTGCTTTGGTTGGTATTTTAGAGTTTCTCGGGATGATAGAATCCATCAACCCGCCCATTGTTTCAATGCCTAAGGTTAGTGGGGTTACGTCCAGCAGCAGAATATCTTTACGGTTACCGGCCAATATGTCAGCTTGTATGGCCGCGCCCAGCGATACTACCTCATCCGGATTCAGCGAATTATTGGCAGCTTTACCAAAGAACTCCGACACGCCATCATATACCATCGGCACACGTGTTGAGCCACCCACCATAATCACGGCATCAATCTGCTCAGGCTGTAGTTTGGCATCGGTCATGGCCTGGCGGCAGCTTTCTATCGTTCGTGCAACTATAGGTGCGATCAAAGTTTCAAACGTATGGCGCTCTATGTGGCAATCTATAGTTCCGTTTATAGTTGCTGTGTAAATCGGCTGCGAGCTCAGGGTTCTTTTAGCTTCTTCGGCCTTTAAGCGAAGTTCCTGCTGCAGGCTCTTGTCTTGATTTATAGTATCAGCAATCAGCTGATTATTTTGTATCCAATAGTTGATAATGGCGCGATCAAAGTCATCGCCACCCAGGTAGGTGTCGCCGTGCGTTGACAGCACTTCGAAGATGCCCTGATGAATGCTCAGGATCGAGATATCAAAAGTACCGCCACCCAGGTCGTAAACTGCAACTGTTTTCTCTTCGTTCGGGTCAATGCCAATGCCATACGCCAGCGCAGCAGCAGTTGGTTCGTTTACAATGCGCAGCACCTCCAGTCCGGCCAGTTTGCCGGCATCGCGGGTTGCCTGTCGCTGCGAGTCGTTAAAATATGCTGGTACAGTAATTACAGCACGGTTTACAGGCGTTTTAAGCGAGTGCTCTGCCCTTTCGCGCAATTCCCGTAGTATCTCTGCCGAAAGCTCAATAGGTGAAAAGAATTTGTCGCCTACCCGTATTTTAACCAGCCCTTCGCTGTCGTCATCTATTATTTTGTAGCCAAAATAATCTGTATGCTCCCCAACATCTTTGTATGATTTGCCCAGCAGGCGCTTTACCGAGTAAATGGTATTGGCCGGGTCAGTGGTCAGGTAATCTTTCGCCTCAGTGCCAACTATAGTTTCGCCGGTTTGGGTAAAATGCACCACAGATGGTACTATAGTACCACGCCCCTGATCATTAATAGCGATTGGTTTTTTATCTTCAGGATGGATGTAGGCCACCAGACTGTTGGTTGTGCCCAGATCTATACCAACTATAACTTCTTCCTGCTGAATAGAGCCGGTTGAAAGATTTATTGCAACTTTTGCCATCGTATCGTTACTTAGGTTTAGCTGCCACTTTAAAGTGACAGCCCAATAGCACAAAGTTACGAATTATTTAGGCAGGGATTAAGTGATATGCAGGTTTATGACTGTCGTTACGGTTTCAGAATCCCGAATGCAAGCGGATATAGTTGGCTACCGGAGCCTCTGCTGATCAGGATACAGACTCTTACTACATTAAGTGCATTCAGAAAATATAATATCAGGTAGAAATAAAGTCCATATTTCACTCCAGGATAATGCATAAGCTTCATCCAGACGAATACAGCTATAAGCGGATACGTCAGCAGCGACCATGTTATCTGGAAATTTAGCAACGCGATTCCCTGCTCATGCACATGCAGCACTTTTCTTTTCTGTGTAACCCATATAATTAATGGGAGAATGATATTGCCCAGCGGAATCATCAGGTAAGTAAGTGCAGATAAGTGCATTAACAGGAGCACACTTTTATCAGCTTCCTTATTATAGTCGTAAACTTCTTCAACGTCCACACCCAACGCCTGGCAAACAGATTTTAATGTATAGCCGCGTGGTTCGGTCTCTCCTTTCTCAATGCGCTGTAGTGTTCTTAGGTTAATGCCTGCCTTCTCCGATAGCTCTTCCTGGCTTAATCCTTTGCGTTTCCTGATCTCAAAGATTCTTTGTCCTAGCGTCGTCATTATTGCTATAGTTTATTTAGGCAATACTACTCCCTTAAAATACTTATTGATAGCGGTTTTAGTATGACACTTTTACGACATTTGAGTCTGAACGCCGTTTGTGAGCTTTAATTGGCATCTTTATAAACAAAAAAGCTGCTCCCAGGAACAGCCTTATTTATAACCCGCAAATTTTGATTCAAACTATAGCTTACTTCTCTTTCTTGGGCACTATAATAAACACGTCTTCGTTCGGGCGCTTCATCAGGTATTTTTCGCGGGCGTACTTTTCCAGCAGGTCAGGATTTCCCATTAATGCATTGCGGTCTTTCACCACCTCTTCCATTTTCTCCAGGTAACCTTCTTTTACGGTTTCCAGGTCACTGAGCTGTCTGCTCATCCTGTATTGCGTAATAAAGTCGTTTGAGTCGAAAAAGAGCATCCACACTACAAACAAGGCGGTAGTGATAAAATAGAAACTGCGAAAAAACTTCGGAATGCGCTTGATCATAGAAAACTGAGACTAGAGGGTACTTACACAAAAATAAGGCTGTGGATCATATAACCCACAGCCTTAGCAATAAATATTTTAGAAGATAGGATTTTAGAACTTACGACCAGGATAATACGCTATCTCACCAAGCTCCTCTTCGATGCGGATCAGTTGGTTGTATTTTGCCATACGGTCTGAACGCGAAGCAGAACCCGTTTTGATCTGTCCTGTGTTAAGTGCCACGGCCAAATCAGCAATCGTGTTATCTTCTGTTTCTCCGGAACGGTGGCTCATTACGCTCTTATAACCATGACGCAGGCCTAAGTTAATAGCGTTTATAGTTTCGGTCAGCGTACCAATCTGGTTAACTTTGATCAGGATAGAGTTAGCTACGCCCTGGTCAATGCCTTGCTGCAGACGCTTCACGTTTGTTACAAACAGATCGTCGCCAACAAGCTGTACATTCTTACCAATCGTATCAGTAAGCTCCTTCCAACCTGCCCAGTCATCTTCTGCCATACCATCTTCAATAGAGATGATCGGGTATTTTTCAGTCCATTCTTTCCAGTAACTTACCATGTCCGAAGACGTCAGTTTATCGCCGGTTGACTTCTTGAAAGTATAAAGACCTGTAGACGCATCATAGAATTCTGAGCTGGCTGCATCCATAGCAATCATCATGTCATCGCCTGGCTTGTAACCAGCAGCTTCAATTGCCTGCAATACCACTTCAATAGCTTCCACGTTAGATGCAATGTTTGGTGCAAAACCACCCTCGTCACCTACGTTTGTAGAAAGTCCTTTTTTCTTCAGTACATTTTTCAGGTGATGGAAAACTTCAGAGCCCATACGCAATGCTTCTGAGAAAGAAGGGGCACCAACCGGCATGATCATAAACTCCTGGAAATCGATGGAGTTATCAGCATGGCTGCCACCGTTCAGGATATTCATCATTGGCACTGGCAGTGTATTTGCGTTTACACCACCTACATAGCGGTAAAGCGGCATGTTCAACTCCTGTGCAGCTGCACGGGCTATTGCCAGCGATACACCAAGAATTGCATTTGCACCCAGGTTAGCCTTGTTATCAGAGCCATCTAGCTCTATCATGATCTTATCAAGCAGATTCTGCTCAAATACAGGGAAACCAACAAGCTCTTCTGCAATTTTACCGTTCACGTTTTCAACAGCCTGCAGCACACCTTTACCCATGTACTTGCTCTTGTCGCCATCGCGTAGCTCTACAGCTTCGTGTACACCGGTTGATGCACCAGATGGAACAGCAGCACGGCCCAAAATGCCGCTTTCAGTGATTACATCTACTTCAACAGTAGGATTACCTCTCGAATCAAAGATCTGTCTTGCTTTGATATCTGTGATTAAGCTCATTGGTTTGTTTTTAACTATAGTTTTACTTGATTTTTACTTTTCTCTAGAAGTGCCACAAAGTCATCGAAAAGATATTCTGAATCATGTGGCCCCGGAGATGATTCCGGGTGATATTGTACTGAAAAAGCTGGCTTGTTTTTCATGCGCATTCCTTCAATGGTATTATCATTCAGGTTAATGTGCGTTACTTCCAGCTCCGGATGGTTTTTAAGGTGCTCAGCATCTACTACAAATCCATGATTCTGGCTTGTAATTTCACTCTTACCAGTTACCAGGTTTTTTACCGGATGGTTAAGTCCCCTGTGACCATTGTGCATCTTGTAAGTTGGTACCCCGTTGGCATGCGCCAACATCTGGTGTCCCATGCATATACCGAACATCGGCTTTTCCTTCTCCAGTATTTGCTTTACGCTATCAACAGCAACCTGTGTGGCAGCTGGGTCTCCAGGTCCGTTTGAAATAAAGTATCCATCGGGATTCCATTTCTCCATTTCCTCGAATGGCGTGTTATAAGGGAATACCTTTACTTCACAACCACGCTGCATAAAGTTATGCAAACTATTGCGTTTAACCCCTAGGTCAAGCACAGCTACTCTGTACTTGACATCTTCCGGCTTCAGCTCATACGTATCAGGTGTACTTACTTTAGACGAAAGCTCCAGTCCTGTCATAGATGGCACTTCAGCCAGCTTCTTACGCAATTCTTCCACATCCGTTATTTCAGATGACACAATTGCATTCATTGCACCCTTATCGCGAATGTGACGAACCAGTGCTCTTGTATCAATCTCGCAAATCCCAACTATACCTGCCTTTTCAAAATAGTCCTGCAGAGATCCTTCAGCAGTTTTGCGTGAGAAAAAATGCGAAAAATCTTTACAAACCAGTCCGCTGATCTGCACTTTATCAGACTCTACTTCTGAAGGTATTACGCCATAGTTACCAACATGCGACACCGTGTTAACAACCATCTGACCATAGTAGGATGGATCAGTAAATATTTCCTGGTAGCCAGTCATACCGGTATTAAAGCAAAGCTCACCACCGGATGTGCCTATTTTGCCCAGGCTCTTTCCTTTATAAATTGTACCATCTTCCAATAGAAGGATGGCTTCTGTAGCGGTATGTTTTTTCATCTCGAAATTTTTACAAACATAAAAAAGGGACACGACTTACGTCATGTCCCTTTAAAATATTTCAAAGAATGTGCTTATTCAGCATCTTTTGTGCCTTCAGCAGTTGCATCAGTTTCAGCAGCTTTTGGAGCTTCAGCAGCACCTTCTGCTTTTTTCTTAGCACCACCACGACGACGCGTTTTCTTAGCACCAGTCGTACCAGTTGTTGCCAGCATATCCTCGTTGTAGTCTACCAGTTCGATAACACACATTTCTGCGTTGTCACCCAATCTATAGCCAGTTTTAAGGATACGAGTGTAACCACCCGGTCTGTTTGCAATTTTGCCAGCTACTTCATCAAAAAGTTCTTTAACTGCGCCTTTCTCCTGAAGATAAGAGAATACAGTTCTTCTTGAATGCGTAGTGTCGTTCTTTGATTTAGTTAGAAGAGGCTCTACATACTTACGAAGCGCTTTTGCTTTTGCAACTGTTGTAGAAATACGCTTTTGCAGGATAAGGGAAGCAGCCATGTTAGACAGCATCGCCTTACGGTGAGCAGCAGTTCTTCCTAAGTGATTGATTTTTTTACCGTGTCTCATTTTATTAATTGTGCACGTGCATACCGTCGATCAACCTTTGCGGGATCGGGAATTATGCCGTAGGTTATTATTCTTCTTCTAATTTATATTTAGAAAGGTCCATGCCAAAAGTCAGGCCTTTCTCCTGTACTAAGTTCTCTAACTCAGTCAACGATTTCTTACCGAAGTTACGGAACTTCATCATGTCAGAAATATCTAACTGTACCAGGTCGCCAAGCGTTTTAATGTCAGCAGCCTTTAAGCAGTTGTACGCTCTAACAGATAAATCCATATCCTGAAGTGGTGTCTTCAGAACTTTGCGCATATGCAGCAGTTCTTCATCTACTACCTCTTCCTCTTCTGGCTTAGCCGTCTCAAAAGTCATTGTGTTGTCAGAGAAAAGCATGAAGTGTTGGATCAGGATATTTGCTGCTCCTTTCAATGCTTCTTCCGGATGGATTGATCCGTCTGTCTGAATTTCAAGCACAAGTTTCTCATAGTCCGTCTTTTGCTCCACACGAGTGTTTTCAACGCTGAACTTCACATTCTTGATCGGTGTGAAGATAGAGTCGATAGCAATAAGACCGAACACCTGGTCAGCTGGCTTATTCTCTTCAGCAGGAACGTAACCACGGCCTTTCTGAACAGTAAGCTCTACTTCTAAAGAAATATTCTTATCCAGGTTGCAGATCACAAGCTCAGGGTTAAGTACTTCAAAGCTTGAAGTAAACTTGCTGATATCGCCGGCATAGAAAGTATCTGTACCATTGATTGTCACCGTGATCTTGTCATCAATAACTTCGCTGATTTTCTTAAAGCGAACCATTTTCAGATTCAGTATGATGTCAGAAACATCCTGAACCACGCCTTCAACAGAGGAGAACTCGTGCAGTACACCAGGTATGCGAACGCTAGTTATTGCATATCCTTCTAGTGAGGAAAGCAGAATTCTTCGCAGAGCATTACCGATGGTTACACCGTAACCTTTTTCAAGCGGCTTAAATTCAAATAAACCATGAAAGTCGTCGGCTTTCTCCATTACAACCTTCTCTGGCATTTGAAATGCTAATATTGACATACTTGCAGTGTTAAAGGTTAAAAATTGATTATGCTGCTTACTTAGAGTAAAGCTCTACGATTAACTGCTCCTGGATTTTCTCAGGAATCAGATCGCGCTGAGGGGCAGAAATAAACTTACCAGCCATTTCAGTTGCATCCCACTCTAACCAGCTGAACTGTCTTGCATTACGAACAGATAAGCTTGCTGTAATGGCCTCAAGAGACTTAGACTTCTCTCTAACAGCTATAACATCACCAACTTTTAAACTATAGGAAGGTATGTTTACGATGTTACCATTAACAGTAATGTGCTTATGTAGCACAAGCTGACGTGCAGCTCTGCGTGTTGGCGCAATACCTAAACGATAAACCGTATTGTCTAATCTTGATTCCAGGAGGATTAACAGGTTTTCACCAGCAATACCACCTTTTCTCTGTGCTTTCTCAAACAGGTTAGCAAACTGCTTCTCCAATACACCATAGATGTATTTAGCTTTTTGCTTTTCAGTCAGCTGAATAGAATATTCAGACTGCTTTTTACGACGGCCACGACCGTGTTGTCCTGGAGGATAAGCTTTCTTTTTTAATGCTTTGCTTGGGCCAAAGATCTCTTCGTTAAACTTTCTTGAGATCTTACTTTTAGGACCAGTATATCTTGCCATTTTATTTAATCTACTTTAAAAATTAAACTCTTCTGCGTTTAGGAGGACGACATCCGTTGTGAGGAAGTGGAGTAACGTCTTTAATAGTTGTTACTTCGATACCTGAATTTTGCACAGTACGGATGGCGGACTCTCTACCTGCACCTGGGCCTTTTACAAAAACTTCAGCTTTACGCATACCTAGGTCATAAGCAACCTTTGCGCAATCTGAAGCTGCCATTTGTGCAGCGTAAGGAGTGTTCTTCTTAGAACCTTTGAATCCCATTTTACCAGCAGAAGCCCAAGATATTACTTGTCCTGCGTTATTGGTTACCGAGATAATAATATTGTTGAAAGAAGCCTTGATGTGTACCTGGCCAGTTGCCTCAACAACTACAACACGCTTCTTAGCTTTGTCTTTTCTTTTCTGAGCCATGATCAATTATTATTTAGAAGCTTTCTTCTTGTTTGCAACTGTTTTACGCTTACCTTTTCTCGTACGCGAGTTGTTCTTAGTACGCTGTCCACGAACTGGAAGACCCTTACGGTGTCTTAATCCACGGTAGCAACCAATGTCAAGAAGACGCTTAATGTGCAACTGAACCTCAGATCTTAAAACACCTTCAGTTTTGATATCAGTTGCTATAATATTTCTGATCTCGTTAGACTCATCTTCAGACCAGTCTTTTACTTTTTTGTCAAGATCCACCCCGGCTTTGTTTAAGATAGTCTTAGACAGATTACGACCTATACCGAAAATATAGGTTAATGCAATCTCACCTCTCTTGTTATCCGGAATATCAACTCCTGCTATTCTAGCCATACTTGTTTAATTAACCTTGTCTTTGTTTATATCTTGGATTTTTTTTGTTGATGACGTAAAGCTTACCCTTGCGACGGATAATCTTACATTCAGCACTTCTCTTTTTTACTGATGCTTTAACTTTCATTGTATTTATTTATATCGATAAACAATCCGACCTTTTGTTAAATCATAAGGAGACATTTCAAGTTTTACTTTATCTCCTGGTAAGATTTTAATGTAATTCATTCTCATCTTACCTGAAATATGGGCAATTAATTGGTGCCCGTTTTCTAACTCTACACGAAACATAGCATTTGATAGTGCTTCAATAATTGTTCCGTCCTGTTCAATAGATGACTGCTTGGCCATTTATGCTTTTTTAGCTTTTTCTATATATTCAAAGGTAGTTAATATTTCTGCTTTCCCCTTACGAACAACCACAGTATGTTCAAAATGAGCAGATGGTTTTCTGTCACGGGTTCTGATAGTCCAGCCATCATCTTCCTGAACAACATTACGGGTCCCCAAGTTGATCATAGGCTCAATGGCTAATACCATTCCCTCCTGAAGTCTTGTTCCCTGACCTCGCTTACCATAGTTTGGTACTTCAGGCGCTTCATGTAAATTTTTACCTACTCCATGTCCCACCAGTTCACGAACTACAGTAAATCCGTTAGTTTCGGCATGCTGCTGAATGGCAAAGCTAACATCACCCATTCTGTTACCGGCAACCGCTTTATCAATACCTTTGTAAAGGCTTTCTTTTGTAACATTCAGAAGCTTTTCTACTTCTTCAGGGACTTCACCTACAGCATGTGTGTAGGCTGAGTCACTATGAAAACCTTTGTAATAAACCCCACAGTCTACAGATAAAATATCACCCGATTTCAAAGCATGGTTTCCAGGGAATCCATGAACTACTACTTCATTGGGTGATATACATAAACTGTATTTAAAACCATTATAGTTCAAAAAAGAAGGTACCGCCCCATGATCTTTGATAAACTCTTCTGCTCGTTTATCAAGAACCTGGGTTGTTACACCCTCCTTTATAAGCGAAGCTATTTCGCCATGGGCTTTGCCTAATATCAAAGCACCCTGGCGAATTAGCTCTATTTCTTCTTCAGTTTTATAAAATATCATTTATTAAGATACCATCGCAATATTTTCTGTTCTTCCTCTCAACTTACCTGATTTCATCATGCCGTCATAGTGGCGCATTAACAGGTGGCTTTCAATTTGCTGCAGCGTATCCAGCACAACACCAACCATAATGATCAGTGAAGTACCTCCAAAGAACTGTGCGAATTCTCTAGTTACACCGAATAGCATTGCAATTGCCGGGAAGATAGCAACAAGGGCTAAGTATATTGCACCAGGTAGTGTTATCTTAGTTAAGATTGCATCGATATATTCAGAGGTAGCACGTCCTGGTTTTACTCCAGGTATAAAACCACCACTTCTTTTAAGATCGTCTGCAATACGGTTAGGATCAACACTGATAGCAGTATAGAAATAGGTGAACACTAAAATCAGAAGTCCAAATACTACGTTATATTGCCAAGATGTAAAATCTGAGAATGTAGATCCTATGTAATTTGCTGTTTCGCTTGAATCAGCCCATAAGCCTGCCAGCATTGAAGGCAGAAACATTAGTGACTGAGCAAAGATAATTGGCATTACACCAGCAGCATTAACTTTTAGTGGAATAAACTGTCTCTGACCGCTATAAAGCGAACTTCCACCTACCTGCTTAGCATACTGAACTGGTATTCTTCTTATCGCCTGAGTCAGCATGACAACTGACATCACCACAAAGAAAAGAACAGCAAGCTCAAATAGGAATAAAAGTGTACCGTTTAATTGCTTTGACAAGAACTCTGCAGCAATTGCACCAGGGAATCTGGAGACAATACCAATCATAATCAGCATCGAGATACCATTACCAATGCCCTTGTCAGTAATCCTTTCACCTAACCACATACAAAAAACTGTTCCTGCTGACAGTACAATCATTGAAATGATAGTGAAGAGTGTTGTGTTAATTACTATAGCCTCTGCAGGAATAGTTGCTACGAAACCTATTGCCTGAGCTAAAGTAATAACGATAGTAAGAACTCGGGTGATCTGGTTGATTTTCTTTCTACCTGATTCACCCTCCTTCTGCATCTTTTGAAAATACGGGACAGCAATAGTAAGTAGCTGTAGTACAATTGAAGCTGAAATGTATGGCATAATACCTAAAGCAAAGATGGATGCATTACTAAATGCACCACCTAAGAAGGTATCTAACAAACCAAATAAACCAGAGGTATTAGCTTCCAGATTATCGGGGTTAACGCCAGGAAGAACAACAAAAGAACCTAATCTGAAAATTGCTATAAATCCAATTGTATTGAGAATCCTTACTCTTAGATCATCAATAGCAAAAATGTTCTTTATTGTTGTTATAAACTTCTTCATACAGATTAGATAGCTACTGTTTTACCGCCTGCTTTTTCTATTGTTGTTGTAGCCGATTGAGAAAAAGCATGAGCATGAACCTCAACTGCTTTATTTAACTCACCTCTACCTAATACTTTAACTTTGTCATTCTTTGAAACAAGACCATGTGCTTTGAAAAAATCAAAGTTAAGTACTGTTTCACCAGTGCTTTCAGCTAATGACTGAAGCACATCCAAATTTATAGCTTTGTATTCAACTCTGTTGATATTTTTAAAGCCGTACTTTGGTACGCGTCTCTGAAGTGGCATCTGACCACCTTCAAAGCCTGATTTCTGCGAATATCCAGAGCGAGACTTAGCACCTTTGTGACCTCTTGTAGAAGTACCTCCTCTACCAGATCCGGTACCACGGCCAAGTCTTTTTCTTGACTTAACAGCTCCTTCAGCAGGTTGTAATGAATTTAAATACATTTTATTGTTCTTTAACTTCTATCAGATTATGAACTTTATTAACCATACCAGCAATCTGTGGTGTATACTCTACAGTTACTGATTTATTGATTTTTCCTAATCCCAGTGCCTTAATAGTAAGCTTCTGAGTCTTAGGTCTGTCAATAATGCTTTTAACTTGTGTGATAGTTACTTTCGCCATGACATTAACCATTAAATACTTTCTGTAATTTTACACCTCTCTGCTGAGCTACGGCCAAAGGATCACGCATTTTAGCAAGAGCATCAAAAGTTGCTTTTACTACGTTATGCGGGTTTGATGAACCTTTAGATTTGCAAAGTACGTCTTTAACACCGGCACTTTCAAGAACTGCACGCATTGAACCACCAGCAATTACACCTGTACCTGGCGCTGCTGGTTTAACTAATACATAACCTCCTGAATATTTACCTTCCATTGCATGTGGAACTGTGTTATGATAAAGAGGAACTTTAACCAGGTTCTTCTTAGCATCATCAATCCCTTTTGCAATTGCATCAGTTACTTCGTTTGCCTTACCCAAGCCATAACCTACTACACCATTACCGTCACCAACTACTACAATAGCAGCAAAGCTGAATCTTCTACCACCTTTAACTACTTTGGCAACTCTGTTGATAGCTACTACTCTCTCTTTGAGTTCGATTTCGCTAGCCTTTACACTACGTATATTGTTCTTCAACATAATATTTTAGAATTTAAGGCCCGCTTCTCTGGCGCTATCAGCCAATGATTTCACTTTACCATGGTACAGGTAACCAGATCTGTCAAAAACAACCTGATTTATACCTTTTTCCAGAGCTTTAGAAGCTATTTCTTTACCTACTTTAGCAGCAGTATCAATATTAGCCTTAGCAGCATCATCTAGCTTAATTGAAGAAGCAGCCGCTAATGTAACACCAGCTACATCATCAATAATCTGTGCGTAGATGGCACGATTACTTCTGAATACAGATAATCTTGGTTTTTCTGCAGTACCAGATATCTTTCTTCTGATGCTCTTTTTTATTCTCGATCTTCTTATTTCTTTATTTACAGACATGATGATGCTAATTATTTAGATGCCGTTTTACCAGCTTTTCTTCTTACAACTTCACCAACAAAGCGGATACCCTTACCTTTATAAGGCTCTACCTTACGAAGTGATCTGATTTTTGCGGCAACCTGGCCTAGCAGCTGCTTATCGTTACTTTCCAGGGTCACAACTGGTGATTTTCCTTTTTCTGTAACAGCAGTTGCACTAACCTCTGAAGGCATTGCTAAAAAGATATTGTGTGAATATCCTAAAGATAGCTCAAGAACCTGACCTTGTACTGATGCTTTGTAACCCACACCTACAAGCTCAAGCTGCTCTTTATATCCTTCACTAACCCCTATCACCATATTGTTGATAAGTGATCTGTAAAGACCATGCATAGCTTTGTGACGCTTCTGTTCAGTTGGTCTTTCAACAACAATCTGGTTATCTTCCTGCTTTACTATGATGTCTGCATCAACAGGAGTAGTCAAAGTACCTTTGGGGCCTTTAACAGTAACCACATTATTATTGTCTATCGTAACCTCAATATTGTTAGGCAGGTTGATTGGCAATTTTCCTATACGTGACATTGTCTCTCCTCCTGATTAATAAACGTAACACAATACTTCACCACCGATATTCTGCGCACGTGCTTCTTTATCAGTCATCACGCCGCGAGAAGTTGAAACGATGGCAACACCTAATCCGTTTAATACGCGAGGAAGTTCATCACCACCTGCATATTTACGAAGCCCTGGCTTACTGATACGCTCCAACTTAACAATCGCAGATTGCTTTGTTGCAGGATTGTATTTCAAGGCTATTTTGATATTCCCTTGTACCGCAGAGTCTTCAAACTTATAGCTTTGAATATACCCTTTATCGTACAATACCTTGGTTATTTCCTTTTTAATTTTGCTAGATGGTATTTCAACTATCCTGTGGTTTGCTTTGATAGCATTACGCACTCGAGTTAAATAATCTGCTATTGGATCTGAGTTCATTATGAATGACTTAAATAATGACGCCTAATTATAAGCGAGCCGCAAAGATAAATATTTTTTCTTTATCTAATCTATAGATATAAGAAAAATTACCAGCTCGATTTTGTTACTCCTGGTATTTTACCTATTAGAGCAAGCTCTCTGAACGTAACACGAGATATACCGAATTTTCTCATATAACCACGTGGTCTGCCAGTCAATTTGCATCTGTTATGCAATCTGATCGGAGATGCATTCTTAGGCAATTTATCTAAGCCTTCATAATCTCCTTTAGCTTTAAGCTCAGCTCTTTTGGCTGCGTATTTCGCTACTGTTTTTTGTCTTTTAAGCTCTCTGGCTTTAACTGCTTCTCTCGCCATTGCTATTACTTTTTAATATTAGTGAAAGGCATACCAAAAGCTTTTAATAGCTCATAACTTTCTTCATCAGTATTAGCTGTTGTTACGAAAGTGATGTCCATACCACTAATGGATTTGATTTTATCAATGCTAATCTCAGGAAAAATGATTTGTTCTTTGATACCGAGAGTATAATTGCCTCTGCCATCAAATCCTTTATCATTAACCCCTCTGAAGTCACGTACACGTGGAAGCGCAACAGTAAGAAGTCTATCTAAGAATTCATACATTTTTTGACCTCTGAGTGTAACACGTGCGCCGATCGGCATACCTTCACGAAGCTTAAAGTTCGAAACAGATTTCTTAGCAATTGTTGCAACAGCTTTCTGTCCTGTGATAGTCGTAAGTTCATCAACCCCGATATCTACCAGTTTTTTATCTGCTACAGCAGCACCAATACCTCTGTTAATGGAGATTTTTGTAATTTTTGGCACCTGCATGATGTTCTTATATTGGAACTTCTCTTTCAGGGCAGGCACTACCTCCGTTTGATATTTTTCTTTTAGTCTTGCAGTTGCCATTTTAGATTACTTCTCCTGTTTTTTTAGAGTAACGTTCAGTTTTACCTTCGCTGTTCTTTCTTCTTGCAGTTTTCACGCGTTCACTCTTACCATCAACCAGCATTACATTGCTGGCGTGTATAGGAGCTTCTACTTTAGTGATACCACCCTGAGGATTTTGAGCACTTGGTTTAGTATGCTTCGTTACCAGGTTCAATCCTTCAACTATTACTTTATTTTTATCTGTAATCACAGATGTAATGCGGCCTGTCTTACCGCGCTCATCACCAGCAATAACTTTTACCGTATCGCCAGTTTTTACATGAAGTTTTTTCTTATTCATCTTTCTGAGAATTAGGAGTTATAGAACTTCAGGCGCTAGTGATACGATCTTCATGAATTGCTTCTCACGAAGTTCACGAGCTACTGGACCAAAAATACGCGTACCGCGTGGTTCGTTATTGGCGTTCAAAAGAACCGCTGCATTATCATCAAAACGAATATAAGAACCATCTTTTCTTCTGATCTCTTTTTTCGTTCTAACAATAACAGCTTTAGAAACCGTTCCTTTTTTAACGTTTCCTGAAGATAAGGCAGACTTTACAGTTACTACAATTCTATCTCCGATAGAAGCGTATTTTTTACCTGTACCACCTAGAACACGGATGCAAAGTACTTCTTTTGCGCCGCTATTATCCGCTACAGTTAATCTTGATTCTTGCTGTATCATCTTACTTAGCTCTTTCTATAATTTCAACTAAACGCCAGTTCTTGTTCTTGCTAAGCGGACGAGTTTCCTGAATACGCACCGTATCACCGATGTTGCACTCATTGTTTTCGTCGTGAGCCATGAACTTTGTTGACTTGCTAACAAACTTCCCGTAGATCGGGTGCTTCATTTTGCTTTCAACAAGTACAGTGATAGATTTGTCCATTTTGTTGCTAACAACCTTACCACTTCTTTCTTTTCTAAGATTTCTCTCTTCCATTTTATTTAAGTATTAAGAGTTAGCTTCAATTTCACGACGACGCAACTCTGTATTCAGACGCGCAATTGTTGCCTTTGTCTCACGAATTTTCATCGGGTTCTCCAACGGCGATATGGCATGTGCAAAACGAAGGTTCTGCATGTTGGTCTTCTCAGTGTTAAGCTTCTCTTGTAGTTCCTCTAAAGACAAAGCTTTTATTTCTGAATTTTTCATTTTATTACTTCTCAACGTAATCTCTACGTACTACAAACTTTGTTTTAACAGGTAACTTCTGTGCAGCTAAGCGAAGCGATTCTTTGGCTACTTCCAGAGAAACTCCGTCAGATTCGAACATGATTGTACCAGGCTTAACAACTGCTACCCAATACTCAGGCGAACCTTTACCTTTACCCATACGCACTTCGGCTGGCTTCTTAGTAACAGGCTTATCAGGGAAAATTCTGATCCATACCTGGCCTTCACGTTTCATTGCTCTCGTCATCGCGATACGTGCAGATTCAATCTGACGGCTAGTAATCCACGATGCTTCAAGTGATTTAATTGCAAATGATCCAAATGAGATAGTACTGCCTCTGTGGGCAAGACCAGTCACTCGGCCTTTTTGCATTTTTCTATATTTAGTCCTTTTCGGCTGTAACATTTTCTAAAACTTAATAATGTTCGCGATCAATTACTGACGACGTTTGTTGCGCTTTGGAGCACCGTCTGTTTTCTTACGGTTACCAGCACTACGTCTGTCACCACCCTGTGAAGAGCCTGGTCCTTTAGATTCTAATCCAGCATTCGGAGTTAAATCTTTCTTACCATAAACTTCACCTCTGAAGATCCATACTTTAATGCCCAGCTTACCATAAACTGTCTGAGCTTCTGATAAAGCATAGTCAATATCAGCACGAAGAGTGTGTAATGGAGTTCTACCTTCTTTGTAATGCTCGGTACGAGCCATTTCAGCACCACCTAAACGGCCTGAAACCTGAACTTTAATACCTTCAGCACCAACTCGCAAAGCGGAAGCAATTGCCTGCTTCATTGCACGACGGAAGGAGATACGAGCTTGAAGCTGTTGAGCAATTGACTCTCCAACCAGTTTGGCATCTAGCTCCGGACGCTTAATTTCAAAGATGTTAATTTGAACATCTTTGCTTGTTAGCTTCTTAAGCTCTTCCTTGATCTTGTCAACCTCCTGACCACCTTTACCGATTACTACGCCCGGACGAGCAGTGTTAATAGTAATGGTGATACGCTTCAGGGTTCTCTCGATTATTATTTTAGAAATACCACCTTTAGGGATACGAGCTAAAATATATTTTCTGATTTTCTCGTCTTCAACAAGTTTATCAGCGAAATCTTTACCGCCATACCAGTTAGAATCCCAACCTTTGATAACTCCTAGGCGAAAACCGATCGGATTTACTTTCTGTCCCATATTCTTACTTATTGGCTTTTTTAGATTTCTTACTGTTTTGCTCTAACTGCTCTTCTGTCATGCTATCGATTACAAGAGTAACATGATTAGATCTTTTTCTGATGCGGTAACCACGTCCTTGTGGAGCTGGGCGCAAACGCTTAAGCATTTTACCTTCATCAACAAAAATTGACTTTACATACAGATTTGCATCTTCAATCTGAGCATCCTCGTTCTTCTGCTGCCAGTTAGATAAAGCTGACAAGAGTAACTTTTCCAGTTTCGCTGCACCAGAATTTGGCTCAAATTTCAGTATACCTAAGGCTTTGGACACGCTCTTACCGCGTACCAGGTTTGCCACTAATCTCATCTTGCGTGGAGATGTAGGCACATTCTTTAATTTAGCTACTGCTTCCATGCTTATCTCTTGCCTTTATCTTTTTTAGCTATGTGACCTCTGAAGTTTCTTGTTGGAGCAAATTCACCAAGTTTATGACCCACCATATTCTCAGTTACATAAACCGGGATGAATTTATTGCCATTATGTACAGCAAATGTATGTCCAACGAAATCCGGAGAAATCATTGATCTTCGCGACCATGTTTTGATAACCGACTTCTTACCTGAGTCGTTCATCGCGAATACTTTCTTTTCGAGCCTATAGTCAATATAAGGCCCTTTTTTTAATGATCTAGCCATTTACTATTTCTTTCCTCTATTAACTATTAACTTTTCTGAATGCTTGTTCTTGTTGCGGGTTTTTAAACCTTTTGCATACAAGCCCTTACGTGAGCGTGGGTGACCACCTGAAGACTTACCTTCACCACCACCCATTGGGTGATCTACTGGGTTCATCGCAACACCACGAACTCTTGGTCTTCTACCCATCCATCTGTTACGACCAGCTTTTCCAAGCTTCACGTTCATATGGTCAGAGTTAGATACTGTACCAACAGTTGCATAGCAATTCACAAGGACCATTCTCAACTCCCCTGAAGGAAGTTTTATAGTTGCATAACGACCTTCACGTGCTACTAGCTGTGCGTAAGATCCTGCACTTCTCGCTAGAACTGCACCTTGGCCTGGCTGCAACTCGATGTTGTGAATAATTGTACCAAGAGGAATATCAGATAAAGGAAGACAATTGCCAATCTCAGGAGCATGTCCTGGACCAGAAACAATAACAGTTCCTACTTGAATTCCAGTCGGAGCAATGATATAGCTCTTTTCTCCGTCTGCATAATTTAACAGGGCAATACGAGCTGTACGGTTTGGATCGTACTCGATTGTTTTAACAGTAGCTGGCACGCCATGCTTCGTTCTCTTAAAATCAATCATTCTGTATTTACGCTTATGACCACCGCCTAAATAGCGCATTGTCATTTTGCCCTGATCGTTGCGTCCACCAGATTTTTTAATAGGTGCCAACAGAGATTTCTCAGGAGTAGACGTAGTAATTTCGTCAAATGCTGGCGCTACTCTGAATCTCTGACCTGGTGTTGTTGGTCTTAACTTTTTTAAAGCCATTTCTGATTAATTATATTGCGCTATAAAAATCGATCATTTCACCTTCTCTCAAGGTTACTATTGCTTTTTTGATCAATGAAGTACGGCCAGTAACTGCACCTGATTTGGTGTATTTTGTTTTGACCTTACCAATTGATCTCATGGTAGCAACATTAGTTACAGTTACACCATAAAGCTTCTCAACTGCCTTTTTGATTTCTACTTTATTGGCTTTTTTATCCACCTCAAAAGCATACTTTCCTACTTCGTTCATGGCAGTGTATTTTTCCGTCACAAGCGGTCTTTTAAGTACGTTCATTACTTATTGCTTAAGAGGTTTTCTAAAATATTTACTGACTCTTCAACTAATACAACTTTTTCTGCATTCAACAGATCATATGTATTAAGATCAGCAGCTGTTGCCACTTTTACTTTAGGAATGTTTCGTCCAGACAACACAATGTTCTGATCATTTGAAGGGATCACAAACAATGTTTTACCTGTAGACTTAATGTTCTCCAGAATAGAGATAAACTCTTTCGTTTTTGGAGCTTCTAAAGTGAAAGACTCTACAAGAGCTACTTTGTTGTCTTTAGCCAGCAAAGAAAGAGCAGAAACTCTGGCTACAGTCTTTAACTTTTTATTAAGCTTAAAGCTATAGTTTCTTGGCTTTGGACCAAACACACGACCACCTCCAACAAACAAAGGCGACTTTAAGCTACCAGCTCTTGCACCACCTGTTCCTTTTTGCTTTTTGATCTTTTTAGTAGATCCTGCTACTTCGTTGCGTTCTTTAGACTTGTGTGTTCCCTGTCTTTGGTTTGCCAGGTACTGCTTTACGTCAAGATACATTGCATGCTGGTTTGGCTCTGCACCAAATACAGCATCAGAAAGAGCAATCTTTCTACCTGTATCTTCACCTTTGATATTCAATACAGAAAGCTCCATTTTATTTCTCGATTAATACGTAAGAGTTTTTGGCGCCTGGTACAGACCCGCTAACTACTAAAAGATTTTTGTCGGCGATTACTCGCATTACAGTAAGGTTCTGAACAGTAACTCTGTTGCCACCAGTTCTACCTGCCATTCGCATTCCTTTGAATACTCTTGAAGGCCATGAACAGGCACCAATAGAACCAGGGTGTCTTGCTCTGTTATGCTGACCGTGCGTCTGGCCACCAACACCCGCAAAACCATGACGCTTTACAACGCCCTGGAAGCCTTTACCTTTTGACGTACCTACCACGTCTACGTACTCACCTTCGATAAACAGGCTTGCATCGATAACATCACCTGCATTTACTGTCAGGCCTTCTGTGTCAAATTCTGCAACCTTTTTCTTTGGAGCCGTATTAGTTTTAGCGTAGTGACCGGCTTCTGCCTTTGTTACTCTTTTTAACTTTTTGTCACCATAGCCAAGCTGTACTGCAGCGTAGCCATCGTTTTCTACCGTCTTCACCTGAGTAACAACACACGGTCCTGCTTGAATAAGCGTTACTGGTATGTTTTTACCATCTGGTGTGAAGAGGCTTGTCATTCCGATTTTTTTACCGATAATTCCAGGCATTCAACTTGTTGTTTTAGATGGATATAATATATTTAGCCCTATAGCTCTAGCTAAGGGAGTGCAAAGTTAAGAAAATTTAATCTTTCTTAACAACTCTTATGTAAAATATTCTTTATCAGTACATAAAAAAAGCGAACCATCGTAAAATGGTCCGCTTTTGTTCTTTATGTTAAGCAGCTATCAAACTTTGATTTCTACATCAACACCGCTAGGTAGCTCAAGTTTCATTAGTGCATCTACAGTTTTAGAGCTAGTTGAATAGATATCTACCAGTCTCTTGTACGTGCAAAGCTGAAATTGCTCACGAGATTTTTTGTTTACGTGTGGTGATCTTAACACAGTAAATTTATCTTTCTCAGTTGGAAGTGGAATTGGTCCACTAACTATAGCACCTGTTGCTTTAACTGCTTTTACAATCTTCTCTGATGACTTATCTACCAGGTTATGATCGTAAGATTTTAATTTAATTCTTATTTTCTGATTCATTATTTTACTACTATTTAGCTGCTGTTCCTTTAATTTTAGCAATGATAGCATCTGCTAAGTTCTGCGGCACTTGCTCATAGTGTGAGAAAGTAAGAGACGCAGTAGCTCTACCTGACGTGATCGTACGAAGGTCAGTAACATAACCGAATAGTTCAGATAAAGGAACATCAGCTTTCACTACTGTAGATGTACCTTTTGTATCCATACCTTTCATGATACCCCTTCTTCTGTTCAAGTCACCAGTTACAGGACCTGTGTACTCATCAGGTGTAACAACATCAACTGCCATGATTGGCTCAAGAAGTTTTGGAGCGCACTGCTTTCCTGCTTCTTTAAAGCCTTGACGAGCTGCTAATTCAAATGATAATGAATCTGAGTCTACATCGTGATACGAACCATGGAACAGACGAACTTTCATTGAGTCAATTGGGAAGCCTGCTAGAATACCATTCTTCATTGCTTCTTCAAAGCCTTTCTGAACAGCTGGGATAAATTCTTTAGGAATTACACCACCCACGATAGCATTAACGAACTCAAGTCCTTGTTTACCATCTTCACGTGGTCCCATCTCAAATACGATGTCGGCAAACTTACCACGACCACCAGACTGTTTCTTGAATACCTCACGGTGTTCAACACTCTTAGTGATTGTTTCTTTGTAAGCTACCTGTGGAGCACCCTGGTTCAATTCAACCTTAAACTCGCGTTTCATACGGTCGATGATGATTTCCAGGTGAAGCTCACCCATACCTCTTAAGATAGTCTGACCTGTTTCCTCGTCAGTATTAACCTGAAGAGTTGGATCTTCTTCAACAAGTTTGGCTATTGCCATACCCATCTTATCAGAGTCAGCCTGTGTTTTAGGTTCGATTGCATAACCAATTACTGGCTCTGGGAACTCCATTGATTCAAGTACGATTTTCGCATTTTGATCACACAGCGTATCACCTGTCTTAATATCTTTAAAACCAACAACTGCTGCAATATCACCAGCTTCCAATCTTTCGATCTGGTTCTGCTTATTTGCATGCATCTGGAAGATACGAGAGATACGCTCTTTATTGTTTGAGCGAGAATTGTAAACATACGATCCTGCTTCCAGTACACCTGAATAAGCACGAACGAAGCACAGACGACCTACATAAGGGTCAGTAGCAATTTTAAAAGCTAGACCTGCAAATGGCTCACTTGCGGAAGGTTTTCTCGCAACTTCTGCGCCAGTATCCGGATTCGTACCAATGATACTTTCTTTCTCAACTGGTGATGGAAGCAATGCCATCACATAGTCTAGCATTGTCTGTACACCTTTGTTTTTGAAAGATGACCCACAAAGCATTGGCACGATTGCCATATCTATAGTTGCAGCACGTAGAGCAGCTAAGATCTCACCCTCAGTAATTGAGTTTGGATCTTCAAAATACTTCTCCATCAGAGACTCATCGTACTCTGCTACTGCTTCCAGAAGTTTTTCTCTATATTCTTCAGCTTCCTCCATCATATCATCTGGAATTGGCACTTCTGTAAAGGTCATCCCCTTATCTTCAGTATTCCAAACAATCGCTCTGAAGTTCACTAAATCTACTACACCTCTGAAATTATCCTCTGATCCGATAGGCAACTGTAATGCTACAGCATTGCTACCAAGCATTTCTTTTACTTGCTTACATACAGCAAGAAAATCAGCACCTGAACGGTCCATTTTGTTAACGAAACCAAGACGAGCTACTTTATAGTTGTCAGCTAATCTCCAGTTTGTTTCTGATTGAGGCTCCACACCATCAACAGCACTGAAAAGGAATACTAGTCCGTCAAGTACACGAAGTGAACGGTTTACCTCTACAGTAAAGTCAACGTGACCTGGCGTATCAATAATATTGATATGGTAGTCATTACCTCTGTATGGCCAGTTTACTGTTACAGCTGCAGATGTAATGGTAATACCACGCTCCTGCTCCTGCTCCATCCAGTCTGTAGTAGCAGAACCTTCGTGTGTTTCACCAAGTTTATGCGACTTACCAGTGTAATAAAGAATACGCTCAGTTGTAGTGGTTTTACCAGCATCGATGTGAGCAGCAATACCAATATTTCTTGTATATTTTAAGTCTCTTGCCATCGATTAAAATCTAAAGTGTGAGAATGCTTTGTTCGCTTCTGCCATTCTGTGCGTATCGTCCTTTTTCTTAACGGCAGCACCTTCACCCTTAGCAGCTGCAATTATCTCACCTGCTAATTTATCCTTCATTGTCTTCTCACCTCTCTTGCGTGAGTAGGAAATCATCCATTTGATTCCCAGAGATACTCTGCGGTCCGGACGAACCTCAGTCGGCACTTGGAAAGTAGCTCCTCCAACACGACGGCTTTTAACTTCTACACTAGGCATGATGTTGTTCAATGCCTTTTTCCAAGTTTCAAGACCGTTCTCTTTTGTTCTTTGCTCTACTAGATCTACAGCATCATAGAAGATACCATAAGCAACACTTTTCTTACCATCTACCATCAGGTAGTTTACAAAACGTGTTACTAAAGTTTCTTTGTATTTTGGATCTGGAAGGAGAATTCTACTCTTCGGCTTTGCTTTTCTCATTGTATTAAACGCTATTTATTATTTCTTTTTACCTTTTCCGGCAGCTGCAGCTGGCTGACCTGGCTTAGGTCTCTTCGCACCGTATTTAGAACGAGACTGAAGACGGCCATTTACTCCTGCTGTATCCAGTGCACCACGCACGATATGGTAACGAACACCCGGAAGGTCTTTTACTCTTCCACCTCTGATCAGAACAATTGAGTGTTCCTGCAGGTTGTGTCCTTCACCTGGAATGTAAGCGTTCACTTCTTTACCATTTGTTAATCTCACCCTTGCAACTTTACGCATTGCAGAGTTTGGTTTCTTTGGCGTAGTTGTGTACACTCTTGTGCATACTCCACGTCGCTGAGGGCATGCATCCAAGGCAGGAGACTTAGAATTATAAGTCAGTTTCTCTCTACCTTTTCTTACTAATTGCTGTATAGTAGGCATTTACAATCTGTTAATTATAGATTTATCCAATTTAAATTTCGGACTGCAAAGGTATAAAAATCACTTTGCAATTTCAAAATTTTAATTTATTAATTATTAGCAACTTATGCTTCTCCTACCGTCCCTCCGAAGTTCATCGGAAAGGATGGAGCTTCATTTGCCTGCTTTATTTCGCCAAAGCTACTCTCGTATTTTTTGATGTTATCAGCCAGAGCTGCTAATAATCTTTTAGCATGCTCTGGCGTAATAACTACTCTTGATTTTACTTTTGCTTTTGGCAAACCTGGCATCAGACGTATAAAATCGATTACAAATTCACTGCTTGAGTGCGCTATCATAGCCAAGTTTGCATACTGCCCTTCCGCTATTTCTTCTGTCAGCTCAATGTTTATCTGGTTCTGGTTCTTATTTTCTTCTGCCATCAGTCGCCTTATTTATTCTGCAGTGTCTGCTGTCTTGATTTAGCACTCGTTTTCTTAGATTCTACTAACGAATCGTATTCATCCTGGCTTCCTACTATCAGTTTCTGATATTCTTTCAGACCTGTACCAGCTGGAATCAGGTGTCCAACAATTACGTTTTCTTTCAATCCTAATAACTCGTCCGCTTTACCTTTAATAGCAGCTTCGCTCAGTACTTTTGTAGTTTCCTGGAATGATGCTGCAGAAATAAAGCTCTGCGTACCTAGTGATGCCTGGGTTATACCTTGTAGCGTTGGACGAGATACTGCCGGAGAAGCATCACGTACTGTTACTAGTTGAAGGTCTCTACGCTTCAGACTCGAGTTTTCATCACGCAGTCGTCTTGCAGTTACAATCTGACCTGGCTTCAGGCTTGTGGAATCGCCAGCTTCTTCTACCACTTTCATGTCGATGATGCGGTCGTTTTCTTCCATGAAGTTAACTTTATCCACTACCTGATGCTCTAGGAAGCTAGTATCACCTGGATCGATAATTACCACCTTCTGCATCATCTGACGAACCACCACTTCAATGTGCTTATCATTGATTTTAACACCTTGCAGACGGTATACCTCCTGGATTTCGTTCACAAGATACTCCTGTACTGCACCTGGCCCCTGAATATTCAGGATGTCTGTTGGTGTGATAGCACCATCTGATAATGGCATACCTGCACGCACAAAGTCATTGTCCTGTACCAGAATGTGTTTCGAAAGTGGAACCATATACTTTTTCTTCACACCATCTTTCGACTCAATGAAGATTTCTCGGTTACCACGCTTCACACTACCATAGGTAACGACGCCATCGATTTCAGATACAACTGCCGGGTTGGACGGGTTACGAGCTTCAAATAGTTCCGTAACGCGTGGCAGACCACCTGTAATGTCTCGCGTTTTACCAATAGCACGAGGTATCTTCACCAGGATTTGACCTGCTTTGATTTTCTCGCCATCTTCCACTACAATGTGTGCACCTACAGGAATGTTATAACCTTTCGGCTCGCCATTCTTCGGTTTTACAACTATAGCAGGGTTTTGTGTTTTATCTTTTGTATCGATAATTACCTTTTCACGGTAACCTGTCTGCTCATCGGATTCTTCGCGGTATGTAATGCCTTCGATGATCGACTCATAAGCAATTGTTCCATCAAATTCTGATAGAATAACCGCATTGTATGGATCCCAGCTACAGATATTATCACCTTTCTCTACTACATCGCCATTGCTCACAGTCAGGAATGAACCGTAAGGCACGTGGTTAGATATAAACAGTTTACCTGTATTCGGGTCAACTATTTTTACTTCACCTGAACGTCCCATTACCACTTTAACAGGTTCGCCTTCGTTATTTACTGTATCGATTGTACGAACATCTTCATACTCGATTTTACCAGCAAACTTGGCTTTTATAGTTGCTTCTACCGCAATGTTAGATGCTGTACCACCCACGTGGAACGTACGAAGTGTCAGCTGTGTACCTGGCTCACCGATTGATTGAGCTGCGATAACTCCCACAGCTTCACCTTTCTGCACCATAAATCCTGTTGCCAGGTTACGTCCGTAGCATTTAGCGCATATACCTCGCTTAGATTCACAGGTAAGTACTGATCTGATCTCTACAGTTTCAATTGCTGTGTTTTCAATTACACGCGCAATGTCTTCTGTGATTTCTGCTCCTGACTCAACTATAAGCTCGTTATTGATCGGATCGTACACATCGTGTACCGTTACACGGCCAAGTATACGCTCAGATAAAGACTCAACTACATCTTCATTGTCTTTAAGTGCACTCACTTCTAGACCTCTCAGCGTACCGCAGTCTTCTTCATTCACGATCACATCCTGAGATACGTCTACCAGACGACGAGTCAGGTAACCAGCATCCGCAGTTTTAAGAGCCGTATCGGCAAGACCTTTACGAGCACCGTGTGTTGAAATGAAGTACTCGATTACATCCAGACCTTCCTTGAAATTAGAAAGGATTGGGTTTTCGATAATTTCACCTACTGAACCTTGCAATGATTTCTGAGGCTTAGCCATCAGACCACGCATACCACCCAGCTGACGTATCTGCTCTCTGGAACCACGGGCACCAGAGTGCATCATCATAAAGATCGAGTTAAAGCCCTGATCTTCATTTTCTAAGCGACGCATCAACGTTTCAGTAATCTGATTGTTGATACGGGTCCAGATATCGATTACCTGGTTATAACGCTCGTTATCTGTGATCAGACCCATCGAGTAGTTTTGCCACACTGCATCTACATCTTTCTTTGCCTGCTCAACAAGAATCTCTTTCTCAGCCGGGATGTTGATATCACCAAGACCCATTGACAGACCGCCCTTATAAGCGGACTGGAAGCCCAGTGTTTTGATATCATCCAGGAAGTGAGCTGTACGAGCCATACCTGTTTCTTTGAACACGCGAGAGATTACCTGCTGAAGTTTTTTCTTAGTCAGGAGCTCATCAATGTATCCAACTTCTTTCGGTACGAACTGGTTGAAGATCACACGACCAGCAACCGTTTCAATTAATTTATTTTCGATTTCGCCTTTTTCATTCTTTACATCCACACGAACTTTAATGTATGCATGCTTAGAAAGACGACCTTCGTTAATGGCGATGATAACTTCCTCCGAAGAGTAGAAGCTCATACCTTCGCCTTTTATAGTTTCATTCTCTGTGCTACGCTTACCTTTGGTTACATAGTATAGACCAAGAACCATGTCCTGAGATGGTACTGCAATTGGAGCACCGTTTGCAGGGTTCAGGATATTGTGCGAAGCAAGCATCAGCATAGAAGCTTCCAGGATGGCTGCAGGTCCTAGTGGAACGTGCACCGCCATCTGGTCACCGTCAAAGTCGGCGTTGAAAGCCGTACACACCAGCGGGTGTAACTGTATCGCTTTACCTTCGATCAGTTTTGGCTGGAATGCCTGTATACCAAGTCTGTGGAGCGTAGGAGCACGGTTAAGGAGTACCGGGTGGCCTTTCAACACATTCTCCAGGATATCCCAAACAACGGGGTCCTTACGATCTACAATTTTCTTAGCTGACTTTACAGTCTTAACGATACCTCTTTCGATCAGCTTGCGGATGATGAACGGCTTGAAAAGCTCAGCTGCCATATTTTTAGGCAGACCGCACTCGTGCAGTTTCAGTTCTGGACCAACCACAATAACCGAACGGCCAGAGTAGTCAACACGCTTACCAAGTAAGTTCTGACGGAAACGTCCCTGCTTACCTTTCAGCATATCAGAAAGAGACTTCAGTGCACGGTTACCTTCTGCACGAACAGCGTTCACTTTTCGTGAGTTATCGAACAGAGAGTCTACCGCTTCCTGTAGCATACGCTTCTCGTTACGAAGAATTACTTCAGGAGCTTTGATCTCAATCAGACGCTTCAGACGGTTGTTACGAATGATAACACGTCTATACAGGTCGTTCAAGTCAGAAGTAGCGAAACGGCCACCATCCAACGGAACAAGCGGACGAAGCTCTGGTGGAATAACAGGTACCATGCGGATGATCATCCACTCTGGTCTGTTCTCAATACGTGTACCCGCATCGCGGAAGGCTTCAACTACGCGCAGACGCTTCAGCGCTTCAGCTTTACGCTGTTGCGATGTTTCGTGTGCGGCAGCATGACGTAGTTCGTAAGAAAGATCATCCAGGTTAATACGCTCCAACAGCATCTGTAGGGCTTCAGCGCCCATTTTAGCGATGAATTTGTTTGGATCGTTGTTATCTAGTATCTGATTCTCACGTGGTAATTTATCTACCATGTCCAGGTACTCGTCTTCTGTCAGGAAGTCCAGTGTACTAACACCATCTTCTGCCAAAATACCTGGCTGTATTACTACATATCTTTCATAATAGATAATCTGGTCAAGCTTTTTAGTTGGTAAGCCTAAGAGATAACCTATTTTGTTCGGAAGAGATTTGAAATACCAGATGTGCGCTACAGGAACAACAAGCTCAATATGGCCCATACGCTCACGACGCACTTTTTTCTCAGTCACCTCTACACCACAACGGTCGCAGATAATGCCTTTGTATCTGATTCTTTTATACTTTCCGCAGTGGCATTCCCAGTCCTTTACAGGTCCGAATATTCTTTCGCAGAATAGACCACCCATTTCAGGCTTATAGGTTCTATAGTTGATTGTCTCAGGCTTTGTAACCTCACCATTTGAGCGCTCCAGAATAGACTCTGGAGAGGCCAGGCTTATAGTTACTTTTGAGAAGTCCTGAGTTAGCTTTTTGGTTTTTGCAAATGCCATATTATTCTAATAATATCGATACAAAAATGTGCTTTACAGCTGATCTGTTAAAGTGCGCTAAGCGCTAAGGATTTCTCCAAAGCGCTCAGCTTATACTTTACTACTCCAGCGTGATTTCCAGTGCCAGACCTCTTAGTTCGTGAATCAGTACGTTGAATGATTCCGGGATATTTGGTTTTGGCAACACGTCGCCTTTCACAATAGCTTCATAAGCTTTTGCACGGCCAATCACGTCGTCAGACTTCACTGTTAGAATTTCCTGCAGCACGTTAGAAGCACCAAAGGCTTCCAGTGCCCACACCTCCATCTCACCGAAACGCTGACCACCGAACTGAGCTTTACCACCCAGCGGCTGCTGTGTAATCAGAGAGTATGGTCCGATAGAACGGGCGTGCATCTTATCATCAACTAAGTGACCTAGTTTCAGCATATAGATTACACCTACTGTTACCGGCTGATCAAATCTGTCGCCTGATAAGCCATCGAACAGGTAAGTTCTACCGAATCTCGGTAAGCCTGCTTCAGCCAGCTCTGCGGAAACCTGATCTTCAGAAGCACCGTCGAAGATAGGCGTTGCATATTTACGACCTAACTTCAGACCAGCCCATCCAAGAACAGTTTCGTAGATCTGACCAATGTTCATCCTCGAAGGTACACCCAGCGGGTTCAGAACGATATCCATCGGAGTACCATCTTCTAAGAACGGCATGTCTTCATCACGCACAATACGGGCAACTATACCTTTGTTACCGTGACGACCGGCCATTTTATCACCCACTTTCAGCTTACGCTTCTTAGCGATGTAAACTTTAGCCAGCTGCACAATACCTGCCGGTAATTCATCACCAACCTCTAGCGTGAATCTTTCACGCTTAAAGTGTGCAGAAATAATGTTACGACGCTTGGTATAGTTCTTCACTAACTCTAATAGCATAGTGTTAGTTTGCTCGTCGCTTGTCCAGTTCTCAAGAATCAAGTCCTTGAACATGTTCACTTCTTCAGGAACAGCGTAGTTGCTCTCATCTTTATAAAGATTCTTCTCTGGGAAGAGCGCTTCTACAATATTCTTTCTGGTGAACTTCACACCTTTCGTCAGGATTTCATCTCCGAACTTATGTCTGATTCCCTGTGTAGTTTTGCCTTCCAGCAACGCTACCAGCTTCTCAACCATAATATTCTTTATAGCGATCAGATCCTTAGAGTACTTCACTTTAAGCTCTTCTACTTCTTTCTTAGATTTAGCTCTAAGATTCTTATCCTTTTTAGGACGAGAGAAAAGTTTAGTTTCAATAACTACACCATTCAGTGACGGCGGTGCTTTAAGCGATGCATCTTTCACATCACCAGCTTTATCACCGAAGATCGCTCTTAGAAGCTTCTCTTCTGGAGTAGGATCAGTTTCACCCTTAGGAGTGATCTTGCCTATCAGAATATCACCTTCTTTAACTTCAGCACCTATTCTGATGATACCGTTTTCATCCAGGTTACGAACCGCTTCTTCGCTCACGTTCGGGATTTCCGAAGTTAATTCTTCTTCACCACGCTTCGTTTCACGAACTTCCAGCTCAAACTCTTCTATGTGGATTGATGTGAATACATCATCACGAACTACTCTTTCAGAGATTACAATAGCATCCTCGAAGTTATACCCTTGCCATGGCATAAAAGCCACCTGCAGGTTACGTCCAAGAGCAAGTTCTCCTTCGTTCGTTGCATATCCTTCGCACAGTGGCTCACCTTTCATTACACGTTGGCCTGTTCTCACAATTGGAGTCAGGTTAATGCATGTATCCTGGTTAGTTCTGCGGAATTTGATCAGATTGTAGGTTACATACTCAGCATCAAATGACACTAGTTTCTCTTCATCAGTCAGATCGTATTTCACTACAATCTTAGTAGAGTCTACAAAGTCAATCACACCATCACCTTCAGCCACTACAAGTGCTCTGGAGTCAATTGCCGCTCTGCCTTCTAGACCTGTACCAACTATAGGAGCTTGTGGTTTCAGTAGTGGTACTGCCTGGCGTTGCATGTTCGATCCCATCAGGGCACGGTTAGCATCGTCGTGCTCAAGGAATGGAATCAGGGATGCCGCTACCGATACAATCTGGTTCGGAGCGATGTCCATGTATGTATATCTTGTAGGCTCTTCAACCGGGAAGTCACCTTCAAATCTACCTTTTACTCTTTCATTAACGAAGTTACCACTTTCATCGATCACAGCATTTGCCTGAGCAATGTGGTGGGTATCTTCTTCTTCTGCAGTCAGGTACTCTATAGTTCCATCTACCTGTACTTTACCATCGATCACCTTGCGATAAGGGGTCTCGATGAAGCCCATATGATTTACGCGAGCATGTACACACAGAGAGGAAATCAGACCAATGTTTGGTCCTTCCGGCGTCTCGATTGTACACAGACGACCATAGTGCGTGTAGTGAACGTCACGTACCTCGAAGCCGGCACGCTCTCTCGAAAGACCGCCTGGCCCTAAAGCAGAAACACGACGCTTGTGTGTTACCTCTGCCAGAGGGTTCGTCTGGTCCATGAACTGAGACAGCTGGTTTGTACCGAAGAATGAGTTGATTACTGAAGATAATGTACGTGCATTGATCAGGTCAACTGGTTTGAAATCTTCATTATCACGCACGTTCATACGCTCCTTTATAGTTCTGGCCATACGTGCCAGACCTACGCCGAACTGCGCATAAAGCTGCTCACCAACAGTTCTTACTCGACGGTTGCTCAAGTGGTCGATGTCATCCACTACAGCTCTTGAGTTAATCAAACCGATCAGGTACTTCACGATCAGAACAATGTCATCGTTAGTTAATACCTTAGCTTCCCAGTTTGTATCGATACCGAGCTTCTTGTTAATTCTATAGCGACCAACTTCACCTAAATCATAACGCTTATCAGAGAAGAAAAGCTTCTGAATAATATCACGTGCAGTTTCTTCATCCGGAGCCTCGGTATTACGAAGCTGGCGATAGATCTGCTCTACCGCTTCTTTTTCAGAGTTTGAATTATCCTTCTGTAAAGTGTTATAGATGATCGCGTAGTCAGCTATATTAACATTCTCACGGTGAAGAATGATTGACTTAGCACCAGAATCAAGGATAGTATCTATATCTTCTGCTTTGATTTCAGAATCACGCTCCAGCAATACTTCGTTTCTATCGATAGATACTACTTCACCAGTATCTTCATCAACAAAGTCTTCAGTCCAGGTTCTTAGCACACGTGCAGCCAGCTTTCTGCCCACCGCATTCTTAAGATTGGTTTTATTTGCTGGTATTTCCTCTGACAGACCAAACAGGTCTAAGATATCTTTATCTGTGCCATAGCCAATAGCTCTCAATAAGGTAGTCACCGGGAACTTCTTCTTACGGTCGATGTAAGCGTACATCACGTTGTTAACGTCTGTAGCAAACTCCACCCATGACCCTTTGAAAGGGATGATTCTGGCAGAATAAAGTTTTGTACCATTTGTATGCTTGCTTTGAGCAAAGAATACACCTGGTGATCTATGTAGCTGAGATACGATTACTCGTTCGGCACCATTTATTACAAACGAGCCTTTCTCAGTCATATATGGGATATTTCCTAAGAAAACTTCCTGCTCAATTGTCTCAAAGTCTTCGTTGTCTTCATCATTACAGATAAGACGAAGCTTAGCTTTAAGTGGAACAGAATATGTTAATCCTCTGTCAATGCTCTCATCAACAGAATATTTTGGAGGGTCTACGTGATAGTCGATGAACTCCAGAACGAAGTTCTCACGTGAGTCGGAAATAGGAAAATTCTCAGCAAATACTTTGAATAAGCCTTCCTGTGCTCTATTTTCAGCTGCTGTTTCAAGCTGAAAGAAATCGCGGAAAGACTGCAACTGAACATCCAGGAAGTCAGGATAGTCTATTACCGGAGTGATAGAGGCAAAATTTATACGCTCTGTCGTTTTATTCTTAGCCAAAGCCATGGAAATTTAACGTTTACAATAAGTTCCGAGCTCCCGGGCTACGCTTAGCCATGGGCAAAAAAAGGACTCAAATTTTGAATCCGTATACAAACAGGAAAAGACCTGACTGATTCGCCAGGTCTACCTGTTCTCGATATGTTGATAAAGTGAGATTATTTGATCTCCACTTCAGCACCAGCTTCTTCCAAAGATTTTTTCAGAGATTCTGCTTCATCTTTAGCTACGCCTTCTTTCAGAGCTTTAGGAGCGCCATCAACTACTTCTTTAGCTTCTTTCAGGCCAAGACCTGTAAGTTCTTTCACTAGCTTAACAACTGCTAGTTTTGATGCACCAGCTGACTTAAGGATTACGTCAAAAGAAGTTTTCTCTTCTGCAGCAGCTCCTCCTTCAGCAGCACCACCACCAGCAACCATTACTGGAGCAGCAGCAGCAGGCTCAATGCCGTACTCATCCTTAAGGATTGTAGCTAGTTCGTTAACTTCTTTCACAGTTAAGTTTACTAACTGCTCAGCGAATGCTTTTAAATCTGCCATTTTTTATTGAAATTAAAAGTTACTTATTGATTACGTTTTTAAAAAAATTATTCTTTTTCAGATAGAGTTTTAAGAATTCCTGCAAGCTTGTTACCGCCACCCTGTAGGCCGGAAATAACATTCTTAGCTGGAGACTGAAGTAAGCCAATCACATCACCGATAAGCTCAAACTTAGACTTGATTGTTGCAAGTGTATCCAGTTGGTTTTCACCAACATAAATTCCTGCATCAATAAAGGCACCCTTTAAAAGTGGAAGCGTGTTACCTTTTTTTCTGAAGTCTTTTATAAGCTTAGCAGGTGCGTTACCTGATTCAGTCGAGAACAAAATACCTGAAGCGCCTTTCAGTACGCCTTCAAGGGCAGTAGTATCAGCTTCTAAAGTATCTAGTGCTTTCTTAATTAATGTATTCTTATAAACCTTGTATTCTAGGCCTCTATCGAATGCCATTCTTCTGAACTGGTTGATGCTGGCTACATTCATAGTAGAAGCATCAGTGATATAGAAGTAGTTGGTATTAGCTAACTTCTCGCTCAGGTCTTTTACAATTATCTCTTTTTCTTCCCTGGTCATTTTTCTTAGATAGTTGCGTTCTTATCAACAATTACGGCCGGGCTCATTGTGCTTGACAATGTAATGCTCTTGATGTAAGTACCCTTCGCTGAAGATGGCTTCAGGCGGTTCAGTGTTGCAATTACTTCTGCAGCATTAGCAGCTAGTTGCTCTGGCGTAAAAGAAACTTTACCAACACTTGTGTGGATGATACCAGTCTTATCTACTTTGAAGTCGATTTTACCGGCTTTAACTTCTTTAACAGCTTTCGCTACATCCTGGGTAACAGTACCGGACTTAGGGTTTGGCATCAGGTTACGAGGACCTAATATTCTACCCAAACGACCAACCTTTGCCATTACTGCAGGCATAGTAATGATCACATCGATGTCAGTCCAGCCTTTTTCGATCTTTTGGATATAATCATCCAGACCAACGTAGTCAGCGCCTGCATCTTTTGCTTCCTGCTCTTTGTCAGGAGTTACTAATGCAAGAACTCTAACCTCTTTACCAGTACCATGAGGCAGGGTAACAATACCTCGTACCATCTGGTCTGCTTTGCGAGGGTCAACTCCTAAGCGTACATCTATATCAACAGAAGCATCAAACTTTGTAAAAGTGATCTCTTTTACAACCGAGGCTGCATCTGTCAAAGAATACTCTTTTGATAAGTCAGCTTTAGCTAAAGCTGCTTTTCTGTTTTTTGATATCTTCGCCATTATCCTCTAACTGTTATTGTTCGTTCCATGGAGCTGCACCCGAAACTGTAATACCCATGCTTCTTGCTGTACCAGCAACCATTTTCATAGCTGATTCCAGTTTGAAAGCATTTAAATCAGGCATTTTCAGTTCTGCAATCTCTTTAACCTGATCCCAAGTAACTGAACCCACTTTGTTACGGTTTGGCTCTTTAGAGCCTCCCTTAATTTTAGCAGCATCCATTAACAATACTGGAGCAGGTGGCGTCTTAACAACGAAGTCGAAGGACTTATCTGCGTAGATTGTAATCAATACTGGTAACACCTGGCCAGGCTTATCCTGAGTTCTAGCATTAAACTGCTTACAGAACTCCATGATATTAAGACCCTTAGAACCAAGTGCAGGTCCAACCGGTGGCGATGGATTCGCGGCACCTCCCTTTATCTGAAGTTTCAGATAACCTTTTATTTCCTTTGCCATTATTTATAAACTACGATTCTTTTTCTACCTGCATGTAATTCAGCTCAACCGGTGTGTTTCTACCAAAGATCTTCACCATTACGTTAAGCTTCTTACGTTCTTCAAATACCTCTTCCACTGTACCTGAGAATCCACTGAAAGGGCCATCCATTACTTTTACAGTTTCACCAACTATAAATGGAGTATCTAATATTTCAGCCTGCTCCTCTGCTTCATCTACTGTACCCAGAATTCTGTTCACCTCTGACTGACGCAACGGAACAGGCTTCTTGTTTGCTTCACCGCTTCCTGATCCAAGAAAACCAATCACACCTGGTGTACTAATAATCAGGTGTTCGGCTTCGCCATGGCTCAGGTCTGCATTTACAAGCACATAACCAGGAAAGAAGTTTCTTTCTCTGATCCTTTTCTTACCACCACGCATCTCATATACTTTCTCAGCAGGAATAAGCACCTGAGGCACATATTCTTCCAGATGATGGCGCATTATTTCATTCTCGAGGTATGCCTTTGCTTTTTTCTCCTGTCCACTTACGGCACGAACTACATACCATTTTAAATCAGCCATAGCTTTTCTTTAAAATTGGTTATAGAACCAAGATAAACCAGAATCAAAAACAAAATCCATTGCACCTACAACAAGGGCAAACACTAAAGAACCTATCAGTACAAGCACAGAGCTGTTTTGTAACTCTTTAAATGAAGGCCAAGAGACTTTATCTCTCATTTCCTCCACTGTTCCGTTTATGTATTCTTTAATGCTGCTCATCTTATAAATGTCTGAGTTTTTAACTTGCACGGGTGGAGAGACTCGAACTCCCAGCCAACGGTTTTGGAGACCGCTACTCTACCAATTGAGCTACACCCGTAAAAAAATGCACGCCATTTAGCGAAATGGAGTGCAAATTTATTTATTTGTTTCTTAAAAACAAACCCGTTCCCAATTTTTTATTGGAAACGGGCTGCTTTATTATATTTAGTCAAGGATTTCAGTTACCTGACCGGCACCTACTGTTCTACCACCCTCACGGATAGCGAAACGCAGACCTTTTTCCATGGCTACTTTGTTGATCAACTTCACAGTAATTGTGATGTTATCACCTGGCATAACCATTTCTACACCTTCAGGAAGAACGATCTCACCTGTAACGTCTGTTGTTCTGAAGTAGAACTGTGGACGGTACTTGTTAAAGAATGGAGTGTGACGTCCACCTTCTTCTTTAGAAAGAACGTAAACCTCAGCTTTGAACTCCATGTGAGGCTTCACTGAACCTGGCTTACAGATAACCATACCACGACGGATATCAGTTTTCTCAATACCACGCAGTAACAGACCTACGTTGTCACCAGCTTCACCTCTGTCAAGGATCTTACGGAACATTTCAACACCAGTAACGGTAGACTTCATGTTCTCAGCACCCATACCAAGGATCTCAACTGGATCACCTGAGTTAATTACACCACGCTCAATACGGCCAGTAGCAACAGTACCACGACCAGTAATTGAGAATACGTCCTCAACTGGCATCAGGAATGGAAGATCAACCAGACGAGTTGGGATTGGAATCCAGTTATCAACTGCTTCCATCAGATCTTCAATAGTTTTCACCCATTTCGCATCGCCATTCAGACCACCTAAAGCAGAACCCTGGATTACTGGAATGTTATCGCCATCGAAATCGTAGAAAGAAAGAAGCTCACGGATTTCCATTTCAACAAGCTCAAGAAGCTCTGGATCATCCACCATGTCCACTTTGTTCATGAACACTACAAGCTGAGGTACACCTACCTGACGAGCAAGAAGGATGTGCTCACGAGTTTGTGGCATCGGACCATCAGTAGCAGCAACCACAAGGATAGCACCGTCCATCTGAGCAGCACCAGTAACCATGTTTTTCACGTAGTCAGCGTGACCTGGGCAGTCAACGTGAGCATAGTGACGGTTTGCAGTAGCGTACTCTACGTGAGAAGTATTGATAGTAATACCTCTTTCTTTTTCTTCAGGAGCGTTATCAATAGAAGAGAAGTCGCGGAGAGTAGCAAGACCTTTGTTAGCCAATACAGTTGTAATGGCAGCAGTCAAAGTTGTTTTGCCGTGGTCAACGTGACCGATTGTACCGATGTTTACGTGCGGTTTGGAACGGTCAAATGTTTCTTTAGCCATTGTATGATATAAAATTAAGGTTAAAACGTTTAAGTTTAAGTTGTGCTCTTTACACGAACAGACTTAGAGCCAACGATGGGAATTGAACCCACGACCCCTTCCTTACCAAGGAAGTACTCTACCCCTGAGCTACGTCGGCTTTTAGCTTTACTAAAACTTTGTTTATACTAAAAAGGAAATCCATATACATGAAATTCCTTCCTGCAAAACCAGTTCGTTTAAATCTGCTCTAATGAGCGGGAGACGAGGGTCGAACTCGCGGCCTATAGCTTGGAAGGCTATCGCTCTACCAACTGAGCTACTCCCGCTTTTAATCTTGAAACCCAGGTTTTAAACGAACTCATTTCAATTCGTTTAAAACCTGGAGTCTATCGTGGGGAGAGCAGGATTCGAACCTGCGAAGTCATTACAACAACGGAGTTACAGTCCGTCCCATTTGGCCGCTCTGGAATCTCCCCAAACGCTAAATTTAATCAGCTTTACCCTTCAGAATATCAGCACCAAATGCGCTGTTCGTTCTAAGGAGATGCAAAATTAAGCGCTTTTTAGTTATAGTCAAATATTCGATTAAAAAATATTCAAAAAAATTAGTTGCCGTTTTGCTGTAAAGCCTGTTTATACATGTCTGTCAGGCGTTTATCTTTCTCATTGGCACTAATTTTCTGCAACTTTTCTTCTACACCAGGCTGGTCAGACATCACCATTAGCCCCTGAAATGCTGCCATTCGGACATAATAGAGGTTGTGGTTGGCTGCAATATCAGCTAAAACATCTATAGTTTCCGGAGTATTACTCTCGCTGTTAGTGGCAAGGTAAGCGCTAAAACTTTGTAATAAATAGTAAAGTCCGCTACCTCTGCTCTGCTTTAGCTTCTGCATAAACCAATCGTACTTCTCCGGCCCACCCTGCATGGCATAGATAGATGATAGGGCAATAACGATTTCTTCATTCTTTTCTTTCTCGAATCTCTTAAGCTTTTGCATGGCATCTTCTGCTCCCGATGCTGCATAGGCAATAATACCTGCAGCTGCCACCTGGTAAGAGCTGTCATTCAATGCTGCTTCGTATATACTTTTATATTTTTCACCTCCCCAACCTGCAAGCACTAATACAGCATCCGCTCTAACAGTTCCTTTTTTGTCCTGTTTTGCTAACTGTTGCACTTGGTTAACAAGGCTAGGCTGCGCGTCTTTCATATCCGACATAGCATTAAGTGCCATGCTTCTAATAAACCAGAAATCGTTTTTCAGAGCATCCTGTAAAAGCGTGAGGTTCTCTTTCGGATTTTGAGTGAACACATTTAATGCTTCGTACTCAGGTATAAGTTGCTTGCTGTGATAGAATTGGTACTTCAGCTCTTCCTGAGCCTTCTTATGATCAACTACAGCTAACAGTTGCTTCTCTCCATCAAACAGTACCAATTGTGGCTTAGCATTAACAGGGAATGTAAAAGATTGTAGTGACTTTGTGACCTCTATAGGATAGTCTGTTTTTTTGTCATTAACCCATACTGAAATGGTGACTGGTAAGCGGTATATCGGCATGTAGGTTGTATCCTGTAGCTGCTGCACATTAAGTTGCAATTGCCCATTCTGGTAACTATGGCTCACTTGTAGTTCCGGGTGTCCTGGTTTCATAAACCACTGATCAAAGAACCACATCAGGTCCTGACCGGTTACATCTTCAAAAGCCATTCGAAGTTCCGCTATCTCTACATCAGTAAACTTGTTTTTAGTGAGATACTGATTAAGTGAAGCAAAGAAAGCATCATCGCCTACCAGCTTGCGCAACATGTGCAGCACACGCCCCCCTTTGGCATATGAATGGCTGTCGAACATATCTTCTTTATCGGCATACTGGTACCGGATAAGTGGTTCACGCTTGGTCTCGGCCTCGTCCAGGTATTGGCTCATCTCATCCAGGTGGGCATAAGCGGCCTCATCAGGCCCGTATTTATGTTCTGTCCAGAGATACTCGCTATAGTTGGCGAAGGCTTCGTTTAGTGGCAGGTTGGCCCACGACTCTGTAGTAACTAAGTTTCCGAACCACTGATGAAAGAGTTCATGCGCAATTATACCATCCCAGTGTTTGTCCAGCAGTTCACGTTCATTTAGCTGCAGATCTTCCATGAAAGTAGAAGCTGACGTGTTTTCCATTGCGCCGGACACAAAGTCACGCACAACTACCTGAGCATACTTTGCCCACGGATAATCTACCCCCAGCTTTTTGGTAAAGAACTCCATCATCTCCGGCGTATGGCCGAATATTTTCCTGGCTGTATTTTTATATTCCGGCTCTACATAGTAGGTAAGCTCAATATTGCGCCATTTATCTTTAACTACGGCGTATTCTCCTATTGCCATCATGGCCAGGTAAGGGGCATGTGGCAGCTCCTGCTTCCAGTAATCTGTTTTGGTACCGTCAGCATTCTGGCGTGAGTACACAAAAGTTCCGTTCGAGAGCGTCGTAAAGTTTTTGTCTACAGTAATATAAATATCCTGTGTCATGCGCTCATTAGGCGCATCTATAGTTGGGAACCAGGCAGAACTGGCTTCAGTTTCTCCTTGCGTCCAAATCTGGCGTGGTTTATTAGGATCCTCACCCAGCGGATTTATAAAGTACAACCCCTTATCTTCGGTAATGGCATCGCTGCCACCGGAAGCCAGCTCATTTGGTTTAGCCGTATAGTCTATCTCTATAATATATTTCTCATCGCGGGTAAAAGTACGACCTAGCTCGATCGTTAGCTTCTGGCCATCATAACTATACTTCAGCGGCGTGCCATCCAGCCCCTTCATCAGGTTTATGCTGTGTATGTCAAACCCTTTCGCATCTAACACCAATGTGTTCTGCGGGTAGAAGTAGGGCTTTAAGGTTAGCTCGGCCAGGCCATGTAAGTGCTGCTTCTGCCAGTCAAAGCTTACTCTGAGTGTAGTATGCAGCAGGTCGTGATGCCGTGTGCGCGATGGGTTGAAGGCATGCTTCTTTGGCGCCCACACCGGGACATCGGTTTGGGCAGCGGTAGTAGCAGAAGTAGATTTATCTGAAGATTTTGAGGCGGAAGTTGCTTCTTTGTTTGTGGCACAGCCGCTTGCAAATGCCATTGCCGTTGCAAGACCAACTATACTCAGAAACCGATGTTTCATGGTAGGTTATATTAATTTTGACTTCAATTTCTAAAATTACTCTGAGAATTCAACTATCTTTAGGCTCCAAAACCAGAAATAAGAGATGCTGCAGGTAAAAACCGCTAACGACAAAACATGGCAGGTTGACATACAAAAAGATGCTATACTTCTCAACAATACTCCTTTAAACTGGGACATCGCTCCTTTAGGGAATAACACCTACCACATCATCCATAACTATAAGTCTTACACAGCTGAACTGGTGCAGGCCGACTATCAGGCAAAAACCTTCACGTTTAAGATTAACGGAACTACCCATACGGTAAGTGTTAAGGACCAGTTCGACCTGTTACTTGATAAACTGGGCATGAGCAATGCAAATACCCAGAAAGTAAATGACGTAAAGGCTCCTATGCCTGGTCTTATACTTGATATTAAGGTACAGCCAGGGCAGGAAGTAAAGAAAGGCGACCCGATCATGATCCTGGAAGCGATGAAGATGGAGAACATTTTGAAGTCGCCGGGAGATGGAGTGGTAAAAGAGATAAAGGTAGCAGTAAAACAGAACGTGGAGAAAAACCAGGTTTTGATCCTATTTTAGTTTTTTGGTGTTGCCAGCAGGGCAGCCCTTTGCCGCCCGAATCAAGGATAAAGTATCTGTAAACTACATAACTATAGATCGTGAAGTATAAACGAATTTTATTAAAACTAAGCGGTGAAGCACTAATGGGCGATCAGCAGTACGGCATTGACTCGGAAAGATTGATGCAGTATGCGCAGGAGATAAAGGAAGTGGCAGCGCTTGGTGTAGAGGTAGCAGTAGTAATTGGCGGTGGCAACATCTTTAGAGGTGTACAGGCCGAAGAAGTAGGCTTAGACCGTGTGCAGGGAGATTACATGGGCATGCTGGCAACAGTAATCAATAGTATGGCCCTGCAGAGTGCGCTTGAGAAATTAGGCGTTTACACCCGTTTATTATCAGGCATCAACATTCAGCAGGTGTGTGAACCTTACATTCGCCGCCGTGCAGTGCGTCACTTGGAAAAAGGCCGTGTGGTTATTTTTGGTGCTGGTACCGGTAACCCTTATTTCACTACAGATTCAGCAGCCAGCTTGCGCGCCATCGAAATTGAGGCAGATGTGGTACTGAAAGGCACTCGCGTAGATGGTATCTACTCTGCTGACCCGGAGAAAGATCCGAACGCCATATTCTATTCAGACATCTCTTTCCGCGATGTGTTTGAAAAAGGCCTGAACGTAATGGACATGACCGCCTTTACACTATGCAAGGAAAATGACCTGCCGATCATTGTTTTTGATATGAACAAACCAGGCAACCTGAAGCGCGTAGTTAGCGGCGATAAAGTGGGCACACTTGTAACCATGACTGAAGGAGCATAATTGCTTCTGCAGCTAATATACAGGAATTAATAATTTTGTAACCTCAAAGTATACTTATAGTTTAACTAAGAATCTTAAGCTACAATTGATATGACGGAAGAAATTCAGTTTTACCTCAGCGAAGCAGAGGAGTCTATGCAAAAGGCTGTACAGCACACCGGCGCAGAGCTAACTAAAATTAGAGCCGGTAAAGCATCTCCTGCTATGGTAGAGCACCTGAGAGTAGATTACTACGGCACACCAACACCCATTTCGCAGGTAGCCAACATTGGCACTCCGGATGCACGTACCCTTATGATTAAGCCATGGGAAAAAAACATGTTGGGCGAGATCAACAAAGCTATTAAGAACAGCGATCTTGGTCTTAATCCACAGCAGGAAGCTGATGCTATCCGTTTGAATATTCCGGCACTTACTGAGGAACGCCGCCGCGAACTGGTAAAGCAGGTGAAAGGTGAGACAGAGTCTGGTAAAGTTGCAGTGCGCAACATCCGTAAAGATGTAAACGACACCCTGAGAAAACTTCAGAAAGAAGGCACTTCAGAAGATGCAGTACGCGATGCAGAAGCCAAAGTACAGAAAATGACAGATGCTTACATCGTGAAGATCGATGAGCTGCTGAGTAAGAAAGAAGCTGAGATCATGACGATCTAAGCTTTCAGGATCAAAACTCAACTATAAAAAAGAAGCCCTGCGAGTAAGTTCGCAGGGCTTATTTTTTGTCTGAGCTTCTAGTTAATGTAACTCTATAGTTAATAGTACCAAACTATAGAACTGTACTTCAAAACTAAACTATAGTTTGATAAACAAAAACGGTATTAAGTTCTGGAGACCAGCAATAGCTAACTATACAGCTTATGTACTTTGATATACTCGATCACATCGTCGGGCATCATGTATTTCACACTTTTCTCTTCCCGGATACATTGCCTGATAAAAGTTGCTGAAATATCCAGTACAGGCGCTTTCACAAACTTCATGTTCGGGTAAGTAGCCAGCTCTTCGGTAACGGAGCCAGATCTTGGGTAAACATATACCTGGTGGTACTCCAGTATGCGCTCATAGTTCTTCCATTTCGGGAACAACGGCACATTGTCTTCACCCATAATCAGCACAAACTCGTAGCTCGGGTACTTTTCCTGCAGGTACGTCAGTGTATCAATCGTATAACTTGGCTTGGGCATACTGAACTCGATGTTCGACACCCCCAGGTTTGGATTATCCGCTATCGCCAACGACACCATATGCAGCCGATCGAACTCGTGCAGCAGCGTGTTACTGGGTTTAAACGGATTTTGCGGCGACACTACCAGCCACACCGTATCCAGGTCGGTGTTGGTGGCCATATAGTTGGCAAGTATTAGGTGGCCGGTATGGATCGGGTTAAAAGAACCAAACAGTAGCCCTACCTTCATACTATAGCCGGTTCTGACTTCAGGAAATCGTTAACTAGCTTCTCGGCTTTAGTGCAGGCAGTCTCCAGGTTATCATTCACAATAACCTCATCAAACTGGTCTTCAAATCCCATCTCAAAATTGGCTTTAAAAACCCGGCTGCTGATGCTCGATGCCGAATCGGTGTTACGTGCAGTCAGGCGTTTAGCCAGTTCTTCGATAGAAGGGGGCTTAACAAAAACGGCTAGCGCTCTTTCTTTGTAAAAATGCTTTATGCTTAATCCTCCTTTAACGTCTACATCCAGTATGGCGTGTTTTCCGCTTGCCCAGATACGTTCTATCTCTGATTTTAATGTTCCGTAAAAAGCACCCTCATATACTTCTTCCCATTCAACAAATTCGTCGTTTGCGATTTTAGTTTTAAACTCTTCAGGAGTGATGAAGTAGTAATCTTTTCCGTTTTCTTCGGTTCGGCCGCGCTTATCGCGGGTGCAGGCTGAAATGGAGAAGTTTAATTCCGGGTTTACGCTTAGCAGGTGCTTTACAATGGTAGTTTTACCGGCTCCGGATGGGGCCGAGAAGATAATAATCTTTCCTTGCATCAGGGGTGTTTAAATGGTTTCCTGTATTTTGGCTTTTATAGTTTGCGCCAGGCTTTCGGGCACTATAACACGCTTTAGGTGGCCACTAATGAGTCCTTTTAGGAGTTTTTGTTTTTGATGGTTTTCGAAGCAGTTTACGCACTCTTCAATATGTTTATTAAAGAAGTGCTGCTCTTCGGCAGATGCCTCTCCGTCTACCATAAGGTCAAGCAGGTTAATAACCTGTTCGCACCCGTTCCCATTCTCCTCTGCAGGCTCTTTCTGATACATTTCTGTAAATTTCGATTCCATCTTTACTCAACTAAAGTATTTTTCTAACTGTTGTAACCCATTGTTTTGGCGTATTTTTCAAGTTTTTCTTTTAAAGAGTTGCGGGCGCGGTGCAGCCTTGATCGTACCGTACCAATAGGAATGTCCAGAATTTTGGCCATTTCCTCGTAGGTAAAACCCTCCAGGTCACAAAGTATGATTACTGTTCTGAAGTCTACTGGGAGTGTATTTAAAGCACTTGCCACTTCATCCCCGATCAGGTCCTGCACACTTTCGCTACGCATATCGGTTGTTGTGGCCACGCCACTATCCCCTTCTACGTCGTCGGTGTTATAGTACCCTTCTACTTCGCTATAATCTACCTTAGCGGGCTGCTTACTTTTTTTTCTGAACTCGTTAATGAAGGAGTTCTTCAGGATTCGGAACAGCCATGCTTTGGCATTAGTTCCTTGCTCGAAGTAGTCAAAAAAGCGGTATGCCTTCAGGTAGGTTTCCTGCACCAGGTCGTTGGCATCATCCTCATCTAAGGTGAGTCTGTAGGCAAAGTTGTACAGAGGGTCCAGCACAGGCAATAGCTCTGCCTCAAAACGGGCGTCTTTCTCCTCTTTACTTAATTGTTTACCTGTTTGCTCGCTCATCTAAGTATAGTTTATACCTTTAGTAAAGTCCCCTAGGCGTATTGTACGCAAATATAGGAATTTAAATTACATACCTCTCTTGCCACATAAGGGTTGCAACCGCAACCTGCAGTAGGTTGCCTTTTGTGCAATTATAGTCTAACGTATACGCAAATCCGGGTTATAGTGCTGTTTTTGTATAAGCAAGGCAAACTATAGTACATAACAGACTTTAAAACATAGTTGCTCATGCGCTACCTTAAACTCTGGCGGATGCAGCAGGAAAACACTACGCTTTAAGTTAAAGGCAAGAACTATAGTTAGCTTCAGTTAAATTACGCGGTATTAAACTATAAAACAGTCGCTATTTGCCTGAGTTGTTCCGGTCAGGTATAGTTAATATTACCTGAAACCATAGCGAACATTCTTGTAAATGTTTAGAGTTGGTCAATCTGCGTAAATATTCATCTTGATTCTTCCTTTTTTTCTGTAAAATCCTTTAAAGTTAAACTGGCCTCTATTCATGTGCTGTTTACAACTATATAGCACACATTCACTAATTTTCAGAAACCTTCTTTCAAACGTCTACTTTTTCATAATATATCCGTAGTACAAAACACACTTGCAAAAGTTTAATTACTCAAAGCACAGAAACTATAGTTCTGCGCCTGCTACTTCGGATATACTATATGCGCTTCTTGTGTTTGCTGTTATTGTTGTTGGTCGGAAATGCTGTGTTTGCACAACAATACAATTTCCATAACTGGACCTTAGCAGACGGACTGCCGCAATCTCAGATAAACGACATTCATCAGGACCACCGGATGCAAATCTGGGTTGCGACCTACGGAGGCGTCAGCCGATTTGATGGTAACACCTTCTATACGTATACCACTAAGCAGGGCCTGGCAAGCAATAACACCACCTGCATTTTTGAGGATAGTCGAAATCAAATCTGGGTTGGTAGTTCTGACAATGGCCTGACGCGTTTTGATGGAGCTAAATTTATCCTTTATGGCGCCAAAGCCGGTTTAACAAGCACCAATGTAACCAGCATAACCGAAGATAAACTAGGCAAACTATGGGTAGCAACAGATTCCGGTATCTTTACATTAACAGGAAATCAATTCATCAGATCACCAGAATTTAAGAAACAACCTTACACCGTAATTTACAGCGACGCAAAAGGCGCCATTTGGGCTGGCAGCAGATCTGACGGGCTCTACAGGTTGTATCAAAATAAACTATATCATTTTTCAAGCGCTCGATACAACCTCCCATCTAATCATATAACTGCTATCTATAGTGGAGATTCAGCTGATAAAATTTGGATCGGAACTGATAAAGGACCCGCTCTAGTTACCGGCAATAAAGTTACACCGGTACCCCTGCCCGCAACTATAGTTAACCCCTCAGTAACTGATTTTACGCATGACGCATACGGCCACGTACTGATTGCACTACAGAACGACGGCATCCTGTCTGTGAAAGACGACGAGACATTACACCTGACAAAAGCTAATGGCCTTAGTTCTGACCACGTCACCACCTTATACACCGATACGGAAAAGAATACCTGGATAGGCACTAATGGTTATGGTTTGCAACAGCATCGGGCACAATGGTTTCTCCATTATTTTGAATTAGGCGAAATAAGCGAGCCACACATTACAGCCCTTGCTCAGGATACTAAAGGGCGTTTATGGATAGGCACAGCCAACGGGGATGCTGGCTATATACAGCAAGGAAAAATAACGATGTTGCGCACCAGGATCTGGCCGCCGGGCACCACGCTCTATAGTATGTGGGTAGTGTCGCCGGAAGATGTTTGGGTTGCTACCAGCCAGGGCATCTGGAACTTAAAACCCGAAGGGGTAAAGCACTTCTCTTCTGCGCACGGCCTTCCTTCAAATGATGTATATGCTATAGCTGCAGCCCCTGACAATTCCCTGTGGTTTGCTACAGCAGGAGGTGTCGCCACTTATCAGGAAGGCAAGATAACAACTATAGCCTCAGCAGACGGCTCCGACCCAGGTAAGGCATACTATATTTTCAGGGATAAACAGCACCAGCTATGGGTAGGCACAGACAGGCAAGTGTACCAACTTAAGGAAGATAAATTATACCCTGTACCTGAACTTGCAAGCCGTCACTTTGGTAAAGTACGAAGCATTGCAGAGGGCCAGAATGGCTGGCTGTTTTTTGGCGGGTACAACTATGGCCTGTTAGCTTACCATGAAAAAAGTGGTACCACTAAATTATTTAATGCTGGCAATGGCCTGCCCAACGAAGGGGTTAAATCGCTCTATACCGACCGGGACAATAACCTTTGGATAGGCACCAACAGCACCTTGCTTAAAGTAGACCTGTCCTATTTCCAAGAAACCCAGAAGCTCAGATTTAGAGAATACAGTGGGCAAAATGGTTTCCGGGGGCTTGAAGTATCTTATAATGGCATTACCCAAACCCCGGACGGCAAACTATGGTTTGGCACCATCAAAGGACTTACTCAATATATTCCGGAATTGGACAGAATAAATAAAGCAACCCCTGAATTGCTCCTGACCGATATCAGGTTATCGATGCAACCTACTAATTGGGATGAATTAGGCTATAAAACTGACCCTGCAAGCGGCCTTCCTGTAAACCTTCGGTTACCTCATAATAAAAACCACATCACTTTCGACTTTCATGGTATTTGCCTTTCTGATCCGGCAAAAGTAAGATACCGTTATATGCTGGAGGGCCACGATCAGCAGTGGTCTGAAACTACCGAGCATTCTTTCACTACCTATGCCAACTTATCGCCGGGCACTTATACATTTAAGCTGAAAGCACAGAACAATGACGGATACTGGAGTCCGGAGCCCCTCACCTATACTTTCTCGGTTATACCACCGGTCTGGCGCCGGCAGTGGTTTATTGCCATTATGCTTCTGCTGGTTACAGGAGCCATTATAAGCGTGGTGCGCATGCGCGAAAAGAGCCTCCTGAAAATGAATACGCTTTTGGATATGCGTGTGCAGCACCGTACCCGCATGCTGGAGCGCAAAAACCGCGAAAAAGAACTATTACTACAGGAAGTACACCACAGAGTAAAAAATAACCTTCAGATCGTGATTAGCCTACTGAACCTACAGGCCCGCCATGTAAAAGACCCTGCCGCATTGGAAGTAATGCAGGCACTACGCAGTCGTGTGCGTTCCATGGCCTTGCTACATGAGCGCCTTTACCGCCACGATAACCTGGAGCATATCGTACTTGAAGACTATTTCAGAGAGATTTGTGAGAGCCTGTATGCCGCTTACGGAGTTACTGAAGACAGGGTAAAACTGCAGTTTAACATGGCCCCGCTAAAAGTAGACATTGATACGGCCATTACATTGGGGTTAATAGTTAACGAACTTATTTCAAATACGTTGAAGTATGCATTCCCGGATTCATATAGTGGCAGCCTGGGAATAGACCTTGATAAACTGCACGATGACACCTACAGGCTTATAGTTTGGGATAACGGTATCGGCTTCTCCGAGGTGCAGGATCAGCAACAATCTTTTGGGCTTAAACTGGTTTCTTCACTTATAAAGAAACTGGATGGAAGTATAAAATTTGACAACATCAATGGCACTAAAACAATATTGTATTTTGTTTTGCCATCATAATTCAAAATTTCACGTAAGTACCTAATGCTATGACGAAACCTAAAATTCTTATTTCGGAGGACGAGGTGATAATTGCAGAAGACATTGCTGCATGCCTGGAAGACCTAGGGTACGAAACGTGTGCCATCGACTCAGGCGAATCCACCATCGACATGATCCGGGAAACCCAACCGGACCTGGTATTGCTGGATATTAACCTGCGTGGAGATTCGGACGGCGTGGAGATAGGCTCCCGCATAAAACAAGAATTTAACATCCCTTTTATTTACCTGACTGCCTATGCTGATAAACCTACTATAGATCGTGCCAAGAAAACTGAACCTGATGGATTTCTTGTAAAACCCTTCGACGAAAAAAGCCTGCGCTCAACTATAGAGATCGCTTTGTATAAGCATGGCCACACCCTTAAGCACAACGGAAATGGCAACGGCAAGGCTACCGAAAATCCGGATAACCCGAAAGAACAGGAAGCATCGCAGGACTATATTTTTGTTAAAGTAAAGCACCGCATTATTAAAGTAATGTACAGCGACATACTATGGGTCGAGGCCTATGACAACTACTCTTTTATTGTTACTGCCGATCAGAAATACCTGGTTAGTTCTACTTTAAAGGACATGGAACATAAGCTGCCGCCCCACAACTTTGTGCGGGTGCACCGTTCCTACATTGCAAACCTGGATAAGGTAGAAGCACTGGAAGAAAATGCCGTAGTGTTTGGTAAAGGCGAAATTCCGATAGGCAAGTCGTATAAAAAGACATTAATGTCGCGGTTTAACATTCTGTAACTATAGTTTCCTGCTGGTTCGCCACCTCAAATGACATTGTAAAACAGTGGCAGGGCTTTGCCATTCCCCTTTCTTTTCCAGCCTATATGGAACTTCCTGCATTTGCATCAGGTTTTCCGGTTTCCTTATTCACATTAATTAAATACATTTACAGGCCTTTGACTATCAGGAACACTTAAAGATGGTTTACTCAAAATCCTATAGTTTCTGATAAAAAGAGTTTATAGTTATCAGGCAAGTTTGCTAGTTTCTTATAGTATCGGCTGTATATTTAGCCAATAAATCCCTTAAGGTCCCGGTATGGTAGCAGGTATCTCAGTAGTTATTCCAAACTATAATGGTGTCCATCTTTTTGATCAAACACTTCCAACGGTAGAGCAAGCCCTGCAGAATGCGGGCAAGCCCAGCGAGATTATAGTTGTCGATGACTGCTCCACTGATGGCTCTGTAGAGTACCTCCTGAAAAACTACCCGAGTGTTAAGGTTATCGTAAATCCCCGTAACAGAGGATTTTCTGCAACATGTAACTTTGGGGCAGCTACCGCAAAATACGACAAGATATTGCTGCTAAACAGCGACGTTAAACTGACACCCACCTATTTTAATAATCAACTGCGTTACTTTGATAAGCCTGACACATTTGGGGTTATGGGCAGAATTATAGGCTGGGAAGACGAAAAAATACAGGATGGTGCCAAGCTGCCAACATTTCATGGTGTAAAACTGAAAACTTCGGGAAACTACCTGCTTAAAGATGAAACACAGATGCAGGATGGCTTATATTCCATGTACCTGTCTGGCGCCAATGCTTTTGTTGATAAGGAAAAATTCCTGCTGTTAAGTGGCTTTAATGAGCTGTTCTCCCCTTTCTATTCCGAAGATGTAGACCTTTCGCTACGGGCCTGGCGCTTAGGATTTAAGTGCTATTACGACTATAACAGCGTTTGCAAGCACCAGGTAACGACCACTATCAAAGCAAGCTGCAAAAAGAAGTTCATCAATACCATTTACAACCGGAATAAGTTATTCTTACATGCCCTGCACCTGGACGGCGCTACAAAACTTGCCTGGTATTCACAGCTTATGCCCGAGCTGCTCATGCGAGTAGTTACATTTAACTTCAGCTATGTACAATCGTTACAGCTGTTCCTCCAGAAACAAAAAGAGGTTAAAACGTCCAGAGAAGAATTTGAGAGGCTGGCAGCTAAATTAAACACGCGCAAAACTGTGCAGGAAGTGAGCAGCTTTATCCGGGATAGCATAAAAGGAAAAGCACTCCTGGATCTGAAAGGGAAAGAAATACAGTTGTGAGAACAGTCTTTATTTAATCCGCTTGTGCTGTTTACCGTTTTTTACCAGTCCTGCTACCTGCTTTAGTCGCTCTACAACCTTTAACAGGCCAAACACACCCGCAGCGTTATACACTTTTGTTTGTGTTACGCCATTGCTCAGGTAAAACTTGGTGCAAGTGGTTTCAACGTAGCGGCTTCTCAGCTTTCGGCCATATGCCGACCAGAAGGAAGGGATGTGTTCCTGCAATGCTTTCAGGTTACCCTTACTCAGATGGTTCACCATAAAGGGAATCACATAACAGGTATAGCCCAGTATATCGGCAAGCAGGCACAGGTCGGTTCCATACAAATGATACCCTGACAAGTCGCCGGAAACTGTAAGATTGGTAGCCCTGTTAACTATAAGCAGGTTTTCGTCCAGTGAGTAAACTTTGGCCGGCAGGTTATCATACATAATCAATTCATCATCATTCTGAAGATGCATTGCCCTGCCATGGTAGCCATACATGCCTGCGTTGCCACATACAGCCCATTTGTCGTCTTTTGCTGTCAGTTCTTGCAGACACTGCACCAGCCGGTCCTTTGTATCAATGCACCTTACATCCTGGTGCACAATTACCAGATACTGGCCCTGAGCCTGTTTCATGAAAGCGGCAATGCCCTGGTAAGCATCCAGCGAGTTGCCATTTGTGTTATCCACCACCAGGTATTCACAATCTTCCACAAAACCACACTGCTCAAAGCTCTGCTTCATTTCGTGGTATTCATTCCTGTCATTCACAATTGTGCAGATCGAGAACAGGAACGGATAGTCCGGCTCAATTTTAGTCAATACGCGCGGCTCTGGCATGGGCATAGTAGGAAAGGAAGTACCTATAGTTTCTATTTATAACAGGAGATGTTTAACTGCAGATCGTAAGGGCCTTTTGGTGCACGAATGTAAGGATTGGGCGTTATATTATCTGCCTCTTTTATATAGTAACGGAAACCAGCTTCGGATATGATTGCCAGCAGCTCATTTAGCTGTTGAGGCTTGTTTCGGTCACTGTGATACTCTAGAAAGAGGTTCTTCACATTGGCTAATTTTGGAGCGATATGGTGTAGAACAACATGCTCCGCTCCTTCAATATCAAGCTTTAGAAAATCTACCGGCTCATTGAGGTAAGGCAACAGGTCAATAGCTGGTATGGTAACTTTATTGTTCTTACTGGCAAAGTCAGTGGTTAAAGACCCGGCCAAGGCGCCTTCATTGTAAAAGGTCAGCTCTTCGGTTTTATTCCAGACAGCTTTGTTTTCCAGCGTTACATGGATTAACCCGAAACTCTGCACATTTTCTTCCAGCAATCTGAATATATCCTTATCCGGCTCAAAAGCCAGAATACGTGCCTCAGGATAGAGCTGCTTAAAGAAAATGACACTCACACCTATATTTGCACCGCAATCTATGATGTAAGGCACTTTGCTCTCCGCCTGGAAAGCATATACATTACCGCAGAACAACTCCTCAACAGAATGGATCAGCGAGCCGGCATGCGAGAATTTGAAATCTTTGCCTAAAAATGTAACAGTACCTTCCCTGAAGCTCTTGTAGCCTTTCAGAAATTTTACAGCATCCTCATCCAAAAACTTATTTATTTTCTGCGCTTTAGCTTTAGGATACGCCTTATAAAAGTCTACAGTCTTAAGTACCCTGTCCGGTAGATATTTATTGAAAATTCTTGTTAAGTGGCCCATGTGCTGTGCGTATTCTGGTTTTATTAAAGCGTCCTGAAACTTGGCTATAAACCGGCGTAGATTATATGATTTTATAGTTCTTGTACTCAAACGGCCTGTAACCTGTAAGGCGCTCAACAAATAATTTCACCCGATCTTTTAATCTGTAATGTTTCTTGCTGAGGTCCCGGCTAAAGTTCCAGTTCTTTCTGGCAATCCGGTCGTGCATAACTTTAGGGTGCTTGCCTTCAAACAGCTTTATCGGTTCAATATCGGAAAAATCGAACTCTTCGTTATGCACAATGTTCTCTTTTATCCACTCATCCGAGTTCCAGAACTTGCTGCTGTTTTCGTACTTTTTCTGCAGTGCCACAGGGTCGCGCACCCAGCCATAGTGGTGGATGTAAGCATCAATGAGCTTAACCTGTAGTTTCTGGTTATTGCCCTTCCGGAATCCCTGGGCATCTTTGTAGGAGTAGATATCACTGCGCTTCCGCACTATTCTTATCTCGCGTCTGTACCAGCTGGTTGCATCGCCTTCGTAATCATAAGAACCATAAAAGTGGCGGTATTTAAACAAGAGCCCATCCACTTCCGGGTCATCCTTATACTCCAGCATCGCTCTCCGAACATTATCCAGGTAATCTTCATGCATTACTTCATCGCCCTGGATATAGATGGCCCAATCAGAATCATCGGCAACAGCAGCGTAGGCTTTATCTGTTTCTACAGCCAGTACACGGCCACCCTCACGCAGGCTATCGTCCCATACCGTTTCTATAATCCTGATTTTGGGAGAATCTATACTTTTGATGAGCTCTAAAGTGTTATCTTCAGAATTGCCCACAGCTACCACCACTTCATCACAAACAGGCAGAATAGAGTTGATCGCTTCCAATATAGGATAGTCGTAGACTACAGCATTACGAACAAAAGTAAATCCACTGACTTTCATTAAAACATCTGTTTATAATACCTATAAAGGTAATAAACCATTTCGATTATTTTTCTACCAGTATGCTCAACTATAGCAGTTTTAATACACCTAAAATACTGATTACAGCTGGTGGTTTTACCTATAGTTATAGTAGCTACAAAAAAAGAAGCCGGCTTAGTAGCCGGCTTCTCTGGTTTTATTAAGGGAACGTAATTCTTATTAGTATCTGTAATACTCTGGCTTAAACGGACCTTCTACGGTTACGCCAATGTATGCAGCCTGATCCGGAGTAAGTTCATCCAACTCTACACCAATTTTACCTAAGTGCAGGCGGGCAACTTTCTCATCCAGGTGCTTAGGCAGCGTGTAAACTTTGTTCTCGTACGCATCTGCGTTTGTCCAAAGCTCTAACTGCGCCAGAGTCTGGTTTGAGAATGAGTTAGACATTACAAACGATGGGTGACCAGTAGCGCAACCTAGGTTTACCAGGCGGCCTTCAGCCAGTACGATGATGTCTTTTCCTTCGATGTTATAAAGATCAACCTGTGGCTTGATCTCATCTTTTGTATTGCCGTAAGCGCCATTCAGCCACGCCATGTCGATCTCGTTATCGAAGTGACCAATGTTACAAACAATGGCTTTATCTTTCATAGAACGGAAGTGCTGCTCTGTGATGATGTCCTTGTTGCCAGTTGCTGTAACAATGATGTCCGCTTCTTTCACGGCATCAGCCATGCGCTTCACTGCAAAGCCGTCCATAGCAGCCTGCAGCGCGCAGATCGGATCAATTTCAGTAACGATAACGCGGGCACCTGCACCTCTTAGTGAAGCAGCAGAACCTTTACCCACATCGCCGTAACCGGCAACAACAGCTACTTTACCAGCCATCATTACGTCAGTAGCGCGACGGATCGCATCTACCAACGACTCTTTACAGCCGTACTTGTTATCGAACTTAGACTTCGTTACAGAGTCGTTTACGTTAATGGCAGGCATTGGCAGCGTTCCGTTCTTTACACGTTCGTAAAGTCTGTGCACACCTGTTGTAGTTTCTTCTGAAAGACCTTTGATGCCGCCAGCCAGTTCAGGATACTTATCAAGTACCATGTTGGTCAGGTCGCCGCCATCATCCAGAATCATGTTAAGTGGCTTACGGTCCTCACCGAAGAACAGGGTTTGCTCAATGCACCAGTCAAATTCTTCGGCATTCATACCTTTCCAGGCGTAAACCGAGATACCCGCAGCAGCAATGGCAGCAGCAGCGTGGTCCTGAGTTGAGAAAATATTGCAGGATGACCAGGTAACTTCCGCACCCAGTTCAACCAGTGTTTCAATCAGCACAGCAGTCTGGATCGTCATGTGTAAGCAACCAGCAATGCGAGCACCTGCCAACGGCTTGCTTGCGCCATATTCTTCACGAATTGCCATCAGGCCAGGCATTTCTGCTTCAGCCAGTCTTATCTCTTTACGGCCCCACTCAGCCAGTGAAATGTCTTTTACTTTGTACTTCAGATATGTATCTACCATTTTTAATGTTTTTTCAGATGAAAACTCAAAATTACGGAATTTGTTACGCAAATCAATAAATAGTTAGGCTACAGCAGTTTTAGCAAAAAGCAGTGCCTGCCAACAGGCAAACACTGCTTCTAAGTAAAGTATAAACTAGTGTATCAGCGTTTATGGTCTGACGTGCTCAATGATCTGAGCTCCCAGCGTATTTGTGTTTCCTGATGGCGGTTGTACAAAACCTCTGGCAAAAATAGTGTAGATTTTACCATCCTGCAGGTTTATGTCATTTAACGATAGCACAGCGGTGTTATCAGCATCCAGGCGAACTTCCAGGTCATAACTACCTGCCGGTACCGAAACAAACCCTGATGCCTGTCTGAAACTTTGTGCGTTAAACAGCACGGCTTCGTTAGGTGTGGTCACGTTTACAATATCAACAGCGGGCGCGTCAGGCGACAAGTGTACAAAACGGACTTTTGCATTGCCGGCAGTTGGCGCTGTTAGATCATCTTCCAGAACCAGCGGCTCTATGTTATTGCTTCCCAGCGAACCAGCCGCAAATATGGTATAGTTTCTATTGTTCTGGAAAGTAATATTACCATCTATTACTGAAGTAGTTGTACCTGTAGCATTAACCTTAATATTTCTGCTTCCTGCAGGAACATCCAAATAGACGGTATTATTAGGGAAGGTTAATGCTGTAGCGTTAACTTTGGCGTTATCTACAAACAGGTCCACTCCAGGGGCATCAGGCGAGGCATGAACAACCATAACTCTTGCTTTCTGCTCAATAACTGGCACATCATCATCATCGTCATCACAACTTGCCAACATTGCAGCGGGCAAAACAGCGAGTACAATCAATTTCATCCATTTTCTCATAGCTTTTAAATTTTAGTGAATAATTAGGATATAATGGCTATAAAACCAGCGGGAAAAAGAATTGTTTAACCGTAAACCTGGTTTTTTTAAGTACAGCAGAATCCTTTTTTAACAGTACTTTTGCTGTACAGCCTGTTTATTAACGAACCATTTGTAAGCTGCAGTATGCGACCCTTTACCGAAAATGAGAAGAAGTTTGTGATGGAACACCTGCAGGAACAGCCATCTGCCCTGATGTTGCAGGCCCACCGCTACTCAGAATTGCCCGTTCCGGAGCTGGTAAAGCAGATACAGGCACGTCAAAAAGCAATGGGAAAATTACCCGCATGGGCACTTAATCCGGAACTGATATTTCCAGCAAATATTTCGGTAGAGCAGAGCTCTTCGGAAGCGACAGCTGCTTTTAAGTCATCTTTGGTAAGTGGTAAACTGTTAGCAGACCTTACCGGGGGTTTCGGGGCCGACAGCTATTACTTTGCCAAAAGCTTTGAGCAGGTTATACACGTGGAACAAAACCAGGAACTATCAGAAATTGCAGACTATAACTTTAAAGCGCTTGGGGCAGCTAACATACAAACTATAGCTACCACTGCTGCTGCATTTCTGCAAAGCTTTACCGGCTACGCCAACGTGCTGTACCTGGATCCTGCCCGCCGCGGCGACCGCGCAGAAAAACTGCATTTGCTGCAGGACTGCGAACCTGATGTACTCGGTTTGTTGCCCCAACTATTACAGAAAGCTGATAAAGTACTGCTGAAGACCTCGCCGATGCTGGACATAGACCTGGCCATTGCACAGTTGGGGATGGTAGCAAAGGTGTGGGTAATTGCAGTGCAGAATGAATGCAAGGAGGTTTTGTACCTGTTGCAGCAGAATCCACCGGAACAACTGCAGATACAGGCTGTTAATATTAAGAACGACGGCACATTGAGCACGTTTACTTTTACCACTGCACAGGAGCAAACTATAGCAGCGCCTTATTCTGACCCGCTCACTTATATTTATGAGCCTAATGCAGCCATACTTAAAGCCGGTGCTTATAAAAGCATAGCACAACAGTATAGTTTATTTAAACTGCACCCGAACAGCCACCTGTATACATCCGATGTGCTGCTGCCCGATTTTCCGGGACGTGCATTTGTTTGCACCAGCGTTAGCCGCTTTAATAAGAAAGAGCTGCTGGCAAAGCTTCCTCAAAAACAGGCTAACATTACGGTGCGCAATTTTCCAGATTCGGTTGCCAACATCCGCAAAAAGACCGGTATCCGGGAAGGGGGAAATAATTATCTGTTTTTTACGACCGACATGCACCAGAAGCCAATCGTACTGTTTTGCGAAAAGGCATAAAGGCCCTTGTAAAAATTTCTCAAAAATTTATGCAGGGCGTAAAATGCACTTAGGCTGATTAGAGTGCAGCACCATTCTATAGTATGATAGCTCCTCTTTTCAACTCTAATCGGCTACGTACCAACTACATACACCCGTTATTATAGTCAAATAAATCTATATAAAGTTTATTCTGGTAGCCTCGGCAAAATACTATAACATAGCCTGCATTAAATAATCCGAACTGTTAACTGCCTGCTATTTGCCTCGTAAAACAGTTGGTAAAGCCCTATTGGGTAATACATGTTTAACCAAAACCTTCTAAGCTATGAAAAGCAACAACATGAATAACCAGGACAAGAATAACAGTTCATCTTCTAACAATTCGCGTAGCAACATGGGCTCTTCTTCACAGAGTTCGTCTTCTATGCGTAACTCTTCAAATTCAGGTGGTTCGTCTTCATCAGGCAGAACATCTAACCTGAATAGCGGCAGCAGCAACAAAAACACCGGTCAGGGTCGTGGCTGGCACGGCGATCCGGAAGGACATGCCAAAGCAGGAAGTCAAAGTCATAAAAACAACAATAATTCTGGTTCCGGCAACAAATCCGGCAACCGGTAAAACTATAGTCTAACTAAAGGTATAAATAGTTCTTGTACAGCAGGAGCTGTTTATACCTTTTAGTTTTATATGCCTCTCCAAGTACAGAAAACAAACTTAAAAATTAGTGAGTCATGAAAGATAACCAGAATAAAGATCAGCAGAACCAGCAGGGTCAGCAGCAGAAAGGAAGCTCGAGCAATCCGCAGAATTCTTTTCAGGCTGGCAAGCAGGGCGGGCAAAAGTCGCAGCAGATAACAAACCAGGGCAGTAACAACCCGAACGCGATGGGCAATTCTGCATCCCGAACCGGCAACCAGAACAAACCAACACAAGGCGCTGGTCAGGGCAGCCGAATGGAAACAGACCAGAGCGGCCAAAAAGACATTTCGAACAACCTGAAAAACGATGCGGTAGGCCAGTTCGGATCAAATAATCCGACACCGCAGGCGCGCACCGACAATGAACAGGATAACGCACGAAACCAAAGCGACCAATAATGTAAAGTAGAAGTTTAGCAAAGTGAGCAGCTATAGTTTAAACTATAGCTGCTTTTTTTATGGCTACCGTTCTGATTTATAGTTTATATTTACTTTTAACTATATACTTGAGCAGATGCCAGACGCGAAAAGGAACCTGATTATTGATGCAGCTATAGTTGCCAGCTTTGTACTGCTGAAATTTGTAATGCAGTATGCGCTGGTTGATGCGGCCTATGACCTGCATCGCGATGAATACCTGCACCTGGACCAGGCCAACCATTTAGCAGCCGGATATATATCGGTGCCGCCATTTACCGCGCTTGTGGCCTGGGTAATACAGGCATTGGGCAATAGCTACTTCTGGGTCCGGTTTTTCCCGGCTTTGTTTGGCGCCATAACTATAGTTGTGGTATGGCTGACTGTAGATGAACTGAAAGGCGGACGCTTTGCAAAAATATTAGCGGCTACAGCAATACTTTTTTCAGCTATGCTCCGGCTAAATATGCTGTTCCAGCCCAACTCGTTCGATATTCTTTGCTGGTCGCTTACCTTTTATCTTTTTATCCGTTTCCTGCACACGCAAAATGTAAAGTGGCTGTACGGTTTAGCTATAGTCATCGGACTGGGTTTTCTGAACAAGTACACCATTCTGTTTCTGGTACTGGGCCTGGCTGCAGCGCTGCTCCTTTCGCCATACCGTAAGTTATTTGCCCAAAAGCATTTATACCTGGCTGCATTTACAGCCCTTATAGTTGCTTCGCCTAACCTGATCTGGCAGGTGCAGCACAACTTCCCGGTACTATCGCATATGCAGGAGCTAAAGGCCACGCAGCTGGTAAATGTTTCGCCACCTGCTTTTCTGCTGGACCAGCTGCTGTTCTTTATCGGCTCTGTTTTTATCTGGCTCGGGGCGCTGGTAGCGTTTATAGTTTACAGGCCTTTCCGGCCCTACCGGTTTGTTGGGCTATGTTACCTACTCGTGATGCTGCTGTTCCTGGCCCTGAAAGCAAAGAGCTACTACACCATTGGCTTATATCCTGTGCTTATTGCTTTTGGCAGTGTGTATTGGGAGCAACTGTTCAGCAAAAACTGGCTGCGCTATACCCGCCCGGCCTGGGTTTTGGTTCCTATAGTCTTATTTATTCCGCTCGTGAATGTGGTTTTCCCGGTGCTGAGCCCTGCCGAGATACAGGTGAATGCGCAAAAGTTTAAAGACCTGAACCTGCTAAAGTGGGAAGACGGGAAAGAACACCACCTGCCCCAGGATTTTGCCGATATGCTGGGCTGGCAGGAACTAGAAACTATAGCCACATCAGCTTACCAGCAAATACCCGAAGCAGAGAAACCGTACACCCTTATCCTCTGCGACAACTATGGACAGGCAGGCGCTATTAATTACTATAGCCATAAAAAGCTTCCCCCGGCCGTATCCTTTAATGCCGACTATATTTACTGGTTTCCGGACCTGCCGCAGCTTAAGCATTTTATTCTTATAAAGGAGGCCGGCGAAGAACCGCTTCAGGAAGATGAAAAAGCTTACTTCAAAAGTATCAGAAAAGTCGGCAGTATCGAGGACCCTTATGCACGCGAAACAGGAACTACGGTATATCTGCTCTCGGGTATTGCCCCTGAAGTAAAGCCTTACCTGTACCAGCTGCTGGTAGTAAAACAGAGCGACCCATTTGCAAGATTAGAATAATTACTTTTTACTTACCCATTTATTGCCTTTTATGTAAAACCGCCAGGGTAGCAGGGCGTCGTCGCCTGCATAGTCTATGCCCACACGTGGAACAGTCATCATTTCGGCTTCAGGTATCCGGATGCCCTTATCTTCGAGCCAGATGGTGTTGCCTGTCAGGTTTTCGCCGTAGTGTTTGCGGTTAATACCGAGAGCGATGCTCATCACGCCTGGGCCAGCGGTTAGGTTCGATTTTATAGTTGGCATGTTCCGGCGCAGCAACATTTCTTCTGTACCGACCTCCGGCTCAATGGCGCGAATCAGCACTGCATCGGCTTTGCCTTCTACATTGGTGATAATATTAAACAGGTTATAGATGCCATACACCAGGTACACATAGGCTACGCCACCCTCGTGGTACATAATTTCGGTGCGGGCAGTCCGGCGGTTCATGTGGGCATGGCAGGCGCGGTCATTCTCTCCCGAATAAGCTTCTGTTTCCACTATCATTCCGCCGGTTAGCATACCATCTACAGCAGTATAGAGGTACTTGCCCAGCAGCTCCTGCGCTATCTGCACCACATCAGGCCGGGTGTAAAAGTCTTTAGGTAGCTTCAATTCCGTTGTTTGTTGTTGATTGTTCGTTATTCGTTAAAAGCGTGCAAAAGTTAGTCTATAGTTTGCGTGAGGGATGGAGCGGTTGCTTGAGCTCCTATAGTTGGGCACCAACTATAGAGCGAGCCGCGAGAGCCCGACGGCCCAGCCGGCACACCCAACTATAAGCTATCATCCTTGAAGTTTCAGGAATAGAAATAACCCGCCCCTAATCCCTCCGAGGAGGGGAATTAGCTAATTACCGCGAACCAACTATAAACAGCTTTTTGAGAACTACGAGAATTAAATACACCTAATTCATATTTCTTAATACATAATTCGTAATTTTACCCCCGATTGGTGGCTGAAACTATAGCCTGTAGTTTTGGCCTTAAAAGGGAAACAGGTGTAATACCTGTGCTGTTCCCGCAACTGTGATCTTCACCAAAGGGTTAGCCTAAACCAGTGCCACTGTGCTTTGCATGGGAAGGCAGGCTGACTGAAGAGAGCCAGGAGACCTGCCAGTCCGGACAACGATTTGTCGTATGCTTTCGGGTAAAAAGCTGCGCGGTTTCTGCCTCATCCGGCTCTTACTGCACACCTCATAGCCCTTTAGCATGCTTCGGGATAAAAGCATAAACCTAAGTGGCGTACCGTATTTTACAGCTTCTGTTTTTAACTATAGTTGCCCTGCCCACCGCAGCGCAACAGGATACAACTGCCTACCACCTAAAAAGCGTGGAAGTTTTTGGCCGACCTGCCGAAGTATTTGCAGCCGGCAGCCGCGTGACAACTATAGACAGCAGCTACCTCAAAATTTACAGCAGCAGTTCTTTAGCAGATGCCCTGCAGGCACGCACGCCGGTCTATTTTAAAAGCTATGGCGTAAACGGACTTTCCAGCGTGTCGTTCCGGGGTACCAATGCCTCGCAAACCGCAGTGCTCTGGAATGGCCTGAACATTGGTTTACCCACACTCGGGCAGGCTGATTTTTCGACGTTACCGCTCAGCGGAATTGGTGAAGTGTCGGTGCAGGCTGGCTCGGCGGGAGCCATGTATGGCAATGGCGCCATTGGCGGGGCTGTGTTACTAAACTCCCCTACCTATAACACAAAGGGCCTGGGGCTGGAACTGCAACAGGAAGTGGGCAGCTTTGGCCGCTACTACAGCAATGGCAGCATCCGGTTTGGTACAGATAAACTACAGCTAGCTATAGGCGCCTACCGCAGAACTGCCGAAAACAACTTCAACTACACCGACATCTCCCGCTTTGGCAACCCGAAACGCACCGAAGACCACGCCGCCCAGAAACAATATGGCCTTACACAGGATCTAAGCTGGAAGATTTCACCTAAAACCAGCATTGTCCTGCACAGCTGGTACACAGAAGCCGACAGGGAATTACAATCAGCCATGGGGTCGGCGCAGAACAATGCCGAACAGCTGGACAGAAACCTGCGCCTGATCACAGCGCTGACGCACGAAAGCAACCTGGGCAAAACCGATGTAAAGCTGGCTTATTTTAAAGACTACCTTCGCTACACCGCTGACGCTACCAACTCGCTGGCCGATGTGCAGACTTACCAGCTACAGGCTGAGCAAACCTATACCAAAGGCGAAAGCTGGAGCCTGCGAGGTGGCATTAACCTGCAGCATTTCGTAGCTGACAACAATGGCTATGCCACTACCGAACATGAGAACCGTGCATCAGTTTTTGCCCTTCTACGTTGCGACCCCACCCATAATCTGGACCTGAGCCTGAACCTGCGCCAGACATTTGTGCAGAACTATAACCCAACTCCCACGCCAGCTTTTGGCTTTAACTGGAGATTCTTTCAGCATAACCAGCACCAGTTTTATTTAAAAGGAAATGTTGCAGGAAGCTACCGGGTGCCTACGCTTAACGATCGTTTCTGGGTAAATGCAGGCAACCCTGACCTGAAGCCAGAGCAGGGTTGGAACTATGAAAGCGGGCTTCGCCATGTATTTGTTTCCGGAGATAAACTGCTGCTCGAAACCGAAGCTACCGGGTACTACATGCTGATCGATGACTGGCTGCAATGGGCTCCGGACGCTACTGGCCGCTGGCGACCTGCAAACCTGCAGAAAGTGCGCTCAATGGGAGTAGAACTGAGCCAGCAGGTAACGGCTACGCTGGGCAGTGTAAAACTGAACACATCGGCAGGTTATACTTATGCCTCGTCGGAGCAGGTAGAAGTGTACGAAGGGCAGGGTGACAAGAATAAGCAACTGATGTATGTACCACGGCATAAAGGCGTATTTGCAGCCGGCATTAACTATAGAAACTGGCAACTGAACGCTGACCTGAACTATACCGGCCTGCGCTACACCAGCAACTCCCAAACCACCAGCCTCGACAGTTTTATGCTGCTTAATGCCGTCCTGAGCAGGCAACTGCAGATCGGCCCGAGCAGATTCATCCTGACTTTCCGATCCGATAATATTACCAATGAAGTGTACCAGACAATGGCTTACCATGCTATGCCGCTCCGGAGTTACACCGTCAGCTTACGCTTTTTAATTCCTTAACTATAAAACCACTTACAACTATAAAATGAAAAGAATGCTAAAGCTTCGCAGTTATTTAATGGCGGCCTTGTTATTTACCACCGCCTTTGGGTTTACAAGCTGCGAAGAAGAAAAAGTAGAACCTGTAATTGTAGAAGAAGACCCTAAAGTAAGAGGCCCATTCGACCAGAAAGGCGTTTTTATACTGAACGAAGGTAACTACGGCACCCCGAACGGCTCTATCTCGTTCCTCAGCGACAGCGCAGGCCATGAGGTAAAGAACTATATTTTTACAGCTGCCAACGGAGGCCGCCCGCTTGGTGATGTTATCCAGGATATGGTGCTGCACGATACATTGGCTTATGTTGTGGCGAATAACAGCAACAAGATAGAGGTGGTTGATGCCTTTACTTTTAAGACCGTAGCTGTGATAGAAGGCCTGCAGCAGCCACGCTATTTTGCTGCGCTGAACGGTAACAAAGGCTATGTAACAGAATGGGTAGCCTACGGCGGCAATGGCCGAGTATCTGTAATTGACCTGAAAACGAATAAGGTAATCAAAACGATCGCGGTTGGCGCTATGCCGGAACAGCTGATTGTAGCAAACGGTAAGCTTATAGTTGCCAATGGCGGCGATAACACGCTCTCCATTATCAACCCTTCAGCAGATATAGTTGAGACAACTATAGAAGTCATTGACGGCCCAAGCAACCTGGTGAAAGACAAAGATCAGAACATCTGGATTCTGAGCACCGGCAAAGTAGTTTATACTGATGACTGGTCAGCCATCGATTACACCAAAACTACTGCTGGCGCGCTTTCAAAGCTGAATACAAGCACGTTTAAAATCGAGCAGAAATTCGTGGTACCAAGCAACCAGAGCATGCCTAAAAACCTGGCTGTAAACGGCACCGGCGACAAACTATACTTTAACTACCAGAATAAAACCTACGAGCATCCGGTAAGCGCTACTTCACTTGGCAGCACTGTAGTGATAAACCGCGACTTTTATAGTTTGGGAGTAGACCCTGAGAACGGTAACATTTTCGGTTCAGATGAAAATAATTTCTCCGGCAGTGGCACCGTATTTATTTACAGCCCGGCTGGCCAGAAGATAAAAGAGTTTAAAGCCGGCATCGCACCAAACGGCTTTGTTTTTAATTAATTGTGAACATTGGTTGATAAAAGACAGCTGCTTCTGTATCAGGAGCAGCTGTTTTATTTTACAGCAAGGTTTGTCTGAATCAGGATTTACAGGATTAAAGGATTGGCTATAGTTGTGGCTCTAGTACTATAGTTGCTACAGGTCCAACTACCCCTAACCCCTCCTTGTCTAAGGCGGGGAATTTTCTGCTACTACTTTAGTTGAGTGGCTATAGTTCTATAGTTGGCATTTTAACCCACCCCTACCCCTCCCGAAAGGGAAATTACTACTTTTCCTATAGTTGATCCTATAGTTTTATAGTTACAGACCACGGTAGGCAGGCGCAGCCTGGCCCAAGCAACTACCACCACGGAAAAGCTACGAGCTATAGCCATTCCAACCATAAGAACTATAGCTATCGAAAGATCTCAGTCTTTGGGTTGAGCGCCTCGAGAGGTTCCGGTGCCGTAAGGCATGGCGAGGGACGAGCCAAGGAAGCGAAAGCAGCGCGATGCCCAAAGACGAGGCCTCGCGGCCGTGAGCGCACCAAAGCGGGATTGAAACGATAGGCAGGTAAAGCTCCCAGGATCAGCAGTAACTATAGAAGAGACTGCTTGTGTCCAGTGGCAGCTATAGTTAGCTATAGGACCTATAAGATGTCTCGGCTAGCGCTCGACATGACAAAAGCGACCTATAGTCTATTATAAACAACAAAGGGAAGTATAGCCTGAGCTATACTTCCCTTTATCCTTCTAAAAAACAACTATTCGTTATTCACATCACTTCTGTCAGTACCATCTCTTTGGCCATCACCGGCATGCACTGCGCCTTCGGCATTGTCGTAGTGTCGTTCCATATCGGCGGTATCAGATGTGGCAGGGTTGCTGGCTGAGTTATGGCCTTCGTTCAGGGACCCTTCATCCACATGGTCGCTGTCTTCGTTGTTTACATCGCCGGGGCGTTGGCCGGTATCACAGGCTGATATGGTAAGGCCTCCAGCGAAAAAGGCAGCCAGTAAAATCGTTTTAATTGGTTTGGTATTCATAGGTATAGAATTCTGTTTCAACATAACTTGTTTACGACCGCAGCCAGGTTATAGTTGATTACACACCATTAACTGCCTGGCAACCGTATGACAGATAGAACCACAACCAAACGATAGCTATGAAACAGAACAAGCCAGTAGACCCACGCAAAGAAACCAGCAAGGATGATTCTTCTGACATCCGGAAAGTAAAGCAACATAAAACAACGGCTCCGCCACAGGCTAGAACCAATACTGATATAAGCAGCCAGCAGCACGAAGACGAAGAAGCACAAAAAGGCCACTCATAAGTTGCTGAACTATAGTTGCGGGTTGTACCTTTGCAACTATAGTTTATTCTCATTCATGAAGAGGACGCTTTTTTCTGCTCAATTCAAAACCAAACTGCTGGTGATCATGATCATCAGCGTGCTTCTTGCGTCTGCCCTGGAACTCTACACATTCGGTATCCCTTCCGATTTTATAGTTCGCTGGCTTAATTCCTTCTTTGTCATCTTCTTTATGATAGCCGTAACTGTGTTTGGCATCGTGCCTGGCGTAAACTACACTATCAATAAAATCTTCGGACGCTAACTCCTGTTTCTCTCTTTTCTGAACCTGCCGCTACCTGTAGCTGTTGCTAAAGCACTGTGCCATAAAATCTGTACTTTTGCAGTCCGGGTTTTACTTTAACTTTTACACTTTGGAAACTACGCCAACTATACTGCTTATTACGCCACCGCTTACCCAACTAAACACGCCTTATCCGGCTACGGCTTACTTAACCGGCTTTTTGCGCGGGCAAGGCTACAACGTAGCGCAGGCAGATTTGGGCATTGAGCTGGTACTGCGTATGTTTTCCAAGGCTGGGCTGAGAAAAATATTTGCTGCTATCGAGGCAGGCGATTATGAGCTTTCGGATAACAGTTTCAGGATACTGAAACTGAAGCGTGAGTACCTGAACACCATAGAGCCGGTTATCCGTTTTCTGCAGAACAAGGACTTAACTATAGCCCAGCAAATCAGTTTCAGCAGGTTTTTGCCCGAGGCCTCGCGGTTCGACCAGGTGGAGGATCTGGAGTGGGCATTTGGCAGCATGGGCATTACCGACCGGGCACGTTACCTGGCCACTTTGTATTTAGAAGACCTCGGCGACCTGATAAAGGAAACTGTTTGCCCGTACTTTGCCTTCAGCCGCTACGCCGAAAAACTGGCCATGTCGGCTACCTCATTTGACCCGCTGGAAGAAGAATTGCAACTGGAGCCAAACCTGGTAGACCAGTTTTTACTGGAGCTGCTGGAAGAAAAACTGCAGCAGGTACAGCCAACTATAGTTGGTTTTTCTATTCCGTTTCCGGGCAACTTGTACGGTGGCTTAAGGCTGGCGCAGTATATCAAACAAAACTACCCAACCATAAAAACAGCCATGGGCGGCGGTTACCCAAACACCGAGCTTCGTAGTTTAAAAGAGCCGCGCCTGTTCAAGTACATCGATTTTGTAACGCTGGATGATGGCGAAGGTCCGTGGCTGAAACTGCTGGAATACCTGCAAGGAAAACGGGAAGCAACCAACCTGCAACGCACTTTCATGCTACAGGATGGGCAGGTAAGCTATATAAACAACTGCACAGACCCAGACGTACCGCACACCGAAGTAGGTACACCAGACTATAGCGGATTACCGATAAAAGACTACCTGTCGGTGATTGATGTGGTGAACCCGATGCACCGTTTGTGGAGCGATGGCCGCTGGAACAAACTAACTGTTGCGCACGGCTGCTACTGGAAACGCTGCTCCTTCTGCGACATTACCCTGGACTATATACGCCGTTACGATGTGGCTCCGGCTACACTTTTAGTTGACAGAATCGAGCAGATCATCGCCCAGACCGGCCAGACCGGTTTCCATTTTGTAGATGAAGCTGCACCGCCTGCCCCGCTCCGCGACATGGCTATAGAGCTGCTTCGCCGGGGTGTAAAAATCAGCTGGTGGGGAAATATCCGTTTCGAGAAGACTTTTACGCCAGACCTGTGCCGCTTGCTGGCTGAGTCGGGTTGCATTGCCGTTTCGGGTGGGTTGGAAGTAGCCTCAGACAGGTTGCTGGCCCTGATGGAGAAAGGCGTAACTATAGCGCAAGTTGCCCGCGTGACCGACAGCTTTACGCAAGCCGGCATTATGGTGCATGCCTATTTAATGTATGGTTTCCCGACACAAACTACCCAGGAAACAGTAGACTCGCTGGAAGTAGTGCGCCAACTGTTTGAAAATAATGTGATACAGTCCGGATACTGGCACCGCTTCAGCATGACGGCCCATAGCCCGATCGGTAAGAATCCGGAGAAGTATGGCGTGGTGAAGGTTGGCCCCGAAGAAGGCGACTTTGCCAACAACGACCTGTGGCACGACGACCCGAAAGGCACCGACCATAGTTTGTTCGGCCCGGGCATAAGCAAAGCACTTTACAACTATATGCATGGCGTAGCCCTAGATGAGCCGCTATCGTTCTGGTTCGATTTTAAAACGCCGCGAACCACAATAAAACGAGACCTGATCAGCAGCGCCATTGCGCAACCGCACCGCCCCGACAGTACCCGCATGAATGCACGTTTGTTATGGCTTGGCAGCATTCCGGAAATAGATTTTACAATGGTTGCTAAAAAAGGCCAGACGATAGAGCGCTGCGAGCTTACCTTCTACGAAAAAGGCGAAGATTTCCAGGTAAAGACTACCGCAACGATAGGCCAGTGGCTATTTGATACCATACAAAGAGTATCGCTGGAAAGTGAGGAAGCCTATAGTTTAAAGCAGTTGGAAGAGAGCTTTCCGGCTGATGCGCACCTTACCTTTGACGAATTTCTGGCCTCGCCAACCTGGTTTGAACTACGCGAAAAAGGGCTGCTTTTATTATAGACTGCTTGAACTATAGTTTGCGCATTGGGCACGATCTCCGATGCGAGATCCACATATGGCCCGGCTTCTGTTATATTCTGCCATAAAATAGGAACAAAAGTCATTTTTAAGGCTAACGCAAGTCATGTTTTAAGACCTTTTTGATTGCCAAATTTGAGTAAACTTTAACTCTTAACTCAATTAGTATGAAAAAGGTCGCTCTCGCCATTGTTATAGCCTCAGGCGCTATGCTGGCATCTTGCAATTCATCGGAACAACAGACAACCACCACCGAAGTACATAACGAAGCAACTGAAGAAGCAACAGCAGGCCAGTCGGCTGTGCAGGACGATGAGTCTCAGAAAAACGTAGTACAGGTAGCCGCCGCTTCTCCTGACCATACCACACTGGTAACAGCCGTTAAAACTGCCGGCCTGGTAGATGTGCTTACCAACGCTGGTCCGTTTACAGTTTTTGCGCCAACCAATGCTGCTTTTGAGCAATTGCCCGCCGGCACCGTAGAAGGGCTGCTGCAGCCAGAAAAACGAAGCGACCTGCGCAACATCCTTCAGTATCACGTGTATGTAGGCGTGCTGCAAGCGGAGAGTTTTGAAGATGGCCAGAGCCTAGGCCAGGTAAATGGCGGGCGCGTAACGATGGGCGTGAAAGATGGGAAGGTGACCGTTAACGGCGCTAACATTCTGGCTTCTATCCCAACATCAAACGGCGTTATCCACGTTATCGATAAAGTATTGCTGCCGCAGTAATTGTTGATTATTGGTTGTCTGCTTCTGGACAGGAAGGCCCCACCCCTAACCCCTCCAGGGAGGGGAATTTCTCCGATAAAACACAAAGCCCCTATAGCTCAAACTATAGGGGCTTTGTGTTTTATAACTTCTCAACTCTCCAACACCTAAACTCTCTAACTCTTAAACTATAGCTCAGTCTCTTTTAGTCTTGAGGAGCTTGCGAAGCTCGGCCAGTTCGTCGCGGTACTTGGCAGCCTGTAAAAAGTCCAAGTCCTTGGCGGCGGCTTCCATTTGCTTTTCGGTTTTCTTGATCAGCTTTTCCAGCTCGTCGCGCTTCATGGTTTGTATGATCGGCTCGGCTGCGATAGACACTTCTTCCGGCCCGGCATACATTTTCACTTCTCTCTTCTTAGAGTCTGCTACGGAAGTCTGCTCCAGTATTTCGTCTTTAGACTTGAACACAGTACGCGGTGTAATGCCATGTTCTTCGTTATAAGCCATTTGGGTAGCACGGCGACGGTTGGTCTCATCTATCGCACGTTGCATAGAACCCGTCATACGGTCGGCATACATAATTACTTTGCCCTTCTCGTTACGGGCGGCACGTCCCATTGTCTGTATCAGCGAGCGCTGGTCACGCAGGAAGCCTTCTTTATCGGCATCCAGTATAGCTACAAGGCTAACTTCCGGTAAATCCAAGCCTTCGCGAAGCAGGTTTACGCCTACCAACACATCAATTTCGCCCAGCCTTAATTCACGCAGAATCTCTACCCGGTCAAGCGTTTTTACTTCGGAGTGCAGATATTTTACTTTTATGTTCAGGCGTTCCAGGTACTTGGTCAGCTCTTCCGACATGCGTTTGGTAAGCGTAGTTACCAGCACGCGGGCACCTTCTTTTACACGTTCATCAATTTCCTCCAGCAGGTCGTCCACCTGGTTGGTACTTGGACGCACTTCTATCACAGGGTCCAGCAGGCCGGTTGGGCGGATGATCTGCTCCACTATAACGCCTTCTGATTTCTGAATTTCATAGTCGCCTGGCGTAGCACTAACAAACACCACCTGGTGCATCAGGCTTTCGAACTCGTTAAAAGTAAGCGGGCGGTTATCCATGGCGGCCGGCAAACGGAAACCATACTCAACAAGTGCCACCTTACGCGAACGGTCGCCGCCCCACATGGCGCGCACCTGCGGCACAGTTACGTGGCTCTCGTCTATCACCATCATAAAATCATCCGGAAAATAATCGAGCAAACAGAACGGGCGTGCACCCGGCGCACGTCGGTCGAAGTAACGGGAATAGTTCTCGATGCCGGAGCAGTAGCCAAGCTCACGGATCATTTCCAGGTCAAATTCGGTGCGTTCTTTTATACGCTTTGCTTCGGCTGGCCTGTCCTCTTTCAGAAAGTATTCATGCTGGGCCACCATGTCGTATTGTATCTCAGAAATGGCCTGCTGTAGTGTGTCTTTTCCTGTAACGAAGAGGTTAGCCGGGTAAAGCGTTACCGCCTTCTCATCCGACAGCTTTTTACCAGACTGCGGGTCGATGCGGTGTATCTGCTCCAGTTCATCGCCGAAGAAGTACAGACGGTAAGCAAAGTCAGCATAAGCCGGGTAGATATCAACTGTGTCGCCCTTAACCCGGAATGTTCCACGTGTAAACTCGGCTTCGGTACGGCTGTAAAGTATCTGCACAAAAGTATACAACAGGTTGTTACGGCTATAACGCTGCCCCAGTGCCAGGTAAATCACGTTCTTACCAAACTCCTCTGGGTTACCAATACCATAGATACAGGACACTGATGCCACCACAACAATATCGCGCCGGCCCGAAAGCAGCGCTGAGGTGGTGTGCAGACGTAGTTTCTCAATCTCCTCGTTTATCTGAAGATCTTTCTCGATAAATACATCAGTAGAAGCAATGTAAGCTTCCGGCTGGTAGTAATCGTAATACGAAATAAAGTACTCGACTGCATTCTCAGGAAAGAACTGTTTGAACTCGCCGTAGAGCTGTGCAGCCAGGGTTTTGTTATGGCAAAGTACCAGAGTTGGCTTACCTACATTGGCAATTACATTGGCCATGGTAAAGGTTTTACCGGTACCGGTAGCCCCCAGCAAAACCTGTGCAGGCTCGCCTTTATTTATACCTTCAGTGAGTTGTGCTATGGCCTTGGGCTGGTCGCCAGTTGGCTGAAACTCTGATGTCAGTTTAAAATCCATTCGATTGATTTACGGATAAGTAAAGATAAACTATAACATCTGAAACTGTACGTAAGTTTAGCTTTATCAAATATAATCCTGCATGGTTATCGGTAACTGAAGCGCATAAAAAAAGCCTGCCGCAGAGCAACAGGCATTTCCAAGTCAGTCAGTTTTAATAATTCAAATCTAAAATATTCCAGCAATATTAGCTACCGGTTGCAATCACCGGAGGATTGCTGCAAATGTTAGTAATCTTAACTGCCGGATACATAACGGTTATAGTTACACAGCGCGGGCCGTATTCGCCGTTCAACTCCAGTGTCGCATCAAATTCAACGCCAGGCTGGCGATACGCTTGCGGTAAGTTATCGGTAGTTACAAATCCGCTTTCCAGCTGACCAATATATTTTTTTGCCTGTGTCCCAACCTCCTGGTTCTTCACAATTTCTAGGATATGCCAGCCTGTGTCGCAATCCGGGCCCACTGTCTCTACGCGCAGGCACTCTGGTTCCGGGTTATCTTTATCAGAACATCCTCCTGTAAGCAACAGAACTGCACAGCAGGACAAGATAAGTTTAGTAATACTTTTCATAGTTTTATAATGTACGAACGGTAATTCTCATTAGCAGCAGGCAGTTGGCCCTGTGTTTTACCGATACAGGTAATAGGTATCAGTAAAGATGGCATAAGGGTCGGCACCTGCAAACGAGCACTCCAGTACCAGCTTATCCTGCCTGCTTTCCTTTATGTTATAAGTAGCAGACCAGAACAAATGCGTTAATACAAAAGCTCCTGGTTTGGTATATGCTGCTTTAAACTTTTCAGGTTGCTTTACAGCGCCAGGTGTGCTGCGATACAGAAAGGCGCTGTCTGTCCTGAACTCGAAGTAATCCTGCGTGCTGCCGGTGTACCCTGATGTATTGCAGTTGCCCTGCCGGCAAATCTGGTAATTTACTTTCTGTATTTTCCACTTCCCTAATACAACATTCCTGGTCTGCTCTGCACTCAGCGTAGGCATTGCCGCTTCTTTGTCTTCGCAGCTCAGGCAACTTAGTAGCACCCCGAGACCTAGCAGCGTTCTTATACTATGCTTTATCATAGCGCAGATTCTAACCGGATCGAAACTATACTGTTCTGTTGCTCGGAACTTTGCCGTGGTGTGCCGGCTTGACAGCCAGACATAAAAAGCGAAAATAAGAGAAGTGCCAACAGCAAATACCAGCCAGATAAATTGGCTCTCACAAGTGCCGCAACTATAGTTAGCGCGGCATAAGTGTGGCTCATTTTTTTCATAGTTTTGGTAGTTAGTGCATGTGCCGACATATGCTGTGGCCCGTCTCTACTACCAAGATTCTAAATGAGCGCAGAAGGTTGCAACTGTTGAAAAATATTTTGTTGCGGGTGCGGTTACTGATCCAGCTTATAGTTTATGCCCATGTTCAGGCCTATGGTATACGGCCTGCCTTGTGTTGCAACAGCGTTATCGTCGGTGAGCATGGAGTTAAAGAAAGTCCGGAACACAGGGCCGAACGATATACTTACTGCATCTGAAATACGTGCGCCCAGACCAAGCCCAACATTACCGGAAAAATGCACCCTGCGGAAAGGCGAGTCGTCGGTAAAACGATAGGTAACATCTGATATCTCTGGGTTAGCAGCTTTTATAGCTGTCTGCATCAAGAAATTTACGGCTGTGCTGCCCATAGCATACCAGTACCATTTCTGGCTCAGGTTTCCTTCCACCTGCAACCCAACCGGTATCGACAGCATCTGGTAACTATAGTCTACATCAAACGGCTCCTTTGTTTTGGTTACACTTATCGAGTCGGTGGTGAAGGTGTGCAGCGATGGCAAAAACACTGTAGTTGGCTGTAGTTTAGACCGCTCGTTTGTGCGCGGCTTAAAGATAAACTGCTCTACGATGTAGTTAGTCTTTGTTTTGGATGAATTTTGACTATAGCCTAGTCCGCTTAGCAGTTTCAGGCGTTTTCCAATTCTGAAGCCGGTTCTTACATCTACGTTAAACGACATGGCCGCCTGTGTGTTCTCTTCAAATTCGATGCGGGCATCGCGCATGTTCTCCTCTGATTCCGCTGAAATAGATGGCCCAGGTGGCTGACGCGCAACTGTCGGATCAGGCACGATCATAATGCGGGGAGGCGTGATGGTATAACCCGGTATGGCAATGTTCTGATCGAAATAAGAAGAACCGTAGGCCATTCCAAGATTCCAACGGCTGTTGCTGCCGGCTGTTTTTTCCTGCTTATTGTCTGCGCCAGGTGTGTTTAGTGCCAGCGCCACTTCTGGTTTGTTTACATTATCAGTTGCAAGTTTATCTGTATCGTAAGTGCCTAAGGTAGCATTTCGGCGCAGGAGCGGGTTTATAGCAGAAGGGCTGGTATACGAATCAGGGACAGCTGCAATGGCCTGCGAAGCCGGCATATAGTTTTCCTGCCTGGCTATAGTGCCCTTTGCTGTCTCCGGATAACCACCTATAACTGTAGATGATGATTTGGTGCTGCCTGCTATAGTTCCCATATCAGTGGTCTGAGGAGCATCTATAGTTGCAGTGCTGTTGGCAGCTATCGTGTTACCCAAACTATAAGTTGGCTCCTGGCTTTTTACTTCATCGGCAGGGTGGGCATTATAGATAAGCTCATCACTAACTATAGTTTCTACAGCAGAAGGAGTAACTTCTGGTTGAGCCGGCACTTTTGCAGGAGTGGCTGCAGCTATAGTTTGTTCCTGTGCCGGCATGGTTACAGGCAGGTCAGCTTCGTTTATAGTTGTTTGTTCCCGTTGCGCGGTTGCTAATGTGGCATGCTCCTGATCCTGTTTGAAATGCATCAGCAAGGCAGAACCAGCCAGTATGAACAGCACAAAACATGCAGCCGCCAGCTGTCTGTAAAACAGCAGACGCTTCTTGTATTTGGCGTTCTCCTGTATAACAAGGGTATGCTCAATACGCGACCATACATCAGGGTCTGGCATTGCTTCAGCATCCTGAAAGCGGCGCCACATGCTCTGCTCCAGCTCTCCGTATTCTTTATTGTTTGCTGATGACATTCTCCTGATATTGTTTATCCTGATTTACAAGCATATTCTGCAATATGGCTCTGGCTCTGGAATATTGTGATTTTGACGTTCCTTCTGTAATGCCAAGCATCTCTGCTATCTCCTTATGGTTGTAGCCTTCAATAGCATAAAGGTTAAAGACCATACGGTAGCGCGGCGCCAGGCTCTGAATCATACCCAGCAGCTCGTCCATACTATAATCGTTCAGGTTATAGTTGCCGGAGCTCAGGTTTTCCACTTCTTCCGTTTCGTGCGATACAGTAAGCAGCGATTTCTGGCGCAGGTGTTTCAGTGCTGTGTTCACAATAATTTTCCGGATCCAGAACTCCAATGGGCAATCCCGTTTAAAATTCTGGATGTTGGAGAACACTTTTACAAAGCCTTCCTGCACTATATCTTCGGCCTCAAAAGAGGTAGAGGCATAACGCAGGCATACCACCATCATCTTTTTAGCATACAGGTCGTACAGGAGCCGCTGCATATCGCGCTTCCCGGCGATGCAACCCTCTATGAGTTTCTCTTCCTCCGACTTGCTGGCTTTAAAGATTTTCAATCGCTGATTCTGATAGCAGCTCTACTCACATGAGCCCGATTACAGGCGAATGGTTGCAGGCCATGTAAAATTTTTGTTAGCATTACAGATTTAGGCTGCCTAAACTATAACAATTTGAACAGCAGCTGTAAATGTAGCAAAATTACGCGATTGGTTTTATATACTACAAAAGGAAGATTTTCTATAAAAAATAAAAGCACACTTTAAAGTGTGCTTTTGGTCAGGTATAAATTATGAAAACGATTAGGCCAGTCCGGAAAAGAGTATTTTATACACCATAATAGCTACTATACAAAGTGCCAGTACCCACACATAACCTATTATTTTATAAGCTGTAACAGGTTCGGGGCTGCTCAGGGCTTCATAAGCCTGCAGGCGTGCCTGGTTTAGCACGTCTCCGGTTAGTAACTGATAAGCTATGCCAATACCCAGCGTTACACCTACCACATCATCCAGAAACCCGAATACCGGTACTAAATCTGGCACCAGGTCGATGGGGCTGATAGCGTAGCCTATAGTTAGCGCCAGTATAAAACGCACATACCATTTTACGCGCACATCTTTACACGCCAGGTACAGGGCATAGATTTCAACATTCAGGGAATGGGCTTTCTGCTTAAGGGTGTTTAGCTGCGCGATCATAGGGCGGTGGTTTGGGTGGCTCTCTTTTTCAGGCTTTTACGGATACCACCACGCCTTATGTTACAGCATTTCTGATTTATTTTCCGGGCTGCACAAATTGCATTACGCTTTACCTGTTCTGCCAGATCTGCCAGGCTGCTTCTGCCTGACCATACAGCATCTCAAGACCGTTTATAGTTCGTGCGCCAGCTTCTTTTCCCTTTTTCAGGAACAACGTCTCTTCGGGGTTATACACCAGGTCGCACAGGTAATGCGCTGCTGTAAGGGCCTGATAAGGTATTGCAGGGCAGTTTTCTGTATCAGGGTACATGCCCAGCGGAGTAGTGTTGATAATTAGCGGGAATTGCTGCAGCAGCTCAGTAGTGAGCGAACTATAGTTAAGTTGACCAGGCTCCGGGTTGCGCGACAAAATTGTATAGTTTATTCCCAGGTCTTCTAAAGCTGCGCACACAGCTTTTGAGGCACCACCACTCCCCAGAACTATAGCGTTGCTGCCTTCGGTTACCGGGTAAAATTTCTCCAGCGATGTTCTGAAACCAATGTAATCGGTGTTATAACCTATCGTTCGGCCTGCACTGATTTTGATGGTATTTACAGCGCCAATGCGTGCAGCCGCTTCATCCAATTCATCCAGCAGAGGGATAACTTCTTCTTTGTAAGGTACCGTTACGTTTAGCCCTACCAGGTCCGGCTTCTGGTGCCATAGCTGAGGCAACTCGGCTATAGTTGGCAATTCGTATAGTTCATACACCGCATCTGCAATACCTTCGCTGGCAAACTTTTCGGTAAAGTAGCGCTTCGAGAATGAGTGCCCCAGCTTTTTGCCGATAAGACCGTAGCGTTTCATAACTTATACAGTAGGTGTATGATCGTCGCTGACCTTATCTAAAAAGTATACCAGTACAAAACCGAATATGGCCAGCAGGATACCATACAACAGATAGGGTTCCTGCCCGGTTAGCTGCATATATTCAGTTGGCAACACGTTTGCCTGCACCAAGGGCTTTATTTCTCCGTGCCGGTCGGTATATGTTTCCAGAGTTTGTTTCCAGGGCCATACTTTGTTCAGCGAACCCAGCATAAAGCCGGTCAGCAGCGATACGGTCAGGTTATGGTAGCGCTTCAGCATCCAGTTAAGCACGTGCGAGAAACTAAGTATGCCAACCAAACAGCCCGCTACAAAGGTTAAAATGGTGGCTATCTGCAATTCCTTTAATGCATTCAGGATATACTCATACTTGGCCATCAGCACCAGTATAAAGCTGCCTGAAATACCCGGTAAGATCATAGCGCAAATGGCAATAGCACCCGACAGAAAAATGAACCACAGTGTTTCAGGTGTTTGGGTTGGCGTAGCTATAGTTACCCAATAGGCAATTGCAGCACCAATTATAAAAGCCAGCACTACGGCCGGGGTCCACTTCGTAATTTTTTTTGCTACCACTACTGTTGAGGCAACAATCAGTCCGAAAAAGAAAGCCCATAACATCTCCGGCTCGTTGGCCAGTAAGTATAGAACCAGACGGGACAGCAATACAATAGAGAACCCGATACCAGCCAGCAAGCCTACCAGGAAATTACCATTGATATGTTTCCAGAACCCGGCAATATCAAAGCGCAGCAGTAGCTTAATAGCCTCACCGTTCACTGATCTGATCGAGTTCAGTAACTCTTCATAAATGCCCGTGATAAAAGCTATAGTTCCGCCCGATACACCAGGCACTACATCGGCAGCCCCCATGGCCACACCTTTCGAGAAAAGCAGTAAGTATTCTTTAAGTGATCTGCGTTGCATAAGTTTGGTAGCGCTATTAAAAAAATTGCCCGAACGGCGCACCGGCGGGCAATTTATATTCAGACTATAGTTAGTTACCCTTCCAGGTTGTTATCATTCATGTTTAGGAAGTGATGAAAAGTATCCCCCCGTAAACCCAGGCGTATAGTTTCCAGTGGTATCACTTCGCTTGGGGCTATGTTACCCAGGTTAACGTTTGCGCCCAGCAATTTAATAAACCATACCTGTTGTGCTTTCAGCGGTGCTTCCCACAGAATCTTCTCAAACGGTATCTTGGTCAGGATCTCTTCTACAAGACCACTTCTTACTTCACCGGTAGAACGGAAAAGACCAACATTACCGCCTTCGCGGGCTTCGCCAATCACTTTCCAGGCTCCGGCATCCAGTTCAGACTGCATCAGTTGTATCCACTTATAAGGCGGGATAATCTTTTCAGCATCTTTAGAACCCACTTCCGATAGTACAGTTACCTGCTCGGCCAGTGTTTGGATGTACTGCAGTTTCTCATCATGATTCATCTCCAGTGAACCATCCGATACTTCTGCAAAGCTCATCTGGTACTTGTCCAGAATGCGGCGGTAATCTTCAAACTGATTGCGGGCAACAAAGGCCTCGAACAAAGTACCACCAAAGTAAACCGGCACACCGGCCGCCCTGTAGGCATCTAATTTTTTCTGCAGGTTAGGTACCACATACGATGTGGCCCAGCCCAGTTTAACAATATCTACATACTCTCCGGCTACATCCAGAAAGTCTTCTACTTCACGCACACTAAGGCCTTTGTCCATGGCCATGGTGAAGCCCCGCTCGCGTGGTTTTGATTCACGCTCCGGCAGGTTGTTTAAGGAATAATTCATTGGCAGTTATTTGCGGTACTGATCAATTAATCTGGCTAACGCCCTTTGTGACTCCAGCTCCGGGAAAAACTCGAAGAGCAGCTTGTGTTTATCGAAGTCCAAAATTAAAGCATTTTCCAAATAATTGTACGCTTCGCGGTATTTTCCTGCAGAAAGTAAATAGGCACATACCCTGTAGTATAGTTCTGCTTCGTCTGGCTGCAGTTCTATGGCATTCAGTATAATGTCCGTCGCTTCGTCGTAGTTACCTTGTTCAAACAGGATAATAGACCAGTTCAAATAAATATCCTTGTCGTTTGGCTGTATTTCGGCGGCACGCGCATAACTCTCCAGCGCCGATACTACATGCCCCACATGGTACTCGGCGGCGGCAAGCGCTACCCAGTAATCAGAGCTGTCGTCGTATAGTTCTACCGCTTTTTTAAAGAAGTGAACGGCTTCATACCACTTGCCCTGCGCATCCAGTATTACGCCAATCCCAAACCAGGCTTCATCCATTTCTGGGTCCAGGTCCACTGACTTCTGGTAATACCTGCGCGACAAGTCCCATTGCTGAAGCTTTTCGTAGCACTCGCCAATGTTGCAGAATACTTCCGCAGACGGCTCGCCGTGCTCCAGCATGGCGTTAAATGCTTCTATCGCTTTTATATACTGGCCCAGGTACACATAGGCATTTGCCATGTTGTTGTAGGCCGTTATAAAATCCGGCTTAATGATGGTGGAATAGTCGTAAGCGGCAATGGCTTTGTCATAAGAGCCCATTTTGTTCAGCACGTTACCCAGGTTAAACCAGGCCACATACGAGTACGGGTCATCATCTACAAACTTCTGGAAGAAAGGCAGGTGCTCGCGCAGCGTACCGGTTGCTTCCATGCAATACACTATTTCCTGCATCGCTGCTTCGTTTTCGATGTTCAGCTCAATGCACTTTTTATAGAATTTGATAGCCGACCCTAATTTCCCCCAGCTCTGGTAGGCCAGGCCAATATTAAAGAAGATGTCATCCCGGTCTTCGGCAAAGGCCAGCGCTTTTTTAAAGTAGTCTATCGCATCGCGGTACTCGCCACGCTGCGAATAAATAATGCCGCGCGTCAGGTGAATATCCGGGTTGCCCGACTCTACTTCGGCAACTTCGTTTATCAAAGCCAAAGCATCATCCAGGCTGCCGGCCATGGCCAGCAACTGTGCTTTATCTATCTGTAGTTCCGATGAAAAAGGATATTGTGCGATGGCTGCATCGCAGGCTGCCAATGCTTTTTTATACTCGAAGTTAGCGGTATAGTGGTCAATTATAGTTTCAAAGTCGTTCAGGTCAAAAAAGGCAGTGCCATTGTTCCCGAGTGTCTGCTCGTAACGTTGTATCAAGTCCAGCTCTTCGCTGTTATCTTCAAAATTATCTTTCATCTCAAATCCCAACAAGCCGCATAAAACGACCTTTGTTACACTACATTTTATACAAGCAAATAGTTTATGGTGCAGCAACCAAAAAGCTATGCTACAGGCTGCTTTTGCAGTAATCCGGCGCAGGTCCAGGCTATAGTTTCATCTAACGGCCTGAATTTCAAGCCTGTGAATTTCTGTACCTTCTCGCTGCTAAACAAATGATTTTTGGCTGATACCCGTGCGGTATCTTTTGTGATAAGCGGCCTGGCGCCTGTAAGCCAGCTACGTACCCGTTCGGCACGCCATACCAGCTCTGCCATTACCGGGTTTACCTTATAGGCAGGGGCCTTACGGTTCATACATCCGGCAATTTTCCCAAAGAAATCCTTGTAGGCCAGTTGCGCTGCATTCAATATAAATCTTTCGCCGGAAATTTCCGAGAAAGTAAGCCGCAACATTGCCTCCACTACATCGCGCACATCTACAAAATTGGCCGTACCGCCTGTATAAAAAGAATTGTTGTTGAAAACATATTTGAAAAGCCGGGTGCTGCTGCGGTCCCAGTCTGCTGGCCCCAGCACAACCGATGGATTAACTATAACTGCATCCAACCCTTCGGCAATGCCGCGCCATACCTCCAGCTCGCCCAGGTGCTTGGAGCTTGCATATGCTGAATGATACTCAGCGGGGTCCCATTTACTTTCTTCGGTAAGTATTTTGGCTTTCGCCGGCCTGCCAATAGCAGCAATAGAACTTACATGGCATAGTTTTATAGTTCCAGCCTCCAGGCAGGCATCTACTATATTGGCAGCTCCTTCAATGTTAACCTGTTTCAGCAGCTCCTTGTCCTGAGGGTCGTAGGACACTAAGCCTGCACAATGGAAAAAATGGGTCACCCCCTGCAATGCCTTGCGCAAAAGCGCTATATCAAGAATATCGCCTTCTACCCACTCCACCTTGTCGGCGAGCGGTATAGTTGGTATCTGCCCACGGTAAAGCGCACGCACCTGGTACCCCTGCTCTACCAAAACAGGAATCAGAAAAGTACCGATGAGGCCACTGCCACCTGTTACAAAAATCATTTGAAGTATAGCTTACTGAGGTGGGAACTATAGTTGTGGGTTTAGCAATGGCAGGTTTAGCAGCTTGCTCACGTATTTTGTACTTAACACCCTTTGCAGCGACCCAACATGCTTTAAACTATGCACATCAGATCCTACCAGGTCCACCAAACCATTATCGATCAGTTTTTCGGCCACATTCTTTGCTGCCGGAGAATAATAACCGGTGAGCGAGTTCAGGTTTGGCTGCAACAGCACGCCCTGCGCACGCAGCGCCACCAGGTCATCAAACTTGCCATAGAAATAACTATAGCGCTCGGGGTGTGCCATTACAGGTTTATAACCTTTAGAGCGCATTTTAAAGATGGCTTCGCGCAGGTTCAGCGGCTCGTTCAGGAAGGATGTTTCGAAAAGCAGATACTTATCGCCGAAAGTAAGCAACTCTTCGTTGTTGTCTAGTTTATCCAGAAACATTTCGTCCAGGTAATATTCGGCAGCACAACCCAGCTCCATTTCTATACCTGCTTCTGCAATGGCGTTGCGCAACAACTCAAGTTTTTCCCGAATTCCTTCAGGCGTGTTGCGATAAAAATCGCTCATAATGTGGGGCGTCATGATCAGCTTACGATACCCCAGCTGCTGCATAGCCTGCACCAACTCCAGCGAACGCTCCAGCGTATCTGAGCCGTCGTCCAGCCCAGGCAAAATATGCGAGTGCATGTCTACGCCTATGGCAGCCAGCGACTCCAGCACAGCGGTTTCCCCACCAAATAAGTTCTTAAAAAATTGCTTCATTTATAGTTATTTAGCGACTTGCCCTCTCTGCCTACGCATTATCCAGCCCTGCCGGGTTATTCGCATCTTCAAAATAACGCAAATTAAATGCGCTTTCAAAATAAGCAAACACGCTGCAAGTTATACTTAACCTCTTTATTGTGCCTTCGTTTACCCCATCTAAATTGTCAGTTTGCCTTTAAATATATAGCTTTGTGAACATACGGTTCTTAAAACCGTTATATACGCGACTCACAACCCTACAATCAAACTATAATGGAATTAAAATATACAGAGAACCAGCGCATGATCGCCGACATGGTGCGTGACTTTGGTGCCAGACACATCAAACCTAAGATGATGGAGTGGGACGAAAGCCAGGAGTTTCCAGTGGAGGTGTTCAAAAAGCTGGGTGAACTGGGCCTGATGGGCGTGCTGGTACCAACCGAATACGGTGGTTCTGGTTTTGGCTATCTGGAATACGTAACTGCAATTGCCGAGCTGTCGAAGATCGACGGTTCAATCGGTTTATCAATGGCAGCACACAACTCGCTATGTACCGGCCACATTCTGCAATTTGGTAACGAAGAACAGAAACAGAAATACCTGCCAAAGCTGGCAACTGCCGAGTGGATCGGTGCCTGGGGCTTAACGGAACCAAACACAGGTTCTGATGCCGGCAACATGCGTACCGTTGCCGTTGAAGATGGTGATTACTATGTGATTAATGGTGCTAAAAACTTTATCACACACGGTAAAACCGGTAATGTAGCGGTAGTTATAGTTCGTACCGGCGAGGTAGGCGACTCACATGGCATGACGGCGTTCATAATTGAGAAGGGTACACGGGGCTTTAGCGCTGGTCGCAAAGAAGACAAACTGGGCATGCGCGCTTCCGAAACTACAGAGCTTATTTTCCAGGATTGCCGCGTGCACAAAAGCCAGATATTAGGCAACGTTGGCGAAGGCTTCATACAGGCTATGAAAGTGTTAGATGGCGGCCGTATTTCTATTGCGGCCTTGTCGTTGGGTATAGCGCAGGGTGCTTTCGAAGCGGCGCTTAACTATTCTAAAGAGCGTAGCCAGTTTAACAAGCCAATCTCGTCGTTCCAGGGTATTGCGTTCAAGCTGGCAGATATGGCCACTGAAATTGAAGCAGCCGCTTTGCTTACCTACCAGGCAGCCGATATGAAGAACCGCGGTTTGAATGTGAACAAGGAATCGGCAATGGCCAAACTATATGCTTCTGAAGTATCGGTTAGAGTTGCCAACGAGGGCGTGCAGATATTTGGCGGTTACGGTTTTACCAAAGACTACCCTGCCGAGAAATATTACCGCGATGCCAAGCTTTGCACTATTGGCGAAGGCACAAGCGAGATACAGAAGCTTGTAATTTCGAGAGCCATACTGAAGTAAAAAAGCATTTTAAATGCTTAGACCTGAACATTTTAAGTATCATAAATTTTAAATTGAATAAAGAGTTGACTTTTAACTCAGAAGTTTGTTAAATTTGCAACCCTAATTCCAAGAGAAGCGAAAGAAAAGACATGATTATTGTAAACGTAAAAGATAACGAGTCTGTAGACCGTGCATTAAAGAGATTCAAGAAGAAGTTCGAAAGAACTGGTGTGTTGAAAGAGCTGAGAGCCAGAACTTTCTTTGAGAAACCATCTGTATCTAAGAGAAAGCAGAAGGATAGAGCGAAATACAAGCAATCTCTGTTCGCGAAAGAGAACTACTAATTCGTTTTCGAATTAATATATTTTTCCATAAATTAGTATAGCTGCTTTACCGGCGGCTATACTAATTTATGGATCTATTTTTTAAGTACCTACAGTACGAAAAGCGGTACAGCCCGCACACCCTTACCTCTTACCACACAGATCTGGGGCAATTCGCTGGTTACTTACTCCAGACTTACGAAATTACCGATGCGGCCCAGGCCGATCATACCATTATCCGTTCCTGGATACTCTCATTGGTACATCAAAACATACAGCCACGGTCTATTAACCGTAAAATAGCCTGCCTGCGCTCTTACTATAAATTCCTGCTGTCACAGCAACGCATTGCTGTAAACCCCATGCTGCGCATTAAAGCGCCCAAGGTTTCTAAAAAGCTTCCTGCCTTTGTGCCCGAAGAATCCTTTAACCAGTTGCTGGATAGCTTCGAGTTTGAAAACACATTTGAAGGACAACGCGACCGTATGATACTTGAATTTCTGTATGGCACAGGCATGCGTCTGTCGGAATTGATAGGCATAACTAAATCAGATATAGACACTTATCAGCGAACCGTTAGAGTGCTCGGAAAAGGCAATAAGGAACGAATTATCCCGATAAATGACTCTTTATGGCAAAGCATAGAAGCATACCTGCAGCACAAGAAAACTGAATTCGGAAATAACAATTCTGAAAAGCTGCTCGTTACAACTAAAGCACGCCCACTATACCCGAAGTTTATTTACCGAGTAGTTAAAAAGTACATCAGCTTGATCACCACTTCAGAACATAACAGCCCGCACGTGCTGCGGCATTCGTTTGCTACACACCTGCTTAATAAGGGAGCAGACCTGAACGCGATCAAAGACTTACTCGGGCATGCCAGTCTGGCGGCAACGCAGGTATATACACACAACTCTATTGAGAAGCTTAAATCGATTTTCGAGAAAGCTCATCCTAAAGCATAAGTTAAACCAATAAATTTTACGACTATGAAGCTACAGATGCATTCCATCCACTTCGAAGCAGACCAAAAGCTGACCAATTTTATACAGCAGAAAGTAGACAAGCTCGAAACCTTTTACGATCGTATTGTGGAAGGCGAAGTATTCATAAAACATAACAATAGCGACGGTATTAACACAAAAACTATAGAGTTGAAACTATTTGTACCTGGTGCCACCCTATACTCTGAAGAGAATGCCCCTTCTTTTGAAGCTGCCGCCGATGCTGCCGTAGAAGCCATGCGCCGCCAGCTTAAAAGATATAAGCAAAAGCAAATGGCACACTAGGGAATGCCAGGCATTCCAATTATGAATTAGAAATTAAAAATTATGAATGTCTTCTAAAGTGACGAACTCTAGCGAGAAAATCATAAACAAAAGCGCCTGCTAACTATAGCAGGCGCTTTTGTTTTATAGTAACTATAGTTTAAAACTATAGACCGAACTCTTGTTTGATCTTATCCACGTAATCCAGCTTCTCCCAGGTAAATGTTTCAAACTCTTTAGTCTCTTTATGACCATTTACTGAAAGCTCTACTGTTTTCTTGCCTGGCACTCGGCCCATGTGACCATAAGCAGCTGTCTCAGCGAAGATCGGATTCTGCAGACCGAAACGCTGAACTATAGCATAAGGACGCATATCAAAAAGCTTGTTTACTTTTTCTGCTATCTCGCCATCGCTCATGATATTACCATTGGCATCTTTAACCTTAGTAGAGCCATACGTCGTAACATATAAGCCAACCGGCTTGGCAACACCAATTGCATAAGCTACCTGCACCAGCGCCTGATCTGCAACACCTGCAGCTACCAGGTTCTTGGCAATGTGGCGTGCAGCATACGCAGCAGAACGGTCTACTTTAGAAGAATCCTTACCAGAGAACGCACCACCACCGTGTGCACCTTTACCGCCATAAGTATCAACTATAATTTTACGGCCAGTTAAACCAGTATCGCCGTGCGGGCCACCAATTACAAACTTACCGGTAGGGTTAATGTGGTAAATGATATCTGAGTTAAACAGCTTCTGGATACGCTCTGGCAACTGCTTCAGTACACGTGGCATCAGGATATTGTCCACATCTTCCTTGATCTTAGCCACCATTTCTCTTTCAGCTTTGTCCTTCGCTTCAGAGGTGTTGCTTTCCGGAAGTATAAATTCGTCGTGCTGTGTTGAGATTACGATTGTATCGATCTTCTCAGGCACATGGTTATCATTATAGCGAATTGTAACCTGGGACTTAGCATCCGGACGCAGATAGGTCATCTCTTTCCCTTCTTTGCGAATAGCAGCAAGTTCCTCCAGCAGCAAGTGCGAAATGCTAAGTGCCAACGGCATGTAGTTATCTGTTTCGTTCGTTGCATATCCGAACATCATGCCTTGGTCACCGGCCCCCTGCTCTTCCGGGTTTGCGCGTTCTACACCCTGGTTAATATCTGCTGACTGTTCATGAATAGCAGAAATGATACCGCAGGCATCCGCATCAAACATATATTCAGATTTGGTATAACCGATACGCTTGATTACGTCGCGGGCTACCTTCTGCACATCTACATAAGCTTCAGATTTAACTTCGCCGCTTAATACAACTAGGCCGGTAGTTACCAGTGTTTCGCAGGCAACTTTAGACTGCGGGTCCTGCTTTAAGAATTCATCTAAAAGTGCATCGGATATCTGATCCGCCACTTTATCAGGGTGTCCTTCTGACACTGACTCAGAAGTGAATAAATATGGCATTGTTTATAATTTTATGTCGATTGAAACTATAGCCTTTGCGGCTGTTTGTGGTTGCAAAGCTAAAACAAATCCGGCACACTTAAAATTATCGGGGATTTAACCTTGATGTAGCAGGTACTACTATGGGCGCAATACGGAGTTATCCTATAGTTAGTTATAGTTTGCAGCCAATAAAAATGCGCTATTCTAACATCTGGATGAGGTTGCATTCTAAGTTGGGCTTGCTATAGTACAAAACTTTTTAAATAAGGCCGCGTTTCAAAGCTTAACATATTCACATATAACGAACCTTATTTACATGAAAAATATACTATCATTCTTACTGATCTTTACCATTTTATCCGGCCCTGCCTGGGCGCAGAATAATGACTCCCCATACAGGACAAAATTTGCGGTAGATGCACCCGTTATAGTAGCGGGTATGGGATTGAGCGCCTACGGTCTGAAACTGATGCAGGACAAGACAGGCTTCACAGAAGAAGAAGTATTAAGCCTGAGCAAAAATGACGTAAATTCATTTGACCGTTTTGGTGCCGGTAACTATAGCGTTAACGCTAAAAAAATAAGCGATTTCCCGTTCTATGGCTCGTTTGCTATGCCAGTGGTTATGTTATTGAACGATAATGTTGGCAGTAAAGCAGGACAGGTAATGGTACTATACGTGGAGACCATGGCTGTAACCGGTGCTCTTTTTACAATGACAAACGGTAGTGTGGAGCGCGCCCGTCCTTTGGTATATAACCCCAACGTGCCCATGCATAAAAGAACAGAAGCAAATGCCCAGAACTCTTTTTTTGCTGGCCATACTGCTGCTACAGCAGCCGCAACATTTTTTGCCGCCAAGGTTTTCCACGATTTTAACCCCGATTCTCCTGCCCGTCCTTATGTTTGGGCAGCTGCCGCAGTTGTGCCTGCAACGGTAGGTTACCTGCGCCTGGAAGCAGGTAAGCACTTCCTGAGCGATAACCTGATCGGCTATACGGTTGGGGCTGCAACAGGAATACTTATTCCGCAGCTACACAAAAAATCTAATAATTCAGGTATTTCGCTTACTCCTACGCTTATTCCAACTTTTGATGGAACTGCCACGCAAGGTGCTGTGGTCAGCTATAGATTCTAATACATGCTTGTACAAAAAAATAAAGGCACGGTAACTATAGCTACCGTGCCTTTTCATTTATAGTGTGTTATAGTTTACTTGTCCTTTAGGTTCTCTTCAAACAGCTTATAAATACGCTTGTATTCATCTGTCCAACTGGCTGGCTCTGTAAAACCGTGGTCTTCTATAGGATATACCGCTAACTCCCAGTTATCTTTTCCAAGTTCGATCAGGCGCTGGGTTAAACGTACCACATCCTGGAAGTGCACGTTTGTATCCACCATGCCGTGGCAAATCAGCAAAGCACCTTTCAGCCCTTCGGCATAGTAAATAGGTGAGCTTTTGGCATATGCCAGGCTATCGGTTTGCGGTGTGTTCAGAATGTTGGAAGTATAACCGTGGTTATAGTGTGCCCAATCGGTAACAGAACGCAGCGCAGCACCTGCCGCAAATACATCCGGCTCTGTGAACATTGCCATAAGTGTAATAAAGCCACCATAAGAGCCACCATAAATACCAATCTTTTTAGGATCAACATTATATTTTTCAACCAATAGCTTAGCACCATCTACATGGTCGCTCAGGTCTTTGCCACCCATAAACTGGTAAATACCTGTTCGTACATCACGGCCATAACCGGCGCTGCCCCTATAATCGATATCAAGTACTGTATAGCCCTGATCTACCAGGAAGTTATGGAACATGTATTCTCTGAAGTAGCTACTCCACCATTTGTGTGCATTCTGAAGGTAACCGGCACCGTGTACAAATATTACAGCTGGTCCCTTTTCTTTTTTATTCTCCGGCTGGTAGAGACGGGCATAAACATCAACACCATCTTCTGCTTTAAACGATATTACTTCAGGATCGCGCCAGTTGTATGCTTTAAATTCGTCTGTTAGCGAGCTGGTTACCTGGCGTGGTTTTGCTCCCTTCTTGTTCTCCATCAGGTAAAGTTCCCACGGCTTGTTACTATAGGAATACCGGTAAGCCAGCATCTTCTCATCCGGTGATAACTGCACTTCATAAGCACCAGGCTGCGTTGTTAGCTGCACCATCTCGCCGCCGTTAACCGGCATTTTATAAAAGTGCCGCTCTCCCGGGTGTATCTTGTTAGCAGTAAAATAGAAGTGCTTTTTATCTTTTGAAAGTTGTACATCAGATACTTCAAACTTACCGCTTGTAAGAGCTTTCTTTTGTCCTGTTCTTACATTCACCGCATACAGGTGTGAATAACCGCTCTCTTCTGAATGGAACCACACTGATTCATTATCCGGCATCCAGCCAATATCACCTGCACCATAACTGATCCCAGGTCCGTTTATCCAGGCATCATCATGCTGACGGTCGAGCAGGTCCAATGCGCCGGTAGCCGGGTCCAGTGCCAATATCCAACGGTCTTTATTATCGGCAGCGCGGGCAACAACTATAGCATGCTTTCCATTCTCAGACCAATAAGGGCCGTATATTGTTGAAGCTCGCATTTCTGCCCTCTTGCTTTTGGCATCAGCTACATCTTTAGCTATGCTCGCTTTTTTATTCTGCTCCAGCTGGTAAACCGGCACATCGTAAATACCTTCTACGTCTTTCAGGGTAACAGCAAATGTAGTGTCCTTATGCGTGTCGTATACAAAGAACTCGTACGTGCTCTGCGCATCCCCCACCTTTGTGCGGGTATTGATATCTTCTGTGTAGCCTGAGCTGGTTACGAAATCCGGAACTATAGTTATTTTCGCATTCCTTGGTCTGCTGATCAAACTATAGGTAATAAAGCGCTCATCCGGGCTAAGCACAATGCTACTTACCTGCTTCTCATCCAGGTAAATTTCCAGTGGTCGTGACGGAGCATCTGCCAGTTGCTGTTTCTTTGCTGCAGCCTTGTCTGCTTCGCGCTCTCTTACAATCTGCAAAAGCTCCAGTTGTTGTTTGCGTAGCCATACACGCTGTGGGTCCTTTTCTTCACCATCAGCAGGCTTTCTTCCTCTTCTGAAATCAGTGAGTTGCGCGAGTTGGCCATTAGCAATGGTCCAGGCATATAAGTTATTATCCCGGATAAAGGTTATTTCCTGTTCATCAAAAGTAAAGCCCGGGTTACTTTCACGCTCAACTGTATTGGTTACGCGTGTAGTTTTGCCGCTCTTTATGTCTAGCAGGTAAATGTCACCGTTTTTCTCAAATACTTTTCTGCTTTTGGATTTGTTATAGGCTCCGAACTGAGATGGCAGGCTACGACGGGTTGCGGCAGTTACCTTTTTTATAGTTTTACCATCTGTGCCAACCACATAAAGCGAATCTTTACGGTTGCCATCTGGGTTCCAGCTAAAGTAGATATTCCGGCTGTCTTCTGACCAGAAAACGTTGCTAGGCGATGTACCGATCCATTTGGGGTCGCGCATGATCTTCTCAACGCTGAGTTCGTTGGCTTTTGTCTGCGCCTGTACACCACCTGCCACAACTATACTTAGTACAGCTATAGCTATGGCTTTTTTCTTTAAAAACATGTTGGTTATAGTTTGTATAGGGTGATTTGGAATTGAATTTAGAAGAAAAGTCCCGATTTCTCAAGTATAAACCTGCAAACCGGGACTTTATAAAGACCAGCGCCTATAGTTTATTGCTTTGCCAGAAAAGCAGTCGGGCGCTTTTCGTCGTGCGGCGTTAAGTCCTGGTATAGTTTAGCCAGTGCCAACGCCTCGGCCTCCCCGAACAGTTTGCCTATAAAAGTTATAGTTGTAGGCATGCCGTTTTTCTGTGATCCGGTTGGTACTACCACACATGGGTGACCAGTAAGGTTAGTTACAACCAGGTTGCTGCTACCAAATGATGGACTGATGTACACATCTATGTCTTTGAGCTTCCCGTGCATCTGCTGCACTAATAGTGTTCTAACACGCTGAGCCTGAATATACTCCACTGCCGGAATAAACCTGCCCGATCGGAAGATATTAGGCCAGGCATTTTTATGTTGTTGTTTAAGCTCGTTGTCACGCCCACTTCTGGTCAATTCATCAAAAGCAGCTGCGCCTTCCACCGAAATCGTCATGATCAGATCGTTCACCGGCAGATCAGGCAATTCAATGGGCACTAACTCAATTCCGGCTTTTTTAAGTACTTCCAGCGCTGCCAGGTCATTTTCCTGGAAGGCATATTTGCGCTCGAAGTCTTTTTTCAGGTATCCTACACGCAGTTTTTTAACATCAATCTTATTGCTATAGTTGAACGGTGCATCATAAACAGATAAGTCGTTACCATCAGGACCATAAATGGCATTAAAAACTATAGCTGCATCTTCCGCAGACCTCGTTATAGGCCCAATCTTATCCATGCTCCAGCTCAATGCCATTGCACCATACCGGCTAACACGCCCAAAAGTTGGTCTCAGGCCTGTAGTACCACATGCCGTAGATGGAGAAACAATAGATCCCAAGGTTTCTGTACCGATAGCATAAGGAAGCAGACCGGCAGCAACAGCAGCAGCAGAACCAGCCGACGAACCACTGGAACCCCTGCTTAAATCCCACGGAGATTTTGTTTTGCCGCCATACCATACATCACCCATAGCAAGTTCGCCCAGCGTAAGCTTAGCCACTAACACGCCGCCGGCATTCTGTAAACGCTCAACTACAGTAGCGTCCATATCTATCTGCTGATCTTTGTAAGGTGCTGCACCCCAGGTAGTATTATAGTTTCTGGTTGCAAGCAGATCTTTTACACCGAAAGGTATTCCATGCAACATTCCTTTATACTTGCCAGCTTTAATTTCCTTGTCAGCCTTCCGCGCTTGTTGCAATGCTAGTTCCTCTGTTAGCGTAGTTACACACTCCAGTTTCGGACCATATTGCTTCAACCTGTCTAGGTAAAACGTTGTAAGCTCTACTGATGTGATCTGTTTTGATTTAAGTAAAGCAGCCAGTTGTGGTATACTGTAGTAGGCAAGGTCCTCCTTATTTGCCGGAAGCTTTACTTTCTTGAGCTCATCCACTTTAAAAGCATCTTTATCGGACGGCCACTTAAACCCTACTGGTATTGGATTGAAAGTTATTGCCGGAGTAACGTTATTCGGCAATTCAACTTTCCGGATACGCTCATAACCCTCCCTGAAATCCTGAAGCTCTGAAGTAGCAGAATCTAACTGCGAGGCATTGAAATTAAGACCAAAAAGCTGTTGCGCCTGCTGCAACATTTGTACTGTAATTTTATCTTCTGCCAGCTTTGTAGCATAAGCTCCCAGGCTAAAGCAAGTGGCAGCAAGTAGTGTTAATTTCAGTTTATGGTTCATTACGCTATAGTTTAGTACCTAAATATAAGCAGCTTACCAATCTTTTTGAAACACATTACTGACTTTCTTCATCATGACTGCAGTACTATAGTTACTTGGATTGACTTCAAATAAAAAGGCCACTCCTTTTGGGAGTGGCCTTTTGTTATAGCTAGAACCTATTAAGGGTTCTGATCAGCTGCATCGATCTCGTCGTTCGTATCGATCTCATCCTGTGGAATTCTGAATAGAATCTTAGGATCAGTGATATCACGCTCTGTAACCACAGCTAAAGAAGCCAGGTGCAGACCATTAGCTGGAGAACCTGTTGGTCTAACCAGTTTCTTGTTCAGACGCTTCAGGTCAAGTAGAGAGAAACCTTCACCCCACAGCTCGATTCTTCTCTGCAGAAGGATCTCTTCTAACAGCGTTCTAGTAGTAGGGATTGTATAGTTAGCATCTCTTGTTTTGATGAACGTCTCAAGTACAGTAGCAGCCTGTGCATCACCAGTTCTGGCAAGTGCTTCAGCTTCGATCAGGTACATTTCACCAGCTCTCATCATTACATAATCAGCTGCCCATGAACCAGTAACCGGAAGACGGAACTTCAGAGAAGAATAGTTCGGGTAAGTACCTTTGTTATCTGCAACAGGTGCAAACACAAGTGCTTTACGGGCATCAGTAGCTGACATTGCATCGTATAGATCTTTCAGTACAATTTTCTGGCTACCTAAACCGGCATAACCAGCAGCAGTGTTCGCCATATGCGAGAAGAAAGATGCATAGATAGTAGCCTGATCGTTTGGAATCTCAAGACCCCACATCCACTCAGAGTTTGGTCTACCAAAGCCTGCCTGATAGTTAGCAGCTGTCATTGGCGTATAACCCTGACGTGCTTCTCTTGCTTTCTGAGCAGCTTTTGGATAATCTTCCATCTGAAGCGCTACGCGTGCATGGATACCTTTAGCAGTAGCAGCATTGATGTGAGACACGTGATCTTTCGTTTTACCTTCCAGTAGTCTTTCTGCCTCTGTAAGGTCAGCAATGATCTGGTTGTAAACTTCCTGAACTGTTCCTCTACCTTTACCTACAGTGGTAGGCTCTGTGTAAAGTGGCACACCTGGTGCATTTTCATGCCCTTTGTAAGTATGCTGGAACAGGTTAATCAGGTAGAAGTAAGAGTGAGCTCTAAGGGCAAGCGCGTTACCTTTAATATACTCTTTTCTTGCCGGGTCACCTGTAGCTTTGTCGATGTTAGCAATGATCAGGTTTGAGTTGTTGATTACTCTATAGTAATATCTCCAAGCCCATCCTGATTTCGATGTTGCAGTTGCAGTTGAGATGGAGTTATGATTGTAATCATTCACAAACCACCCGTAACCTCTGCTTGGCGTAAGAACATCTGTTCCCATCATATCCATCGTTACATCTAAGCCCTTCTGGCCAAATGTATCGTGGTTGCCATCCCAGCTGGTCCACATTGATCTGTAGATACCGTTCAGAGCTACTGTTGCACCTGCAGTGGTAGCAAACACCTGCTCATTTGGTACTTGAGAAGCAGGGCTAGTATCTAAATATTCCTTCTCGCAACCTGTTAGCACAACAACTGCCAGTGCTAACGGGAGTGCTTTTTTAAATATATTCTTCATATCTAATTAAAATAATCTTGACTAAAAGTTAGCATTTAGGCCAATTGTGTAAGTACGCATTACAGGGTAAGAGAAATCTGATGTACCTGCAAAGCTACGCTGTGGGTCCATACCTTCGTTCTTAGTTAAGATAACCGCGTTATCTACAGAAACGAATGCTCTAACATTGCTTACGTTCAGCTTAGAAGTTAAAGCAGCAGGTATTGTATAACCCAGGTTGATGTTCTTGATGTTCAGGTAAGAAGCATCAAATAACCATCTTGTAGACTGACCATCCTGTAATGTAACACCTTGCTGTAGTCTTGGAACATCAGTGATGTCACCTGGCTTCTGCCATCTCTTCAGGATGTCTTTGCTGAAGTGTGTACCATAAGAACCTCTGTGCATTAAGCTAGCATAGTTATTATCGTAGAACTTACCGCCAACCTGGAATGTAGCTAGTACTGCAAAGTCAAAGTTCTTGTATCTGAATGAGTTAGATAAACCACCTGTCAGATCAGGGATAGCAGTTCCATGGTAGCTGTATTTACCACGGTTAATGTTGTTAGACACTGTATCACCGTTGATGATCTGGAACTCAGGATCGTTTGCTTTGTACAACTTTGGGTCTGCACGGTAAAGGGCATCACCATTGTTTGGATCTACACCGTAGAATTCACGTAACCAGAAGTCATAACGACCACGGCCTTCTGCCATTCTCTTAGTACCATCTACAATTGGTCTTGCATTTGGCATGCTTGTGATTTCGTTGTTATAGCTCGTTAGGTTCAGGTCAACTCTCCAATCGAAGTCTGAAGTAGAGATAGCGTTGTAGCCTAACTGTAACTCCCAACCTTTATTCTTCATAGTACCAATGTTCTTCCACATATCCAGACCACCTGTTGAGTAAGGAGTTGGAACAGCGAATAGCAGGTTATCAGACACACGCTGGAAGTATTCTACTGTACCTTCCAGTTTGTTGAAGAATCTGAAGTCAGCACCAATGTTGAAGTTGGCGTTAGTTTCCCACTGCAGGTCATATGCAGGAAGTGAAGATACGATAGCACCCGGAGCGTTCACGTTGTTCCAGCCCAGCGAGTACAGACCCTGCCACTGGTAGTAGCTTGGAGTTCCTTCGTTACCTTGCTCACCGTAGCTACCTCTAAGTTTTAATTCATCAATCCAGTCAGCTGTCATGAAGTTCTCTTCAGAGATTCTCCAGCCCGCACCGATTGAGTAGAAGTTACCCCAACGTGAATCTTTGTAGAATCTTGAAGTACCATCTCTTCTGTAGCTAGCTGATAATAAGTATTTATCTGCGAAGCTATAGCCTAATTGTGTAAAGTAACCTTCAATTCTGTGCTCATCTATACCTGATGAACCACCAGTAATTGTTGCAGCAGATGAAAGTTCAGTAGTGCCTGGGAATGGGAAGCCAGTTCTTGTAGCAGTTACGTTTCTTGATTCCCACCAGTAGTTTTCATGACCAGCCAAGAAGTTGAAGCTGTGGTCACCGAACGTTTTGTTCCACGTTAATACCTGGTTCAGGGTATAAGAAAGTGTTCTTGTATCAGTTTTAGTAGAACGACCAGCTACGTTCTGAGCATCACCAAACTGTGAGTTCTGGTAGCCAGTGCTGAAGCCATTATAGTAGTTACCACCGAAAGTAGTTTTGAAAGTAAAGTCTTTCAAGAACTTAATTTCAGCATAAGCATTACCAGTACCTTCTGTTCTTCTCATTGAGTTATCATCCAGCGCCAGTGTACCAAGCAGGTTGGCATTAGGTGCATATGGTCTTACGCCCATAGGAGCATAGCTACCACCACCCCAGTCAAAAGCATTCTGACCAGTAGCAGGATCTTTAATGAAGTTACCTTCACCATCACGCAGCCATACAGGGTAGATAGGACCCATGTAACGAGAGAAATAGAATGGGTTTGAAGTAGAAGTACCAGTAGAGAAGTTACCTTGGTTCTCTGATACGTTACCTGCGATGTTGATACCAGTTTTTAACCAGTCGTTAACCTGTGTATTGATGTTAGCACGCAGACCAAGACGATCGTAGCTAGAGAATTTAGCAATACCATCTTCGTTGATGTAGTTTACAGACAGGTAATAGTCGCTGTTTTCAGCACCACCAGAGATGTTTACACCTAAGTCTGTTCTGTCAGCCTGCTGGAAAAGCGCATCAGACCAGTTGTCTTGGTAAAGCAGACGTGCGCTTGGGTTCAGTTTGCCTGTAGTAGCATCAATCACCTGGTTGTTAGGCACGTTGAATGGATTGTAAACAAGGCCTTGACCTACAATGTTAGCAGAAGCATACTGATTAGCTTCATTCATTGTATAGTTTACGCCTGTTGAAGGGTTTTTAACGCGAAGTGTTGCATTACGCATAGCCTCCCACATTACTTCGTAATATTCTTGTGAGCTCACGCGATCGTACTCAGGAATACCACGCTCAGAGATACCTCTCTTCATGTTAACAGCAATGCTTGGTTTTCCTTTTTTACCTCTTTTAGTAGTGATCATGATCACACCGTTAGCAGCACGAGCACCGTAAAGTGCAGAAGCAGCAGCATCTTTCAGTACAGTTACAGTCTCGATATCATCTGTAGAGATAGACTGAAGTGTACCACTGAAAGGAATACCATCCACTACGTAAAGTGGAGCGCTGCTTGAGTAGATAGAACCGATACCACGAACACGGATATCCGCGTTTGAACCAGGACCACCACCACCGTTTGTAGTCTGAATACCTGGTACAAGACCTTCAAGCACTTTAGTAACTGAAGTTACCTGCTGACGCTCGATAGTCTTGCTGCTTACAGTTGCTTCAGCACCAGTAAATGCTGTTTTTGCTACTGTACCATAAGGAACCTGCACTACAACTTCAGAAAGCATTTTAGCATCAGGAGCTAACGCCACATTAACTGTGCTGTTTGAACCAATTGCAACTTCCTGGTTAGCATAGCCAATGTATCTGAATACAAGGGTATTGGCATTTGCTGGAACGCTTAGCGTAAACGAACCATCCACCCCTGTAGCAGTACCAGTAGTAGTGCCTTTTACAACAACAGATACGCCAGGCAGACCTTGACCAGTATCCTGGTCTGTCACCTTACCCGTTACTGTCCGATTTTGTGCCAGCACTTGTACCACAAGCGCAAACACAAAAATGAAACTGAGCAGTAAACTCTTCTTCATGTGAATTTGTGTTAAATAAATAGTTATAGATTAGTTTGTGTACCAAATATACCCACGTCTACCAAATTTCAAAACACTTCCCGTTTTATTTCTTCTAAAAAATTTAATTATTATATTATTTCAATTGAATATATAACTTTTCCAAAGGTTTTACACGCGATGTTATTATCTGTTCACTTAAAAGATAATACGTTTCACTAATTACCTTATTTATAGTGTATAATAGAAAACTATAAAAATATATACCTTTTTAAATATTAACAGCCGTAAAAACGGCCCAAAATATTAGGCACAATCTATTATAAACAGAATACAATAAAATAAACTAATTGGAAGTTTGCACAACGGCAGCCAAGCAAAGAGGTGGGTAGGAGATAAGTTTTTTATAAAGTGGGGCTGAGGCTGGAATAGCCTTCCAGGAAAGTTGCACCTGCTGTCTAACAAAAGGGAATAAAGCTAGCAACTGTTCAAGCTCTTTTGCAAGCAGGCTTTTTTGGATACTTGACCATTTCCGTATAATACTGCTTAAGAGCGGCAGCAATAGTTGCGACCACACTATATATATAAGTAGGGCACGTGTTATAATCGTAAAAACCTGTTGCTCCGGTGTTATATTTAAATAGAGCGCTAGCGCCAGCAGCATTCCGATAACCAGTAAACCTATAGATACAGGAAGCTTGCGTTTCCGGTTTGCTTTCATTTCTGAAGTATATACACTATTATATATAGGAGTATGCGCAACGGCTTGTAATTGCTGCTGCAAGTATAGTTGTTTACGTTCCAGTATTTCAGGCAAACGGCCAGCCAGCCAACCAACCAGAATTCCCATCAGTGCATGTGCCCCGATGTAAACCAGCACAATGTATAAGACATACTCCCCTTCCGGCATGCCTGCTTTTTTTAAGATATAGTTTACAAATGCATGTGCTACCTGGTATAGATCTGCACCAAACACAACTAACATGACCACCAAACGCTGCAATGCCGACTGCAATTGTGTTACTACTCCCAACACAAAGCAGCTGGTTTTATAGTAGGACCGGCTCTGAAACAAGAGGTAACCAAGCCCTCCTTGAATTGCTACAGCCAGGTAAGCAGTTGGTGGTGTATGCGGGCTCAGCATTCCCTTAATCAATATAACTAAAACAGTTGCCTTAAGTATTGCTGCCCGCGACGGACAATAGTAATAGAGTAAGCTGATACAAAGAACAGATGCACCGCCAACAAATAAGCCGGTACCAGGCAGATGCAATGCATGCAGTACCCCACCCAGAAATGCTTCGCTCATTGCCCATAGTGCCGTTATGCGATAAAAGAGGGAAGGCTGATTTGCAGAAACAAACTGCTGCTTGGGCGCAACCTGACTTATTTGCATTGTAAGACAGTAATTGAGTCTCCTACTTTTACAATACCCTCACCGCTATGCACCAGGTTCTGGCCAAAAAGGACCTTATTGTTTTGAGTGCGATAACTGGCTAGTGTTCGTAAAGGCTCTGCCCCTTTTATGCCGGTGCTTTGATCTATAGTTGTAAGCACGCAGCGCGCGCAAGGCTTGGCAGCCCTGAAGGTTATGTTTCCAATATTGAAAGTGTTCCAGGTATCTTCGTCGTGTGGCTGGCCACCGGTAAAAACCAGGTTAGGCCGGAAGCGGTTCATGGGCACAGGTCGCTGTAGTTTGCTGTTCAGGTTATTTAATGACTCCTGCCCAATCATCAGGAACGGATATGCATCGGCAAAGCTTACAATCTCATTATCGAACGCATATTTTGTATCTACAAGGCGTTCCGTGTTATCGGGCATATAAACCAAACGGGCAACCATTCCCAGGGCTTTTGAAAACCAACCCGATGTATGATGATTTACTTCATAGGCCGTACAGGTGTCATCCCACACGGTTACTTTTACCATGTTCTCGGTGCGCGTTTCAAACGGAATGAACAATGGCGACAAAAGGTTTTGCTTATGCGACACCAGCAGTCCGCCATCCTGCAGCGTTACCTGCAAGAGTGCCATCTGGGCATACACACGCTGCGTCAGAAAATTTCCCTGCTCATCAACCAGCATCCATCGTCTATCGTACTGCAGCCCGCGCTCCTGCACCTGAGCCTGTTGCAAACTTATTCCTCCCAATGATTTTATGGGATAGATGTAAATATTACTGATCGTGTAAGTAGCCATAGCAGTGCATTGGATAACCTGAAATTAGGAAGTTAAAACGGCATTGCAAAGCCGATTATACAAAGGTATTCATACTGAAGTATATTCGCATTAAACTATTATCTTTACAGCAGAACAAATAGCATCTTTATGAGACAAATTTACCGTTATCTGATTGTGATGCTGTGGCTCACACTAGGTTCAGGCACCTATGCTTATGCCCAAAACGCAGCGCCACTTCCAAAATCACTCCTCTGGGAAATATCTGGTCAGGGTCTGAAGCAGCCATCTTACCTCTTCGGCACCATACATGCCATTTGCCCCGAAAATTTTGTACTTACAGAGACTGTAAAGACAAAAATGGCCCAGACTGAAAGGCTCTCGCTGGAGGTGGATATGGACGCCCCCAATTTTATGATCGAATTACAGCAGGCCACCGTATTGCCGGAAGGTACTACACTGCGCAGTTTTTTTGAGGAACAGGACTACAACAGACTGCATAATTACTTTATGCAGACCATGAGCCTCGATTTAACCCAATTGGACCGAATGAAGCCCTTTATGCTGCACTCGATGTTGCTTTCGCAGCTAACGGAATGCCAGGCTATCTCTTATGAAGAAAGCCTGATGAAACTGGCACAGCAGCAGGGCAAGGAAGTTATAGGCCTGGAGACTGTTGGCGAGCAGCTGAACGCCATAGACCAGATGCCTGCAAGCGTGCAGATCAGTATGCTTACCAAAATGGTAAACAATATGGATGACGCACGTAAAACCTACCAGGACATGGTTAAACTATACCTGCAACAAGACCTCGGCGGTCTGGAAGCGCTCTCGCGAGAAGAATATAACGACGAAGACTACCACGTATATGAGCAGGCTTTTTTAGTGAACCGAAATAAACGCTGGATTCCTGTAATGGAGCGCGAAGCTCGCATACAACCTACTTTCTTTGCAGTGGGTGCCGGCCACCTGACCGGTGAAAGTGGTTTGCTGGAGCTGTTGCGCAAGCGTGGCTATACGGTGGTGCCTGTGCAGTAACGGCACATTTTACCTGACTATTGGCTTACCTCCTGCCATTGCTATAGTTATGCACGATGAAAATACTGCTACAGCTGCTGTTCTTTTTGTTGGTGGTATTGCAGTACGACCAGGCAGTGGCACAACTACAAGCACAGGAACAGTATAATTGTGCACAAAGCCACCTCCAGCAACAAACCAGAACAGCAGTAGCCTCGCCGGAACATCAGCAGCTGATGAACCTTTATGATGTTACGTTTTATGGTCTTGACTTGAAGCTGGAGCGTAACAGTGTATACATTGAGGGAAGTGTAACTATAGCGGCTATAGTTAAAGGAAACCCGCTGCAGGTTTTTGCGTTTGAACTGCACCCCAATTTTACTATCCAGGGGGTAACGATAGACGGCGCGCCTCAACAAAACATTTCCCGCAATAGCAGCGATGTAAGGGTGCAGCTAAACACTCCGACTGCTGCGCACAGGGCCATTCAGGTAGTTATAAACTATAGAGGCACAGCACCCAACGGTGGCAACGCAGCTATAGGGAACGGCTTTAACACTGCGCGCTTAGATAACTGGAACACAGATGTAACCTGGAGCCTGAGTGAACCTTATGCTGCCTACGAATGGTGGCCTACCAAACAGGTGCTAACCGACAAGGCTGACTCAGTAGACGTTACCATTACCACAAGCGCTGAGAATAGAGCAGGCTCGAACGGCGTTCTTACCAACACCACGTTACTACCTAATGGTAAAGTTGCCTATCACTGGAAGAGCAGATACCCCATCGCCTATTATCTCATATCAGTTGCGGTATCGGACTATGATGAGTATGTGCAGATAGCTACTATTCCGGGCAAATCTGAGCAGGTACCTATAGTTAACTACATCTACAAAGGGGCACTGCCTGTCTTTAAGCCAGAAATAGATCTCACGGCATCTTTCATGGCGCACTTTTCTGAGTTGTTCTCGCCTTACCCCTTTGCCACGGAAAAGTACGGGCATAGCATGGCGCCCATAGGAGGCGGCATGGAGCACCAGACCATGACCACCCAAAGCACCTTTACAACTACTTTAACTGCACACGAACTGGCTCACCAGTGGTTTGGCGACAATGTAACCTGCGCCACCTGGCAAGACATCTGGCTCAACGAAGGCTTTGCATCGTATGCCGAGTACCTGGCGCTACAGCAAATATCAACTTTAAAAGCTGAAACCTGGATGAACGATGCGCACGGTCGCGCCAAAACAGCTATGAAGGGCAGTCTGCGTGTACCCGACACTACGGATGTAAGCCGGATCTTTAACTATAACCTGACCTACAAAAAGGGCGCTGCCGTAGTGCACATGCTGCGTCACGAGATAAACAACGATGCACTGTTTTTTCAGGCCCTTCGGAATTACCAGGCAAAATTCAGTGGCAAAACCGCCACTACCGCCGACCTGCAGCAGGTAATGGAAGAAACAACTGGCAAAGACTTAGGCTACTTTTTCAGGCAATGGTACGAAGGCGAAGGTTACCCATTGTTTTCGCTGCAATGGAATCAGATAGGTAAGAAACTGATACTGAAGTTACAACAGTCCGCAACAGGGAATACGCCGTTCTTCAGGACAGATGTTACGTTCCAGTTCCAGACAAGTAATGGTCTACAAAGCGTACGTGTTACGCAGGAGCAACCCGTACAGTATTTTGTTTTTGAGGTGGCTGAAACTTTTACCTCTATTGAGATCGACCCCGCCAATTACATTCTGAAAGAAGTAAGGCAGATAATTAAGGACCCGAACCTGCAACAGCCAGAGACCAAACCTATAGTTTACCCCAACCCTGTCAGCACAAACAGCATCACCATTACTGATATTCCGTTTGCAGCCACAGAAGTTATCATCTTCGACCGTATCGGCAGAAAAGTGAGCACTAACAAATTAGGCGGGCAAGCTACTATCCCTTTGGAAATAACAACACTTCCTGCCGGGCTTTACTTTGTTCGTTTATCTGACGGAAGATCCACAGCCACTACAAGCTTCCTCAAACTATAGAACTATAGTTACAGTTGAGCATTCCTCAGCTTTATCGTGCTTATTCCTGAATCCTGCAGTACCTTTGCAACTAAATGGATAACGTACAGCCATGAAAGTTATAGTTGTAGGAGGCGGAATAGGTGGCTTGTGCGCGGCAATTGCGCTGCAACAGCAAGGCATTGAAGTGCAGGTATACGAAGCAGCGCCCGAGCTGAAACCGGTAGGCGCAGGAGTAGGCCTTGCAGCTAATGCCATACAGGGTCTGCAGCGACTTGGAGTTGCCGATGGCGTGATTGCGCGGGGAAAAGAACTGGAAGCACTTACGATTTTCGATGAGCACAACCAGATTATCACAAACCAGGATACGCGCACGCTGAGCCGTAAATATGGCATCAGCAACTTTGTAATTCACCGCGCCGACCTGCATGATGTACTGGCGCAGGCGCTGCAACCGGGTACGTTACACCTGAACAAGCGCTGCCAGACTATAGAACAGCAGGGGAACCAGGTACAAATCACTTTTACCGATGGCACGCAAACTATAGCTGATCTGCTGATAGCGGCAGATGGGATAAACTCTATAATCCGGCAACAGTTATTGCCGGCAAGCAGGCCGCGTTATGCTGGCTATACATGCTGGCGCGGTGTTATCCAAAATCCCGGGGTAACTATAAACCATATGATCTCGGCAGAAACATGGGCACCTCAGGGGCGGGTAGGCATGGCGCCCCTCCCGGGCAACCGTATTTACTGGTATGCCTGCATCAACGCACCGGAGCAAGACGAGCGCATGCGCCTGATGACACCTGTACAACTGGCGGCCCATTTTGAAGGGGTTCACGAGCCAGTACAGCAGGTATTAGCCGCCACCAAACCTGACGAGCTCATTTGGGGAGATATTGCCGACCTGAAACCCCTGAAACAGTTTGTGTTTAACCGCATCGTGTTGCTTGGTGATGCTGCTCATGGCACCACGCCTAATATGGGACAGGGTGCCTGCCAGGCCATAGAAGATGCTGTAGTGCTGGGGCAATGCCTGCAACAGGAGTCAACGATAACCATTGCTTTAAAAAATTATGAAAAGCGCCGCCTGAACAGAACGGCTAAGGTTATCCGGCTATCGCGGTTGCTGGGCTGGGCATCGCAGCGTGAAAATCCGTTGCTGATAAAGGCCCGGAATGCTATTTTCAGGGCAACGCCTGAGTTTATAACACAGCGCCAGATGGAAGACCTGTACCGCGTTGACTTTTAGTTTGTCCCTATTTGCCTTACCTTAGCGCTATAGTTTGCATAACCGTTTATGAGAAAGATATTCCTGTTTGTATTTGCTGTTTTTGTGCTGGCTGGCTGCTCTGACAGCAACAAAGCGTTACTTGAAAAGCTAAGAACCGCCGTAGAGGCCGATAACAAAAATGCTCAAGGTTATACTATAGTTGACATGGGCAGCTTAACTGATTTTGATTGGGACAAGATGTACTTTTTTCAGGGAAAGCAAACAGTTGTAGACATTGAGGCCGAAACCGGTGTGAAATGGGAAAGCGGCAGCGATGTGGCGGAAGGACACAACCGCCTGCTTTTTATGAAAGGCAACGAAGTAGTAAGTTTTGTTGATTATTATGCCGACGAATTCCCACTGCAGGTTATGGGCTGCAACAAAGACCGATGGATTTACCCACACAGCCGCAGCACCTTCGCCAGCTTTAAATACTGCCTGAACGACAAGGAAGTATATGCTTTTGTGCCGCAGCCCTGCCTGGAGAACATGAAAGAACTGATAAATAGAAAGTGCGACGATAAAGCGCAAGCAGAATAAGAGAAAGCCGGTTAATTGCCGGCTTTTGTTTTTATAGTTGCCTGTTGTAATAGCGTTGGATGGTCCATTCTCCAACGGATCAGCTCTTCATCCCGGCTAATCTGCTGCATGCCAAGTTTCTCCAATACCCTGGCCGAAGCCGAATTATCCAACAAGCATCTGGCCGTAATTACTTTTACGCCCGGCTGCTGAAATGCCCAGTTCACTAATCCATTGGCAGCTTCAAAACCATAGCCGTTCTTTTGCGCTTGCGCAACTATAGCATACCCAATATCCACTGCGCCATCATCATTCGGTAAACCTTTAAAACCAGCATCGCCAATTACCGTCATACTAAGGCGGTGCACCACCATATACGACTCGAAGCCGCTTGGCTCAGGCACCTTCTCCAGGTTATTGATGATCTTCGGAAATGTATCTATCGCCTCCTGATCGGGCCAGTATGGTGTGAGCTGAAGGCCAAGCTTCTGGAGAATACTTGTGTCGCCAGCCATCAGCAGTTTTGTGATCTCTAACGTGAAGGGAATGAGTAGGAGCCTTTCGGTGTGGATGTGCATGGCTTTTGTTACTTACCGGGGTGTGTAGACGCTGTCGGTTTGATTTTATCGTCTAGTATGTCTATAACCTGATTTTTTAGCTTCTCATAGTTAAAGTTCTGCTCAACCCCCACGTTATAAGTATAGTGGCTATTCCCTTTCCGCATTCCGATGAGGTACTTTGGCCCGCCCTGCTCCATCGAAACCGGCGAATTCTCTGTTTGTATACTGTACTCTATATCGCCGTTTTCATTAACTACATAAAAAATATGCTTATAATATATTTTCCCCTCCGGTTCATCAAAGCGTTCAAAAATCTGTATACGCTTACCGTTCCAGATAAACTGATCAAAACAGAACATATCCTCCAGGTTATCCTTTAGTAAGCCTTTGTTATAGGCATCGTATAGTTTATCTCTTAACGGTGTAGCTTTAACGTACTCTTTCCTTGCATAGTAAACCTGTATAAGCTTGGCATAGGTGTGATAATCATTGGCCGCCAGGCTTAGCAATTCGTTGTAAGCCTGTTCTGCACGATCGTAGTTTCCGTCCAGATACTCGTATAAACCAATGTTGAAGAGCACAGTGATATAAGAACTGCTTTCCTTCGCGATTTTCTCTTTAGCTGTATAAAACGTGGCAAGTGCTTTTGCTTTGTCTCCCATAGCGTTGTACATCTGTGGTATCATTACAAACGCCCTGTCTGGCACATCATTCTTACTTACAGAAATACTATAGGCCTGCAAGGCCTTACCCGGTTCGTTAAGCTCATTATAAGAATCTCCTAAAGCACTATGGAATTCTGCATTATCGGGGCTTAGTTTAATTGCCTGATTTATGCTCTCGATGGCCTTGTAATGCTGATCAAGGTACTGAAGTGTTTTACCTTTAATGAAATAGGGAAATGCGTTACCGGAATCTTTACTGATTGAAAGCTCCATCATCTTCAGGCAATTCTGATCATCTTCCTTCATGTAATAAGCCATCCCGATATAATAGACAGCCTTTGCAGGGTAGGCAGTGGCCTTTCCGCCGTATTTGCTAATGATCTTGTCAAACTGCTCTTCCTGATACAGGTCCTTTATCTCGGCAGTTATTTTATCATCCTGAGCAAATGCTATAAAACTCAGACACAGTAACAGGTTTAGCAGTAAAGTTGCTTTCATAGGCCAGGTTTTTCCTTTCATAAATATAGAAAAAACTTTATTCTGACGATACAAAATACCTACGGCTAAACCTTACTGCTATAGATAAAAAAGTATTGTTACTTGCTGCTCTTATAGTCGGCAATAATGCCTTCGCAGAGCCAGTTGGCCAGCGCCTGCCGGTTGTTGGGGATAACGAAACGGCGCTGGTCTTTTTCACTTCTGATATTGCCCAGTTCTACAAATACAGTAGGCGGATGGCTATACTTAACCACATACAGGCTGCTGCGGGTTGTAACCGTGCCGAAATAGGAGCGGTTGGGCTGGTAACGGTTGTACTTTGTATCAAACACCTCATGTATTCGCTGGGCAAGTGCCATTCCGTCCGAACTATTTTCGTGGTGATAAAAGAAAACATCTATGTTCTGCCCTTCGCTGCGGCTATCGATATGCACGGCAATCATGCGCTGGTGTACACCATTGTGTTTCAGGTATAAGCGGTTTACATCTGCTACCCTGCTTCTCAGCCGCTGTACCTGGCCGTGTGGCACCTGCTTCTCGAAATAGCTTACTTCATCCCTGTCCATTTTCAGGATATTTTCGTCCCGTATGCCATCGTCAGGGTCTTGTATGATCATGTAAACGGTAGCGCCATGCTCCATCAGGCGGCGGGCCAGCCGTATAGTTACGTCGTAGGCATATTCGTCTTCACTCAGCTCGTATGGCCCATATTTGCCGATTGCACCCGGGTCCGGTCCACCGTGCCCTGCAAGCAGGTAATAAACTGTGCCCTGCAACTGGTTATCCTTTATCTCAACCCGCTCATAGGCTTTGCCAAATAGTGGCTCGATTAAAACGGCTGGCGCTGCTTTTGCAGGTTTGCTAACTGCCGCGTTACCTCCCGAGGAAGCTGGCAACAGGTAACTTCTACCGGCATACAAGCTGTTATCCTGCCCCAGGTTGTCCTGATTAAGCTCTATAAACGTGCGCAAATGTTCTGCAGGCTCAAGACCATGGCGGCGAAGCAACAGGTAAATGCCATCGCCCTGCTGGGCTACTACCTCAGCATGAGACTGACTGAACACGGGAGCAGCACTCAGAAAAAGGGAAAGAAAGAGGATAAAGGTCCGCAAGAAGGTTAACGTTTGGTCTTCACTATCTCTTACGAATTGATAGCGTCAAAAATTTTACAGACTACAGAAAATAAGGCTATAGTAAGCTTCAAGTTATGCTTTTCAGCCGGTTATGCAAGTAGCGGGAAGCAACTATAGTTCTACATAGGCGGGGAAAATTCTCTAAAACAAAAATGGGGACTAAGAAGTCCCCATTCATTAGCTCCCGAAAGAGCAAATTTTACTTTTAACAGTCTTTTGTCCTTTGTCAAAAAAGCTTTTGTCAAGGAACTTACACCAGCTTGTGCTTCACCAGGTACTCTGCAATTTGTACCGCATTGGTTGCAGCACCTTTGCGCAGGTTATCAGCCACGATCCACATGTTTATAGTTTTAGGCTGCGTTTCGTCGTAACGGATGCGACCAACCAGTACCTCATCTTTTCCATGTGCATCTTTCGGCATCGGGTACTGCAGGTTCTTTACGTCGTCTACTACCTTCACACCTTCGGTTTCGCCTAAAATGCGGTAAACCTCGTCCAGCGTAAAATCTTTTTCAAACTCCACGTTCACCGACTCCGAGTGGCCACCCATTACCGGAATACGAACTGCAGTAGCTGTAACACGGATAGAGTCGTCGCCCATGATCTTTTTGGTTTCCAGGATCATCTTCATCTCCTCTTTGGTATAGCCGTTGTCCTGGAACACATCGATGTGCGGCAGCACGTTCAGGTCGATCGGGTAAGGATATGCCTTTTCGCCCTCTTTGCCGGCGCGCTCGTTCATCAGCTGTTCCACCGCTTTTACACCTGTACCTGTTACCGACTGGTAAGTGCTTACAACTATACGCTTTGCTTTCAGCTCTTTGTTCAGGTTATTAAGTGCTACCACCATTTGTATGGTAGAGCAGTTCGGGTTAGCTATGATCTTATCTGCTTTGGTCAGTTCGTTGGCATTAATCTCCGGCACCACCAGTTTTTTGGTAGGGTCCATGCGCCACGCCGATGAATTGTCGACTACGGTAATGCCTGCCTCAGCAAACTTAGGAGCCCACTCAGTAGAGGTGCTTCCGCCGGCAGAAAAAATGGCAATTCGCGGGGCAGCCGCAATCGCGTCCTGCATCCCGATAACCTTTATCTGTTTACCCTTAAACTCCATCTGTTTACCAACAGATCTCTCAGAAGCAACCAACAACAACTCAGTCACCGGGAAATCACGTTCCGCCAGTACTTTCAAAATTTCGCCGCCTACCAAACCGGTAGCGCCTACTACTGCTACTTTCATTTAGGGTATATAATTAAATTGTTTAATGGCTTGATGGTTAAACTGTTGGATTGTTGATTGTTTTTTTGTCTGAATCAGGATTTGCAGGATGAAAGGATTAACAGGATTAAAATCTACTCAATCACTCATTCACTCAATCAAAATTCCTAAACTCTCTAACTCCTCAACTCTCTAACTGGAATATCTGTATTAACTAACCAATCCGCGTCCCGTAATAGTTCTAAAACTATAAAACGGATGCAAGGTGCTTGACCTCACAGTGTCTTTCAGACCTGTGAGTGTCTAAGTCCGCGCTGCAAATAACGTAAGTTTTTAGCACAATTTCTGCGCATGAAACAAACTTTACTCGCTATACTGCTGCTACTTCCGCTTATTGCCACAGCCCAGTTGCAGGACAACTTTTCGGATGGCGATTTTACCCGAAACCCTACCTGGACCGGCGACGCGGGCAGTTTTATAGTTAACGCCCAGCAGCAGCTGCAAAGCAACGGGCCAGCCGTAACCGGAACTATAGTTCAGCTTGTTACGCCCTCGCAGGCTGTGGTAGGCACTACTTGGGAGTTCTGGGCAAACCTGAAACTGGCCACCTCATCCACCAACTATACTGATGTTTACCTGATTGCCGATAAAGCAGACCTGAAAGCAGCAGATGTAAATGGTTATTTTGTACGTATCGGCAACACCACCGACGAAGTAAGCCTTTATCGCAAAGATGCCGGTAAAACAGCTGTAATACTGATAAACGGGCAGGACAAAACCGTTGCCACAACCAATAACGTGGTACGTGTGCGGGTAACCCGAACTATAAACTATGAGTGGGAACTAAGCATTGATGTAAGCGGCACGGGCCAGAATTTTGTACGCCAGGGCACGGCTACAGATGCAGCGCATAAACGATCGTCATACTTCGGGGTACTGGTACGCTATACATCAGCGAACAGCAAGAACTTTTACTTTGATGATTTCAGGATAACCGATACCCAGCCGCCGGTGTTGGAGGAACTGCAAACGATAAACCAGCAGGAACTTACGCTCAGGTTTAACGAGCCGCTGCAGCCGGAGCAGGCCCAAACTATAGCCAACTATACACTCAACAGAACTATAAAACCAACTATAGCCGAGCTTACCGAGGCAGGTACCGTGCGACTGGTTTTCGGACAGGGCTTTGGTGTCGGCAATAATACGCTAACTATAGCTAACCTGCAGGACCTGCATGGCAATACCCTTTCTGAGCCTGTTGTACGCAACTATAGTTTTATACCGCCGGCAGTGCTTCCCGGCTACAACGAACTTATTATTACCGAAATAATGGCCGACGAAACACCTGTAGTTGGCCTGCCTGCACAGGAATACATCGAACTATACAACGCTACAACAAACAAAGTGCTTACGCTGCAGGGCATCCGTTATTCCGACGCCACTTCTACCACCACCTTACCTAATGCACAGCTATTGCCCGGCGAATATGCTGTAGTTGTACCCAATACACAGGTGGCCAGTTTTACGCCATTCGGGAAAGTAATTGGCATCAGTAATTTCCCGAGTTTGAACAATGCGGGAGAACTGCTGCAACTGCGCCGCCCGGATGGCAGGTTGATATACGCTGTAAACTATAGCGATAGCTGGTATAAGAATACGGCCAAGCGCGAAGGCGGCTGGAGCCTGGAGATGATCGACGTAACCAACCCCTGTGCCGGCTCCGAGAACTGGACGGCTTCGGTTGACCTGCGTGGCGGCACACCGGCTCAGCCCAACTCTGTAGCAGCCTCTGTACCGGACAATACTCCACCAACTATAGTCAGCGCTACCGCCATTTCACCAACGCAGGTTCTGCTCCGTTTCAACGAACGGTTAGACAGTGTACAGGCCGCAACAATAGCCAACTATAGCATCAGCCCAACTATAGCTATAGCCAATGTGCAGGTACAGGGGCCGCTGTTTACAGAAGTAATGGTTACTCTTTCCTCGCCATTGCAGGAGCGCCAACTCTACACCTTAAGTGCCACTCGTATAGCCGACTGTGCCGGCAACCTCAACAACCAGCCACAAACTATACCTTTTGCCCTACCTTCGGCTCCTGCTCCCGGCAATGTGGTTATCAACGAGATTCTCTTTAACCCACGGCCCAACGGTGTGGATTTTGTAGAACTGGTAAACCGCAGCGACAAATACATAGACCTTAAAAACTGGCAACTGGCCATCACCGCCGGCGACACCATCAGCAACCTCCGGACTATCACTGCAACCAACTATGTGCTGGCGCCAGGGCAATACGTGGTGCTCACATCTAACCCCGAAAACATTAAAACCAACTACCCTGCTGCCCGCGAGCAAACCTTTTTAAGAATGAGTAGCCTACCCAGCTACCCCGACAATGCCGGTACCGTGGTAGTACTGCAACCAGATGGCAACGTAGCGGATCGCTTCAGCTATAGTTCGGACATGCATTTTGCTTTGTTGGATGACCTGAATGGCGTGTCGCTGGAACGCATTCGGCTGGACGGGCAAACTATAGCAAGCAATTTTCATTCGGCGGCTACTACAATCTTTGCCACGCCGGGTTATAAAAATTCGCAGTCGCGGGATGGGGTAGCGGTGCGCCAGGCTTTTTCTGTTGCGCCACAGGTTTTCTCGCCAAACGGAGATGGCTACGATGATTTCACGATTATAAACTATAGCACCGACCAGACTGGTTTAACCGCCAACATTACCGTGTTTGACTCCAATGGCCGTGAGGTCCGCAAGCTGGTGCGGAATGAGATGCTGGCCAGCAACGGCTTCTTCCGCTGGGACGGCCTAAAGCAGGATGGCTCCAAAGCAGGCATTGGCTACTATATTTTCTACATTGAGCTGTTCGGACTTAATGGCGAGAAAAGCGTGCATAAAGAGAAAGTTGTAGTGGGTAGTAGGTTGTAGTTCTATAGCTAACTATAGTTGATGAATTGCCACAAGCAGTTTCTTCTATAGTTGGCTATAGTTGCCACCGGACACAGGCAGTTCCTTTCATAGCTATCTTTTATCCTGGGAGCTCTACCAGCCTATCGTTTCAATCTAGCTTTGGTGCGCTCACGGCCGCGGGGCCCCGTCTTCGGGCATCGCGCTGCTGCCTTCTTGCTATCCTCCTACGTCGGATTGCCTGACGGCACCGCAACAAGTCAAAGGCGCTCAACCCAAAGACTGATATCATTTCGATAGCTATAGTTATTATAGTTTGGTGATAAGCTGTCATTGCATCGACTTTTCGTGGTAGTAGTTCCGAGGGCCAGGCTATGCCTGCCTATTCGTGGTCTGTAACTATAAATGTATAGCTTTTGATTTGGCAGTAGCAACAATTCCCCTCCTAGGTGGGGTAGGGGGATGACTCACGCCAACTATAGAACGATGCCTCAAACTATAGCGATAGCATTAAGGCTCCCCTCTTTGGTTTGGGAGCGGCAGGGATAGCTGGAAAACTTGTAACCACAGAACTATAGCTGTAGCAAACACAACATGAGGCATTTCCCTTTAGGGAGAGTTAACCCCGGATATTCAAGTTTATCTGTAACCTTCCCAGAACTTAATATTGTAGCAAAACGACGACCAACAATGTAGCAATCAACAATTAATCTTATAACTTGCGCCACTTTTTTCTGTTACTCAGAGTTGTACGTCGGTGGAAGAAATTATTTACCTGTGCCTGTTTGCGTTTATGGCAGGCTTTATAGATTCGGTAGTAGGCGGAGGCGGCCTGATTCAGTTGCCGGCTTTATTGGTGTTTTTGCCAGGCGTGCCGTTGCCAACAGCATTTGGTACAGGTAAGTTTGCCGGTATTGCCGGTACTACGGCAGCGATGGTAAAATACGTGCGTAACGTAAAAATCAACTACTGGGCTATAGTTCCGGCGGCTGGTGCTGCTTTTGTATTCTCATTTCTGGGTGCACGTGCCCTGAGCCACATTGATGCCAACCTGTTGAAGCCACTGATATTGGTGCTGCTGGTGCTGGTGGCAATCTATACGTTCATCAAAAAGGACTTTGGCTCGCTGCATGCCCCCAAGCTTACCGACAAAAAAGAAAAACTATACGGCCTGCTGATCGGGGCAACTATAGGTTTTTATGATGGCTTTTTTGGGCCCGGCACTGGCAGCTTTCTGATCTTTATCTTCATTGGGCTGTTTGGCTTTAACTTTCTGGCAGCATCGGCGGCTGCTAAGGTGGTAAATGTGGCTACCAATTTATCGGCGTTGGGCTACTTTATTTACAAGGGCCATGTGCTCTATGAGGTGGCAATTCCGATGGCTGTTTGCAGCATTATAGGCTCGCAGTTGGGCACGCGTACTGCCCTTAAACGCGGGGTTGGTTTTGTGCGGGTGCTTTTCCTTATAGTTGTTACCGGCATCATCCTCAAATTCGCTTACGACACCTACGGCTCCGGTGGCTCCGACTTTAAAAAACTGAGCTCAGCCGTGCAGGAGTGGGTAAAACTGAAGGGATAAACTATAGCTCCGGGCCGCAAAACTGTTGCTTTATAACGATAACCCACCCCTAACCGATGAGGGGAATTTCTTTTTCATTTTGCGATCCGTGACTTCAACTACCATTGCTCTTTCGGACTTCTTAGTCCGTAACAGCAGAAGGCCCAAGCTATAGTTCGACACAGAGGGCACTCGCGCCATAGTTACTAAATTTACAAAAAGAGGCAATTCCCTCCAGAGAGACAGGAGTAGGTTTACACATCACAAACTATAGTTTCAGCAATTAACCCTACCTTTGCAATCTGTTTTTGCCGTACTATAGGCAAGTTAAAATATCACCACCCATGAAGTTCGACGATTACCGCATCTCCGACGAAATAAAGAAGAGCCTGAACAAACTGGGCTTCAAACGCCCTACCGACATTCAGTTTAAAGCGATTCCGCCCATTATGCGCGGCGAAGACGTACTGGCCATTGCCCAGACCGGTACCGGTAAAACGGCTGCTTTTGCTATTCCTTTGCTCGACAGGTTCCAGTTCAGTAAGAACCGCCGCCGCGAAGACGGGATAAAGTGTGTGGTAATGGTGCCTACCCGCGAACTTGCCCTGCAGATAACTGAAGTGTTTGAGGAAATTGGCCGTGGCACACGCGTAAAAACGTTCTGTGTTTTCGGTGGCGTAGAGCAGGGACCGCAGATCGATAAACTACAGGATGGTATCGATATTCTGGTTGCTACGCCCGGCCGCCTGTTCGACCTGGTAAGCCAGGGACATATCAGGCTGCACCGCGTAGAGGCTTTAGTTCTGGACGAAGCCGACCATATGCTGGACCTGGGCTTTATCCACGACATCCGCCACCTGATAACCAAATTGCCACGCAACCGCCAGACGCTGTTCTTCTCGGCAACTATAAACGAGCAGATAAAAGAGCTGGCCTATTCGCTGGTGAACAAACCAGTGCGCATCCAGATCTCACCAAAAGATCCTGTTTCGAAAAACGTGGATCACTCAGTGATGTTTGTGGAAATGGACGACAAGCGGTTTTTCCTGGAGCGGATATCGAACCAGAACCCGGACAAAAAGATACTGGTGTTTGTACGTACCAAAGTGCGTGCCGAGCGGGTACAGAAAGCCATGGAGCGCGTGAATATTACCGCCGATGTAATACACGGAGGCAAGGAGCAGAAGGACCGCTTATCTGCGATGAAGCAGTTTAAGAAAGGCGATGTGAAAATGCTGATCGCAACCGACGTAAGTGCCCGCGGTATTGATATACCAAATGTAGAGTATGTAGTGAACTATGACCTGCCAGACCAGCCCGAGAACTATGTACACCGTGTAGGCCGTACGGGGCGTGGCACCGCCAAAGGAATAGCTGTAAGCTTCTGCGCTCCCGAAGAAAAACCGATACTGGACGAGATACAGCAGTACCTGACCAAAGACATTAAGGTAATTGAAGTAGAAAAAGAAGACTACGAAGCAACTATAGATTTTAGCGCTGATGCCAAATACGACTGGAAAGCCCTGATAAAAGAAGCTGAGCAGGAAGAGCAGAAAATTAAAGCGGCCAAAAGCAAAAAGGTAAAAGCGAAAGCTAAAAAGAAGAAGTAATAGCAGCAGGTTCTATCTGTTTCATGCTACTCAAGCAAAAGTATCACTAAGTTGTAGCTCAACTAAACTATAGCTTTTACCTCCAGCGTATATGAAGCTTCTTTATGCATTTGCCTTAGCATTTTTGTCAGCCATGGTGTTCTGCAAACCTGTAGCGGCTCAAACAGAAGTAAAAAATGTACCGGTTAATGCTGATGTGCCCTATGTGATGGTGGAACAGATGCCACAGTTTATCGGAAGCAAAGCCGATTACATCGCCCACCTGAAAAAGCATCTGAAACAAAAGGCAACTACTGCCGACGGTCTTGTTGTACTATCTTTTGTGATACACGAAGACAGCACGCTAAGCGATGTTAAGCTTTTAAAGCCTCATAACTCTATTGTAGATGCGCTGCTGGTAAGCGCGATACAGGACATTAATGGCAAATGGACACCTGGAAAACAATTTGGCACACCTGTTAAAGTTCAGAATACAATTGCAATACGTTTGCCGCTAAATGTCAAGAAATTGGAACAGGTAACAGTTGCAGTCACCAAACCTGAATGAGAAAAGCCAATTACAGCCAGGGCAAATACTTCAGTAAAAGCGCGGATTAGAAGGGATTATGTAGTTTACCGAAGAGAATTGGCTATAGTTTTACAGCCCCTCGCAGCCTGTATTATTCTACGATTATTGTTGCACTGAAAAAAGCAGATTACGTATAATTAAGTATAAACAATTATTTAACCGTGTGCCCGCCCGTCAGCACCTAACCGGAAAGGAGTACACTATGAGACGCAGCAGATTATCCCCACTTACAGGCCTGTTCTTTAACACCGGAGACAGGTTTCTGAGAACCGTAGACCAGTCTTTTGACTATAGCCGCGACTACATTGATAAGGTAACGCAGCCTATGCTGGAAAATGAGCGATTAGAGCACAAACATGCCGAGGCTCTAAAACAACATCAGCAGCAGCCACAGACCCACGGTAACATACAAACCTGCCTGTAACACAAAACACCCTCTTTACAACAACCTTTTAACACCCCTGAAAACCACCCGCAGCACGAGTGGTTTCGGCTTTTAAAGGGGCACAGCTATAGTTTAAATTTAACCTGCACAAAACCATTCCGGTAGGTTGCCACGTCCTGTACTTTCAGCATTTTTTCGCTTACACCGCTTGCAAATAATGGTATACCCCTGCCCAGAATTAACGGCACAAACGTGATGATCATTTCATCTACAAGCCTGGCATTTAACAGCTGCATGTTCAGTTGCCCGCCTCCTATCAGCCAGATGTCTTTACCTTCCTGTTTCTTCAGTTGTTTTACAAAAGAAACCGGGTCTTCCTGCACAAACTTTACAAACGCTGCTTCGGGGTGCGAAGAGCGGGTAAAAACATAGTTGGTTTTATCAGGATAAGGAAAGGGCATCTCCATTCCCTTTACTACTTTGTAAGTGCTGTTCCCCATCAGAGTAGTATCTATTGCCTGCTGGAAACTATTGTAGCCGTAATCTTCGCCTTCCAGCCTGTAGGTTTCATCTTCCAGCCAGTCTATACTTCCGTCGGGGCGGGCAATGTAGCCATCCAGGCTGGCCGCAATGTACAGGATTACTTGTCTCATAGCTTTGTTGTTGTGGTTTACCTGTCGGTGTAACGTAGCGCTATGTGGCGCTGGTTCTACAGGCGTTTCATCTGCTATAGCACGTAAGCTTCATTAAAGCCGGATTTTATAGTTGCAGGTTATGATACAACTATAGCATACGGCTGCTGCTTGCTTTCCCTATCATACTGTTCTCCTCATTTCCAGGATCACGCAGCAATCAGTTAATTTCCGTGTTTCGGGTAGGGCTGCCTTAAAGCACAGTGTACAGCAGATTTTGATTAGGCAAATTCACTTCAGACAGGTTAATATAGTCTTGGGTAGGCAAAACCAAACTATAAAACGTGGACACAGGCAGGCAAGGTAGCCTTGTGAGGGCACTATAAAATGGGCAAACTATAGTTTACTTTTTGCTGCGGTAAGTTTCCGCAGGTTAAACCTCTTCTTCGGTTTCTTCAGGAAGTGCCGTAACCAGCACCTTATCAATCCGGCTGCCGTCCATGTCTATCACTTCCAGCTCGTGGGTGGGCAGTTTAATTCTGTCACCGGTTTTTGGTATTTTAGATAAGGTGTAAAGCACAAATCCGCCTAAAGTGGAGTAACGATCAGGGTGCTCTGGCAGTAACTCCAGGCCTAGTTCCTGATTCAGCTCACGCACCAGTATAGCACCATTAACCAGGAACGAGCCATCTTCGCGGCGGAAAACCTCCGGTTCATCGTGTTCATCCAGGTCGGGCAGGTCGCCAACTATAGCTTCCATAATATCATGCAGCGTAATAATGCCCTCTACCGCTCCAAACTCGTTAACCACCATTGCCAGGTAGTGTTTCTTCTGCTGGAACAGTTTCAGGGTTTTCATCGCGTACATCGACTCCGACACAAATATTGGCTGTCTGAGCACCTCCTGCAGTGTGGCGCCCTGCTTCTCTACACGCTCAAAGTAATCTTTTACAGCCAGTATGCCCAGCACATTATCCAGTGAACCCTCACAAACCGGGAACTTGGTATGCGCACTCTGCTGAATGATCTGGTAAATTTCCTCCAGCGGGCGCGACAGGTCAATCCATTCTACTTCGGTGCGGTAGGTCATTAAGGAGCGGTTGCGTTGCTCGTAGAGGTAAAACAGGTTGTCGTGCAGACGCTCTTCTTCCTTTTCCAGCACACCTTCGCGGCCGGCTACCTTTATAAGGTGGCGCAGTTCATCTTCTGTAAGGGTTGCCTCGCCTTTGTTCTGCTTTACGCCCATTGCTTTAAGCGACAGGTTTGTTGAGCCTGATAGCAGCTTTACAAAAGGATATGTACCCCTGGTAAACACCCGGATAACTGGCGCAACGGCCAATGCAATACGCTCCGGGTTGTTAAGGGCAATGGTTTTAGGTATCAGCTCCCCGATCACGATAGTCAGGTAGGTGATCAGGCCTACTACTACAACTATAGCTATCTCATCTGCATAAGCTGCCAGTCCATCAATGTCGGCTATTACAGGTGTCAGCTTTGCTGATAAGGCGGCCCCACCATAAGCACCGGCAATAATACCGATAAGCGTTATACCCACCTGTACCGCTGATAAGAAGTTCTCGGGCTCATCCAGCAATTTGAGTGCATCTTTGGCGCTGCTGCTGCCCTCTGCGGCGCGCTGCTCTATGCGGCTACGTTTAACAGAGACAAGTGCAATTTCGGATAAAGCAAAAAATCCATTTAGTAATGTGAGAATCAGAATAATGATAACTTCCATATAAAGCGGCTGTCAGCAGCAGGGGTGTTATTAGCGTGGTGTATAGTTTAGAAACCGATTACGATCAGTCTTTTGCAAAAGTATAAATTAATTAAATGTATCAGGTGTAATCTTTTATATGATCTGTTTTGCAACCATTGTACCCGAAGGCCTGGTTTACGGGGCACCAACGCAGCATACCGGTTAAAATGGGCACCAGCCCCAGTGCGGCCAGCGGCTTTGTGTTATAATATGCGCCAACGCCTATCAGGGCCAGCCCTGCCAGCACCCGCAATTTCTGCTCTTTTAATCCAACGTTACATTCCATAGCTTTCAGTTTTAGGTTTATAGTTTATACTTACGGTGCCTGCGCAGGTTTATCCTCCTTTGCTTTTCTTAACGTTTTAAGGTAGGCTACAAGTACATCCAGGTCACTATCACTTATAGTTTTATCTGAAAAAGCAGGCATTACGCCCAATCCGTTTCTGACCTGAAAACGTATCAGGAAGCCTGGCAGCGGCTTGTTGTTGATGGCTGGCCCCAGACCCGCCTCGCCGCCGGGATGACATTTATGGCAAAACGTATCGAACACCACTTTGCCCTGCACTACTGCCGGTTCTGTAGTTGCCAGGGGAGCGTAAGCGGGCTCTCCGCGTTTGGCAGTTCCGCAAGCTATCAGCAGCAATACGATTGAACTATAAAGTAAATATTTTATCATGGCGGTGGCTATAGTGCGGTTCGTGTAATTTTCCAGATCACGCCTGTTCCTTTAAGCGGTATCGTTTTATCGCCTGTGTTCTGCATAATCCCGAAGTCAACTATGTACAGCGCTGTGCCATCCGGAGAGAATTTTACAGCGACCGGTCGCTCCAGCCCGCCGGTTGCCAGTGCCGATGCCGGCGCATGCTCTTTCCCTTTATTTTTGGCAAAATCTGTTACAGCACCATTTTCGACGTTAACACGCACCACCTTAAAACCGACCGGCGCCAGCACTTTACCTACATTGGGGGCCATATCGCCAAACTGCGCTATAAATGCTTCGCCAACATGCCCAAATGCTGCTGCTGTTGAAAAATCGAGTCCGTTAGATGAGGAATGCACGCCCAGGCTTGCGACAGGCCTTGGCGGCGTGGCCGGATGTGAGGCAAGCAAAGGCTGAGGGGCAGTTTCGCCGGGCACTTTAAACCGGTCGCCGTTAAAGGCAAGACCACCTGCAAAGTCGGGCCAGCCATACCATTGGCCGGTTTGTATGCGCCACAAATAGTCGCCAGTGCCCCAAACAGGGCGGCTGCCCCGGTCGTCGTAGCCATTTTCGGTAACGTATAGTTGCCCATCCGGCGCAAACGTAAGGCCATACGGATTGCGTAGTCCCCAAGCCACAAGTTCAAGATTACTGCCTTCTAGACTTACCCTGAACACAGCGCCCGAGCAAGGCAACGCTCCCTGGATAACCTGCTGCGCTGTGGCGGGTGTGCCATAAGGCAGATAAGGCCCTGTAGTTTTTACTTCACCTGTTTCTGCTGCTTTGCTTGTAAAGTTTTGCCCGGTAAGGGTAATATCTTGGCACGGGATATCATGAAAGTCCGGCTTGCGTTTCAGCCAGCCCATGTCATAGTTATCAGGGCCAACTACCCCAGAATTGGTTGCCGTGCCGGTAGAGAAATATAGGTTGCCATCGGGGCCAATAGCCGGGCTGTTGGTGTGGTGATCTCCGAAGGTAGGCAGGTTCTGCAGCAGCGTGGTTATAGTTCCATCCGAAGTTATTTTTAAGATCTTACCACCTTCTTTCTGCCCGCCTTCTGCTACATAAAAGGCGTTGTCGTGGAAATTGATACCGGTCCAGGGGCCATTTATAGCCCCGGTGGCAATAGTTGTCTTACTACCGTCCGGCCCGATCCGGAGCAGTTTTGGCTCCAGAAACTCCTCACCATACGAATAACCAGCTTCAATAGCGTAAACCTGACCCTGCGCATCAAAAGCCACATCCGTCGGAAAGGTAAGGCCTGTTGCCACTACTTCTGCTTTATAGCCTGCGGGCAGCTCCACATCAGCAGGGTTAACAAGTCTGTTTTCCATTAATCTGCTCAGGTCACCTCCACCTTTTGAGGAACGCGTCCGATAGCAACCAGACAACAGTAAAAACAGCAGAAAATAAATCAGAAGTTGTAAAGGTCTTACCATTTTGAATATAATTATTTTTTGTTAACCTTTAAGTAATTATAGTTGAGTACGGTACGATACCACTTTAGTTAAGCATGGGCAGAGCAAACACAGGAGCAGTTCAGAGGGCAAACTATAGGCTTTACTTACCGGAAGCATTTATGTGGCTGGTGGGGCTGATTGTGTTGGCGCTGATGCAACCTGACATAGAGCACCTGTTCAGTTTTTGCCCGTTCAGTTATTTACTAGAGTGGTGCCCAGGCTGCGGATTAGGGCATGCTATTGCGTGGCTTGCACGCGGAGAATTTGCAAAGTCGTGGGAAGCGCATCCGCTTGGGGCGCCAGCCGTTCTAGTGCTTGGCGGCCGATGCTTGCAACTGTTGCGTCTGCACTTTAACTATAAGCAAACAACGCGCAAGTAAACTCACAAACTAACACTAACTAAACACACTTTTCCATGGCCAGAATGCTAAACTTTATGCCCGAACTGGAACCCAACGAACTTCAGTACATCCAATCGCTGGTAGAAAACCTTTCGGATGAGGACGCGAAACAATTTGCTTTTATTTACCGCGCACGCCGGAAAAAACCACAGGAAGTGCTTATCCTGATTATAGTTGGCTTCCTGCTGATTGCCGGGCTGCAGCGCTTTTACCTGGGCCAGATTGGCATGGGTTTACTTTACCTGTTAACAGGCGGGCTTTGCCTTGTAGGCACCATTCTGGACCTTATCAACTATAAGCGACTGGCCTACGAGTACAATGTAAAAGAAGCTCAAAAGGTACTGAGTATGCTGCACTACTAAAGTTACTCGGCTTTTACATGTAACCAGAAACAAAAAGCAGCACCGGTGATTACCAGTGCTGCTTTTTCTATAGTTTATAGTTCGGTTACCTTCGTGTTTCCGAAGCGTACGCCTCCTGCTCTTTTGCCTGGCGCCCGAATACTTTCGCAATCCATTTAGGCAGGAAGATAGATCCCAGTACCAGGTAAGGATAGTACGTGATCAGGCGGTAAAGCACTACAACCACATTACTGAAGCCACCCAGAAACAGCCCAAAGAAACTCGGGAAAGCCATCTCTACAATACCGGCACCACCTGGTGTAATCGCAATCAGCATCACAATCCAGAAAATCAGGTTGCGGGAGATAATAAGCAGGTGATCACTCAGGGTAACATCTGTAAAGGCGGCGATCAGGCAGTTTAGCAGGAAGTAACGGGCGCACCATACAAAGATGGTAGATAGAATAGCTCTTGCCCAGTAGCCTTTGTCTTTCCCTTTCAGCTGTTCCGATGCCCATACGATCTCATTGCCATGCTGAAAAGCACTTACTCGCCACTTGCGCAGAAAACCGATGGATGTGATCTTCAGCAGCAACCACTTAAACGCACGCGGTTTCACAAACAGTGCATAGATCATCAGGAACGTGTACAGGGCAATTAAACTATAGCTTATATAAAATGCCCATTTCAGTTTACTTACATCCGAAGGATCGAGCCCTAACGTGGGGAAAACTTCGCCTTGCGTAGCCAGTAGCACAATAGGTGCCGCCAGTATAAAGAACATGTTATCCAGCACGGCTGTCAGCATAACATAGGCCAGCGACTTACCAAGCGGAATACCTTCCTTATTCAGAATGATGGTAGCTACCGTAGTACCTCCCACCACCGATGGCGTAACAGCAGAAGCAAACTCCCAAAGCATGATCACGTCCAGGCTGTTGCGCCAGCTCAAAAATTTATCAGTAAGCGCCCGGATACGGTAAATGTATCCGAAATCGCGGATGATAAGCACCAGGATGGCAGCAGCCATCCACCACATGTTGGCATCGGCAATGCTTTTCAGGTCGCCCAGCTTGTCGTCTTTAATAAATAACCAGGCTGTAGCCCCCAGGCCCAGTACTACAGGTATAAGTACCTTTACCGGACTAAAGCTTTTGAGTATGGTTTTTTGGTTCTGATCCATGCAGGTATGCTGGCTTTCTTCTGTCTACCGGAGGTTTAAGTTACTACTCTACCAGCAGTTGTGTTACCTGGGCAGCCTGCCCTTCGGCTATAGTTATTGTAAAATCATTAAATCCGTCGCCCACTTCAATCCCGATCAGGTTTAACTGCAACATGTCCAGTATGGCCAGGAAGTTAAAGATCATCCCGATCTTATCCGGAAACGCTTTAATTACTTCTGAGAAGGTAGTTCGCTGGCGTTGGGTTACCATGTTCAGGATAACTTCACGCTGCCCCTCAATGGTATACGGATACTGAATAACTGTATGCTTGGGGCGGTTCTGCTCTTCGGCATAGCGGTTCATTACTTTCTCAAATACCCGCATAATGCGGTACAGGTTCAGGTCCTGCAGCTCGTACTCAAAGTTATTGGCGTTGGCAATTACCTGTAGTTCATCGTGTATGTTGCCGCGGTTTTCCTGGGCCAGGCGCAGGTCTTCCATTTCTGAGAGGGCTGGCACCGCACTTTTATACTTCTTATATTCTAACAGGTGCTGTACCAGTTCCTGGCGCGGGTCTATTTCGTTACCTTCTTCGTCTTTCTCGGTACGGGGCAGCAGCATTTTGGCCTTTATGCGCATCAGGGTGGCGGCCGTAAGTATAAAATCGCTGGCTACTTCAATATTCAGTTGCTCAAGCTGCCTGATGTAGCCCATAAACTCATTCGTAATCTGGAAGATCGGAATATCATGTATGTCGAGCTCATCGCGCTCAATAAAGAAAAGCAGCAGATCGAACGGCCCCTCAAACAACGGTAATTTTATCTCGAAACTCACTTTACTTCTGGTTTTTGCTGCAGCGCGCGGCGCCTGTGAAAAACAAATTTAAACATTTTTGCCTGAATTAATGTAACTCCTTTCTTAATGCCGTTATAGTAAAGTATTGGCCAAGACTGATGACGCCAGGATGCTGAACCATAAACTGGCAACTATAGTTCTGATACAGGATAGTGGCTTTTCTGGCACAAATTTTATAGTTACAGGCAGTAAATTGAAAAGCCGGATGATTCCTTGACAGTTTTTTACTAATTTTACGTTTTGCCCGGACGTTTTATAGTTTTACAACCAGCAAACTTTTGACAACAGAAATTGTTGATTGTCTTAAAGATATTCTTATGATCATTAAACCCGGAGAGTTGCTTGCCTCCATCAACACACCTGCCGACCTGCGAAAGCTGAAGCCGGAACAGTTGCTGCAGGTAACCCAGGAACTAAGACAGTATATTATTGATGTAGTGTCGATACACGGTGGCCACTTTGGCGCCAGCCTGGGCGTGGTAGAACTTACCACAGCATTACACTATGTGTTTAACACGCCGCACGACCAGCTTGTATGGGATGTAGGGCACCAGGCGTATGGTCATAAGATATTAACCGGCCGCCGCGATATATTTCATACCAACCGCAAATACGGTGGCATTTCCGGCTTCCCGAAACGTAAAGAAAGCGAGTACGATACCTTTGGCGTAGGCCACTCCAGCACGTCTATTTCGGCGGCGTTGGGCATGGCTGTTGCCTCGCAGTACAAAGGCGAAAAAGAGCGTCAGCACATTGCCGTAATTGGTGATGGCGCCATGACAGGCGGTATGGCTTTTGAAGCCCTGAACCACGCCGGTGCTACCAACGCCAATCTGCTGGTAGTTCTGAACGATAACTGCATGAGCATAGACCCTAATGTGGGCGCTCTGAAAGAATATTTAACCGACATTACCACCTCCCGCACCTACAACAAGGTGCGCGACGAGATCTGGAATATCCTTGGCAAGATCAGTAAGTTTGGCCCGAATGCCCAGCAGATTGCTTCTAAAATTGAGAGTGGCATCAAGGCGTCTCTGCTGAAGCAAAGTAACCTGTTCGAGGGACTTAAATTCCGTTACTTCGGCCCTATAGACGGCCACGACATCAATCATCTGGTATCGGTAATGGAAGACCTGAAGCATATACCGGGTCCGAAGATCCTGCACTGTGTAACTACCAAAGGCAAAGGTTTTGCCCTGGCCGAAAAAGACCAGACCAAATGGCACGCGCCGGGTCTGTTTGATAAAATTACAGGTGAGATCTACAAAACACACCACGAAAAACCACAGCCGCCTAAGTACCAGGATGTTTTTGGTCATACCATAGTTGAGCTGGCCGAGCAGAACCCTAAAATTATGGGTGTAACGCCTGCTATGCCATCAGGCTGCTCGCTTAACATTATGATGGAAGCAATGCCGGACCGCGCATTTGACGTAGGCATTGCGGAGCAACATGCTGTTACATTCTCTGCCGGTTTAGCTACGCAAGGCATGATTCCGTTCTGTAACATTTACAGCACGTTTATGCAGCGTGGATACGACCAGGTGGTGCACGACGTGTGCCTTCAGAACCTGCCGGTAGTTTTCTGCCTGGACAGAGCTGGCTTTGCCGGTGCCGACGGCCCGACACACCACGGCGCTTACGACATTGCCTACATGCGCTGCATCCCGAACATGGTAGTATCTGCCCCCATGAATGAGCAGGAACTTCGCAATCTGATGTTTACTGCCACGCAGGAAGGCGCTGGTCCGTTCACGATCCGCTACCCACGCGGCGAAGGTGTGATGCCTAACTGGAGAACACCACTGGAAGCAATTAAAATTGGTAAGGGTCGCACCATACAGGAAGGCGAAGAAGTAGCTATCCTGACCTTTGGCCATATTGGTAACTACGCGGTGGATGTTTGCAAAAAGCTCAGCTTCGACGGTATTACGCCAGGCCATTACGACATGCGTTTTGCTAAGCCACTCGACGAGGAACTACTGCACCACATTTTCTCAAAATACAGCAAAGTTATTACCGTAGAAGATGGCTGCCTGCAGGGTGGTTTCGGTAGCGCTGTGCTCGAGTTTATGGTGGATCATGGCTATAGTTCGCAGGTGAAACGCCTGGGTATGGCCGATGTGATTTACGAGCATGGCTCGCAGATGGAATTGCACCGCGAAGCCGGTTTCGCTCCGGAAGACATTGAGCGTACTGTACGTGAGATGATCGGTGTGGCGGTTAAAGTATAGTTCTCTAGTAAAGCTCCTGACAAAGGAGTTCTTGACAAAAGACATAAGAGTAAAGCCCTGCAGTTTTGAGAAGCTGCAGGGCTTTTTTGTCTGAATCAGGGTTTACAGGATTTTAGGATTAACAGGATTTTACTCTTTATTATAGATGAGGACATCGTTCTATAGTTGCAGTTGGTCATTCCCTGCCAGTTTTACCTCACCCCAACCCTCTCCTAAGAACAGAAGAGGGAGCACCTATCCTCTACTATAGTTGAGGACGCAGTTTTATGGTCAGCGATTTAACTCACCCCCTGCCCCTCCCAAGAGGGGAATCCTGCCTTTGCTATAGTTTAGACTATGGTTCTATAATTTCAAACCACAAACAGGCAGGCGCAGCTTGCCCCACGGAACTACTCCCACGGAAAGGCGATGCAACGATAGCCATACAAGTAACTATAGCTGTAGCTATCGAGTGATTTCAGTCTTTGGGTTGAGCGCCTTTGCCTTGTTGCGGTGCCACAGGCAACCCGACGCAGGAGGGTAGCAAGAAGGCAGCAGCGCGATGCCCGAAGACGGGGCCCCGCGGCCGTGAGCGCATCAAAGCAACTATAGCACAGTAGGCTGGTTGAGCTCCCAGGATAGAAGGTAACTATGAAAGGAACTGCTTGTGGCATGTAGTAACTATAGTTAGCTAAAGGACATATAAGATTTCTCGACTGCGCTCGAAATGACGACTGTAGCCCAGACGTTCACAGGAGTTGCACATGCTACGAGGTCTGCAGAAGCCTTCTTTAACCTGGCCTAACAGATATCCCGTAATTACTATCTTTACAAACAATAACAAACTACACCTTATGCCAAACGCTACTTACACTGATGCCGGTTCCGGCGACACATTGGTTTTCTTGCATGGCTTTGCCGAGAGCAAGCAACTATGGACGGACTTTAAAAAGCCACTACAGCAAAAATTCAGAACGATAGCGCTGGATCTTCCAGGTTTTGGGAATAACACCACCGGAGGTGTAAACTATAGCATGGAGTCAATGGCAGATCATGTAAAGCAGCAGCTTGATAATCTGGGAGTGGACAAGTGTATTCTGATCGGGCACTCGATGGGCGGCTATGTAAGCATGGCATTTGCCGGAAAATATAGCAGCATGCTCAACGGGCTTTGCCTGTTCCATTCATCTGCCCTACCCGACACCGACGAAAAGAAGGATAACCGAAACAAGACCCTCGAGTTTGTGGAGAAGCATGGCGTAGAGAAGTTTATGCAGTCGTTTGTGGAGCCTTTGTTTTTTGCCGATAACCGTGAGAAGCTCCGCAGCAAAATAGATTTGATGAAGAAAATAGGCACGGCTACATTAAAAGAAAGCATTGTAGGTGGCCTGGCAGCCATGCGCGACCGCCCCGACAGAACTGACATCCTGAAGAAAGCCAAGTTTCCGGTACTGTTTATTTTTGGTAAAGAAGACGGTGCTGTACCTATGGATAAGGCTTTAGAGCAATGCCACCTGCCCAACAACAGCATGGTGTACTTCCTGGGAAAAACAGGCCACATGGGTATGTTCGAGCGCACTTACGAAACCCGAAAAGCCATCGAAAAATTCGCCGAAACAATCTACGGTTAGTTAGAAAGTTAGAAAAGTATAAGTTAGAAAGTTGTTTTCTTCTACAGCTTAACTTTTTAACTTTCTAACTTTCTAACTCAAAAAATGCGTCGCATTCTGCCTATTATTGTTTTTACCCAGTTTGCGGGCACGGCTTTGTGGTTTGCGGGTAATGCGGTATTGCCGGAGCTGCAGAAGGAGCTTAACCTGGAACAGGGCGCGTTGGGACTGATCACCTCGTCGGTGCAGTTAGGATTTATAGTTGGTACCCTTTGCTTTGCCGTTCTGTCACTGGCCGATAGGGTATCGCCGCGTTTACTGTTTATGCTGTGCGCAGTGGCTGGTGCGGCAGCTAATGCCTTACTGGTTTTCCTGCCCACCAGTTTTACAACTATACTTCTGCTACGAGTGGTAACCGGCTTTTTACTGGCAGGTGTTTATCCCGTAGGCATGAAAATAGCGGCCAGCTGGTATAACAGCAACCTGGGTAAAGCAATTGGCTACCTGGTAGGGGCACTTGTGCTGGGTACGGCATTTCCGCATTTATTACGCACTTTAGGTACCGGCCTGCATTGGCAAACCATTTTACTGACTATAAGCGGGTTGGCTGCTGTTGGTGGCATAACGATGTATCTGCTCGTTCCTGATGGGCCAAACCTGCGCAAAGGCGCCAGTTTCGATGCCCGAAATATGCTGCAGGTATTTAAAGTAAGAGAGTTCAGGGCGTCGGCGATTGGGTACTTCGGGCATATGTGGGAGCTGTATACTTTCTGGGCTTTTGTGCCGGTTATTCTGGCCTATAGTTTACCGCAGCTTACTACTACAGAAATCTCATGCTATAGTTTATGGTAATTGCGGCAGGTGCAGTAGGCTGTGTTGGAGGCGGGTATTTGTCGCAGTGGTTTGGCAGTGCGAAGGTTGCTTTTGTACAGTTGCTGCTTTCCGGTTTGTGCTGCCTGGCTGCTGTTTTTTTGCTCAATGTAAGCTCAACTATAGTTATCATTCCGTTCCTGGTGTTCTGGGGTGTGGTTGTGGCCGGCGATTCGCCTCAGTTCTCGGCCTTAAATGCCCGCACGGCTCCACAGCACCTGGTAGGCACTGCCCTTACGGTAGTTGTGTGTATTGGCTTTGCGCTCACTATAGTCAGTATCCAGTTTACCACGCTGCTTTTAAAGTTGATCCCGTTGCCGCTTGCTTTTGCACTGCTCTTAATTGGCCCTGTTTTGGGCTTGCTTTCGCTCAGGCAGCTTCTGGACAATAAAAAAGCCGGTTTATAAGCCGGCTTTCTCATTCAATCTATAGTTCGCTTCGTTATTCTGCTTCCATTATCATTTCAGAACCATCTCCGGCTCTCAGGCGAAGCTCCTTATCACTCAGCTTCAGTACATCAAAATTCTCAGTCATATCCTGATTTTCAAACTGCAACGTCAGCTTTTTAGCAGCCTGATCGTAGTTCCAGGTACCCGTTTGCAGGGTACTGGCGCCACCCATTGCAAAGCGACCATCAGCATAAAACTGTATGTTCTGCTCCTTTTCAGCATCTGTCAGTTTATCTTTGTCGCCGGCAGCATTGGTTTCCTTTTTAGCTTTCCAGGTTTTGCTGCTCGTGCCTGATAACATGCTTTCTGTACCTGCTTTATCACCTCCGCAGCTTACCAGCACTATAGCCAGCAGCATGGTTAAGGCTGTTTTCATAAAACCCGACAAAGGGTTCGTGTTCACACTTGTAATTTTCATAGTCTTTAGTTGTATGTTTGGCAAATTTACAAGGCCCGCTTCTGCAAAGCCTGTGCTTTACCTACGTTCCCTTTCCCTTTAAAGTTGATACCCAAAACCACCCTGTAGCACAATTACATAAACAACAAACCAAGCGCAAAGGCGTATTTATTTTATGCAGCCTTAAGTAAGGATGCACCTTAACGAAGGAGTTTAACACTAAATATTTTACTATGGGATTGTTTGATTTTTTAAAGAAGGGAAAGGAAGAGCCTGCTAAACAACCAACAGGTACACCAAAAATGAACCAGATGCCTGGTCAGCCAACACAAGGCACTACTGCATCAACCAATCAGCAGAATGTTACGGGCACAAGCCAGGATACTTATACTGTTAAGTCCGGCGACTCATTGTCTAAAATTGCGCAGCGCCAGTACGGCAATGCCAACGCCTGGACCAAGATTTACAACGCAAATAAAACAACTATCGGCGATAACCCGGACCTTATAAAACCAGGTCAGAAGTTAACGATTCCGAGAGACTAACAGAACTTAAACATGCAAACGGCCGGCTCCTGAACAGGAACCGGCCGTTTGTTTATAGTCTATAGTTTGTGGTATGCTATAGTTTACAGCAATAAAAAATCCCGCCAGAGCCATGCTCCAACGGGATCTTCCAAATCAATAAGTATTCTTTTGCTTAGAAACGCTCGTCAGCAGAGAAGAAGAAGTCACCTTCAATCTGAGCGTTCTCATCAGAGTCAGAACCGTGAACAGCGTTTGCCTCAATAGACTTGGCATAAACCTTACGGATAGTACCTTCCTCAGCCTGCGCAGGGTTAGTAGCACCAATCAGCTTACGGAAATCTTCCACAGCGTTGTCTTTCTCCAGGATCATAGCCACGATAGGGCCTGATGACATGTACTTTACCAGATCGCCATAGAACGGACGCTCTTTGTGTACTTCGTAAAATTTACCGGCGCGCTCCTCAGACAGTCTTGTCTTTTTCATCGCTACAATACGGAATCCGCCTTCTTCAATCATTTTAGTGATGCCGCCAATGTGGTTATCAGCTACTGCATCTGGCTTTATCATGGTAAATGTGATGTTTCCTGCCATGGTATGTCTTTTATTTAAATGTTTGTTTCTGTTTTACGGGCGCAAAATTAGTAGTTTTATACTGAATTATACTATAATTTACAGCTATACTTTGCGGGCACCAGAAGGGTTAACTTTTTGGCCTAAGCAGCCTGTTTATTGTTTTAGAAGTTATTTCTTCAGAAATTCGCAGCTTATTTCCCTATTACTCAGCGGAATTATACTTAACATATGTATGATGTAAGCGCTCTTAAAGAGCTTCTGAAAGAACCTAAAGAGGTGATGATCACCACACACCACAAACCAGATGCCGATGCGCTGGGGTCGTCGTTAGGTCTTGCAGGCTATCTCAAAAAGAAAGGGCACCGTGTTACTGTGGTTACGCCTTCTGATTACCCGAACTTCCTGAACTGGATGCATGGGAACGAAGAAGTGATCATTTACTCTGAAAAAAACGACGAACTGGTGCAGCGCATCATTGCTGAGTCGCAGGTGATTTTCTGCCTTGATTTCTCAAACCTTTCGCGCATAAACGAGCTGGGCGACTATGTACGCAATGCCAAAGGCACCAAAGTACTGGTAGACCATCATCTGCAGCCCGAAGACTTTGCCGATATTCAGTTTTCGAACACGAATGCAGCCGCCACCGCCGAGATTGTGTATGATCTGATTAAGGCGATGGGCGATGGCGATATGATTGATACCAATATAGGCGAGTGCCTGTATGCTGGTATCATGACCGACACCGGTTCCTTCCGCCACCCAAGCACCTCGCCGAATGTGCACCTGATCATTGCCGATCTGCTGAATGTGGGGGTAAAAACATCAAACATACACCGCCTGATTTATGACAGCTCCTCTGAACTGCGCCTGCGCTTTTTAGGGTATGCGCTGAAAGAAAAACTGGTAGTGCTACGCGAGTACAATACCGCCTATTTTGCCATTACCGCCGAAGAACTAAAGGCCTACGACTCCAAAACCGGCGATACCGAGGGGCTTGTAAACTATGCGCTATCTATTGAAGGCATTGTTTTTGCCGCTCTTATCATCGATCGTTCGCAGGCTGTTAAAATGTCGTTCAGGTCGGTGGGCGATTTCTCGGCTAATGAGTTTGCAAGAGCCCATTTTAACGGTGGTGGCCACAAAAACGCAGCCGGCGGTATATCTCTGGACACGCTGGAAGCAACGGTAGCTAAATTCGAAAGCCTGCTGCCACAATATAAAGAGCAGCTGTACGCTGCAGCTCAAGTTATTTAAGAAAAACTAACCTTAACAATCAATGTTATCTAAAATCAAATTCCTGTTGCCTATAGTAGCTGGTGCCGTAATGGTGCAGGCCTGCAACAAAACCAACAATGATGAGTTTTATACTACGGCTGATGGCCTGAACTATAAGATCTTCGCCAAAAAAGATGGTAGCGAGTATGAGAACAAAGGCCAGGTAAATCCTGCCGACAGCACTGGCGCTAAAATCGGTCAGGTTGTAACATTCCACTGGGCTATCAAAAACTCCGAAGACTCTACTTTTGCTGATACCCGCACACAAGGCCCTAAAATGCCAATCGTGCTACCGCTTATGCAGCCATCTATGAAAGGCGGCCTGGAAACAGCACTTGCCATGATGGCCCCTGGCGACAGCGGTGTGTTCAAGATCAATGCTGATTCTCTGTTTGCACAGACTTTTGGTCAGCCACTGCCTCCGTTCATTAAGTCGGGTTCTCAGTTAACGTTCTTCATCAACATGGAGAAAATACAGTCGAGAGAAGAAGCTGAAGCTGATTTTGAGAAAATGATGCAGGAGCAGATGGAAAAAGCACGCGTAGAAGCTGAAGGCCAGCTGAAAACCGATGATGCCAAGATCCAGGCATACATGAAAGAGAACAACCTGCAGAACGCTCAAAAAACTGAGTCGGGCGTATACTATATCGTAACCAAGGCAGGTAAAGGCCAGCAGCCAAAAGCAGGCAATACAGTAGCGGTGCACTACAAAGGCACTTTCCTGGATGGCAGAGAGTTTGATGCATCCCGCACTAATCCAATGTCTAATGGCAAGCCATTTGAGTTTATTCTTGGCCAGGGCCAGGTTATTAAAGGCTGGGATGATGCTATTGCGCAGCTAAAAGAAGGCAGCGAAGCAATTTTACTTATCCCTTCGCCGTTAGCTTATGGTGCCCAGGACCGTGGTCCGGACATGCCGGCTAACTCTGTACTTCGCTTCGATGTGGAGCTGCTGGACGTTAAGTAATTTAGATTTAAATCAATACCTTTAAGCTATGAGTACCTTACACACCCTAACCAGAAGGTTCTTTAAAAGCAACGGCCTGCTTCAGAGCCTGCTTTTAGTATTTGCCGTGGTATCGTTGGCGTCCTGCGCTGCAGACAAAAACGACCCTTTCTACTTTGATGTGGAAGCACAGAAAGTAAGGGATGAGGCTGCTATTCGCAAGTATTTCCGCGATAATAACATCGACACCCTGGCTGTGCAACGCTCTGAGTCCGGTTTGTACTTCCTGAACGTGATTGAAGGTGAAGGTGCAAAGATTGAGGCCGGCGATTCGGTATCGGTGCACTATGTGGGCAAGTATCTCAGCAACATTATTTTCGACTCATCTTATAGCAGAGCAAAACTGCTGAATTTTGTAGTAGAGAAAAACGCTGTGATCGATGGTATGGTAGAAGGTATTCAGAAAATGAATGTAGGCGGCGAGGCAATCCTGTTTATTCCATCCCACTTGGCTTACGGGCCTTTTGGCGGCGGTTCGGTACCGGGCAACACGGTGCTGATCTTTAACCTCGAAGCCATAAGCAAGAAGCCAGGCAAAAAGTAAAAACCTATAGTTTAAAGCAAACAGAAAGGGCGGTACATCAGTATCGCCCTTTCTGTTTATAGTTATTCCCCAAGCACTTCCGAAAGTATAGCCAGCGATTTGATCTCGCCCAGGCGGTCTACGTGCAGTTGGTAGTAGCGCACCAGTACCGAAAGCAGTTCACGGCGCACACGACCGTTCGGAATGGTGGTGCGGGCTGGGTCGTTCAGCAGTTCATCAAAATACTCCTCGTAAGCCTGCAAAGCCAGTACAGTGGGCGCCGCCGAAGCCGATTGTGCATTTGCCGAGAAAGCCACTTGCTCCACAATCTCTTTACCCGAAGTCGGGCCAAAGCCCAGGTGGTGGCTAAGTTGCAGCAGAAAAACAAGGTGAAAGTTCTCGAAGCCCTGATCCAGCTCATCAAAAGCAACTATAGCCTGGTACAGGAACTGAAACAGTGGCGGGTTCTCTTCCTCTTCCTTCACCGTACGGGCTACCATCTCTGACAAAAATAACACCATGCTGCTCTTCCGGATATCAAACGGAATGGAATGGAACGGATAGGCCGCCTTGTACTCAGAGATGCGCGTAAGCCCGCCCTGTTTGGACGTATAGACTACCATATCGAGGAGCGTGAACGGCTGGAACAAGGCAATACGGGAGCCTTTGCGCTGTGTGCGTACGCTGTTGATGATGTACGATTGCAGCCCCAGTTGCTCGGTGTAAACGCGGGCAATAATGGAGGTTTCCCGGTACTTGATGTAGTTGAGCACAACGCCCCTTGTCTTGATCAGCATTTACTGCAGTACGGCTATTTTAGAGATACAGGTTTGCTTGCCATCAGCATCGGAGCTCAGCACCAGGTAGACGCCCGCTTTTGCCCGTTTGCCGTTATAGTCACGCACGTTCCAGGTGGCGGTACCACCGGTGGCTCTGGTTTTATAGATCAATTTCCCGCTGATGTCGGTGATGCTTACTTCGGCGTTGTTGGGAAGATTCGAAATGGCCACCAGGCCGGTAAACTCCTTTCGCACCGGGTTCGGGAAAACAATGGCGCAGTCGGGTGTGTCTTCAGTTATAGTTACGCCGGCCCTGTACGAGGCAATGCCTGCTGCGGTAGCAACAAATACATTCCCGGTTTTGTGCTCTACGGCCACGCTGTGCACGTTATTTGACGGTAGCGGACTGTTCTGCGTAGTAAAATGGTGGACGAGCTCGTCGCCATCCGGCCCGAAAAGCCAGAGGCCGTTATCGGTTCCTACCCATTTGCGGTTGGCCCCATCTATAGCAATGCTTAACACGCGCTGCCCTTCCAGCAAAGGCCTGCGGTCGATGATCGGTAAATGCGCATCGTAACTTTGTGATTCGAAAACGGAGAATGGGTTGTAAAAAACAGCCACGCCCCGGTTAGTACCCACCCAGATATCGCCGTTCTGGTCTTTAGCCAAACTATAGACAGCCCCACCCGGCAAATTACCTGCGCCGCTGCCTGTACTTAGCCTTTTGGTGCGCTGCTGTTTCTCATCGTAAACTATAACCCCGGCATTGTTCGGCTTGCTACTGGTCAGCCATTTGTAGCCGTTGTCGTCAATCAGTACCTGTTCTATCGCTGTGCCATCTGCTATACTATTTAAACTATAGCCGCGCAGTTCGCCATCAGGAGAAAGACTAAATAGCGATGGCACCATGGCTCTGCGGCTTGGGTTAACCAGCCAGATAGTGCCATCAAGGTCGCGAGCAATGCTTGTTACAGGCGTATTTTCAGGGTTGCTAAGTGCGCTTTGCAGCGGACTGTTGCTGCTATTATAGTTGGTATAGTTCTCGCCATCCCAAACTATAAGCCCGTTTTTTAATGAGGCCAGGTAGAGTTTACCGGTGCCTGCATCATACACGCCATCCACTATGTCCTGCACTGCATCAGGGAAATTGGTATCTGTATAACGGTTGTAGCTCTGCCAGCTATAGTTCTCGTACACGCTGAAGCCATTGGAATTACCGGCAGGGCTATAGTTCTCGTTGTAGTTGCCCCCAAAGGCAAACAGTTTTCCGGCTTCGGCTTTCAGGCTAAAAGCATCTCCGGCATAAGGTCCGCTTGGGGTAACTATAGTGGCAGCACCGTTTATCGTTTTCTGTATCAATCCGGCCTGCGCATCGGCTACCCAAACTATAGCACCATCAGCTACAGCATCTTTTGGCACTTGAAGCAGTTCATCCGAGAGTTCAACTATAGTTCCAGTGTTGTTAAGCAGCAGTACGCTGGTTGGTGTGCTTATAGTCAGATAATCTATAGTTGGCTGCAGCGTTTGTATAGGCTGAGCTATAGTTGTAGGCTGCCAGCTTGTACCATTCAACCTATATAAACCAGTTGCAGTGCCTGCATAAACAGCACCGTTAAAAGTGGCTATAGTTGCTATAGTTTGCGGTAGCGTGCCAGTAACGTTCTGCCAGTTGCGGAAATCCTGCAGGTTGGGGCCGTTCAGTTTGCCTTTGAGTACGCCTATAGTTGTGGCCAGGTACAAATGCCCGTCGTGTATAGTGGATGCCAGAATATTTAGCTGCTCGCCATTCGGGCCTAAGTTGCTGTACGTGTCGCGGATTTCTTTGCGGGCAATATCCAGCACTACTACGCCAAAGGTTGTGCTCAGGTAAGCGGTGCGGTTGGCAGTGTAAATGTGGTTGATCTTTTTCTCGCCGGGCAGGTTCTTCCGGAAAATATCGCTGATGGTGTGTATGGAATTTCCCTGTAGCAGGTCTACATAGGTGTTGCCGTAAGCAATTACAAGCGTTTTGCTTTGTGCATCATATCCAAGAGCACTGATCTGCTGCTCGCGCAGGCCATCGGACTTGGTGAGGGCTTTGGTGGGGTTAAACTCTTTGTCGTAATAAAACAGTCCCTGATCTACTACAGTGTAAATTTTATCGCCGGCTATAGTTACGGCTTTGCCCTGGCGGTAAGGCACGTGCTGTTGCCATGCCCCCACCGGCACCTGCGCCATACTTACAAACGCCTGCAGCGCCCCGAAAAGCAGCAACAGCAAACGTATGGAAGTATTAAGGCGCATCAGCTATAGTTTATTTCTTATTCTTGAGACCTTCTAAAAAGCAGTGGCGGCAACGGGCTTCGTAGGAGTCGGTTTCGCCTAACAGCACCTGCTGCTCTGAAGCTGCACTACGGAACGAGTAGGTGGCAATATCTCCGCACTGCACGCAAATGGCGTGTACTTTGGTAACATATTCGGCTACGGCCATCAGGGCAGGCATCGGGCCAAAGGGTTTGCCCAGGTAATCCATGTCCAGGCCGGCAGCAATTACGCGCACGCCGCTGTTAGCCAGCTTTACGCAAACTTCGGCCAGACCATCATCAAAAAACTGTGCTTCGTCAATCCCCACCACATCGCAGCTACCACCCAGCAGCAACATATCCTGTGCAAAATCGATGGGCGTAGAACGTATGACATTGGCGTTATGCGATACCACATCTTCGTCGTGGTAGCGTTTATCAACCGTTGGCTTAAAGATCTCCACCTTCTGCTTTGCAATCTTGGCACGGTTCAGCCTGCGGATAAGTTCTTCCGTCTTACCCGAAAACATCGATCCGCAGATCACCTCAATCCATCCCCTTCTCTGTGCCTGGCCTCCGCCGCCAACGCGTGGTTCTATAAACATATTAATTGTTGATTGCTGGTTGTTGTTTGTTAAATTGTTGAAGGTTAAATTGATTAATTGTTAGCCTGCTAATAGAACAATCAACAATCAGCAATTTAACAATATAACCATTTAACCTGAGTAGCTCATGTGCGGCAGCTTGGTTTGCTCGGGTACTTTTCCGGTAACATCGCCACCACTTAACATACATTGGCAGGTAAGTCGTTCGTTATCTTTCAGGCGGCCGTTGTTGCGGTAGCGTTGTTCGGCGGGACTTAGCTCGCCGAGGTGCTCCATACCATCCAAAACAATAATGCGGCAGGTAGTGCAGCGGCCTTTGGTGCCGCAGGCGTGCATCCAGTCTATGCCGGCTGCCTGTATGGCCTTAAACAACGTCTGGCCCTGGTCAACGGCCACATGGCGCTGATACAGGTTTTGCACAATCAAATCCGGCATGTTACCTTTATACTTCAGAGAAGAAAGCTACTCCCAATGGACGACAAATATAATCAATTACACCTTGAGCGGTACAGCAAAGAGCTGGCAAATGTGTTGTGCGACCGCCATTTTGCATCGCATGATATTATAAACGGCCCGCAATTGCTTCATTTTGCACCTGTTAAGCAGGTAAATCTTTTTGTGATAAAGGAATTGCTCCTGAAGTGGCACCAGGAGATGGCTAACCTGCGCAGCCCTTACTTCGATTTCGAGAATGAGGATGTGAAGGAAGCCCTGCTAAATTTTATGAACGTGCTGTCGCGCAAGATTAAAATGAAACGCCACGCATTTGAGCCGCTACTGCAGAAAGCCATTTACGACACGTTTCTGGTTGTGCTGGCCCCGGCTGCTACGCTGGAAGAGAAGTTTCTGCGAATTCAGGAAGAAATCACGTTGCCTAAGCTGCAGGAGAACCTGAAATACATCGACATTAACAAACCATTATTTGCCGGCTTTATCGAGACGCTTTCGGCCAGCAGCCGCGACCGCGACTATATAGTAAGCCGCTTTAAACTATACCTGAACGCACACCGCGGCGAGCTTACCAAACTGGAAACTATAGTTAGCCAGTTTAACAGCTTATTGCCGTTAAGCATCGATGATATTGTAACACCATCGGCTCCGGCACCGGTTGCAGCACCAGTTCCTGAGGCAGCAAAGCCTACACCGGCAGCGCCTGAAGAAGAAAAAGATATAGTTGCGCCAATACATACGACGCAACGTGAAGCAACTATAGTTACACCGCCTGCTCCGGCTACATCACCTGCTCCTGCTACACCGCCTGCGGTGCCTAAAGCTGCCGAGCACCACAACCTGAACGAGAAATTTAAGGCTGCCGAGCGCCCAACCCTGAACGAGAACTTTAAAAAAGCTACTACTTCCTCGTCGCTGGCCGATGCGCACACGAACCAGAAAATAGATTCGCTTAAAAATGCGATCTCGATAAACCAGCGCTTCAGCTTTATAAACGAGCTTTTTGACGGCGATAACCTGACCTATTACCAAGCCATACAGTCGCTGGATGCAATGGCGGACCCGGAGCATGCAAAGCGGTTTGTAACCCAGGACTTAGCTGCTAAGTATGACTGGAGCAGGAAGCAGGAGCACGTACACAAACTGCTGCGCCTGATAGAGCGTAAGTTTGCGTAAGATATTTATCTAAACTATATCAAAAGCTCATGCAAACCGTATGAGCTTTTTTTATGAGGGGGTATTCTTACAAACGGCAGTACATCAGGCGGGTGTGCAGCATGTAAAAAAACTTATTTATTCTGCTGTTGGCAGCTATTGCAAATAATAATCCGAAATGCTAATTATGCAGTTGCGTTGGCATTTTTTAGCAGAAATTACCGCCAAAACGCAGCTTAAAAATTACGCTATAACTGACACAAACAGAAAATTAGCCCGTACTATCAACTTTAAAACATTTTATATTTAGCCATGAGAGACGATTTCGATTACGACGACGATTTGAGCTACAACGATTTTGACGAGGAAGAGGAGGATGATGACTTCGGAATGACGTTTGAAGAAGATCTGTATCTCATGATACGGGAAAAACTTCGCGACACCGTTCAGGAGTTTAAAGCGCAGCACCCAATGCTCAAAAAGCTGGAAAACGCCATCAGTAACTTTAAAGTAAATGCCAAAAACACCGACGATTCCAAGTTTTACCCGTTGGCTGCCAAATTACTGAGCGAGCACATTAAACCGCTTACTGAAGAATCAGAAGAGATTGAGGAGATCTACAACAACATGCAGACCGATATTGCCCGCTTCAAAAACCAGCGTGCGCACGGCCATGAAGGCGAGTTCTATTTATCTTAAGTATAACCCATTACAGCATAAAAAAGCCACTCTTGCAAAGGAGTGGCTTTTTCGTTTTTATAGTTTCAGATACAATGGTTGGTAGCTTACACTCGCGGGACGTGAGAGAGCATATAATCTTTAAACTATAGTTCTATAGTTTAGGCTATAGTTAATCCTTGCTTTTTCAAAGCAAAGCCAGTTGCAAACTGGCTGCATAGTAAACCACCAGTTACCGCTGCGCTCAAACTGGCGGTATGGCACTTTGCTAGCTCAGATCTGTGATCCGTGAAACAATAGTGGATCTGCGATCCACTGGGCGAGACGCCCAACTATAGTTCGACACGAGCGTGGACGCTCGCGCCATGATTATCCTCAATTTAATCCAGCTACATCTTCAACAATATTTTTTTGGCATGGCTTATTTGTCCGCCTTTGCTGAGCAGATGTTCTTTTTTCAACTCAAAGCTGGCAGCATCTATTGGTCGGCTGGCATCTTCAATCAGTGTGGTTTTAAAGCCCTGATCCAGACCATCCAAAGCAGTGAAGTATACACAATAATCGCTGGCCAGGCCGCAAACCCAGATCTCGGTTACTCCACGCCCCTTAAGGTAAGCGCCCAGGCCGGTTGCTTTGCGGTGCCCGTTGTCGTAAAAGCCGCTGTAGCTGTCAATGCCGTGCTCCATTCCTTTCCGGAATATGGCTTCTACGTGGTTCATGTTCAGTTCCGGACTAAACTCCGCGCCGTGCGTGCCCTGTACACAATGGTCGGGCCACAGTACCTGCTCCAGCCCTTCCAAGTCAATCTTTTCAAAAACGCTCTTCCCTTCGTGTGCTGATGCAAAACTTTTATGACCGGCGGGGTGCCAGTCCTGGGTAGCAACTATAAGGTCGGCGTAGCTTTGTAGTTCGTTTATGAGCGGAATAATCTCATCACCACCCGGTACAGCCAGTGCGCCACCCGGCAGAAAATCGTGCTGCACATCTACTATGATCAATGCTTTCATAACTATAAACTGTCTTTTTTATACTTGTTTCGGAGCTCCGTGCGTAGGTCGTAAAGTTTCTTGCTCAGGCCCACTTTGTAAATATGCGGATTTTCGAAACGCTTGTACTCATCGGTTAACCTGCTCAGGCGGCTGGCTGCATAATCGGCTACTTCCAGTATGGGGGTTGGTTTCATAAGCAGGCTGCCATGCTGCATTACCGGCTGCAACAATGGCTCCGACTGGTATCCTTTCAGCTGCATACTTTTATCAGGCTCGTACGGGTGCTGGATCATTGCCGGCGCACATTCCCCATCCAGGGCCACGGCATCGGCTATAAAATTTCCGGCACTGTCGTGATAACGGTATACCTGTTTCAGGCCGGGCAAGGTAGTCTTTTTGATATTTTCAGAAAGCTTCAGGCGTGGTTCGTTGTTGGCCATGCTCAGTTTGTAAACGCCATCCAGGGCAGCATCGGGTTTGCCGGTTACCAGGCTTGTTCCTACCCCAAAAATATCAATGGGGGCTCCCTGGTCAAACAGGCTTTTCACAATGTGCTCGTCCAACTGGTTCGATACCACAATCTTCACATAGCTCAGTCCTGCGGCATCCAGCTGCTGGCGTGCCTGTTTTGCCAGGTAAGCCAGGTCGCCGCTGTCCAGTCGTATGCCCATCAGTTTGTGGCCCTGCTGCTCCATCTCTTTTGCAACGGTTATGGCGTTGGGCACACCACTTTTCAGGGTATCGTAGGTATCAACCAGCAATACACAGCCCTGCGGGTTTACTTTGGCAAAATCGCGGAAAGCGGCCAGCTCTTCTTTGTAACTCTGAATGTAAGAGTGAGCTATAGTTCCTACTGCCGGCACCCCATACACTTTAGCACCCAGCACGTTGGATGTACTCGTAAAGCCACCCGTTATAGCTGCCCGCGTTGCCTGCATGCCGCCCAAGCCCTGCGCCCTGCGCAAACCAAACTCGCTGAGCGTTGCGCCGCGTGCCACTAGTTTTATTCGGGCAGCTTTGGTAGCTATCAGCGACTGAAAATTCAGGTAGTTGAGTAGCACCGTCTCGACCAGCTGGGCTTCTACCAGGTTGCCCTGCACCCGCACAAGCGGCTCCTGCGGAAAAACCACTTCACCTTCGCGCATGCTATACACCGTACCCCGGAATCTGAACCCACGTAGAAACTCCAGAAACTCTTCCTTAAAGCCTGTATTATGCAGCCAGTCTATGTCGTTGCTGCTGAACTTAAACTCCTGCAGCAGCATCAGCACCTCACCCAACCCTGAAAAAACAGCAAAACCGCCGTTGTATGGCTGCTTTCTGTAGAAGTAATCAAAAGCTACCTGTTCGTTATGGCGGTTATAGTTAAAGTGTGAGTGCGCCATCGAGAGTTGATACATATCTGTATAGAGCGCCGAGGTTAGGTCGGTAGCAAAAGTGTGTTGCATGAGCAGCCATTTTAGGTTAAGAGTGCAAGTATAAACTATAGTTGATTTCTATACCATAACTATAGTTTTATTGTTCTGCCGTGCCTGCTTTGGCACAATAGCGTAGCAGAAGTGGCGTAATATAGCTATATTGGAAACGTTTTTTCAGATCCTATGAGTTTTATGCCAGCAGAAGATATTGTATACCTGGACCGCGTGAAGGCGAATCAGCAGAAAATAAAGCAGGTTTTCAGTGAAGTAGGGAAAGTAGTTGTAGGCCAGCAATACATGGTTAACCGCCTGCTGATCGGTTTGTTTACCGGCGGACATATTCTGCTGGAGGGTGTACCAGGCCTGGCAAAAACACTTACCATTAACTCGCTTTCCAAGGCCTTGCGTTTAGATTTCCAGCGCATCCAGTTCACTCCGGACCTGCTGCCATCCGACCTGATCGGGACGATGATCTACAACCAGAATGCCTCTATGTTTGAGGTGAAGAAAGGTCCAATCTTCGCCAACCTGATACTTGCCGACGAAGTGAACCGCTCACCGGCCAAAGTGCAGTCGGCGCTGCTGGAGGCGATGCAGGAAAAACAGGTAACTATAGGCGAAACCACTTATAAGCTGGACCTACCCTTCCTGGTACTGGCTACACAGAACCCGGTAGAACACGAAGGAACCTACCCGCTCCCGGAAGCCCAGGTAGACCGTTTCATGATGAAGGTGTACATCGACTACCCTAAAAAGTCGGATGAACTGGAGATCATGCGCCGTATGGCTAACATGTCGTTCAACGATACCATTAATACGATTCTTTCCAAAGAGGACATCTTCCACATCCGGAACGAGATAAACCAGGTGCAGCTCTCCGAAACACTGGAGCGCTACATTATTGAGTTGGTTTTCGCCACCCGCCGCCCTGCCGAATACGACCTGAATGAGTTTGCGCCTTACATTCAGTTCGGTGTGTCGCCGCGCGCCAGCATTGCCTTAAACCGTGCCGCCCGTGCCCTTGCCTATTTCGACGAACGCGATTATGTACTGCCTGAGGATATCAAGGAAGTAGCGCACGATGTGATGAACCACCGTATCATCCTCAATTATGAAGCGGAAGCCGATGGCATCAAGACCAAGGATTTTATAGAAGCGATCCTCCGTAAGGTTCCTATCAGTTAAAAACAAGAGTATAGTTTCTCCATTGTCATCCCGAGCGTTAGCCGAGGGATCTTATATGCCCTATAGTTTCCTTTTGCCACCTTTTGCTGGCGTGAGCGTCCTCGCTCGTGTCTAACTATAGGGTTGGTTGAGTCTCCTGACTCAACTGGGCTGTAAGGACAAGATTGCGTTAAGCGTTTGCTATAGTTGGTAAGCAGTTTGTGCTATAGTTGACTATAGTTGCACCTTGACACAAGCAGTTCGTGCTATAGCCACCACTTATCCTGGGAGCTCTACCAGCCTATAGTTTTATAGTTGCCTTGGTGCGCTCACGGCCGCGAGGCCCCGTCTTCGGGCATCGCGCTGCTGCCTTCTTGCTACCCTCCTGCGTCGGGTTGCCTACCGGCACCGCAACAAGGCAAAGGCGCTCAACCCAAAGACTGAGATCTTTCGATAGCTATAGTTCTTATAGTTTGATGAGCTATAGTTCTGTCGCTTTATCGTGGTTATAGTTTCGAACGGCAGGCTGCGCCTGCCTGCTCGTGGTTAGTAACTATAGCACGATAGCGCAATTGTAACTATAGCCAAAATTCCCCTCTTGGGAGGGGTAGGGGTGGGTTAGAATGCCAACTATAAAACTACAGCTCAAACTACTATAGCAATTGCAGAAAATTCCCCCTTTGAAGGGGGCAGGGGGATGACTAACCACACCTATAAAACAGGAATCTAAACTATAGCTATTGCTGAAATTGTCCCCTTGAGGGGACTATAGGGGTGTTAAATCAGTAACTTAGAACGATAGCCAATCTCCTTCCCCTGTTTTGGGGTAGGGGCCCTCGACAACAGGGGAAGGTTGGGAAAGGGTGAAACTATAGCTTCCAAACTATAGCCAAACCTCAAATCCTGAGGATCAGAAAAATCCCCCTTAACCACTGCCCACATCCCAACGCTCCTCTATCCGTACTAACTAACTCTTAAATCGAAAAGAAAGAAACATGCTCGGGAAATTTTTCAAGTTTTATATGCTTAGTAAGCTACTCGGGGCCAGTGGCAGCGGACGTACAGGCGGCAAAGGTGGCTGCGGAATGGGTTTTGGCTGCCTGGTGCTTGTGCTTATAGTGATAGTTGCCATTTTTGCCATTCGGTCCTGCAACGACGGTGCTCCGGTAACAGACTTCTAACTATAACTATAAAAATGAAACCCGCCGGGATACAGCGGGTTTCGAGCAGCGCGGGAGACTAATCCGGCTGCGGATGGTTGCCACGATGTTTCTCACCCATACATGTGCAACCAGTTTTTGAGGGCAGGATTGATGGAACAAAACTAGAACTACAATATTAGCTGCAGATTAATGAAAGGTTATTTATATGTTAAAAGCATATACTCTTCCCTATTTTATCAATCAGTAATTCCAGCTTTTCTAAACCAACCCGGTACGCCCACACACCAAAAACCACACATTCGTTTGTTAATCAACTATTTAATCCAACATCCTGCACGTTAATGCAAACTTAACTTCCTATTAATAATGAGATAATATAGCCCGTCTACCTTTGTCGCATCAAAAAAGACTATAACTAGTTATGCGACAAATTCTCACCACAGTTCTATTTTTCCTGTTTACCTCCTTTATAGGATTGCAAGCCCAAACTGGCAGTATACAGGGTATCGTGAAAGACGCTGATACCAACGAAGAGATCATCGGCGCAATCATAAAGGTGCAGGGAGCCGGCCTCGGAGCACCTTCTGATGTTTCAGGGAATTTCCGTATCAACAATGTAAAAGAAGGGACCTATACCTTAGAGATAAACAGTCTTTCGTACACGCCAAAGATAATTACCGGCATAACTGTTTCGTCAGGCAAAGCAGCCATCGTAAATGTTACGATGGAACAAAGTGCCTCGCAGCTATCAGAGATAGTTGTAACCGCTAAAGGAAACAGGGAAACAGAGCAAATTCTCTTTTTAGATCAGAAAAAATCAGTCATAGCAACACAGGCAATCGGTGCACAGGAACTCTCCCGTAAAGGCGTCAGCGATGCTGAAGGCGCAGTTGCCAAGATCTCAGGTATTTCGAAGCAAGCTGGTGTAAAAAACGTGTTCGTCCGCGGGTTGGGCGACCGCTATAACACGACCACCCTGAACGGGTTTGCCATTCCCTCTGAAGACCCTCAGTTCAAGAATATCTCGCTCGACTTTTTTACGAGCGACATGATAAAATCAGTTGACCTGAACAAAGTTTTCTCCGCCTCGATGCATGGGGATGTGGGAGGCGCTTTAATCAATATTAATTCGAAAGAACTTGTTGACGACAATGCTTTTCAGATCGGAATCTCAACCGGAGTAAACAGCCAGGTGCCAGGCAGAAATTTTTACCTTCCCGATGGCATGAATAAACTTGGCTATGCCACCGCATCACAAGGTCCGAAGAACAGGAACGGCCAGGAGTTTGTAACCAATCACTCCTTCAACACATCGCTTGACCCGATACAAAAAAAACCTCTTCTCAACAGCGGCATTTCCTTCTCGGGGGGCAGCCGGTTCCTGGACAAACACCGCTTTTTTGTAATGGGCTCTATGGATAATAAGTACCATTACCAGGAAGGTGTATCCCGTTTAATTACAGCTACCAACCCAGAGAATCCTTTTAAAGATTTTAACTATCAGCAGTCTATGCGCAGTGCCTCTCACATGCTGGCGGGTAACCTGGAGTTCGATCTGAATAACAGTAAACTGAATTTCAATTCGCTGTATCTGCATACAGCCACGGCTGCCGCTTATAGTTTCTATGGCAGGGAAACAGAGAAATTCCAGAAAGCAGAGGATTTTAATTCAGAAGGTCATACCAGGCGCCTGCAAATCAACGACAACTCGGTTTTCATTAACCAGCTTATCTGGAGCGGAAACTTATCTGACAGAATAAAATACAACATAGGGGCTGCAGTAAACCATGTGTTTGGCCAGGAGCCTGACCGCAGAACTTTTATGCTGCCATCCATCGGAAATGGTATGGTGGAGCTTGGTATGGGAGAAGGCAGAAACCAGCGCTTCAACAGTAGCATAACAGAAACAGCTGTTATCCCTAAAGTTAACCTGCAATACGCGCTTTCAACGGACCCGGATAAATTATCCTACATCGAAGTCGGCTATAGTGGCAAGGTAAGTAACAAAACCTTCTCAGCCCCGATCTACAACCTGATCTGGTCTGGTGGGCAGGGCACGCTCCCTACTTTCAGATTAGATGATATCCGCCTCGACCCATACTTTAACCAGGAGAGTTTAGATAATGGCAATTTCAAAATTGAGCACTTCAACGACACGTACGATGTGGAATGGAATAACCATGGTGCCTATGCCGACCTGGTACATAAAGTTGGAGAAAGGCTTACTTTAAATGCAGGCTTACGGGCAGATGATATTAACATGAAGATTAACTATAATGTTAACCGCGGCGCTGATCAGGGGTCTAACACTATAGATGAGCTCTTTCTGTCGCCCAGCTTCAATGCCAAATACGAGCTCGACGATAAAAACCATATCAGAACGGGCATCAGCCGAACCTATACCCTGCCTCAGGATAAAGAGGTATCGCCCTTCACTTACCAGGGGATCTTTGGCCCTGAAAATGGTAACCCAAATCTGAAACCGTCGACCAATTACAACTTCGACCTGAAATGGGATTATTACCCTTCAGCAAGTGAGCAGATATCGGTAAATGCTTTTTACAAACACATCCTCAAACCAATTGCACGGGTAGACCAGGGTAACTCAGCAGGCTTAGCAACCTACGACAATATTTCGGATCATGCAGTAGCCGCCGGTATAGAGGTAGAAGTAAGAAAATCGCTGCTAAACCTTGCCGAGAAACATCGCCTGAATGGTGGTCTGAATGCGTCCTACATCCACACGAATGTAAATTTACCAGACTTCTTTGTGCAAAACACCTCTTCTACTTTGGAGGGCGCCACACCTTACATACTCAATGCAGACCTGACCTACAACCTGGTAACCGACAGAAATGTAGACGTCACGTCAGCACTGGTTTTAAACTACCTGAGCGACAAAGTGCACACCATTGGTACACGTGGCTACAACAACCTGATTGAGGAAAGCATCACCACCCTGGACTTTGTTACCGCAGTGGGCCTTAACGAACATCTTAAACTCAGTTTAAAAGCTAAAAACCTCTTAAACCCTGCCTATAAGCTTACCAGAGAAGGTGCCGGCTCAGATACAAAAGGGCAAAGCGTTACCATCGGCAGCTATAAAAGAGGGGTTCAATTCGACTTTGGTATGACCTACCAGTTTTAACAATTAGATAAAACTCCCTTCATACTCAGTTAATCTTCCAATTCTAAATTCGCATAAACAATTAAGAAAAAATGAAAAAGACATTCCTTTACCTGCTGCTGCTTCCGCTGGGATTATTCTCTTGCAAAGATGATGAAGGTACAACCCCGGAACCTAAGGCTGGCATCAACAGTGAGTTGAGCGGTGACATTTCTGCTGATGTGACCCTTGATCCAAAAGTAGAGTACAAATTAACTGGCCCGTTGCTAGTGGTTAACGGCGGTAAGCTCCGGATCCCGGCAGGTACGGTTATTAAAGCTGAAAAAGGATTTAACAAATACATTCTTGTTGAGCAAGGAGGGCAAATCTTTGTTAATGGTACAGCCGATAAACCAGTAAAAATAACATCTGCAGCGGCTAACCCTTCTCAGGGCGACTGGGGTGGTTTGATCATTAACGGTAAGGCAAGGCTTTCCGGCCCGGCTGGCAAAGTTACCACCAGCACCACCGAAATTAACCCGGCTGTTATTTATGGTGGCGACAATAACAGCGACAACTCAGGCTCAATCGAATACCTTATCCTGGAGTATACGGGCGCAAAATCCTCGGCTGATATTGAACACAATGGCTTAACGCTAAATGGCGTGGGTAGCGGCACAAAAATCGAGAACGTTTACATACCATACGGTGCTGACGACGCTATTGAGTTTTTTGGCGGTTCCGTAAACGTGAAGAACCTGCTGGTGGTAGACTCTGATGACGATATGTTCGACGTAACACAGGGCTGGTCGGGCACGCTGGACAACGCTTATGGCGTTTGGAAAGCTGGCTATACCAGTACGGAGTCTGACCCAAGAGGTGCTGAGCTGGATGGAAACCTGGATGGCAACACTCCGGGCGATGTGAACCAGTCTAACTTCACCTTCAAAAACATCACGATCGTGAACGAGTCTACTTTCGAGATGCAGGATGCTGTAAAAGTACGCAGAGGCGCTAAAGCCAATATCACCAACCTCCTGGTTAAAGGCGGTTCTGTAGCAGACCTGATCGACCTGACTGACGGAAAAGGCAATGGAAATGCGAACACCGTTATCGAGTATCATCATACTGGTGTAACAGTTAAAGGCCAGGTAGTTAAAAACCCTGACAACGCTAACATTAAAGCTAACAGTGCGAACACCGGCGCGAACACTTCAGTATTTAGCTGGACCGATTACAGATTCTAGACAGAATTGACAACTATATTGGGGCTGCTACAAAGATATCTTTGTGGCAGCCTTTTTTGTGCTTAAGGGTATAAGCCAGGTTTATACCTCTCAGCTGAGGTGGCACCCAGTGCCCAGTATTGGTAATATTAACTTAACTTTGAGCTAACAAACAAGTAACATTAACATTCGAATTTTGCACATCCTGAAGCAACACAACTCTTTAACTTTTTGTGTTGAAGGTTTTTATGTTTCGGGGAGCTGTTTTTCTGTTATGCCTTGACTAAGCAACAGAAAAAGACGAAGCAGCTAGTAACTTAATCTCACCAAAAATGATTTTTAAAAACCTACTTGCTGTAGCCTTAACTATAGGAGCAGCTTTTGGCTATAGTTTAACTAACCAGGCACAGGCGCAAACTATAGACTCCACACAAACTATAGTGGCAGCAACGCAAACACCGGCAGCCGAAAAAACTAAGAAAAAGTCCTGGTATGATATTATTTCTATCCGCGGATACGCACAGGTAAGGTACAACCGCCTGTTCGAGACAAACGACCAGCTGAAATGCGACCAGTGCGACAGATCATTAGGTGAAAATGGTGGTTTGTTTATCCGTCGGGCCCGACTTGTTTTTAGCGGCAACATTACCGATCGCATCTCATTTTATATACAACCCGATTTGGCATCGTCGGCATCTTCCAGCGCTTTGAACTTTTTGCAGCTGCGCGATGCCTATTTTGACGTAGCCATAGATAAACAAAAAGAATTCCGTTTCAGAATTGGGCAAAGTAAAATACCGTATGGTTTCGAGAACCTGCAATCGAGCAGCACCCGCTTAACCTTAGACCGTAACGATGCCCTGAACAGCGGCATCGCGAACGAGCGTGACCTGGGTATTTTCTTTTACTGGGCGCCTGAAAAAATCAGAGAGCGTTTTAAAATGCTGACTGACGAAGGTTTAAAAGGCTCCGGCGACTACGGCGTTTTCGGGCTTGGTATCTTTAACGGGCAAACTGCTAACAAACCAGAGGCTAATAACTCGCAGCATGTGGTGGCCCGCGTGTCTTATCCATTGCAGGTGGGCAGCAAACAGATTATTGAGCCGGGCTTACAGGCTTATACCGGAAAGTACACTGTTACCCCTGACCAGCTTTCTGCTGGTGTAACTATACCCAATGCCAGCCAGGCTAAAGATGGTTTTATAGATGAGCGTATTGCAGCAACTATAGTTGTATACCCGCAGCCACTGGGTTTTCAGGCAGAATATAATATAGGCCGCGGCCCTGAGTTTGATCCGGCCACATCAACTATAAAAGTAAAAGACCTGCACGGTGGCTACGCTCAAACTATGTACAGAATAGAGTTGGACGAGCAGGTGCTGATACCATTTGTGAAGGTTCAGTACTACGACGGTGGTAAAAAGCATGAGCGCGATGCCACCAGCTATACAGTTTTCGAAACCGAACTTGGTGTTGAGTGGCAGGTGATAAAAAACCTGGAGCTTACTGCTGACTATAGTATAGGCGACAGAACTTCAAGCAACGCCGCAAACCTGAACAACAGGCAGCACGGCAACCGCCTGAGACTACAGGCACAGTTCAGTTTTTAATCAAGTATAGTATGCCTGTTACCTGACGATAGGTGACAGGCATATTTTTTTAAGACACCGAAGCCTCTGTGGGAATGCTATAGTTCGGCAAAACATAACATTCCTGAAAATCTGCGTATCTGAACCTGTTTTCATTTCAAACTAACTTATAGTGAAGTTTAATTTAAAGTGTATCCTCTTACTGGCAGGCAGCCTCGCGCTCTTGGCCACATCTGAAGCGCAAGCACAAACTATACATCAGTCTAAATTTGGCAAAGGGTTGCAGTTTGTTGCCGCCGACTCGTCCTTTAGTCTTAAGCTAGGTACACGCTTCCAGCTGCTGTACCAGGGAGGCAACAATCCGGTTACCAAAAACTGGGACGACCGCTTTCTGATCAGGAGGGCACGCCTGAAATTTGAAGGGTTCGCCTATAATCCGAAACTAACCTATAAGATAGAACTTGGCCTGAGCAACAGCGACATTGGCAGCGACATACCCGAGCAGACGAATAATGCCGATAACATGATACTGGATGCGGTTGCCAAATGGAATTTTGCACCCAACTTTAGTTTATGGGTAGGACAGACCAAACTGCCAGGCAACCGCGAGCGTATCGTCTCATCGCAGAAAATGCAGTTTGTTGACCGCAGCCTGCTTAATTCTCGCTTTAATATAGACCGCGATGCCGGTCTGCAGTTGCATCATGAGCATGAAGCAGGCCGAATGGTGTTCCGCGAAACAGTTTCGATGAGCATGGGCGAAGGCCGTGATATTACCGTGAACAACGCAGGGGGATATAATTATACAGGTCGTTTTGAGGTACTGCCGTTTGGTGCTTTTGAAGATGACGGCGATTATGTAGGTAGCGACCTGGCCCGCGAAAAGACACCCAAGCTGGCCCTTGCAGCAGCATACGATTTTAACCACGGCGCTACCCGCGAGCAGGGCCAGTTAGGCGATTTCCTCAGCCAGAAACGTAACCTGCACACCTTATTTGTAGATGCTATGTTTAAATACAGAGGCTTTTCAGCAATGGCAGAATACGCTGATAAACGTGCTCCACGCAGCCCTGTAGTTTTGGTAAACGATACCGGCGGTGTGGAAGAGACCTTTGTAACCGGCAATGCATTTAACCTGCAGGCAGGCTACCTATTCCCAAGCAATTGGGAACTGGCCGGACGTTACACCACTTTTAATCCCGATGCTGAGACTCAGATCACACCGGAAGACCAATACACGCTTGGCTTATCAAAATATATTGTAGGCCATAGTTTAAAGGTGCAGGGCGATGCTACGCTACGGGATTTTGATGGCACGCGCGAGGCCTACGTGTTCAGGCTTCAGCTGGAGCTTGCCCTGTAGCCTCGGAGCACTTAACAATAACTTAACATTGCTTAACAATATCATAACAACCAAAACTTCCGAAACAGCATTTTTCTCCGTCATTTTGTACCGCTAAACTATAGTTGCCGTAATACTCGGTAACTACTATAGCATTAGTATTTAATACGCGTACAAAACCGATTAAAACTGCTGCTTATGCTGCATATTAAGCCTATAAAAGTTTGCATGGTGCTGCTTGCGCTGGTTGCCACAGCCTGTGGCCCTACGTACGACGAAAATGCAGACTTTACGTTGGAAGGCGATATTTCCATTGATGGTTCTTCTACTGTCTATCCCATAACCGAAGCGGTAGCCGAAGAGTACCGGTATGTTGCCCCTAATGTGCGCACAACTATAGGTGTGTCCGGCTCAGGTGGTGGTTTTAAGAAGTTCTCGCGCGGCGAGATAGATATCAGCAATGCATCCCGCTCTATAAAAGAAGGCGAGGCGGAAGCAGCCCATGAAAACGGGATAGACTATATCGAGCTCTCAGTAGCGTATGATGGGTTAACTATAGTTGTAAATCCGAAAAACACCTGGGCCAAAGATATAACCGTAGCAGAACTTAAAATGCTATGGGAACCTGCCGCACAAAATAAAATTACCCGCTGGAACCAGGTGCGTCCCGAATGGCCTAACCGCCCAATAAATTTATATGGCGCTGGTGTTGAATCAGGAACTTACGACTACTTTACCGAAGCTATAGTTGGCAAGAGCCATGCCAGCCGCGGCGACTTTACAGCCAGCGAAGACGATAACGTTCTGGTACAAGGCGTGTCAGGAGATATTAATGCACTGGGCTTTTTCGGGTATGCATACTACGAAGAAAACAAGGCGCAACTGAAAGCCATACCTGTTGACGACGAAGACGAGAGTAATGGCAAAGGCCCTATTCTGCCATCTCTGGAATCTATAAAAGATGGCAGCTATGCGCCGCTTTCGCGCGCCTTGTTTTTGTATGTAAGCTCCAAAGCTATAAAAAAGCCGCAGGTTGTCAGGTTCATGGATTTTTACTTTGAGAACGCAGGGCCGCTGAGTCGTGAGGTTGGCTTTATTCCGCTACCAGATGAAAAGTATAAGCATGAGCACGAGAAATTTAAGCAGTTTGTGGCAAAACACACCATTAGTGCCACTACAGGCGGTAACACCGATACCACAAAAATTGCTCAATAACATAAACAAACACCGTGAGAGTACAGGAAAAAATAATTGAAGGGTTGTTATGGCTGTCAGCTGTAATAACTATTCTGGTTACGGTCGGGATTATTTGGGTGCTATTATCCGAGTCGCTTACTTTTTTTGAAGAGGTATCTATAGTTGATTTTTTAACAGATACACAGTGGACACCCCTTTTTGCCGATAAGCACTTTGGTATTCTGCCGCTGGTTGCGGGTACCATGTTAACTACGGCCATCGCTATAGCTGTAGCATTACCAATCGGGTTAACTATAGCTATTTATCTGAACACATATGCGCCACCAGCCTTCCGGGCAACTATAAAACCGATGCTGGAGATACTGGCAACTATACCAACAGTAGTTTATGGCTTCTTCGCCCTTACTGTGGTTACGCCATTCCTGCAGAGTTTCATCCCTAACCTGGCTGGTTTTAACTCCCTTTCAGCAGGTATGGTAATGGGTATTATGATCATTCCGATGATCTCATCGCTGAGCGAAGATGCTATTAGTGCGGTGCCAAAATCGTTGCGAGAAGGGGCCTATGGCATGGGAGCGACCAAGTTTCAGACGGCGTTTGGGGTGCTGGTTCCGGCCGCTTCGTCAGGTATCCTGGTCTCTATCATCCTGGCTATCTCCAGGGCAGTTGGCGAAACCATGCTGGTTGCCATTGCCGCCGGCCAGCAGCCGCGCTTAACAGCAAACCCATTGGTGCCCATCGAAACGATAACAACTTACATTGTACAAGTAAGCTTAGGCGATGTACCGCACGGCTCGCTGGAATACCGTACTATTTTCGCAGCAGGTTTAACCCTGTTTGTATTTACGTTTACGCTTAACAACATCAGCTTCTGGATCAGGAAGAAATATCAGGAAAAGTATGACTAACTCGGAGCTAAACAGATTAAAAGACAAAGCCTTTCAGGGGTTTGGCATCTTCTGCACCCTGATCGGTTTGGTGGTGCTGGCTATTTTCCTGCTCAACATTCTGATAGACGGACTTGGCCGCATCGACTGGAATTTCCTGAACAACCTGCCATCTCGCAGAGCAGAAAGGGCAGGTATTTATACCGCTTGGATCGGGACACTCTGGGTACTGGTACTATCGTCGCTGATCGCATTTCCGTTAGGTATCTCGGCAGGCATTTACCTGGAAGAGTATGGCAAAAAGAACAGGTTGGCTTCGTTTCTGGAGGTTAACATTTCTAACCTGGCCGGAGTACCATCTATTATCTATGGCTTACTTGGCCTGGAAATATTTGCCCGCATGATGGCACTGGGCGGAAGTTTGCTGGCCGGCTCGCTTACCTTAGCTTTGCTGGTGCTTCCGATCATTATTGTTACCACCCGCGAATCTATAAAGGCCGTACCGCGCAGTATACGTGATGCCTCTTACGCTTTAGGTGCATCTAAGTGGCAAACTACCTGGTATCAGGTGCTGCCAGCTTCGTTTGGCGGTATCCTTACGGGTGTTATCCTTGCTTTATCCAGAGCAGTGGGCGAAGCTGCACCACTGATCGTGATTGGTGCACTGGCTTATGTGCCGTTTGCTCCAAGCTCCCCGATGGATGAATTTACCGTACTGCCAATCCAGATCTTTAACTGGATATCGAGGCCGCAGGCTGCTTTTGCAACCAATGCTGCTGCAGCTATAATCATATTACTTTTTATTACCTTTATGCTTAACGGTATTGCCGTATACTTGCGCAACAAGTGGCAGAAAAAAGTTAAGTGGTAAACTATACTCATGAGTAAGAAGAACTATAAACTGGAAGCCAAAAGCCTGAATGCATACTATGGCAACTTCCATGCCCTTAAAGACATTAACATTGCGATGGAGGAGAAGGCTGTTACAGCTTTCATTGGTCCGTCCGGCTGCGGTAAGTCTACGTTTCTGCGCACTCTTAACCGCATGAACGATTACATCGACGGTTTTAGAGTAGAAGGTGAGATTCTGCTGGACAACCGCGATATTTATGGCAAGGATGTACGTGTGGATGAGCTCCGCAAAGAAGTGGGCATGGTGTTCCAGAAGCCGAACCCTTTCCCGAAAACTATATTCGAAAACGTGGTTTACGGATTGCGCATCCAGGGCATTAAAGACAAGCGTGTACTTGCCGAAACTGCTGAAACTTCGCTGCGCCAGACCGCACTTTGGGATGAAGTAAAAGATAAGCTTGATAAGTCGGCGCTCGCGTTATCGGGCGGGCAGCAACAGCGCCTTTGCATTGCCCGTGCGCTGGCTATTTCGCCTTCGGTTATCTTGATGGATGAACCTACCTCGGCCCTGGACCCGATCTCCACAGCCAAGATAGAGGAGCTTATTTACGAACTGAAGAAAGACTATACCATTGTTATAGTTACGCACAACATGCAGCAGGCAGGACGCGTAAGCGACCAAACGGCTTTCTTCTACATGGGCGAACTGGTGGAGTTCTCTAAAACCAAGATCATGTTTACCAGCCCTAAACACGAGCGCACACAGAACTATATTACAGGCCGCTTCGGGTAAAAGCCTGTTCTCTCTGGCAAGTATAGTAAAGGCTAAAATCTAAAACAGAAGTTAAATAATGAACCATATAGATCTAGAACTGGAGCGCCTAAAGTCGAAGCTGATGGACATGTGGGACCTGGTAGAGTACCAGCTGCAAAGCGGCCATGAGGCCATGCTGAAGGCAGACCATGAGCTGGCAGCTAAAGTAGTGAAGCTTGGCAGAAAAGTGAATAACTATGACGTGAAGATAGACAGCATGTGCGAAAACCTGCTGGCTCTATACACGCCTGTTGCCGTAGACCTGCGCCTGATACTAGCTACCCTCAAGATAAACGCCAACCTGGAGCGCATCGGTGATACAGCGGAAGGCATATCCATGTTTGTACAGCAACAGGAACGCCCGTTCTTACCCGAACTCCTCGAAAAAACGAACACATACGCAATGTTTACAGAGGCCATTGCCATGTTTGCTGATTGCCGCAAAGCCTATAAAGCCAGTAACACAGAACTAGCCCGCACCGTCATCAAGCGAGATAAGATGCTAAACAAGATCTACCGCAAATCAGATGATGTAGTGGCCGCTTATCTGCAGATTTACCCTGAGTCTATTAAAGAGTGCCTGGCCCTACTTTCGATCATAAAAAAAGTGGAACGAGTTGGTGATCAGATTACCAACATTGCTGAAGAGATCATCTTCTACCGCGATGCCAAAGTGGTGAAGCACAAATCAAAAAAGAAGAAGAAAGCTAACGGCAACGATAATAGCGAAAACGCTTAAGCTGCAAACTTTAGAAACAGGAAGAGCTGCCCGCAAAGGCAGCTCTTCCTGTTTCTGATAACTATAGTTTTATACGTTATTCGGATAGCGCTGGTAGTGGATTTCGGCCACACGGCGCTGCAGCTCTTCCCGAAGATCATCGATATTCAGCTTGTTGGTTGCCGAGATGAAAAGTGCCGGTGCATGTATCTTTGCCATGTACGTAGCTTTCAAATCATCGAGGGCCGGCAACACTTCATGGCCTTCTTCCTGCATTTCCTGCTCGCGTTTCTGCAGGTAAAGATCTACTTTATTAAATACCAGCAACACAGGCTTGTCTGCTGCTTTAATGTCTTTCAATGTATCGTTTACCACTTCGATATGCTCTTCAAACGACGGATGCGACACATCTACGACATGCACCAGCAGGTCCGCTTCACGGATCTCGTCCAAGGTAGATTTAAATGCTTCAATCAGCTTGGTTGGCAGCTTACGGATAAACCCTACTGTATCAGAGAGCAGGAACGGGATATTATCCAGCACTACTTTCCGAACGGTGGCATCAACAGTAGCAAACAGCTTGTTTTCAGCAAACACATCCGACTTTGAAAGCAGGTTCATGATCGTGGATTTACCTACGTTGGTATATCCTACCAGCGCTACACGCACCATTCCCGTACGGGCCTTGCGCTGCTCAAAGTTCTGCTTCTCAAACTTCTTCAAACGTTCACGCAGCAAGGAAATTTTATCACGCACAATACGGCGGTCGGTTTCAATTTCCGTTTCACCAGGGCCTTTCATACCAATACCACCTTTTTGTTTTGATAAGTGGGTCCAGAGATTGGTAAGGCGGGGAAGCAGGTACTGGTACTGAGCCATCTCGACCTGGGCATGTGCCTGGGCAGTTTTGGCACGAAGCGCGAAAATATCCAGAATAAGCAGGCTTCGGTCCACGATTTTTACCTGCAGTTCGTTCTCAATATTACGTACCTGCGACGGGCTAAGGTCATCGTCGAAGATAACCATATCCACGTTATGCTCTTTTACAAAAGCTTTTATTTCTTCCAGCTTTCCGCTCCCTACAAAAGTGGCGCGGTCCGGTTTCTCTAGTTTCTGCACGAAGCGCTTTATCGTTTCGGCACCGGCGGTTTCTGTTAAAAAAGCAAGCTCATCGAGGTACTCTTTTGTCTGTTCATCGGTTTGGCGGTAGCCAGGCACGGCCACCAGCACGGCAGTTTCCTGCGGTTTAGCGGTTTCGTAAAATTTCTTTTTACCCATTAATTATTCATTAAACGTCATGGTGTATGCGGCCAGTTCTTCTATCTCCTGTTCGCTTAGTTTTCTCCCATAGCCAGGCATCATGCCGCGGCCGTTGGCAATTACCAGTGCACGGTCGTTCTGGTTAAGCTGGCTCCGGGTAAGGTTTGGTGCACCGCTCAGGCCATTTGTACCATCTTGCCCGTGGCAGTTGGAACACTCGTTTACGTAAATTTCTTTCGCATTGGCTAAAGCCGTATTGTTCATCGACGCTACAATATATTCCTTTGTACTGCCTGCTTCGGCAGCGTCGGTTTCAGGAGTATCTACACTGGTTAGGCTCCTGTTATTATTTTGCTGCATGGTCAGGCTATCAGATTCTGCTACGCCATACACATATGCAAAAATAAGCAGGGCAAGCACTGCCAACACCTTGTTATTCCGCCTCAGGCCAACTATACCCAATGGCACAGCAATGCTTACCAGTACAATTTTCGTGATCAGCCAGACAGGTGCCCCGGTATAGTTAAAAAACAGCCATCCGCCTGTAACCAGTACAAGTGTGCCCAACACCATTTCCACTACTTTAGTTTTGTTTCGCACTCGGGTCAACACATCTTGCTTGTTCAGCAGCAGCAATATTACTTTATAGGTAAACAGCAGCAGAAACAAAACTACTATCAGTACATGCGAATGCAAAAAAGACGTGATAGGCATAAAGCGGGTTTAAAGCCAAAAGGTTTGGAAGAAAGTGTGCAATTTAGGGTATTTTTTCAGATGATAGTGCTATTTTAGGTAACTTGCCACGTTTAGGAGCGCAGACAACCACCCAAGGCCTCTACTAATGCATTTATGCGCATAGCTATAGTTATTAACACATCATGGAATATCTTTAACTTCCGGCTGAGCCTGATAAAGGCCCTACTTGCTGAAGGCCATGAAGTAATAGCCATAGCAACGCCTGATGCTTACTCGCAACGCCTGATAGCAGCTGGTTGCCGGTTTGTGCCCGTTACAATGGAGAAAGGCACCAACCCCTTTAAAGACCTGTGGCTTACCTGGCGCTTATTCCGTGCCTATTCCCACGTCAAGCCAGACGTAGTGCTGCACTATACCATAAAACCTAATATTTATGGTGCACTCGCGGCCCGACTGGCGGGTATTCCGGCTATAAACAACGTATCGGGCCTGGGTACGGTTTTCATTAAAAAGGATTATATCTCTAACATCGCACTGCGCTTATACAAGCAGGCATTTCAGTATCCGGCGAAGGTATTTTTCCAGAACCAGGATGACCGCCGGCTTTTCCTGCGGCACAACATAGTAAAGGTAGCTATAACCGAAGTACTGCCTGGCTCTGGCATCGACCTACAGGCCTTTATGCCACAGCCTAAACCAGATTCTGCCGCCCCATTTACATTCTTGATGATAGCGCGGGTGTTGTATGAAAAGGGCGTGGCTGAATATATGGAAGCCTGTCGCCTGCTTAAATCGAAGCATCCAACGATAAAATGCCAGCTGATTGGCCAGGTAGATGAGCGAAGCCGCTTCGGGATAAAGCAAACCGTGCTGGATGAATGGCTTGCTGCGGGCGCAGTGGAATACCTGGGCACCACCGACGATGTGGCAACTATAATTGCGCAGGCCGATTGTGTGGTTTTGCCATCGTACCGGGAGGGCACGCCCCGCACCTTGCTGGAAGCCGCTGCTATGGCCAAGCCACTGATAGCGACCAATGTGCCTGGCTGCCGCGAAGTAGTGCAGCAAAACATAAATGGCCTGCTCTGCCGCGTGCGTAACGCCACCGACCTTGTCGATAAGATGGAACAGATGCTGCAACTACCCGTGGAGCAGTTACAGGAAATGGGCAAAGCCAGCCGCCACATTGCCGAAACCCGGTATGATGTAAACTTTGTAATACAGCGCTACCTGCACGCCATTGCCGAAGTTACAGAGCAGAAGATAGCATAAACTATAGTATAAATGGATTTTAAAACATTTGAGATTGAAGGCCTGATTGAGTTTCAGCCACGTGTGTTTCGCGATGACAGAGGTTATTTTCTGGAGACCTTCAGCATGAAATGGTTCGAGCCACTGAAAATAGCGCCAAACTTTGTACAGGATAACCAGTCGGTTTCTAAAAAAGGTGTATTGCGGGGACTGCACTTCCAGAAGCCGCCTTATGCACAAGGCAAACTGGTGCGGGTCTCTTCGGGTCGCGCCCTGGATGTAGCCGTTGATCTGCGTAAGAACTCCCTGACCTACGGTAAGCACATTACCTGCATACTGGATGCCGAAAAGCAGAATGTATTTTATGTACCTGAAGGTTTTGCCCACGGCTTCGTAGCACTGGAAGATAACACCACTTTTCTGTACAAATGCACCGATTTTTACCAGCCAACCGCAGAAGGCGGCCTGCTGTGGAATGACCCGGAATTAGGCATAGATTGGGGAATTGAAAATCCGCTTGTATCGACTAAGGATGAAGTGCTGCCGCTGTTAAGAAACTTTGAGTCGCCGTTTTAATTACTAAAGCCCTTCAGAAATAGAAAAGCCAGCAACTATAAATTGCTGGCTTTTCTGTTTATAGTTGTTTACGCTAGTGGCTTCTGGTTTTTGTAAAAGAAGATAAGAGAGCTAAGCAAAGTAAGTAAAATTGCGTGAACCAAAAGTACAGGCCTGACTCCAATAGCACGATATGTATCGAAGAAATAATTTATGATCTGATGCAAGTCAAAACGGGCCCTTTGAATGAAAAAAAGTAAGCTAAATCCCAGCAAACCTACTAGAAATATATTTGCGCTATGAACTCCTGATTTTCTAGATAGCCACCAAGAGAGAGACGTTGATAAAAGCAGACCTCCTAAGCCTGAAAAGAAACGGCCATAAAAGTAATTGAATATTACTTGTGGATCATTGCTATTCCCTTCATGCGCAGCGATGTGTTCAAAAAATTTGTCTGTTTGATTGCTATATAAATAAGCTGCTTCAATAAAGTGAGCCTTATAGAATAGATAAAGTTCTCGAGCAGCAAGTATCATAAGGAGTGATGCAAGTACGTGAATAGCTATAAACTTAAAATTAATGAGCTTGATATTCATGATTTTTAGTTTTAGCTATTCATCTATTTACTCAATCACTCATTCAAAACTATAGCAACTCCACCAACGTCTCCAGCCCCATACCACGCGAGCCTTTTATAAGGATGTAGCTTTCTGAAATGGTGTTTTGCTGCAGCCAGTTTTGTAGCTCCTGCTTCGTTTCGAAATGTTTGAAATAGGGGTTAGCTTTGGCAGCGTATTGCATGTCTTTTCCGCATAGCAGCACCATATCGAAAGGCTGTTCGGCGGCTATAGTTCCCAGGGCAGTGTGTTCAGTTATACTTTCGTTGCCCATCTCAAACATATCGCCCAGTATAACTACTTTGCGCGGCGCGTTCATGCTACCAAAGTTGCGGATAGCGGCGGCCATAGAAGTCGGATTGGCGTTGTAAGCATCCAGAATAATGGTATTACTGCCTTTTTGCAGTACCTGCGAGCGGTTATTTACCGGGCTATAGTTGGCGATAGCTTCGTTGGCTTTGCTAAGCGGCACCCCGAAGTATTTGCCAATGCAGGCAGCTGCAGCCATGTTTTCATAGTTATAGCTCCCTACCAGTTGGGTATGCACCACGTTGTCTTCTTCGTCTTTATACACCACGTATGGCGATGCTTCCAGCAGTTCGCTGTGGTAAAAATCTTCAGTGGCTGGGTAAGTTATTTTGTCGGCGATGCGGCGGCTCATGCGCATCAAGTGGTCGTTGCCGGTATTTACAAACACGGTGCCTGCAGTTTTGTCGAGGTGCACGTATAGTTCGCTTTTGCCGCGCGCTACCCCCTCTAAGCTTCCAAAACCTTCCAGGTGCGCCTTCCCTATGTTCGTGATCATACCATGTGTTGGCAGGGCAATCGTACAAAGCAATTCAATTTCGCCGATATGGTTGGCGCCCATCTCGATAATAGCCATTTCGTGCTCCGGTTTGATGCGTAGCAGTGTCAGTGGCACGCCGATGTGGTTGTTCAGGTTGCCTTGCGTGTACAGCGTATTAAACTTCTGGCTCAGTACTGTGTAGATCAGCTCTTTGGTAGTGGTTTTCCCGTTGCTTCCGGTTATTCCTATTACCGGTATGCTCAGTGTTCTGCGATGATGGCGCGCCAGGTCCTGCAGCGTTTGCAGGGTATCTTCTACCACAAAAACATTATCGGCCGCCATGGCTGGATCATCTACTACAGCATACTTGGCGCCTTTCTCCAGTGCCGTGGTAGCAAACTTTGCCCCTTTGAAGTTCGGTCCGTTCAGCGCAAAAAACAGGCTTTGATCCTGCTCGGCACGTGAGTCGGTGCTTACATGGCGGCATTCCAGGTATTTTTGATACAGAAATTCGATGCTGATCTGCATGTAAATAGTTAAATTTATAGTATAAATGCTGTAAAAGCGGCCCGCTGCGTTAAACTATAGCTGCCATAGAGGTTGCAATATACATTCAAAACTGAAAAGGCACCACAGTACATTTTGCTCCCCGATCTCCTATGAAAAAGATATTTACCCTGCTTCTGTTCTTTACCGCTACTGCTGTGCTGGCCCAGGAGCCGCTGCAGTTTGTGCTCCGCCACGATGTACCGGTAAAAACCGCGCAGGGTACACTGCCACAGCCCTGGAGCGGCGGACTCAATACACCACAGTTCTCAACTATAGACCTGAACTTCGATAACCAGCCCGACCTTTTTGCCTACGACCGGATGCAGCATAAGGTATTTACCTGGCTGGCAGTACGCCAGAACGGAAGCTGGCACTACAAATATGCTCCCGAGTACGAGGCTCTCTTCCCGACCGACTTAAACGCCTGGGTGCTCCTGCGCGACTATAACTGCGATGGCCTGAAAGATATTTTTACCAGCACCCCACTTGGAATAAAAGTTTACAGGCAAGAGAAAGGAGCTAATAACCTGCCACGGTTTATAGTTGCCGAAGAGGCCATCCTATACGACCGCGGGGTGAACCTGCAACTCTTGTCTGTTGATGTACCAGCCATAGCCGATATGGATGGCGACGGCGACCTGGATATACTGGTATCTGAGTTCTCGCACGGCGAGCGGCTGGAATATTACCAGAACATGCGTGCAGAAAACAACCTCGACTGCAATTCTCTCAGCTTTGTGCGCAACTCGATATGGTGGGGCGGCATAACCGAGTGCGATGGCTGCAACAACTATGTTTTCGGGGCAGCGTGCCGTATGGCTAGCCCTTTACACAGCGGCCACACCGGTAGCTCGCTGCTGCTTCTGGATGTAGATGGCGACGGTGATCAGGACCTGCTGACTGGTGGCGTGCAATGCAACGATCTGGTGCTAATGGAAAACAAAGGCACAAATCGGGAGGCCCTGATGGATGAGCTAACTATAAATTTCCCGGCAAACACAAAGCAGGCCAGCTTTAGCAGGTTTCCGGCAGCCTATTACGAGGATGTAACTTTTGACGGCATTCCGGATCTGCTGGTAGCCCCTAACCTGGCCAATACCGAGGAAGCAAAGCCGGAACTACAACGCTCTGTATGGCTATACCAAAACAAAGGCCTGGTCAATAAACCGGATTTTGAGTTTGCGCAGGATGATTTTCTGCAAAACCAGATGCTGGACTTTGGCGAAGGCGCTTACCCGGCTTTTGCAGACCTGGATGGCGATGGCGACCTGGATATGTTAGTTGGCAACAGCGGAGCATTCCGTAACGGCCAGTATGTAGCAACTATAAGCCATTTCGAAAATACCGGCACTACAACCGAGCCCGCTTTTACGCTTGTTACCGATAATTACCTGAACCTTGCCAGCCAACAGTTACGCAATATCAAACCCCTTTTTGCCGACCTTAACGGAGATGAGCAACTCGACCTGGTGCTGACTTACACCCGCATACAAGGCAACAGCACCCGTATTGTTTACCTGCCAGGCCCTAACTATAGCTGGGTTGAGCAAATAGTGCTACATACGGCTGGCAATGGCGATGTACCTGCTTTTTTTGATGCCGACAAGGATGGAGACCAGGACATGATCCTGGGCAAAGCAAGTGGTGAGCTACAGCTCTTTACCAATACCGGGTCCAATGAAAACCCTGCTTTTTCGTTAACAAAGACCAACCTGGGCGGTATCAGTTTCAGTTTTGAGCAGCGTAATCTGTACCCTGCAACTATAGATATAGACGGAGACGGAAATACAGATTTGCTAACTATAGACGAAAGCGGAACAATAAGCGTATACCGCAATCTGAATGCCATCCTGAACCAAACTTTTAAGGCTGAAACCGAGCTACTGGAAAACCCTTTAACTGATGCATTGCAGCCAACCAAATTAGGTAAGCGCGGAAGCATTACTGCCGCAGCACTGGGCGGACCAGGCAAACTATACCTCGTTGCCGGTACGCAGGGTGGTGGCCTATACCTTATGCAGCAGACATCCGGCTACCAGCCCAGCCCCGAAGCTCCTGGTACAGACTTAACTATAGCTGTTTACCCGAACCTGGTAAATAAGGCCAATGCTGTACGCGTACAGGCCTCGGTTCCGGTAACCTTCGTAGTTTATGATGCCATTGGCAAGCGGGTACTCGACAGCGGTAGCAACTATAAGCAGCACAACAACGTGCCCGTTCATAACCTGAAAGCAGGCATGTACTTCCTGAAAGCTGTTACGCGCCAGGGCCAGTATAAAACTGCCAGATTTGTGGTCCAGTAATGAAAGCGCTGTTATACATCCGTTTGCTGAGTAAAGGTGAAACTATAGCCTACAGCAACCCTGTACTTGACCAGGTAAAACAGCAACTACCTGACGTGGCTGTGCTCGACCTCGATTCCAGATCTGATCAGTTAGTACTACACTATGCCAGGCAATTGCTTAAAGAGGCTTCGCAAACTATAGTTTGTATCGATAGTACCACCCCAGATGCCGGATTCGGAAGTATATTCTCTTTACTTGAGCCAATGCTGGAAAGTGAAAAAAAGCAGCTTATTCTTTTTAGAAATAGCCATCACCGGCTACAGCGCATGGTACAGGCACGCCAGGAATTGCAGCTAAAAATGATGCAGGATGATGTGGAATTGTTACAGGTAGTAGGGCAGTTCTATAGTTAGCATAGCATTTCGGCTATCGCTCTTTCAGATTAGGAAGTCCCCTACATGCTCTTTCGGACTTCGTTGTCCGAAAGAGCATGTAGGGGAGGGTAGTTTCCATGGCGCAAGCGTGCTTGCTCATATCGAACTATAGTTGGGCCTCCGCCCCTGTCGGATTACAATCCCGACATTATAAATAAGTCGCGGATCGCAGATCCTCGCGAGCAGCAGGTAAAGTGCAACAGCCAACTCACATCAGCAAGAGAAAAAAGTATTGAGTTTCTACAATAGCTCAAACTCATCTGCATCCAAATGCGCCGGAAAAGCTTCCCGGAAATCCAGCAGCTCCTGCTTGCTGAGTGTTATAGTCAGAATACTTTCCTGCTCTATAGTTTCTAATAACTTGTGCCCTTTTGGGTGGATGATCGCTGAGTCGCCGGAGTAAGGATGGTTGTTGCCGTCGGTGCCGATGCGGTTTACGCCCACTACATAAGCAATATTTTCGATGGCACGGGCCTGCAGCAGCGTACGCCACGGCAGACTTCTTACTTTGGGCCAGTTGGCTACATACAGTAGTAGGTCGTAACGGTCGCCTGTGTTGCGGCTCCAAACCGGGAAGCGCAGATCATAACACACCAGCGGGCAAATCTTCCAACCTTTCAGTTCTACTGTTATCCGATCAATCCCGGATGTATAGGTGTGATGTTCCTGCGCCATCCTGAACAGGTGCCTTTTGTTATACTGCGCATAGCTTCCGTCTGGTCGCACCCAATACAGCCGGTTAAAATACTGCTCGTTTTCCTGCACAATAATACTCCCGGTAACTACAGCATCATAGGCTGCTGCCTGGTCGCGCATCCATTGCAGGGTTTCGCCTTCTGGTTGTTCGGCCAGTGCCGGTGCATCCATGCTAAAACCGGTGGAAAACATTTCCGGCAATACGATCAGGTCTGTTTTAGGCGCAGCTGCAGCCAGCTTATCGGCAAACATTTTCCGGTTGGCAGCAGCATCGTGCCAATGTAAATCCGTCTGTACTATCGTTACCCGCAAGTCCATTTAACAGTTATCAGTTAACAATTATCAGTAAATAGAAATGAATAATATTGATTAAAACAATCAACAATCAAACCTATAGTTTCACCAGCTTCTCGGCGGCGGCGCAGAGGGTTTCGTCGCTTTTAGCGAAGCAGAAGCGCAGGTAATGGTGGTCGGTTTTGTCGTGGTAGAAGGCTGACACCGGAACGGCTGCTACACCTACTTCCTGTACCAATCGTCTGGCAAAATCCTGGTCGTGCTCTTTCGAGATGGCATCATACTTCAGCAACTGGAAGTACGTACCCGCAGAAGGTAGAAACTCGAAACGGGAAGGCGCTAGATATTCAGCGAAAGCATCGCGTTTCTCCTGGTAAAACGCTGGCAGATTCAGGTAGTGCGCTTCGTTATCCATAAAATCGGCGATGGCCATTTGCAGCGGTGTTACGGTGCAGAACGTAATGAACTGGTGCATCTTGCGCAACTCCGCAGTAAGTGCAGGAGGTGCCACCGCATACCCGATCTTCCAGCCGGTGGTATGGTATGTTTTGCCAAACGACGAGATCACAAAGCTACGCTCGCGCAGGATCGGGTTCTCCAGGGCGCTGTGGTGCTTCAGGTCATCAAACACCATGTGCTCGTACACTTCATCGCTGATCACAAAAATATTGTTGCCATCTACTATGCGCGCCAGCTCATCCATATCGGCTTTGGTCATTACAGCGCCTGTTGGGTTGTGAGGCGTATTAACTATAATCAGGCGTGTTTTAGAAGTGATGCGTTTTTTTACCAGATCCCAATCCACACTAAAGCCAGGCAGCGCCAACGGCACATACACCGGAATACCACCACTCAAACGTATGGCAGGGGCATAGCAGTCATAGCAAGGTTCCAGCACCACCACTTCATCGCCGGGTTTTACTACGGCTGTAATGGCAGCAAACAAGGCTTCGGTAGCCCCGGATGTAACCGTTATCTCTGTGTTTGGGTCCGGGCGGTAACCGTATAGTTTCTCAGTTTTTATGCTGATCTTCTCGCGCAGCGACTGCACACCTGGCATAGGCGCATACTGGTTAAAGCCTTCGTGCATGTATTTGGTAACCAGCTCCATCAGCTCATCGGGGCAGTTAAAGTCCGGGAACCCCTGCGACAGGTTAATGGCCCCGTGCTCGTTGGCCAGCGCCGACATGACCGAGAAAATACTGGTGCCTACATCAGGTAGTTTGCTGCTTAGGTTGCTTGCCATAGTTTTATGTGTTTTATATCAGTAGGAATTTCTTGCAACGAATATACTATAGTTAAGTTGAGGTGAGCAACTGCTGTACGGTTTCGCGTAGCACGGGCACGACTTCCTGCTCAAACCAGGGGTTGTGTTTTACCCAAAACTGGTTGCGCGGCGATGGGTGCGGCATAGGCATATAGTCAGGCAGATACTCACGCCAGTTAGCTACTGTTTCCGTTAAAGTTGGCCTGGCCTCCGGGCCCAGAAAATAGTCTTGTGCATATTTACCAACCAGTAAGGTGAGCTTAATGTTTGGAAGCAGGGCCAGCAGCTGCTGATGCCAATGCGCAGCACACTCCGGGCGAGGGGGCAGGTCGCCGCTTTTGCCTTTTCCGGGATAACAGAACCCCATCGGAACTATAGCTACCCTGCTATCATCATAAAAAACTTCCGGCTCAAGCCCAAGCCAATGCCGCAGGCGCTTGCCGCTCTGGTCGTCCCAGGGTTTGCCACTGGCGTGTACTTTCGTGCCCGGCGCCTGACCAACTATAAGCAGCTTTGCCATAGCGCTTGCCCGCAGTACAGGCCGCGGCCCCAACGCCAGGTGCTCTTCGCAAATGCGGCAGGCACGTATCTGTTGCAGTAAGTCTTCGAGCTGGTTCATAACTATAGCTGCAAAGATACAAAGGTTTAGGTGGTTGTTAGTTATTGGTTGGTGGTTATAGGAATTTACCGGTAACTATAGATGCTCAGTCTGTAGTCAAAAAAGGCTTTGGACTTGCTGTAGGGCTCTCGCGTATCGCGCTATAGTTTGTGACCAACTATAGTGCCTCAAACACCTATTCCATCCCGCACGCTTTTCTATCTTTGCGCCCGAAAACCATTTTGTAGTTTAACTCTCGTATAGTTAACCGATGCACCGCTACCTGCTTATATCCGCTTTCTGCCTTTTGTTTGCTCTGCCAGGTCAGGCGCAGCAGGAAGAAACAACCTACAAAAACGCTTTTACAGTTAAGTTATTCGGCTTATCGGTGCACTTAAAGGAAAGCCCGCACCCCGAGATCTTCCCGAACCGGATAGATGATAAAGGTTTTGTGACATTAAACTATGGCGCTATAGTTGGCTACGACCGGTTTATAGTTGAAAACAAGCACGCCATACGTGCAGAGCAGGGACTTTATGCTGATTGCTCCGCATCGTTGGCTGGTTTTACGCACATCGGCTGGCGCGGCCTCATCTTCCAGAAAAACAGGCACTCTATGAACGGTGGCATCGGCCCTACCCTGGTGTACCGCCACAACTGGAACCGGCTGGAAGGCTATAAAGATGACGGGTATTTTAAGCAGCGCGGCGACTGGCAATACAAGTTTTACTGGTACGCCGGCGAACTCGAGTACAATTACCAGCTAACCGCGCAAACAGATTTCTCGGTAACTATGGTGCCGGGCCTTCCGGAGCTTATCTCGTTTGGGGTAGGGGTTAGGCAGCGGTTCTAACTATAAACTATAAATCCCCGGGGCTATAATTCCCGGGGATTTATAATTACCAGTTCCTTCGGCGTTGCTCCTGGTAAAACCTTTCTGATGCATGCCGTGGATGATGATGCTGTGGTGGCTGATCTCTTTCTTCCCGCCACCGATCATGAGCATGCTGGCTGTATCTGCTATAGTCCCAATCCTGCTGTTGCCAGTCTGGGCGTTCATTTCTATAGTTATTGCGGTAGCGGTTATCCTGCTGGAAGTGCCTGTTCTCCCGGTCTTCAAAAGCGCGCCAGTCGTCTTGCGGATCACGATACCCTTGTCTTCTGTCTTCGGGCCGATAGTTTGGTCCCATACGTGGGTCCGGTTTGCCCCAGCGGTCTTTGGCGTTCTGCTCGTGCCTCGGGTTGCGCCTGTTTCTATAGTTGTTTTCCTGTTCGTTTCTCATAGCTGTAAAGTAATGGCCATGTTGGTTTACGATGTCCAAACAAGGATGTTTGCGTACTATAGCCCATAAAAAAAGCGAAGCAGGTGTGCCTGCTTCGCTTTACTAACTAAAACTAATCTATAACCAATCTATCTAACCTGCTCCCCTATACGCAACTATCTTCTGTAACGTTGGGTTCTGTCGGTATCATCGTAATAATTATCTTTTCCGGAGTCCACTTCATCGGCCCAGCGCGGTCCTCCCTCATAACCCCGATCGAACTGCTGGCGGTTATAAAGTTCGTTTCCGTAGCGCTTGCGTAAATTTCTGCGGTCCTTATCCGAAGGGTAGTTTCTTTCTCTGCGATAATCCGGATCGTCAGAGTGCATGATGTCGTTCCAGGTATCTTTCAGGCGTGTAAAAAACCCACGGTTGTCACGCATGTTTTCCGGAACTTCGTCTGGTGTAAAGCGGCCTTCGCGGTACCAGTTATGGCTGCCACTTCCGTAACGGAAGTCTGTTTCTTTGTAGCGGCTGCGGCCACCCGGCACATCGTTCCATAGTTCGTATGGGTGTGAGGCCGGTTCGTTATAGTTGCCCGGCTGCGAACCGCTACCCTGCTGCCTGCCATACCCTTGCGAAGAACCAAAAGTATCGCCATGGTTCAGGTAAGAACGTTCGTTGCGGTAAGCACTGTTCGGGCGGCTGCCGTAGTGGTCGTTCAGGTGCGCGCCTTCGCCGCGGTGGTAAGTGCCCTGGCTGGAAGACCCGGTATTTCTGTTCATATTTTCACGGTCCTGGGCGCCGCGTGGGCTTGGCCCGGTATGGAAAAAGTTGCCTTCATCCCATTTCCTGTCCTGGCGCGGGCGGTAACTATAGCGCTGGTTCTGGTCTATGTCGCGGCGGTGAAGTTCGCGGCCAATGCGCTGGTTTTCTTCTTCGTTATAATTTGCCATTTTCTTCTGTATTAAAATCAATTACTACCATATGGCAGTTACTAATCAGTACGAAGTTGGCAGGCTATAGTTAATACTAGGCGCAAAAGCAAACGGGATGCCCCTTGTAAAAAGAGCATCCCGTTCAAAGAGTTAGTTCCTATAGTTTTCTATCAGAAATGTTCCTGCATTATCTCGCGTACATCGGCTTCAGCCAGTGGCTTTGAGTAATGCTTAAGCACTTCCGGGAACTGTTTTAACTTCTCAAGATCGTAAAAGCTTGCCGAGGATGTCAGCATCAGCAGCACAGTTCTGCTCTTGTCTGCTTCATCAAACTTCTGGTACTCTTCCAGAAATTCAAACCCATCCATTACCGACATTTTAATATCTACAAAAATCAGATCAGGGCGCGGATAACCTTCAACGTCGGCAAATGCATTCTGCAAATACTCCAGCGCTTCTTCGCCGTTGGTTACTACTCTTATTTCATCTGCTGTTTCCATGCGCGAAAGCAGCCGGTGGTTCAGGTAGTTCGTGGTATCGTCGTCGTCAATTAATAAAATCGTCTTCAGTCGCTTCATAATTTATTAAGCTGTTACTGCTAAACTTTTGCTACCGGTTAAATAAGCAAGGTTAACAATAGAAACATTTTAAGCCCCGGATATATAACATCCAGAAGTTTATAGCCCCATCCTGCCGATACCGGACCATGCTATCAAAAGCACCTACAAGATAAGCATTTAAATGCATGAACACTTAAATTTTCGCTCTTAAATAACGTAAGGCCTGCTTGTGTAGTGCCCAGCCAACTAAGTTTATGCCAAAGCCAGCTTAGCAAAAGCCCATACAAAAACACTTAACAGCCTAATTAGCAATTAGTTTTATAAGCACGATTTCCCCTCCTGCAGGGCAAGTGCCAGCTTTTCGGCCTTTTGTTTTGTTTGTACCAGTTCAGTTACTTCTATAGCAGAGGCAAGCACACCTTCGGTCTGGCCATTGTTCACTAGGGGTCTGTACTCCAGGTTCAGGTAAACCTCAGTAAGCTTCCCGTTACGGTGCCTGTCTATAGTTAGTTTATGCTCGTTCACGCGTATGGTTCTGCCGGTAGTGTATACCTCTTCTATTATCTGAAAGAAACGCGTAGACTCCAGCTCAGGCCATATGCTTCGTGCTGTCCGGTTCAGGTATTGGCGACTGCCATACAGCAGGGGAACGCCAGGTGTAACGTACTGGCAGATGTGTTCAGGCCCACGCAGCAGGCACAGGTGTGCCGGCGAGTGGTTCAGGATATTCTCCAACTGCAGGTCCTTTTCATGAATACGATCTATGGCCTGTTTCTGCTCATCAATATCGGTATAGGTTCCCATCCAGTACTGTAGCTCTCCGTCGGGACCATACATAGGCATTGCGCGCTCCTGAAACCAGCGATACGACTTGTCATGATGGTCCTGCAGACGGTACTCTATTTCGTAAGGTATGCCAGTAGCCAGACTGTTATGCCACTCAGTCAGTACAAATGCAGCATCTTCGGGGTGTATTACACTGGTCCACCCGTCGGTTCTGGTAGGTTCCATACCCGTAAAACTGTACCAGTTACTATTAAAGTACAGGATCTTGCCGCTTGGGTCTGCAAACCAGGCCATGTGTGGCAACGCCTCCAGTAAGGGCCTGAAGCGGGCGCCATCATCTTTAAGCACTTCTTCTGGTTTTGCGCAGGCAGAAAGGTCAATAATTGAGCCGATTGTCCGGATAGCATGCCCATCCTGGTTGCGAATAATGTAGCCCTGATCAAGCACTGGTATATAAGACCCATCTGCTTTACGGAAACGATATTCACCAGCCCAGATTCTGCTGCCGGAGTTTTTGGCCTCTTCTATACTATCCTGTACCGTGTTAAAATCGTCGGGGTGCACACGGTCGTCCCAGGACTCGCCGCCCAGGCCCATTTCTTCGGGTGTGTAACCCAGCACCTCTTTCAGGCTGGCTCCCCAGTACATTTTATTGTGCACCACATCATACTCCCATGACACCGCATTTACTCCTTTGTGAGGAAACGGATCAAGGTTTTCGGATAGTAGCGTGTTTACCGGCTTTTCAGTTAGCTCGCGGGCTTCATGCAGAATGTACAGCAGCTCTCCTTCAGATGACAATACAGGTGTGTTGGTAATACTCCAGGCGCATTCTTTCGTCCCATCACCTTTCGATTCTGCCAACGCTACATTGAATCTGAAAGCCAGCAAATGATGCTCTTCTTTATAGTTGAGCACATGCTGCAATGATTTTTCCATGACCTGTGCCTGCGGTATTTGAGAAGAGGCCGATGCATCTACAAAAGTATGTGGCAGGTAACTGTGCAACAGGGATTCTCGGCTTATGTGCCGTGCATTCAGGTACGCTTCAGTGGCATCCAGCACAATAAATTCCGGCGACAGGACAGCATAAAGGCCCGGCAGTTTACAAAATATCAGAGCGAAATGTGGTAGCGTAACAGTCGACAGAGCTGGCATTTTCAATGGGTTTACCTGCCCTTCGTTAAAACAGGTTTCAGTAAATTTAATAAAAGAAAATTCCTGTCCAAATAGTAAAATGTTCTATTAACGAAGTTTTTTTATGGTTAACTGCAGTGTTAGCAAACGTGGCTATAGTTGCTCCAGAAACATTTTTTGCTCATGCACATCTGCATAGGATCCAATCCAAAGCTTGATTTTGCCTGCTTCGTCGAAAAGTGGTACGCCGCGCTCCATAAACCACTGGTAGCGGTTCTCGAGCTTGTTCATAACACGATATTCGTTCTCGAAAGGAAGGCCTGTTCTTATGGACTCATGCCATGTAGTAAGAGCCCGCGCTGCATCTTCCGGATGTATGTAGGATATCCATTTATCTACATCCCCATCGGGCATACCTGTAAAGCTGTGCCAGGCTCTGTTAAAATTTATGAGCTGCCCCTCCGGTGTGGCAGTCCAGGCCATAAAGGGCAAAGCTTCGAGCAGGTGCTTAAAACGGGCATCGCTTTCTTTTACTTCAAGCTCTGCCTGCCGGTTCTTAGATATATCAATTATTGACCCGATCATGCGGCGCACGTTACCATCAGCATCGTAAAAAATGTAACGCTGATCCAGAATATGCGCATAAGTGCCGTCGGCCTTTCTAATGCGATATTCACCCGCCCATATTTTATCATGCTCTGCTTTTGCCTGATATAGTTGCTGCTGCATTAAGGGAAGATCAGACTGATGAATCAAACTTCTCCAGGTATCGCTACTGGCAGGCATCTGACCGTGCCCATAACCTAGTACGCGCTCCGGGTTCCCGGTCCAGTATAAGCTGTCCTTAGCAGGGTCATAATCCCATGTAGCGGCATCTATTGCTCCTGCCAGCAGGTTCAACCGTTCAAGGTTCAGGCTGTTTTCCAGCTCCTGTTGCTTAAAATGTGTCACGTCCCGGGTCTCAAGCAGAACGTACTGCATATTCTCACCTGCATCAACTATAGGCCATAAACAGGTTTCCCAAAAGCGCTCATCTAAGCGGTCTTCCGCTGTTTCAATATCGAAACGGAAAACGGGTAGGGTCTGGGGTGTTTTCACCGAAAGTACATCCTGCAGGGCTTCCATCAGTTGCTTTTTGGCTTCCTGATCTGATTTATTTGTGTTGGCTTTAAGAATTTCCAGTATGTTTTGCCCTACCAGCTGTTCACGTACGCCTGAAACAGCTTTCAGGTAAGTGTCTGTGGCATCTATAATAGTAAGGTTGGGGTCCATTACCATGTAAAGTACGGGTAGCGCCCTGAAGATAGGGCCAAGCGGAGAAGCTGCATTGAATTCTGGCTCAGACATAGGCTAAACTATAGTTGCGGGCAAACATCATCAGCTATTACGTAAGGTAAAAAAATAAGAGCTGTACTTTTCACTTATTTTAGAAAATACAGCTCTTATTTTAATATCAGGTTTTCTGATCAGGTTTGCTTTACAGCTTCAGTCACGCCAAAGCCTTCAAACACCTCTTTGGCATCAGCAATACTCTGGATGTCTTCAACTATAACGATGAGCTTCTCCTTGGCCTCTTTAAGGCGTGAGCGGCGCGGGTGCTGCTGCACATACTTCAGGATGTTGCCAAAGGTATCGGATTGGAAATACCTGTCGTTGTTCTCGCTTGGCAGGTAGCCTTTCATCGTCTCCTTTTTGATGGTAAGTTTCTCGAAGCCCAGCTGTTGTGCCTGCCAGCGCAGTTTCACGATCTCTACCAGCTGCTGCACCTGTTCCGGCATCGGGCCAAAACGGTCTGTAATGTTAGCGCAGATCTTCTCCAACTCTTCCAGGCTTTTCACGCTGTCGAGTTTGCTGTACAGGTTCAGGCGTTCCGAAATGTTGCTCACATATGTCTCCGGAATCAACACTCCCATATCCGTTTCGATGTTGCAATCCCGCACCGGCTCAATAAATTCAGCCAGGTTATCTCCCAGGAACAGCTCCCTGAATTCGGTTTCTTTCAGCTCTTTGATAGCATCATCAAGCACCTGGTGGTACATCTCAAAGCCCAGATCAGAGATAAAGCCGCTCTGTTCGCCGCCTAGCAAATTACCAGCTCCACGGATATCGAGGTCGCGCATCGCGATTTTAAAGCCCTCTCCCAGATCCGAAAATTCTTCCAGAGTACTCAGGCGTTTGCGGGCATCGCTAGGCAAACCGGCTACCGGTGGCGTAAGCAGGTAGCAGTACGCTTTTTTGTTGGACCGGCCCACACGGCCCCGCATCTGGTGCAGGTCCGACAAACCAAACATATGCGCACGGTTAATGATAATGGTATTCGCATTCTCTATATCCAGCCCCGACTCAATGATGTTAGTAGATACCAGCACATCGAACTCACCATTCACGAACTTCATCATGCGTTTCTCCAGCGTTTCCGGGTCCATCTGGCCGTGGGCGTAGGTTACTTTGGCATCCGGCACCTGACGCAGAATCATGTCTGCCATCTCTTCGATGTCTTTAATGCGGTTGTGCACAAAGAATACCTGCCCGCCGCGTTTCATCTCGTTCACTACGGCATCGCGTATCAGCCCTTCATCAAACACGTGTAGTTCGGTTTTTACCGGCTGGCGGTTTGGTGGCGGCGTGGCAATTACACTCAGGTCGCGGGCACCCATCAGCGAGAAGTGCAGCGTACGCGGAATAGGTGTAGCGGTCAGCGTAAGGGTATCCACGTTCACGCGCATTTCTTTCAGCTTATCTTTGGTCTTCACGCCAAATTTCTGCTCCTCGTCTATCACCAGCAGCCCCAGGTCCTTGAACTTTACATCTTTGCTCACGATGCGGTGCGTACCGATCAGGATATCCACTTTGCCTTCGGCTACTCGCTTCAGGGTTTCCTTAGTATCCTTGGCTGTTTTAAAGCGGTTGATGTAGTCCACCGTAATCGGGAACTGCTCCAGCCTGTCGCGGAAGGTGCGGAAGTGCTGCATGGCCAATATGGTGGTAGGCACCAGGATAGCTACCTGTTTCCCGTCGCAGGCTGCTTTGAAAGCCGCACGTATGGCCACCTCGGTTTTACCGAAGCCCACATCACCGCACACCAGGCGGTCCATCGGGTGCGGCTGCTCCATGTCGGCTTTTACATCTTCCGTAGATTTTGCCTGGTCCGGAGTGTCTTCGTAAATAAACGAAGACTCCAGCTCGGCCTGTAAGAAGCCATCTTTAGAGTAAGCATACCCCGGCGCAGCCTTGCGTTTAGCGTACAGGCTGATGAGCTCATGCGCAATGTCTTTAACTTTACTCTTAACTTTCTTCTTCTTGTTCTCCCACTCTGGCGAGCCCAGCTTGCTCATGCTTGGCGGCCCACCCTCCTTGCCGCTATACTTTGATATTTTGTGCAGCGAGTGAATGCTGACATACAGCAAATCGTCGTCGCGGTATACCAGTCGGATAGCTTCCTGCAAACGCCCGCCTACTTCCACTTTCTCCAAGCCGGCAAAACGACCAATGCCATAGTCTACGTGTGTGATGTAGTCGCCGGGTTGTAGCGAGCGCAGCTCTTTCAGCGTCATGGCCTTGTTCTTGGAATGTCCGGATTTGGCCTTATGCTGGTAAAAGCGGTCGAACAGCTGGTGGTCAGTGTAGCAGGTAATTTTTAGCGTCTGGTCAATGAAACCTTCGCGCAGCGAAATTCCCAAATGCTGAAAACGCACGTCGTGGTCCAGCTCATCAAAGATCATGGTCAGGCGGTTAACCTGGCGCGGAGAGTCGGTAGCGATAATGTTTACAAAACCGGCACCCTGCTGCTCGTGCAGATCTTTTACCAGCCTTTTAAAATCCTTGTTAAACGAGGGCTGTGGCTTGGCCTGCAGTTGTATTACTTCAGCGCTCTTAAAATGGAAACGCTTTCCGATCTCTACCACATTAAAGTTATCAAGCAACTTTTTGAACTGCTTTGGCGTCTGGAACAGCTGCTCCGGGTCCGACACAATCTGGGTGCCACCACTGCCAGCCATCATCTTCTCAAAACTATGCGAGGCCTTGTCGAAATACTCTTCTATCACATCCAGTGTCAGGCGCACATCCTTAAACCAGAGGGTGGTATTTTTTGGCAGGAAGTCCAGGAACGCTTCGCGCGTTTCCTGTAGTAGCTTGGTCTGCACGTTTGGAATAATGGAAATAGATTTCTTTGTCTCTACCGACAGCTGCGTATCCGGATCGAAGGTTCTGATACTTTCAATTTCATCGCCAAACAACTCAATGCGGTAAGGCAGATCGTTGGCATAAGAAAACACGTCCACAATACCGCCGCGCACAGCGTACTGGCCTGCCTCATACACAAACTCGGTGCGCTCAAAGCCATACTCAGCCAGCATTTCGCTCAGGAAATTTACGTCCAGCTTTTCACCCACTTTGGCTCCCAGCGTGTTTTCTACCAACGATTTTTTGTTGATCACTTTCTCGGTCAGCGCCTCGGGATAAGTAACTATAAGCTCACCTTTTTCTGACTTGCTGTTGAGGCGGTTCAGCACCTCAGCCCGCATCAGGATGTTGGCATTTTCGGTATCATCGAAACTATAGGGGCGCTTGTACGATGTCGGGAAAAGCAGGACTTCCTTTTCATCGCCAAGCAGGTTCTTCAGGTCGGTATAAAAATAAGCAGCCTCTTCTTTGTCGTGCAACACAAAGAGCTGGTGCTGTGGATCTAAAGTATAAACTGCTGAAGCCATAACAGCATCCAGGCTACCTGCCATACCTTTGAGTTGCAGGCGGTAAGGGGCTTTGGTTTTCAGGCGTTCGGCTATAGTTTGCACCACACTATCGAGGCGGTACAGTTCTAAAAAGTCGGTTATTTTCATTCAGGTATATGACAAAACAACAAAGGCAGAACACAGGACTTTTACCAAGTCGCGTTCTGCTGCATCTTACAAAGATACTATAAGTTGACGTTTTATCAGAACTACAGGGAGGAAGAGAAAGTTGCAGGGGCGGGGAATTTATGATAGCTGACAGAAGGTAATAATTAAATAAAAGATTTATATTCGAATATAATATTGATATAGTTCATGGTCTCATGATAACGCAAGAATCATTTTCTAAAATCTTCCCTAAGAGCTTTGTTAAAAAGTTAAAAGAAAGTGTTATACCACATGAGCAGGAGATTGAGAGGGGGGAAATTATTTCAAGTTTATATGAAGATCTTATAAGCTATAAGTACCATCCTTGGACGCCCAGAGACTATATTATAATAAATAAAGCAAATTATGTTTCAAGGATTACTCCAACATTTCAACCAAGAGATTACTTTCTTTACTATTTCTGTTGCAAAATTTTAGAAGATGAGATCGCAGAAAATAGAGCAGAAGGAACATACGGTGGATGGAGATTGGGGAATAAAATTAGGCTTAGAGAGGAGTATGATGAATTAGAGATAGTAGAGTCTGCTCCAAGCAATAGTTTTAATCCCTATCTATGGAGAGAAAATTGGCAGGATTTTCAAAATAAAGCATATGCTGCTAATCAAACAGGTGAACATAAGTGTATTGTTAAGTTTGATATAGCTAACTTCTATGACAACATAAATATAGCTCTTTTAGCCAAGAAGCTATACTTAGCTTCTCCTAGAAACAAAGTCCTTTACATAGATTTGCTCATCCACTTTTTGAATAATTGGAATAAAAAGTTTGAAGGTTATTCAAAAAAAACTGTTGGGCTTCCGCAAGATGAAATAAGCGACTGCTCACGACTTCTAGCAAATTTTTACCTTCAAGACTACGACCTTTTTATGAAAGGCTTATGTGATAGAGAGGGAGCAAGATATCTAAGGTATGCAGATGATCAACTTGTATATGCTAAAAATCTTCAAACAGCTAGAACTATACTTTTTGAGGCCTCAAAATACCTTTCAAAAATTGGATTGAATCTCAATACGAGTAAAGTAGAGTTTTTTGAGAACGGAGAAAATTTTAATCAGTATTGGGCATTTGATTTATTCGAACTTTTAGGTGATGCGCATAATACTGAAAACATCAACAAGGGGCTAGAGCTATTTTTAAAGTGGAAAAATAGGGGAGAATCTTTTAAGGAAAACTCTGTCTTAAAAAGAATTCTAAACCTAGACTTTAAAAGGTTTAGGCCAGATCTAAAGTTTGAAGTACTTGCTTATCTTCTAAATAAAGACTTTATGGCTACGCTGCCTTCATGGGCCTTGTCAAAACTGTATAAACAATTGCATGAGCAAGACAGGTTAAGTATGTTAGGACTTATAGATGAACTTGTAGAAGACTATCATTTTAACTCGTTTCATTACAATGTAATACAATTTTATAAGAAGAATAAAATTAGCTTCAACAGAGAAAGAATTGATAATAAGCTAAAGAAAATAAAGGTTTAGTATCCCCCTGCTCTTTCGGATTTGCAATCCGAAAGCACCTATTGCGAGGATTTGTAATCCGACTCCCATAGCAATTATAGTAAAGCAGGTTGCTACTTCAAAAGCATAGAAGCGGATTGAAAATCCCGATAGTATCCCGTTTTCGGATTACAAATCCGAAAAAGCAATGCCTTGAAAACTTGAAAACCACACTGCTCTTTCGGATTTACAATCCCGAAGCACCTATTATAAGGATTTGTAATCCGACCTTTACTCTAACAATATAACCTCCAGTAGCCCGGGTTGCCCGGCATAGTTCAGTGCCGAACTATAGAGATAATGTTCCGGCTCAGCTACAATTTCAGCTGCTACTGGATTGTAGTGAATGTACTGCAGTTTCTGTTCCATGAAACTGTTTGTGTGTAGTTCTTTAGCTTCATTCCCTTCCTGCCAGAACTTGAAATTCTTGGTTTTTATATCATTGGCAGCTGCATAAGCAAAACGGTTAAGCAGCCAATCTTTGCGGCTTTCATTTTCTTCCTGTATTGCCTTTATGATTGCTTTGCTGGAGAACTTCTTGAAATCACGTAGAATGTCTGAAAGATTACGATCTTCCTGTGCACCAGCTATTAGGTGAAGGTGGTTGGTCATGAGGCACCAGGCATACAACTCTAAGCCCTTATGTTGCTGACAATATTTTAGAGAATCTATCAGAATGTGCTTATACACAGGTCGGGTAAACACATCAACCCAGCCTACTACAGTGAGTGTGAGGAAGTATAAATAACCTGTACTTATCTTGTTCTTCTGTCCCATACAGCTTAGTACGGAAATGGCAGCGGATTACAAATCCTGATAGTAGAATACTTTCGGATTGCAAATCCGAAAGAGCTAGTAATATCCGAGTTACAGATAAAATTCGAAAGAGCCGGATGCAAGTCTGGCAATAGCAGCCTCCGCTCTTTATCCGAAAAAGCGGTTCCAAGAAATTCCGATAGTGATATAAATATAAAAAGCGCCTGAGACTATAACCCTAGGCGCTTTTTATATTTATCATTCCTTATTTTTAATCCCAATAAGCAAGTGTAGTAACTTCTTTACCGTCTGCTGAGAAAACTATTTTTTTATCCTGGCCCTGCTGATCTAGCTCCACCTGGTAATATTTTTTACCGTCTTTTTCTACCAGTTCCATATCATCCAGGCGCATGCTTTTGTATTGCTGGGCTATAGCTGATGTAATTGCCGGAGGCAGGTCATTTTTCATGATGTCGCGACGGGTCATCAACACTTTGCCCGATGGGTCGATCATGGCAGCGTGGTCAATGCGGTCTACATCGAAGTCGGCTTCGTAGTTATTCCCGTGCTTTTCCCACTCCAGATCGGTGGCATTGGCATACTTCTGCATTAAGGCAGTTTTTACAGCTGCAGGTACGTCTTTTGAGTCCACGTCCTGCGCCTGTGCAGCTATAACCGAAGCTCCTGCAAGCACAAATCCAACTAATATCTTCATAGTCTCTAGCTTTTAGTTAAAGAAAGATTTGAAATACAACTTAACTATACGAGGCTAAAGAAAATCTGAACAATACAAGTGCTCCTGCAGGGCAACGCAACGGAATGTGACTGTACAAGCTCTTTTTAAACTATAGAATAGATTTTCCTGCATATAGCATATGTTATATAAAAGCTGGTATTATTATTATTAAACTCAGAGCAATACCTTTGCAGATGTAACTATAGTTGCCTGCTCTTCATAACCCTATTTCAGAACCTATATGAAAAAAGCTTTTTACTTTCTTGCCGTATTCTTTTTACTGGCTTCCTGCGAGGACGACAAAATTAGCCCAGGCAACATCAACCCAAGCCTGGAAAATACCAAAGCCATTGAAGTAACGCCCCCTGCAACTATAGTTCTGAAAGGCAAAGACCTGGATGCGGCTACCGAAGTACTTTTAAATAATCGGCCCTTAACTATAGTTAGCAAAACCGAAAGCGAACTGGAAGTACAGGTGCCTTCAGGCGCATTTAGTGGCACTGCAGTGGTTAAGTTTCCTGATCCAGATATAAGCCTGCGTAAATATATAAAGGTGATAGATGCGAATGTAACAACGAAGGATTTACCACTCAGCCATTTAATGAAGGTGGATTTCCTGGGAGGCGGCAACGTTCTGAAGTACGGCGGCGATGGTATAGTTTACCGCTCTACGGATGGCAGCACTAACTGGCAGAGCATCTACGAAAGCGTTCATGTGTCGCCAAATGTTCCTTTTAAAGCCTACGATGCGAGCCATATCTGGGTGCTGTTGGGCGGTGCCAAACAAATGGCTATAACACAAAATGGCGGCGAAACCTGGAAAGAAATCACGACCCTGCCTGACCATATCATAAACGACCTTTTCTTTTTGTCGCTGGAGAAAGTGGTTGTGACAACGATAGACCTTAATACCGGCAGCGGTGCTATTTACACCACAAACGATGGTGGCCAGAAATGGACCAAGGCCTATGAAAGCTCAAGTGCTATAGTTAGCAATCTGAAGCTGGCCTATAGTGGCGGCAACTCCATGTACCTGGCTTCGCCGGGCGGCAGGCTGATGCTTAAAACAACTGATGGCGGTAATACCTGGTCCGAAAGCCCGCTTCTGGTAAACCTCGGCACACCTAAAACTGGCTCCCCAATTTCGTTTATCAGCGAGCAGGTGGGTTGGGCTTACAACCAGCCGGGTTTAAAAAGTGATGAGCCCGGTATTTATAAAACCACAAATGGAGGCGCATCCTGGTTTCCTGTAGCAAAACCTGAACTGGATTATGATGAACTCATCAGCGCTGTCCGTTTCTGGTCTGATAATGTTGGTGTGGCTGTTACTACAAAAGGCGGGTATATGCAGACAGATGATGGAGGCGTAAGTTGGAAACTATATTACATGCCAGGAACAAACCCGCAACTGCTAGACCTGGACCAGGACAACCTGTATTTTTATAGTGATAAACTGTTGATCAAAGCAATAAGATAAATACCTGAAACACAAACCGGCCCAACTATAGTTAGTAAAGTCTGCTATAGTTGGACCAGTTTTTAAAAGCTATAGTTGAACTATGGTTTAGCCTGGATTACCAAAATAACACCTGCTGCGTTCGTACCAGCGCTATTCCGAACTCATTTACTTTAAAAGTGCCCTGATCATTTGCGGGTCATCCTGCAGTGTGCGTAGGTTTTGCTTCAACTGCTCCAACTCCCGGTTCAGGTCTTCTTTAGCGGATTTAAACTTCTGATCCATTTGCTTTGGTGAACCACAAAAACGGGTGTAAAAACCGGCGTCAGGGCCATTTGCCAAGCCTTGGAACTCAGCCTTTAACTCATCCAACTGGTCAGTCAGGATCTTGACGTAGTATTCTAGTTGCTCGTCGGGTAAGGCTTCTAGTGCCTGGCCTTGTTCCTGCATAAATTCCATCTGCAACCGTAACAGCTCAAAAAAGTCGTCGTGGTGGTAGGCCTGGGTTACGCGCTTCATGGCTTCCTCTTTCCAGGCGCGTTTTGTTTCGTCCCGTTCTTTGTCAGGGTGTAGTTGCTTCGCCAGTTCGGTGTACACGCGGCGGCTGGCTTTGCTGATATTGCTGAGCTCGGCTTTTGCTTTGGCTTCTTTGGCTAGTTGCGCTTTGGTTTTGCGGTTTTTCTGGCGATTCTGCTTTTCACGTTCGCGCTGCTCCCGCTCACGTTCCTGTTGGGCTTGTATGCGCTCAAAATCATCCAGGTCCTCAAGGTCATCGGCTATAGTTTGTTCGTCGTCAACTATAGTTTCATGCGCTTCTTCTGCAGCAAAAGCCGTGCGTTCGGCATAGGTATATTCGGCGTACCGGTCGTGCAGCGCTATCATATCGCGGCGCTCGTAGCTGGAGATCAAATCAAATGTGATGTTCTCGATCAGAGCTGATATCTTCAACTTCTCCCGGATACTGAAAACAGGCAGATGGAAAGCATCGTCCAGCAGGTACGCTAACTCCACTCTCCTTTCCAGTTGCTGTAGTATAATGGGGCGTAGCTCTTTTTCAATGCGTTTTTGCGCCAGCTCCATACTTTCACGCCGGGTAGCTATTTCTTTTTTAAGCAGCTCAATCTGCTCTGTTTTCTGGTTAAACTCCTGTTGCAGCCTGCTCAGTTTCCGCTCTGCCGAAGTAGAAATCTGGGGTGTTAGATTAGGAACAGGTTTGTTAGTGCCAGGCATGCGCTGCAAGTATAAACAGGTAAGATAAGTCTGAATTACAAAAGTACGGTTTTACCGGATCAGTTCTACCTTGCGTTCCCCAATCTGCTGGCGCCACATGGCATAGTACAAGCCTTTTTGCTCCAACAGTTCGGCGTGCGTGCCTTGTTCTACAATTTTGCCCCTTTCCAGCACAAAGATGGTATCGGCGTGCATGATGGTTGACAGGCGGTGAGCAATTAGGATCGTAATCTGTTCTCTTGTTTCTGATATTTCCCGAACGGTCCTTGTAATCTCTTCTTCGGTTAGCGAGTCCAGGGCAGAAGTGGCTTCGTCGAAGATGAGCAGGCGCGGGGTGCGGATCAGGGCACGGGCAATCGAAAGTCGCTGTTTTTCGCCACCCGACATTTTCAGGCCTCCTTCTCCAATTTGAGTGTAGATTCCTTTTTCGGAACGGGCCAGCAGGTTGGTACACGATGCTTTTTGCATGGCGGCAATCACCTCCTCGTCGGTAGCATCGGACTTTACATATTGCAGGTTCTCTTTTATAGTTCCTGAAAACAGGTTGGTTTCCTGGGTTACAAAGCCCAGTTGCCGGCGCGCTTCGTTCAGCCAGATCTCGTGGGTTGGGTAGTTGTTATAGTATACTTCGCCGCTCACAGGCTTATACAAGCCAACCAGCAATTTTACCAGTGTAGATTTCCCCGAACCCGACGGCCCTACAAACGCAATCGTATCGCCGGAGTTTGCCTCAAAAGAAATTCCATCCAGCGCATTTTGTTTTGCTCCTCTATGGTGAAATACTACATCCTCGAAACGTAGCTGCTGTAGCGGCCCGATGTCAATGGCAGATTCCGGGCGGGTTTCTACCGGTTTGTTCATCAGCGTGTCAAAAGTTTGCAACGATGCCTCTGCTTCGCGATAAGTAAGTATAATGGTGCCCAAATCCTGCAGTGGCCCGAAAATACTTACCGAAATAAACTGCATCGAGATCAGTTCACCGGTCGTCAGCACATCCCGGAAAATAAGCCATAGCAGCGTAAAAAGGATGGATTGCTTGAGTAAATTGAGCGCTGTGCCTTGCAGAAAAGACAATGTGCGCACCTGCTTTACTTTGGCCATTTCGAGGTAAAAGATACGCTCGGTGTGCTCGCGCAGGCGGCGGATCTCTGGATAGGTAAGGCCCAGGCTTTTCACCAGCTCAATGTTGCGCAACGACTCTGTGATCACCCCCGACATTTTGTTGGAGGCCCGGTTAATGGAGCGCTGCATGGTTTTGATCCTGGCACTAAGCAAGCTGGTTAACCCACCCAGAACCAGAATCCCGATCACGAAAATAGGCACTAGTGCCCAGTGCTTGGTTACCGCATACCACACCAGGAAACCAACCCCAACTATAGATGAGAACAGAATATTGATGAAAGCAGAAATAAAGCGCTCAGTGTCGCGGCGTACGCGTTGCAAGATAGAAAGCGTTTCGCCGCTGTTCTGGTTGGCGTATTCCTGGTACGAGAGTCGCAGAGTTTGTTTCAGGCCATCGTTAAAGATCTGTACACCAAATTTCTGCACCACCAGGTTGGTAAAATACTCCTGGAAAGCCTTTGCCAACCGCGAGAGTAATGCAACTATAACTGCTAAAAGCATCAGCCATAAAGCACCTTTTACCCGCTCTTCGTTGCTCATGGTAAAGGGAGGCGTGGCATATTTGTCGATGATCTCCCCGAAAATAATAGGATCGACTAAAGCCAGCACCTGGCTGATTCCGGCCAGAACAAGAGAAAGTATGACCAGCCCGCGGTGAGGCTGCAGGTAGTTCCAGAGTACGCGCATGTAAAGCAACTATAATTAACGGCTTATACTTACGCAGGCATCCGGGATGTGTACATTTCAGCATCATCTCAAAATATTAATTCCTTTCAGGCAACCTGCTACTGCAATATAGCATCTGAAAGATATTAGCCTGCTGCAATAGTTTTATTCCAGCCTGTTACCATCCAACGCACAAATTAAAACTATGATCAAGAGAATTCTACTGCTGCTGTTCTTCTTCGGGAATATGGCCCTTGCTACTGCCCAGCAAACACAAATGGTAAACGTCGGGGACCACTCCCTCGAGATGATACAGGCCGGAACAGGCGAGTATACTGTTATTTTTGAATCCGGCTTCGGCACAGACTATAAGGTTTGGGGCAATGTGGCTACCGAAATTGTAAACACCAACCAGGTACTGCTGTATTCGAGAGCGAGCACAGGCAAATCGGAACCAAACCCGAAACCGCAAACCCTGGAGGCAGCCATACAGGACCTGAGCTCTCTTATAGAAAAAGCTAATCTGAAGGCTCCTTTTATTTTAGTAGGCCATTCTTATGGAGCTTTCATTATTCGTGGCTATGCAGCTTTAAACCCCGACAAGGTAAAAGGTTTGGTTTTTGTCGATCCGGCGCACGAAAAACTGATGCAGGAGCTCAAAAAGGTTGATCATGCCAAAGCCCTGAAAGATGTGGAGCTGCAAAACAGTTTTATGCCCCCTAAGTTCAAAAAGGAAAACGACCTGATCAACCAGCTTTTCGATAAAGCCGCACTGCCTGATTTTGGAAAATTACCGCAGGTACCTGCTGTGGTACTCACTTCGGTACAGCACAGACCAAACCCTGAAATGTTTTTACACGAGCCACAAGGCGTGGAAGTATGGCGGAAGCTACACAACGAGTTCTTTGGCCAGTTTACCAGCGGCGCCCATCTCGTAACGGCTAACAGCGGGCATAACATCCATAGGGAAGAGCCGGAACTGGTTATTAATGCCATAAACCAGGTAGTGCAGGCAGCTAACAAACAAAAGGCACGCCAGGAACATGAAGCAAAAATGACAGTGCTGGGCGAAAAACTGAACCAGGCTTCGGTTTTACTTGGCAAGCGAAAAGAAAAGCAGGCCGAAGCGCTTGTTTTTGATGCCCTGAAAAGCACTGGTTTTGGTGAGCAAACTATAAACACCATTGCCTACAAGCAGCTCGGCAACCCGCAAAGCATGGTGGTGGCAACGCTGATATTCAAGTACAATACCATCCAGTATGCTGGGTCTGCCAATGCTTTCGATAGTTACGGCGAAGCGTTAATGCAACAGGGAAAACTGAAACAGGCAGAACAGCAGTTTAACAAAGCCATTGAGCTTGCTACTGCCGCCAACGATGCTTCTACGCTCAAAAACAGCCGCAATAACCTGGAAAAGATCAGCCAGTTAAAAAAGGCAAAATAGCCCGCGCTTACCTTCCATAACCATTATCTGTACTTGAAAATGAAGCATGATACAAACTATAGTTCAGCAATTTTATACGCTGGAATATCTCTTTGGCGTTAAATGCGTAGTAATATTTTGTTGTAAAAAATCATTATCCATTTTCACTTTAAGTAAAACAATATGAAGAACACGCGTATTTTCAGCCTTATGATGATGCTGGCCCTTGTATTTTCTACAGCGGCGATGGCCCAGGACCAGAAGCCAAAAGCAAGCCCAGCTACTACAGCAACCGGTAAAGTAGGTGATGCCACCGTAACTGTAAACTATAGCAGCCCATCGGTAAAAGGCCGCACCATCTGGGGCGAACTGGTGCCTTATGGCAAAGTATGGCGCTCAGGAGCCAACGAGGCTACTACAGTAACTTTTGACAAGGATGTGATGGTAGAAGGCAAGCCGCTGGCAGCCGGAACCTATAGTTTCTACACCATACCTGCTGAAGATAAATGGACCGTGATCTTTAACAAAACAGCCAAGCAATGGGGCACGCAGTACGACGAAGGCCAGGATGCCCTGCGCGTAACGGTTACGCCACGCAAAGCCAGCAGCATGAACGAGCGCCTGAAATATGACGTGAATAACCAGGGCCTGGTGCTGAGCTGGGAAAATATGGAAGTACCTGTAAAAATTACTACAGCTAAAAAATAAGCGAATTACAACTATAAACTATAAAGCGGGAGTTGCCAGCAGGCAGCTCCCGCTTTATTTATTGTCCGGAAGCAAGTTTGTATAGGCATTTTACTATATTGAAAACTATATTCATTATGTGAAGTAGTCTGACCCAGCAAACCCTGGTTGAATTCAGATAACACAGGATGCCAAACAAAGGCGGCTTACCAAAGTGCTGCAAAAGCTCTAGAGGTGAGAAATGGATAGGTTATAGCTGATTTCGTAAATTACTATAGTTTAACAATTTAACATACATGCTCAAAATCACCCGCGATCTTGTTTACACCATTGCCCGGCACAGCAACTGGCGCGGGGAAAGCATCGCTGTCTGGCTCCGGAAAGAAAAAGTGTATGCCGGCACCAAAGACTGGATAAAGTTTCTGCAGTTGTTTTTACTGGGTTTGGGCGGCAGTTTTATAGTTGCCGGCGTGATGTTCTTTTTTGCCTACAACTGGGCCGATATGCACAAGTTCCTGAAGTTGGGGCTGCTGCAGGCGCTGTTGCTTATAGTTACATTGGCAGCTGTTTTCAGTAACCGGAGCAAAACAGTAAAAAATGTACTGCTTACGGCCAGTGTTATGCTTACCGGAGTTATGTTTGCCGTTTTCGGGCAGATTTACCAGACCGGTGCTAATGCCTACGATTTTTTCCTGGGCTGGACGATGAGTGTGGTGCTGTGGGTCGTTTTTTCGAGGTTTCAGCCGTTGTGGCTTATCCTGCTGGCGCTCATCAACACCACGTTTATACTATACAACACCCAGGTGGTTACCGGCATGCCGTTCAACTATGTGGTGAATATACTTTTCGGGATAAATGCGGTGGCAACTATAGTTTGGGAAGTGCTGGCGTGGCGCAAAATAATACGAGGCACGCACAAATGGCTCCCAAGAATAACGGCGCTGGCTGCCATTGTGCCGATAACCATGAGCATGGTGGTAGCAATGTACGACAACTTCGGGGTAGATCATGGTCTATTTTTTATGCTGGCTGCGGTTACATATTCGGCTGGCATCTGGCACGGGCTGCGCACTAGAGACCTGTTCTACCTCAGCGTAATCCCGTTCAGTATTATTATAGTAGTGGCCGCCGGCATTGTAAGGCTGGCAGGCTCCGACCCGATGGTCATATTCCTGGTTGCCAGCCTGTTTGTGATCGGAAGCATCACGCTGCTTATCCGCAATATCATCCACATTAACCGCAAGTGGCATGGCACAGTTCAGTAACGATAAACTGCAGCGCGTACTGCAAACTATAGCGCAGGAAGAAGGCGACAGCTTTACCTATAATGCCACAGCAATTGAAGCCGAAGTACAGCATAGTTCATCGTTCTACACCAACCTGCCCATAAAGCTGCTTACGATCTTCGGCGGCTTCCTGGCTACGCTCTTTTTTATGGGCTTCCTGTTTGCTACCGGCCTGTACAACTCCAACATTGCCCTGCTTATTTTTGGCGGCTGCTTTATAGTTGGGTCCGAGGTTTTAAACCGACTGCGAACCGACTTGCTGCTGAGTGCTGTAAGTATATCGCTGAATATTGCCGGTTACCTGCTTTTCGGGATGGGTGTATCGGAGTTGGGTAGCGATCTTGCGCTGGCACTGACCTTAGCTGCAGTGGCAGTTGCCTTTATAGTTATCTCAGAGGGTGCGGTGCTGGTTTTTCTGTCGGTGCTGGTGCTGGGCGGCAGCCTGATAAGCTTACCATATAATTTAAATCTCCCGGAGCTAGTGCATGCAGTTACCGGCTTAGCCGTAGCCGCTCTTACATTCCTGAGCCTGAACGAGGCAAGGCTGATTGCAGCAAATACTAAGTTGAACAAACTATACGGATCGCTCCGCATGGGTGCAGTGTTTACCTTGATTGGTGTGCTCATCCTTTTATCGCACCAGAATTTTGAAAATGAAGCAATTCGTTACACCTGGCTATCCACGTTGCTCATAGTTGTGGCGCTGCTTTTAGTACTGCGCCGCGTAATGCAGGACGCCGGGGTAACACACCCTAAAACGCAAACTATAGTTTATGCCTGCCTGTGCCTTATGCTGGCTCCAACTATACTTACCCCCGGCATAGCCGGAGCCCTGCTTATCGTTTTAGCCAGTTTTTACATCGGTCACCGAACCAGTTTTATAGTTGGCCTGCTGGCGCTGGGCTACTTTATTGTGCTGTATTACTATAACCTGCAACTCACGCTGCTGGCAAAATCGGGCATTCTGGTGCTTACCGGCTGCCTGTTTCTAGGAGCCTTATACTTGCTAAACCGTTATATCCGAAGCCATGAAGCGTAACCTGAAGCCCATCATCATCCTGTTAAACCTGGTGGTAGTGGTGGCACTTTTTAACTGGTCGGTGATGCAGAAAGAAGATACCCTGGAAAACGGGGAACTGGTATTGCTGAAACTCGCCCCAGTTGATCCGCGTTCGCTGATGCAGGGCGATTACATGCGCCTGAGCTACGCCATCAGCCAGACACCGGACTTGCATGAGCTCCCAAGCCGCGGGTATGCAGTGTTAAAACTCGACTCGCAGCAGGTGGCGCAACTGGTACGGTACCAACCCGAAAAAGAACCGCTGCACGATGGCGAACTTTTGCTGCACTATAACAAAGGCAACTGGGCAATTAACCTGGGAGCTGAGTCGTACTTTTTTGAAGAAGGCCAGGCTAAAACCTTTGAGACTGCGGAGTATGGCGGACTGAAAGTGGATGAAGCCGGCAACAGCATCCTGATTGGCCTGTACGACAAGAACCGGCAACTGCTGCAACCAAAACGCAAACCCTAACCACGTACATATGCAACAAACTTTACACACTTACATTACCGGGAAGTACTTTAGCGCCGGAGGCCGGTTTTTCGGCTGGCTAACCACCCTGTTGGGCATTACAATGGTGTTAAACGGCTCCATAGCTGCCTGGGCTTTGCTGCCCGTTGGTTTTCTAACACATTTTACACGCAGGCAAACCGAGTTTAACCTGTCACAAAAAGCCTTCCGCGAAGCAGTAAGCCTGGCCGGACTGGCATTCGGAAAGTGGCAGCCTTTACCCAGCTTCGAATACCTGTTTTTAAAGAAGAACAACTATAGGCGAACAATGGAATCCAGGGGATCGATGTCGGTGCAGCAGCTTGAAAAGTTTGATGGCTACCTGAAGCTTGCCTATAACGTAAAACTGCACCTTGTACAGCAAAAGTCGAAGGAAAAGGCTATGCAACAGATGGAACAAATTGCACAGGACCTGCAGGTAGAGCTACGCGACCTAACCGAAATGAAGTATTACTAACACCTGGTTTAGAGTTGCTTTTCCATTTTGTAGTGCTGGATGCTGCCAAAAAGCAGGTGCGTTTTCTCTACTACTTTATAGCCATTTCGCTCATAAAACCCGATTGCCTTTTCGCGGGCCTGCAGCACCATGTAGGTAGCACCCATTTTCCGGGCTTTGTCTTCTAAATAGTCTAGCAGCAGTTTGCCCAGGCCTTTGCCCTGGCAGCGCTCGTGAATGCCCATAAACCGGAGCTGCGCCTCTTCGTGGGTCTGCAGGTGCATCCGGCAAACGCCAATGGCCTCGCCGGTTTCATCTACCAGCATGGCGTGGATGGCGGTTTCATCGTCTGGGGCGAGCTCGCTGCCCTTTGGTTGCTCCCAGGGCTGGCGCAGGGTAAGGTAGCGCAGGTTATAGTACTGCTCAAACTCTTCAGGTGTGGCGGGCTCTATAATGTGCATGGCTGTTGCTTGATTGTTGATGGTTAAATTGTTGATTGTTAGTATTGATTGCTTACTGATAACTGTTTACTGTTTACTGCCCTTGCGTGAGGGATGGAGCGGTTGTTTGAGCTCCTATAGTTTGGGCACCAACTATAGAGCGAGCCGCGAGAGCCCGACGGCTGTGCCGGCACGCCTAATGCCTTTTGACAAAGGAATTTCTTGACGAAGATCAAAAGACCTGTAATTCTTCATTTATAGTTTCTGAACTATAGTTTAAAAGCTGCCCAGCTATAGTTGTTTTTCTGTCGGCAATTTACGCGCTGCAAGGCAACAATTTAACAATCCGGGAATTAACAATAACTTTGTTGAAGTAAGAAAGTAAATCAGATTCTAAAGCATAACTATAAAACTATGGCATCTTTTGACATTGTAAGCAAGGTAGACCCGCAAACTATGGACAACGCCGTGAATGTTGCCCGCAAAGAGATCATGAACCGCTACGACTTCCGCGATACCAAGGGCAGCATAGAATACGACAAGAAGAACAGCGTGGTAAACATTGCCATGGAAAACGACATGCGCGTGCAACACACTGAAGACGTTCTGATCAGTAAAATGGTGAAGCAGGGCCTTGATGCTACCGCGCTCGATTTTTCGAAGGAGGCTTACCAGTCCGGGGCTATGATGAAAAAAGACATTAAAGTAAAGGCCGGTATTGACAAAGAAACTTCTAAAAAGATCATGAAGCTGATAAAAGACAGCAAACTGAAAGTGTCGGCAGCCATCATGGATGAAACCATTCGCGTTACCGCTAAAAAGATTGACGACTTGCAGAGCGTGATTGCCCTGATGCGTGGCAATTCTGAAGAAATAGGCATGCCACTGCAATTCGTGAACATGAAAAGCTAATAGTTACTACCCGCTAAACTGTTTGTATGCTGCCTGGTTGCAGCCAGCTTTTAGGTGTATTTCATACAGATCGGCTTTGAGACTATACCAGTTCTACCTGAATCCGTATGAACCTAGCATTTAGACTATAGTGCTGCTACAGCAACAGACAATAGCAATTAAGTAACTATGGAAATCTTCGCCAATCCGGATACCTGGATAAGCCTGCTGACGCTAACCTTTATGGAGGTGGTGCTGGGCATCGACAATATTGTTTTTATTTCGATAATTGTGAGCAGGCTGCCAAAAGAGCAGCAGGGAAAAGGCCGGACCATAGGCCTGATGCTGGCGCTGGTATTCCGGATAATCCTGTTGCTGTTTATCAGTCACATTGTGCAAGCCAAAGAGCCTTTGTTTACGCTGAACCTTCCGTTCACTGAAAACGAGCTGGATGTATCGATCAGGGACCTGATCCTGTTTGCCGGTGGTTTGTTCCTGCTGGCTAAAAGTACTACCGAGATACACAACAAACTGGAAGGCGAAGAAGAATCTCATGAAGCTTCGAAGCCGACCGCTACACTGGGCAAGGTGCTGATCCAGATCATCCTGATCGACATTGTGTTCTCTTTCGACTCCATTTTAACGGCGGTTGGCTTGGTAAACCATGTAAGCATCATGATTGTGGCGGTTATCATTTCGATGGTGATCATGCTGATTTTTTCGAAAGCCGTGAGTGACTTTGTGAACAAACGGCCAACCGTAAAAATGCTGGCGCTGTCGTTCCTGCTGATGATCGGGGTGATGCTGGTGGCTGAATCCTTCCACGTAGAAATTCCGAAAGGCTACATTTACTTTGCCATGTTCTTCTCGCTGATGGTAGAACTGCTGAACCAGAAGCTCCGCAAAAAAACAGACCCGGTGCACCTGCGCCAGAGCGAGTTAGTAGATACAGAATAATATTTTTCCTGTTCATTTTGTTCATTTCAAAGGCGGCATTTCCTGCAGAAAGGGGTGCCGCTTTTTTTGTAGCCAATATCACTAACAAGCACAACATATCAGTTTATCTGTTATATTAGGAGGTTGCCATATAGTGTATAACCCACTGTTGCCCATGACATTCCGCCACACTGCCATCGCCGTTTTCCTGCTCCTTGCTATAGTTGGTCTTGCGCTGCTCAGCATTTTCCTGCTGATGCCTCCCAACCCGGCTCCGGCTACTGCTCCTGCTACAGATTTTTCGGCTGAGCGGGCCATGCAGCACGTGCGCCAAATAGCAAAGGCCCCGCATGCCATGGGCACTTCCGAACATGCCCGTGTAAGGGCTTACCTACTGGAACAAATGCAGGAACTGGGCTTGAACCCGCAGGTACAGGAGGCAATGGCAGTAAACGAGCAAGGCACTGTAGTGAATGCCGGTTATGTTTACAATTTACTTGGCCGGATAAAGGGAACAGGCAATGGCAGGCAGGCCATCCTGTTAATGGCCCACTACGACTCGCAACCCAACACACTGGGCGCCGGTGACGATGGCGCAGGGGTAGCTGCTATACTGGAAACGGTACGCGCCCTGCAGCACACCGGCCCGCTGCAGCAGGACCTAATTGTGCTGCTAACTGATGGAGAAGAGTATGGTTTGTTTGGAGCAAGAGCTTTTATGGAGCACCCCTGGGCAAAAGACGTAGCGCTGGTGTTGAACGTGGAAGCGCGCGGCAACAGAGGACCCAGCATGACCTTTGAGCTGAGCCCACAGAACGGCTGGGTAGCAAAACATTTTATAAAAGCGGCACCTTACCCATTTGTGAGTTCGCTGGCTTACGAAATATACAGCCGCATGCCCAACGACACCGACTTCACCATTTTTAAGGATGCCGGCTACACAGGACTGAACTCTGCCTTTATAGATGGCTTTGTACACTACCACAAACTCTCCGATTCTCCGGAAAACCTTAACCAGGGCAGCCTGCAACACCACGGCAGCAACATGCTGGCTTTAGTGCAGCACTTCGGCAACCTAGACCTGTCCAACACCAAAGCCCGCGATACAGTATTTTTCAACTTCATCAATGGCTGGGTAGTGCAGTATCCGGTTGGTTTAAATGTGCTCTTTGTGGCGGTGGCGGCTCTACTACTGATGGTTACACTAAAAACAGCTGTGCGCAAAAACGTCGTTACATGGTGGCAAGTTCTTGCCGGCACGGGGCTTTACCTGTTGTTATTGCTGATAGTCGTGGGCTCGTTTATTCCCTTAAACCGGTTCGTTTTAAAACTAATGCCCTTTTCGCCCGGCCACAATGGCATCTATAGTTCCGATGAGTTTTTTATTGCTTACCTGTTACTGGCGCTGGGTCTGTTCATGTTGCTAAGCTGGCTTGTGTTACGATGGCTGCGGTTGCCGGCGCTGTTGCTTGGCGTATTTGTATTTCAATTTGCGCTAACTATAGCCATGGCGCTGCTGATTCCGGCTGCTACCTATCTGCTGCTTTTCCCGTTGTTGTTTGGTATGGTTGGTATGCTACTGGTACTGTTGCAAGACCTGCATGATCAACCTGAAGGCAACTGGCGCTTTGCTTTTATACTTCTTGTTGCTGCTATCCCGGCCATTTTCATCTACATGCCCATAATATATGTCGTGTTCGTGGCCTTTAGCCTGCAGTTGCCGGTTGGTGCTATTGCCTTGTTGGTGTTGCTACTTGGGCTGCTACTGCCGCTGCTCATGATTATAGAGCGAAGCTATAGTTGGCGCGTGGTGCCATTACTGCCTTTGGTACTGCTGGCTGCCGGCATGCTGCAGGTAGCCCGTGCTATAGAAGCAGAAAAGCCAACTTCCGCAAGACCACTACATAGCCAGGTAGCTTATTATCTTGATGCGGATGCCGGGAAAGCGTTCTGGGTATCGTCTTCAGCATATCTGGATGACTGGAAGAAGCAGTTCTTTACAAATGCACAGATACATCCTCTGACTGAACTATACCCGCATGCCCAGCGCCCACAACTCAAAAACGAGGCTGCGCCACTTGCTCTTGCTCCGCCTATAGTTCAGGTTCTTTCCGATTCTGTTGCCGGTGAAGAGCGGGTTCTTCGGTTGCGCCTCTACTCGCCACGCCAGGCTGCTCATCTCGAGTTTATAGTTCAGCTTGATGCTCCGGATGCAATCAGCCACATTGCACTTAACAAAAAAACATTGCCCCTCACCTCCATTCCTGCGTCTTCCGGCCCTGTGTACCATTACCGCTACTATGGTTTACCCGTGACCAAAGACGCCGAGTTGGACATACGCCTGCAAAAAGATGTACCGCTGCACCTATTGCTTTACGACCACACGTTATCACTCCCGCAGGAGCTTATCAAACAACCAATGCCACCATACATTGCACCCGACCAAGGCCGCGAAAGTAATGTAACCGTCGTCCGGAAACGATACGATTTCTAACTATAGCTTTTAAAGGTGTAACTGGATTATTACGGAGAGTTGTTTAAAAGCTAAACCTACCCGCTGAAACACGTAGAATAGAAGTTAAAATCCTGCGACCAGACTATGATCACAGATAAGATTCTAACATTTGCGCTCAGCCTTATCATCCTGCTTGCTTTTGGCTGCAACGAGCCCAACGCCGAAAGCAGAACCAGCGAAGTAACCAATACGATAGACAAGACCGAGCCCAGCCCTATGTTCTGGGATTACGCCATCAGCACCAATATGCTGCAGACAGAACTTAGCCTGTTAGCCCGCCAGAAAACACCCGACTCGCAGTTGGTAACCCTCGCCGACAGCGCTTACCAGCTGCATAGTTTTGCCTTGGGCAGGCTCCGCAAAATCGCGCAAAAATATGAGCACATACAACTCCCGGACAGCCTCTCAGGCGCCGACAAGGCAACTATAGCAGAATTTAGATTATTGGATCAAGAGGAGTTTAAAACACGCTACCTGAATTATCTGCAGCAAAGCAGCAACTCGCAGCTCAGTCGCTACCAGGAGGCGCTCACAGAAACAGAAGACCCAGCCCTAAGGATTTGGTTAAACACCATGCGCAACAGGCTGCGCAGCCAGCAATCAGGTTATGCGGCCATCGATTCGGTTACTACAGGAAAGTGAGTTATAGTTTAGCTCCAGAGTTCGGCAGCCTTACGGGCCATCCTGAAAAAAAGATCGCGTTCCAAACCTGCCACCTGACGGGCCTCGCACTCGGTATAGCCGTTTTCAATCGCGTTGAGGTAATCATAGTAGAGTTGGGCCATTTCCAGCGAGTCGTCTTCAAAGCATTCGGTCAGCTTTTCTTTTGATAACTTTTCTGGTTCAAAAATTTTGGATGGGTACAGTTTATCTAACTGGTAGATCAGGTATTTCTGTGATGTTTTGTTCTGGCGTGCACCAAAAAGCTCTTCAATTGGCGTGTCTTCATCATCATCCAGGTCCAGGTCTTCTTCTACGGCCAGGGGTTCGTAAACTATAATATCAAAGCCGAGTAGCTCCAGGTACTCATCGAACCGTTCTTTTATAGGAATAAGGGTCGGGGTTTCGTAGGGTCTGTTAAGGATGTCGGCCATGTGGAGTGCCATTTCCTTGCCCTTCTCGCCGGCGGCAATCAGAATCTGGTTAAACTGAGTAAAGTCGCAGCCCAGGTAAATGAATTTATACTCATCGTCGAGCATGGTAAAGCACCAGAGCGTTATAAACTCCGTATCATCGATCACTACTGTATCGATGTATAGTTCATTTATCTGAATGTAGTTCGGCGTATATTCCGGAGCATCCATGGCGGAATCGGCTTAGTGTTCTAAACTCATTTTAGGGCATGGCTAAAGGCTTTTTTGCGTATACGGCATTTCCGGAGATATGGCAGCGTTTCTATATATAAATCTTGGTAAAGGGGGATATAATATTTAAACGTATGCTTATAATTATTTGATATATAACCGCTTGCGTTTTTTATAACGGTCAAAACAATTTAGTAAACGAAACCGGTGAAGTCGCTTATATGCCAGCCCAGATGCGCTCTACAAACTGCAGGGCATTACGGTAAGCCAGCTGTTCCAACTGGTTTACATTCAGGCGTTCGCGTAGCCGGTTCAGAATATAACTATAGCTTACGCCGGCGTGCAACAGATCGGGAAAGTAGAATGGCAGGCGGCTGGCATCCTTCTCATCGGCAGTATAAAAATAATCCGCCCCAAAACAGATGTTGTTTTCTGCGCCATTGGCAAACCCATAGGCAATATGGTCCAGAATGGCATCGGGGTTATCAGTATTCAGGAAAGAGCGCAGGAAATTTACCCCGATCAGCCCTTGCCTGCGGATGATCTCCTGCACCAACTCATCGGGCAGGTTACGTTCGTGCTGCCACAGCGCCCTGAAATTGGAATGGCTGGCAATAACCGGTACATCCAGCTTTTCTTTATCTATATGCTCCAGAATATCAAAAGCCAGGGCATCGCTTGTATGCGACATGTCGATGGCGATTCGGCGGCCGTGCATGTAGTCGAGCAGCATCTTGCCATCGCGGGTAATGCCTTGCGTAGTTGCGTTTCCGCCGCCAAAGCGGTTTGCCAAACTATGGGTCATGCTGATGTAAAGCAGCTGGCCGGTATCTTCTATAATCTTTTCCAGCTTTTTAAAACCATCTTCCAGCGGCTCGTCCTCCTCACAAAAACCAGAGGCATTTTCGATGGCAGCCACCATACCGGTGGTATCAGCTTTCAGGGCCTGTTGCAACTCCTGTATATTCTTGACCGGTGTAAGGCAATTGTCGGCTTCGGCCAGCAACTTGTAGGCTTCGCTCTGCTTTTTGGAGTAAACGGTACTACCCGCTTTGGTGGGGCAGTAAATTGCCATTACCTGTAGTTTTACATTCCCCTGTGTAAGCGATGGCAGTGCGCAGCCAATTTCGTCTATGTTGTCCTGCATGGCACCCGGCACATCGGTCAGGTATACCAGCAGGTCGCAGTGCAGGTCTATAATGGGTAAAGTGGCAGGTGTTTGCATGGTGTGTCGTTTCGCTTTATTACGGTTAATTAACAGGTTTGTGTCTGGTGCTTTTAAGGTAGGCAATTTCAGCTATTTCTGGAGCTGCCAGGCTGGTATAAGCAACTATAGTCCGTACCTGCCAACTATAGAAATAAATAAAACTGCCTGCGCAAATTATACAGACAGTAACCAGTGCGGCAAAACTCAAAATATTTATAACTTTGATTAGGGATGCCGGTTTCATAACTTTGCACCCTCATTACAGATTAGAAAAATGAAAGTTGTAAATATAACATTTAAGTTTGCTGACGGCTCTCCGGACCAGATGCACCCTGCCGTAGAAGGGGAATCGATACTGGATGTAGCCCTGAACAACGACATAAAACTACAGCATAACTGTGGTGGCGTGTGCGGCTGCAGCACCTGCCACGTGTACATAGAAGCCGGCATGGATGACCTGCCAGAGATTTCTGACAAAGAAGAAGATTACATTGACCGTGCCATAGACCCGCGCATTAACTCCCGGCTGGGTTGCCAGTGTGTGGTGCAGGGCAACGAAGATGTTGTAGTAACCATACCACCTCAGGATTTCCTGGGCCACTAATAACAGTTGCCAGTTAGCAGTAAACAGTTACCAGACTATAGTTAAGAATGAAATTTGTTTACTGCCAGCTGCTTATTGTTTCCTGTAAATTGTTAACTGATTACTGAAAAAGATATGAGCTACGAGCCACCAATACACTGGAACGATTACGAAGACATAGCCATGGCGCTTTATGAGAAGTTCGGTGATGACTTCAATGAATCAAAGATTTACCGCATCCGCTTTACCGAACTGCTGGACTGGGTACTGTCGCTGCCTAACTTTGCAGGCACACGCGAACAGGCCAACGAAGGCCACCTGGAGCAAATTCAGGCTGCCTGGGTTTACGAATGGCGCGACAACCAGGACTAGTACATAAAACCGTGCTGGCTATATAAATATTAAATATTTTCTATACATTTAAAGGTTCTTATTTAAGAACCTTTTTTTGTTTTCAAAGCTTATGTCGATCACTCAAACAGACCTTTCCCGCATTAATACTTTTATTTTTGATGTGGATGGCGTACTGACCGATGGTTTTCTATATGTGTTTGCCGACGGCGAACAGGTGCGCGCTTTCAACATCAAAGATGGTTTTGCCATTAAACATGCCATCCGGCAGGGGTACCGTGTAGCCATTATTTCCGGGAAGAACGAACCGGGCGTACGTAATCGCCTGGAAGACCTTGGTATTGAGGATATTTACCTGGGCGCTGAAGATAAAGTAGAGGTTTTTGAAGATTACCTGTACCTGCAGGGCATCCATCCGGCTACAGTAGCTTACATGGGCGACGACATGCCGGACCTGGAAGTAATGCAGCGCTGCGGCCTGCGCGCCTGCCCTGCTGATGCAGCCGACGATATCCGGGAAATCAGCACGTTCATAGCTACCAAAGACGGCGGCAAAGGCGCTGTCAGAGAACTGATTGAGCAGATCATGAAAGCACAGGATACGTGGTAAAACCAGACTTAGACTTTTTTTAGATTAAAAGGCAAAATTTTTATTATCTAAAGTTGTATATATATAAATTAATTTTATCTTTACATCAATTTTATTTTATTACAATAATTAATTCTTTATGAAAACAGGAAAAGTAAAGTTCTTTATTGAGTCTAAAGGTTTTGGTTTTATCACTGAAGACGAAACAAATGAAGATTTCTTTGTGCATGTAACCGGCCTGAATGGGTTGCAGATCCAGCAGAACGACCGCGTAACGTTTGATACGCAGGAAGGCAAGAAAGGAATCAATGCTGTAAACGTGAAAAGAATCTAATTACGGATATACTTTACAGTTACAGAAAAAGCTCCTGCTCCCCGCAGGAGCTTTTTTTATGGTTGCGCACCTGCTTTTGTGCATCAGGCTTATGTGGCGTACCTTTGCACTAACTATAGTTACTGTTTGTGAGAGCATTTTTAAACCTTATCCGTTTCCCGAACCTGATCCTGATTATACTGAGCCAGGCATTAGCACAGGCATGCCTGCTGTCTGGTAACATAAACTGGGGCAGGGTGCTGGAGCCAGGGTTTTTGTTGCTGTCGCTTTCCACGGTTCTTATTGCAGCGGCCGGCTACATCATCAACGATTATTATGATGTGAAGATAGACGCCATTAACAAACCCGGGCGATTAGTGGTAGGTACAGCCATCCGGCGCAGGCCAGCTATGTTTACACACCTGGTATTTTCTGTGATAGGGGTATTACTTGGGTTCTGGCTGTCTATCCCTGTTGGTCTTATCAACCTGGGAGCTGTGCTGCTGCTCTGGGGCTACTCGGCAAGGCTTAAAAAACTGCCCCTGGTTGGTAACGTGGTAGTGGCGCTTTTATCGGCCAGCATGCTGCTGATTGTAGCAGTGTACGCCGACACCCTGAACCGGATTACGCTGGGCTATGCGCTGTTTGCCTTCCTGATCTCGTTGATAAGGGAAATTATAAAGGACATGGAAGACATGAAGGGCGATGCTTCCTTTGATTGCCGGACCCTGCCAATTGTAATGGGTATCCGGAATGCGAAGCTGGTACTTTACCCGATTATTGCGATTTTTCTTGTGTTTTTGCTGGTAGTGGTGGTGCATCCGCGCACGATACTATGGCTTGATGTGTACATGCTGCTTCTGGTGCTGGCTCCCGCCATCTGGCTAACTATAAAACTGGCCCGCGCAGACCGCAAACGCGACTTTACCTACCTCAGCAACCTGAATAAATTCATAATGCTTACGGGCATACTCTCTATGCTGCTGGTGTAACAAAAAACGCCCGACCTTTGCAGACCGGGCGTTTTCCTAACTATAAATCGGCAGATTATTTAACTATAAAGCGCATGGCAGCGGCGTCGTTTCCTTTCACCACTTTTATAATGTACAGGCCTTTGCCCATTTTGTGCGTATCAATGGTTGTAAGACCGCTTACTTTTGATGCACTGTAAACCGTACGGCCCAGCATATCCACAATCTGCACATCGGCATTGCGCACCTGCCCTAAGTCTAGGTTTACTGTGCCTTCAGAAACAGTTGGGTAAGCCATAATACGCGTATTCTCTATCATATCATCAATACCTGTTGTAGACGATACTTTAACCAGTTCCAGGTTATCGGCCATAATGTTCAGGTCGTTGCGCTCTAACTGCAGGCGGTAACTGTAGCGGCCAGCCTGTGTAAACGTAGCCCTGATGATGATGGAATAATCTTTTAACGGAGCACCTTCTGCCGCGCCGATGTATCCAATGCCTTCTTCATTAAAGGTAAGTGGCTTAAAATCAGGCGTTGTCGGGCTATTTCTGTCTGGGTCAATAGTGTAATGCATTGTGATGTACTGGCGCTGCTCCGGATTTTCAAGTTTTATGCGGATGGCCATCACCTCACCGGCTCTGTCGCGTGCATCTACAAACAGGTCATAGAATATTTCCTGGTTCACTACCACATTCACATCCGGGTTATCAAGCGTACTATTTATTCCAGGCTCATTAACGGCCTGGCTAAATCCTGCCAGTGGTAATAGTATAAATGCAAAAAGAGCAATTTGAGCACGTAGAAGTTTTTTCATGGTTTAATGAATATTTAAACTATAAAAAGTGGTTATAAATTTTTAGTTTTATTAGCTTGTAGTAAACCTTATACGGTAAAATTTTTTTTTGGCTATATAACCATATCATTTTATAGCAATAGCAAGATAACACGCTGTGTGTGAAGCCTGATTTTTACTGGCTGCCATGCTAAACTATAGTTACAACTATAAGTAAACACCTAGTAACAAGACAGTGTCAGAGTTAGAAAACGGCACCTTATGAGCAATAGCAAATTAATGGCAGAACAATTCAGGAGGCTGGTATCAAACCCCACTAAGTTCCGGCTGTTTATGCTCTACAAGCTGCCTATGGCTTATATAGCCGGCCTGCGCGTAACTGCACTTACCAACGAGCGGGCTGCTGTAACTATAGCCTACAAGTACCTGAACAAAAACCCGTTTAATTCTATCTATTTTGCCTGCCTGAGCATGGCTGCCGAGCTCTCTACCGGGGTGCTCTGTATGATGCACACTTACAAGGCGGACCCGGCCGTATCGATGCTGGTAGTGCACATGGACGCTGACTTTACCAAAAAAGCCGTGGGCAAAATAACATTCAGATGTGAAGACGGTCGCCGGATACATGAGGCAGCTGAAGAGACAAAGCGCACCGGAGAAGGTGTAACCGTAATAGCGACCAGCCTGGGAACAGATGAAAAGGGCGATATTGTAGCAGAGTTCAGGTTTACCTGGTCGCTGAAGGCAAAGAGCAAGCTAACGGCATAAGCACTGCTGCCATAAATACCCTTTTTCCTATTTTTGTTGCTGACCAAACAATTACCTTTAAGGTATTTACTTAACTATTCTCCCGAACATGATGAAGAAACTACTCTTTATGGCTTTGGCTGTTACTCTTTTTACTGCCAGCTGTACCGAAACCACAACCGAAACACAGCAAACCGCAACCCCGGCCGAAGTGGAAACCACTGGGGTAACCAATGTTGCTGCCGACTCTGCCGCAATGGAAGCCGAACTGGACAAGGCAACCCTCGAGATCGAGCGCGCGCAAGCTGAAGTTGACTCTTTATTAAGTGAGATCTAAAAGCCGGAACTATGAACAAGAATAACATCTATGCCTGGGCACTAACTATAGCTCTTAGCTTGAGTGGCGCTTTACCAGCTGCATTTGCACAGGGCAACAGCAATAATAACAAGGAAGCTGCTAGCCAGGGCAAACCCGAGAAAGCTGATGATAAAGCTAACCGCGAACACAACCGCCCGCAGCGCCTGCGCGACATGGTGAAAGAGCAAAAGGAGAAAGGAAAGGCTGAAAACGAAAAGAACAAAGAAAAAAATAACGGCCAGCACAAGCCAGAGAAAGCCGATAAAGAAAACAATGGCAAGGCCTATGGTAAAAACAAAGGCGAGCTGAGCGGACGCGAATTCGGGCAAGCCAGAGCGGCATCGGCTAAACTGAACAGCCAGCAGAAACACCAGGTGCTGCAAGAGACAGTAACCAACGGCGATGAAAAAGTAACCGAAGCAAGAGGCCGCCTGAGCCGTGCCCTGGAAGAACTGGAGCGCCGCAGAAAAGCCGGCACCATTACCGATGCCGAGTACAACGAGAAAAAGGCAACAGCAACCCGAACCGAAAAAGCGATTCAAACCCTGGAAGAGAAGTTGAACGCCGCCAAAGTACTGGTTTCGGTTCCGGTAGTGGAGTAAACTATAGTTCCCCTTAATATGCTACTCCTGCTATCAACTATAGTTAGCTTGTATAGCAGGAGTAGAATTCTTTTTTAACTATAGTAGCGTGCATATACAATAGACTACAATGAAGAACGCAGAGATAGTACTTGGAGCCATTGCCCTGATAGCTCTCATGCTCAACTCGCTACTGGCGCCATTTGGTAACCTACTGACAGTATTATCTATATCAGCAATTTCGGTACTTTACATGTACTTAAGTTTTGCACTCTTTAACCGCCTACGCCTAAGACATATCTTTAAGAAAGACTCCTATAATGGCATTAGCACCATGAGAATTGTAGGAGCTGTTCTGACTGGGCTTGCTCTCTCAATAACGCTGATTGGAATACTTTTCAAGTTTCAGGCATGGCCTGGTGCAACTATAAATTTAGGCGTTGGACTGTCTGGACTCGTGATTGCTTTACTAGTTGGGGCAGTGAAATATACCAGGTCTAAGTCAGACTACTACACAAAAATATTCAAGCGCATTGCGGTTTACGGTGGAATTGGGCTGATTATGTTACTGCTTCCGGAAGAGACTTGGTTAGAATTTAAGTACAGAAATCATCCGGACTATGTTAAAGCAGTTAAAAAAGCAATGGCAGAATCGGACAACCAAGAATTATGGGACAAAGCGGAAGAAGAACGACGGAAAATGAACATGGGAAAGTAAAAACACGTGTTCCAACATTGCACCTTGATGCTCATCCATCAGTCAAGTAAGTACTTCAGACACAATAACAACTATAGACTAACAAACTTATAAACCAGAAAATTGAAGAAAGCACTTATTCTTTTCGCCATCCTGTTTACCTCGGTAACTGCATCTTTCAGCCAGACAAAGCAAGTAGAGCCCAAAGGAGTCTATAAAGAGATAGAAGTTGCCAAACACAACAGGGCAGTTGAAATTTTGCACGGAAGTGACGCAAGCGCGAAGCAACAACTCATCGACAGCATCCTATTAAGCCCGAATGACTATAACCCGCCTGTTTTATATGCCCTATCAAGGGAGTTGTTTTTGCAGGACAAGAAGGAGCAGGCTGCATTTTGGTTTTATGTTGCGCAGCTAAGAGCACGATATGATGCCAACCGTTGTGCAGACAAAACAGCTACGCAAGGAGTAATCATTCTGAACAACACATATGGCCCCGATATAAACAAGTTTGCCTTCACCGATCTTGTATTTCTCGAATCAACGGTAGAGAAAGTAGTAAGCTTTGTAAAGGAAAATGAAGAGAACTACGACCCAAGGTGGCTGAACCTGCACGGAATGGGAGCTTTTATAAACGAAAAGGACGCAGCACTAAGCAAGCCAAAAGAGACGTGGGCAAAAATCAAAACCCAGACCATCAACGACTACCACACCGGATTTAAAGATTACCTGAAGTCTGTCAAAAAGTAGTTTAACGATGCTATTACGCCGGCCTGACCAAGAAAACTAAAAAATTGACTTCCTCAGCTATGAAACGAACTCTTCTGGCACTGCTGGTCCTTTTACCGCTTTCTGTTTTGGGGCAGGTGCCGGGAAAGCCAAACCTGCTGCCCTCAAAAGAGTGGATTGCGTTTCAGTGGGAAGGTGCAAGTTTAGGTAAGAGATACTTTGACAAAGCCTTCATGCAAGTGCCCTTTCAAATCGGTTCTCTGCCGCATCGTTTTACAGTGCAATTCGATTTAGGTGCGACCAGTTCAATGGTCTATGGTAACTCTATTGCTCCGTATCTGCTTGCTTACCCGGAGCTTTCTAGCAAGTTAGACACACTCCATAAACCACACAGGATTCAGAATGTGCAGTACGGCAGCTTTAAAGACATTACAATTCATCTGGATAATACGCCCTTTAAGCTTAAGGAATTGATGTACTTTGAAGGTTTTGGTAAGCCTCTGACAGCGGACTCTGTTAACTCGCCCACTGAGAAGCACATCGGTACGTTAGGCGCCTCATTTTTCAGAAACAAGGTACTCATCATAGATTATCCGAATCAAAAGCTGATTGTTATCGATTCCCTTGACTCGGAAACAGAAAAACGGTTTGATTTTTTGCAATGCAGGATGGAGAAAGGCAGGGTGAAAATTCCACTTACCATTGGCAACAAAACCCATTGGGCAATGTTCGACACAGGGTCAAGTATATTCCCTTTGGTTACTGGTAAAAAACATTTCAGAAAATTAACCGATGCCGCCATCACCGATACCTTAGCTGTATCCTCCTGGGGCGAGAATTACCCTGCTATAGGAAGAAAAACAAAGCAACCCATAAAAGTAGGTTCAGCTATAGTTTCAGAGCAGCCAATGGTTTACCTGATGCCCAATTTCAGAAGGTTTTTCAAAGAAGAAAAGATGATAGGCCTTACTGGCAATGCCTTGTTTCTGGAAAACGTGGTAGCGGTCGATTTTAAAAACGGGAAGTTTGGCATCTTGAGAGAATAACAGGGCGCATGTCAGGGCCCGGACTTATGGAAGGACTTCTGGGTGAGAACTCCGATTAAAGTGAACTATCACAGCAATAGCAACTACAAATTCAGATCAGTACTTAAAGCAGTATGAGAAAGGTAATCTTAGATTTGGCCGTAACCCTGGACGGGTACATTGAAGGCCCCAACGGAGAGATTGACTGGTGCATTATGGACGAGGACATGGACTTTGAAGGGTTTCTTTCAGGTATCGATACCATATTCTATGGCAGGGTCAGCTATGACGCATGGGGAAACTATGAGCCGGATACAAATGCAGACGAAGCAGAGAAAGCGCTTTGGGCAACTGTGCACGCTAAAAAGAAAGTTGTTTTCTCTGGCAAGGCACAGCAAGACAGCAATGTAACTTATATCACGTCTAACATACCCGAGAAGGTTGATGAAATTAAGCAACAAACGGGTAAGGATATCTGGTTATATGGTGGGTCAAAACTGATCACATCTTTCATCCATCATGGGTTGATTGACATCTACAGGATTTCCGTTCACCCGACAGTGCTGGGAGAAGGCAAGCCCCTGTTTCAGAATCTGAAAGAAAGGATAAACCTTAACCTGACAGAAGTAAAAAGATTCAGGTCTGGAGTTGTTCAGCTTATTTATGAGCACAAACTATAGCAAATAAGTATTGAACTGTATAACTATAGTTCTTGTAGCCTGATAAACTCCGGATAAGCGGAAAAGCACATTTATACTGCTACCTACTGGCAACTATAGCCAAACCCGCTATATTTGCAGCTTTAAAGCAAGCTTACACTTTTGGAACCCACAACTAAAAAAAATATAGTCATATTCGCTTCCGGCTCGGGGAGCAATGCGCAGCGCCTGCTCGAGCACTTTGAGCACCACCCCGCCATACGTGTGGCCGCTCTGTTCTCTAACAACCCGAAAGCGTATGCCCTAAAAAGAGCCGAGACCTTCCACGTCCCGGCTCTTTTGTTTTCCAGAGATGAGTTTTATAACTCTGATAAGGTACTGGAGCAGGTAAAGTCCTTTAACCCGGATCTTATAGTTTTGGCCGGCTTTCTGTGGCTGGTGCCTCAAAACCTGCTGCACGCTTTCCCGGATAAGATCATTAACATTCACCCTGCACTGCTACCCAAATATGGTGGCAAAGGCATGCACGGTATTAACGTACACACTGCTGTACTGCAGGCCGGGGAGGCGCAGTCGGGTATAACGATACACCGCGTAAACGAAGAGTACGACAAAGGTGAGTTTATACTGCAGGAGTTTTGCCCGGTGCACCCTGAAGATACCCCGGAAGAATTAGCGGCCCGCGTACTACAATTAGAGCACAAATACCTACCAGAGATAGTAGAAAAACTGCTGTTAGAGAAAAAATAAACTATAGAAATCAAAAATCAACCCATACCCATGCAACCAGTTCAAATTAAATCAGCGCTTATTTCGGTTTACTACAAAGACCGCCTGGAGCCACTTGTAGAGCTCCTGAAGCAGCACAACGTAACTATATATTCTACAGGCGGCACGCAGGCTTTCCTGGAAGAGCAAGGCGCTGAAGTAATAGCCGTAGAAGACCTGACAGATTATCCATCTATCTTCGGTGGTCGTGTAAAAACGCTTCACCCAAAAGTGTTTGGTGGCATCCTGCATCGCCGCGATAATGAAGGCGATCTTGCTGAAAGAGCTCAATACGAGATTCCGCCAATCGACCTGGTTATAGTTGACCTTTACCCTTTCGAGGAAACCGTAGCATCCGGTGCTTCCGAAGCTGAAATTATTGAAAAGATAGACATTGGTGGTATTTCGCTTATCCGTGCCGCTGCCAAGAACTTTAAAGATGTGCTGATTGTGTCGTCGCGTGAGCAGTATGATGAAGTAGTTACCTTACTGCAGAAGAGGAACGGGGCAACCAACCTGGAAGACCGCAAGCGCTTTGCAGCCAAGGCATTTGATGTGTCGTCGCATTATGATACGCATATCTTCAACTACCTGAATGCAGGCAACGAAGAGCAGCCTTTCAAGCAAAGTGTACGTGAGGCAACGCCATTGCGCTATGGCGAAAACCCACACCAGAAAGGTACCTTCTATGGCAAGCTGGACGAGCTTTTTGAGCAACTGAATGGCAAGCAGCTTTCTTACAACAATCTGGTAGACGTTGACGCCGCTGTTGCCCTGGCTGCTGAGTTCGAAGAGCCGGTTGTAGCTATCCTGAAGCATACGAACGCCTGCGGTTGCGCCACCGGCGAAACTATAAAAGACGCATATCTGGCCGCTCTGTCCTCTGACCCGGTATCTGCTTTTGGTGGCGTTATCATCGCGAACAGAACGATAGATTTAGCTGCGGCTGAAGAGCTGAATAAGCTGTTCTTTGAAGTGTTGATCGCTCCTGCGTTTGATGATGATGCCCTGGAACTGCTGAAGACCAAGAAAAACCGCATCTTACTGAAGCAGAACAATGTAGAGCTGCCAAAGAAACTATTCAAGACTTTGCTGAATGGCGTAATTGAGCAGGACAAAGACTTAGCAACAGAAACGGAAGCAGACTTTAAAACTGCCACCAAACGCGAGCCTACTGCCGAGGAGAAAAAAGCACTGGTATTTGCAGCTAAAGTTTGCAAGCATACCAAGTCTAACACTATAGTTTTAGCCACAGACAAAATGATGTTCTCAAGCGGTGTAGGCCAGACGTCACGTGTTGATGCACTGCGCCAGGCTATTGAGAAAGCAAAAAGCTTTGGCTTTGATGTGAGTAAAACAGTTATGGCCTCCGATGCCTTCTTCCCGTTCCCGGACTGTGTGGAGATTGCTGATAAAGCAGGAATTAAAGCGGTCGTACAGCCAGGTGGTTCCATCAAAGACCAGGATTCTATCGATTACTGCGATGCCCACAACATGGCCATGGTTATGACCGGCGTTCGCCATTTCAAGCATTAATCAGAATTATAGTTTAAGAATAGCAAATCCCTGGTTATAATCTGACCGGGGATTTTTTGTTGGCCTGGTGAGTAATCATCTGAACTGCAGATTAAGGGAGATTACCTCACCCAACCCTCTCCTAAGAACAGGAGAGGGAGTTTATAGCGATAGTTTTATAGTTGCAGCAGTAAATATTTTGCTAGCGTAAGTTTGCAGCAACCCGTACCTAACGATGGGGTTGAATTTGTAACTCAACTGGCCTGAAAGGTTATCTGAATCAGGATTTACAGGATGAATGGATGTTCAGGATTTGGGCTTTTGTTATAGTTGACAACTATAGTTCTATAGTTCCTGTTAGTCATCCCCCTACCCCCTTCAAAGGGGGACTTTTCTGCCTTCGCTATAGTTTAGACAAAAGTTCTATAGTTGGTAATTAACCCACCCCTACCCCTCCCAAGAGGGGAATTTCCGCCAGCTATAGTTTATACAATCGTGCTATAGTTACAGACCACGAGCAGGCAGGCGCAGCCTGCCCCTCGGAACTATAATCACGAGAAAGCCACAGAACTATAGCTCATCAAGCTATAAACAAACTATAGCTATCGAAGGATCTCAGTCTTTGGGTTGAGCGCCTTTGACTTGTTGCGGTGGCGCAGCCAATCCGACGCAGCGAGGATAGCAAGAAGGCAGCAGCGCGATGCCCGAAGACGGGGCCTCGCGGCCGTGAGCGCACCAATGCCTGATTGGAACGATAGGTGAGTAAAGCTCCCAGGATAAGGGTAACTATGAAAGAAACGGCTTGTGGCAAGTGGCAAGTAGCAACTATAGTTAGCTATAGAAAATATAAGATCCTTCACAGCTACGCTGACTCTTTTTGACTCTCGTCTCAAGAATGCTCAGGATGACAAAGAAGAAACTATAGGCTGCGATAAATTTCTCACTAAAGCTCGAAATGACAAGTTTAAACTATAAATCAAACTAAAAATAAAATTCTATTTACAATTTCAATTTACCCCTAAACTTGCCGTTATGCTTCTGAAACACAGCATCAGAGCCTCATCTTTTAAATTAAATTGTAAAAAGCAAGCAGTACTGCAACCGCACATTATAAATTCTGTTTAAAATCACTAATTTTGCGCCGGGTTTTAACCCAATAATTATAGTATATTTGAAATATAACAAGGGCAACCGCACGCCCGCACATATACAGAATGGGACTTTTTAATTTTTTCTCCAGCGATATAGCCATTGACCTGGGTACAGCCAATACCCTAATCATCCATAACGACAAGATTGTGGTAGATGAGCCTTCCATTATTGCAGTGGACAGGACAACTGGTAAAGTGCTGGCAATCGGCCGGCAAGCGATGCAAATGCACGAAAAAACCCACGAAAACATCAAGACTATTCGTCCGCTGAAAGACGGTGTTATTGCCGACTTCCACGCTGCCGAAGAAATGATTCGTGGCATGATCCGCATGATCGATACGGGCCGTCGTTTGTTCCAACCTTCGCACCGCATGGTAATTTGTATTCCGTCGGGTATTACTGAAGTGGAGAAACGTGCCGTACGCGACTCGGCGCAGCACGCAGGTGCTAAAGAAGTTTGGATGATACAGGAGCCAATGGCTGCTGCCATCGGTATTGGCATTGACGTGGAGCAACCGATCGGTTCTATGATCGTGGATATCGGAGGTGGTACCACAGAAATTGCTGTAGTGGCCCTGTCTGGTATAGTTTGCGATCAGTCCATCCGCGTGGCTGGTGATGTGTTTACCAAAGACATTCTGGATTACATGCGCCGCCAGCACAACCTGCTGATAGGTGAGCGTTCGGCTGAGAAGATCAAGATTGAAGTAGGTGCCGCTCTGACAGAACTGGAGAATCCGCCTGCTGATTATGAGATTCGTGGCCGCGACCTGATGACTGGTATCCCTAAAGTTATTAAGGTAACATACCAGGAGATTGCCATTGCACTGGATAAATCAGTTTCCAAGATAGAAGAAGCAGTACTGAAGGCACTGGAGATCGCTCCGCCGGAACTATCAGCTGACATTTACGATAACGGTATTCACCTGACAGGTGGTGGCGCGCTGTTACGTGGTTTCGATAAGCGACTTGCTGCTAAAACCAAGCTGCCTATACACATTGCTGAAGATCCGTTAAGAGCGGTTGTACGTGGTACAGGAGCTGCCATTAAAAACATCGAAGGCTTCAAAAACGTCCTGCTGACGTAACAAAGCTGCATGCGGAATCTTTTTGCGTTTATTTACCGGTTCCGTGCGTTCCTGGTTTTTGTACTGCTGGAAGCGCTGTGCATTTACCTGATCGTGCAATACAACACGTATCAGGGAGCAGCCTTCTTTAACTCTGCCAACAGGTATGTAGGCCGTGTGCTCGAGTTCCAGAGCGGCGTTACCGACTATTTTAACCTGGCAACTGTAAACAGCACACTGGCACAGGAAAATGCCTTGCTGCGCGAAGAAGTGTTAAAGTACAGGCAGGCTAATTTGACAGACAGCATCAGTCAGATGGATACTACGCTGCTGGTAGCAACAGACTCGGCAACTGTACATCCGTTCAGTCTGCATGCAGGCCGTGTGATCAACAACTCGGTACGCCGCAACAACAACTATCTCACGCTCTCTATTGGCACAGAAGACGGTGTAGAGCCGGGGATGGGTGTTATTGCGCCAAACGGAGTAGTTGGTCGGGTTAAAACGGTTTCGGCTAAGTATTCTACGGTTACATCGTTGCTGCATTCGCAGATGCTGATCTCGGCCAAAATTAAAAAGAACAACACGATGGGTACCATTAAGTGGCTGGGTGGCGATTACCGCACTGCCATTCTGGACTATATACCGTTGCATGTGCAGATGAGCAAAGGCGACACCGTGGTAACCAGCGGTTATAATACCGTTTTCCCGGAAGGAATTGTAGTTGGTACCATCAGTTCAATTGTCCGGGAAGCCGACAAGAGTTTTTATACTGTAAAAGTAAAGCTGGCTGTTGATTTTGCACAGCTGACTTATGTATACGTGGTAGAGAACAAACAAAAAGCAGAACGCGATAGCCTGGAGCTAAACGCAGGCATACTTCCAAATGAATAGCACCTTTGGCATACGACATATCGTGCAGTTCATCCTGTTTGTGGCACTGCAGATCCTCCTCCTGGACAACCTGGTACTGTTCAGCACAGGCTTTTGCTTTATTTATATAGCCTTCCTGCTGTTTTTACCTATCCATATAAACAAGGTACTCCTGTTGTTTCTTGGCTTTCTGGCAGGTTTCACGGTAGATGTGTTTTATGATACCATGGGAATACATGCTGCTGCGAGCGTACTATTAGCATTTTTACGCCCGCACATATTGAACCTTCTCACGCCCCGCGATGGTTACGATACCAATGATTCTGCTAACCTGCATGTAATGGGGTGGCGCTGGTTTCTGGCCTATGCATCTATACTTATTGCCGTTCATCACGCTGCTGTTTTCTCACTCGAGATCATCAGTTTTGATTGGTTTACATTGATCAAGGTCTTATTCAGCACACTTTTTACCGGGGTGGTTGTCGTGATACTTCAATTACTTTTCTTCTCTGTAAAAAGAGCGAAGAGATAGTACATGAATTACTTAGAAAACAGAAAATACGTAATACAGGCCATTTTTATAATGGTAGGCGTAGTGTTTGCCCTACGCCTGTTCTATATACAGGTAATAGACAGCAGCTACAAACAGGCCGCTGAAACAAACGCTATTAAAACTGTAATTCAGTACCCGTTCCGTGGTCTTATTTATGACCGGAACGGCAAGCTGCTGGTAGAAAACACTCCGGTGTACGACCTGATGGTGGTACCTAAGGAGACAAAGCAACTGGATACGCTTCGTTTAAGCAGCATCCTGAACCTGCCGCTGGAGGACGTGCGTGCGCGCCTTAAAAAAGCAAGAGCCTACTCTTATGTAAAACCCTCTATCTTTTACCAGAGGCTTACCACCGAAGATTTTGCCCATTTCCAGGATTACCTGATCGACTTTCCGGGCTTCTACATCAATGCCCGTACGGCGCGTGGCTATTCTCACTCCAGTCTGTCGCATGCTCTGGGCTATATTGCCGAGATCAGCCCGAGACAATTAGAAGATACGACTTACCAAGGTTACCGCCCCGGTGACTATATTGGTAAAAGCGGGCTGGAATTGGAATACGAAAATTACCTGATGGGGCAACGCGGCGTGAAGCATATTATGGTGAACGTGCGCGGCATTGAAAAAGGACCATTTAAAGACGGTGCTTACGATACGCTTTCGGTTGCCGGGCAAAACCTGTACAGCACTATAGACCTGGACCTGCAGGCATACGGCGAGTATTTAATGAATGGCGCAAAAGGCAGTATTGTAGCCATAGAGCCTGAAACCGGTGAGATTCTGGCATATGTTTCTGCTCCCTTCTATGACCCGAACCTGTTTACGGGCAAGGACTATGGCAAAAATTACATGCAACTGCTGCAGGACCCGGACAAAACAATGTTCAATCGCCCTATCATGGCCGATCAAAACCCGCCTGGCTCTATTTTTAAAGTGGTACAGGGGCTTATCGCGCTCGAAGAAGGGGTTATTACTGCCAACACACGGTTTGCCTGTAACAGGTCTCTTGTAAACTGCCACGCGCATCCGTCGCCACTCGATCTGCAAGGGGCGGTACAGCACTCCTGTAACCCGTGGTTTTACCAGGCATATAAGTTACTTATCAACCGCAATAAGTCTAAAAACACCTTTACCGATACTTCAATAGGTCTGAAAGAATGGCGCGACCATGCGCTTACATTCGGGTTTGGCAAGCAATTGGGTATAGACCTGCCAGGTGAGAAAAAGGGCATTATTGCCTCGCCAGAACTTTACGACCGCGTGTATGGCAAAAACCGCTGGAAGTATTCGACCATTTACTCTCTGAGTATAGGCCAGGGTGAGCTGGGCGTAACCCCGTTGCAGATGGCAAACCTGATGGCTATTATAGCAAACCGTGGTTATTATGTAACACCCCACCTTGTTAAGGCTGTTGGCAATAAAAATATGCCGCTAAAAGAGTATCAGGAAAAGCATTACACATCTGTAAGCCCCGAACATTATGAGCCGATTATAGCAGGTATGGAAGAAGCTGTACGGGCTGGTACGGGCCGTAGAGCTAATCTGACTAAATTAGGCATATCCGTTTGTGGTAAAACCGGTACAGCCCAAAACCCGCAAGGCGCAGACCATGCCGTGTTTGTAGCTTTTGCTCCTAAAGAGAACCCTAAAATTGCTATTGCTGTTTACGTGGAGCATGGGAAGTGGGGCGGCCAGGCGGCAGCTCCGATTGCGGGCCTGATGATGGAAAAATACCTGACTGACACAGTAACTATGAAAGATCAGGAGAAATGGGTACTTAGCCGCGAATACCTGAACTTAAGATCGAAGTAAGCGAATGCCAGTAGAACAAACTATACCCAAGTATAAAATTGCTACCCGTAGCAGCAGGCGCACCTCGCGTAACATCCTGGGCAATCTGGATTGGGTAACGGTGCTGCTTTACTTCCTGCTGGTGGGCCTGGGCTGGATGAACATTTATGCTGTAGTGTACAGCCCGGATAACGTGGTAAACATTTTCAGCTTCGATATTAACTCCGGTAAGCAGTTACTTTGGATAGGCACATCTGTTATACTGATAACCATGATGCTGGCCGTAGACTATAAAATCTATGAACATCTGGCTTATCCGATCTATGGCACTATTATACTATTGCTCCTTTTTACCCTGGCTGTTGCAAATCCTGTAGCTGGTTCACGATCGTGGCTTGAATTGGGGGGTGGTGTACGCCTGCAGCCAGCAGAGTTGGCTAAGTTTGCCACGGCACTGGCAGCCTCTAAATTCCTGAGCAATGTAAACCTGCGCCAGCAGAACATGAAAGACCAGATGGTTCTGGCACTCATTACCCTGCTGCCTCCTATCATTATAGTTCTCCAGAACGAGACGGGCTCTGCGCTTGTATTTGGAGCGTTTATCCTTGCTTATTTCCGCGAGGGTATGTCGCCGCTTATTCTCATCATAGGGGCGTCAGCGGCTGCTATTTTTATCCTTACCCTGCTTGTTCCTAAACTATACCTTATACTGGGCATAGCTGTGCTGATGGGTGGCGCGCTCTGGATGGATTACCGCCTGATGCGCCGTATTAAATCCATGATCGCGCTGTTTGTGTTGATCATAGGTATGATCTTTAGCGTGGATTACTTTATTAATGACGTACTGCAGCCGCACCAGCAGAACCGTATCAAGGCACTTATCAGCCCTGAAGCCGACCCGCTGGGCTATGGCTGGAACGTAACACAGTCTAAAATAGCAATTGGTTCGGGAGGTTTGTTAGGCAAAGGATTTCTAGAGGGTACGCAAACCAAGTTCGATTTCGTGCCAGAGCAAAGCACTGACTTTATTTTCTGTACCATTGGCGAAGAACATGGCTGGGTAGGCAGTACCATTTTAATTGTGCTTTTTCTGTTGCTGCTAACCCGTATTGTAAACATTGCAGAGCGCCAGAAGTCTGTTTTTGCACGTACTTACGGCTACTGTGTGGCTTCAATTATCTTCTTCCACTTCCTGGTAAACATTGGAATGACGATAGGCCTGGCACCGGTTGTGGGTATTCCGTTGCCGTTCTTCAGTTACGGAGGTTCGTCGCTATGGTCGTTTACTGTTTTGCTCTACATTCTCCTAGCTATAGATGCAAACCGGGCACAGGATCTTTCGAGGTAACAAACTATAGTCAGAAGCTGAAACCTGTACGGATCGTGTGGTTAAATGCCGAAAGCCACTGTTTGCGGTAGGTAATAACCTGATTCATTTCCAGGTCAAATTCAGGCCTGGACGCAAGCAAACACGACTCCAGTCCGATACTTACTTTCCCCAATTTATAGTTTAAGCCTAATGCACCTGCGTAGGCTGGAACAAACTTTTGCCCGCTCTGTACAGTGCCTTTACCAACATCGTTGCTGATCTCCATTGTCCACAGATCGGGCAGAATACTTCCCAGGCTACCTCTGGCGTAAAACAGCCATTTATTTACAGGAAGTGTACCATATACATCGCCCATCAAGTAAGTAAGTGTGTAGGTTTCTGTTTGCACAGTTGTAGCCGAAATAAAAGAGTCAGCCACTGCATCGGCATTCAGGTTATTGCGGCTGTGAGCTAGTGTTGCACCTATTCCGACATATTTGTGGAGCATTGCCAGATAACTTAACATCACTACAGGTCCGTGCTCTACATAGCCTTTACCATCCATGCTTTTAATGCCAGCTAGTTCTTCAGGCGCCATCGAGATTCCTGCTCCAAAAGTAACTGATTGCTGTGACAGGGAAATATTTTGCGCGGCAACCCTGAAGCCGACAGTAAGCAGCAGTAACAGCAGTAAATATCTGGATATCATAAACAAAAACTATAAGGAGGAACATAGGTAAGCACTCTGCTTTATTAAACTCGCCAAAGCATTAGCGGGCAGCCACAAGAGGGCATCAGACAAGCTTCTAGATTCTACGACTATAGTTAAATTAGTTGCTTTAAAAATATTTTATAGTACAGAAGCAGTTACTATCTTATAAAACAGCAAATATGGAGACAGCCAATAAACAGCTAATAGTTAACTGATTACAATTCCACTGCACTGCCATGGTATGTGAGAAAATTCAATTTAAAATATAACCTTTTATAGATATAATTGTATAAGTCAATTGTTTAATATGAATATATATACTTTGACAAAATACATACTAACCTGAAGCTGCAACATGAAGTGAAGTAGTCTGTGAAGACTTGGCATCGATGAGTTGATGTGTGCAGCTGTAAATAATAATCTGTGCCATGAAAACACTTCAGAAACAGGAAACTAAAAAAATCCAGTACATCGACACTTTACGAGGAGTCGCTATTCTAATGGTGATGCTGGTGCATACATCACAGTCAGTAGAAAACCTGCCACAACTCAGCAGCCGCCTGGCAGATTTAGGGAAACTAGGTGTGCAGCTGTTCTTTATACTTTCGGCTTATACATTGTGCCTATCTGCATCAAGACGAGGGGAGGAGAATAATCAACTGCTGTTCTTCTACATCAGGCGCTTTTTCAGGATTGCTCCGCTTTATTATCTGGGCATTGGGTTATATGGCCTCTACCATACTGCTATAGATGCTGATACCTCATATTTTAACCTGCAGAATATCCTGGCAAACGTTTTCTTTGTTCATGGCTTTTATATGCCTGCCAACAATAATGTGGTGCCGGGGGGCTGGTCTATAGGTACTGAAATGGCCTTTTATGCCCTATTCCCGTTTATCTTTTACTTTTACAAACAGCAACTTCGCAACCGGATGGGCATTCTGCTCTTTCCGTTGCTGGGGCTGGTAGCCAGCTTGCTTATTACACAACTGCTGCTGTACTCCAGCAACTATACGCTAAATGAGAATGCCTTCCTATACTTTAACCTATTTAACCAGTTGCCGGTATTCCTGCTCGGCATTTCATATTATTGCTTTACCCAAAAGTATAAAAATGTAACTCTGCCTGCCGTATCGTTTTTAGGACCTGCCAGCTGCTATTTAATTGTACTTGCCATGAGTATACTCCTGTTCAAAGATAACATTGCGATCAATCCTTTTGTGGCCGGCCTGATTTTTATAGTGCTATTACAGGTAGTTAAGCAGTTTGCGTTTCTGAATGTTCAATTAATAAAGCGGGTCGGGCAGCTATCCTACGCTATGTACTTGTTTCATTTTGTATTTGCCTGGTATTTTTCTAAAGAACTTGCCAAAACGCTTGCTCCTTTCTTAAACCCGCATCTGATACTGCTGGTATGTTACCTCACTACTATACTGGCCACTTTGGTTGTGGCTGTTATCTCAGAGAAAACAATAGAAAGGTATGGGCTTGCCCTGGGACGCCTGCTCATTTCACGGATCAGAGCAAGCAGGGTACCTTTGGCCGAGGCAAAAGTCAGGTGAGATATTCAGCAACAAAAAAGCCCTTGAAACTATAAGTTTCAAGGGCTTTTTCTCTAGTACCAGGAGCGGGAATCGAACCCGCACGGCCTTGCGGCCACAAGATTTTAAGTCTTGCGTGTCTACCAATTCCACCATCCCGGCAGCCATTCGGAACGACATCCGAAGGGTGACTTTAAAAAACAAAGACGTTGTTTAACACAACGTCTTTATCTTCCTTTTTGAGCGGGAGACGAGGTTCGAACTCGCGACCTCGACCTTGGCAAGGTCGCGCTCTACCAACTGAGCTACTCCCGCTTAAGTCTTTACTTTTTCGCCTTTCGTTTCCGTCCCAGCGATTTAGTGATACAAAGATATAGACAAAATCTCGATTGTCAATAGCATGCACAAAAAAAATCTTCTGCTAAAGCGTTTTCAACTGATTTTCAGGCAGAAAATTTTATATTTTTTTATTCGCCTATAGTTTGGCAGCTCCTTCAGGCCAGAAACTACCTCAATTTTACAGGAACCCACACTTCTTCTTCAGAATCCGGGTTAGTATGCCCGAGGTATTTTTCGCACATCACCTGCAGGTGTGGCCTGTCATCAAGCAGGTAATTGCTATTGGGTAGCCATTGGCGGTAAATATAGTTCGCTGTTTTTACAAAGTCGCTGGCCGGTCCTTTATGGATGAACACAGCATAATCCCCAGCCGGAACTATAAGCTGCTCCATTCCGTCGGGTAATTCACCACTGCCTGAAACTTCTACCGCTGCCCATTTCTGGAATATACTATCAGCCGTAAACTTACCTTTCACGAAACCGGCATCATACACCTGCACAGCGTATAGCTCATTTCCAACTATAGTTGTCAGCTCTTTGCGCCGCGGCATAAACTCCTGCCAGAGTGCAGCCGGGTTATCGGTAGCCAGTGTGGTTTCGGCGCGAAGGCCGGCCAGCTTTTTGGCTCCTATAGTTCTTATAGTTGGTTCCCACATGATTTTATTTAGCGCGCTGGCTCACTTTTCTCTTTTAGCAGGCCTTTCAGCTCATTCAGTTTTAAAAGGGCTTCTACTGGGGTAATGGTGTTTATATCCAGTTGGTCCAGCAGTTCTTTGGCGCGTACCAGTTGCGGATCGGCAGGCTCAAACATACTTAGCTGGAAATTATTTTTCGGAGCCGACTTCATTTTCTGCTGCGGCGACTGTTCCGATACTTTTTCCTTTTCCAGGTGATGCATGATCTCATCGGCACGTAGCACCACGCTGTTTGGCATACCGGCCATCTGGGCCACATGTATACCAAAGCTGTGCTCGCTGCCACCTTCTACCAGTTTGCGCATAAACAATATCTTACCACCCGCTTCCCGCACCGACACGTTATAGTTCTTCACACGCTCCAGCTCTTCGGCCAGTTGGTTCAGTTCGTGGTAATGCGTGGCAAACAGCGTTTTGGCTTTAAACTTCGGATGGTTATGCAGGTGCTCCACAATTGCCCAGGCAATTGAAATACCATCGTAAGTACTTGTACCACGGCCAATCTCATCCATCAGCACTAAACTACGGTCCGACAAGTTATTCAGTATGCTGGCCGTTTCGGTCATCTCCACCATAAACGTAGATTCACCTTTCGACAAATTATCCGAAGCACCCACGCGGGTAAAGATCTTATCGATGATGCCTATAGTTGCGGCCTCTGCAGGGACAAAGCAACCGATCTGCGCCATTAAAACGATAAGGGCGGTCTGGCGAAGCAGGGCACTTTTACCGGCCATGTTCGGACCAGTAATAATGATCACTTGCTGCTGTTCGTTATCCAGGAAAATATCGTTCGGCACATAGCTTTCGCCTAAAGGCAGTTGCTTTTCGATAACCGGGTGACGGCCTTTTTTGATATCAAGCACGTGGCTGTCGCTTACTTCCGGCTTGGTATAGTTGTTCGCCAAAGCTATAGTTGCAAAAGAGCTCAGGCAGTCGATCACACCAATAACTTTGGCATTTTGCTGTACCTGCGCCACGTAATCCAGGGCGTGCAGCACCAATTCGTTAAACAGGCCAAACTCTATACTATAGATGCGGTCTTCTGCATTTAGGATCTTCTCTTCATAGGTCTTCAGCTCTTCGGTTATGTAGCGCTCCGCGTTTACCAGCGTCTGCTTGCGTATCCAGGTGGCAGGCACTTTGTCTTTATGCGCGTTGCTTACCTCCAGGTAATACCCGAATACCTTGTTGTAGGCTATTTTAAGCGAGCTGATGCCTGTGTTCTTCACTTCGCGCTGCTGTAGTTGTGCCAGGTAATCTTTGCCTGAAAAAGCGATGGCACGCAGTTCGTCCAGCTCCGCATTAATGCCGTCGTTGATCATGTTGCCCTGGTTGGTGAGCATTGGCGGCTCAGGCTTCAGTATGTTTTTGATCTCTTCGCGCAGACCATCGCAGGGCGTAAGCTGTGCAGCCAGTTTCTGCAGGGCGGCAATGTTACTTAGGGCCAGGGCAGTCTGTATCGGAACTATAGCATCCAGGGCTTTGGCCAACTGCACCAGCTCACGCGGGTTCACGCGGCGCACCGCTACTTTCGAGATCAGGCGCTCCAGGTCGTTGATCTGTTTCAGGTGCGTAGTAAGTTCACTCAGCAGTTCGCGGTGCTGGGTCAGAGCTTCTACGGTATCAAGGCGTCGTTTTATCTGGGCTACATCTTTCAGCGGCAATACCACCCACTTCTTCAGTAGGCGGGCACCCATTGGCGTTACCGTATGGTCCAGCACCTGTATCAGCGGCACACCTTCCTGGTGCTGCGGAAACACCAGCTCCAGGTTACGCACCGTAAACCTGTCCAGCCACACATACTTGTCCTCTTCCAGGCGCGAAATAGTAGCGATGTGGCTGATTTCCTTGTGTTGTGTTTCAGCTAAATAATGAAGTATAGCTCCAGCGGAAATAATGCCTTCTACCATGCCTTCAATACCGAAACCTTTCAGCGAGGTAGTCCCAAACTGGCGGGTCAGCGATTCGTAGGCGAAGTCATAGTTAAACACCCATTCTTCCAGAGCATAGTATCTGAAATCAGGGCCGTAGCGCTCGGTAAAGGTTTCTTTTTCGCGTTTGCAGAACAGTACCTCCGAAGGAGAAAAGCTTTGCAGCAGCTTCCCGATATAGTTCCTATCGCCCTGCGCCGTGATGAATTCACCGGTCGATACATCCAGGAAGGAGATACCTGTTTCAGTTTTCCCAAAGTGTACAGCAGCCAGATAGTTGTTGCTACGCCGCTCCAAAACCTGGTCGTTAAACGACACGCCTGGTGTTACCAGCTCTGTTACGCCACGCTTTACAATTCCTTTTACCGTTTTCGGGTCTTCCAGTTGGTCGCAGATGGCTACGCGCTCACCGGCGCGCACCAGCTTAGGCAAATACGTGTCCAGGGAGTGATGCGGGAAACCGGCCAGCGCTGTTTCGGAAGTAGAGCCGGCACCACGCTTGGTTAAAACTATATCCAATATCTTACTGGCCTTGATGGCATCTTCGCCAAAGGTTTCGTAAAAATCGCCTACCCTGAATAGCAGCAACGCCCCCGGATGTTTCGCTTTAATTGCATTGTATTGTTTCATCAAAGGGGTTACAGTGCCTTCTCCTTTCATACTATAGTTTAATTATGAATTCTGAATTAAGAATTATGAATGGGTAAACCCACCCCTAGCCCCTCCCAGGAGGGGAATTTTACTCTTCTTCAACCGCTGCTCCGGATCTGATATCCGTTTGCTTGCTTATAGTTACTGCCTTTGTCATTGCGGATTACAAATCCGCGTCTACTATACTTTCGGATTGCAAATCCGAAAGAGCGGCCAACTTCAAACTAATCCAATCTCTCATCCATTTAACCATCAACAATCAACAACTAAACTATAGTTTGATTTCTGAGCAAACCGCCTGACCTTTGCAGCGGCAAAAGCAACTATAGTTCTTTTGTCTTTTATCACACAGTCTTTTGTCAGCAGAAATATGCGCAAACTTTCGATGGATGAACTTAACCGCGAGTCGGTTGAAGAATTCAAAAATAAGAAAAAAATACCGTTAGTCTTGGTGCTGGATAATGTTCGGAGCCTGAATAATGTGGGTTCCGTGTTCCGCACGGCCGATGCATTTATGGTAGAGAAAATCTACCTGTGTGGCATTACCGGCACCCCGCCTCACCGCGATATTGAGAAGACAGCCCTGGGCGCAACAGAGTCGGTGGAATGGGAGCACGTGCCCGATACATTACAACTGGTAAAGCAACTGAAAGAACAGAACTATAAGATCGGTTCAGTAGAGCAGGCAGAGAATAGTTTGAAGCTGAATGATTTTATCCCGGAGCCAGGGCTGCATTATGCGCTGGTACTTGGTAACGAAGTATTTGGCGTGGAGCAGGAAGTGATCAATCATTCTGACTTTGTGCTGGAGATTCCGCAGTTCGGCACCAAGCACTCGTTAAATATTTCGGTAGCTACTGGCGTAGTGGTTTGGGATTTCCTGAGCAAGCAACTATAGCTTCAAGCCACTCAGCCACAACACCTTACCAAAAACTATAGTTTCCGGCTACTTTCTGTCTGGAAACTATAGTTTTATGCTTTAACCCATAATTTTTTATCTGTAGTTAAACTTATTCCGCGTTTGTTTGTCCTACTTTCAGGTTTTTGAAGCTATAGTGTGGTATAGTTTGCCCGTCTTAGTTGTCTTAAATCACTTGCGCTATTCTTAACACTATCTTATCCGTGAGCGCGTTAAAATAAAAGTGAGCTGAATTAAAACGCATGATTACAACTTTTTACAAATCGTTCCTTGTCCTCTTTTTCCTGATTATTCCGGCAGCTTTAGCTGCACAAACCTCAAACTCCGGCAGAGTTTCGGGCACGCTGCAGGATGCCGCCACCAAAGCACCGGTTGGTTTTGCTAACATAGTGCTACTCACAGCCGGCGACTCCAGCCTTGTAACCGGCGCCACCTCCGACATGGAGGGAAAGTTTATTCTTGATCGTGTGCCTACTGGCCGTTTTATTCTCCGTGTTTCCATGGTTGGCTACCCAACCCGGTTTATACCAAATATCAACCTTACAGCCACATCAGCCAATGTAGCGCTGGGCAACATTTCGCTTGACCCTACCTCAACCCAGCTAAGCGAGGTAGAAGTAGTGGCACAACGACAGCTCGTAGATTTTGACCTGGATAAGCGGGTAGTAAACGTAAGCCAGGACCTGAACGCACAGAGCGGCACCGTAGCCGAAGTAATGCAGAACCTGCCATCTGTTGACGTAGATATAGACGGAAATGTAAGTATGCGGGGCAGCACTAATGTTACCATTCTGATAGATGGCAAGCGCTCTGCTTTATCTGAACTACCACTGGACCAGATTCCGGCCAACATGATCGAGAGCATTGAGCTGATCACCAATCCTTCTTCCAAGTACAACCCGGAGGGCACATCCGGCATCATTAACCTGGTAATGAAAAAGGAGCGCAAACCTGGTTTTAACGGCTCTGCCTCGGTTACGGCCGGCACCCACGACAACTATAACACATCGCTTAACCTGAACTATCGCTATTTTAAATGGTCCTTAAACGGAGGATACGATTTCAGGCAGCGCACCCGGCCAGGCACACAACGCAACAACACCACAAACTATTACCTGAACGAAGCCGGTATTATAGACAGCACTAGCTACCGTTTTCAGGAAGGAGACCGCAACAGCACAGACATTTCACATAATTTTCGCCTGGGAGCTGATTATTTCCTGACACCCCGCCATACTATATCAGCTTCGGCACTATACCGCTTTAGCGAAGACGAGAGTACGAACAACATCCGCTACCGCTTTCTGGATGAGAACCAACTGTTGCAAAGCACCCGCACGCGAGATGCATTTGAAGTTGAAAATGAGCGCGCACTGGACCTGACACTGGGTTACCGCCAGACGTTTGAGCGCAAAGGCCAGGAACTTACTGCCGATATTGTTTACAACGCCAATATAGACGATGAAACGGCGCTCTTCGACGAGAGACGTAGTGACATTAACTCAATACCTGCTATAGAGGAGACTTTAGTAGATGACAAGAACTATGAATTTGTGACCAAAGCGGATTATGTGCATCCTTTTTCAGAGAACAGCCGCCTGGAAGCAGGGTTCAGAACATCTTTCGAGCGCCTGAACGAAGACTCGAGATTCTTTAACCGGAACATGCAAACCGGCGATATGGAATTCAACGCAAAGCAAAGTAATCACTTCGTGTTCGATCAGCAGGTATATTCTGTTTACACCAACTATAGCAACAAGTTCAGAAGTTTAACCTACCAGTTGGGCTTAAGAGCAGAACATACATTTATTAAAACCGATCTGCGCACGGCCGACGATGTAAACAACAATGATTATTTCAGTCTTTTCCCAACGCTGTTTATAACCAACGATTTTAACGACGACAACAAAGTACAATTCAGCTATAGTCGCCGCATAAACAGGCCGCGCAGCCGCTTCCTGAACCCATTTGTAGACATTACCGATGTGTATAACATATCCTATGGTAACCCTAAACTAAAGCCTGAATTTATAAACTCGCTTGAGCTGGGCTACCTGCGCTACTGGGGGCAGGCCTCACTTAATGCCACTGTTTTCTACCGCCATACCACCGACGGAATTGAGCGCTTCCGTCAGGCAACTGATATGGTAAATGATAAAGGAGAGCCCGGTACAGAGACCACCTTCATTAACCTGTCAAATAACAGATCCTACGGTTTTGAGTTCAGCACCAATTCGCCTATTACTAACTGGTGGCGCGTAAATGCCAGCTGGTCTGGTTACAGAACCGAGCTAAGTACTACCCAGAACGATACAAAGCTGAGCAATGCACAGTTTAACTGGGGCGCCAAGCTTAACTCTAACATGAAGGTGTGGAAAGACCTGGACATACAGCTTTCAGGATCTTATCGCGCTCCACGAGCTGACATACAAGGCCGTATGGAACAGATGTTCAGTGCAGACCTGGGCATGAAAAAAGAAGTGCTGAATAAGAAAGGCACAGTCTCGTTACGTGTCTCAGACCTGTTTAACACCCGTCGTTTCGATTTCCTGAGCTACGGTCCGGAGTTTAGATCAGAGATAGAGAACCGTCGCCAGAGCCGCATCGTTTACCTGGGCTTTACTTACCGCATTAACAGCGATGGCGAGAACCAGCGCAACCGTCGTAACCAGAACAATAACAACGGCGGAGATTTTGAAGATGACTTTTAAACCCAGTACCTAACACAATAACCTACAAGCAAATCCAAGTTAGTTAGTTTGAGTAAAGGGAGTAGCAGTATAAACTGGCTACTCCCTTTTATTTTGCGTGGGAAACTATAGTTTGCGGTTCTGCTGAATGCTTCTGGTAAGCTGGCGGTATATTTCCTGTAGCTCCGGGCTATCTCGTAGCAGCTGCAGATGCTCATGTATCACATTCTGGTCGTTGCGCACAGCAGGTCCGGTTTGTACTGTAAAAGGATGATGTGCTGCTGCCTTGCTTATAGTTTCATTAATGAGTGGCTGCAACAGATCGGAGGGTAAACCTGCCTGAGCCAGCAGTTCGCGGCTGATTCCCAGCAAATGATTTGTAAAGTTGCAGGCAAATACCGCCGCCAGGTGCAACTGCTTCCGTTTCTCAGAATTTACCAGCCCTACCTTGCTGCTTATAGTTTGTGCCAGCTGTTGCAGCCTGCTCGTGGCGTCATTTGTGGTACCTTCAATTAGGATGGGCACCTGTTGCATGTTAACAGGCACCCGCTTCGAGAACGTTTGCACAGGGTAAAATACACCAACACCAGCTGCAGCTATAGTTTGTAAAACAGACACAGGCTGCGACCCAGAGGTATGGGCAACTATAGTTTGCGGCTGCACTTTCATTCTTTCGGCCACATCAGCTAAAGCACCGTCGGGCACAGCTATCAGAATAATGTCTGCGGGTGTGTTACTAAAATTCAGGCTGTCAGTTGCTGCAGCCCCCGGTAAGCGAATTGCAAGCTCTGCTGCATTTGCCAGCGTACGGCTGTATACAGCAGTTATTGTGTTGCCTGCCTCCTGCAAGGCTTGCGCCAGGTGCCAGGCCACATTGCCAGCACCAACTATAGTTATGTTCATATTAAAATGATCCGTATCTGGAGTTAAGCCACTTATTCAGTTCCTCTAATGGTATGGTAAAGTCCTCGTTCTCATCGCCGTCTGTTCCTATTATAGGAGAGTAATCAAACTCCAATCCTTTACTCAGCAGCATATAACGCCCCTTTATGATATTAGCCTGATGAAACTCCACTACCTGCGCCTTTTCTGCAAACAACAAATTGGTAAGGCCAGCACCATGAGGTGAGATAATCGCCTCGGCATCAAAAAAGGTTTGTATTTGCTGCCGGTAATCCAGGTCTTCTGACCAGATAACCCTGAAGTTATATTTCTCCAATAGCTGGATCACTTCCGGCTCATTCAGTAAACGGCGGAACCTGGCTTTGGATCTGCTTATATATATCCTCTGTTTAGGGTTTGATCTTACAATATCGTAGCTGTTCCAGACGCCCTCTCTAAGCCAGTTACTAACTGCTGGCGGCAGGTATCCGCTGAAAGAGGATGTCACAAAAGAGGGCATGTAAAAATTACTGATCCGGATTCTGTGTTGCTTGCTGATGTATTTGATCCGGATATGGGGAGAATCCTTGAGCACATACTCCATCGTATGCTTCTGGTACGGGTGAGCACCTTTCCACATCAACAGTGTTACAGGCTCTTTTATAGTTTGCGAAAGTATATAGGCCCTCGGCAAACTATCTATAAACCAGAGCGAGATGTTATTATCAGCCCAATGGCTATGTTGTATAGTTGTGTAAATGCCGTTTTTGTAACTATGCGGCCACATTACGGTAAAGTCTCTGAACGCCTTGCAACGTGTAAGCCTGTCCACACTCATCCCGGACTCAACTATAAGCTTATCGCCCATTTTAATCACGCCGGTATTACTAAAGAAGGTCACATCTTTCAGCTTATAAAGCGAGAGCTCTTTCTGACGATGGCCAAGGGCGTAATCAGCATCAAAGTAACTATAGGAGGCTGCACATGCCTTCAGAAATGCTTTTTCTTCCGGCGTAAACTCGAGTTCATATTCCGGCGTCAGGTTTACTTTCTCACCTTTGCCATGCAGGTAATCATAGTAGGGGTAGTAGTTTACCAGCCTGAGCGCCACATAAAATGCACTGTTTAGTTTACGCTTCAGTACTTTAATAAACCCGGTTGCCATAAATTCTTGTTTGCTGCGATTACCAGACCCTGGAATTTTTTTTCAAAATGATAGTTAAGTTGCCCCAAAATACAAAAAGGCGGGCAAAGCCCACCTTTTTGCTATAGTTTATTAGATCTTGCTTTTTAAGCTACCTGTGCTTTTTCAGCTTTCTCAGCTTTTGGGGCTGGATTTGCTTTGGCCGTTTTAACGCCGCCTGCTTCGCCTCTTCTTACCATGGCCATAAAGAAACCTATCGTCATCACAATGGTACCGATCCAGAGAATGTTAACAAATGGTTTCTCCATTGCCTTCAGGATGATGTAATCTTTCTGGGTGGTATTTACACCAATCTTGAACTCCTGCTTTTCAGGGTCAACGTTCAGGAACATGATGCGCAGTCCCAGGTCTTCGATGATTTCCGGGTAATAGCCGGCCATACCATCTTTAAAGATCAGAAGCGGATGTGCGTGATACGTTTTCTTCTCACCCATCACTTTCATGTCAGCCTGCACGGCCACGTCACCTTCTTTCAGAGATACACCTGGCACTTCCTTGATCACTTCCACACCGTTAAAGATGGCTACATAATCGTTCAGGATAAGCGTATCGCCCATAGTTAGGGTATATTCCTGCAGCTCGCTCCATTCTCTTTCCTCGTTAGGGTCAAGCACGGATGATACGTGGGTATAAAGGTCCTTAGTAGCAAACGACTTGATATCAGGAGATGCAAGTAAGCCCATGTTCGGGTTAACCTGTGCACGTGGGTAGAGCACAAAGATATCGCCGGTTTCGCGGTGTTTGTATTCTACTTCGTAGTATGTGTTCTCTGGGGACGGCAGATATAGTGTGTCGCCTGTCTTATAGTATATCTTATCGTTTACTTTAATATCGGCACGAGCAATGGCAGTATACTCATCAGCTGTTCTGAAAAGTATTTCTTTATTTATGTATTGCGGCACGCCCTCAACTTCCAGGTACTGACCATGGTAACTTACCACGTACTTGTCCATATCTGTAGCTGCGTTGCGCCATAATAACACGTTGTCGCGGTTAATTTCATCAGGGAACTCACGTGAATACAACATACCAGAAGTGTTACCTGAGATGATCTTGGAATAGCCTGAAGAGAACAGGATACCCAACAGCATCAGGGCAATACCAATGTGTGCAACAGCACCACCAGACAGCGTTACTTTTTTATGAAGCAGGCTCAGGATAATGCTCAGGTTCGCAAATACAGCAAACAGTGACGTTACAAACAGGATAATGTAAATCGGATCATCTAATTTGAAATCGAATACATCAAACTTGTTTGAAAGAATAATTACAAGGCTCGCAAACAGCAATGTCAGCATCAACGGCATTGTAATGGCATCTAAAAAGCTGGTTTTATCTGCTTTGCGCCACCAGGTCAGCTGTCCGATACCTGTCAGTACCGCAATTAGTACACCTGCCCATAGTTGGAACTTGGTATAGTGCTCTACCTGATCGGCTGGCAGAGCTGCATTAGATTCTATGCCTATAAAACCAAGGAAGGAATTGTAAACCGGGATAGAGGTAGTAGTCAGTACCTGGAAACCTGCCAAGCAGAGAACTGCCGCACCAATAAACACCCAGAATTCACCATTGTAGGTCGAGAGTTCTTTTTCTGTAGCTGGAATCTGTTTCCACTTGTAAGCCAGCAGACCAACTGCCAGTACAGCAAAGGCTGTCAGGTAAGTGAACAGCTGACCGGAAAGACCTAAGTCAGTGAAAGAGTGTACCGATGCATTACCTAGAATACCGCTTCGTGTCAGGAAGGTAGCATACAGGATCAGGATAAAGGAAACTATAACCAGGATATAACTTACTCTCAGTCCATGCTTGCTTCTGCGGTAAACGATCATAGTATGTATCGCACCAACCAGCACCAGCCACGGAATATAAACAGCGTTCTCTACCGGGTCCCAGTTCCAATAGCCACCAAAGTTAAGCGTTTCGTAAGCCCAGTAAGCACCCATCATAGTACCAAGGCCCAGCGACAGTGCAGCAAAGTGCGCCCACGGCAAGGCAGGACGTACCCACTCCCCAAACTTATTTTTCCACAGGCCGGCCATAGCAAACGCGAAAGGCACCAGGGTAGCAGCAAAGCCCAGGAACAGGGTTGGCGGGTGAATCACCATCCAGATGTTCTGCAACAGCGGGTTCAGACCTGTACCATCTTCCGGCTTAAAGTTCGGGTCCATGGCAAATACAGGAGCATCTGGCATAAAGTCACGCATCAGGATGAAAGGCGAAGAACCGATCTTCATTTCACCAATCACGATACCCAGGATCATGGAGGTAAGGAAAAGCTGCACAAACGAGAACATGGCCATTACAGGCGCTTCCCATTCTTTGTTTTTCTTACCGCTGTTCATTAGCACCACACCCAGTATCACGTGCCAGAAGATCCATAGCAGGAATGAGCCTTCCTGTCCTTCCCAGAAGCTGGAGATCATATAATGAACCGGCAGGTGGTTGGATGAGTGGCTCCAGGCGTAATAATACTCGTAGCGGTGCTCGTAGATAATATTAAAGAGCGCAAAAATAATTACTATTACGGCAGCACTATGCACATAAAATGCAGTGCGGGCAAAACGGCGCCAGCTCTTCAGGTCTTCGGCTGTGTTAGAAGAGCGCGAAGCCATGAAATATGCATACGAGGCCACTATTGCCGCCACAAACGCAATAATCACACTCAGGTGGCCTATATCGCCGATCAGCGTATTAATCATCTTTATAAATTAGAAAGTTAAAGAGTTAGAAAGTTAGAGAGCTGACTATATCACTCCCTGCTTTCAACTAAATATTATAAGCCTGCGGTAGTTGTATTAGGTTTTACCTCTGTCTCTACATACTTAGACGGGCATTTTAGCAATATTTTATCGGCTATGAACACATCGTTCTGCATGTTACCGGTAATTACAACCTGCTCAGAGCGTTCAAAATCCTGTGGTTTAGGGTTGAAGTACACCACCTGTTGTTCCACCCGGTTGGTATCCACAAGCATAAACGAGAAGTAGTTCGGGTCTATCAGCGGGTCGTACTTCATCCCGACGATGTGGCCCTGGGCATCTTTTTTCAGACGACCTACTACGTGTACTTTTGCGTTACTTCCTTCCTGGGCCAGCTCTTTTGCTTCGCCAAAATCAACATAAGTACTTGCATCGCCAGCTGTTGACATAATGATCATGATAGCTGCTGCGATAATAACGATACCGATGATGTGTGACTTCTTCATCTTGTATAAACTATGGTTTTTCCCGGTTTGCTAGCCTAACACAAAAGCAGGCATTTTAAATCCAAATATGTGCTGTTTTTATACGCTCAGCAGGCTATTCTTTAAATTGTTTCTCCAGCCTGCCCACTTTGCGGTCCAGTGTGATGAGGTAAGCAACTACACCAAGCAGTACAGTCAGTAACACTACTACTACTACGTAAATCTTACCATCCTGCCGCAGGACATCTGCCATCTCTATATCGGTTTGCGCAGGTGCCGATGAAAATTCCACCTGTGTTTGCTCAGGCTGTGCCTGCACTTGTTGTATGCCGGCCAAACTGCAAAGCATAAAGCAGCAGAGAGCCAGTATTCTAAACAGTTTCATATAAGCGTTGTCTCAGTATTTCAAATCTTGATCTTACGTTCACGATCCAGATACCCAGCAGGGTCCAGCCCAGAACGGCAGGGTAAAACACCATGCGCAGACGGCTATCCAGGTCGTAAGCGTTAAAGCCGGGGTTGCCACCGTTCCCCGGGTGCAGCGAATCAGTAAGGCGCGGCAGTATAAACAGCAACGGAATAAGGGCTGCAAAGGCAAAGATGTTATACACCGCGCTGATGCGGGCACGCTGCTGCTGTTCAGCAAACGAGCTGCGCAGCACCACGTAAGCAAAGTAAATAAGTAGCCCGATAGCAGAAGCGTTCTGTTTCGGGTCGTTGCTCCAGTACTCGCCCCAGGTAAATTTAGCCCACTCCATGCCGGTAACTATACCAAGCACACCAAAGAGTATTCCCACCTTGGCCGCTTCGTAAGCAATTACATCGTTTTTTATAGTTGGATTGCGCAGGTACCTGATAGAGTAGAATACCGATATCAGCAGAATCAGGATCATGCCAAACCACATCGGTACATGGAAGTATAAATTCCGGATAGTCTCGTTGAGGATAGCCAGCCTCGGAACTTCTGACAACATACCGGCTACTACTGTAAAAATCAGCAGCAGTACGGCCAGTATTTTCCACCAGTTATTTTTCATTTAAAGTATAGATGTTAGATGCTAGACACAGGTTACAGATCTCCCAAAATTTAAAACCTCTTATTCTGAATTTGAGTTCTTCTCCCAGCCCGAAATCTTGCTTCTTAAGCCCTGTATCTTAAGTCTTTTCTACGAACGCCAAAGGTACGGGAACAAAATGTAAGAAACAGTGATAACGATCATATTTATGGCAAGCAAAGTAAGCAGTTCGTCGAGACTGGCTCCTCTGTCCAGCCCATCCATGGCGTTTTTCGACATTTTTATGAGCATCAGCAGCATGGGCACTATAACCGGGAAGCTGAGAATAGCCATTAGTGTACTGCTGTTGGCCGCCTTTGATGCAATGCCCGAAATCATAGTTAGTGAGGTGGAAAACCCAATGGCCCCCAGCAACAGCGATAACAGAAACATGGGAATATCCTGCACCGGGTTGCCCAGCACAAAAGCGTAGAAAACGAAGCAGATCACTGCCAGCAAAAGCATCAGCAGCGAGTTGTAAACGATCTTGGCCAGGATAATACCCTGCGGACTAACTATAGAATAGAAGTAGAGCAAGCGCCCGCGGTTTTCCTGCATAAAGCTTTTGGCAATAGCATTAACAGATGTAAACAACAGGATGATCCATAGCAGCGCATTCCAAATGGGGCCGCTGTCGGCTGAAAATTGTCGAAGGCCAAAGCTCAGGTAACAGACAAACACCGTACTGCCTACATACAGCAGCATGCCATTAAAGGCGTACTTCTGCCGCCATTCCAGCACCAGGTCTTTTTGTATCAGGTATAAAATTTCTTTCAGCAGCACTGCTTCGGTGTATTTCCGGCAAAGTTACAACACAAAAATTTGGGAAAGTAGTATTTGGCGAGATTGATAACCACACTGCAGTTTATAGTTGTACCGACTAAGCTATAGGTTCTATCAGGCAGTAAACTATAGCTTGTAACAACTATATCGCAATCCGGTTTACTTAACGACGCAATGGCGATGCGCTGGCACAACAATTTTACAACACTTTCAGTAAAGACACAGAACTATAGTAACTTTTGAATATGCTATAGTTCCTGATTGTATCCCGATCCCATGAAGACATTATATATATTAAGACACGCCAAGTCGAGCTGGGAGTTTGATGAACTTAGCGACCACGACAGGCCCCTGAACAAGCGCGGCCGCAACGACGCTCCCCTTATGGGCCGCGAGCTGTCGTCGCGGGGTGTGTTGCCAGACCTGATCGTGTCCAGCCCTGCCGTGCGCGCCATTACTACTGCCACCCTGGTAGGTAAAGAACTGGGCTATAGCCCCGATGATATTGTGATAGAAGACCGCATTTACGGTGCAGATAAGAACACGCTGCTGGAAGTAGTGCAGGAAACACCCGTAGAGATAGAAAGCGTCATGCTGGTAGGGCACAACGATGCCGTAACAGATTTTGCCAACATGCTCTCGCCGGAAGTAGTAGGCAGCATACCCACCGCTGGCATAATTGCCCTGGACTTTAATTGCGAAAGCTGGTACGAGATCAGCCGCGACAACGCCGACTTCCTGTTCTTCGATTTCCCGAAGAATTACGAATAACAAGCCGCAACTATACAGCGCAACCGGCTATAGTTGCACCACCTATACTGCTACCCTTACAGTACAACAACTACAAAGATGGAAAAAGAGAAAAAAAAGAAGCAGATACAGGAGCCCGTTTTTCTGAACCGGGAACTCAGCTGGCTTGCTTTTAACTATAGAGTACTTCAGGAGGCCCGCGATAAACGGGTACCATTGCTTGAACGCATCAAATTCATGGCCATTTTCTCGTCTAACCTGGACGAATACTTTAAAGTGCGCGTGGCAACCCTTAAACGCCTGGTAAGGCTAAAGCGCAAAACGATAGAGAAACTAGATGACGACCCTGCCGAAACCCTGGACCTGGTACTGGAAGAAGTACAGCGCCAGCAGGACGAATTTGGTAAGATGTTCCGGGACGGCATACTGACAGATCTCAAAAAAGAAAAGATACATCTTATAACAGAGCAGGAGCTGACTTCAACGCAGCGTAAGTTCATTACCAGCTACTTTAAAGAGAACCTGCAACCGCTGCTGGTGCCTATGCTCATGGATGAAACTGAGACGCATTTCTTCCTGAAAGACCAGACCGTATACCTGGGTGTACAAATGAGCGCTCCTAAAAAAGATACTGCCCGCCCGGAGCAGTTTGCTATGCTGGAGGTACCTACCAAAAAACACGGCAGCCGCTTTATAAAATTACCTACCCAGAAGGATAACCGGTATGTGATGTTTATAGACGATGCCATCCGGGCCTGCCTGCCGCTACTGTTCCCGGACTATACCGAGTTTGAAGCACATGCGGTAAAAGTATCGCGGGATGCGGAGCTGGATATTGAAGAAGACGTATCGGCAAACCTGATGACGAAGATCAAAAAAGGACTGAAGAAACGTGAGATTGGTACGCCATCGCGCCTGCTTTATGACCCTGAAACACCTCAGGCGCTACTCGATGCAATAATGGCACACACCGGCATAACAGAAGAAGAATTGGTAGAGGGTAGCAAATATCACAACTTCCGCGACTTTTTCGGCTTCCCGGATTTTAACATGCCGGAGCTTAAGTATGAGCCGCAACCTAACCTGCCACACCCGTTGCTCGAAAAGGAGCCAAGTCTGCTGGCCGCCATGCAGAAGCAGGATTACCTGGTGCACTATCCTTACCAGAAATTCGACTATGCAGTAAAGCTGTTTAATGAGGCCGCCAACGACCCGGCCGTAACCGCTATCAGCGCTACCTTATACCGCGTGGCCGATGGGTCTGCGATTGCCAAAGCCCTTACAAAAGCTGCCAAAAACGGGAAACTGGTAACTGTAGTTGTAGAACTGAAAGCCCGCTTTGACGAGGAATCAAACATATACTGGGCAGGCAAACTACAGAAGGCCGGCGCCAACGTGATACTGGGTATGCCAGACCTGAAAGTGCATTCCAAGCTCGGACTAATTACGCGCAACGAGAATGGAAAACTGGTAAGCTATGCCTATCTGAGCACGGGCAACTATAACGAAGACACTTCCAAGATTTACGCCGATCATGCCTTGTTCACTACCGACAGGCGGCTTACAAAAGATGTGGAACAGGTTTTCAATTTCTTTATAGATCGCCAGCCTGACAAGAACTTTGAACACCTGCTGATGGCGCCGATAAACATGCGCGAACGCTTCACCGACCTGATCAACCAGGAAATGAAAAACGCGAAGAAAGGGCTACCGGCTTCCATGACCCTGAAAATGAATGCGCTGCAGGACGAGAAAATGATCCGGAAACTATACGAAGCCAGCCAGGCAGGTGTAAAAATCGAGTTGCTGGTGCGGGGCATCTGCTGCCTGGTGCCAGGCGTTCAGGGCCTGAGCGAGAATATTACGGTAAAAGGCATCGTAGATCGGTACCTGGAGCATGCCCGTATCTACATCTTCCATAACAATGGCGACGAGAAATACTATGTAGCCTCCGCCGACTGGATGACGCGCAACCTGAACAGACGTGTAGAAGTTGCCTTTCCATTATACCAGCCGGATCTGGTAGAGCAGGTTCGCACCATTATAGACATGCAACGCAACGACAATGTGAAGTCGAGGCACGTGGATAACAGCTATGTAGAGGGAACATCGGAAGAAGCTATACGTGCCCAGTATGCTACCTATAGTTACCTGCAAGGTCTACTAACAACCAAAGCAAAAGGTAAATCAACGCCTAACGCGAAACTATAAACAAAGAAGGCTGCCCGTAGTAGGCAGCCTTCTTTGTTTATAGTTGGTTCTTACTGTACATTCTTGAAGAAAGTAGGGGAGTTGCCATAAAGCGGCGTACGTCCGTCCCACTTCTCTATAAACTGCTGCTGAATCAGGAGCGGGGTAAGGGTACGCTGGCGTAGTTCGTTAGCTCTTGCCTCGGCTTCGGCCTCTACAATTTTCTTGCGGGCCTGTGCTTCGGCTACTTTCAGCTCGTTCTCGACCTGCATGGCTTGCTGTACGGCTTTGTTTTTTAGGTTCACAGCCTGCACTATTACTTCCGGGTACTGCAAACCGCTGGTCATCTGCTCTAACGAAAAACCCTCTCTTTCAAGCGCATCGCCAAGTGCCTTCTGCACTTTGTCCTCAAAGCTCTGGCGATTAGAGATGATGCTGTCGGTTGAATACTGGTTGAACTGAATACGGAAGGCATCGCGGGTATAGTTGTATAAGGTAGTCTGCGTGATCTGCCCTATCTCTTTGCGGTACTTACTGAATATACGCGGACTCTCGCCAGGCATTACCCTGAACGACATGGTTGGGTCTACGGTAAATACGGAGCCATCTTTGGCATTTACAGTAAAAGGAGCATAATCTACAGTCTGCACGAAGGTTGGGAACTGGAATACTTCCTCTGTAAAGGGATTGTACCATACACGCCCTGTTACCAGGCTCACGTCCTGCACCCCTTTATCGGTACCGTATAGTTTAACCAATATGCCTTCGTGGCCTGCATCAATGCGGGTACAGGAGGTCATGGCAGTTACGGAAAAAAGCAGGATGAGGAAGCTGGCGATAATCCAGGTAGAAATTTTGCGGTTCATTAAGCTTTAAATTTGGAAAGGGTAAAACGGATAACTATAAAATTTACTGCTACAAGTAAAGTCAGCAGAAGCAGCCCAACTATAACCGACGTATCCGAAGGCTGCCGGATAAGCCCCACCACTTCGGTGTAAGCAAATATATCGGCAAACAACAGCAAGGCAAGTATAAGCAGGTAGGCGTATTTCATGGTTAGTATATAATTAACACAATATACTAAAAACCTTTTATTATTTCACTTCTGATAGCTGATACCCTGCAAAAGGTCATCTAAAAAGAGGCTATAGTTTATGTTGGAGCAAACACAAACTATAGCCTCCTTAATCATTACTAAAATTAAACTGAGCCACTTTGCAACAATAGCTACTTTAAAGTATAGCTCAGAGCTACAGCATAAGAGCTCGCCAGCCTGGGTTTCCAGATAGTATCAGACTGAGTGCTGTAGTAAGCCCCGGCTCCCTTTCCCATAGTATTAGCTAAGTAGTAGTTTGCTTCAACAGCGAACTTGTTCCTGAAACTAAAGCCTGTGCCAACGACAAGCGATGGATAGTATGAGTTAGGAAAAGTATCAAATCCTTTTTTACCGTCTTTTATTATGGTAAGCACTTCCTTTTTGAAAACCAGGTTGTTTACCGCGACAGCGCTGCTCAATAAGAACTTTACATCTGTATTCAGGTAAAACGACTTTCGCAGGCCGAGCGGCAACATTACATGAGAAAGGTTTGATTCTATCTCAGCATTTGGTCCGAATACCGGAGCTTTTCCCTTTTTCTTAAAGTAAACAAAGGTTGGCTTTATAAAAATCTCCCACTGTCGTTTGTTAAAGGGTAATGTATAGACTATTTCCCCGAAGACCTGGGGTGCAAGGCCAACTCCCATATCAAGCGTACTGCTTGATTTGCCGTTATACAATTCCAGCGCGCCCAAACCAACACCAGCCCCTACTCTAAAGCTAAAAACGTCTTTGGTTCTATCGAGCGCATGATCCGTATATTGCTGGCCTGTGCAGCTATAGTACTCTTTAAATATTCTTACAAGATTCCTCTCTTCGTAATTCAGCTTACTGAACTGCTCCATTGTAAAGGAGGGGCATTGCAGCGCCATCCATAGTTGTTGCTGAAATGCTTTGTTTTCCCTGAAGCTTGTAACGTCGTGCATATACTTTTTATAGACAAGCTGCTCCGGCTGCGCATCGCCTATCTGGTAGAAAAAGCGGGTCAGGCTGGGCTCCTTGTAAACATAGAGCGTTATATCCCCTTCCAGCAAGACCCTCAAAAAAAGTTGTCTTGATTTGAATTCAGGCTCCCGAACATAGTGTAGTTCCCTAAGGTTATCTGAAGAGCGGTCTATGTTAACTATAAAGCGTTTGTATTTATGGATCGTGTTCAGAATCTCGAAGGCCTGTATGTTATCTATCGATTCGGTCTGGGCTTTACCTTCTTCTGTGAGTTTATATTCGATGAGAGTAGGGTTGGAGCTTTTATCCGTATTCCTGATCAGACAGTCAATCCTGGTTCCGTTATTGTCGATAAAATAGCCGGGCTCAAAAGTAACCTGGGCGTAGGTAGTAAGGCTGCAAACCAGAAGCAGTAGAGAAAGTAAAAGTTTGTTCATAAAAGTAGTGTTGGCTAAAAGTTAATTCGCTGATATAGACCGATCCTGAAATACGCTCTAATATCAAAGATATAGTATACATTTAATTTTATATAGTAATGCTGCTACTATTTACCAGATAAACACATAGAGTTATAAGTTTGCTATATCTATTGTTCACCGTGCGGTTAACATCTTGTACCAAACGCTGTTTTCTGCTTTGCCTTTTGCTTGTTCGGAGCCAAATTTTGTATAGCTAAACTACTTTGCCCATATGCATATTGGTATGCCGCTACCTGCCCGATCATAGCATTAATTGGGAATACCTCGCTCAGGTAAATTAATAGTCAATCGTATAGTTTACCTGGGCAGAACTTCTTGTTATATCGCTCATTTCAGTTTTCTTTAGGACGTACGGGCTACCATTTTTGCTAACAGAAATTTGAGAATGTAATATGAGAGGGTTCTTGAAATAAAAAGGATCATCCAAAGGCTCGCCCCTGGCTACTACAAGCTTTGCGTTAAATCCCTTTTTAACCGGACCTACTACAAGCTCCCATGGTGACCTAGCCCCAATTACAAAGTTTTTATCTTGATTATTTTCTGCACTTAACACAACGTTTAACTGGCCGGCAGGATAACTGGTCGAGCTATCCAATTCATATTTGACATAATATTCAGCAGCGTCAGAATTAACCTCTTCTTTTTTACAACCTAAACCGGTCATTACAACAATAAAAAGAAGTCCCCAGATAAGCCCCTTGCTCAAACGCTTTGGTTTAGGCTTTAAATAAACTAGCTCTATTTTTCTGAAGCTATTCATCCATTTTGAATTTCTAACTGGCTACTTTAGATCGTTTCCAGCTTACCAATTTGCACTGCAAATATTAACTTATAACCTGCTGTAGTTACAAGGTTTGTCACCCATTAATTCAGCGTAATAACCACGTTGCCAACTTTCTGGCCTGTTTCTACATACCTGTAAGCTTCAACTATCCGCTCTAACGGATACTGCCGATCGAACACAGGTTTGAACTCCTTGCGCTCGATCAACCGCTTCAGGAATTCTAAATCTGCTTTGCTGATAGTAGGTATAGGGAACAATACCTTTTTGCCTTTCCCAAACGGTGTTAGCAGTGCCAGGTAAATATTCTCCCAGTTTTTTCCGAGCTCTGTCGAGATGTAAATGCCCTTTTCCGTTAGCACCGGTTTACAATGCCCGAACGACGTTTTTCCGACAGCATCGAACACAACACTATAGTTACGATCCGCCTTTGCGTAGTCTTCCTGCGTGTAATCTATAACCACATCAGCTCCCAGGGATTTGACGAGCGGTATATGTCTGGTATGGCATACTGCTGTTACGCACGCCCCAAAGTGTTTGAGCAGCTGCACCATAGCGGACCCAATTGCGCCCGTGGCCCCATACACTAGCACATGCTGCCCGCTCTTAACTTTTGCTGCCCGAATGTGGCCCAGCGCATAGTGCGCCCCTTCGGTTATCGGGGCTGCCTCTTCGTAGGTCAGGCCATCCGGTATGGTCGTAAAAGCTTCGTTTTCTTCCAGCGTTAAGTACTCGCCATGTCCACCGCACTTTTTGTCGTTATAACCAAACACTTTTTCCCCAACCTTTACAGATCTCACTTCCTTACCCACTGCCTCTACCTGCCCGGCAAACTCACAACCAAGTGTTTGATAGTTTGGTCTGAAAACCCCACTCCAGAACCTCGAAATGAAATATTCGGCACTCCGAAATCCGCTATCGGTGCGGTTAACCGTAGAGGCATAGACCCGGATAAGCACTTCGTTACCTTTGGGCTCAGGCTTAGAAACTTCCTTTATGCTTACCACTTCAGGTGGACCATAGCGTGTATGTACTGCTGCTTTCATAAGGTGTGAAGCGTAAGGGTTTATACCTGCTAACCTGCCTTGCCAGATGCCAGAATTAGGTCTACAGGTGTTTTAGTGAAATAAGATCTGGGCAGATGGAATCTTCCAAAGGGCATGTATTCTGTCCAGCCGAAGAAAAAGGAGAAAAAGATATGAATAAAAGGGGCAGACAGAAAACTGAGAACCAGGTACAAGGCTGTTTTAGTCTTTCTTAGTTTCAGGACGAGCGGGGGCAATAAGACTGTTATCAGCATAGGAATTGGGTAGTAGATCCACCAGGGCAATCCCCAGGTAGCACCGTATTTCCCAAACAGCATCCCAACTATAACTACCAGAATGGAGAGTAGTGCAACCGTATACTTTTTCTGTCTGAACTCCTGCCCCGGCAAAACCGCTCTTATTACAAGAAAGAACACAAGCAGTGAGGCAAAGATCATTACCGGGAAATGCCATTCTGTATTCATGTTTGAGCAGATTTGGTTATGGTGGAGTTTTTAGGGTGTGATTTTTGCAAACTATAGTTAGGAATGAAAAACTCTTACTAATGCGTGCTTTTAACTTTTGTCCTTGTCTATATAAATATAAGCTAAAAGTTCGGACCAGCAGATATCATAATTCAGTCCTTTTACCTAAATCATCTACTTTATATTCAATACCCTTTTCGATGAGTAAACCTTTGGTCTTACCACTGTATTTTTCACGACCATGTTTTACATCTATTTTGATGAGAAGACCATTATAATCCGGGGTAATATCGCTGACAACATTATGGCCTACAACCATCTTAGACGCATTATAAAACTTTAAAACCTGCTCAGCTTCTTCCTGTGTAGTTTCGTGAAACGAAGCATTGAAAGGATCATAAAAGGCAAAGACTCCTGCAATGAGTACGTTCATGGCATAGCTTCTATCCCAGTAGGGGCTGTCGTACGAATTCAGTACCAGCCGTTCTTTCTGACTCAATGCCAGCCCTTTCGTTCGAAGGCCATAATACTTTCTGGCTATGCTGTTTATTTCCGGAATGGTCAGGTTCTCTTCTATAAGTTTCGATTTAATACCAGCATGCACAAAAACATAATCGCCAATCTTTTCAACTACATTTTTACTTCTCAGCCACTTCCCTAATTCCGACTCAGCTGAGAATAAGTACCTCCCGGCCTCCTCCCAATTCTGTTTACCGCTTATTTGTTTGGCAACTGCAACGTATTTAGTATCGGTATCTGAGTTATCGCCATAGAGGTTCATCACTTCATGGTTACCGATAATATAGTGCACTTTTCCGCCGGCTTTCCCCGCTTTTTCTTCCAGCATATAGATCAGCCAAAGCACCTGCGTCACATCGCCTCCCCGATCTACAAAATCGCCGTTAAGCACTAAGTGCCCCCTTCCAAATGTCCAGTTATACTTTTCATCCATCACACCATTCTTTACAAGGAAACTATAGAAGGCATTAAAATTTCCTTCTATATCTGAGATGGCTATCAGTTTAGCTGGTAACTCATAACTAAATGGCTCTATGTGGTGTGTTTCCTTTAGGTTAGCTTCAAATGAATCGCTGTCGTTATTTGCTACATGTACCTGTATGGGGTACTGCCTATCAAAAGGTGCTTTCAAAAGCTTGTTTTGTGCATCTACAGTATATTGATAGTTGCCATATATGTAGGGTCCATCTATACCTTTTAATTTTAGCTCAACAGGCTTATTCAGGGCAAACTCTATTTCTTCATTTTTAAAATAAGCATCGACTCCTGACCAGTAAATGGGGTACTCGTATTTTGCTTCATCAATATAAGCGTGCCCAAATACTAAAGTGGTTATTACCAAATAACCTGCCCACACCAGCAGGCTCCACTTTAAAAGTGTTTTAATGATCTTTTTAGATTTTTTCATGTTTTAGGGTAGTAGTCGATCTGCCAGGCATTATCGACGGGTGAGTTTTTATATCCATAATCCAGCCGGTTATACATGAACCCGTCACTTTGAAAAAGCTTCGTGCATGGCCGTTTTGATAAGGTTTTCATAGTCCTGCATTGCAGGAGTTCCTGGCTGTAATCCTATCAGGCAATGGATCTGTCCGGCAAAGCATTTGTCCCAGACCTTAACGCCCGCCTTTCTTAGTTTGGCGGCATATAATATTCCATCATCTCTTAGCGGGTCAAATTCGGCATTAATAATCACGGCTGGCGGTAGCCCTTTCAGGTTTTTGGTCAGAATGGGAGACACTTCCGGATTATTATATTGCCCCGGCGCATAGGTCTCTGCAGCAAAATAGCAGTCGTCTTTTGTTTGAAAATACCCTCTGGCATTTTGCTGATACGAAACGGAGCTCTCCATATTCTTCGGACGAAGGTCAATCGGTAATCCGTTCATGATATGCACCTTGATTTTATGGCTAATACCTTCTTTTTTAGCTTTTTGGGCAATTACTGCTACCAGGTTTGCACCGGCGCTATTACCAAGTAAGGCAATGCGACTGGTGTCTCCACCCCATTTACTTCCGTGTTGGACAATCCATTTAAAGGCATTGTAGCTGTCATTCACCGCAGCTGGAAATCTGTGTTCCGGTGCTACCCGGTAGTCAACGGCAAAAACAATGGCGCCAAAGGTCTTTGCTTCTTGCCATAGGGAGTACTCCCACCCCGGCAACAACGGCATAATAAAACCACCTCCATGGTAATTGATAATAATGGGAAGGTTTTTCTTTTGCAGGGGATTAAAGACGAGTACCGGAATGCTGTCTGCTGTGATCTTAATTCGCTGCACATCTTCTTTGGGATAGGGCCTTAGTGGCAGGTCGACATATTTGATTTGCTCAATGGGAATGCTACGAAGCTCTTCAAGCGTCCGGTCTTTATAGCCAATCATTTTCAAGAAGGCTGCTATATTGGGGTCTAACTGGCGACTTCCGCAAGACTGGGCAAAAAGCCCTTGCTGGGATAAGAGAAAGAGGCTTAGAAAAAAAAGGAGTAATATTTTTTTCATGTATCTATTGGTTGAATAATTGGTGTTGCCCAGTGATTTATTTCTTTAACAATGCAACTATGCAGTACTGTGCAATGAGAAATAAGCCGCATAGTACAGAAGGTAAAATCATTGTAGGAAAGTGGTATACTGTTCCTTTACCACCTATACCCTTGATTTATAAATATAGCCTTTGGTAATCTCTCCATTTTGTTAATTCTGTTTTCATAACGATGCCAAAGGTTATCTGCTGTAGAAGGAGCATATGTGGTAATTCCATAGAGTGAATCTAGCACATAGTACTTTGTATTGCAAGGTACTGATGACTTTATTATATGAATCATACATTATTATCCGTGAACTTCGGCGGATTTTCGACGAACAGACTGGATCAGAAAGAGTGAGAAGGGGAAGGGAAATAAACAGCAGCAGCCACTTACCAAAGCTACTTTATTGGGCAGTGTATAGATTGCGTTGATACACTGCGGATGGAAGGCGGCACCAGCGACCTGCTGGAGAGGGTTAATCCTATTAAGCTACTAAAGCAAGAATGAATAGAGTAAAACTACATGGGATTTCCTTTTAAATAGGCACTCAGAAGGTGAGCTGATGCCAATGCATGATTTCTTCTCATTGTGTCCTTCTCAATTTCGCTTGCCTCAAAATCCTCCTCCTTTAGTATAAACGTAACAAGGCTAATGAATATACTATCTATCTATCTATCTATCTATCTATCGCCAATAAAATATAACAGAAGTCCAACTATAAACCTCTCTAAACAAACCCCTGCAGAATTCCCCCATTTTTCCGAACTTTGCTATTCATTAACTCTCTAACTTTTTAACTTTCTAACTCCAGTATCCACCATCTACAAAGAATACCTGCTACAATCAGAGCCAAACAAGTTCAGCCTGGATGGCCTGAAGGCAGGCGAGATGATTGTGAACATGGGACCGCAGCACCCAAGCACACATGGCGTACTGCGCCTGGAAGTGATTACTGATGGCGAAGTGATACAGGAAGTAGCGCCGCATATTGGTTACCTGCACCGCTGTTTCGAGAAGCACGCTGAACACACAGCCTCTACCTGCCCAGCAAACTCACAACCAAGTGTTTGATAGCTTGGTCTGAAAAGCCCGCTCCAGAACCTCGAAATGAAATATTCGGCACTCCGAAATCCGCTATCGGTGCGGTTAACCGTAGAGGCATAGACCCGGATAAGCACTTCGTCATCTTTGGGCTCAGGCTTAGGAACCTCCTTTATGCTTACCACTTCAGGTGGACCATAGCGGGTATGTACTGCTGCTCTCATAATATGTAGAAGTAAGGGTTTAACTTGTGGTTAAAATGCTTTAAGCTTTTGATAGGCACACTTCGGAGGTCAGTTACCAGCGCGCCTGCATTAGCAGAGGGTTACGCTACGCTATTTTATTGAAATAAAATCTGCACAGTCGGAATTTTCCAAAAAGGCATGTACTCAGTCCAGCCGAAGCAAAAGGAAAAAAAGACGTGTATGAAAGGGGCCGAAAGAAAGCTCAGCACCAGGTACAGGATCGTTTTAGCTTTTCTTAGTTTTAACACAAGTGGTGGGAGCAGGACCGTTATTAACATTGGAATTGGATAATAGATCCACCAGGGCAACCCCCAGGTAGCTCCGTATTTGCCAAACAGCATCCCTACTATAACCACCAAAACAGAGAGCAGGACAATTGTATACTTTTTCTGCAGAAACTCCTGACCTGGCAAGACCGCCCTGATCACAAGAAAGAAGACAAGTAAGGAAGCAAAAATCATTATCGGGAAATGCCATTCTGTATTCAAGTGCTGAGCAGGTTTAATTTATAGTGGAGTTTTTATAGGGGTTTAGTCCTGAGTCCTCAAAATTTTATGAATACCATTTTCAATGTCCGACAGGTCTGCATTTTCGGCATTAGACAAGATTATAATGAATTGATTTTTTTGAGTTCTTCTGGTTATGAAACTTGCAAATCCTGCCAAGTTCCCTTTATGACAGTAAACATCCCATACACCACCTCTTTCTCGCACAAACCAACCATAGCCGTACTCCTCCGGAATATGCTGTTTCAGCATCTGCTCTTTCATATTTGCAGATAGAAGGCCATCTAAATATAGTGCCCTGTCCAACTTATACAAGTCTTCGGTGGTTGAAAATACACTCCCTGCACCGTCAATGTTTTCCAATGGAAAATCAATAATGGCGGGTTCCGTCTGACTTGCATCCTTATATCCTTTTGCTATTTTATCCAGTTTGGAATTTCGAGCTACTCCAGATGAAGTCATACCTACAGGGTCGAAAATTTCAGTCTGCACCAATTCGGCATACCCTTTTCCTGTAACAGATTGTGCAATTTCTTTAAGGATTACATATCCCGAGTTTGAGTATTTAAAACCTGATCCCGGTTCAAATCCTAAAGTAGCCTTCGACAACAACTTTTTTATGTCCATTCCTTTTTCCTCGTTGATAACCTCATTGATACCAGAGGTATGCGATAATAGCTGATGAACACTGATCTTGCCAAGCTTGGAATCTAAATTAGTGAAGTGTTTATTGAGTGTATCATCCAATTTAAGTATACCCTTATCCACAAGCCTCAGTATAAGAATGGCTGTGATTGGCTTAGAAACAGAAGCAATAAGAAACTTGGTGGTGTCGCTATTTTGTAGATTATTCTCTTTATCAGCGCTCCCGAAAGATTTCTTGTAGATGATTTCTCCTTGATCTGCGACTAAGATGTTCCCTATAAATTCTTTGTCTTCAAAAGCCTTTTGTGCCAGATAGTCGATTCTCTCCGTTTTAGTCTTTCCAGAATTATTCTTACAAGTCACAAGGAAAAGAAGTAACAAACAGTATACTATTATTCTCATTTTGAATCGCATTGATTTATGTCTACTTGGCTTTTTTGCCGTTGCCCTTAACGGCTCGTACATAAGCCGAGCAAGGTATAGCCGAAGCCTGCCTTATGTGCTGGGTTAGGTGATTTAATTTTATATGAAGTATAAAAACTACAAGTTAAGTTTTACAGGTTCCATATTTAAAACCATAAGTATGATAAAAGACATAAAACTAACCCAAGAGAAGACTATTACTAATCTTCTTAATTTCTTAAATTCTAGCTTTTCTTCTTTTTCTTTGTATAAGTAAAATGGGAAAAAGATTAATACTCTTGTATATAAATTACTAAAAGGATTGAACCACATTTCTAAAAAAGATACATCTGAGTTCTTCTTCCTTTTAAAAAGTAGAAAATGGTAATACGCCTTTGTCCACGCACTAACTCCGCATAAAAAGAAAAGAAAAAGGCTAAACCAATTCATTAATTCATATTATTTATTACACTTAACAGTAGTCGGATAAACGTAACTGCATTAACGAATATACTATATATCCCTGATAAAATATAACCAATTCCCAACTATAACAAGCCCCTGCATTTCTCCCACCTTTTTCCGACCTTTGCTAGTCATTAGTCTATAGCCATTATTCATTCGCACTTGAGTCAGTCTACCATCTATAAAGAATACCTGCTGCAGTCGGAGCCGAACAAGTTTAGCTTGGATGGCCTGAAGGCGGGCGAGATGATCGTGAACATGGGGCCGCAACACCCGAGTACGCACGGCGTTTTGCGCCTGGAAGTGGTGACGGATGGCGAAGTGATACAGGAGGTGGCGCCGCACATTGGCTACCTGCACCGCTGTTTCGAGAAGCACGCCGAAAGCATGGCGTATAACCAGGCCATTCCCTACGTAGACCGCATGGATTACCTGGCTGCCATGAACTCGGAGCACGTGTGGTGCATGGGCGTAGAAAAACTGCTGGGCATTACCGACCAGATCCCGAAACGGGTAGAGTACATCCGCGTGCTGGTGGCCGAGCTAAACCGCATAGCCTCGCACTTTGTGGCGATTGGCACTTATGCAATAGACATCGGGGCTTTCACGCCGTTCCTATGGCTGCTCCGCGACCGTGAACATATTCAGCGTTTGCTGGAGTGGGTTTCGGGGGCACGCATGCTTTACAACTATATCTGGGTGGGTGGCTTGTACTATGACCTGCCCATCGGGTTTGAGGACCGTTGCCGTGAGTTTATAAACTACCTGCTGCCCAAGCTCGATGAACTGGACACTATCCTGTTAGAGAACAAGATCTTTATAGACCGCACCGCCAACGTAGGTGTGCTGCCATTGGATGTGGCGATAAACTATGGCTGCTCTGGCCCGATGCTGCGTGGCTCTGGTTTGAAATATGACCTGCGCCGTATTGATAGCTATAGTGTGTACCCCGAGTTGGAGTTTGAAGTACCGATTGGCAAAGGCTTAGCAGGCACCACCGGCGACTGCTGGGACCGCAACTATGTACGCGCCCTGGAATGCAGAGAATCAGCCAAGATCATCCTTCAGTGCCTTGACCAGATGACCGGAAACTATAAACGCACTCCTGATTTTGACCCGCAGGCTGCCTGTCCTAAAAAGCTGCGTATGACCGGCACACAGGAACTATACTTTAGAGGCGAAACGCCGCGCGGCGAATTAGGCTACTTCTTCAGAACCACCGATAAAAGTGATGTGCCTTTCCGTTGCCATGGCCGTGCACCAAGTTTTGTAAACCTGTCTGTACTGCCCGAGATCAGCCGTGGCTGCATGGTTGCCGACCTGATTGCTATAGTTGGTTCCGTGGATATTGTACTGGGCGAAGTGGACAGGTAGGTCTCATTAGTCGCTGTTCGTTATTAGATTTACTTATAGTTTGTAGATGCTTTACTAAATAGTCTGCTTTCTTCCGATCAACGAATAATAAGTAACGGCTAACTAAAAAATGCCAGCGAGCAACTAATAACGAAATTCAAAATCCTACCGTTTGTATAAACCTTGATGTTTAACTTATCTAAACTAAACATAGCTTGAAACTATATAAACTTATTTCGATACACTTGCTCTGGCTTAGCATAGTGGCCGCACCGTTGCAGGCCATAGCACAGGAAAAAGACTCAGCTTTTGTAGTCCCTGCCGATACGGTATTGCCGGGCCAGAAACATCCTTTCACAGAATCGCAACGACTGGAAGGAGATAACAAACGTTTCCTGAAGCGGGCGGTTATCCCTTCAGTTGCACTCATCGGGGCCGGTATTTTAACCATGCACGACCGCGGCCCTATCAGCAGTTGGGATGTGAATGATGCCCGCGACAAGGTGCTGCCAAAATTTGCTACCAGAGCCGATGACTTCCTGATGCTGGCTCCGCTTGCCGGGTTATATGGGTTTAACATTATCTCATCGCAGAACAGGCACGAGCTAAGCCGGCAAACATTGCTACTAGCCTCGGCGGGCGCACTTACTTCCGTTATGGTCTGGCCTACTAAAAGGCTCACCAATATTGAAAGGCCCAATGGCGAACCGCATGCCTTCCCGTCGGGGCACACAGCTTATGCGTTTACCATTGCCACGTTTATGGATAAGGAGTTCCGGCACAAGAGTCCGTGGGTAAGTGTGGTGAGCTATAGTTTAGCCGGTGCCACAGGTGTGTTACGCGTACTGAACGATGCACACTGGATGTCTGATGTGCTGGCTGGGGCTGGTGTAGGCATCCTTTCGGTAAATACCGTGTATTGGATACATGCTAAACTAACACATGGCGGCGGCTTAAATACCGCAGTTATACCTGTTATGCTACCAAACGGAAGCCCGGGTGTAGGCATGTACCTTAGCTTTTAAAACATTGATGCATTAGAAATAGAAGGCGCTCTTCTGTAGCAGGAAGAAGCGCCTTTTGCTTTATCTTTACTTCATGCTACATCTCCGCCTATACCTGTTGTTTATATGTTGCCTGATAGCTACTACAACTATAGCACAGGTGCGGGAAGTTTATGGTACCGTGCGCGATGCCGAAACCGGCGAAAAGCTGCCTTTTGTAAGTATAGCTGCCAACAACGGCGAAACCGGCACCACCACCAACCTCGAAGGGCAATACCGCCTGCGCCACACACAACCTATTACCAGTCTGCGTTTCAGTTTTGTAGGATACACGCCTCAGGTCATCCAGCCAGACTCTACCGGTTTGATCAACATAAACCTGAAGCCATCGGCGGCACAGCTGCAGGAAGTTATAGTTAGGGCGGGCGCAAACCCTGCACACCGCATTATAGAACTGGCCACCCAAAACCGCAACCGCCACCGCATCGAGAACCTGCCAAGCTATAGTTACCGCACCTACAATAAATTTGTACTTACCGCTACCGACCCCAAGGGGCTGGAGTTAGCCGACACGCTGCACACTGCCCCAAAAGACTCAAGTTACTACCGGCTACGCAAGCTCTTGGAAAAGCAACACCTGTTTTTGATGGAAAGTGTAACCAACTATAGTTACCTGAAACCTAACCGCACCCAGGAAACCATCATCGCTACGCGCGTATCAGGGTTGCAGCAGCCCAGTTTTGGGATAGTAGCTGCCGAAGCCCGTGATTTTTCGGTGTATGCTGATATGCCCATCTTTTTCGGGAAGAATTACCTGAGTCCGCTCAGTCCCGGAAGCACGCGCAAATATGATTTTATATTGCAAGAAACCGTGGTTACTGGTCGGGATTCGGTCTTTATCATCTCCTTTGAGCCGCAGCAAGGCAAGAACTTTACCGGCTTAAAAGGCCTGCTTTACATCAACTCCGATGACTGGGCCGTGCAGAACGTAATCGCCGAATCGGCCAGCGACGACAAGCGCGACATACGCCTGCAGCAGCAGTTCAGCAAAGTGCAGGGGCAGTGGTTCCCGACGGAGCTCGATGTGGAGATCACCATTCCGCAGGTAGAGCTCAGGGGACATCAGCCATACGGCCGCATTCGCACTTACATCACCAACATCAACCTGAACCCCGACCTGCAGAAACGTGATTTCAGTGCCATTGCCCTGCAGCAAAGTCCATTGGCAAATAAACAACCCGAATACATCTGGCAGCAAAACCGCCCCGATAGTTTAGATGCTTTTGAGCAGCGTACCTACACGGTTATGGACAGCGTAGGCAAAGCGCAGAACCTGGACCGCACGATACGGTTAATGGAATACCTGCTAACCAAAAAACTGCCGATTGGCCCCATCAGCCTGGACCTGAACAAAGTGTTTCATATCTCCGATTTCGAAGGCTTGCGTTTAGGCATTGGTGCACATACCAACGACCGTTTGCTGAGCTGGCTAAGTGTGGGCGGCTACTGGGGCTATGGCTTTAAAGATGAACAGGAGAAATACGGCGCCGATGCCATACTTACCTTACACAAACCGACAAACCTGCAACTGCAAGCCGCTTTCTGGGAAGATGTAACGGAGCCTGGTGGCCGCCGTTTGCCTTTCCGGGAGAAGAGCCTGCTTGCCGACCTGCGTCAGCCGTTATTGCCTTTATTAGATTATACTACGCACCGCCACCTGAGCCTGTCGGGCAGGTTAGGCCGCTACCTGCAGGTACATACCCAACTACAGCAGGAAGAACGCCGCCCTACCTTATTTACTGCCAATGACCAGCCAACTATAGCCTACAACATAACCGAAGCCAAAGTCGGGCTCCGCTTTGCTTATGGCGAGCAGCTGATGCAAATGTTTAACCAAACGATGGCAATGCCTGGCAAATACCCGGTATTGTGGCTGCAGTATACACGCGGGTTGGATAATGTGCTGGACGGCAACTATAGTTACAACAAATACGACCTGCGCCTGGAAGCCAGCCTGCTGCACCGCACCTTCGGCAAAACCAACATAACTATAGCCGGCGGCCTGGTACACGGCGATGTACCCTTCGTAAATCTGTACAATGGCTACGGCAGCTACTCCGAAGATTATGAAGTGTACGCCGGCGAAGGCTTCGAAACCATGGCACCTTACGAGTTCTTCTCCAGCCGCTATTCCGCCCTTTTCCTGCAACAGGACTTAGGCAAACGCCTGCTCCGCACAAAATTCTTTAAACCTGACGTGGTGCTGGTCACCAATATCGGCCTCGGCGACCTGAAAGAACCACTACCCGAAACCTTCCTCCCGCAGGTAAAAACCATGAACAAAGGCTTCTTTGAGTCCGGGCTGATGCTGAATAACGTGATCAGCTCTGCATTCTCCGGAATTGGTGTGGGTGTATTTTACCGTTACGGCGCTTACGAACTACCTAAAAGCAAGGATAACCTGAAATTCAAGCTCACCGCTACACTGGCTTTTTAGTGTAAATGAGTCGGGGTATGGTTCTTGTGGAAACCTGCTCTTTATTAACTCACCCCTGCCTCTCATAAGAACAGTTTGCCCGAATCAGGATTTACAGGATTGGGTTTTTTGATATAGCTGACAACCACAGCTTTATAGTTGGTGTTAGTCATCCGCTCCCCTCTTCAAAGGGGAACAGTTTCTGCCATAGCTATAGTTTGGGCTGTAGTTCTATAGTTGGCAATTAACCCACCCCTGCCCCTCCCGAGAGGGGAATTTTAGCTATAGCCATAGCTTCAGTTATAGTTTTATAGTGACAGACCACGAGCAGGCAGGCGCAGCCTGGCCTAAGGAACTACTACCACGAGAAAACGATGAAACTATAGCATTTCAATCAAACTATAGATGAGCTATCGAAGGATCTCAGTCTTTGGGTTGAGCGCCTTTGACTTGTTGCGGTGCCGCAGGCAATCCGACGCAGGAGGATAGCAAGAAGGCAGCAGCGCGATGCTCGAAGACGGGGCCCCGCGGCCGTGAGCGCACCAAAGCCAGATTGAAACGATAGGTCAGTAAAGCTCCCAGGATTTGAGGTAACTATAGAATGAACTGCTTGTGGCAAGTAGTAACTATAGTTAGCTATAGTTTGAGATAGGTTTCTCACTATTCTCGAAGTGACAACACTAACTATAGTTGTTAACTTGGTAGCTAAAACTATAGTATATTCATGCAGCACACCTAATTGCCGTTCCACATGAAAATACTCTCCGCTACCCAGACACGAGAAGCTGATGCCGCTACTTTACAATTTGAGGATATCGATTCGCTGGAGTTGATGGAGCGGGCTGCACGTGCTTTTACAGCCTGTTTTGAGAACAAGTTTACTCCACAGGAGTCTTTCTTTATTTTCTGCGGCCCTGGGAACAATGGCGGCGATGGGCTGGCTGTGGCCCGGCTACTTTCTCAGCGGCAATATGCAGTAAAAGTGTTTATAGTTGGCGACCCCGAAAAAGCATCTCCTGACTATAAAGTAAACCTGCAGCGGTTGCCATCATCTGTTCAGCGGCAAACCATAGTTTCTACTGCTGACCTGCCGCAACTGCACAGCAATATGTGTATAATTGATGCTCTCTTCGGAACTGGCCTGAACCGCCCTGTTACCGGACTTTTTACAGATGTAATCCACTATCTGAATGAGAGCGGTGCCTGCATTACAAGCATTGACATGCCATCCGGACTTTACACCGACAGCCAGACACCGGAAGAAAGTACCATCATTAAAGCAAACTATACCATTAGCTTTGAACTGCCTAAACTGGCCTTTTTCCTGCCGCAGCACGAGCAGTTTGTGGGCGAGTGGCATGTGGTACCTATCGGCTTGAGTACAACTTTTATAGCGCAGGCGCAAACCAACTATAGGTATACCCTCGCATCAGATGTAAGATCATTACTAAAACCACGTCGTAAATTTTCACATAAAGGGTTGTATGGTCATGCTTTGCTCTTGAGTGGTGGGTTTGGCAAAATGGGGGCAGCTGTGCTGGCAGCACGTGCCTGCTTGCGAAGCGGTGTTGGGTTACTCACTGTTCATGCGCCAACGGCCGGGTACACCATACTGCAGACGGCAGTACCCGAAGCTATGACATTAGCCGATAAGCATCGAAAGCACATTTCCGAGCTGCCAGATAAAATGGAAAACTATAACGTGGTTGGTATAGGTCCAGGTATAGGCAAAGATAAGGACACAAAAACCGCGCTGGGTCAGTTGTTAGCTACTACGTCGTTACCGCTTGTTATAGATGCCGATGCCATCAACATCATTGCCGGCAGTGACCGCCTGAAAGCGCAATTACCCAGAAACAGGATCATCTTTACGCCTCATCCCAAAGAGTTTGAAAGGTTGGTTGGCAAGACAAAAAACGACTACGACCGGCTGGAACACCTGAAAGAATTCTGCAAGGAGTATAGTTGTTATGTTTGCTTGAAAGGCTCACACACGGCTATCGGCACGCCGGAGGGTAGGATTTATTTTAACACCACAGGCAATGCCGGCATGGCTACAGGCGGCACCGGCGATGTGCTGACCGGCGTGATAACAGCCTTGGTAGCACAAAACTATAGTTTAGAAGAAGCCTGTTTGCTGGGGGTTTATGTGCATGGCCTGGCCGGGGACTTAGCAGCGCAAAAAGTCGGGGAGATCGGGTTGGTAGCTTCTGACCTGGTTGATCATCTGCCGCAGGCTTTCCTGACACTTGCCAGCGGTTAGGAGCTTGCCAGAAATACCAGCACCGCATGCAGCAGCATGGCTCCGTCTGCCAGTAGTAAAAAGTAAACCCGAGGCCTGAACTCTGACGAGAACAGCACTACCAGGCCTGCTATCAGGGCACTTACCAGTAAAGCCAGCATAGTTCCCCCGCTCTCCGACTGCACCACTATAAGCGCATACACCAGCAATAAAACTACCGAGAGGAGCTTGGTATAGTTTACACCGATCAGGCCGGGTACAGTAAGGGTATTGGTTTGGCGGTCGTATGTATAGTCCCGAATATCAAACAGAAGTGCCAAGGCAAGTATAAACAGGAAACGGCGTAGAAACAATTGCAAGGCCTGCGGCTCCAGCACGAATATTCCGGCATCTATCAACGGAAAAAGTCCCGTAACTACAGCCCAGACATAGGCTATCAGGAATACCTTTAGCAGCGGCACTCGCCGTAACGGTTTGGCATCCTTTCGCCTGTAAACTATAGGAATTGTATAGCCAATCGAAATAATGGCCAGGTGCAGTAAAAACCAGAAATTAAGCCGCAGCCCGAAATAGAAATAAACTATAGTTGCCATCCCCAGGCTTCCTGTACCAACTATAGCCATACCAACCCGGTGCCGGTGCCACCACGAATCCTGCTGCTGGTTTCGTTCGGGTTCAGCGTTTCGGTGCAACAACACTCTCTGTATGCTGCTCAGGTTATAGGTAAAAAGCGTAGCTAGAAACACGAACACCGCCATCGGAAGGGAAACAGGGAGTTCTGCCAGCAGGTATGTTTCTATAGTTAGGGAAAAGGCACATACCGAAATGAACACACTACTATACAGCAGATAGTTGAGCAGTTGCCGGAACATGCCCGCATTTACCTGTTTCTTTTTTGTAAGTGTATGGCTTTTCTTCATCAATCCTGCAAGTTCGCAACTATAGCCTGCTTATCAAACCATCATACGGCTATAAACAAAAAGCCTGACACAGGATATCCCACGCCAGGCTAAAACAAGTAAATAATGGGTATTATAGTGCGTTCTGCTTCTCTTCAGTGAAAGTAGCATTATATAGCTCGATGCTCTCCTGGATGATCTTATAAGCAGCCTCGCGACCAAGGAATTGCTCAACAATCACTTCTTTCATTTCCAACTTCTTATAGTCTTCGAAGAAACGACGCACTTCCAGCAGGGTATGCGGAGGCAGTTCTGAAATATCATTAATGTGACGCACCGACATATCATTGTTGGCAACAGCAATGATCTTATCATCTTCTTCGTTGTTGTCGATCATCTGCATTACACCAATTACTTTCGCATCGATCAGGCACATCGGCTGTACATCTACTGAGCAAATAACCAGTATATCCAGCGGGTCTTTATCGTCGCAATATGTTTTCGGGATAAAGCCATAGTTGGCCGGGTAATGGATAGATGAGAAAAGAACACGATCCAGCTTCAGCATGCCGCTTTCCTTGTCCAGCTCATATTTTGCTTTTGAGCCTTTAGGTATCTCAATTATGGCTGTTACTACACCCGGCGCTTCTTCTCCGTAGCTTACGCTATGCCATGGGTTGTTTTTGTCTAAATTATTCATAAAACTCTTAATTAAACTTCCCGCACATCTTGCGGTACTTTTTATTTCATGTATTCTTGTAATGCTTTTCCCACGCTTCCGCTTGGTTCCTGTATATAAAGCCAGGTAGCTATAGTTGGTGCTATGTCTGATATTTCTACAGCAGTAGCGCTTTCCCCAGGCTTCACTTTCCAGCCATACCACAACATAGGTACGTGTGTGTCGTGGGTGGAATAAGAACCATGTGCCGTGCCTTTAGGTCCGTGTTTCTGCCAGTTAGGTTCCAGTTGCACAATCACGTCACCAGATCTGCGGGCGTTGTAGCCATTCTCTACCAAGCGCATCTGTCCGTGGCTCCAGCTTGTTTTCTCCAAGCAATCCGCCGTTATAGTTAGCGCTACACCCTCCAGCGTTGCTAAATAGTTAGCTACATTCTGCTGCACCTCTGCCAGGTTCAGTTTCTTTTCAGCTATGAGCTTACGGTTCAGGTATACCTGCTGGTTCGTATAACGGTCCATCCATTTGCCTGTTCCGTAGGTACGCGCCATAAATGTCTTTACAGAATCGCCTATAGTAGAGTAAGCAATTGCCCCGGCTGATGCACGTTCAGCAATCATGTATGCCGGCACGTTAGCAATTCCGTGGTCTGCTGTTAAGAACACCAACAGATTTTCTTTCCCTACCTGTTTCTCAAATTCATTCAGCAGTTCTGCTATTTCTCTGTCTAACCTGATGTATGTATCTTCTACCTCAATAGAATTAGGCCCGAAATCGTGTCCGATATAGTCTGTCGAAGAGAAGCTGATTGCCAGGAAATCCGTTGATTCGCCTTTTCCCAGTTTTTCAGACTTCAGCGCCTGCAATGCAAAGTCTTTGGTTAGTGTGTTACCAAACGGTGTTGTTCTGATCAGGTCATAATCTTTACCTTTCAGAGCAGGCAGATCATAAGGAAAAACGGGTTCCGCTTTACCTGGCAGCCCTTCTTCGTAAGGCATGTTATCTGCTGTGCTGTTTGTGTATTGTGCAATCGGCAGCAACGTGTTCCAGGTTTGGCTCAGGTACTTATCTGCCAGTTTCTGCCCATTGAACGCATTTACCCAGTCTGGCAGCGTTTGCTCGTAAAACGAACTGGTAATAAAGTTGCCTGATTCAGAATCGAACCAGTAAGCGCCATTCGCCATGTAGCCGCCCGGCAATACTGCTCCTCTGTCTTTCAAGGCTACAGCTATAACTTTTGCTTTTTTGTTTGTAGCAAGTCGTAACTGATCTGTTATAGTTGTTGACAACAGGTTTCTGGGTGACATTAGGCCTGCTTTGGAAGTGCTTCCTACTGTCTTTACTGATTTGTCTTCCACACAGTACATTGATCTACCTGCCTCACGGTCGTACCAGCTATTGGCTATAATACCATTCACCGATGGTACACTGCCTGTATAGATATTGGCATGGCCCGGCGCAGTATAGGTAGGTACATAACTATAATTTGCATTCTGGAAATTAAACCCATTGCGCACCAATTTCTTAAAACCGTTCTCGCCATACTGATCCCAGTAACGGAATAAAAAATCATAGCGCATCTGGTCTACAACTATACCCACTACCAGTTTTGGCCGGTCTATAGTTGTTCCCTTTTGTTCCTGACTGATTGATCCTGTTTTGGTTGCACAGGCTGTTAAAAGCGGCACCAGAACCAGGAGTAGTTTAATAGCTATAGTTCTCATTTTTACTTTTAGTGTGTGCATTAAAGTTACAACACACTTCTGGGTAGTCAGTACAATTCTTTGCTAAAGATTATCTTTTAACAATTTGGCAACAACCATAGTACCTCCATAAAACAGAAACGCCCACCTTTCAGAGATGGGCGCTGCTTTATAGTTTCTTTCTTCTTTATTTCGAAGCAAGGGCCTCGGCACCACCCACGATCTCGAGAATCTCCTTCGTGATTGCTGCCTGGCGCGTCCTGTTGTAAGTCAGCTTCAGCTCCTTCAACAGTTCGCCTGCGTTTTCAGTTGCCTTATCCATGGCCGTCATTCGGGCTCCGTGCTCCGATGCGTTCGACTCCAGCACAGCTTTATACACCTGAATTTTCAGCGATTTTGGTATAAGCTCCTGAATGATCTCTTCTTTAGAAGGCTCAAAAGTGTAATCTGCTACCAAAGTTGCAGCTCTGCTGTCATCAACCAGCTGTTCTTCAATTGGCAGTAACTGCTCGGTGCGTACAATCTGGGTTGCAACGTTTTTAAATTCGTTATAAACCAGCTCTACCTGATCAAATTCGCCTTTTACGAAACCATCCATGGCATGCTCTGCAGCACCACGAACTGAATCAAAAGACAGATTAGCAAATACACCAGTATAGTTGCCGATTACTTTATAACCTCTCTTAGAGAATGCCTCAAAGCCTTTTCTGCCTATCGTCAGGAAAGTAACGTTTCCGGCATCCATTTGGCTACGGTATTTGGTCGTAGCTAACGTGCTGGCAGCTTTGATGATGTTTGAGTTAAAAGCTCCTGCAAGACCACGGTCTGATGTTACAGCAATGATCAATACTCTGTTTGGCTCACGCTTCTGAGAGTAAACATTCGTTACAGAACCTTCGGTAAGCGAAGACAGATTGGCAAGAATGCCGCTCAGGCGCTGTGCATACGGACGCATACGCAGGATGTTATCCTGTGCACGTCTCAGCTTAGCAGCCGCCACCATTTTCATGGCTTTTGTAATCTGCTGTGTAGACGATACCGATGTAATACGGCTTCTAACCTCTTTTAAACTTGCCATATAGTTGTTGTTATGAGCAAAGCTAAAGGTTAAGGGTTGTACCCCTTAACCTTTAACACATAACTTGAATATTACTTCTTGTATTTAGCTGATAGCTCTTTCGCTACCTGGCGCATTACGCCTGTTGTTGAGTCATCCAGTTTACCTGCCAGCAGGGCGTTCAGTACATCAGCGTGCTGAGCGCGCATTGTGCGTAGGTAATCTTTCTCAAACGTTCTTACTTCTGATACCGGAACATCATCCAGCAGACCATTTGTAGCAGCATAAATGATCGCTACCTGCTCTTCTACCGATACCGGAGAGAACTGTGGCTGCTTCAGGATTTCCAGGTTACGACGACCACGCTCAATTGTAAGCTTGGTTGCAGCATCCAGGTCAGAACCGAATTTAGCAAATGCTTCCAGCTCACGGAACTGTGCCTGATCCAGCTTCAGTGTACCAGCCACTTTTTTCATTGACTTGATCTGAGCAGAACCACCTACGCGTGATACTGAAATACCTACGTTAATCGCCGGACGGATACCTGAGTTGAAAAGGTTCGTCTCAAGGAAGATCTGACCGTCTGTAATAGAAATAACGTTTGTTGGGATATAAGCAGAAACGTCACCAGCCTGTGTCTCGATGATTGGAAGGGCAGTTAAAGAACCACCACCTTTTACCATGTGACGGATAGACTCTGGTAAGTCGTTCATGTTACGTGCAATCTCATCAGATGCGTTAACTTTTGCAGCACGCTCTAATAAGCGAGAGTGCAGATAGAATACGTCACCTGGGTAAGCCTCACGTCCTGGTGGACGACGAAGAAGCAGAGATACTTCGCGGTATGCTACTGCCTGCTTAGAAAGGTCATCATAAACAACCAGCGCCGGACGGCCTGTATCGCGGAAGAACTCACCTATAGCAGCACCTGTAAACGGAGCAAAGAACTGCATTGGAGCCGGATCAGAAGCAGAAGCCGAAACTACTACTGTATAATCCATTGCACCACCCTCAGTCAGGGATTTAACTACCTGTGCTACTGTAGATGCTTTCTGACCTACGGCAACATAGATACAGAACACTGGCTGTCCTTTTTCGAAGAACTCGCGCTGGTTCAGGATTGTATCGATCGCTACCGCTGATTTACCAGTCTGGCGGTCACCGATGATAAGCTCACGCTGACCACGGCCGATCGGAATCATAGAGTCGATCGCTTTGATACCAGTCTGCATTGGCTCGTTTACCGGCTGACGGAAGATAACACCTGGCGCTTTACGCTCAAGTGGCATCTCATAAAGGTCACCAGCAATCGGACCACGACCATCTATAGGCTGACCAAGTGTATTAACTACACGGCCAACGATACCGTCACCTACTTTAACAGAGGCAATGCGGTTTGTTCTTCTAACGGTTGCTCCTTCTTTAATTTCGCTGTAGTCGCCTAGTAATACGGCACCCACGTTGTCTTCTTCCAGGTTCAGAACAAGCGCCTGAAGTCCGTTCTCAAACTCTAAAAGCTCTCCGGATTGTGCTCTGGAAAGGCCATAGATACGAGCGACACCGTCACCCACTTGCAGTACTGTACCTACCTCTTCCAGTTCTGCCTCGGAACGGAAGCCGGAAAGCTGCTCTCTTAGTATGGCTGATACTTCGTCAGGTCTTACTTCTGCCATGATTATAGTTTATTAATATAGGAATTGTCTTTAAAATTATTTTTAAGCTTGCGAAGGCTGTTCTTCACGGAGCTATCGATCTGTCTATCGCCTACTCGCAGCACAAAACCGCCAATCAGGCTAGGATCGATCATTTCTTCTAACTGTATAGTCTTACCAGTTTCGTTCGCTAGCCTTTCGCCCAGTTGCTGACGCAGTGCCGGAGATAAAGGTGCAGCTGACGTTACGCTTGCGCGCTGTATACCTTTCATCAGGTTGTACTGCTTCTCAAACTCTGTTGCAACAAACTCCAGTATAGCTTCACGGTTTTTGCGTGTAACTATAGTGAAGAAAGCCAGCGTCATTTCCTGCACTTTACCTTTAAACACACTATTGAGTACAGCCATTTTCTTATCTGACTTTACAATAGGGTTACGGAGCAGCATCTGGAAATCTCTGTTCTGGGAAATGGTGTTTGAAAACAGTTTCATGTCGTCATGCACCTGCTCCAAAATTCCTTTTTCCGCAGCCAGTTCAATCAGCGACTTCGCGTATCTGGAAGCAACTCTTAATTCTGACATATTGCTTTATATAAAGTATGGTCGTTGCGCGGGGCAACGCTACCTGTTATCTGTTTTAGTTAAGCGTTACTTCGCGGATGTAATCTTCAGCCAGCGCCTGCTGTGCCTTCGGATCACTCAGCTCTTTTCTAAGGATGCGCTCAGCAATATCCACTGAAAGGGCTGCAGCCATGTTCTTAACTTCTGCAAGGGCAGCAAGTTTCTCGTTCTCGATCGCTTCACGTGCCTGTGCAATCATGCGGGCACCTTCGTCGTTAGCTTTTGTTTTAGCAGTCTCAACTAGGTTGTTTGCAGCTTCAGAAGCTTCTTTCAGAATTCTGTCGCGCTCCATGCGTGCTTCTGCCAGCAGTTTCTCGTTCTCAGCTTTTAAGCCCTGCATTTCCAGCTTGGCTTGCTCAGCAGCACTTAATGCATTCTCGATAGAAGTCTCACGCTCGCGCAGTGCGCCCATGATCGGCTTCCAGGCAAATTTGCTTAGCAGGAACATAACGATCAGGAACGTTACTAACTGCCAGAAGATCAGACCAAAATTTGGGGTTACTAAATCCATTGTGTTTAAAGCTGTCTGTTATTTTTTATGTATCTACCAGTTTGCTGTTGCAATACCGGCTCTTTAACTATTCAACTACTTTTAATCTCATCGTCCGGACCATGCGTCCGGACGTGAGATTAGCAAAAGCTTATTAGCCTTTGAAAGAAATTAACAAGCAAACTACCACACCGAACAGTGCAACACCTTCGATAAGGGCCGCCGCGATGATCATAGCAGTCTGGATTTTACCACCAGCTTCTGGCTGACGAGCGATAGATTCCATGGCAGAGCCACCAATTCTACCGATACCCAAACCAGCGCCTAGGGCAACTAGACCAGCACCGATACCGGCACCCATGATAGCTAAACCAAAGTCGGTCGCTGCTTGAAGCAAAATTGCTAGTAACATAATTGTAGTTATATATAGTTAAAAAAAGAATTCAAATTAATGAGCACCTTCACCAAATCCCATGTCATCCACGTGATCGTGTTCTTCAACAGCGCCACCAAAGTACATTGCAGACAACAGGGTAAAGATATAAGCCTGCAGCAGCGCTACCAGTAACTCCAGGAAGAACATGAAGATTGCGAACGCTACGCTTATTGGCGCCACAGCAACACTTTTAAAGATAAAGATTAAGCTGAACAGGGAAAGAATGATAATGTGACCCGCAGTAATGTTTGCAAAAAGTCGGACCATCAGAGAGAATGGCTTTGTAAGGATACCGATCAATTCCACCGGAATCATGATCGGAGCCAGCCATTTCGGAACACCTGGTGTTGCAAAGATGTGCCCCCAGTAGTTCTTATTACCACTGAACACAGTAATAAGGAGCGTCAGCGTAGCCAGCACAAGCGTAACGGCAATGTTTCCAGTTAAGTTTGCCCCACCCGGCATCAAACCAAGCAGGTTATTAAACCAGATAAAGAAGAAGATAGTCAGCAGGTATGGCATATAACGCTCATACTTAGGACCAATATTACCCTTTGCTATCTCATCGCGAACAAAAATAACGATTGGCTCAAAGAATGACTGAAGACCTCTTGGCGCTTTACCTGCATTCTTCTTATAGCTGCTTGCAATAGAGAAAAACACAAGAAACAGCAATGCAACACTCACGAACATAGAAGCCACGTTCTTGGTGATAGAGAAGTCATACAGACCTGCCTTATCTTCTGACGGCTCACCAGAGGCATCTGCTCTGTAAATATGACCGTGATTGAGAACATATCCCTCGTAAGGAACAAGTTCGTGGTTCTCGTTATAGAAATTGCTGGAAGAGAAAGAAACGAATTTTCCGTTATCTATCAGTATAACCGGCAGATAAAGCACTGCGCCATCTGCAAAATGCCAGCTGTAATCATCAGCAATGTGATGCATGATCAGATCACCTGGCTTGAATTCTTCACCTTCAGAGGACGCAGCCTGAGCTGAGATCGTTAAGAAGGAAAACAGTAAAATAAATAACTTCTTCATTAAGAGATAGTTAGAAGCAACGCTTGTAAAGTGGTACTTTATTGCTCGTTCGGCTTTTTCAATTGCGGTGCGAAGTTAGCCAACAAACTGTAAATTTCAAACCCGGTAAATAGAAAATATAGCACGAAGAAGTTCAAAACGAACTGCAGCTCGTTTTCAGAGTGAAGGAATACATAGATAAAGATCACCGCTATACTCAATATCATCCGGAAACCCATTGACCCAAAGTAGTATAGTTGGAAATTATCGTTATCGTAGCTCACACCGAGCCGCGATACATAATAGGCCAGTGCTGTAACTATTACCATAAATCCGAACAGGTACCAGATATGAGTGTGCACCAGCTGGCTGCCGGTATAAAATTGCAGCGCCCCAACCAGCAGTCCTACCACTACCGAAAACAGTACAAGTTTTTTAAAAAAATTCACAGGGTACTTATTTTTTGTTTAATGAAAATATAACCAAAACCATAGAAGCAACTACCGCCACCACCAATAACCCGATCGTGAACCACGGATTTTGTGTCGCAAAATGCTCGTCCAGCTTCATTCCCAGCCATGCAGCCAGTACCATTACGCCAATCATCTGGAAAGCCAGTCCCGAATACTTCAGGTAGGGTTTGATGCCGCCCTCTTTATCTTCGCTATCAGGAGTAGTTGCCATAGGAATAATTTTGTGCAAAAGTACTGCTTTTTTTGTTGCAACATGCTGTTATTCACAAATAAGGCGCTACCAAATTGTCTAATTTTGTCTGCCAGGCCCCGCCTGAAACCAAATGCGGTTACCTATAGTTCATTACCTGGGGCTATAGTGGAAACTATAGAACTGACACTGTAAACTCGTTTAGTAACAGTGCGTACTGCTTTTACAGTTGCTATATTTATACTTTTACAACCTGCTGCATCGTTATTTTTTATACTTTAGCCTAAGTCTTTCTGCATTGCGTTATACTTTGAAGCAAAAATCTATATACTTACTGCTCCTGCTGGTATCGGCTATAGTTGGTGCGTGCTCTGTGGAGCGTAACAACCCACTTAGTAAAACATATCACAACACTACCTCACGCTACAATGGCTACTTTCTGGCCAAGGAGAAAATGCGTGCCATAGAAGCGGCGCTGCAGAAGCAGATGGTTTATGATTACAACCAAGTAATCCCGATCTATCCAACTATAGATTCTACTACAGCCAAAGCTGCTGCCGCCGACCTGGAGGATGTTGTTAAAAAAGCGTCCTTCCCGATACAGTATCACAAAAACAGCAAATGGATAGACGACTGCTACATTCTGATTGGCCGTGCACGTTACTACCAGCTCGATTTTGCCGATGCAGCCCGCACCTTTAAATATGCTAATACAATAAGCAAGGATAAAGATGCCCGCCACGAAGCACTGGTATGGCTGATGCGCACTTACCTGCAAATGCAGGAGCTGGATAATGCGAACCAGGTATCAGAATTACTACGCCGCGAGCGCCTGAACAAAGACAATGCCCGCGAACTATACCTGGCCCGTGCCCAATACCACTGGATGCAGTCCGACACAGCTGCTGTGATCGAGAACCTGGCTCTATCTGTACCTAATTTCGAGGGGAAAGACGCCGAATCACGGGTTCGTTTTGCGCTTGCGCAACTATACCAGGCCAAGCAGGAGAATAAAGAAGCATATAAGCATTACAATAAAATTCTGCGCAGTAACCCACCTTACGACCTGGGCTTTTTCAGCAGGCTATATATTGGGCAAGTTTCGGAGCTGAGCGACGAACAGGACCAGGAGCGGATAGCTGGTTTTTATCAGCGCATGCTTAAAGATGAAAAGAATGTCGAGTACAAAGACAAGATCCTGTACGAGATGGCACAGTTCGAACTACGTAAGCAGAACTATGATAAAGCGCTGACCTACCTGCAGCAATCGTTAAAAGAACGCGGTACATTGCCAAACCAGCAAGCCTATAGTTACCTGTTGGCTGGCAGAATATATTTTGAGCATCTGGGCAAATACAACATGGCACAGGCTTATTACGACAGTGCCGTACAGGTGTATCCGCAGACTGCCCCCGAATACGAAGCCGTTGCCGAACGCCGCAACGTACTTACTGCATTTGCCACGCAGTATAACACCATTCAGACTCAGGACAGCTTACAGCGCATTGCCCGCATGAGCGAAGCCGACCGAATAGCTTTTTTGCAGCAATTAGTACAGCGCCAGGAAGAAGAAAGACAGCAGTTACTTGCACACCAGGAGGCACAGCAGGCACAAAACGAACGCCGCAGGTCCAGCATCAACACAAATGATGCACTGGCTTTTAACCAACAGACTACGGGTGGGGTGTGGTATTTCGATAACCCGGCTGCTATGGCAAGTGCCCGTTCCGAGTTTATCCGTCGTTGGGGCGACAGGCCTTTACAGGATTTCTGGCGCATACGCAGCAGGGGAGAAAGTAGCCAACAGGCACAGGAAACCCAACAGGAAACTATAGCGGCTACTCCAGATACAACTTTAACCGCCGAAGCCAGAGCAAAAGCGCAGATACAGGCCTATCTGCAGGAGATACCGCTGACTACAGCCGCTATACAGCGCTCTGAAAAAATGGTAGAAGAAGCCTTGTTTACCCTGGGCAATATCTATTACCAAAACCTGCATGAAAACGCAAAAGCAGCCGAAACTTTTGAGCAACTGCTACAGCGTTTCCCTAGCACTGAGCATGCAGCCGAGACTTACTATGCCCTCTATCTGATCTACGATAAGGCAAACGACAACCGGAAACAGGCATACTATAATAAAATAAAGCAGCAATTTCCGGGTTCTGCTTTTGCCCAGTTAGTTGATGACCCTGAGTTCAGCGTTAAAAATGCAGCCGAAAACGTAAAAGCACGCGCCTTATACGACTCTGCTTACACTTATTACGAAGCAGGAAACTATAAGCAAGCACAAACTATAGTTGACCAGGTAGTGAGCCAGTTCCCGCACAACGACATTCAGGACAAAGCGGCTTATCTGGAAATCATGATCACGGCGCGCACCAAAGAGCCGCAGGCGTTGCGTGCCCAGTTGGAGCAGTTCAGAAAAGAATTCCCGGCAAGCCCACTGCAGGCAAAAGCCAATGTGCTGCTGGAACGCTATAGTTCGCTGGAGCAACAAAACATGCTTCGCAAAGAGGCCCCAACTATAGAACCGCCAAAACCCAAAGCAGCAGCTCAGCTCCGGCCCGAAGATAAAGTTAGCACAGTTATTGCATCTACAGCACCTGTGCAACCAACAGCTACAACAACAACTACAAACACACAGTCAACAACTATAGATACTACAGCCACTGTAACAACACCTGCTCAAACTATAGCAGACACGACAGCCGCAACTATAGCTGAACCTGCAGAGGAGGCTCCGGTTGCCTATAGTACTGAGGTAGATACAGCTTATTATTTTGTATTGATTTACCCAACAGACCATGCCGCTTTTAAAGACATCGCTGCCAAATACGAGAAGTTTAACCTTAAATTTTACAGAGCACAACAGCTAACTGTATCAGAGGAATCTTTCGCCCCGGGTAAAACAATGCTGGTGGCGCGCTCCATAAATGACCAGAAGTTGGCAAACAGTTATAATACAAGACAAAAAGGGCCGGAAGCCCCGGTTGGTAGAATTAGAGGCGTAGAATTCACTACCTTTGTAATCTCTTCTGCCAACTATCAGAAATTCATGCAGAAGAAAGATGTTGAAGCATATCTGACTTTCTTCAAAAACAATTATTAAGAATACATGACTACGCGTCAAAAAACTGCTACACAACCAAAATCGGTGTTCCCGAAAGTGCTAACTTCCATCTGGTTGCTTTTTTTAGGTGGCTTTGCAGCCTTTATAGTTTACATCTGGGCTGTTAGTGCAAACTTCCTTAATCTTTTCGGGGAGATGCCAAACCTGCGCACCCTCGAAAACCCTAAAAGCGAACTGGCCTCGGAACTATACTCAGCCGACAATGTACAGCTGGGTAAGTATTTCCGTGAAAACCGCTCTCCAGTTGACTACGAGGACCTGCCGGATAACTTAGTTAATGCTTTATTGGCAACAGAAGATATCCGCTTTGAAGATCACTCCGGTATAGACCCGCAAGCTATGATGCGTGTGGCATCGGGCATTATTACAGGCGACCTGAAAGGTGGTGGTAGTACGCTTACCCAACAGGTGGCTAAAAACCTGTTTAATACCCGTAGCGAAGAATTGAATAACGGTGTTCTGAATGGCGTGCCGGGAATTGGTATGCTCATCCTGAAAACTAAAGAGTGGATTATGGCCGTGAAGTTGGAGCGCAGTTACACAAAGCGCGAGATCATGACCATGTACCTTAACACTGTAGACTTTGGTTCAAATGCTTTTGGTATTAAGGTAGCAGCCCGCACCTTCTTTAACAAAGCTCCTCATGACCTGGAAGTGCAGGAGTCGGCGGTGCTGGTTGGTTTATTAAAAGCGCCAACAGCTTTCAGCCCGAAATTTAACCCTGAAAACTCCAAGCGACGCCGTAATGTAGTGCTCTCGCAAATGGTTAAGTATGGCTTTTTAGAGGAAAACGCTTATAACCAACTAAAAGAGCAGGACATTAAACTTGATTACCGTGTAGAGAACCAAAACATCGGCTTAGCCCCTTATTTCCGTACCGAAGCAAGTAAGTTTCTGCTGAAATGGTGCCGCGAAAACGGGTACGACCTCTATGCTGATGGTCTGAAGATCTATACAACTATAGATTCCAGGATGCAGAAGCATGCCGAGCAGGCTGTAGCTGAACACATGAAGGCCCAGCAGAAGCTGTTTTTCGAGCACTGGAAAGGCCGCAACCCGTGGGTAGACCGTAACAACCAGGAAATAAAAGGCTATGTGGAGCAGGCTATTAAGCGCTCTGACCGCTACAGAAACCTGCAGAGACGATTTGATGGCAACGAGGATTCCATCAATTTCTATTTGAACAAAAAAATACCGATGACCATTTTTACGTGGGAAGGCGAAAAGCAGGTAGAAATGAGCCCGATTGACTCGATGAAGTACTATAAACACTTCCTACAGACAGGCTTTATGGCGATGGAACCACAAACGGGCCATATTAAGGCATGGGTTGGCGGTATCAACTATAAGCATTTTAAATACGACCACGTAAAGCAGGGTGCGCGTCAGCCTGGCTCAACATTTAAGCCGTTCCTTTACACCGCTGCTATCGAGAACGGCTATTACCCTTGCTACGAAGTAATAGATACGCAAATGTGTATCCCACTGCCAGATGGTAATATGTGGTGTCCTAATAACGCGAACAACAAATACTCAGGTCAGAAATATACCCTACGTAAGGCCCTTGCTGAATCTGTTAACTCTATTTCGGCTTTCCTTGTAAATAAACTGGGCCCCGAAACGCTGGTTAAAACTGCTAAACGTTTAGGCATCAGTACTCCGCTTGACCCTACACCTTCGCTGGCATTGGGTGTAAGTGATGTTACCCTTTTTGATATGGTTGGCGCTTATGGTACATTCGTAAACAGCGGTACCTGGGTGGAGCCTAACTATATTACCCGCATCGAAGACAAGCATGGCAACGTGCTTTACACGCCTGTACCAAATACGGTAGATGCCCTGAGCGAAGAAACAGCCTATATGATGGTACACATGCTGAAAGCAGCTGCTGAGCCTGGCGGTACATCATACTATGGCCTGCGTCACCGCAATGGCCTGAAAAACGAGATTGGTGCAAAAACCGGTACAACTCAGAACTACTCTGATGCCTGGTTTATGGGTGTAACTCCTGACCTGGTATGTGGTACCTGGGTTGGGGGCGAAGATCGTTCCATCCACTTCAGAACTATAGCGCTGGGTCAGGGTGGCAGGCTTGCCATGCCAATTTATGGCGCCTTTATGCAGAAAGTATATGCCGATAAATCGCTGGATGTGTCTAAAGATCCTTTCCCTAAACCTTTAGCGCCTTTATCTGTAGAATTAGATTGCGCAAAGTATAACAGTGGCGGTATACCGATTGATTCTACCCAACAGGATGAATTCCTTCGTTTGCCAACTGAAATTAACCTTGACGCAGAGATCTAATTTGCGCTGAAATGCCCGCGAACGAAAAGCTGAAAGAAAAGATATCGCATCTGCCGCATAAGCCCGGCATCTATAAATTTTTTGACGACAACGGTATTATCTATGTTGGCAAAGCAGTTGATATAAGAAAGCGTGTGAGCTCTTATTTCAACCGCTCTGCCCAGCATAATAAAAAAACGCTTAAACTTGTTTCCCAGATCAAGGAAATCGAGTTTACTATAGTTGATACTGAAGCAGATGCCTTCCTGCTGGAGAATAACCTGATCAAACAGTATCAGCCCAAGTATAACATCCTGCTGAAAGATGGTAAGACGTATCCTTACATCTGCATAATTAATGAGCGCTTTCCGCGTGTAATCAGTACGCGCAATAAGATCAACGATGGCTCACGCTACTTTGGTCCTTACCCGAGTGGCACTACCATGCATGTGGTTCTGGATCTTATCCGGACGCTGTATCCATTACGAACCTGTACCTACAATCTATCTCCTGCCAATATTGAGGCTGGAAAATTTAAGGTATGCCTGGAGTATCATATAGGCAACTGCAAAGGCCCCTGCGAAGGTTTGGTAGATGAAACGGAATACAACCAGCATATTTCGCAGATCAGAAACATACTCTCCGGCAACCTAACTATAGCTAAAAACTATTTCAAAGAGCAAATGGCTGCTGCAGCGGCAGAGTTTCAGTTCGAACTGGCCCATCAGTATAAGCAAAAGCTGGACATGCTCGAGGATTTCCAGGCTAAGTCTACAGTAGTAAGCAATACGCTTTCTAACATTGATGTCTTTACGATTACCTCTAATGAGCAGTGTGCTTTCCTGAACTACCTGAAGGTAATGAACGGCTCTATTATCCTAACACAATCCCTTGAGGTAGAAAAGAAGCTGGATGAAGACGACGCTGACATTTTAGCTTCTGTTATAGTACAGTTGCGCCAGGAGTTCGAAAGCACTTCACGCGAAGTGATTACCAACATAGAAGTTACGCTGCCACTCGATAACATTGCTGTTACTTACCCACAGATAGGAGATAAACGAAAGTTACTCAACCTCTCGCTCAAAAATGCCATGTACCTGCGTAAGGAACGAGAAGGAAGACAGGAAAAGAATCGGGATCTGAATGAAAAGCGTGAGCTCAGGGTACTGGAAACACTTAAAAAAGACTTACGCCTCACTGAGCTACCCCGTCACATTGAGTGTTTTGATAACTCCAACTTCCAGGGTGATAACCCGGTTGCTTCTATGGTATGTTTTAAGAATGGCAAACCAAGTAAAAAAGATTATCGCCATTTTAATATAAAAACCGTTGTCGGCCCACACGACTTTGAGTCGATGTATGAGATTGTTACCCGTCGCTACAAACGCTTACTGGAAGAGAACCAGCCATTGCCTCAGCTTATAGTTATAGATGGCGGTAAAGGACAATTGAGTTTTGCAGTACAGGCGCTTAAGGATCTTGATCTTTGGGGCAAAATGGCTATAGTTGGTATTGCCAAACGACTGGAAGAAATCTTCTACCCTGGCGACAAACTTCCGCTTTATATTGATAAAAAGTCTGAGTCCCTGAAACTGATCCAGCGCATACGCAATGAGGCGCACCGTTTTGCTATCACGTTTCACCGAAGTAAACGCGATGCAGGTACGCTTAAAACCGAACTTACTGATATCAAAGGAATAGGCCCTGTCATTGCTGAACGTCTGTTAGCTAAGTACAGGTCCGTCAAAAAGCTGCGTGACCTAACTATAGATGAACTGACCGAAGAAGTGGGTAAGGCTAAAGCCACTATACTTTACGATTTCCTCCACTCTGAGCAACTATAGGTTATCGCTATTACAGTTTATAGTTGATGTAAAAGCCTTAAAATAAAAAAGGAGACCAAATTACTGGTCTCCTTTTTTATTTTAAGCTGAGTAGCTATTAGTAGCTCCACAAGCTGTATTCATATTCTATCAGCGCTTCCAGTGCTTCCTGAGCTGCTAACAGGCCTTTCGCACCTGCGCCATGCATATCAGCTAAAGCTCTGTCGCCTGGGTTAGATATCTTTGTAATGTATGAGCTGAACAGCCATAAATCGAAAGCATCTGCCAGGTTTTTATGCTGGGCATTGTTTTGTGCGTTATACCAGATAGCAGTTTCCGGATTGTTACGGAATACGCGTACCAGATCACTCATTTTAAACGATGCCAGTGTATTTTCTATGCCAAGTTCATTTGAAGTAGCAGGTATTTTGATCGTGATCGTCTGAATGTCATGATACATTCTGGAACGTTTCTTATCAAATACCACATCCTCTTTCAGTTCGAGCAGGTATAGTTCCTTTGCGAAATACTCGTTTGTTGCAGGTCCTGCATTCGCATTGGCATTATTTCCACCAAGCGCTGCGCCCCATGCACTCTCCTCCTCTTTTTGGTTTCCGAAACCAGCTGCAATTTCTTCCTCGCTCAAACCTGAAGCAGCTTCCTGCTTGGTCATGTTCGAAGCAAATTCTTCGCGGGTTAAGGGCTTGCTTACTGAATCATTTGCATAGGCTGTCAGCTCTCCGCTTTTTACAGCATCCATAATGATTTTAGTAATTTCCCTGTTTTCAGAAAACATCGGCCTGTTCTGCTTTTCGCGCAGGTCTATCTTGCGCCATACTGTTTTCCTGAACAATACATCATGTTCCGGAATTGGTCTGGCGGATGGACTGCTGGTAGCAGTGGTAGATACCTGCTGCGCCATCGCATTCATGCCCAGGAAAATGCCTGCTGCTATACCTAATGCTTTTACTACTTTCATATTCCTTGTAAGCTTCAAAAATTAATTCAGTGGAATGGTCCAGTTGGTTTCACCACTTACGTTGATATCTTCCACGCTTCCTTTGTAGTTCAGACGTTTTACATCCAGAACTTCAATTACTACACGGTCGCCTTTGCTGGCTTTCTGTGCAAATCGCGAAAGGTTCTCTGATGGCCCATTCACTTCTATCTGATCAATTGGGTTTACACCACGTACCAGGTAAGCTTTCCACTTTGTAACTCTGAAACGTGCTTCGTTAGGTAATAATTGTTTAAAACCTTCATCTGCAATCGCTTCAATGTTAACCTGTCTGATTGCCTGAGCTGGCAGACCACGTCTAACATCCAGCGGACGTCCATTTACTAACGGTGTAAGCGTAGGCTTTGGTATCGGACGAACCTTAAATGTTTCAGTGCCAATTGCGTTTCCGTTGCTGCTTACAGTAAGCTTAACTTCTGTTGAACTAGGAATTACTGTTACCAGGCCTTTTTTAGCGCCCTTTACAGCTTGTCCACCTGTTGCGTTAAAGCTCGGGTCGTAAGTAGCACCCAGTGCTGGCACCTGTATGTTCAGCTCATTTGCACATCTGAAGTATAAGGCCTGTACAGCAGCAGACTGAACCTGAATGACAGGCTTAGCTACGATGTACTCTTCTTCTACTACATAAGTAGTATCCTTGCCTTTTTGTCTGATGGTGATTTCGCCTTTCCAAGTTTGCTTTGAGTTACCTTCAGCATCATAGTTTGTAGCAGATGCAACGAACTCGACCTGTCCTTTACCATCAACTACTTTCAGTGGTTGACCTCTGTAACGCATTTCTGGTTTAATAGACTCAGAAGAAGCTGCAATAAACAGGTCTGCCTTGTACTTAGTACCAGCTGCTACAGTTTTGGATTCAGCACGTGCCATTGCAAAGATCTGATCTACTACAATTTTCTCTGCACCTACTTCATTCGCCAGCTTCTGTAAAGCATCAGCTTCATATTTCAGTATCTCGCTTTCTTTCTGCGACAGAACAGCCAGTGCTGCTACAAGTGGCGTATTTTCAAAATTTAGCTCTGCAAAGTCTTTGTTACGCTGTGTTTTATCGTTTTTCGCAACAGGATCTTCTTTGCCATCATTTGCCAGTGTTGCCGGCATAGTTGGGTTAAAGCCCTTCAGGAACTTTGCATATTCGTTAAGCTTATCCTTCAGCTCGTATGCAGCACCATTATTTTTATTGGCTGCACCAATCATAATAATAGCTACTTTATCCTCTGCATTCGGGTTAGCATACTGATTCGGATCATCTGGGTTTACTCCACCAGTTTCATTCACTAATTTCTCGCGCAAACCACGGATATAGCTAACCATTTCAGATGTCTTCTGTCTAACCTGCTGCGCACTTGTAAGAACCTGCTTGTCTTTAGCAGTTTCACCCATTTCTTTTACAGCAGCATTTATGCTGTTCAGAACTCCGGTATTATCCGTAACTGTTTTATCATTTACCCCCATCAAACTTTGATCGAGGAATTGAAATTTCATCAGGATAGCCGAGTTCACTTGTAGGGCCAGAAGTGCGGTCAGTACCAGGTACATCATACCGATCATCTTCTGCCTAGGTGTCTCTTTTCCTCCAGCCATTTTTTACCTTATTTAACTGTTGTTTTCGTTTTTGAATTAGAACAATAAGTAAGGCCTGACTAGCCTCTCATAGCAGTAAGCATGTTTCCGTACACTGTGTTAAGTGAGTGTAGGTTCTGTGTAAGCTTAGAAACTTCCTGCTTGAATTGTTCTGTATCCTTGCTGGCATCAGTTAAATTCTCCATCGCCATGCTCAGGTTACCATAGAATTTGTTCATGGCCTTCAGGTGGTTGTTAGCATCCTGTAGTTCCATTTCATACACTGCGTTTAGTGCACCAAGATTCTTGGTCATACCCTGGATCTGCTGGTGATACTCTTTGGCATCAACTGTAGAGCCAGCCATCTGTGCAAGGGCTTCAGAAGTAGTTGCATAAGCTACGTTCATTTTGTCTAATGAACCTGTAACTTCCTGTACTTTTAAAGTATAGTCCGATGTAGCTGAAGCAGCATGGCTTACATCGGCAAGCTGCGCGGCTGTATCGCTTAATCTGTTAAGACCTAAACCTAAAGAATTAATAGTTTCTGGCGTAATGTTTGCATCAAGCAGCATATCATCCAGTTTGCGGGTAAGACCATTGCCACCCGAAGCAGCTGTAGTTGCTGGTAATATAGCATCTCCGCTGTAGTCATCAGCAAGTTGTGGATATACTCTTGCCCAGTCCGGATCGTGCGGTTGTGGCTGGAAAGCACTCAGAGCAAAGATGATTGCCTCTGTTCCAAGACCAGCAATAAGCATAACGTCAGCACCTGGCCAGTGCTGGATTTTGAAAAGTGCACCAATAATTACGACAGCAGCGCCAAGACCGTATACTTTCGGCATCAGCACGTCGTATATGAAGCTGCGTTCCTTCTTGTTACTCATTTTGTTTTCTAAATTAAAGTGTGAACGATTGTGTTTGGGTTTTGTGGAGTATTAATAAAATAGGGGATGTTCTTATCTGAATTCTCTTCCTGATGATCTGCCGATGTAAACCATCGCATTACGGAAGCCAATATATGATCTGGAAGAGTCTTGGTATTCGAAGTTACGGGTACCTGTCTCCAGGAAGTAAGCGATATCTTTCCATGAACCACCACGAACCACTTTTCTGGTTTCAAGGCCAGCCGGATCTCTGTAAACAGGGTTCAGGTCCCAAGTAATTGGCACGTAGGCATCAGCATAGTCGTCTTCGCACCATTCGGCAACGTTACCAGCCATATCATACAAGCCAAAGTCGTTCGGGAAGTATTGTGCTACCGGTGCAGTGTAAGAGAAGCCATCGCTATAGTAGTCGCCACGGCCAGGCTTGAAGTTTGCCAGCAAGCAACCTTTCGCATTACGCAGGTAAGGGCCACCCCAAGGATAAACAGTTACATCACGTCCACCGCGGGCTGCATATTCCCACTCCGCTTCTGAAGGCAATCTAAAGCTTGGCATAGGAGCCATCCCTTCTTCAGCATTTGCCTGGTTTTTCAGTTTTGAGCGCCAGTCAGAGAAATACCTTGCTGCAAACCAGTCTACGCCTACCACCGGATAGTCATCAAATGCCGGATGCGAGTAATAGTATTCCATTAGTGGATCCCCCATGTGATAAGAGAAGTCTCGTACCCAAACAGTAGTATCAGGATAAAGGGTTTCCATCACCCAGGCTTCGCCAAGAATATCCAGAGAGTCCTGCATGATTGCCTCCATAAACTGGCGGTATTCATTATTTGTGATCTCTGTCTCATCCATATAGAAGGCTCCAATAGTAACCTGCTTGTTCAGGTTAGCCATTGTTGCGGCTATATCTTCATCGGCCTGGCCCATATGAAAGGTACCTCCCGGGCACGCAACCATACCATAAGGGATCTGCTGTGCATTATAGTCCGGACGGTCCTGCGAGCCTATCAGGTCTCCTTGTGGTCTGTTTCTCAAACCGCATCCTGCAAGCAGCAGCACCGCCAGAGCAAAGGAAGACAGCTTAAATAGTTTGTTCATGATCACTCTTAAAAAAGGTAAAATTTTTAGCAAAGTATTCTTGGCACATTTTCACTGGTGTAGCAAATATATATTGTTTAGTACCAAATAAACAAACATTTACTTGCTACACTTATTTATTATTTTTGAACGGCTTTATTAAGGGATTATTTTACAGATAGATCACTATTTTTTTCTGTATTATTTCATGAATTGCACTTTTAAGCTATATAAGCTTTTTCATGTATTTGACGGTTATCTGCTGAAGTTATATCGCGGCGTTCTTACTGGTGGCTTAAAGCGCACTGCAGGCTCGGGCAGCCTGTAAGAAAGCATCACTTCATGTGATGTTGGCGCTTTGGCCACTTTATCAAATACTGTAAAATCAAATGCGTATCCTACTCTTAATGAATTATCTGTGAATAAACCCATCCCAACAAGCGCACCAACAGCTTCCTGATGACGGTAGTTCACTCCGGCCCAATATTTTTCGCTATAGGTTACCTTAGCACCTGCATCAAACGAAAAAGTCTCTGTATCGTGCTTCACCAAGGCCATCGGTGTAAGTACAAACTCACGGGTAAGTGGCAAATGGTAACCTGCCGTCACGTAAATATGATTCTCGCTCAGCACATTTCCCTTCTTATCGTCTCCTACACCGTCCTGCTGGTTTGCAAACTCATACTCCGAATGCAGCAGGTTTGTTACCCCTCCGCCGGCATAAAATGTTTGCGATTCATACCAAATCCCAGCTCCCAGGTCATATTTTGAGTCCGAACTGTTGTATGGCACGCTCGGGTCGTTATCATCAATTGCTCTGTAGCTACCTTTCTTGATATTGTTCACATTCCCCTGTATACCCAAACCAAGTTTCGCTTCACCAACAGGTATATGAAAAGAGTAGGAAAGGGCAGCAGTAGTATAGGTAGTATTCGCAATTTTATCGCGCATCAAAGTCAGTCCTACACCTCCGCGTAGCAGTCTGACAGGAGTGTGCGCTGTAAGCAGTAACGTTTGTGGCGCCCCTCCATCGTCAAAAGTAGCATTATAGCCCAGCCACTGGTAACGAAAAATACTCATTACCTCGGGGCGGTTTGTAATGCCGGCATAAGCAGGGCTCAGCTGCATTCCATTAAAACTATAATGGGTAAATTGCGGCTGTTGCTGCGCTTGTGCCTTATAGCCAAAAACGAGCAACAACAGTATACACAAGGGTAGAAGCTTTTTCATAGGCAACCGCAACAATGCCGAGGTAAGGAATTTGTAGAAGTATATGGAATTAAATATACTACTTATACACTAAAACGCAAAAACAAGGAAATTAGTACTCCCTTATCTTTGCGTTTAGTATTATGGATTTCCTAAATAAAAGTTGCAGCAGAAACGCTTTTTTTACTTCTGCTTCTGATTTTGAATATAAACTTCTATTGCCCCTGTCATAGAAGGTGCGTTTGGCATTGGCGCCTCGATGTCCAGTTCTAATCCGGCATCGCGTACGGCTTTGGCTGTGGTAGGGCCAAATGCAGCTATACGGGTGTTATTCTGTTTAAAATCCGGGAAGTTTGCGAACAAAGATGTAATACCAGACGGGCTGAAAAATGCCAGGCAGTCGTATGTTACATCATCCAGATCCGAAAGGTCAGCCGCTACAGTTTTGTAGATAATCGCTTCTGTGAATTTGATCTTGTTGGCAGCCATAAAAGCCGGAATATCGTCTTTGCGGATGTTAGAGCATGGGAACAGGAATTTCTCATTCTTATGCTTCTTAATCACCTCAAAAAGATCCTTCGCTGTTTTTTCGCCTACAAAAAGCTTACGCTTGCGCAGCACAATATACTTCTGCAGATAATAAGCTGTCTGATCAGAAATACAGAAGTACTTCATATCAGCAGGCATTTCTATCTTGCTCTCCTGGCAGATTCTAAAGAAGTGGTCTACAGCGTTACGGCTCGTAAAAATAATTGCGGTGTGCGACAGGATATCCACCTTATCTTTTCTGAACTCCTTAAATGGCACCGGCTCTACTTCAATAAATGCTCTGAAGTCTACTTTAATGCCATACTTTTCAGCTATCGTAACATAAGGAGAGTTGTCAGTGGTAGGCTGCGGCTGTGTTACCAGTATACTTTTAATAGGTACTTTGTGTCTTTCAGGATTCGCGCTCCCTTTTGCTTTGCTCTCAACCATATATGCGGTTCTTAATGTATCACTTCTGACACCGCTGCAATACCAAGAATTTGTGTTTTTAAAAGTTAAACACAATCAATTTAAGTATTATTGCCAGCGGAATAACTTCTGTGGCGCAAAGGTATGAAAATAAATGCAGATTTTGTACAGGAGCTTTCGTATTTACTGTTGCAAAAACACGTACAATCGTGATTCCTAACAATAATGCAACCGCCAAATTAGAAATTAAAAGTATAATACCGGGCATACTGGCATTAAATGCAAGGTAAATCAACACAATCACTGGCATAAAAATACCCAGAAAAAGTATAGTTCTCACAAACTCTTGGTACTGCAGCTGCACAATATCTTCCAATCCAAAAATAAATCCCATCATTTTGAGGAAAAGGTATTTTAGCAGGATGAAAGAAAAGATAAGGACCGTATAGAACAAAATTCTGGTGGTTATGTCGGCTGTTGAAACAGGGAAAAACTGATTAAGTAACTGCACATACTGCACGCCTGTATGGATTGCGGCAATCAGCAGCGATAATGACAGCGAAAATACAAGCACGAACAAAATACTTGACCATGAGCTGATTGGCTTAGCCAGAAACCCTTCCTGCAACGAGCTAACCCTGAAAAAGGAACTAAGATTAAAGAGACTACTGAAATCACCAGGATAATTGCTTCTCAGGCTGCCATACAGCAATCCTATCAGTAACATGAAAATGGTAAAAGCATTCAGGTTAATAGTTTCCCTTGCATGGATTTTATAAGCTATCTGCCCATCCTGTTGCTGTTGTAATTGGTTTACCGGCTCGGCGCTTCTAAAGGCTGATACAACAGGCGGCTGCTCCGGATGCCAAACTGTCAGCAGGTACTTACCATCCACTGGTACCAGGCCGCGCACATAATCTGACAGGTTAAGCCTGTAAGAAGCTGTTGAATCTGCTACAAACAGCAGCTTATTGTTCAGGAACAGACAAAGGCCCTTCTGCACAGTAAAAGAGAGCGGGAAGGGAGTATCGGGAGAAATACGCACCCATTGGTGCACTGCATGATGTTCGGACTCAGCGCCGGCAACGTATGGCATTAATTGGGTAGTACCACTCTTATATACCAACCAGTCGCCTGTAAGCGCGTTTTCAGGATCCAGGGGCAGTTCTTGTGCACAAACCGGGCGCAAAGGGGCCAGGCAAAAGATTACGACACCAATAAACCACAGATATAATTTAAACTTTGGAAACACGCTGCGCAAATCTGGATTTAAATACCCCAAGAAAAATACTGAAGATTACAGAAAATACCAGCATCACGATTAGCAGGTATAGATTGCCCCATGAACTGAAGCTTACTACAAACAGAATAACAACAATATTAACTGCAGCCAACGCAAGCACAGTACCAATCTGACTAAAACCTATAGCTAACAACCGGTGGTGCACATGGTTTTTATCCGGTATAAACGGCGACTTGCCGCTAAAAATACGAATCGCAAATACACGGACCGTATCAAAAACCGGCACGAATAATATACCGATGGCCACTGAAGGTGCAGCCGGAACTTGCCGCATTTCAATAAACTGAATGGCTAAGACTGAAATAATAAAGCCGCAAAGAAGGGAGCCTGTATCTCCCATAAAGATTGTTGCTTTATGAAAGTTATACCGCAAAAAGCCCAGCACTCCCCCCACCAGGCAAAAGGCCACAGCCGCATAGTTTGCATAGCCGGCTCCGCCATATAGCTGAAAGTAGACCCCAAAGGTAGCACAAGCAATGATTACAAGTGCACCAGCCAAGCCATCCAATCCATCAATCAGGTTTATGGAGTTGGTAATACCGATTATCACAAAAAAGGTGAAAAAGTAGCTTACGCCTACCTCCAGTTCTCCTATTCCGAAAATACCCTGAAAGCTGGTAATGCGAATATCGGCAATAAACATAACAATGCCGGTTGCCAGTAACTGAACAGCAAACTTCTTTAAAGCTGAAATAGCAATCAGGTCGTCTTTAAGCCCGATAAAGAACAGGATAACACAACCAGCCAGAAGTTGCTGCACGCCATTGTTCAGGTCAGCAAAAATGGTGAGTGCCGACATGAAACCGGCGAACATAGCCAGCCCACCTAACCGTGGAGTTAGCGCCTCGTGTACTGTCCGGAAGTTTGGCTGATCGAGTATATTTTTAAGGTGGGCCACCCGAATGATAGATGGTACCGCAAATATGGCGATCAGGAAAGACCAGGCAAAAGATAGTACCAGATGTATAACTTTCTGCTCCATAGGGCTGCTTTGCAGATGCTGACAGGTTTTAACGTTCCGGCCGACTATAAATTGCCGTTAAATACTACCTTAAATATCTTTTATAGTTTGAATCAGAAACTAATCAGGAGTGTAGAACACCCTGCATGTTCAGCATACTGATTTCTATCAGGTTATCCTGTGTAATGGAATCCGGCACAAAAATAAATTTCTTGTCGAATATCTGGCGATCAATGTAATAGCTTACCCAGTACTCGTTATTTATATGGAAGATTGCCGGGTCAATGGGTTCTATCTGCACAAAGCTTTTGGCATCAATATACTCAAACATATGCCGAAGCACAGATGTCTTTACCTCCTGACCGTCTATAGTTCCGTAACCTTTTGAGGCAACCAGCACATTCTCGATCGGGTGAGGATTATTATTAATCAGGTAAACGCTCCAGGCATCTACTCCCGATTCGTTAGGCGTAGTTGCCACCGCCACCGAAATCCCTTCTACCGTACCAAAATCAATGTCTTTCTTCATGAGCAGCAGTTATAATATCAGCATCAAACAAGTGGGCCAAGTGTTTCAACAGTATTTCTTCTACCTCAACTTGTGATACTTCGCGGCCAACTTCCTGCGCCAGCGACGTCACCTTTTTATCATTGATGCCACAAGGCACAATATTACTAAAATAATTCAGGTCTGTATTTATATTGAAAGCAAAACCGTGCATCGTTACCCAACGGCTGCATTTTACACCCATGGCACAGATCTTGCGCGGGTCTTTCTGCTCGATGTGGTCGAGCCACACGCCGGTTAACCCCTGTATGCGTCCGGCTGTAATGCCATATTCTTCAAGCGTAAGTATCACGGCCTCTTCCAGAAAGCGCAGGTATTTGTGTATGTCTGTGAAGAAGTTATCCAGATCTAGGATAGGATAGCCCACAATCTGCCCCGGGCCATGATAAGTGATATCGCCACCCCGGTTTATTTTGTAAAAAGTAGCGCCTTTCTCTTTCAACCCCTGTTCATCTATCAGCAAGTTTTCTTCGTGGCCGCTTTTTCCCAACGTGTACACATGCGGATGTGAGCAGAACAACAGGTAATTTGGTGTTTGCTTTTGGGCATCTTCCGGCAAGTTACGGTTCTGTGATTTTAAGTCAAGAATTCCGGTAAAAAGCTTGTCCTGGTAGTCCCAGGCTTCTTTATAATCGATCAGCCCTAAACGTTGGAACTGTATTTCTTTGTTTTGTAACACGACGCTATAGTTATTTATAGTTGCGAAACTGCACGCTAAGCACTAATGCCATCAGGACTTACTACGCAACCTTATACTTTTATAATAGGTTTGGGTACAAATAATACCTGTTGCAAATTACAAGTTTTAGATGGCATCACCAATAAGCAAACACCTGCACACCGGCCGGCACGGTGAAAGCCTGGCGCAGCAATATCTGCAAGAGCAGGGGTATATGTTGCTTGAAACAAACTATAGATATAAACGCGCCGAGATTGATATCATCGCCAGAAAAGGTGAGCTATTGGTATTTGCTGAAGTTAAGACTAGAGCCTCCGATGTATTTGGTTACCCGGAAGAAGCAGTTGACGCACGAAAGGAAAAAATGCTGTTAGATGCAGCTGAGGCGTATATTCTGGCTATAGATTGGCAGCAGGAAATCCGGTTTGATATTATTTCGGTAACGCTGACTTCGCCACCAACTATAGTTCATTTCGAAGATGCCTTTTATTAGCGCTGCGCCGAACGCCTGTCGAATTTATCTTTCTCAAATACAAGCTTGCCGTGGCGGTCGTACTCTTTCATTAAAACGGGCTCTGCAACGGGCTCATACGCCGACTCCGGATACTGATATTCGTAATGGCGGCGGTTCCTGAAATCGTAGTGCTTTATCCAGGTGCCTACTTTACGACCCTTGTCATAGTTGCCCATCCATTCCAACTGCCCGTTCTCATAAAAGCGATAATAAGTACCCTGTACTTCGCCGTAAGCATAAGGGATGATCTCCTTTATTTTTTCAGGATTGCCATCGTAGTAGGTGATGGCCGCGTCACGTAAAAAGCCTTTATCGTAATGCGATTTGTCTGTTAATAACCCATTACGGTTATACTTTTCCCAGCGCAGGTGCTTAGTTCCGATATAGAAGTAGCCCTCTTCTATTACCACATCACCATAGCTCTTCTTGTATGGCCCATGCAGCAGCTTATATTTAGCCGGGTCTATCTCGCCACGCACTTTACCTATTCGCTTTTTGCGCACATCATATACATACTTCTCCTGCGCATAGGCATGTGGTTCTTTATACTCAGGTAAATAGCTAAATAACTCCAGCGTTTCGCGGTCTCCCTGGCCAGTGCGTGTAAAGCCTTTCTTCACTTTCTGACCCAGAAAATACCGGCTGCGCTTCTTTTTCTTCTTTTTTTCGTTTTTCTCTACTTCATCCTTTACCAGTGAAGTACTGAGATCAGGCTGAGTAGTATCGGCAGATGCTAGGGCAGAAGAATCTGTTTTACCGGCACCCTTCTGCATCGCCTGATTCAGGTTATAGTCGCTGTTCCATTTAGGCTCGCCACAGCCAACTAAGGTTAGCAACAGAACTGCCACCAAACTATAACCTATATGCGATGTGTGCTTAAACATTAATTTTTGAATGCCTGATTATGTGAATGAGTGGCTTTTTATTAGTTGATTGTTAAATTGTTGATTGTCTGAATCAGGATTTTCAGGATGAAAGGATTAACAGGATTCAGGATCTCACTCCCCCTCATCAAAGAATCAACCATTTAACAATCTAACAATTAAACCTATAGTTACACTATAGTTGTAACGTAAAGATGAACATATTTTATATATCCATCAACTCGCCTATAACTATAGCTGTGGCCTGTAAGTTTCAAGAAAAACAAAAAGGCGGCACCTGTGGCACCGCCTTTAAACTGTAGGTATATTACTAATCGTTCACTATTCTTTATCAATCAGTTCGAAGCTGCGTTTTACGAAACTAGTAAGAGCGGCACCTGACAGCATGTTCTGAGACAAGAGCGCTAAGTCAAACGCTTGGCGGGCAATGCGGCCTCTGTTATCTTCTTTGGCATTCAGCACGCGCTGGTTCAGGCTGTGGTTGGCGTTTATAGTTACGTTGTATGTGTCCGGCATATCACCCATAAACATCATACCGCCACCACCGGTCTTGCTCATATCCTTCATACGGCGCATAAACTCTGGCAGGGTTATCACCACCGGCGCATCGTCTGGAGAAAGTGGCGCCACCTCTACCATCATGTTCTTGTTGTCGATGGCTTTTTCGTAGATCTCCTTCAGGCTGTCTTTTTCCTTGTCGTTCAGTACGCTGTCTTTGGCTTCGTCTTTCTCGATCAGCTTGTTTATAGTTTCAGAGTCAACGCGCTTCAGTGTAGTTTTCTCCAGCTTCTGCTCCAGCATGCCTATAAAGTGGCTATCGATGATAGAATCCAGCTTCAGTACATCGTAGCTACGGCTCTGGGCAGCTTCTACAAACGCATGTTGCTTGTCGGCATCCGTAGTATACAGCAGCACCAGGTTACCATTCTTGTCGGTTTGGTTGGCCTGTGTAAGTGCTTTATACTCTTCTATAGTATAGTATTTATTATCAATGCTCTGCAGCAGCACAAAATCCTTCGCTTTTTCATAGAACTTGTCGTCGCTCAGCATGCCGTATTTTACGAACACGTTGATATCGTCCCAGTTCTTCTCAAATGTCTCACGATCTTTACGGAAGATCTCTGCCAGTTTATCAGCTACTTTTTTAGTAATGTACGTGTTAATCTTCTTCACACTGGAATCAGCCTGCAGGAACGAGCGGCTTACGTTCAGCGGAATGTCCGGCGAGTCGATCACACCGTGCAGCAGCATCAGGAACTCAGGCACTACGTCTTTTACCTCATCGGTAATAAACACCTGGCGCGAGTATAGTTGTATTTTGTTACGTTGTATCTCAAAGTCGTTCTTTAGCTTAGGGAAGTACAGAATACCTGTCAGGTTAAACGGATAGTCTACGTTCAGGTGAATCCAGAACAATGGTGCTTCCGAGAATGGGTATAGCTCTTTGTAGAAGTTTTTATAGTCTTCTTCTGTCAGCTCAGAAGGCTGCTTTGCCCAGATCGGGTTCGGGTTGTTAATCGTTTCGCCTTCGAACTCAACGGCAACCGGTAAGAATTTGCAATACTTGTTCAGGATCGTTCTGATGCGGGCAGCTTCTAAAAACTCTTCCGAATCCTGAGCTACGTGCAGGATCACATTGGTACCGCGAGTGTCTTTGTTAGCAGAAGTGATCTCAAACTCGGTGCTCCCATCGCAGGTCCAACGCGCAGCTTCTGTTCCTTCCTGGTATGATTTGGTAACGATCTCCACGCGCTCGGCCACCATAAAGGCAGAGTAGAAGCCAAGACCGAACTGGCCGATAATCTGGTTCTTGTCGCCGCCTGTTTCCTTGTAACGCTCCACAAACTCCGACGCACCCGAAAAAGCGATCTGGTTGATGTACTTCTTGATCTCTTCAGCCGTCATACCAATACCGTTATCCGAAATGGTGATGGTTTTGGCATCCTTATCAACAGCTACTGTTACTTTCAGTTCGCCCAGTTCGCCTTTATACTCGCCTATAGAAGCCAGGCGCTTGATCTTTTGCGACGCATCTACAGCGTTACTCACCAGCTCGCGCAGGAAAATCTCGTGATCAGAGTATAAAAACTTCTTGATGATCGGGAAAATGTTCTCGGTGTGGATCGAGATACTACCTCTTTCTTCCATGTCTATAGTTTGCTATATCTAAAGTTGATTTACTTCTGCCGGGCTGGGTTCAAAATGCGTTCCATAGTACACAACTGTGACAGGTTGTCAGCGAACAGGCAGAACAGGTACATAAACAGGTTATAGTTGTGATATTTCTGACAGATTAAACCTTACGTCCGTAAACGAGTCGAAAAGGCCTGAACAAAATTTGCTATAAGGCAGATATTCTTATATTTGTAAATAACCCATTATAGTTGTGTACCGCATAAGCCACTATATCGCCATTTTGCTACTGCTGCTCTTTACCAGAGTAATGGTACCTGATGCGCTTATACTGGAGCTACATGCCCATACGCATACTGTTCACGCCGAGCATACCGATACGCATAAAGCCCATGTTGGCCAGAAGCACACGCACTGCCCTGTAGAAGATCTTTTCGACGCCTCTTTCCAGGGAACAGCTGTACACCTGGAAGTGCTGCAGCCATCTTACAGCAGTGTATATAAAATTACCAGCCCAAGCACACCGCACAACAAGCAGCCTGCTCATTTCCTGCAGCGGGGCCCTCCTGTAGTATAAACACATTATTCTGCCATTAATGTATGCCTGCCGCCGCTGGCACACATGCCTTTTCAACATTATGGATGCATTGCCAAGGGGTAAACTATAGCCCTGCTGTGCATTCAACTATTATTTCATATTTTTGATAATCGTGTTTATAGATAAAAATCTGCAGAAACTGCTACTGCTGCCCTTCCTCCTGTTTGTGCAGCCGTTAGTCGCCCAGCAAATGCTACAGCCGGAACTAAGACCGGAAGTGAAGCAGGACTGTGGGCTTACCATTTCAGGTAAGGTGCTGGACCACGACACACGCACCGCTTTGCCGGGCGCAACCATATATATACCGCAGCTAGACCGCGCTGCCATTGCCGATGCGTATGGCAATTACCACTTTCACCACTTGTGCCAGGGCAACTATACTTTAAAAGTTAGCTTTATCGGGTATACAACCGAAACCTATAGTTTACGGATTACCACCTCTACTGTAAGAGACCTGCAACTGCATTCCGATGCCGCCATGCTGCGCTCTATTGAAGTAGTTAGTACTAAAATTATTGCAGAATCTCAGTCTACAGAAGTTTTAAAAGGACGACAGCTACAGCAAACCGAAGGACTTGCTTTGGGCAGGGCACTGGAGAAACTTCCGGGCGTAAGCTCGCTGCAAACAGGGCCTAATGTATCTAAACCGGTTATTCATGGGCTTTCTGGTAGCAGGGTGCTGATTTTAAATAACGGCGTGCGCCACGAGGCACAGCAATGGGGCGACGAACATGCCCCTGAAATTGATGCCCTGGCTGCTACTGAGCTAAAGGTAGTGAAAGGCGCTGCCGGTGTGCGGTACGGCTCTGATGCAATTGCAGGAACGATACTGGTTAACCCAAGCCCCATGCCTGATACTGTAGGCGTAAGCGGCAACGTAAGCCTGATCGGAAACACCAATGGCCGCATGGGAACTATAGCCGGCATGGTGCAGGGCAAACTGCAACATTTGCCAATCAGCTGGAGACTGAATAGCTCTATAAAAAAAGCAGGCGACTCGCATACCCCGGACTATATCCTGAAGAATACCGGCTTTGAGGAGCAGAACCTGTCTGCCGCCGTGGCTTACAACAGGGAAAAATTCGGCGCAGAAGCTTACTATAGTTTATTTCACAGTAAGACTGGTATACTTACATCAGCACACGTTGGTGCCCGCGACGACCTTTTGAATGCAATTGAACGCGGCCGCCCTGAGGAAACCGGCAGTTTCAGTTATAATATAGACCGCCCTTACCAGGATGTAAGCCACCATTTGCTTAAATTAAAAGGCTATTATACGACAGGCGACCTCGGCAAGCTTTTGTTTACGTACGCTTTTCAGCAGAATGCCCGTGAAGAGTTTGATAAGGATGCACCGCGCCACGCTCCTGAAGCACCGGAACTGCACCTGGACCTGATTACGCATACTACAGAACTGGTTTGGGAACACGAGCTGCCTTCGGCAGTGTCAGGTAGCTTAGGTGTAAGCACCATCTGGCAGAACAACACATACGAAGGCCGCCAGTTTATACCGTTTTACAAGAACTTTACAGCCGGCGTATTTGCTGAAGAGAAGTGGCGTAGCGGTAACCTGCAACTGGAAGCCGGCGCACGCTACGACTTTAAAGACCTGCGTGTAAAGAATCTGGACCGTTACAATACCCTCAGCAAGCCTACTTACAAATTCCATAACCTCTCGGGAAGCGTAGGAGCTTTGCTAGATGTTGGATACCATTTCACGTTTGGCACCAATTTGAGCTATGCATCCAGGGCGCCACACCCTAACGAGCTATTTGCTGACGGTATACATCATGGCACGGCGTCTTTCGAGCGTGGCGATCCTGATCTTACTTCTGAGCATGCATTAAACCTAAGCGCTACATTAAACTACCATACCAACCCGCGGCTTAATGGTGGCATCAGCCTGTTTTATAACAACATCTACAACTATATTTACCTGCAGCCGGCCCGCGAACCGATGCTAACTATAAAAGGAAACTATCTGGCTTACTTTTATAAACAAACAGACGCTCGTTTTTATGGTGCCGACCTGTATCTGACGTATGATTTAACCAGCCAGCTACACCTCAATACGAAAGCAGCCATTGTAAAAGCGCTGAACACTGAAACCGAAAATACAGAAAACAGTAAATACCTGCCAGGCATTCCGGCAGACCGTATCAGCGCAGACCTGCAGTACGATTTTAATGACCATACCAACTCCGGGTTATCAGACAGCTTTGTATCGGTGGGAGGACTGATGGTGGCAAGACAAAGCCGCTCCGACAGCTTTACAGACCCGAACATGCCAGCTCCGGAAGGATACTTCCTGCTGAACGCTGAAGCCGGAACAACATTGAAAATTGGGCGTCAGCCAGTGATATTGAGCGTGAGTGGTAACAATTTGCTAAACACTGTGTACCGCGATTATCAGAATAGAATGCGTTATTTTGCAGCAGAAACTGCCAGAATGTTACTGATTCGTATTAACTTACCGCTGGTTCTAAAACAAGCATCTTAAAATATAAGTATCATTTAATTTATTTCACCGTAATTGAGTATCATCTAAACATTAAACCATTACCTATGAAGAAGTTTTTGAGACCATATCTTGCCTTTTTGATGATGGGTTCACTGATTGTAACAACAACTAGCTGCGGCGACGACGACGATCCGACTCCAACATCTGACAAGGAGTTGATCACAACTGTTAAGCTGATCCTGGAGCCTGAAAAAGGTAATCTGGTACAGGCAACTATAAAAGACATGGATGGTGTAGGTGGTGCTGCTCCTGTAAAAGAGACCCTTGTTTTAAAACCAAACACAGTTTACACTGGCGAAACCCTGTTACTGAACGAGCAGGAAAACCCGGCTGTGGAAATCCATACCGAGATCCTGGATGAAGCGGATGATCACCAGATCTTCTACACTCCGAGCAGCGGCCTTAACCTGACTGTTGCAGCTACTGACAAAGACTCTCAGAACCGCCCTGTTGGTTTAGCTACTACTTTTACAACTGGTGCTGCCAGCACAGGCACGCTTAAAGTTGTATTAAAGCACCAAAAAGGCACTAAAGCTGCTGCCCCTGGCAATGCTAATGCCGGCGAAACAGATATCGAAGTTACTTTCGACGTGATTGTTCAGCAATAATCTGAACTACCTATAAAACAGAAAAGGCGCCTAGTTAAGGCGCCTTTTCTGTTTTATAGGTTATAGTTGGGCAGAATCTAAGAACTGCAACTATAGCATAACAGAATCTGCTGCTGTAACTATAGTTGCTGGACTTTGGAAGAATTGAAAAAATAGAAAAACGTACGCACAACACAGCACAGGCATTATGTTCAGCTGCCGTTTCACCCACTGCCTGTCCGAGTCCGTTAACCCATCAACAATTTCTCCACAACTTTAGCAACGCGGTTTTCCCTGGTTTCCGGGCGTTTGGCTTCCAGCACAGAAATTACGTGCTCTTTACGGTGAGTGAAGGCCAGGTTTGCGAAGCGCTCTGTTAGATCGGCTTGCTCCAAAGCCTGTTGCAGATCAGCAGGCACTGTAACGGTTTTAGTGGTTCTATCTATGCCCGGGTAATCTGCCCCCATTTTAGACGGTTCCTTTCGCTCTTGTTTATGTCTGAACCGCAGCGAAGACCAGGTATCATCTATAGCTACCAGGCGCACACCCTCGTATCCAAGGGCTGCTATAGTTTCCCAGCCATAGTCGCGGGTTATATCAGATTTAACGGCAGATGATTTTTTAGGATAAGCTATCCACAACAGTCCGTCCGGTTTAAGCGCCGCAGCAGCCTGGGGAGCCAGCACATCGAGTTCTGCCTTAGTGGTAACAAAAACCTGCACGGCATCAAAAGCAGCTACTTGGGTAGTAGTGTCAGCAGCTGTTAGGGTGGCACACTCGTGCGCAAACAGGTGTTGCAACTCTGCCGGCGCGTTCAAAAGCAATAAGTTGTGAGCTGGTTTTAGCTGTAGTTTCTGACCAATCGATGCCATAGCTTATAGTTGTTTCCGTCTTCAAAATCCAGCCCTAAACTAAAGCTTAATCTACAAAAAGCATAACGGTAGCGGATATAAACTATAGTTTTGGTTTTTTCAACAACCCATTGCACTTTACGAACCCACCCCTTATATTTAGTAGCAACTATACTCCTGAAGCTATGTCTGTTACATCGCCTGCTCCCGCCAAACATTACCTGATGAATGCTGCCGTTATTGTAGCTGCCCTGGGCTATTTCGTGGACATTTACGACTTGGTACTGTTCAGTATTGTGCGCATACCCAGCCTGCAGGACCTGGGCGTAACAAGTCAGGCAATGTTACTGGAACAGGGCGTGCTATTACTGAATATGCAGATGGCCGGTATGCTGCTGGGTGGCATTGGCTGGGGTATTTTGGGCGATAAGCGCGGTAGGTTATCCGTATTGTTCGGCTCTATCTTTCTGTACTCTATAGCCAACATCCTGAATGGTTTTGTTACCGATATAAGCACTTATGCTGTTCTGCGGTTCATAGCTGGCGTGGGCTTGGCAGGTGAGTTAGGTGCCGGTATTACACTTGTGTCGGAGGTGTTGCCGAAAGAGAAGCGCGGTTATGGCACAATGGTAGTAGCAACTATAGGCATATCCGGGGCGATACTGGCTGGCGTGATTGGCGAATACTTTGGCTGGCGCACAGCTTATTTTATTGGCGGCGGCTTAGGCATGCTGCTTTTGTTTCTGCGGGTGGGCATATACGAGTCTGGGATGTTTAAGAATCTGAAGGAGACACATGTTACACGTGGAAACTTCCTGAGCCTGTTTACGAATGTCCGGCGCTTTACAAAATATCTTAAATGCATTCTGATCGGTGTGCCGATCTGGTACGTTGTTGGTATTCTGATCACTTTCTCACCGGAGTTCGGGCAGGTACTTAATGTTGACGGAACTGTTTCGGCAGCGAGGGCTGTATCTTTCTGTTACCTGGGGCTGGTTTTCGGAGATTTTGCCAGCGGCTACCTGAGCCAGCAGTTCCGGAGCAGGCGCAACGTTGTGCTGGCATTTATGCTGTTACTGGCAGTTATTGTGGGCATTTACCTGATCAGCGAAAACATCTCACTGAACGGCTTTTATATCTTATGTGTGGCACTTGGTTTTGCGAGTGGGTACTGGGCTGTGTTTGTAACTATAGCTGCAGAGCAGTTTGGCACCAACATTAGGGCAACTGTTACCACTACGGTACCTAACTTTGTGCGTGGGGCTGTAGTGCCGCTTACCCTGGCCTTTACTGTATTAAAAGACGGCATCGGCCTGGTGCCCGGCGCGCTGGTACTGGCTGTTGTTTCTGTTTTAGTTGCAGTTTATGCAATTGCAACGTTAGAGGAAACCTACGGCAAAGACCTGGACTACATGGAGCAACTATAGCTTTCGTTATATTTAAAACCTATCAATTAAAGCAACCACAACTTACTACTTACCAAAGTTTTACAAATCAAACTATAGTTTTAAACCACATTTTCAGTACAACTAAATAAGCGCTTGCCAAGTATAGATTTATAGTACTCATTGTAAAGTTATACCTGGTTATGAAGAAGCATCTTATATCCAGAATCTCGGATATATCTTCTTTACTCCTGCTGGCTTTTGTGCTTTATACATCGCAACCCCAGGAGCCACAGAAGCAGATGCGTACTGTACCACCCAGCCCTCCACCTGCCCCTGTAACACTGGCTGCCCTAACTGTACCAACCGATGAAGCTTATTTTGACCTGATAGTGGAAACATCAGAGTGCCTGGGCGAAAAACTTTGGATAGGCGGTAAAATCGAATGCCTGACCACACTCGATAGCCATGGAAGAAAGCCGGCTTTGCGTAAGTTTGCCGTAAAAGACCTGACCGCAACTGGCCTTAGTACTTACAACAGCTATAAACTCCGAAACAACTATGGCACTTTAAAAGCAATTGGCGATAAGAATGGGCGCGTATTTTTGCAGCTGCAGGAGGGGCCGATGCAACTACAGCCCACAACCGGCGAAGCACCTATTACAGTTTCGTATGAGCGCACACTCCCGGAGGCTATTTACCACGATACAGACGGCAACTGGATATGCAAATAAAGCAGCGAAACTATAGTTTATAGTTTAATTGGTGTCACCGTCATCATAGTTACTGTCATCCTCTTCCTCATCAAAACCTAAGTTTTTCATGCGTTGGTTGCCTTCTTCCAGCACGCGTTTAAGTTCGGGGTTCTCTTCTATGCGTTTGCCTATTTCGGGGTCGAACATAATGGTAAAGATGGCTTTGAGATAGGGTTTGCTTTCGGCTCGTTTTCCAAAGGCTTCTTTCTCTGCTTCCGACATACCTTTTATCCAGCGCTCCAGTTCAGGCTTTATCTTTTCCATGCCGGCTATCATTTCATCGTTCAGTTTGTTCACCATGGCAATGGTTTTCTTGTCGTCTTTCTCGGCAAAAGCAGCTTTTAAACCATTGGCGTAGTTTTCCATAATCTTATGATACTTCGCCTCAACAGGGTTCTCATTTGCTGCAACTATAGTTTGGGGCACAGGCGTTACCACTGTGGCAAATGAAGGCAGGCTAAAACCCAAACCGGCCAGCAGCAAACCGGCTACAAACACTTTTTTCATACCTTTATTAAGTTTTTATATAAACTATACGCGAACAAGGAATTTTTGTAGTTATCTGAAGGGTAGTATAGTTTTATGAGGCAAGGCACTGCCCCAGCTGCACAATTTTAGCGGCAGCTTTAATAACCAGTACCTATTTAGTACTTTTGAGTATGATATTGTATAACGTAACCGTAAGTATAGATAATACTGTGGCCGCAGACTGGCTGCAGTGGATGCAGGAAGTGCACATCCCGGAAGTGATGCAGACCGGCTTTTTTCTGGGGAACCAGATCTGCCGTGTTGTTGAAACAGAAGACACAGGCGGCACCACTTATGCTGTTCAGTACACCTGCCGCAACGTAGAAGACCTGATGGAGTATCAGCGGGACCATTCGCCGGCACTGCAGCAAAAGCTGCATGAGCGCTATGCGGGCCAGTATGCTTCTTTCAGAACGATGCTGGAAGTAGTTGGTGTAAACGTAGAGCGTAAAGAACAGGAATAAGCTCAATTAAACCAAAACAAAAGCCTTCGCTATACCCGGAAACAGGTATAGCGAAGGCTTTTGTTTAATGATCTGATCAGGCAGTATAATCCATTATCTGTTGTTCGGTCATGGTGCAGTTTAGCCATTCGCCGTCCAGCTCGGCTCCTATTTTTTTGTAGAAAGCGATAGCTGGCTCGTTCCACTCCAGCACCTGCCACCTGAAGCGTTTGGCATTTACACGTTTGGCTTCGGCGGCCACGGCATCAAATAGTTTTTTCCCGATTCCACTACGGCGCAGGCGCTCCGTCACGATCAGGTCTTCGAGGTAAAGCATTTTGCCTTTCCAGGTAGAGTAGCCCATGTAGTATAGTGCAATACCAACTATACCATCCTCTGTTGATTCAGCCACAAAGAATTCGAAGATCGGGCGCTCACCAAATCCATCCCAATGCATGTCTTCCAGGGTGTTGGTTACTTCCTGAGGCGCTTTTTCATATGCTGCCAGCTCGTGTATCAGCTGCAGCACCTGCGGCAGATCATCTAAAGTCCCTTTTCGTATCTGTATCACGTTTATTGTTAATTGTTTATTGCTGATTGTTAAATTGTTAATCTCCTAGTGAGAAAGACGCAACGTATTGCCTCTCTACATTCTTAACTTTCTAACTTCCAAACTTTCTAACCTTCTAACTTCTTTAACTCCCAAACAGTCTTCGCTTGTACCAGTTCTTTACCGGTTTGCTGGCTGCTGAGTTTGTGCAAAACTATAGTTTCTGTGTCTCCTGTGCCAGCTTCTGAAATTACGGTATCTCCTAACAGGCTTTCGGCTTTGTAAATAACGTCCAGCTCCTGCAGCTGCTGCTCCAGCACTTCGGTTGGCAGCGTATAGAGTATCCATTGCAGGTAGCGGGTGTTGGTAACATGGCGGTTCAGGTCGATGTCGTGCCAGCGTACGGGCATTTGCTCTCTAAACTGCGGTTCCTGTAGTTGCGGCAGCTTCCCTTTGGCAAAAGACAGCGGCTCCTGGTTAGGCACTACCTCAATTTCAGATATGAAATCCGGCACCGATACCAACTGGCGCTTCACTACATCCATCACCAGCCATACACTAGTTGCCTGTCCCAGCAATTCGTTCTCCAAACTATAGATCCTGAAATCGCGGTGCAGAAAAACACGTTCGCGGCCCGATGCCCAGGTTTCCACAACTATAGTTTCGCCGTGTTTGGGATAACGGAACATCTCTACACGCATGCGCTGCAGCACCCACGTTAGCCCACGCTCCAGTAATTCGTACATCGAGATGCCCATGCTGCGCGTGTTCTCCCAGGCAGCTTCCTGCATGTAACTTACCAGCGCCGGCATTGTAGCGTTGCCCTGGTAATCTATCTCGCTGGAACGAGCTATAAACTGACTTCTGCCGGGGTACGATTTCATAGCTTCCGGTGGTTTGGTGGTGTGCAAATGTACGGAAGATTTAAACTTTATGACTTAGGCAACAGGCCAACTATACAAACAAAAGAGCACAACCGTTACCAGTTGTGCTCTTTTATAGTTGCTTAAACTATAGTTTACATCATAGCACCGAGTCCGGCACCGATAGACATGAATATGATGGCTAACCCATAAAAGCCGATGATAACTATAGTTAAAATGCCCATAAACTTGAAGAGTGATTTCAGGTTTCTGAAGGACTCCGTTACCAGTTCCTCATTCTGCATTCTTAACCCATCTTGCATCTTATCCGAGAACCTGTACAGGTACAGCACCGGGAAGAAATAAAGTGCTGCAAACAGCAGGTAAAAGAATGTAAAAAAGGCACCTCCGGCTGCACCGCCACCAAACTGCGACATGGCCGTGCCGAATGTGGCACCAGCAAAAACACCCACTAATACCATAAATCCGACACCTACAAACCCAACTATAGCCAGGAATTTACCCCACTTAGCGGTGTTTTTCAGGAAATCTTCCGATGCCAGGTTAAGGTTAAGGCCCTGCGGGGCTGGTGAATCTGCGTAAAGATCTGCTTCCATAAATTAAATGTTGTTTAGTTGTTAAAGTTATACCTCTTTAAATATAAGGAATATCCTATGCCTCAACACCATAACACAGCATAAAAAAACCGCGCTACCTGTGGCAGATAGCGCGGCTAAAGCAGAAAGGTATCTTTTTGCCTGTTTATTTATTCTGAGCTTCGCCTTCGTAAGGGTTTACGCCCATGTTCTTGTAAATGAATGAGTACGTATCAGCCCACTCCTGAATTACCAGTGATGTTGGCTTACCAGCACCGTGGCCTGCACGCACATCTACTCTAATTAAGTACGGATTACCCGGAGCACCTTTGTCCTGTAGCTCAGAAATGAACTTGAACGAGTGCGCAGGCACTACACGGTCGTCGTGGTCTGCGGTTTTAACCATGGTAGCAGGGTATTTCACACCTTCCTTGATGTTATGCAGCGGCGAGAATTTGTACAGGTTCTCGAACTGAGCCGCATCATCTGATGAACCATACTCCGGAACCCACGCCCAACCAATGGTAAACTTATGGAAGCGCAGCATATCCATCACACCTACCGCAGGCAGGACAACTTTCGCCAGCTCAGGGCGCTGTGTCATAAAGGCACCAACCAGCAAACCACCATTAGAACCACCAGCCACAGCCAGTCTTTCTGACGATGTATACTTGTTACTAATCAGGTACTCGGCAGCAGCTATAAAGTCATCGAATACGTTTTGCTTGTTAGGCGTCATGCCGGCTTTGTGCCAGTCTTCGCCGTACTCGCCACCACCGCGCAGGTTTGGCATGGCATACACGCCACCGTTCTCCAGCCACAGCATATTGGCAATGCTAAAACCAGGCGTCATCGAGATGTTAAAGCCACCGTAAGCGTACAGGTAAGTTGGGTTTGTGCCATCCAGTTTCAGGCCTTTTTTGTGCACGATAAACATCGGCACTTTGGTACCGTCTTTCGAAGTATAGAACACCTGCTTGGTTTCGTAAGCGTCGGTATCTACGTTCACTTCGGTTTTGCGGAACAGCGTTACTTTGTTGCTTGGCACATCGTAGCGGTAAATAGTTGGCGGATACGTGAAAGACGTAAACGTAAAGAAGGTCTCTTTCTCTTTCTGGTCGCCGGCAAAACCGCTAACGGTACCCAGTGTTGGCAGCTCTACTGTGTTCAGTTGCTTACCGTTCTGGTCGTAAACTATAACCTGGCTGGTAGCATCTTTCATGTAAGTAGCTATAATGCGCCCACCTACCGTAGATACGCCCTGCATCACGTTATCCGACTGCGGAACTATAGTTTTCCAGTTAGCTTCCTGTGGTTTTTTCGGATCAATAAGCACCAGGCGGTAGCGCGGTGCATTTTTGTTGGTTTGCACCAGCAACTTATCACCAAAGTTATCGATCACATTGTACTCGCTCTCGAAGTTGTCAACTATAGGTTTTATAGTTGATTTCGGATCCGTCAGGTCTTTGTAGTACAGCGCGTTGGCTCCGCTGGCACCTTCCGATCCGTTCAGAATCAGGAAGCGTTCATCGTCTGTGGTCTGGCCGTAGAAGTTGCGCAGGGCATGTGCTTTGTCTTCGTAGATTAGCTTATCCTGGCTTTGCGGCGTGCCAATTTTGTGGTAGTATACTTTGTGGTACTCGTTCTTATTGGCCAGTTTGTTGCCTTCAGTTGGGGCATCGTAGCGGCTATAAAAGAAGCCATCTTTGTACCAGCTCGGGCCTGAGAATTTCACCCACTCTAGTTTATCGTCCAGCATTTTACCGGTAGCCGCGTCCATTACCTGGTAGGTGTTCCAGTCAGAGCCGCCGCTTGAGGTACCCACTGCCACATATTTGCCATCTTTAGAGAAGGCAAAAGCTGTAAGTGCTACTGTTCCGTCTGAAGATAACTTGTTTGGATCGAAGAATACTTTTGGCTCAGACTCCAGTGTTTCCTGCACATACAATACGCTCTGGTTCTGCAAGCCATCGTTTTTATAGAAGTAATATTTACCAGCCTTTTTAAAAGGGGCACCATATTTCGGGTAATTCCAGATCTCCGTCAGGCGGTTTTTGATGTTGTCCCTGAAGTCGATATCACCCAGGTACTCCTGTGTTACTTCGTTCTGCGCTTTTATCCATTGGTCAACTTCATCATTGTGCGTTTCCAGCCAGCGGTAAGGGTCAGCTACCTGTTTGCCGTGGTAGTTGTCAACGTGGTCTACTTTTTTAGTTTCAGGGTAAGTTAAGGCCGCTTCAGTAGTTACTGCAGCTTCCGTAGTAGTTTCGGTATTCACAGGTGTGGTTTCGGTTTGCGATGATTTACATGCCGACACAGCCGTCAGGCCGCCCGCCAGTAATAATACAGTTGTCTTTTTCATAAGAATCTTTTGCCTGTATGGTTATAATTTGAATAATCGTATTGGTTTACAAGTTACAAAAAAATAGCCATACGATGGCTCACGCAACACCTGCTTATACGTCAGCGGACGGTTCAGTTGCTGCTAAAAAATTTACTGCCCCCTAACCTGTACAGGTAAAGCTTCCGGTGCTTACATTTGCCAGCTTTTTTTATAAACAAAGCGTAAAGAGGAAACTTAAACCTATACTATATGACAATACACAAGCAGGAAGAAGAAAAACTGCTGGAGAAATTCGAGCATATCGCCGACCAGTTATCAGATAATGGATATGCTATAGTTGACAATTTCCTGGACCCGAACGAAGTACACAGCCTCCTCGGCGTGCTCACTCACCACAAGGAACTCGGCACCTTTAAAAAAGCCGGAATTGGCACCTCCAATCAGTTTACAGTAGACAAGCAGGTACGCGGCGATTATATCCGCTGGATAGAACCAACTGAAACGCTCCCACCCACACAAGCATTTCTCGACCACATGGACGAAATAATGCTCTACCTGAACCGCACCTGTTTTCTGGGCCTGAAAGACTACGAGTTCCATTTTACATTATACCCACCCGGAACTGTTTATCAACGCCACGTAGACCAGTTCAAAGAAAACGACCACCGACGCCTCTCCTTTATCTGCTACTTAAACGAAAACTGGCTGCCAGCACATGGCGGTGAACTGCGCTTATACTTACCGCAACCCGACGGTTCCGAAAAACAAGTTGACATACTACCAATTGCCGGCCGCCTGGCCTGCTTCCGCGCTGACCTGATCCCACACGAGGTACTTGCTGCCACCCGCCCCCGCTACAGCCTTACCGGCTGGATGCTAGACCAACTTAACGACCTTACCTTTCTGTAGCAACTGCTATAGTTTACCTCCACTCTTTTATTTTCTGCTGATCTCAGATCGGCTTCCCGCCATAAGTATAGTTATGGCTATAGTATAATACTATAGCGCCTGCACCAACAATATTGGAGGTTCTGCTTTATAGCTGACAGACAATTAACTATAGTTCCTGCAAGGCATTATCAGGCATTTATATTAACATTTATGAATATTATGGGTTACCTTTAAAACGATGGTTTCATAAATTCGTACTGATAACGCCTTGCAGGCACAACTATAACGTATACCAAATACCTAACTTAAACTTATGAAAAGACTATTATTTTATCTGATCGGATTTGTAGTTCTGGCTTCGCAGTCGTCGTGCGGATATAACGACATGGTGGCTAAAGACGAGAACGTAGAGGCCGCCTGGGCCAACGTGCAGAACGCCTACCAACGCCGTGCCGACCTGATCCCGAACTTAGTGAATACAGTAAAGGGAGCAGCCAACTTTGAGCAGGAAACACTTACTAGGGTAATTGAGGCGCGCGCCAAAGCTACCAGCGTAAACATCAGCCCGGACAACCTGACACCAGAAAACATCCAACGCTTTCAGCAGGCGCAGGGCGAACTATCCGGCGCACTTAGCCGCCTTCTTGTTTCTGTAGAAAGATACCCGGAACTGAAAGCCAACCAGAACTTCCTGGAACTACAGGCACAGCTGGAAGGCACCGAAAACCGCATTGCAGTAGAGCGTCGCAAGTTTAACGAGACTGTGCAGGACTATAACTCTTATATCCGCTCGTTCCCGCGTAACATCATAGCCGGCTGGTTCGATTTTGAAAAGAAAGGCTATTTTGAAGCGGACGCAGGCTCACAGCAAGCCCCAACGGTACAATTCTAAATTGTTTAATGGTTGAATTGCTTAATTGTTATTTTCTATTTTGATGATAAACAATTTAACAATCCAACAATTTAACCATACAAGCCATGCCTAAAGACCTTATAACTCCTGAAGATGAACAGGTTATAGTTGCAGCCATTCAGGAGGCCGAGCTGAACACGTCTGGCGAGATACGCGTGCACATAGAGAACAACTGCAGCACCGATGTACTGGACCGTGCTACCGAAGTTTTTGCCGAGCTGCATATGCACCTTACCAAACAGCGCAACGGTGTGTTGTTTTATGTTGCTATTAAAGATCATCAGTTTGCCGTGATCGGTGATGCCGGTATAAATGCCATTGTGCCCGATCATTTCTGGGAAGACATTACCGCGGAAGTCATCAAACACTTTAAGCAGGACCATTATGCCACCGGCCTGGCTAATGGCATCCGTATGGCCGGCCAGCAACTGAAATCGCACTTCCCTTACAACAAACAAGGAGACGTTAACGAACTGAAAGACGATGTCTCGTTCGGAGATTAGATAACTATGCCCAGACACATTATACTCTTCCTGTACCTTTGCTGGCTTCCGATTTTTGCGTTTGCCCAGAACAGCGATTTTCCGCCGAGGCCTAACCCACCGCGCCTGGTTAACGACCTGGCCAACATCCTGACACGGGAAGAGGTTGCTGACCTGGAACAGAAACTGGTAAACTATAACGATACCACCTCCACGCAGATCGCTATCGTTACCATCCCTTCCATCGGTGATTATGATGCCAACCAGTATGCTGCTGAGCTGGGTGAGCGCTGGGGTGTAGGCTCTGCCAAGTTCGATAATGGTGTGGTAATTCTGGTAGCCATGGAGCAGCGTAAGGTTGCCATCCAGACGGGCTACGGCATGGAACACATTATTCCGGACGCCATTGCAAAACGCATTACCGAATACACGCTAAAGCCAAATTTTCAGCAGGGCGAGTTTTATAAAGGCCTCAACGAGGCTACTTCTTTCATCATCAGCGTAGCCAGCGGCGAGTACCAGGCCGACCCACAGGCATCCGGGGAGGGTGGAGGTCCATCCATTATGTTCATCATCATTATCGCGTTGCTGATTTTGTTTATACTCTCCAGGTTCGGTAAAGGTGGTGGAGGCGGACGTGGCGGCAGAGGCTATTCCCGCACGTTTGGCGGCCCGATCTTTATACCTGGCGGCTTCGGCACATTCCGTACCGGCGGCGGTATTTTTGGTGGTGGCGGTGGAGGCGGAGGCTTCGGCGGTTTCGGAGGAGGTTCCTTCGGTGGAGGCGGTGCCAGCAGCAGTTGGTAATACAGCCCTTCGGGCAATTATGAATTAGAAATTATGAATGATGAATGGGAGATGAGGCTTTGGCTTCATCTCCTTTTTTGTTTGGACCTGGATTTGCAGGATTTGCAGGATCGGGACTTTGCTATAGTTCTAAGCTTCTCATTTTAACCTGCTTCTCCCAAGAAGGGCTATATTCTATAGTTGGCGTTTGTCATCCCCCTTCCCCCTCCGAAGGGGGACTTTTCTGCCTTTGCTATAGTTTGAGGTACAGTTCTATAGTTGCGGTTTCAACACCCCTATAGTCCCCTCAAGGGGACAGTCTTCGCTTTTACTTTTTCACCAGCTATAGTTGTCTCTAGTTTCAAATCACAAACAGGCAGGCCCAGCCTGCCCCTAGAGAACTACACCCACGAGAAAAGCTACAGAACTATAGCAGATCAAATCAAACTATAGATGAGCTATCGAAGGATTACAGTCTTTGGGTTGAGCGCCTTGTAGATTTCTGGTGGCGTAGCCATTGCGAGGGACGAGCAAAAGAAAGGTACACCGCGCGATGCCCGAAGACGGGGCCCCGCGGCCGTGAGCGCACCAAAGCAACTATAAAACGATAGGCTAGTAGAGCTCCCGGGATTTGAGGTAACTATGAAAGGAACTGCTTGTTTCAAGTTGCAACTATAGTTAGCTATGGAAGAATAGCTTCAACTATAGTTGGCGATAGATTTCTCACGAAGTTCGAAATGACAATGATGAAATTATAGGACATATAAGATGTCTCGGCGAACGCTCGACATGACGAAAAAAGGATGCTGATACACGACCAGCATCCTTTTAGTAACATATAGCAACTATAGTTTTAAGCTTCCGCTTCTACTTCTTTCTTCTCAGCTTTATAAAGCAACGTAGAGCAGTTATTCGGGCTCAGCACCTGTTTCGAACAACGCTGGATATCAACAGGGGTTACGGCCTGTATCTTTTCGCCCTCGGTGTTTACAAAATTGGCATCGCCTAAAAGTTTGCCATAAGCCAGGTTCATGGCACGGTTCAGCAGCTCTATTTCGGAGAAGACTAAGCTGGTTTCGGCCTGGTTCTTTACTTTGTTCAGCTCTTCTTCGTCTACCAAAGTATCCATCAGCTCCTGGTTTATTTTTTCGATGGCAGCATTGGCTTCCTGCAGGTCTACGCCCTCGTTCAGTTTTCCCTGAATAATCAGCAGCCCCGGTTCTATGCTACCAGTTACAGATGCCGAAATGGAGTTAAACAGTTTCTGCTCTTTAACCAGTTGCTCATACAACCTGCTCGACTTACCACGGCCCAGAATATCGCTGATCAGGTCTATTGCATAATAATCTTCGTGGGTGCGGTGCGGCATGTGGTAGGCTTTGTAAATGGCGCTAAGTGGTACATCGGCACTCGTTTCCAGTACACGGGGCTCATTTTGCGCCGGTTCATTTGGGATGTGGCGGGTGTACTTCTCGCCGGCAGGTATCGGGCCGAACCATTTCTCGGTTAGCTCTTTGGCTTGCTCGAAGGTAATGTTCCCTGCCACTACCAATATCGCATTGCTTGGCGAGTAATGCTTCCTATGGAAGGCTTTTACAATGTCCATCGTGGCATCTTCTATATGCGCGATCTCCTTGCCTATAGTTGCCCATTTGTACGGGTGGTTTTTGTATGCCAGCGGACGCAGCTTCAGCCACACATCGCCGTAGGGTTGGTTCAGGTAGTTCTGCTTAAATTCTTCTACCACCACTTTGCGTTGTACTTCCAGGCCATGTTCGCTAAAAGCCAGGTCCATCATGCGGTCCGACTCCAGCCAGAAGCCCGTTTCGATGTTCTGTGCCGGCACAGTCAGATAATAGTTGGTGATATCGGGGCTGGTAAAGGCGTTGTTCTCGCCGCCTACACGCTGCAAGGGCTCATCGTAAACCGGAATGTTCACCGATCCGCTAAACATCAGGTGCTCAAACAAATGTGCAAAACCAGTGTGTTCTTCCACTTCGTCGCGCGAGCCCACATCATACAACACATTCAGTACCGCCATCGGCGAGGTATGGTCTTCGTGCACGATCACGCGCAACCCGTTATCTAAGGTAAATTCTTTAAACTGTATCATGTTTATTTTAAGACATAAGATTGAAAGACAAAGGATAAAAAACTTCTAAGGTTATACTATAGTTGAGCGTGCCGGTTTTGGCTTTAGGTAGTATAAGTCCTTTGTCTTTTGTCAAATAGTCCTTTGTCAAAAGTATAAGACAAAAGTATAAATTAGCTACTATATTTTGTCTCTAAAGCTAATATACTAACTTGCCTACCTGTAACAAGGTTTTCCTTTTTTAAGATGAATTATAACCGCAAAGACTACTCCGACGACGAACTGATCTCTCTTTATAGAGCTATCCTGAAGCCGCGCATGATTGAAGAACGCATGCTGGTACTGCTGCGCCAGGGCAAGGTAAGCAAATGGTTTTCCGGCATTGGCCAGGAAGCAATAAGTGTAGGATCAGCCATGGCGCTGGAGCAGGACGAATATATACTGCCACTGCACCGTAACCTGGGCGTATTTACCAGCCGCAATGTGCCGTTGGATAGACTATTCGCACAGTTTCAGGGCAAGAAAACCGGTTTCACTAAAGGCCGCGACCGCTCGTTCCACTTTGGGTCTAATGAGCACCATATAGTTGGTATGATTTCGCACCTTGGGCCACAACTGGCTGTAGCCGATGGTATAGCTCTGGCTGATCTGCTGGATAAGAAAGAGAAAGTAACGCTGGTATATAGTGGCGATGGCGGTGCATCGGAAGGCGATTTCCATGAAGCGCTGAATGTGGCGGCTGTGTGGGGCCTGCCAGTTATTTTCATGATCGAGAACAACGGTTATGGTTTGTCTACGCCAAGCAACGAGCAGTTTAAGTTTAAGCAGTTTATAGATAAAGGACCGGCCTATGGCATGGATGCCCTGCAGATAGATGGCAACAACCTACTAGAAGTTTACCACACGGTACGTCAGACAGCGGCCAGCATGCGCAAAAACCCGCGCCCGGTTTTAATTGAGGCTATGACCTTTAGAATGCGCGGCCACGAAGAAGCCAGCGGTACCAAGTATGTCCCGCAGGAGCTGTTCGAGAAGTGGGCGAAAAAAGATCCGGTGGAGAACTATGAGAAGTTTTTGCTGGATGAACTGGTACTGACGCCGAAGGCTGTAGAAACGATACGCGATGAAATAAAAGCCGAAATTGAAGCCGGCCTACAAACCGCTTTTGCCACTCCAATGCCTGTTGCCGATAAGCAGGAAGAAATTGCGGATATGTACAAACCGTATGTGCAGCAGCCAGTGGCGCCAGCCTCAGGAGCTAAAACCGAAAAACGCTTTGTAGATGCTATTTCGGATGGCTTGCGCCAGAGCATGGAGCGCTACCCGGAACTGGTGCTGATGGGCCAGGACATAGCCGAATATGGTGGTGTGTTTAAAGTAACAGAAGGTTTTGTAGAGAAATTTGGCAAAGAGCGTGTGCGTAATACCCCATTGTGTGAGTCGGCCATACTTGGTATTGGCCTGGGCATGTCGGTGAAGGGCAAGAAGAGCATGGTAGAGATGCAGTTTGCTGACTTTGTGAGCGTAGGCTTTAACCAGATCGTAAACAATTTAGCCAAGAGTCATTACCGTTGGGGCCAGCACGCCGATGTGGTAGTGCGTATGCCAACAGGTGCCGGTACTGCCGCAGGGCCATTCCACTCGCAAAGCAACGAAGCCTGGTTCTTCCACACCCCTGGTTTAAAGATCGTTTATCCGTCGTCTCCGTATGATGCTAAAGGACTTTTGAATGCCGCGATCGAGGACCCGAACCCGGTAATGTATTTCGAGCACAAGCTGTTGTATCGTTCTATCTCACAGGAGATTCCGGATGATTACTATACCGTAGAGATTGGCAAGGCAAAGACAGTAGCGGAAGGCGAAGATTTGTCCATCATAACATACGGTATGGGCGTGCACTGGGCTAAGCAACTGCAGCAGGAAATGCCTGGCACCAGTATCGAGATACTAGATTTACGCTCACTGTTGCCGTGGGATAAAGAAGCCGTAAGAAATACGGTAGCCAAGACCGGACGCGTTATTATACTGCACGAAGACACCCTGACCGGTGGTATAGGCGGCGAAATTGCAGCCTGGATTGCCGAGAACTGCTTCGAACACCTGGATGGTCCTGTTGCCCGTGTGGCCAGCTTAGATACGGCCATACCGTTTGCGCCGCCACTGGAAGCAGAGTTCCTGCCAAAACAGCGCCTGCGCGAAAAGGTGGAAGCCATACTTGCGTACTAAACTATAGATCTTACATAAAGCTATGCCACGTAACCGCCTGCTGTACGCTTTCCCTGTCTGTTTTGCATTGCTGGTTTTTACCGGATGCGGCAAAAAAGGTATACCCTGCCCATCGCCTACCGGCAAAAGTGTAAAAGTACAGGCAAAGGGTGCAGCAGGACTGGAAGCGATTAAAGTACCAACCGATAAAAACGGCCGGGTACATAAGCGAAAGCGGTTCGTGCTTTTCTAAACTATAGCTGCCTTAACGATACGCATTAACCAACCTACCTATGAAACAACTTTCTACTTTACTGATCATTTGCCTGGTGCTGGTGCTATTGCCGGAAAGAGTTTCCGCACAAACGAGAGCTACTACCGACGGAAAACATAAAAAAGAACAGAAGCGCTTTTTAAGAGAAGCCCGTAATACAGAGTCTACCTACAAGGAAACCCACCTGAACACGGGTAGCTTCACATTCAGGAAAGGCGAAGCTGCACGAAAACGGGCTAAAAAGCGTGACGAGCGCCTGCAATATAAGTTTGATGAGACAGGAAAGCCACTTAAAAAGAAGCAACTCTTTAAGAAGAAAGCAACCAGAAAGCAGGCAGGCAGGTAAAATAGCATAATACCAAACTATAGCAAACAACATGAACTGGCACCCTCTAAATAACACAGAACAGTTAGATCTGGTACTGGAAGAATCGAAGCACACCCCGGTCGTTATCTTTAAGCATAGCACCCGTTGTTCTATAAGTTCAACGGCCAAAAGCAGGCTGGAGCGCCAGTGGGATGGGAAAGGTCTGGACCACGTAAAACCGTATTACCTGGACCTGATAGCCTACCGACCGGTTTCGAACGAAGTGGCTGATGTGTTGGATGTGCAGCATGAGTCGCCGCAGTTATTGCTGGTGCAGGATGGGGTCTGCACTTACAATGCATCTCATATGAGTATCAGCGTTGATGAACTGAAGAAAAAAGTTGCTGCTGCCAACGCGTAGCAGCAACTTTTTACGTTTAATCACTTAGTATATAAAGCTTACCGTTTGTTTGATTTCCGGATGAAGGCTTAGTGCAACCGGGCAGGTACGTGCAGCATTTTCCAGCATTGCTTTCTCTTTTGCAGTATAGTCGTTGGCAGGCATTTTAAAAGTGAGAACCACTTCGGCTATACGGCGAGGTTCGGCAGCCATAATTTTAGTGGTCTCGATCTCCATGCCTTCAATGGCAATGTTGTTGCGGCTTGCCACAATACCCATGATGGTCATCATGCAGCTGCCAAGTGCGGCGCAAACCAGGTCTGATGGCGAAAATGCTTCGCCGCGACCGTTGTTGTCGAGGGGTGCATCGGTTATAACATTGTTGCCTGAAGCCAGGTGCTGGGCGGTGGTGCGAAGTTCGCCTAAGTATTTACTTTGAATAGTAGCCATAAACTATAAAATTTGAATAGAAACGTGAATTTAGCTACTTTTAAACAAACTATAAATTTATTAAAGTGATACGATCCATCGCTTTTTCAATAGTACTTGCTTTTGCCGTTGCTATAGTGCCGGCACTTGCACAATCCCAGGAAGATGAAAGCTTCCGAAATGAACTGAGCTATGGCATAAACCTTAACTCCAATGGCGGGCTAATAGGTGGCGTGTTTGTGCGCTCAGCTTTTACCATGAACGACGACATGCTGCAGTTTGGCGGCCTGGAGATTGTAGAAGTAAAGCACCCGAGAGAGCTTCGCGTGTACAGCGGCCAGACCGGCGATTCCTTTATTATTGGTAAGCAAAACTATCTGTTTGTGGTGCGCCCGCACTATGGCCGTGAGCTGGTACTTTTCCGGAAAGCGGCTGAGTCGGGGGTGCAGGTAAATGCAGTGGGTGCTATCGGGCCATCGCTTGGGTTGCTGGTGCCCTACTACATCCGGTATAACTATGGGCAGACAGGATCGCAGGATGTACGGACAGAGCAATATGAACCAAAAATACACAACAATGAGCGCATAGAGGGTGCGGCAGGCGTTTTTACAGGCCTTGGAGAAACCAACCTGAATGTTGGCTTGCACGGTAAAGCCGGTATGAGCTTCGAGTATGGCCGTTACAACGAAAGCGTGGCCGGTATAGAAGTAGGCCTGATGGTAGAAGCCTTCACCAAAGACATGATCATTATCCCTCAGGCTGAAAATAACAACATATTTACTTCTGTGTACCTGAACATTTACTACGGCCGCCGTAAATAAGCTGCTTCTCCGAACAAAACCTGTGCTGGCGCTGTTGCATAAAGGCACGGCATAAAACTTAGGTCTTATGCTAATGTGTCTTAACACATTACTTCCTATCTTTGCAGCATGGATGAATTAATATCACTTCCGGTAATACAGCCTAACACCACTCCGGCCGAACTGAGTGAAAATGGCAAGATCCGCAAGCCGAACTGGCTGCGCGTAAAGTTGCCTGTGGGCCAGGAATACGCCAAAGTACGTAACATAGTAGACGAATATAAACTGCATACCATCTGCGAAAGCGGCAACTGCCCTAACATGGGTGAGTGCTGGGGAGCAGGTACAGCCACCTTCATGATTCTGGGGAACGTTTGTACCCGCAGCTGCTCTTTCTGCGCTGTGGCTACTGGCCGTCCGAACGAGTATGATGAAGATGAGCCACGACGTGTAGCAGAAGCCATTCAGCTGATGGGCGTGAAACATGCCGTTATTACATCGGTTAACCGCGACGAGCTGAAAGACCGTGGTGCTGCCATCTGGCATGAAACGGTAAAACAGGTAAAACTACTTTCTCCTGCTACAACTATAGAAACCCTGATTCCGGATGTGAAAGGCACCTGGGATGCGCTGATAACTATGATCTCGGCTGGCCAGGAAGTTGTATCGCATAACATGGAAACGGTGAAGGAGCTTTATCGCCAGGTACGCCCGCAGGCCAAATACGATCGAAGCCTGGAGCAGATACGCCGCACCAAAGAGTATGGCAAGCGTACTAAAACCGGTATTATGCTGGGCTTAGGCGAAACACGCGAGCAGGTATACCAGGCTATGGACGACCTTGCTGCAAACGGTTGCGATATATTAACGCTGGGCCAGTACCTGCAGCCAACTAAACTGCACATCGAGGTTGCTGAGTTCATTCATCCGGATCTTTTTGAACATTACCGCGAAGAGGGCTTGCGCCGGGGAATTAAGTATGTAGAGTCGGGCCCGCTGGTACGTTCTTCTTACCACGCTGAGCGCCACGTCAACGTTTAATGGTAGCATAACTATAAATTACAAAGCCCTGCAGTGCTAAACTGCAGGGCTTTTTGTTTTAGCACCTTGATCGAAGGAAAGAACAAACTATAGATTACTCAAAACCAACTATAGCTGCACTGCTTGTGTACTTAACTATAGCTTTGGCTCCGGAACTATTTTACCTGCAACCAGCTGTATTTCTTTTTGTTGCAAGCTTATATCCAAAGTGGTGAATAAATTCCCTGCTATATACTATTTTACAAATATTAAGTAACTTCACCTGTAAAGCTGTTGAGCAGCAAGGGTATAGTACAAATTGGTTAAGTAACTATAGCGTATTGCTGTATACTCTGTAGCTGATTTCTGCGTAAAAGCACTGATGCTGCTGCGCCCACGCTATAGCTGCACCTGTTCCATCACTCATAACAAGTTCTATGAAGTTACGCTACTACAAAAACGTTACTTTTGCCGCCCTTTTGCGTTGCAGGTTATGGTTATTGCTGCTTATGCAATGGCTGCTGGTGCAGCAGGTACTTGCCGACTCACGGGCACACATGATCCCGCTTTCGCTGGAGGAACGCCTGAAGGCTGCTGATGTGGTAGTGGAGGGTGAGGTTATCTCTAAAAAATCGTTCTGGGATGCACAGCATGAAAACATCTACACATCCAATATTATAAGGATATACAAGGTGTTTAAAGGTAACCTGAAGGAAGAGCAGCTGGAAATAATAACCGAAGGTGGTACCGTAGGTCTGGAGAAGCATGTTTACTCAGTTGCCCTGAAGCTACAGAAAGGCGAGCAGGGAGTGTTCTTCCTGAACCGGCAAAGCGCAAGACAAGGTATGCCGCAGAATGTAAGGTTAAGCACATTACCCTATGGCAGCGAGCAAGGCTTTATCAAATACAACCTCAGAACAGGAGCAGCCGAAGGCGTTTTTGAAGACTATGCCACTATAAACCAGGTTTACAAAGCCGTTACCAACAGAACAGGCACCAACTATAAGATCGTATCAGAAAACAAGGAACTGTTGCAGCTGGAGACCAGACAGGCCAATGTGCTGAATAGCCCCAATGCACCGGTAATTGCTGCGTTTTCCCCAACCACTGCAAGTGGTGGCACCAAAACCGTACTAACTATAACCGGTAGCGGCTTTGGCACAACCCGCGGCAAAGGAGCCGTATTTTTCAGGGATGCCGATGACGGAGGCACCAGCTTTACCGAAGCACCTGAGGATGGCTACCTTTCCTGGTCCAATACCCAGATTCGGCTATACGTTCCATCCACAGGAGTAGATGGAGGCACTGCCGGCACCGGCGAGATCAGGGTAACAGCTAATGATGGAACAACTACCACATCAGTAGCAAAAATTACCATCCCTTACTCATATACAAACCTTTACGAAGAAGAAGACCAAAACCCGAATGATAATATTCCGGGTGTATTTAAGTCGTACCAGCCTACCCTAATTAATGTAGACAGGCAAGGAGGCTATAGCATTCATTTTGCGCCCAGTATGCAAAGCCGCGTTGATGCGCAGGAAGGCTTTAAAAGAGCGATGAATAGCTGGGTATGTGCAACCGGTGTTAACTGGAAAATAGGGGCGCCCACTACTAAAACTTCTACTGCAGCCGACGACGAAGTTACCATCCTGTTTGCTCCCGAATCTAAAGTAGGTAAAAACGTGCTGGCTCGTACCCTTAGCCGCTACCGTGGCTGCAGGCTGCTGGCTACAGGCGAAATAAGCTGGTGGTTGTCAGAATTCGATATGGAAATTAACAGCGACATCAGGTGGCAATTCGGGCCAGGCGAACCAACCGGCAGCCAGTTCGACTTTGAGACGGTGATGCTGCACGAACTTGGCCACGCGCATCAGCTAAGCCATGTAATTTTGCCTAATGTTGCCGTCATGCACTATGCGCTTGAGTTCAGAAGGTTTTTCCGGGCGCTAAGCGAAGCCGATATAGCCGGCGGTAACTTTGTAATGGAGCGCAGTCTGCAACCAAACATCTGCCAGCAACCTCTTATCAGGCCAAGCGAAGGCAGCGAGTGCAACCTGGCTCCGGAAATTCTTGCTTTCCAGGCAGCTTATAACAGCTCTGGTGATGTTGACCTGCAGTGGACGACGAATGCTGAAAACAATATAGTTCGCTATATAGTAGAGCGCAGTGCCGATGGCATTAACTTTACAGAAATAGGGACGGTAGCGGCTTCTGCTACCAACACTTTTACAGATACTGACCCGCTTCCGCGCACTGGCTTTTACAGGTTGCGGGTTATTTATGCGGATAATACAGAAAGCTTCTCTGCGAAGGTGCGTGTTACCGACCCGGGCTTCCTGTACGTTTTTGAAGTGTTCCCTAACCCAGTTCGCTCCGATAACAAGATCTCTATATCCTTCCTGGTAGACCGGAACATACCGGCCCAGCTCTACTTATATGATACAAGTGGAAAGACTGTACGTAGCGTAGAAGTCGTGTTTACGGATATTAACCTGCCGCTGGAAATGGACCTTTCCGGAGTATCGCCGGGTATTTATATCCTGCGTTGGGTTACAGAAACTAACAGCGGATCTACCAGAATTGTAAAGCTATAGTTCCTGCAACTATAACAAAGTGGTAACTATAGTTCCGGCTCGTTATAGTTGCAGCCCCAAAACAAAACAGGCGCATCCTGCTCTGCAAAATGCGCCTGCTAACACAAACTCCATACTTTACTTTATGTTCTGTAAACCTCTAAGTACAATGGCCTGTGCTCTGTCTGAAAAGTAGATCTAGAGTTGCACGTTTGGTTTATAGCCTGGAAAAGGATCGTAATACAGAAGCAAATTAAAGAGTATAATTTAGGGTATGCAAGGGAAACTGAAGCACATTGGTAACACCAGTATTTTGTATTAAGAAAGCCTCGAAATGGCCTTAAAATGAGGTTAAAAAGGTTAGCTTGTAAAAAAAGCAGCCCTTTTTGGTGTTTGCGTAACATTTAGCTCTTAAAAAGAGCAGTTTTCTTCATTTTATGAAAGCAGACTTCCCACTTGTAAACTTATTACCAGGTGCATAACTTCGCTGTTCATGGCTAAAAAGAGACGAAAGTTTACGCAATGCCCCAACTGTGGCTATTCGTTTGAAGATGTAAACAACTACTGCCCTAATTGCGGACAGGAAAACCACGACCTGAATGTGCCTGTAAAACATCTCATCGCTGAGTTTTTTGAGGGCACCATCCACTTCGACACCAAAATCTGGCGAACCCTTAAACTCCTGATACTGAAGCCAGGACTCCTGACCGAAAAATTCAATGTCGGGCAACGTGCGTCTTATGTTCCGCCATTTCGGTTGTATGTGTTTATCAGCATCGTTTTCTTTTTTCTGCTTGCCCTCAACCATAGCATCTTTAACGTAAGAGCACCTGAAATAAATAAGCTCCCAGCCGAAGAAAGGCAGAGGGTGAAAGAAGGCTTTCAGGAGGTTGAGAAAATTGCACCGGGCTTCATTAAAACAGAAGCAACTATAGATTCTGTTGCACGGGACCGGGACAGTACGGCCTATTCAGCTGAGCTAAATTTCGGTAATGATGAAACGGGCGCCTTTATGGAAACAAAAGCAAAGCAATTCCTTGGGGGTGGAGAAGCATCGCGTGCCAAACTGCTGAAAAACACATCTTTTATGATGTTCCTGCTGATGCCGCTTTTTGGTTATCTGCTATACCTCTTTTATTTAAAACAGCGCCGCAATTATGTAGAGCACTTAATGTTCTCTATACACCTGCACTCATTCTGGTTCTTAGTACTCATACTTGTAATGTTAATTAACTTCGTGCTACCAGAAGCTGCATTGCTGAAGTGGGCCTTCTTGCTGATGATGGTGTATTTGTATCTAGCTATGCTGCGGGTGTATAAAAGTTCTTATCTTAAGACGCTGTTTAAGCTCCTGCCTATTATGCTGCTATACCTGATCTGTTTGCTGATATTCTTTTTAGGGAATGTAGTGGTGAGTGCAGTGCTGGCTTAATTCTATAATCTTCCGTTTTGCATATGTTACAGACTACTACCTGGGAGAAGCTGATCTCTAAAAAACGCTTCGAGAGTGCTGATAAAAAATATAGTTCTGATGAGTCGGTGCGGGGCGAATTTCAGCGGGATTACGACCGTATTGTGTTTTCATCTTCGTTTAGAAGGCTGCAGAACAAAACCCAGGTAATGCCTATGCCCGAAAGCGATTTTGTGCATACCCGCCTTACCCATAGTTTAGAAGCCTCGGTAGTTGGCCGTAGCTTGGGGCGTATAGTTGGCAAAAGCATACTGGAACGAAACCCGCAATTAACACAGGAAAAGCACATACAGGAAGCAGACTTCGGGGACATAGTTGCCGCCGCCTGCCTGGCGCATGATATTGGCAACCCACCTTTCGGCCACTCTGGCGAAGATGCTATCTCCTCTTATTTTGAAAGCGAAGCAGCGCAGCCTTTTATGCGGCAACTGACAGAAGCGCAGCGCAAAGACCTGCAAAGTTTTGAGGGTAACGCAGCCGGTTTCAGAGTACTGACCTATACCTACCCGGCGCACTGTAACTTGTCGGGTGGCTTGAGCTTAACCTATACTACGCTGGCAACTTTTACCAAATACCCGAAAGAGTCGCTGCCGGTAATTCCTAAAACAAAAAACACCAGCGAGAAAAAGTACGGGTTCTTTCAGACCGAGAAAGCATGGTTTAATACGATAGCGCAGGAGCTGGGGCTGCTAAAGAAAAGCGCCGACGGTACTGTGTTTTATCACCGCCATCCGCTTGCCTTTTTAGTAGAAGCCGCCGACGATATATGTTACCGCATCATCGATTTTGAAGATGGCCTGAAACTGGGTTTAGTTGATCAGGAGAAAGGAATAGGCTTGTTAAAACAGATCCTTAACGATGATCCAAACCGTGTATCCACTATAAAATTTTATGACTGGCGCGAAGAGATCGGCTACCTGCGTGCCCGTATCATCGGCAAGCTGATAGACGAATGTGCGGCCGTTTTCCTGGAGCACGAACAGGAGATTTTAGCCGGCACGTTCGATACACCACTCATTAACCTGTTGGACTGCAAACCAGTGCTGGATGAAATCAAAATGCTTTCGATAGAGAAGATCTACCGAAACCTCCCGGTGCTGGAAATTGAAGCGGCTGGTTTTGAGGTATTAAGCGGCCTGCTAGATGCTTGTATGAAAGCAGTTTTCCTGCCTGAGTCGAAGCGCCACCGCAAACTCGCTGACCTGATTCCTGCGCACTACATCGAACTACCAGAACAAGTATCCGATTACGAACGCATCATCCACATCACAGACTTCGTCACCAGCCTGACAGACCAGGCTGCTATAAACCTGTACCGCAAGATAAAAGGGATTGAATTGCCTAGGATGTATTAGGCAGGAATTACGGGTAAAATAGCTTGGTTCTGTAGTTGTTGCCACAACATTTCGTTGGCGCACGTTTGTAACCCGTGTCTAACTATAGGCTTACCTGCAACTCAACTAACCTGAAAGGACAGTCAATTGCAGATACGTTAGCGATGGTTTCATAGTTAGCGTTGGTCAAACACCCCTGCCTCTCCTTAACTAAGGAGGGGAGCTATATTACCTCACCCCAGTCCTCTCCTTTTATCGAGGCCCCCTACCCTTACAACAGGAGAAGAAGATTTTTTCCATTGCTATTGGTACAGTTATAGTTCTATAGTTGGTAATTAACCCACCCCTACCCCTCCCAAGAGGGGAATTCCGGCTATAGCTATAGTTTCAACTATAGTTTTATAGTTCTAGTACATGAGCAGGCAGGCGCAGCCTGCCCCAAGGAACTACAACCATGAAAAGGCTACAGCACTATAGCTATTGAAATAACTATAGTGGTAGCTATCGAAGTGTTATCAGTCTTTGGGTTGAGCGCCTTTGACTTGTTGCGGTGGCGCAGCCAATCCGAGCGCAGCGAGGATAGCAAGAAGGCAGCAGCGCGATGCCCGAAGACGAGGCCTCGCGGCCATGAGCGCACCAAAGCTAGATTGAAACGATAGGTCAGTAAAGCTCCCAGGATAAAAGGTAACTATAGCACGAACTGCTTGTGTCGAATTTCAACTATAGTTAGCTATAGAACAGTAATCTCAACTATAGACTGCGATAGATTTCTCACTCTGTTCGAAATGACAGATAAAATGAACTATAGCCAAAGCTATTGGCATACCTGTCCTTACACACCAGTTAAGTCAGAAGACCCAGCCCCATAGCTAAACACGAGCGGCCCATGCCAGCAAACGTCAACTATTGAACATATCAGAGCCCTTGGCTCCGCTTAAGATGAAAAAAAGCGGTGACTGAAGATTAATCTCTCAGTCACCGCTTCAAACTATAGTTTCAGTAAATCTTAATGTGCTTCGAGCCAGTTATCACCTACTCCTAAACCAACCTCCATCGGTACACTTAGTGGCAGGGCATTTGTCATAAGCTCCACGATTTTAGGTGTTACAATTTCTACTTCTTCTTTTGGAGTATCAAACAGCAATTCGTCGTGTACCTGCAGAATCATGCGGGTTTTCAGCTTTTCTTGCTTCAGGTACTCGTGTATGTTGATCATCGCAATTTTGATGATATCAGCAGCGGTGCCCTGTATTGGTGCGTTGATGGCGTTACGCTCGGCAAACCCGCGGATGTTCTGGTTGCGTGAGTTGATGTCGCGGAGGTAGCGGCGGCGGCCCAGCAGGGTTTCCACGTATTCGTCTTCACGGGCTTTATTGATGGCTTCATCCATGTAGTGCTTCACAGCCGGAAACTCCTGGAAATAGGCCTCAATAATGTCGGCGGCTTCGCGACGTGGAATGCTTAAACGTTCTGCCAAGCCAAATGCTGAAATGCCGTAAATGATACCGAAGTTAATGGTTTTGGCCCTGCGTCGCATCTCGCTGTCAACCTGGTCGAGCGGTACATGAAACACTTTGCTGGCTGTTGATGCGTGAATATCAAGTCCGTTTTTAAAGGCCTCCTTCATGGTTGGGTCGCCACTGAAATCAGCCATAATGCGGAGCTCGATCTGCGAATAGTCGGCGGAGATGAGTAGGTGCTTGTTATCTCGCGGCACAAAGGCTTTGCGAATCTCGCGGCCACGCTCTGTACGGACCGGTATGTTCTGCAGGTTCGGGTTGGTAGAGCTAAGGCGGCCGGTAGCAGTTACAGCCTGGTTAAACGAGGTATGCACCCGGCCATCCAGTTCGCAAACCAGTTGCGGAAGCGCATCCACATAAGTCGATTTTAATTTGGTAAGCTGGCGGTGGTCCAGGATCAATCTTACGATCTCGTGCTCGCCGGCCAGTTTAGATAAGATCTCTTCGCCGGTAGCATGCTGCCCGGTTTTGGTCTTTTTTATCTTGCTCTTACCGTGTAATTCCAGTTTATCGAACAGGATTTCGCCCAGCTGTTTAGGCGACCCGATATTGAACTGTTCGCCTGCTATCTCAAAAATACGGCGTTCTATTTTTATGATCTCACTTTCTAACTGTGTCGAAATATCAGCCAGCGCATCAGAATCTATTGTTATCCCTTCGCGCTCCACATCGGCAAGTACTGGCACCAGTGGCGTTTCCACATCGCGGAACAGTTTCATTAAGCCCCGTTCCTGCAGCAGCGGTTCAAAGTATAGTTTCAGGCGCAGGGTAATATCAGCATCCTCCGAGGCATAATCTTTCACTTCTTCCGGCGAAAGGTCAGACATGTTCTTCTGGTTTTTCCCTTTCGGCCCGATCAGGTCGGTTATCGGAATTGGCGTATAATTCAGGTACGTTTCCGATAGCACATCCATGTTGTGGCGCATTTCGGGCTCGAGCAGGTAGTGCGCCAGCATGGTATCAAACAATGGACCTTGCACCTCAACCCCATAGTTCTTGAGCACGATAATGTCGTATTTGATGTTCTGGCCTATCTTCTGAATAGCCGGATTTTCGAGGACGTTTTTGTAAAGGTTAACTATGCGCAGTGTTTCTTCCCGGTCGTTTGGCGGCACAGGGATATAATATGCTTCGCCGGGGCGGTAGCTGAACGACATGCCCACCAGTTTTGCCGTAATCGGGTCAATACCGGTCGTTTCGGTGTCAAATGAGATCTCGTCCTGTTGTTGCAGATAATTTACCAGGCTTTGGTGTAGTTCCGGTATGTTGATGAGGTGATAATCAATGAGCGAATTCTGAAAGCTGCGCATCGTAACCGGCGCAGCCTCAACTATAGCTTCCTCAATGGCCGGTGTATCTACAGCTCCAAAAAGAGATGTCTGGCCCGAATCGGCTGTTTTAGAGCGGCGGGCTGGTTTGGCAGCTGCACTGGTGGTAGCCGTAGCCAGCGGTTGTCCTAATACACGCTGTGCCAGCTGGCGGAATTCCAGCTCGTTGAACAGGTTGATGAGTTGTTCTTCGTTCGGAGCTTCACATTGCAGGCCATCTTCGCTAAAGTCCAGCGGCACGTCGCAATGTATCGTGGCCAGTTCCTTGGACATTAGGCCCTGGTCAGCAAAGTTTTCTACGTTCTCTTTCTGCTTACCTTTCAGCTCGTGCGAGTTGGCTATCAGGTTCTCTACAGTGCCAAAACGCTGGATTAGCGCTTTGGCCGTTTTTTCGCCGATGCCCGGTATGCCCGGAATATTATCAACGGCATCACCCTGCAGCCCAAGTATATCAATTACCTGGTCTACGCGCTCAATTTCCCACTTCTCCAGTACTTTCTGCACGTCCCATACTTCTACGGCATTTCCTAAAAAAGCAGGTTTGTAGAGGAAGATATGGTCTGTCACCAACTGGCAGTAATCTTTGTCGGGCGTCATCATATACACATCAAAACCGGCTTTTTCGGCTTTGCGGGCCATGGTACCGATAATGTCGTCGGCTTCGTAGCCGTCCAGGATGAGCACAGGTATGTTAAAAGCTTCTACAATCTTTTTGCAGTAAGGTATCGCCACCGAAATATCTTCGGGCATAGCCTGGCGGTTTGCTTTATACTCGGCAAAATTCTCGTGGCGGAAGGTCTTGGCAGCAGAATCGAAAGCGACACCAATATGGGTTGGTTTCTCTTTTTGCAGCACTTCTACCAGCGTGTTGGTAAAGCCGAGCGCTGCGCCTGTGTTCATGCCTTTTGAGTTTATGCGGGGGTTCTTGCTGAACGCAAAGTGCGCCCGGTAAATCAGGGCCATGGCATCAAGCAGGAATAGTTTTTTTCTAGGTTCGCTCATAGTATAAAGGTAGCGCGTGGGGTTAATATCTGCAAGTAGGTACGGTGGGAGGTTAGGTTATAGTTCTATAGTTTCTCTTTTGTCATGTCGAGCAATAACCGAGACATCTTATATGTCCTATAGTTTCATCACTGTCATTTCGAACACAGTGAGAAATCTATCGCAGACTTTATCCTCTAGCGAACTATAGTTACAGCCGGACACAAGCAGTTTCTTTCATAGTTGCTGTTTATCCTGGGAGCTTCACTAACCTATAGTTGTCATAGTTGCTTTGGAGCGCTCACGGCCGCGGGGCCCCGTCTTCGGGCATCGCGCGGTGTACATTTCTTTTGCTCGTCCCTCACAATGCCTGCGGCAACAGAAATCTACAAGGCGCTCAACCCAAAGACTGAAATCCTTCGATAGCTATAGTTTCTATAGTTGGATGAGCTATAGTTTTATGGCCTTCCGTGGTAGTAGTTCCGTGAGGCAGGCTGCGCCTGCCTGTTCGTGGACTGCAACTATAGAACTATAACTGTTGAAATGTAAATGCAGAATTCCCCACTCGGGAGGGGTAGGGGTGGGTTAAATGCTAACAATTGTACTCTAGCTTCAACTATAGCAACAGCCGAGAAGTCCCTCTTTGAAGGGGGTAGGGGGATGACTATCGCCAACTATAGAACTATAGATGAGCTCCTTCACCTGTTTTTAGTAGAGTGCTGAGGTGAGGTAATAGCTACTTACTATAACCGCATTAAACCTTAGCACCGCATGCACGTCAAAGAAACTATATAGACACTACCACATTAATCGTATTTTTCCGTTAGATTTACCTTTACGACATTCTGCTTAACTATAAGCATTTACCTATACCTATGAAATTAAAGATCAGAACCGGCTTTGGCTATGACGTGCACCAACTACAGGAAGGGCTCGATTTCTGGCTGGGCGGTATTAAGATTCCGCATACGCATGGCGCACTAGGCCATTCCGATGCCGACGTATTAGTTCACGTTATCTGCGATGCCCTGCTGGGTGCCGCCAACTTGCGCGATATCGGTTACCATTTTTCCGACAAAGACCCGAAGTACAAGGGAATCGACAGTAAGATTTTATTGAAAGAAGTAGTGCACCTGCTTTCGCGGGAGGGCTACGAGATCGGAAACATTGACTCCACGGTTTGCCTGCAGGAACCTAAACTCAACCCGCACATTCCGGAAATGAAGGCATGCCTGGCCAACGTAATGGGCATACCGGAAAGCGATATCTCTATTAAGGCCACTACTACAGAGCAACTTGGCTTTGTAGGTAAAAAAGAAGGCGTAGCTGCCTTTGCCAGTGTCTTAATTATCAAACAGTAACAAACCAAAACCTACTAAACTATAACTTCACCTTACAATTAACATGAAACACCTCCACACCTATGGTTTTGTGTTGGCTGCGCTGCTTGCTTCAGGCTGCGCTTCTACCAGCAACACAACCTCTAAGGCTCCTGTAACTGACGCCGAGAAGCTTCGCGCTGTGGCTACAACTTATGGCAATACCATCACGGCTGCCGACCTGTCTAAACACCTGCACATCATCGCTTCGGATGAGTACGAAGGCCGTAACACCGGCGAGAAAGGTCAAAAAATGGCTGCCGAGTACATTGCCCGCGAGTTCAGAGAAGATGGCCTGATCGGGCCGGTGAAGAACAGCAGCAACCCGTATTACCAGGCTTTTGATCTTGAAAGAAGCCAGTGGGGCGAAGGCCACATCCTGGTAGGAGGCAAAAAATTCCAGATGTTGCAGGATTTCTTTGTACTGGGAAGCTCTCCATACCAAACCGAACAAGCCACAGAAATTGTGTTTGCAGGTTATGGTATTGATGACGCCAAGTACTCTGACTATGCCAACGTTGATGTAACTGGTAAAATGGTAGTTGTACTGGCCGGCGAACCGAAAGACAGCAAAGGCAACTTCCTGATCAGCGGCACAACCAAAGCATCTGACTGGGGCAACGACTACCGCGCTAAACGCAATGCCGCTACCAAGCGTGGCGCCAAGAGCGTACTTATAGTTACAGGCACTAATGCCGCTGAGTTTAACACCCAGACACAGCGTTACAAGTCTTTTGCAAGCCGCCCTTCTTTAGGCCTGAAAAACACACGCACCCAGGAAAGCGCGGCATCAATGTTTGTGTCGCCGGCAGCAGGAGCAGCCTTGCTAAGCACTACGCCTGAAAAACTGATTGCTTATGGCAACGAGGTAGCTAAAGCAGGCAAGCCGGTTGCAGCCACTTTCACACCTGCCAAAGATGTAAAAGTGCTGACAGCACGCGTTACTACACTGGTACCAACCGAAAACGTATTGGGCTTTATTGAAGGGTCTGACAAAAAAGACGAAGTTATAGTTGTAACAGCGCACTACGACCACGTGGGTATGGAAGAAGATGCTCCTGGCGACGATAAGATCTTTAACGGTGCAAACGACGATGGTTCTGGTACTGTAGCTGTTATTGAGCTGGCCGAGGCATTTGCACAGGCCAAAAAAGCTGGTTATGGCCCACGCCGCAGCATCCTGTTCATGACAGTTACGGCCGAAGAAAAAGGCTTGTTGGGTTCTGAGTACTACTCAAACAACCCGATTTTCCCGCTTGAGAACACTGTAGCCAACGTTAACATCGACATGATCGGCCGTATGGACTTCGATTATGAGAAGCAGAACGACAGCAACTATATTTATGTAATTGGTGCCGATAAACTTTCTTCTGAGCTGCACACCATTAACGAAGAGGCCAACCAGAAGTACGTGAACCTGAAACTGGACTATAAGTACAACGACGAGAACGATCCGAACCGTTTCTACTACCGTTCAGACCACTACAACTTTGCCAAGCATGGTATTCCGATCATTTTCTACTTTAACGGGGTGCACGCCGATTACCACAAACCTGGAGACGAAGTAGACAAAATTTTGTTCGACAGCGCTGAAAAAGTAGCCCGCCTTGCCTTCTACACCACTTGGGAGCTCGCAAACCGCGATAACCGCATTGTAGTAGATAGCAATAAAAAGTAAGACTTTAGAGTTTAGAAGTTAGAAGGTTAGAAAGTTAAAAAGTTAGAGAAGGGCTGTAAGGTAAGCTATAGTTATAATTCAATGAACTATAACTCCTTTAGTCACTACTTCAAAAACTTGAAACTTTCTAACCTTCTAACTTTTTAACTTTCTAACTTTGGGTCTGTTTTCTTTTTTATAGTTTAAGCAACTATACAGGAGAGAAGACAGTAGGCGAAATAGTTATGAGTAAACTAAAGCAGTTTCTGCTGGATGCGGAAACAAAATCATTCGACCCGAATCACCGCGCTACTATAAAATTCAACATCGGTAAGTATAATGCCGCTGTGCAGCGTGGCCTCACCCAATATTCCGACCATGAACTGGCCCGCGAACGGGCGTCCTATATCAAAACCAACACCATTAAGGACCTCGACAAGTACCTGATGGAGTTTGAAGCCAACTTTACTGCCCGTGGCGGTAAGGTAATCTGGGCTCGCGATGCACAGGAGGCACTGAAAGAAATAGGCGAGATCATGAAGCGCAAGCGTGCACGCTCTGTTGTTAAGTCTAAATCCATGACGACAGAGGAACTGCACCTGAACGATTACCTGGAGAAGAACGGCATAGAAGTGGTGGAGACCGACCTTGGCGAGTACATTGTACAGCTGGCCGAGCAGCGACCATACCACATCGTAACACCGGCTATGCACATGTCTAAAAAAGACATTGCCGACCTGTTTGTACGCAAGCTTAACATAGCACCCACCGACGATGCCCAGGAGCTGGTAGGCGTAGCCCGCAGGCTATTGCGTGAGAAGTACACTTCTGCAGAGGTAGGCATAACCGGCGGCAACTTCCTGCTTGCTGATGTAGGCGGCGTAGCTGTAACCGAGAACGAAGGAAATGCCCGCTTATCTACTGCCTTCCCGAAAACCCACATTGCTATAGTTGGTATCGAGAAGATGCTGCCGTCTATTATGGACTTGGATCTTTTCTGGCCACTATTAAGCACCAGCGGCACCGGACAGAATGTAACAGTTTATAACACGGTTTTCACAGGTCCGCGCCAGCCACACGAAAAGGATGGTCCGGATGAAATGTATGTGATACTGTTGGATAACGGCCGCACCAGCCTGATGGCACACCCTGAGAAACGGGAAGCCCTGAACTGCATCCGTTGCGGCGCCTGCCTGAACATTTGCCCGGTTTATAAAAACATTGGCGGCCATACATACGAGAGCACCTACTCCGGACCTATCGGCTCTGTGCTAACTCCGCATTACGATGGCATGGCCGAGAACAAACACCTGAGCTTTGCCAGTTCGTTGTGCGGCGCCTGTACATCGGTATGTCCTGTAAAGATTAACATACATAACCTGCTGCTGCTAAACCGCAAGCAAAGCGTGGATATGAACCTGGCCGAAAGTCAGGAAAGAACCGCTCTGAAATTATGGTTAAAAGCCATGAAGAGTCGCAAGCTCATGAACATGGCACCAGCTGGCATCAAGAACTATGTACTGAAATACGTGCAGAAAAGCAGCTGGAGCAAACGCCGCGAACCGTTAAAAGTAGCGCCAAAATCATTTAACCAGCTTTGGAAGGAAAGAAGTTAATTTCTGATTGTTAAATTGTTGATTGTTAAGTATCAACTTTGCTTCATTGGCAATCCTTATTCAACTATAAACAAAAACGGCCTGCAACTATAGCAGGCCGTTTCACATTAATCCATTATCCGGATTGTCTCCATTATCGGCTTCGTTCATAAGCTATAGTTTAAAAGATGGATGCATGGCCGGGGCGGCGCTGAAACACAGTTACATCATTAATATCCTGCAGTCTGCAGATAAAGCGGGTCATGCGTTCTACACCGAAGCCGGCACCAGCAGTTCTTGGCAGCTCGCCACGTTTTGCCACTTCCAGGTAATCTTTAAATATCTCTTTGTTGGCGCCGGTCTCGGTCATGCGCTTCAGTAGCTGCTTGTATTCGTTCTCACGCTCTGCGCCAGACAAGCCTTCGCCAAAGCCTTCGGGCCATACCAGGTCATAGTTAAAATAAGTGCCCGGGCGCATCTGGTCTTCTTTGTCGTAAAACTCGCGCTTGTGGTTCAGCAGCCAGTATGGCGTATCCAGTAGCTGCGACTGTATCATTTCGTAATCCGGGCCAAGGGCGGCTTCCAGTTTCTCAGTGCGGTAAACAGGCCATTTCTCGTACAACGGCAGCAGTTCGTCACGTATCTCCAGCAACAGCTCGGGCAGTTCTTCGTTCAGACGGGCAAACACAAAGTTTACCAGGTCCTCCATAAAATCCATTACATAAAAGCGGTCTTTGTTCTTAAACTCAAAATCTATCTGCGTAAACTCGAACAGGTGGCGGCCTGTCTGCGCACGATCAGAGAACTCCAAGCGCACGTTCGGCGACACAATGTAGATGCTGTCCAGGTCAGGGTGCATCAGAGCCAGCTGTTTATGGAAGATCATGGACTTGGTCAGGCTCCAGCGCTTATCTGCGTACGGGATGCTGGCATCTACCACACCATGGTTAAGCGGGTCGGTAATCGGCGATAGCATGAGCGGCATGAGCTGCGTCAGTCCTCGTTTAAACATAAAATCGTGTGTGGCGCGCACAATGCCCTGCTGTATGCGCAATACTCCCGGCAGTGCGGGCCGGCTCAGGTGGCTCAGTACTTCCTGCAACACCTTTGGCTCTTCTAAAACTTCTGTTTGCATAATTATTTATTTAATTGATTATAAAATATTTACCTGACACTATACTATAGCTTAGCAATTCAGGTTGTGCAATTTTAGCACCTTGATAAAAATAAATTTACATCGTTATTATATTTTTAATACAAGCACGTATAAATTGCGATATCCGCAAAACGAATCGAATTTCGACTATATGAATTATCAAATTGATAACCTGGATAAAGAGATTTTAAAAGCACTGATGCAGGACGTGCAGCAACCTTACACCGAAATTGCCAAAACGTTGGGCGTATCGGGGGGAACGATACATGTGCGGATGCGGAAGCTTACAGAAATGGGAGTGGTTACCGGTGCGGAGCTGAAAATCGACCCAATGGCGCTTGGCTACGACATCTGTGCGTTTATCGGGGTGTTTCTGGAGAAAGGCTCGGAGTACAGGGAAGCGGTGGAGCAGATGCGACTGGTTCCGGAAATTGTGGAGCTGCACTATACCACAGGCTCCTATAGTATGTTTGTAAAAATGATCTGCCGCGATACCAAGCACCTGCGCGAAGTACTGAACGAGAAGATACAGGTACTACCGGGCGTGCAGCGCACCGAAACCTTCATTTCGCTGGAAGAAAGCATTAGCCGCCAGATCACGATTGAATAAAAAAGCCGCCTGCACTATAAGTTCAGGCGGCTTTTTATAGTTATAGTTGGCAATGCCCTCGCTCGCGTCCTGCGAGTGTGAGCTATCAGGTGGCGTCCCGCCACGTTATCATCTAGTTTTAAACTATAATCTAAAGTATAAACTATAGTTAGACGCGGCCAGAGTCCGCTTAATAGCTCACACTCGCGGGACGCGAGCGAGGGCTAAAGTCATAGTTTACTTCAGCTTTTCAAGCGCAGCACGTAACCTGCTCATTGAGGCCTTAATGTCCTCCAACGAAGCGCCACCAACTGATAAGCGGAACCAGTTAAGCTCCGGCTCAGAACCGAACGCGGAGAACGGCACTACCGCCAGCTTGGCTTCCGAAAGTATATAGAAGGAAATGTCTTTGCTAGTGCGCAGCACTTCGCCAGCCGGAGTTGTTTTACCAGCCAGGTCCATCTTCACAGACAGGTAAATGGCACCCATTGGCTCTATGGCATCAACAGCAAAACCTTCTTTCTGCAGGTCTTTAAAGCCATTGTATAGCACTTCCAGGCTGCTTTGTATTTTCTGTTTCAGCCCGGTCATGAAGGTGTTTACCTGTTCTGGCTGCTGCAGGTAGGCGGCTGTTGCCATTTGTTCTGCTTTCGGAGCCCAGGCACCTACGTGGCCAAGTATGGCTTTCATTTTATCCATCACTATAGTCGGGCCATAAGCATACCCAACGCGCACACCGGTGGCAGCAAAACTCTTCGAAATACCATCGATGTAAATCACATAGTCTTTTAGCTCCGGTCGCAGGTTTACCGGATCGAAGTGCTGGTGCTCTGTGCCAAAGGTCAGCATCCAGTAAATCTGGTCGTACAGTATGTAAAGTGGCTTTTCGCCGGCGCTGCGGTTTTTGTTCTCTTCTACTACCAGGTCACAGATCTCCTGCAGGTCTTTTTTAGCGAACATGGTGCCGGTTGGGTTTAGCGGCGAGCACAAGGCCAGCAGCGTTGCGCCTTTCAGGTGCGGAGCCACATCGGCGGCAGTCGGCATAAAGTTGTTCTCAGCCCGGGTCTCTACCATTACAGGTGTAGCGCCAGACAAGTGGCAGTAATGGTTGTTGTTCCAGGATGGTGTCGGGAATACCACTTTATCGCCCGGATCAACCAGGGCCAGGTAAGTAGCATAAATCAGCGGGCGTGAGCCACCAGCTACCAGAATATCATTCTCAGGGTAGGATAAGCCCAGTTTATCTTTGGTAAAGGCCGTTACCGCTTTGCGTAGCACCGCTACACCATTGGCAGGCGGGTAATTGGTATGGCCTTCGTTGTACGCTTTGGTGATGCCTTCTTTCAGTTCCTTCGGAATTGGATAGATGCTGGGATCGAAGTCCCCGATGGTCAGGTTGCAGATTTGCTCTCCACGTGCAATCATGGAATTAACCTCACCGGCCAGCTTTATAATTTCGGAGCCGATCAGGTTCTGAGCCATTTTTGAAACGGTCATGTCAGGATGGGTTTGGTTACTGCAAGTTACGATTTCTGGAAAAGTATAGCAGTCACGATGTGTAAAAAAGCACGAATAACAGCAAAGTTTATAGTTCCCGTGCTCACTTGCGTATGTGTAACAGTAACTATAGAACTATAGCTAAAACTATAGAAGTTGCCGAAATTCCCCTCTCGGGAGGGATGGGTTATAGTAGTAGCCTAATCTCCCAACAACCAAGATCCTTTCAGGATGACAGAAGAAAGGAAGTAACCAGAATAACGCGGACTAGGAAGTCCGCAGCAGATTGGTTTCGGACAAAGAAGTCCGAAACAGCAAAAGTGTAAAAACACTAACTATAGAATAATATCTAGGCGCCCTCTCCTGTTTTTAGGAGAGGGCTGGGGTGAGATAAACAAAAACGCCCGGACAAGCTTTTACACTTTCCGGGCGTTTCATATCTATAGTTTATTCTTTTTTTACCACTTATAGTAGCCGTTCTCTTCGCCATCGTTCAGTATTTCGGCGGCGGTATTCGGGCTGCGGTTCACATCAGTTAGTTTACGCTCGCGCCATACAGCTGCAGATTCGCGGACCACATCTAAATGAGCGTCGGACTTGATACGTTCTTCTTCGCGTTTGGCATCAATTTCATACTCCATACGAGCAGCAAACTTGGCTTCGGCTACTGCTTGGCGGGTGTCGTACTGTTTCTGGCGCTCCAGCACACGCTGCATTTCCTGGGTGGTACGTTCGTGCTCCACACCTTTCAGAATATCATCGTAAGGGCCTTTGTTAGTGATGAGCTTCGTGAAAATCGGGGCTGTCTCCAGACAGATGAAAAGCAATGTAATAAAGAACACCGGCAACCACGGCAGTTGGTTCAGAGCATCAATACGGGCCATTAGGCCATCGTAGTTAGAAAAACTTTTCTGACCTTCAGCTACCGTCTGGTCGTACTGTTTCATCAGGTCGGCAATGCGTTTTTCCTTAACCAGAATCCGGTCGGCGGCGCTGGCCTGCAGTAGCTTCAGTTCTTCATCTACTTTGTCGTACTGGCGCTTTTTCTCTTCGTAAATCGGGCCTTTACCAACTTTGCCTGTACCACCTGTACCGTCGGCTTCGGCAGCTACCAGTTCGTATAGTTTATTACGCTCCTGCACTTTCGCTTCAATCTCAGCACGGATGGCCGTAATCTCAGACTTCACAGAATCTACTTCGGCAAACTGTTTGCCTACCAGGGTTTTATGCTGTATCGCCAGTTCGGCCTGCTTTTCTTTCAGAATGGCCTGTATCTCTTTGTCAAATATCTTCAGCTCCAGCGGTTTAGAAATAACGATTGCCAGTATCAGCGCCAGCAAAATACGCGGCGTTACCATCAGTAACTCTTTCCAGAAGCGGCCTTCTTTCCGGATAGTGGAAACTATAAAACGATCGAGGTTGAAGATAACGGCACCCCACAACAAGCCAAAAGCCATGGCCATAGGCACCGAATCGAACACAGAGTAAAGGGCATAACCGCCCGATAAGCTGGCCAGCACGCCTGTAAAGAGCACGGTTGCACCAACACCTGCATATTTTACGTGCTCCGACTTAGAGCACTTCTCTAAAATGGTGTCGTCGGCACCGGCGCACCACCAAAAAAAATTCTTCATTTATTCTTACTGAACTGAACAAGCCTGACGCAAAGCACGACCTGCATTATTAACGCGCAACTTACTGGTTTTTATACTTTTGAGTTCTAAAATGTGACGAACCGCCGGCAAAAAGGGACGAACTTACGCTTAAAGCGGCAACAGCAGCATTATTCGATTAAGTTCAATTGTCCTGAAAGCTTTCTTCTATCTTGTTGTAAAGCAAAAACGAGGCCATGGCACTGGCTACTACGGCACGCGTATCTGCCTGCAAGTCAGGCTTTAGCCACACCTTACCTCCGTTTATAACCTGCACTGCTCCAACCATGCCGTTAGCATCCCGAAACGCATATCCTACTATCTCTGAAAGTGGTAGCGATTTGCCTTCAAATTTGTAAACCGGCTCCAGCTTAAAAGTGGTACTCCCGTTTGTGAGCTCACCTACAAAGTCCTTTCGCTTAAAATAATGCCGGGGATCTATAGTTAAAACGCGCCATTCCTCGCCATCCGGAGAGATGATCTGGCTGGCATAATACTCCATGTTCGGCGAAAGCTCTATTGTAAGGCCGTTGCCATCCTCCCACGACTTTATGCCCAGGTAGCTTGCCGAGGCAACCGACCACTGTTGCCCCTGCTCGTTTTGTAAGGTGAGCTGATACTTCTGCCTGGCTTCGTTCTCGTTGTAGCCAAAAATGTTAGTGCTGCTTTTTTGCACCCAACCACGCTTTACATTTACAACCGTGTAGTTGCCGATGGTAAAGCTGCCATTCGGCTTAAACATGTTGCGCCCGGCTATCGGCAGCTCTTCGGCCTGCTGCTTAAAGCTGGATTCTACAGCCATTTGTGGTACAGTGCACGCCGATAGTGTAGTGGCCACAGCCAGCGATGCGATGATCAGGTGCTTTTTCATAGTTTATAGTTAGCGCTCAATTGATTTTTTATAGTTTGGTATTGATGTAGTCTATCGATGATTCGGGTAAAGTGTAAACCCACTCCTGCCCCTCCCAGGAGGGGAATAAATTACTTGTCATCCTGAGTACTCTTGAGACGCGAGTCGAAAAGAGCCAGCGTAACTACAAGAGATCTTATCTGTCCCACTCAGAAGCTGCATAAGATTTCTCACTTTTTTCGAAATGACAATAATAAACTATAGTTCTTCAACTATAAAGAGCATCTAACTATAGAAACAGTTGCCTGCACTACAAAATAAAAGGGCAAATAACCGCACAGGTCATCCACCCTTTCTAACTTTTTAACTTCCCTACTTTCTAACTGTTACACTGTGTCTTCGTCAGGCAAAATTTCCACGTCCTGCACCAGCACAAAGCTTTCTATTTCGCGGGCACGTGGTGTATTGGCCAGACCACCTTCAGCAGTTTCTTTATACTTACGCTCCATGCTCTCGCCTACTTCGCCGAGGGCAGCCACGCACTGGTCTACCGGTATAACTGGGTCTACACCAGCTATAGCCAACTGCGACGATGAATAAGCAATTGCAGCCGCACTGGCATTACGCACTATACACGGCACTTCTACAAGCCCGGCAACAGGGTCGCACACCAAACCAAGCATACACTGTATAGTAATGGCCACGGCATTGAACACCTGCTTCACATCGCCGCCCAGGCAGTAAACGATACCGCCGGCTGCCATAGCAGCAGCACTGCCAGTTTCGGCCTGACAACCACCTACGGCACCTGCCAGCGAGGCATTCTGTTCAATAATAAGCGCTATACCGGCTGCAACCAGCAAGGCTTCATGTATCTTTCTGTCATCTAGTCCATGCAGGTCCTGCAGCGTGGTAAAGGCACCCGGCAAAATACCCGACGCACCGGCAGTAGGCGCTGCCACCACACGGCCCATGCACGAGTTTACTTCCTTAGCACCCAACGCCCTTGAAACCAGCATTTGAAACTCCGGCGACAGCACGGTAACCGGTGAGTTGGCCACTTTTTTAGCACCGTTGTTTACCATGCCCGAGCGCGAGGTCATGTTTTCGGTGAGGCCGGTTTTTACGGCATCCTTCATCACCTCGTACGCCTTGGCAATGTTTTCCCAGATAAATTCTTCGGTACGGCCTTTCTGCTCAATTTCGTATTCCAGTACCGGCTGGTATAGTGGTTGGCCGGTTTCAGCGCAGTGCGCGTCCCAGCTCTTAAAATCAGTGAATAATAACGACATATAGTTCTGTTCTAAACCTACCGGATGCTTTTAAAAACGGCGGCAATAAAGATAAATCAAATTTCAGCAAAGCCCTATAGTTGGGGCTTATAGTATAACAACAGCACTACCCTGTTTTGTTCTACCCCGGGCGCTGTAAAACCCTGGCTAACAAGCTTAACTTTGTTGCGTAGCACATGATGCAGCTAACTTAAACTATAAAACCATGAACAACAACTATAAACGGGTTTCCATGAAAGTATACGGAAAAGTACAGGGAGTCTTTTTCAGGGCCAGCACCCAGGAGAAAGCACAGGAACTTGGCCTTACCGGTTTTGTGCAGAACGAGCCAGACGGCACCGTGTACTTAGAAGCCGAAGGCAACCCTGAAACTATAGCTCAGCTCGAAACCTGGGCACATCATGGGCCGGACCGTGCGCGAGTGGAGAAAGTGGAAGTAAAGGAGTTGGATGGATTGGCTGGGTTTAACAAGTTTGAGCAGCGGCGGTAGGATATAGTATTGTTCTGATAATTAACTACATTTACTAATACATCAACAACTGTAACCCCATGGCTGAGCGCATCTTTGGGCACATCCCTAATGTTTACGAAGGGGATAATTTTGAAAACAGACTAACGCTTTCGCATAGCAAAGTTCATAGGCCAACCCAAGCTGGTATAAGCGGCTCTCAAAAAGAAGGTGCTGACTCTATAGTTCTTTCCGGTGGCTATGAAGATGATCAGGATTTAGGCGATGTGATTATCTATACGGGGCATGGCGGAAGAGACCCGGACTCTAAGAAACAAGTGGCTAATCAGATTCTATCAGACAAAAACTTAGCCTTAGCAATTAACTGCCAGAATGGGTTGCCGGTCAGAGTAATAAGGGGTGCGAGCCATAAGTCTCAATTCTCTCCTGAGTTTGGCTACAGGTATGATGGTTTATACAAAGTAGTTAAGTATTGGAAGAAGAAAGGTAAATCTGGCTTTAACGTTTGGCTGTTCCGTCTAGAGAAGATAGATACTGACAAAAGCCTTGGCTTTGAAGTTAAAGAAGATGCTCCGGAATATGCAAAGACAACCCGAACAACAGTTATACAGCAGCGAATTAACCGCGACTATAGTTTAACTATAAGAGTAAAAGAAATTTATAATTTTCACTGCCAGGTATGTAACACAAAGCTTTTTACAAATGCTGGTTTTTATGCTGAAGCAGCCCATATAAAACCACTCGGTGAGCCGCATCATGGTCCGGATACGTTAGATAACCTGCTCTGCTTGTGTCCTAATCATCATGTAATGTTTGACTTTGGTGGATTTATGATTGATGATGATTTTACTTTAGTTGGTTTAGATGGCAAACTAACTGTAAAACCTGAGCATCAGATCAATAAAGATTTTCTCCGGTATCATAGGGAGCACTTTACTATCTAACCCATACTCCGCCCTACTCGAGCGAATCTTGTAGCTACGATTAAGCTGGCCCGAAATCATAAATCCTGATCGGGGCAAAGCTGTTCACAAAACAAACTATAGTCACATGATCACATTAGAACAACTAGAGCAGATGGTTAGCGGGCAGTACCAAACTATAGTTTCGGAGATATCGTCGTTGGACAATAGCCTACTGAACTATAAATCTGCCCCTGAAAGCTGGAGCATACTGGAGTGCCTGGAACATCTGAACCGCTACAGCCGCTATTACAACCCTGCTCTTGCCAAAGCCATAACTAAGCATACAAGCAATAACTCTGCACCTGGCATTAGCTATAGTTGGTTGGGCAAGAAATCGCTGGAGATGGTGCGCCCGCAAAATGGCAAAAAGCACAAAACGGTAAAGCACATGAACCCGGCCAACAGCCAGCTAAGCACCGCAACTATAACCGAGTTTCTGGAGCACCTGCAAGACTTGGAAAACCTATTGCGAAGCGCCAAAACTGCTAACCTGAACAAGAAAGTCATTCCGGTAGAGTTCTTTAAGCTGCTGAAAATGCGGATCGGCGAAACGCTGGAGTTTATAGTTACCCACCAGGAGCGCCACCTACAACAGGCACTCAGAGTAAAACAAGAAGCGGTATTAGTGACCAGTTAGCAGCGTAAGTTTGATTGCTGATTGTTTATTGTTGATTGCTGGTGAGCATGCCGCCAGTTTGTAGCTAGTATTTCCCGGAACTATAGTTTTGCCGGCTATAAACTGGCCCCACCTATAACTACAAGTTGCAAACTTGCGGCAAAGGCTTGTTACTCGAACCTGCTAACAATCGACAATCATCAACTAACAATCAAAACTTCTTCCTTCTCGCCGGTGTTCAAGTCTACTTTAAAAAGCTGGTGGCTGTTGGTACTGGTAACCCATAGTTTGCCGTTCAGGAAGAGCAGATCGTTGGGTTCGTGCAGGCCGCTGGTTAGGGTGCGAACGCGATTGCGGCTCAGGTCGAGCACTTTTATTTTACCGTTGTAGGTGTCGGCAATGTATACGTCGCTGTCTATAATCTCTACGCCTACGCAGTGCTGCAGCAGGGCATCGTCTACATGTCCATCTATATCTCCAAAATCGAACAAGCCTTGGCCGAGCGGGGTGAGCACCATGCCAGTATCGATGTTTATAGTTCGGATGGCGCTGGCTTCGGCATCGGCTACGTACAGTACATTTCCGTTTATGGCCAGTCCGCTGGGCTGGTTAAAAGCAGATTCCAGCCAACGGCCATCTGCCAGGGCTTCGCGGCCGGAGCCGGCAAAACGGTATACTTTTTCTGTGTTCAGATCCATGCGCAGCACCTGGTGGTTACCGGCACTGGCAATAAACATGCTCTCCCCGTAAATAAGCAAATCCCAAGGGCTGTTGGGGTTAACCGGTTCCTGGGTGCGTTCATCCATAAAGTAATAATCCAGCTCGCCGTTGCCAGCTATAGTTGTTACCATTTTGTGTTTCAGGTCTACTTTCCGGATGGCGTTGTTCTTGGCATCGGCTATATACAACATATCACCGCGCAGCGCCATGCCGTGTGGTTCGTAAAAAGTGGCATTGCTATAGTTACCGTCACTAAATCCTTGTTCGCCACTGCCAATCGTTTCAAGAATCAACCCTTGCTGATTTAGTTTTAAAATCCGATTGTGCCCACTGTCGGATAGGTAAATATTGCCTTCGGGGTCGCTGATGAGCTTGGACGGGAAGAAGAGCACAGAAGTCTCGCGGCGCTCCACGTGGAAATCGACAGGCTCGTAGTTCAGTTCGTCTTTAAACTCAGCTTTCAGGCGCTGTATGTAAGGTTGCACCCTATCGTAAACACCTTCGCCGGCATGCTGCCCAACCACTTTGCCATGCGGGTCTATCAAAACTATAGTTGGCCATGCTTTTATGCCATACTGGTCCCATAGTTTATAGTCGGCGTCGTTCAACACCGGGTGCTCAATCCCGAATTTCAGGATGGCTTGTTTTATCGTTTCGTTCTGCTTTTCGGCATCGAACTTAGCGGAATGTACGCCAATTACCACCAGCACGTCGTTGAATTCTTCTTCCAGGCGCTTCAGGTCGGGCACGATGTGCTGGCAGTTGATGCAGCCAAAGGTCCAGAAATCGAGCAGCACAATTTTACCCCGCAGGTCTTTTATAGTTAGCTCGCGGTTAGTGTTCAGCCAGCCATGGGCAGTTCGTAGGTCGGGGGCATTTACGCGGCCTGTCAGCATACTTTATAGTGGATGGTGTAATTCTATAGTTACCGCCAACTATAGGAAAGGTTTTGCAACGCCACAACTATAGCAACTTACTGCAGCGCTGATTTGATCATGATAAACTCGTTGATGTTATCGGTGTTGATAACGCCGGCCAGGCGACCGTTTTCCAGAACCGGATAGAGTGGCGCTTTTGATTTCTGCAGTTCGGTGTAGGCATTGGCCAGTTTATCGCGCACATCAAAGGTAACAATGTCGGTGCTCATGATCTCGCCTACTGGTGCTTCGGTTTTGTTTCCTTTCAGCGCCTGAATCAGCTGCCCGCGGGTAAGCGTGCCGAGTACTGTGCCTTCCTGCTCCACTATAAAGTCGTGTTCTGAGCCCATCAGGAGTTTTTCAAGTGCATCTTTTACGGTATCGGTCGGGGTCAGGGTAACATAGTTGGTCATCATGCCTTCCCGCACCACGTGGCCACGCAAAAAGTCCAGTTGCTGCACCACCACATTCTCGGTATAGGCGCCAAAAAACACGAACAAACCAATCAGAATCAGGAAAGGATTGGCGAAGAACCCATAGAACACAAAGAAGATAGCCAGCAATTGGCCCAGGTTTGCCGCAATTTGGGTGGCGCGCACCCTGCCCAGTTTAAAGGCCAGCAGCGCCCGCAACACACGGCCCCCATCCATCGGGAAAGCCGGAATGGCATTGAATAATACTAACACAATATTCACGAACAGTAGCATGTAGAAGAAGTTGGCAGCTGTTATCCGCATAAAAAAATCTTCGTTGGGCACACTGCTCAGGCCAGGCAATACCAACCAAAGTAATAGCGCGATCACTACATTCACAGCCGGGCCTGCCAGCGCAATTAAAAGTTCCTGTTTCGGGTTTTCAGGCATCTGCTCCAGGCTGGCTACGCCACCTATAGGCAGCAGCGTGATCATGCGGGTTTTAATGCCGTAGCGTTTGGCTGTGAGTGAATGGCCCAACTCGTGCAGCACCACGCAAAAGAAAACAGCCAGCACAAAACCAATAGCCAGCAGAATGGTGTTCAGGTCGCTGCCACGCTGTGCTTCAGAAAAAGCCACCCAACCCAGCAACAGCACAAAGGTCCAGTGCACCAGAATTTTTATGCCGGCTACTCTGCCCAGCGTTAACGACCATTTCATATCAGTTCAGCAACTATAGCTATACTATACTGAAACGACCTGCCACGCTATTTGTTCTTGCGCCTGCCTACGTAGTTTTAGCCAGCGATTTACGTACCCTGAACCAGCGGTAGCCATAGGCACTCAACGCTACTTCACCATTTTTCGGGGCTTTGTAAGTCTGGTTACTGGTAACTTCTATCAGGTTGGGTTCGGCAGCCTGCAACTCGGGTATAAGCACTTTCTGGGGTTGGCTGCTCAGGTTATGCACCACGTAAAGCGTAAATTTTTGGGAGCAACTATGGGCAAATACTTTCCGGTTATCGGTTTCAATAATACTGAAATCACCGCTGCCGAGCTCCGGAAACTGTCGCCGCATGCGTATGATCCGCTCCATCCAGTTCAAAAATGAGTCAGGGTCGCAGAGCTGATCCGTAACGTTTACTTTTTTGTAGCTATACTTGCCCGAACTGATGATGGGCCGGATCAGGTCGCCTTCGTAATCAGAGAAGCCGCCGTTCAGCGCATTGGCCCACTGCATGGGTGTTCTTACGCTGTTACGCTCCGGCTGTGTCAGGTCGTCGCCCATGCCTATTTCGGCCCCGTACTGTATCATGGGTGTGCCTGGTAGGGTAAACAGCAAACTATAGGCAAGCTCCATTCGGGCCCGGTTATCGCTGAGTATGGGTGGCAACCTGCGCCGTATGCCCCGGCCAAATATCTTCATGTCTTCGTCGGGAGCAAATACTTTAAATATATCGTCCTGCTCCGATTTCTCCAGGTCTTCAATGTTCAGCTCGTCATGATGACGCAAAAAGTTAAGCCACTGCGAGGTGTAATCTTTGTCGGGCAACATGCGCATGCCTTTGGCGATGGGCGAACCTTCTTTACGGGCCAGGGCCAGAAAAACGTGCTGGTTCAGCAGGAAGTTAAACATCATATGCATGCGCTGTTTACCCTTAAAAAACGAGCCCACCACATGCGGCGGTCCCGACGCTTCGGCCAGCAGCACGGCATCCTGACTATGGGTATTTATAAACTCGCGCATGTCTTCTATCAGGTCGTAAAATTCGAGCTTGTCCTTCTCGGTATCGCTCTGGATCAGGATATGAGCTGCATCCACCCTGAAACCTGCCACACCCAGCATCAGCCAGAATCGCATAATGCGGTGTATCTCCTCGCGCACATCCGGGTTGGCAATGTTCAAGTCAGGCTGATGCTCGTAAAAGCGGTGCAGGTAAAACATTTGGGCCTCTTCGTCCCAGTTCCAAATGCCGTCCTGTTTGTCAGCAAAGGCCGGTTTACCTATGTCTTCTTCAGGTTCTTCTTTTACCCAGGTATAGTAGTTGCGGTACTTCGAGTTCGGGTTGCGGCGTGCTTCCTGAAACCAGGGATGCTGGTCGGATGTATGGTTGATCACCAGGTCTACGATCACTTTCATGCCGCGCTCGTTGGCTTCCTTTATAAAGATGGCAAAGTCGCCGAGGTCACCCAAGCGCTTGTCTACATTATAATAGTCCATCACATCATAGCCATTGTCGCGGTTGGGTGTGGGGTAAAAAGGCAGCAGCCAGATGCAGGTTATACCTAAGGTCGCTATGTAATCCAGTCGGCTGATGAGTCCCTGAAAATCGCCGATGCCATCGTTATCAGAGTCCTGAAAGGTTTCTACATCCAGGGCATACACTACGGCCCGTTTGTACCACAGGTCTTTTTCTTCCATGTAACTATCGTTTTGGTGCCCGGCTATAGTTGATCCGGACAGGTGCTGCTGCCCGGTACCGCGCAAACAAATTGTGGCAGGGCAAATAAATTAGGGTACCTTGTACTACGACTATACTTTATACTATGGTTCGTTCGTATGGTATAGGCAAACACCTTTAGGCAAGGCGCTACATGGATATTTCAGAAAGAGATTTTGAGAAAGAACTACAATTTCAGGCATCGCGGAGCGGTGGTGCAGGCGGGCAGAATGTAAATAAGGTAGCAACTAAAGTAGAGCTACGGTTTCATGTGGAAAGCTCCGAATTGTTAAGCGTTGAAGAGAAGCAGCGGATTCAGGAAAAACTGGCAGCACGCATAAACAACGACGGCTACCTGCAGGTTGTGTGCCAGACCGAGCGCAGCCAACTACAGAACAAGGCCCTTTGCATCGAGCGTTTTAAAGAGCTGCTGCGGCAGGCGCTCACTCCCCAGAAAAAACGCAAAGCCACCAAACCTACCCGAGCATCGGTAAAGCAACGCCTCGAGAACAAAAAGCGGCAGTCGCAGAAAAAAGCCGACCGGCGTTTTAACCTATAGTTTATAAAGCAGACAAGACAGCGTATAGGCTGTCTTGCTTCTGTTTACTGTGAACCGTGGATTGTGGGAATATTTATCAATAAAATATAATTAATCTTTTTGGAACTATAACTATACGAGTTATTTATTTTTAAAGCGGCGCTTTTTAAATCTTTCTATACTTCAGGAAAGGTTTTTGCAAAGCGCTGCTTGAACAACTGCTTAACCCTTATGAACTTCAAATACGCACTATTACTAGTCCTTTTATCTTTCTTAAGCTTCGATGCTGCGGCTCAGAAATACCGTACGGCCCTTGGTCCACGTTTTGAGAGCGATAAACTGGGTTTATCCTTACAGCAAAAGCTAAACGAGCGCGGCACTTTGGAAGTAATTGGTGCACTGGGCGAGCGCGAATTCAGTGGCACCGCCTTGTACGAATGGCACTTCCCTCTGTTAGGCGAGCGCTTTAACTACTACATAGGTGCCGGCGGGCACGTTGGCAACCTGAAAGATAAAGGTGTTTTTACCGGCGCCGATGCGATACTGGGCATAGAGTATAAAGTGAATGGTTTGCCTTTCCTGCTGTCGGCAGATATAAAACCGGCCTTTCATATAAATCACGAAGATTGGGTTGGACTGTCGTCGGGTGTATCGGTGCGGTATGTGCTGGTGAAAGAGAAGAAAAAGAAACGCTCTATCTGGCCATTTGGCAACAAAGATGATGAGAAGGATAGCAAGAAGAAGAAAAAGAAGAACAGCGACGAGACTCCTTCTGTCTGGGATATTTTTAAAGGCAACAAACAGTAGTACCAACTATAAACAAAAAAACCCGGAGGGGACCGGGTCTTTTGTGGAGCACATTGCTATTGCGGTAGTCTGTTTTCTAATGTGGTTTTAGAGGCATAGTTGGCAGGTTAGCAGGGTATACTCCCCGGCCAATTTAAATAACAACCGCATTTATAGTTGGTTAACGGGTTTTGCGCCGTGCCCCGTTCTGCAGAATCTGAATCTCACTTTACACCTTAATTAAACTCTGCCCTGTAAAGTTAAGCGCTTTGCTGCAACTATAAAAGGGAAACCGGCACACTTCCGTAACACGGTATTTAACCGCCACTATACTTCATAAAAAGCTACTCGCAAACCATTAGCGAGCTTTACTAAACAAAAAAGCAGGCATTTAGCCTGCTGCTATAACATTTTACAAAAAACTGCTTATCCTTAATAAACAACAGCGCCAGCCTGCGCAGGTTTATGCTGCAAAGGCTGGCGGAGTTGTATACTGGTTAGGGCCAACCAGCATTTCGGGGTAGTTTGTATGCGTCATCAGGTTTCTTGCTTCGCGTGCTTTTACCCGGGCCAGGTAAAAGCACATTATTAAAGCAAATATCAGGAGAAGGGCTTTCATAGGTTTATTGGTTAGGGTGTCAGGCATGTGCGTCAGCAAGTTGTAAGTGGCCTTCGTTAGCTGCGGGGAGCTACTACTTCCACCACATTCAGCATGTTAGGGTACGCTGCGTAATGCTCCAGTTCCTGCTGCACAACGGCATTCTTAACATCATCAGTAGCTTTAATAAAGGCGAATGCGAAGGCAACAACCATAGCTAAAAGGAGAAGGATCATTTTCATAGTTTTAAAGATTATAGGTTCAGGTGCTTTTAATTTTTAGGTGCGTTAACATTAGCTCTTAGGGGCAACAACTTCAACTACTGGCAACAGGTTAGGGTAAGACTTGTACTGGTTGAGTTCGTGCTGGAATGCGATCTCTTTGTTTTCGGTAAGTGTTTTTTTACATACGGCTCCGAAACCCAGGAATAAGAAGATAAGAAGTGCGATGATTTTCATAATTTTAGGTAGTTAGTGGTTATAGATATATTTTTTTCTGACTGCTTTCAACTAATAGATGAGTCTCATTTCCAAAAGGTTGCTCGGCTCTCTATAATTTTTTTTATTTCTGATTGGCATATTACACTTTACGTGCCAAACCACACAATAACCTGATTATCAGCATTATACAATACAAACAAGTCTATATTTAATATCAGGAGTGTCCGGCGGCGTACAGTTCATTGTTCATAAGCGTACAGGTGTACACACAGCGAACAGTTGTAACATGCTACCTCATAATATTTTACACGCCAAACTATAACCAGCAGCAACAATTCAGGGGTAGAGAGATGTGCCAGCACGCGCTACCAATTCAACAAAGCCAGCCAAAACCGAGTATAACAGACATCTTCTTTAGTAGAAATACAGATGCAACGAGTTAAAGGAAAACTGATCGCCCTGGGAGGCGGAGATGATGATGGTCTTATCAAACTGATCAGGTCAGAGATATGCGATATACATTCTCATATAGAAGTTATAGCGACTGCCACCCCCAAACCGGACGATGCCCTGGACTCAGGAAAGGCTTATAAAGAGGCTTTTGAGGAACTGGGCTGCAGCAACGTACGGTTCATGCGCATCGACGAAGATCACGAAGCTGATACACCGGAAAACCTGGAGCGAATCAGCAGTGCCAACGTTATCTTTTTTACGGGTGGCGACCAGCTTCGGCTCTCCAAGTTTCTGGGCAACTCCAGGCTGCTTGAAATTATGAGCAGACGCTACCGGGAAGAAGATATTATTATATCAGGTACCAGCGCAGGCGCCGCCGTTATGTCTGACCGAATGATCTACGATGGCTATGGCCATTATTCGCTCATCAAAGGTGAGATGAAAACAACCGAAGGGTTCGGTTTTATAAACAACATCTACATTGATACCCACTTTGCTGAACGAGGTCGTTTTGGCCGCCTGGCCCACGCCGTAGCCCACGACCCAACTCACATTGGCATTGGCCTTAGTGAAGAAACCGGCATTATCATAAAAGAAGGAAACCTAGTGGAGGTATTTGGTACCGGAGTGGTAACGATTATAGATGCAAGCAAAATTAAATTCTCCAGGGTGCGCAAAGCAGAAGAAAACGAGCCCATTGCGGTGGAAAATCTAGTGATGCACCTGCTGGTAGAAGGATACCGTTACTGCCTGAAAGAGCATTTGTTCCAGCCGATGGAATACCAGCCTGTCCTAAACGGAAATAAAATTTAGCTTTGAGCCAAAACATTAAAGCCGGGCAATGCCATTGAGCGGGCACATCCCGGCTTTACTATCCTACTTATAGTCCTCTTTCTGTAGTTCCATATTAATTGCCACGCCGGCTTTGGCGCCCTCGGCGGCGGCAACTATAACCAGTTGCATGTCTCGGTCGGCATCGCCGGCTACGTATAAGCCAGGGATTGCTGTTTTCTGGTTACGGCGGGTTTTAATTACACCTTTGCTGGTAAACTCGCACCCTAACTGCTCACCTAAATCACATTGTTGTATACAACCTGTATTAAAAAACATGGCCTGCTGCTCGTGCACCTCGCCGTTGGCCAGCACAATCTGCTTCAGCTGTCCTCCATCGCCTCTTAGCCCGTTAATGCGTGTCGTGCAAATCTTAACACCATTGCGTTGTAGCTTCTCCTTATCAGTGTGCCGGAGCTTATCGGTACCATCTGTGTAGAGGGTTACATTTTTGCTCCAGGTTGTCAGAGCAAGTGCTTGCCCCACCCCATCCCGGTTTTTGCCATACACGGCAATGGCTTTGTCGCTGTTTTCCCAGCCATCGCAGTACTGGCAATGGTGTATGCTTTTACCATAATAAGGCTCTATACCCTCTATTTCGGGCAGCTTATCTTTCAGGCCGGTTGCCAGCAGCAATTTCCTTGATCTGTATACCTGGCCATCGGCATCGTTTACGACAAAAATTCCCTTGCTATAGGTAGCTGTAACTATAAGTTTGTCCTGTAGTTCTATATTATACTTCTGTAGTTCTTCGCGGCCCTTCTTTATAAATTCCAGCGGGTTCATTCCGTCGCTGCTCAGGAAGCCGTTCATATGGTCAGACCAGCGGTTGCGTGGCTTGCCTGTATCAAAAACCACCACCTTGCGGCGCGACCTGCCTAAAAGCATAGCTGCATTTAAACCGGCTGCACCGCCACCAATTATTATAACATCATACATAATTATCTGTCGTTCTTTTCGGAAAGTATGTAAACGTACAAGCAGCTTTACCGGATGAAGCTGTTTGGTTTAAATTTATAGATACCAGTTGCAGCAAAACCCGTATGCATAGCCGCTAAACTGCACAGATATTGGTTTTTAGAACATCTTTGAACCGTTTCAGTATAATTTTCGACCGACAGCAAAAAATATTTGAAAAAAGACATCTTGCCCATTAGGTAGCATATTAATTATTTCTATATTTGTTTAGATGTATAAACACTTCTATACTAAAAGTAGCACTTTATGAAAAGCAAAATTTTAGCCTTGCTGGGTAGCACCCTGCTCACGGGCACAGCTATGGCCGGCGGATACCAGGTAAACCTTGCCAGCCAGCGGCAAATAGGCATGGGCCACACTGGTACTGGTTTAAATACAGGAACATCAAGCATCTTCTTTAACCCAGGCGCCATGGCGCAGGCACGTAATGGCGTTACCATCGGGGCTAGCTTTATCACAGCTAAAATAGGTTATCAGGCACCTGAAAGTAACAAGACTATACAGGCCGATAACCCAACAGGTACGCCTTTCCATGTTTATGGTGTATATGGTATTACAGACAAGCTTAAGGCTGGTATCGGTGTGTATACTCCTTTTGGTAGCACTGTAAAATGGGGTGATGAATGGAACGGTCGTTTTGGCTTAAGTGAGCTTTCGTTACAGGCAATTTATGTACAGCCGACCCTGAGTTATCAGATAACTGATAAACTGGGTGTGGGCGCTGGCCTGGTTGTAGCCTTTGGTAGCGTAAACTTACAGAGAGTGCTTCCGGTACAAAACTCCAACGGCGATGAGGCTAAAATAGAAATGGATGGCGGCGCTAATACAACAGTAGGTTTTAACGCAGGTATCCACTTACAGGCATCTGATAAGTTATCATTCGGTCTGAACTATCGCTCTAAGATAAATATGGAGGTAGAGAACGGCGATGTTACTTTCACAAATGTACCTGCTGCTGCAGGCGCTAACTTCCAGCCAGGCACTCAGTTTTCGGCTGCATTGCCAATGCCAGCCACCCTGTCATTTGGTATTGGATACCAGGCTTCCGATAAATTAACATTAGCACTTGATATCAGCCGTGTTGAATGGAGCGCATACAAAGAACTTCGTTTTGACTTTACCAAACCGGTTGCCGGCAATAACTTCTCTGCAAATGCCCGTAACTACGAAGATGTTTACATTTACCGTATAGGTGGCGAGTATAAGGTTAACGATGCACTTGCAGTGCGTGCCGGTGCTTATTTAGATAAAACACCTGTAGAAAACGGCTACTTAACACCAGAAACACCAGATGCTGATTCGCGCGGTCTTTCAGTTGGTTTAGGTTACGCTTTCTCTGAGAAATTTGGCGTAGATGCTTCTTTCCTTTACATCAATAAGAAAGAGAGAACAGACTTAGCGAACTTATCTGGTGGTGTGCCGGGCACATTCAAATCTATAGCATATATCCCAGGTATTGCCTTTAACTACAACTTCTAATTTACGCGATAACTGAAATGAAAAATCATATCTATAAATCTGGCATGCTGGCTCTTTTTGCTGGTGTGCTGCTCACAAGCTGCGATCCCGAGATTGATGGGCCATCAGTAAGCGCTGGTACTCAACTTAATCTTACCAAATATGTAGCTGTCGGCAACTCTCTTACTGCCGGTTTCGGTGATAATGGCTTGTACCGCGAAGGACAGTTAGGCTCATACCCGGCAATTCTGGCAGGTCAGTTTGCAGAAGTAGGTGGTGGCGCCTTTGTACAGCCGCTCTTCACTGAAGCACAGGCAAACGGCTCAGGCTATCTGCGACTAACAGGTTTTACGTCTACCGGCTCTCCAATTACATCACAGGTAACTACTAACCTGGCTCGCCGCGAACAAAATTCTCCGCTGCTTACCAAATTCACCGACCCTATAAACAACTTAGGTGTACCGGGTATTAAGGTAGCAGATGTTAAGACACCTGGTTATGGTAGTGTACAAGGCAACCCGTACTTTGAGCGCATCACGCCGGATAACGCAGCTTTGCAGACTTATCTGCAGCGCGTGCAGCAGTCTACAGACCACACATTCTTCAGCTTATGGCTAGGAAATAACGATGTGCTGTCTTTTGCAACTGCTGGTGGCGCATCAGCTTCTGCATCAAACCAGATCACCCCGGTAGGTGTTTTCGAGTCTAACTATAGCGATCTGGTTAACGCATTAACTGCAAACGGCCAGGAAGGTATTGTAGCCACTATTCCGGATGTATCGGTAGTTCCGTTCTTTACTACAGTTGGTCCGCAGGTAAAACAATCGCTTACAGCGAATAATGTACCTGGCATGGTAGCAATTACTGGTGCCGGCCAGACAAGAACGCAGTTTGCTACTGCCCAGATTAATGCCCCTACAAATGGCGTATTATTTACACTAACAAGTGCAGCTTATGCTCCGCTGATTGGCACGAAGACCGGTAAATACTGGAGAGATCTTGCACGCCAGGTAAGCCCCAACCCAGCCGACCCTAACATAGTAAGAGCAACCCTGCAGAACCTGCTTAGCGCAGATAAGGGTTATGCAATCGATACGACTCAATTATTTGGTGTATCTGCCGGAAACCCTTGGCCAAGCGCCCTGCTGCTTGACGTAGCAGAACAAACGCTGGTTAAGGATGCTACAATTGCGTTCAATAACATCATTAAGGCCCAGGCAACTGCCAAAAATCTGGCTGTATTTGATGCAAACGCCTATTTCAACGGTATTCAGAGTGGCTTTGTAGCAAATGGTGTAGCTTATTCACCATCCTTCATTACTGGCAACCTGTTCTCATTGGATGGCATCCACCCAACGCCAAGAGGCTATGCTATAGTTGCCAACGAAATGATAAAAGCCATCAACGCCAAATATGGCTCGAACATACCAAAAGCTGACGAAACTCAATACCGTGCGGTACTTTTACCGTAAGTATAGTTTACAAGTTTAAAGTATAGCTAAAAAGCGCCTCTGTATAAGGGGCGCTTTTTTATTTTATCCCTTGTTATAGTTCGTCGAGTTATCACTTGGGTTCGTCTGTAAGGCATTTGAGTTTGCCGAATGATGCCCTCGACAGTTGCTGGCAGGCTGGGATATTGGGAACAGAAACCTTAATTTTAAACCGGTAAAGTGCCGCCTTTCGGTAAGCTTTATCACCTTTAGTATCATTATATACCTAAAACATATGAAACGTAAAATTTTTGCCTGCCTTCTGTGGTGTGTGGCCAGTGTTGCAGCAATGGCGCAGACGAAGAGCAACAAGATCGAGTTCACGGAGTACACCCTCCCGAACGGACTGCACGTGATTCTGCACCAGGATAACTCCACCCCAAACGTGGCAGTATCGGTGCTGTACCATGTAGGTTCTAAAAATGAAGTAAAAGGCCGTACCGGCTTTGCCCACTTCTTTGAACACCTTATGTTTGAAGGTACCGAGAACATTGACCGCGGCCAGTACATGAGCATGGTGCAGGCAGCGGGCGGCTCGCTTAACGCCAACACTTCGTTTGACCGTACTTATTATTACGAGTTACTGCCATCGAACCAGATTGCCCTTGGCCTTTGGATGGAAGCAGAGCGCATGAAAGGCGCTAAAGTGGATGAAGTAGGCGTGGAAACGCAGCGCAAGGTTGTACAGGAAGAAAAGCGTATGCGCGTAGACAACCAGCCTTACGGAACGATACTGGAAAATACGTTTGGCCTGGCTTACACAACCCACCCTTATAAAGTAACGCCTATCGGTACGTTCGAGGACCTAAACAATGCCAAGATCGAGGAGTTCCGCGACTTCTATAAAACCTTCTATGTACCAAATAACGCCACGCTTTCTATTGCCGGCGATATCAATGTAGAAGAGACAAAGAAAATGATCGAACAGTATTTCGGCAGCATCCCAAAAGGCACGAAAGAAATACCAAGACCAACTATAAAGGAGCCAAAGCAGACAGAAGAGCGCCGCAAAATAGTGTATGACAACATACAGCTGCCGGCAGTTATCCAGGCTTATCACATTCCGGCGCAAGGTACGCCAGATCACTATGCCCTTTCTATGCTTACTACGCTGTTATCAGGTGGCCAGAGTGCTCGTTTACCAAAAGCACTGGTTGATAAGCAGCAGAAAGCTGTAGCTGCCCTTTCAATACCTTTCCCTACCGAAGATCCGGGTCTATTCCTGACGTATGCTATTGCTAACGTTGGTGTAGATGCGCAGGCACTGGAAGATGCCATGAATGTTGAAGTTGAGCGTGTGAAAACAGAGCCACTAAGCGATAAGGAGTTCCAGAAACTGCGCAACCAGGTTGAAAGCCAGTTTGTGCAGCAGAACAGCACCGTTGCAGGCCGCGCCGAGAACCTTGCTAATTACCATGTGTACTTTAAAGATGCCAACCTGATCAACACTGAGATTGACCGTTACATGAAAGTAACGAAAGAGGATATACAGCGGGTGGCAAAAGAGTACCTGACAAAAGACAACCGTGTAGTATTGCACTACCTGCCAAAGTCAGCTCAGCCAAAACAGTAAGTTTTCTAGACAAAAGACTTAATGACAAAAGACAAAGGAAGATTAAAGCTATAATTACATAAGTCTTTTACTCTTTGTCCGATAGTCCTTCGTCAAGTTTAAATAAAGAGAATCATGATAAAGAAATTATATACCACATTAGCGCTTGCTCTGGCGCTGGTATCTGTTGCTCCGGCACAAACCAAACAGTCTCCGCCACCGGCGGGTCCGGCTCCTAAAATTGAGCTGGGTAAGTATGAGCAGTTTACTCTAAAGAACGGGCTGAAAGTATATGTGGTAGAAAACCACAAGCAGCCGGTAGTATCTATGTCGCTGGTACTGGACAGAGATCCGATCCTGGAAGGCGATAAAGCAGGTTACGTGCAGGCTTCCGGCCAGATGATGCGTACCGGTACTGCTTCGCGCACCAAAGATCAGTTTGATGAGCAGGTAGACTTTATCGGTGCATCGCTGTCTTTCAACTCAACAGGTTTCAACGCCTCTTCCATGAAGAAGCACCTGCCAACGTTGCTTGACCTTACTACCGATGCGCTCCTGAACCCTAAGTTCACACAGGAAGAGCTGGATAAGATCAAGAAGCAGATGAAAGCAAACCTGGCGTCAGAAAAAGACAACCCGGATGCTATTGCCAGCAAAATGCGTAACGTATTACTGTATGGCAAAAACCACCCGTACGGTGAAGTAATGACAGAGAAAACAGTAGATAACATTACACTTGCCGACATCCAGAACTACTATAGCACCTACTACAAGCCAAACATTGGCTACCTGGCAGTTGTAGGCGATATCACACCAAAAGAAGCGAAAAAGCTTCTGACTAAATCGCTGAAGAACTGGAAGAAAGGCAATGTACCTACTAAAAAATACGACCTGCCAGCAGCTCCAAGCAAAACACAGGTAGTTATAGTTGATCGCCCGAGTGCCGTACAAAGTGTGCTTGCTTTCACAAACCCTGCTGAGCTTAAGCCAGGTGCTCCGGATGCCGTATCAGCACAGCTCATGAACACCATTCTTGGTGGTGGCAGTTCTGCCCGTCTGTTCATGAACCTGCGCGAGGCAAAAGGTTATACTTATGGTGCTTACTCGTCGCTTAGCGCAGACCAGATCCTGGGCCGCTTTAACGCATCTGCCAACGTACGTAACGCCGTTACCGACAGCGCTGCAACTGAGTTCCTGAAAGAACTGACCAAAATCCGCAACGAGCGTGTAACTGACGAAGAACTGAACTATGCGAAAGCATACATGACCGGTAGCTTTGCCCGCGGTTTAGAGAGTCCGGCAACAGTAGCCATTTATGCTATCAACACTGCCCGTTACAACCTGCCAGCCGATTATTACGCCAACTACCTGAAGCAGGTAGAAGCTGTAACAAAAGAGGATGTACAGCGTGCTGCCCAAAAGTTTGTGAAGCCTGAGCAACTATACATTGTTGCTGTAGGTAACGCCGCCGACATAGCTGCAAAACTAAAGAAGTTTGACCTGGAAGATGGCCAGATTGTTTACTACAATGCAGCCGGCGAAAAAGTAGAGCGTACAGCTGCAGCCGCCGTTCCAGCCGATATTACTGCCGAGAAAGTACTTGCCAGCTATGTGCAGGCAATTGGTGGCAAAGCAAACATTGACAAGATAAAAGACATCACCGTTACCAGCAACGCTACTATTCAGGGTATGCCGCTTGTTATTACACAGCAACAGAAAGGCGCTGACAAGTTTGTAGCTGTAGTTAGCATGAACAACAGTCCACTGCAGCGCGTGGTAATTAACGGCAACAAAGGTAAAATGGAAGCTCCGATGCAGGGTGTAAATAAGGACATGACTGCTGAAGAATTAGCTACTCAGAAACTTGAGTCTGATATGTTTGCTCACCTGCGCTACGACAAACTGGGTGTAACAACTAAAGTAACCGGAATAGAAGACGTTGATGGCAAAGAAGCGTATGTAGTAGAAGCAACCGCTGCTAACGGCCAGAAAACGCTACACTACTTCGATAAGGCAACAGGCTTGCTATTGAAAGACGTGAAAAGCCTTCAGTCGCCTCAGGGTGTACTTACACAAACAAAGAACTATAGCAACTACAAGGAAGTAAACGGTATCAAAGTACCGCATACAGTAGAGACTACTGTAGGTCCTCAGGTAATTAAAGCCGAAGTACAGAGCGTTGAAGTTAACAAAGGCATCAGCGACGATACTTTTAAGATCTAAATTATAGATTGATCTAAATCAGAAGCGGCTACTCCAAAAGGGTAGCCGCTTTTTTTATGGGCTATATCGTAGCATCAAGTCTTATTGAGAATGTAGAATTGATAATGCTATAGTTTCACCTGTTATCCCGATTGAAAGTCGAAGCGTTCTATATGCTCTATAGTTTCTCTTTTGCCATTTCGAAGGCAGTGAAGAATCTATCTCAATCTATAGTTTCTTTCTTGTCATGTCGAGCGTCAGTCGAGACATCTTATATGACCTATAGCTACCTTTAGTTGCTACTTGCCACAAGCAGTTCATGCTATAGTTACCCTTCATCCTGGCAGCTCTACCAGCCTACAGTGTTATAGTTACTTTGGTGCGCTCACGGCCGCGGGGCCTCGTCTTCGGGCATCGCGCTGCTGCCTTCTTGCTATCCTCCTGCGTCGGATTGCCTGCGGCACCGCAACAAGTCAAAGGCGCTCAACCCAAAGACTGATATCTTTCGATAGCTGCAGCTATAATTGAATTGAGTAGCTATAGTTCTGTAGCCTTTTCGTGGTGGTAATTCCTTGCGACAGGCTGCGCCTGCCTGTTCGTGATCCGTAACTATAAAACTATAGGATCAACTATAGGAAAGGTAGTAATTCCCCTCTCGGGAGGGGTAGGGGTGGGTTAATTAGCAACTATAGAACCTTGATTCAAACTATAGCTCCCTTACCTGTTTTTAGGAGAGGGCTGGGGTGAGGTAAATATTCCCCGCCTTAGACTACCGAGAAGCGATTTCGAAGGTAGCGAGCGTAGCTCTGAGGGGCAGGGGTGGTTGGATCTACAGTAACTATAAAACTATAACTTACCCCAAACCTATCAAATTCCACTTAATCTGCGGTTCATACAATCATTTCCCGACAGCCCGACATTCATACTATAAAATCACACCATCAAGTAACAACTGCTCTCTTATCTGGCAGGCAACGACATTTCATACAGGTCGAAGCCGGCGGCCCAGAAATCTTTCTCTACCCGGGATAATTTGAAATTCAGTTTCTGATAAAATGGATACACTAACTGCGAGGTGCGCACAACTATAGTTTCTATTTCCGGATTGCTCCTGATCTCGGTTAGCCTGTGCTCCAGCAGCTGCCGTCCTACACCTTTCCCCTGCTGCTGAGGATGTATGATGTCCCAGGAAAGACGAGCCTGTTTCTGGTCGGGGAAGTAATTAATGCCACCGCAGCCAACTATAGTTTCGTTATCCAGAAATACATAGTAACTCTCCAGCTCCTTCTCCAGGTAGAACAGGAAGTCGGGTTCTTCTGATGGATGGAAATATTGCGGGGTGTTAAGGCGTAGCAGCTCCAATAGTGTGCTTTTATCCGCAGAGGTATAGGACCTGATCATCAGCTAAAATGGCATATTATTTTTACCAATAGTGTTTAAAACAGCTCGCCCTGTACCGGCTGTATATATTTTTTGGGAACTTTCAGATTAAGGCCGCACACTTCGTTCAGTTGACCGATCAAGTAAATAGCCAGCTCTGGTGCCAGCGTATTATCGGGTTCGTGCACAAAAAAGTAAAGTTGCTGTAGTCCACTGTCAAACCATAATTTCAGGCGCTGCACCCAGGCATCGATGCGTGAATAATCGGTAGGATGCAGGCCATTGCCTACAAAGCGGATCATAGCTGCCGGTGTGGTAAGGCGCATGTGCAGTACATCACGGCGGCCTGCCACATCGGTTATCACAGTGCCCACTTCATATTTTTCCAGCAACTCAAACAACTCTTGCCCTGCTACTTCATCTGTAAACCAGTCGGGGTGGCGAAACTCTATAGTTACCGGTATAGATTCAGGTATAAACCTCAGAAAAGCTTCCAGGTCAGGCAACTGATCGGGACCAAAATAAGGTGGCAACTGCAAAAACGAGCTTCCGAGGTTATCTTCCAGACCAGCAATGGCTTCAAAGAAAGCAGTCGTTATACTTTGGGTATTGCGCAGTGGCCCCTCATGGCTGATAAGTTGTGGAAATTTTGGGCAGAATTTAAACCCGCGTGGCACCGAGTTTCTCCACCTGTCTATAGTTGTAGGCCCCGGAATATGGTAGTGCGTACTGTTGAGTTCGATAGTGTTAAACTGCCGGCCATACCACAGCAGCGAATCTTTTTCGCGCATGCTTGCAGGGTATATGCTTCCGGCCCAGGCCTTGTTCACCCACACCGGCAGACCTATGTAAACCTCAGGCTTTGCCTCCTGCTTATGCTGCTGCAAAACTACCTGAGTACCAGCATTATCTGCCGGCAAGGTAAAATCTACATGTGCTATAGTTTGTAGTTTGCCAAAATCCATTGTACCGGTTGTTTTTGCTTTATACGCTTTAGGCCCGAGCCAGGTAGTTTAGGGGAAATGCTGTAAAGCAATAACACATGAAATTATGATCTTATGAATATATTTTAATAAATTTTTTATTGCATTTTATCGAAAGCAAAGTTATTAAAATAAGGCTATACTTCCATATAAAGCACTTTTCGCATTATAAGACTTATAGCAACTTTGTACCTTATCCTGTATCCCCCCACATCCTTTATGCAATAAGTCCGTAAAAAGCTTCGTTTAAAAAAATATTCCTAAATTTGCCGTTTCACCAACATATATAAATATGATATATAATAGAAAGTGCATCCTGTTATCAGTAATCATTTTTCTATTTATTGGCCTTAGCCAAACTACAATAGCACAAGATAGCAACCAAACACAAACAGGAACTGCCTCCTGGTATGGCAGTAAATACCACGGGAGAAAGACCAGCAGCGGCGAACGTTATAACAAGAACGAAATGACTGCAGCACATAATACACTCCCTTTCGGTACAAAGGTAAAAGTTACCAACCTGGCCAATAACGAATCTGTAGTGCTGCGCATCAACGACCGTGGCCCATTTGTAGGCAACCGCATTATTGATGTTTCGGAAGTAGCCGCCAGAAAGCTGAACATGCACAAGCAAGGCGTAGCCAAAGTACAGGTAGAAGTGCTCGAATTAGAAGGCAAAGGCATCAGTAAGGCCGATGACCCGTTTAAGCCAAACACTTACACTATACAGTTCGGGGCTTACACTTCAGAAAAATCGGCACGGGAGCAAAGCGAAAAGCTGAAAGCCTTTGACAAAAGCCTTACTGTAGAACTGCAGCAAGAGCAGATGAAAGGCAAAAAGATACACCGCCTCAGAATCGGCCAGTTTGAAAACAGACAATATGCCGAAGCTTTTAACGAACTTCTGAAAGAAGAAGGTCTGGCCGGCAAAGTGCTGGAGTCTTAAGAAACTATAGTTTAAACTATAAATGGGAGTGCGGTTACCTTCTGGTAGCCGCACTTTTTATTTCGGAAGTTTATAGAGCGCTGCATTTTGATAGCTAAAGAGAACGGCTATATTGAACCCAGCACAAACGGAGAGCACGTAAAGTGTCGAAAACTATGACGGGCCATGACTCTGAACTATAGTTTAACCTGCAAGCCTTTATACCCCTGTTTTACTTTTGCTACAAATGTAAGCAGCAGCTGCGCCAGATCCGGAATGCACTCCAGGTTAAGGGTGTGCCCTATGTTTGGCAGAATTTCGAGTTCGGCATTAGGCAGCGCCTGGTACATGGCCTGTCCCATTTCCGGCGTACAAAGCATGTCTTCGCTGCCGTGCACAACCAGCACCGGTAACTGTACTTTCTTCAGCTCCTGCAGGTAATTGCCGCTTTCTTCAGTGGCGCGCACCAGCTTCAGCAGGTTTTCTGTTGATGGGCTTTGGCCGGCCTTGCTGTTTTTGAGGTCTTCTATTGTGATGATCGGATTCAGGAAATAGCTACGCCCCAGCACAAAAGGCAGCATCACATCCAGCATCAGCGGGTAGCCGCCAGCCAGCAGGGCCTGTTTCCAACTATAGCCAATGGCATCAAAAAAGGCATCTTTGTATGGGAAAGTGGAGAGCAGCACACCAGCCTGCACCAATTCCGGGTAGTTAACCAGGAAACGTTGCGCAACTGCTCCGCCATAGGAAATACCCACCAGCGTGGTTTCCGGCAACTTAAGCGAACGCAACAGATCGGCTAGATCGGCTGCGTGGCCTTCGAAGCTCCGGTGCTCAGGTGCTGCATCGCTCTGCCCCTGAAACAACAGATCAACCAGCACCACCTTGTACTCATTACCTAAAGCACGAACCACGCCGCCCCAAGCCGCTGCAGACTGCGATAAGCCATTCAGGAAAACGAGCGCCTGTGCAGCATCTTTATTTCCGTGTATCTCATAGTATAAATTCAGTCCGTCGGGTAGTTGGTGTATCATGTGCGGGGGTGTTTAAGGTTAGGTTGCTGCAGGCAAAACTATAGTAAAATCTAAGAAAGCAAAATATACCAGCCAGCAAATCAGAAACTATACCGCTGATAAGGAAGTAGCTGTTTGCTGTTTGTGTGGTTGACCTTCCGGGGCCAGCGGTACCGTAAACCAGAACCTGCTCCCATTGCCGGGTTCGCTTTTTACCCAGATAAAACCACCGTTACGCTCCACAAACAGGCGGCACAGCAACAGACCCAGCCCGGTTCCTTTCTCGTTGGCAGTGCCTTTGGTGGTTTGTGCCAGCTGTTCCTGACTAAATAAAGATGCCACTGTTTCTGCCTTCATGCCAATTCCTTCGTCCTCCACGGTTATCTCTGCCATGCTGCTGTTGGTTAGGCAGGCGCGCAGCTTTATAGTTTTGCCGGGTTCCGAGAACTTAATGGCATTGTGCAGCAGGTTCCGGATCACAAACGAGAGCATGTTAGCATCGGCATACACATTCAGGTTATCAGCTATAGTTGCCTGCCAACTTATATTTTTGGCTGCGGCGGTATCCTGCAGCAGTGCCAGGTTGGTTTCTATGTTCTGGTGCAAAACTATAGTTTCTGGTTCAAAAGTTACCGTATCGCCGGAGCCAGTTTGCGCCGCCGACCATTGCAACAGGTTCTCCAGCAAGGCTTGCAGGTTACGAACAGATAATTGGGTATGGTTAGCCAGTTTCTGCATCTGTTCGGGCTTCATTCTGTCAGAGAAGTTGAGCAGGATGTTCAGGAAGGAATCGAGGGTGGCAAGCGGAGTGCGTAAGTCGTGCGAGATGATGGAAAAGAAACGATCCTTAATGCCGTTGATGCGCATGAGCTTCAGTTCAGATGCTTTCAGCTGCCGCACGGTATGCTTTAGTTCCTGTGTTTTGCTACGCAGTGCGGCTGTCCGGTTGGCAACGGTTAATTCCAGTTCTTTTTTCTGCTGCTCTATCAGGTGTTTGCGCTCCACTTCCTTTTCCAGCTCCAGGCGTTTCTTCTCCAGCACTTCGTTTGCCAGTTCAGTGGTAACAGTGTTAAGACGATAGGCCAGACCAAGTGAGAACAGAACTACCTGCGCCACAATGCCCACTTGCGCCGAGTATAGGGTAAGCGGTGTATCCGGCAGCCAGTGCATCTCTTTGAGAATAAACAGCAGCGACCCAACCACAAACAGCAAATTGGCGAATACGAAATATAGCGCCGGCCTGTAGCCTTTATAAAACGAGATAGCGCCAACCAGCAGCATGGCAACCAGCACAGCCCCGCCAATTATACCGATCAGGTCCACGCAGGCTTTAAGCAGGTCGATGGAGGTAAAGTAGGAGAGCAGCCCCATTGCCACCGGTATAGCATAAAGTAATGCCAGAAAGGTAAGCACCCTATCCCAGACGGGCATGGTTTGGCGGGTATCCAGGTAGCTGCGGGTAAAGAGCAGGCGGAAGATACCGTTGAACGTAACTATAAAAGCAAAACTATGGGCATTCCAGTATGGGGCATCGGGCCAGAGTAGCTCCAGCGCAAAACCATGGTAGAACATAAAATACAGGCCCGTTCCGGTTAGCGCCATTACATAGTATAAATAGCTACGGTCGCGCACCGATATGTACAACACCAGGTTGTAGAGCGCCATTACAATGATGACACCGATAAAAATACCCTGTACAAACAAACGGCTGTTGTTAGCTTCTACTACCTGCTCCGGCGTTTCCAGTTGCAAACTCAGGTGCTGTGGCTTATAAAGGTTAATATCGCCCTGCAGGCGCAGGTAAACCAGGGTCTGGCTATTGGGCGCCAGCTTCACCCGAACGTATGGCTTGTTTTGCGGCACATCGCGGGCACTAATCGGGAGCAACTGGCCGCTCTGGCGTTTTTCTATAGTTCCGTCGGGGTGTTGCAGGTATAGTTCCAACCGGCTCCAGCCTCCTGCATACAGGTAACGCTCCTGCTGGTAAGGGCTGTTGTTTTGCAATACAAGACGTACCCAATGCACCGTTTTGCCGGCAGGTAAAACTGCAGTCGTATCGAGTTGCTTAAACTGCTCCTGCGTTATAGTTGCCAGGTCTTTCTCACCGCTTACATCATGGTACACCTGCAGGGGCTGCTGTATTTGCTGGCTGCCCGGCTGCAGGGCAACTATAGCGGCATCCTGGGCAGCAACTATAGTTACGCAAAGCAGCAGCAACAATCCTGTTACCAGCAACCCAACGGTTAATCTGAATTCGCGGCTTCCCCTGTTCATCTCTTCAATTTAGGAAATAAAGCAATTGGTAGCCACAGCTTTGGCAGCAGAGTTGCCTTATTCATCTTAAATTTAATATATTTAGTAGCTCAGACTAAAGAAAGATGTATGGCTAAGGTTAAATTACTGATTGCGGAAGACGATGTGGTGATTGCTCAGAATTTAGCGCTCACGCTGGAGGAGATCGGGTATGAGGTATGCAACACCGTGAGCTCCGGCGAGGACCTGCTGCTACAGGTGCACCAGCACCATCCTGACCTGGTGATACTGGATATTACCCTGGAAGGAAAACTGGATGGCATCGAAACAGCAGCTATACTTGCCCGCTCCACGCAGGTGCCTTTCATTTTTATGACGGCGCTATCTGACAGGGAAACTATAGATCGTGCCAAGCAGACCAACCCGCATGCCTACCTGGTAAAGCCTTTTGATGTGCGCACCCTGCAAAGCAGCATCGAAGTAGCTATACACAACGCTGCCACACGCCTGCAACCGGAAACCCCAGCCAGCGAAGCCACTCCTGCCCAGGAACCTGCTGATAATTACCTGCTGCACAACAGCCTGTTTGTAAAAGTGCGCAACCGCCTCGAAAAAGTTTCCTTAAAAGAGATTGTATGGGCCGAGGCGCAGGATATTTACTGCAACATCAAAACACAGAACCACATTTACCTGGTAAGCCAGAGCCTGAAAAACCTGGAGCAGCGCCTGCCGGCAAAAGATTTTATGCGCGTGCACCGCTCTTACATTGTGCGCCTTACTGCCATCCAGGCCATCGAAGACAACCACATCCTGATCGGCAACAAACAGATCCCTATTGGCAACACCCACAAAGACAACCTGCTAAACCGACTGCAGATCCTGTAAGTTAGAAAGTTGGGAAGTTTGTAAGTTAGAAAGTCGAGCAGGTGGAGAGATGCAATGCCTTGCGCCCCTGCCATGGAACTATAGTTTGGCTTTATTCTGCTACTCATTCCACCTCTTATTCAAAATCCACTCATTCAGTTATTCAAAATTCCGCCCTCACCTTACCATCTCCGGATTTCACCTTGAATTACTCCGAGTTCGCAAGTATAGGCCGAAAGCTATGTGATTAATTGCTTACCTTAAAACTAGTTAGCTTCACTTAAACTCTGTTCTTATGAACAACTTAGCTTCTTCGGAACTAGTTACGGCAGGCTGGGCAATTGTAATTGCTTATGCTGCAGTTATCCTCTACTTTGTAATTCGCGGTGCCATGCGCACCCGCTCCATTTCCGACTATGCGCTGGGCAGTGTTGTTTTTTCGCCGGTTGCTGTGGGCCTCGCTCTTGCCGCATCCATGACGAGTGCTGCCACCTTCATCATTAACCCGGGCTTTGTAGCCCTGTACGGTTTAAGCGGCGTTATCTCAATGGGTATTGTACTACCTCTGGCTGCTCTTGTGTCGCTGGCTATACTTACAAAAGGTTTCCGGGCGATGGGCACGGCTGTAAAGGCCCAAACTATGGCACAGTGGATGGGTGCTGTGTACAAAAGCCGTGGCTATACGTTATTCTTTGCCTTTCTGTCGCTGCTGCTTATCACGTTTATAGTACTCATCTGCGTGGGCTTAACCAAAGTGCTTGCCAGCGTACTTAACCTGAACGAGCTGTATGTTTGCGTAGGCATTGTAGTGTTTGTATTTGGCTACATGATGTTTGGCGGTGCCAACTCTATGGTGTATACCAACATGGTGCAGGCCGTGCTGATGGTTATAGTTGCAGTTATCTTGCTGGGCTCTGGTTACGAGCACTTCAGCGATGGCGTACATGGTTTCCTGGATAAGCTTACGGCCATAGACCCGGCCCTTACAGCCACTACCAACCCCGAGAGCTTCCTTTTCCGCGATAACTTCGAGATCATCTTCTGCCAGATCATTATTGGTATAGCCATCGTTTGCCAGCCGCATATCATCACAAAATCGCTGCTGCTCAAAAACGAGAAAGATGTTAACCTATACCTTTTTGTGGGCATCCTGATTCAGGGGCTGTTCTTTCTGGTAGTGATTGCCGGCTTGTATGCCCGCCTCACCTTCCCTGATCTGACTATAAACGGCGCAACTATTCCGGTAGACAGTATTATGTCGGCGTATGTGGTGCAGGAGTTCCCGGTATATGTGGGTTTACTTGTTGTGATTGGCTTGATCTCTGCCGGCCTTTCTACTTTAGAAGGCCTGATCCAGTCCGTGTCCATCACTATAACATCTGATATCATCGCTCCTATACTTGGCGATAAGGGCTTAGCCAACAGTGTTTTAATTAACCGTCTGGTAATTATAGCGCTGGCTATAGTTACCATCCTACTTACTTTTGATCAGCTCCTGTACCCGAACCTGAGCGTGGGCATTTTCGCGCAGAATGGTGTTTATGCCTACTTCTCAGCCGCTTTTGTGCCAGTGCTGTTCGGTATGTTCCTGAAACGTGTGCCCCTTATAGCGCCGGTGGCGGCCTCGCTTACTTCCGTAGCCGTGCATTTTGCCATTTACTATGGCGGACTTACTCCTTACATGGATGCCCCGGTGCGCAACCCGGGTATTGCTGCCGCGCTGGCTATAGTTGCCTCGGTGCTTGTGGGCTTAATTCTATACTTTACCTTCCGCAAAGCTGATGATCTGGAGAGCGCTACTGCTACAACACCTGCAAAGAAAGTAGTTTATGAAGAAGAAATTTAGAAATATAATTCTGCTGTCGGGGTTTGGCCTGCTGTTGTGCCTGCATGCACAATGCCAGGCTCCTGCGGCTGTTTCGGCAACTACCAAAACCGATGCCGTTTTCGAGAACCTGAACTATAGGTATCCGGCAAAAAAAGTAAAACTGGCCAACGGCACCACCATTGCCTACACCGACCAGGGCAAAGGAACCGAAACGCTTATTCTGATACATGGCCTTGGAAGTTACCTGCCTGCCTGGAACAAGAACATCGAAGACCTGAGCAAGAACTATAGAACGATAGCTTTAGACCTGCCGGGATACGGCAAATCATCTAAAGAAGATGTGCAGCCAGGCATGGCCAACTATGCGCAAACCGTACTGGCCCTGATGGATAAACTGAAGATCAAAAAGGCCATATTGGTCGGCCACTCAATGGGCGGGCAAATTGCGATTACAGCTGCTTTACAGGCTCCTGAACGGGTAAACAAACTGGTACTCGCCGCACCCGCCGGACTCGAAACCTTTACAGAACAGCAAAAACAGCTTTTTAAGATGACGGTAACCCCGGAAAGCGTGCAAAACACACCAGCCGACAAAGCTGCCGCCAACATTAAAATTAACTTTTACCAGATGCCTGCCGATGCGCAGTTCATGATCGACGACCGCCTGAAGATGGCTGAGTCTGCTGATTTTGGCAACTATAGTAAAGCGGTAGCAGCCAGTGTAGCAGCCATGGTGGATGAGCCGGTTTATGACAAACTACCGCAACTACAGGTACCCACACTTATCATTTTCGGGGAGCAGGATACCCTTATCCCTAACAAATACCTTAACCCGAATTTAACTACTCAGGCAGTTGCCAATATCGGGAAGGAAAAGATAAAGAACAGCCAGGTGATACTACTGCCAGAGGCCGGTCACTTTGTACAGTTTGAGCAGGCTGCCGCTTTTAACAAGGCTGTCCGCGATTTCATTAAATAAGAAACCGAAAACACACATAACCTAAAAAACACAAATTAACTGATCTACTTATGAAAAAGCTTTACTTAATCCTGCTGTCGCTGCTCTGTATTACGGGGGTGGCTATGGCGCAAGGCGGTACCATTACCGGCAAAATAGTGGGTTCCGACTCGCAGGAGCCGCTTATTGGTGCCTCTGTATTGGTGGAGCGCACTGCCAAAGGCGCTACTACAAACACAGCCGGGGAATTTACGATAACAGGCGTGCCTGCCGGCAACTATAGCCTGCGCATTACCTATGTAGGCTATTCTGATAGCAGAGTACCGGTAACTATAGCCGAAGGCGGCACCGTTAACCTGGGCACCGTTTCCATGACTGCATCGGCTATGATGAGCGATGAGATCGTGGTTTCAGCTACGCGTCGCCCTGAGAAACTAACCGAAGCACCTGCTGCCATCAGCGTTATTTCCTCCAGAGACCTGACCGAGCTACCATCTTTCAACATTGGCGAAGTACTGAACAAGGTACAGGGTGTGGAAGTAGTACGCTCTGGCGTAATTGGCGTGGGTATTAACGCCCGTGGTTTCAACAACGCCTTCAACGTGAAAATGTACCAGATGACCGACGGCCGTAACTCTATGCTGCCTGGTGGTACTGGTTTGCCAGCCGGTTTCTACAACACAACTATAAAAGAAGATATTGAGCGTGTGGAAGTTATTCTTGGCCCGTCTTCAGCACTTTATGGCCCGAACGCACACAACGGTATCATCAATACCATCACCAAAGATCCGCGTCGCCACCAGGGTACTACAGTGGTGCTGGGTGCCGGTAACCAGGATGTGCTAAGCGCCCGTTTCCGTCACGCCAGTGTTATCAGCCCTAAGTTTGCTTTTAAAGTGACCGGCGAGTACACACAAGGCAGAGACTTCGAATTCCAGGATACAGTTTACAACGCTACCTTAGGTGCACTGCCTGAGTATGATGTAGACTATAAATTTGATTCCAAGCGTTTCGGATCAGCGCTATACTATAGCCCAACCGAGAAAATCGACATTATCGCGGACTATGGCTTTGGGCAAGGCTCCAACATCGGGGTAACTAACAACGGTCGTAACCAGATCAACGACTGGACCTTCCAGTACCTGCAGGGTCGCTTTGTTACGCCACGCTTGTTTGGTCAACTATACGCCACCTGGAACGATGCAGGTGACACTTACCAGATAAATGCCCGCACCAACAACTACTATGCCCTGCTGGCTGCCGGTGCCACACCAGCTCAAGCACACCAATACTCTAAATCAGGCGCTAAAAAAGACGAGATCTATCCTGGCTCACCGGCTGTTGCCTTCCCTGGTTTTATCGACCTGAGCCACCGCCTGAATGGTGAACTACAGTACAACAACAACTTCGCTGGCTTCGACATCATCACGGGCATTAGTTACCAGCGCGATGTGGCCTACAGCCGCCAGACGTACCTAGATGACAAAGCCGGAAACATCATCCTGAACCAGATTGGCGGGGTAGTGCAGATCGAGCGTAACCTGACGGATAAGTTAAAAGCCCTAGTAGCCGGCCGTGTAGACAACCACGACAACTATGGCACACAGTTCAGCCCGAAAGCCGCTTTAACATACAATGCACTGGGCGGTACTTTCAGAGCTACTTACGGCAAAGCATATTCAGCACCATCTATCCAGTTCCAGGAGTTTTATGCTAACACCGGTGCCCTGGCTATTCTTGGTAACGGTGCAGGTCTAACTATAGAGAACACCGAAACCGGCGCTATCAGAACGATAGACAGACTGGAAGTTGAGAAAGTACAGACGTTTGAAGTAGGCTACAAAGGCACTCCGGTTAAAAACCTGTACTTCGACATCAGCAGCTGGTATGCTAAATCAAAAGACTTTATCTCGCCGCTTACTGCTATTACCCCACTAATGGGCAAAGAGCGTGTTATTAAGAAGGGCGATGTGGATGTGAGAGAATCTGCTGCTACCCTGCTTAACTATTACCTGACGTACCTGAACTATGGCCAGGTAAACTCGTGGGGTACAGACCTGGGCCTTAACTACTATTTCGACGACAACTATAGCATGGGCCTGAAATACTCTTACTTTAACTCTGACATTACCGACAAAGACAACCTGGACAACGATGCCAACGGTGACAAGAAAGTATCGGCTGCGGAAAGCAGCCTGAATGCCGCCAAGCACCGTGTAAACTTCAACATTACAGCGCGTAACCTGGCAAACAACAAACTGTTCTTGTCGCTTAACCTGCGCTACCTGCCTGAGTTCGATTTCTACTCTGGCTCACAGATAGCTGCTGAAAAAGGTGCCGGCTCGCGTGTACCAGGCTTTAACTATAACCATGGCCCGCTGGGTGGCTTCACTTCTGTTGATCTGAGCGGTGGTTACAAGCTTACGAACTGGTCTACGCTGGGTGCCAGTGTATCTAACCTGTTCAACGATGAGCAGCGTGAGTATGTAGGTTCTCCTGTTATCGGTCGCCTGTACTCTGTTGAGCTGCGCTTCGATTTTGGTGGCAAGAAAGAAAGTAAATAGATCAGTTAAAGTTTAATTTGTTCGGAGCGCTCTTTATAGGGGCGCTCCGATTTTTTATAGCACTATAGTTTACACAGCATGAAAAATGTATTGATAACCGGCGGCACCAGCGGCATTGGCCTGGGCATAGCACGCGCTTTTGCGGCACAAGGCTATAACCTGCTCCTAAATGGCCTCGAGAAAAACGGACCCGATATAGCGAAAGAAATAGCCGATACTTATAATGTTAAAGCAGTGCACTCGCCTGCCAACCTGATGCACCCCGAGCAAATACGGGAAATGGTAGCGTTGGCTGAGCAGGAACTTGGGCAGGTGGATGTGCTGATAAACAATGCTGGCATACAGCATGTGGCCCCAGTAGATGAGTTTCCGGAAGACAAATGGGATGCTATTATCTCCATCAACATGTCGGCTTCGTTTCATGCGGCCAAAGCTGTCTGGAAAGGCATGAAGAGCCGGGGGTTCGGGCGGATCATCAACATTGCATCGGCACATGCACTGCGGGCATCGGAATACAAGATTGCTTATGTTACTGCCAAACATGGCATTGCCGGCTTAACTAAAGTACTTGCCCTGGAAGGCGCTCCGCATAACATTACCTGCAATGCTATCTGCCCCGGCTATGTACGAACGCCTTTGGTAGAAGCCCAGATCGCTGACCAGGCCAAAGCGCACCAGATGTCTGAGTCGGATGTAATTGAAAAAGTAATGCTGAAAAAGCAGGCTGTAAAACAGTTTGTAACCATTGATGCCATTGCCAACCTGGCGCTTTATTTAGCTTCGGATACAGCCAGCCAGATGACAGGCGCGATGCTGCCTATAGATGGTGGCTGGTCGGCTCAGTAAAAGAACTATAGTTATAAAAAGAGCGGCATCTTTTCGGGTGCCGCTCTTTTTGTTTATTGCTATATCCTATAGTTAGTTATTACCTCGCAAGAATCTTAAATTCGGTTCTACGGTTTTCCTGGTGCAGCTCCTCAGGGCAGGTTACGCCATCGGCACATTGGTTTACCAACTGAGTTTCGCCGTAGCCTTTGGCTTCCAGCCGCTGTCTCTCAATTCCTCTCGAGATCAGGTAATCTACCGCTGATTTGGCCCTTAACTCCGACAACATTTCGTTGTAGCGGTGCGAATGACGGCTGTCGGTGTGCGAACTCAGCTCAATTCGGATATGCGGATTGTCCTTCAACGTCTCTACCAGTTTATCTAGCTCTAAAGCTGCTTGCTGTGTAATTTCTGCTTTGTCTAGCTCGTAGTAGATGTTCTCCAGTACGATCGGCCTGTTTGGTGTGTCGCGGTTAAACACCATCTCCACTTTTACCGAGTCTTCTGTCGTGCGGCAGTCCGGCGATACTCTTATAGTTTGCGTCAGGTAATTTGGCTTTGAGCCACGGATTGAATAAGTGGCACCGCCATATACTGGAAGAATAAATGTTCCGTCAGAGCTCGAGATAATTTCTATCGGGCGCTCGTTGCTGCCTACTTCGCTTATTACCAATCTTACATTACCTACAGGCACTTCACGTTTTTTACCCCGGTTCTGACTATCGGCTATGTATTCTATCGTTCTGCCAATTACCGTGCACGGAATCCTGTTTTCCTTGAACGTGAAAATATCATCCAGTCCGTCCTGCCCTAATCTGCCCGATGAGATAAGTCCTGTTTTGCCGGAAGGATCCATAGACAGACCAAAGTCGTCATGAGAAGTATTCATAGGGTATTTCAGGTTCTCTACTCCTGTCCAGTTCTTATGCGTGCCTTTGGCTATAAACAGATCCAGACCACCCATGCCCATGTGTCCGTCCGAAGAGAAGTAAAGTTCGCCATTTGGCCCCAGCGTCGGGAAGCTTTCACGACCTGACGTGTTGATCTTGTCGCCGGCGTTTACCGGTATGCCCCACTCGCCATTGGCCTGCCGCTCGCTGTAGTAAATATCTGTCTCGCCGAAGCCGCCCGGCATATCCGATACAAAATAAAGCACTTTACCATCTGTTGTAATGGCTGGATGCCCGATAGAGTATTGCTCTGTTTTGTTAAATTTAAATGGCTTAATTTTCTTCCATTTATCTTTTTTCTTAACAGCAGTATAAATTCCTAAACGGTTGATGTGGGTACCGCCCTCCGTTCCTTTAAACCAGCTGGTAGGATCGGGATTGTGCTGGGTATTTTGTCTTTTAACGGCATGTGTACGGGTAAAAAACAATGTATTGTCCTTTTCCAGAAACACAGCCGGCCCGTTGTGGTAAGCAGTGTTTATAGATGAGGGCAGTGGTACCGGGGTACCCCACGAGGTGTCTGTTTTAGCTGGGGCAAAATACATCTGGATATATCCCTGTCCGGTCCAGGCATACGTCTGGCGCTTATCTGGTCTTGTTCTATCAGAAGCAATGTAAACGCCGTCTTTGGTCCTGAACGGGCTGAATTCAGCCGCATCTGAGTTCAGGCTTCGGGAGGTTTTTATAGTATAAGGCCGCGGGTCACGCATCCACTTCATGGCTGTATCGCAGGAGGCCGCCAGTCGTTTAGCCAGTGCTGCCTGTGCGGGCACTTTCTCGCTGTACATCAGAAACAGTTGCTTAGCCTTGCTATAGTTGCCGTTCCGTTTTGCCGATTCAGCATATAAAAAGTAGTTGGCCGGGTCCGCGCCTGTAAAGTTGATGACCTGCGCATACCAGAATTCTGCTTCTTTCGAGTTATTCAGAATCCGATAGATGTCGGCAATACGCTGTACAACGGGCAGGGTTGGCTCGCCCTGTTCCAGGCTGGCTTTGTACTCGTCCAGGGCCAGGCTAAATTCAAAGTTGCTAAAGTGCTTATCGGCTTTTTGCGTGTCCTGAGCAGTAGCTGTTAGCACCACAAAGTTCAGGGCAAGCATCCATAAGCAAATAGTTCGGGTGATATTATACATCATAGGTTACGCGGAGTAATGGTTCGTCCGAGTTGCTTCCGGAAGATTGAATAGCCCAAAGATACTTCATGCGACGAATAATCGCGCATTTTGGTAAGGCTAACATCATAGGAATACCCGATCCGGAATTTTTGAGTAGCATAAACCTGTGCCATCAGCGCCCAGGCATTACGCTTTTTTATCTCATCCATATTTACATCTGTAAAGATTGGTGCTGAGGTGCGGTAAGAACCACCCAGCCACAACCTGTTATAGATCACGAAGAAGGCATTAAAGTCCAGGTTTGCAGGCCCCCTGAAGTCATCCTTTAACAGAAAACTCGGTTTCAGGCGCAGGTATGGGCCTAAATCAAACATATATCCCGTCGAGAAAAAGTAGTGCCGGCGGGGAGTGGCAATAATTCTTTTATCATCCCTGAAGGGAATCAGGTTAGCAACTGAAAGCCCCGCATAATAACGCTCTGTGTTAAAGAAGATACCCAGCTTTGCATCCGGCAGTATTTCCGATTCGCGGGTCTCTGGTATCGCAATGTCAGGCACATCATCGCCCGGGTTTAGCTTGGTGCCATCCAGCGTGTATTGTGCCACACCGCTTCCCACGCCCAGCGAGAGCTGCGACTTACGGCTCAGGTAAATGCGTACCGCTATGTTGGCATAAACCCCGGTCTGCGACTGCGCACCTGCTGCGTCGTTCATCAGATGCACGCCCCAGCCCAGGCGGTTGTTCTTAGCCGGGCCATCCACACTCAACGTCTGAGTAGATGGAGCACCCTCCAGTCCTGTCCACTGCGACCGGTAGGTGGCATTGATGTTCATAATGTCCTTGCTGCCAGAATACGCAGGGTTAATGATCAACTCGTTAAATATGTACTGCGTATACTGTGGCGCCTGCTGCGCTGCAAGTCGCTGCACTGTTGTTAACCCCAGAAGTATCAGCAGTAAAAAGGGTAATTTTGTTTTCATAAATAGTGCGGTTTATCTGACAATCATCACGTAACCCTTCAGCGCTCTGTATGATCCATCGCAGAGCTTTACACGCCCTATATAATAATAGGTGCCTTCTGATAAATTATCGCCTGTCCAGTTATTCTTGTAAGATTTGGCTTTAAACACTTCTGCTCCCCAACGGTTCAGTACAGTGATTTCATTGTCCGTAAACCGCTCGAAACTGCTTATCACCCAGGTATCGTGGTTGCCATCGCCATTTGGTGAGAACACGTTTGGCACTACTATTTCTGTATCCTGCAACGACTTGTCTGTTCTCATAGCTGCTGGCTCTGTACCGCAAACGCCGTTATCAGCTGCTACACTTATAATACCATCGTATTTGTCGGCCTGTACCATAATAATGTTCGTGCCCTCACCTGCAACTATAGACCAGCCTTCCGGCAATCTCCAGGTATAAGATGTGGCTCCCGGTACCGGATCTACCATGTATTTCAGGCCTTCGCAAGGGTTGCTCAGGTCTTTTATTTCACCCATTGAAGCAAGCTCCATCACGCGCACCTCTTTTAAAGTTCCATTGCTGGCGCCACATCCGTTATTAGCCTTCACTTCAATTTTGCCACCTACCGGGCCAACTGTAACCGTAATCTGGTTAGTGCCCTGTCCGGAGGAGATTCTCCAGGTTGGCGGTACCTCCCAGGAGTAAGAAGATGCATCTTCCACCTCAGTCACTTTGTACACTACATCACGGCCCACGCAAGCTTCGGCAGGCCCTATAATGGAAGCAGGACTAAATGGTTGGGTTGCTACCGGTTTCACAGCAAGTTCGCTGAACTCGCTCTGGGTACAGGCATTTACAGCTCTTACTTTAATAGTTCCCGGCGTACTGGTTACACTTACCAATATGGTATTCGATCCCTGACCTGCTACAAGCTTCCAGCCCAGTGGCACCTCCCACTCGTAACCGGTTGCGCCCGGTACCGGTGCTATGGCATACTGTGTAGTTGGCAGGCTGCTGCAGGCATCCATAGAACCAAGAATCTGCCCTGGCTTGGCTACCTGTGTTGGCATTGTTACTGTTAGAGTGCTGAAGTTACCCAGGCCGCAGGCATTGCCCGCCGCTACTTTTATCTCGCCGCTGTTAGTGCCTGCGTTTACTACAATGCTGTTGGTACCATGTCCGCTTACTATTGTCCAGCCGGTTGGTACGGTCCAGCTATAGTTGGTGGCACCTGCTACTGGCGTTACACTATAAGTAAGACCGTTGGTAGTACTACAGATGGCGCTGGTTCCTGTTATAGTACCGGCAGCCGGTGCACTGGTGGTAACACTTATCGTTTTGGTTGAGGCGCTGCTACTGTTACCGCACGCATTGGTAGCGCTTACCTTTATTTCTCCCTGTGTTGTTCCAGCAGTAACAGTTATTTCGGTTGTTCCCTGACCGGCGGTTATGCTCCAGCCTTGCGGCACTTCCCATGCATAACCTGTAGCACCTGTTACTGGCGCAATGCTATATTTCTGCACACTGCCGGAGCAGGCGCTGGCACTGCCGGTTATAGTTCCCGGAACAGCAGGGACCGTCGTTGTTATCTCTATTTCTCTTGATACAGTTGCCTGGCCGCAGTCGTTTGAAGCGGTTAGCTTTATAGTTCCTTTCGCTGTGCCCGATTTTACTGTAACTTCTATTGTTCCCTGTCCTGAAACTATAGTCCAGCCGGCTGGTACTTCCCAGGTATACTTACTGACATTTGAGCCAGCCGGTACCGAGAACTTCGCTGTTCCTCCCACACAGACTGCCGCATTGCCTGTTATGCCGTTTATGCCCGTAATTGCCCCTGTAATAGGTTTAACATCCAGAGTTGTTGCCGGCCCGGTGCCACAACCATTTCCGGCGGCTACACCTATAGTTCCGGCTGTTGTGCCTGCTTTCACAACAAGGGTATTGCCATTTTGAGACACTATAGTCCAGCCTGTTGGTACTGTCCAGGTATAGCTTGTAGCTCCTGCTACAACAGGCACCGTGTAAGTCTGGTCTTTGCCTGAGCAGGCTGCTGTTGTGCCGGTTATAGTTCCAGGCTTAGCTGGTATAGATTGTGTAACTACAGTTGCTAATTGGGCCGCACTTGTATTACCGCAGGCATTTTTCGCAATCACAGAGATGGTGGTTCCGGTTGATCCTGCAGTTACTGTAATGGTAGTAGTTCCCTGTCCGGAGGTGATAGTCCAGCCTGGGGCGCTCCACTCGTAGCTGGTCGCGCCGGCCACAGGCGCAATGCTGTAGCTGATGCTCTGTTCGCCTCCGCACACTGTGCCGGCTCCTGTGATGGCCCCTGGCGTGGCCGGCGCTTCGGTCGATACCTTCACGGCTTTGCTCTGAGCCGGGCTGGTGCCGCAGTCGTTGGTTGCCGTTACTGAAACCGTGCCGCCTGTTGTGCCCGCTGTTACTTTTATCGTGGCTGTGCCTTGTCCGGACGTGATGGTCCAGCCTGCCGGTACACTCCAGTTATAAGCTGTGATGCCCGCCACCGGCGTTACGCTATAGGTTAAGCTGCCCTGGCCTTTACAGATCTCATCCGGGCCCGTGATCGCAGCTGGCGCAGCAGGCAGGTTAATTTGCGGCTGCACGGTCAGGGTTCTGGCCGGGCCATCGCCGCAGCTGCCTTTGGCTTTTACCGAAATGGTACCGGAACCCGAGCCTACCTTAACTGTGATGGATGTACTGTTCTGGCCTGATACGATCGTCCAGCCAGCCGGCACGCTCCAACTATAGCCGATGGCACCCGCTACCGGATCGATGGTGTAAGTAGCTGTTTGGGTAGAGCAGCCATAAGGCGTGCCTTTGATCGCTGCAGGAGCAGAAGGAACCACATCCGTGATCTGAACCTGTTTTGTTGAACTGCTTGCATTGCCGCAGGCATTCTTTGCTATCACCGTTATAGTTGTGTTGGCAGTTCCTGCATTTACTGTGATACTGGTTGTTCCCTGGCCGGAAACTATAGTCCAGCCTGGTGCACTCCACTCATAGGCTGTAGCACCTGCAACTGGCGCGATGCTATAAGTTACTCCCTGCAAGCCGGAACAAACCGTTGCAATACCTGAAATGGCACCCGGGTTGGCAGGCGCTTCTGTCGAAACTTTTACTGGCAGAATCTGTGCAGTACTTGTTCCGCAGTCGCTGGCTGCAGTAACCGTTACGTTCCCATTACCCGTTCCGGCTGTTACCGTTATAGTTGCCGTGCCTTGTCCTGCTGTTATTGTCCATCCCTGTGGTACCGTCCAAGTATAGGTTTTTACGCCTGCAACCGGTGTTACACTATAGGTAATTCCAGCCTGTGACTTACACACATCGGCAGGGCCGTTTATAGTTGCCGGAGGATTCGGAATGCTTACCTGTGGTTGTACTGCTAAGGTCTGGGCTGGTCCGTCGGCACATGCTCCTTTTGCTTTAACAGAGATCGTACCTGAACCCGAACCTACTTTTACTGTTATCTGCGTCGTATTCTGCCCGCTCAAAATTGTAAAGCCGGCCGGCACAGTCCAGGTATAGCCTGTTGCCCCGGAAACCGGATCTATAGTATAAGTGGCAGTGTGCGTAGCGCAACCGTAAGGTGTACCCTTTATAGCAGTTGGTGCAGGGGGCGGTGTGTTGGTTATCACTACCTGCTTGGTGTTGCTGCTTCCGAGACCACAGGCATTTTTAGCTGTTACCGTTATAGTTGTACCTGAAGTTCCTGGTTTAACAGTAATGCTTGTAGATCCTTGTCCGGAAATGATGGTCCAGCCCGGCGCGCTCCACTCGTAGCTGGTCGCGCCGGCTACCGGGGCAATGCTGTAACTGATGCTCTGCTCGCCTCCGCACACCGTGCCGGCACCCGTAATGGCCCCTGGCGTAGCTGGCGCTTCGGTCGATACCTTCACTACTTTGCTCTGAGCCGGGCTGGTGCCGCAGTCGTTGGTAGCCGTTACTGAAACGATGCCGCCTGTTGTGCCCGCTGTTACTTTTATCGTAGCTGTGCCTTGTCCGGACGTGATGGTCCAGCCAGCTGGTACACTCCAGTTATAAGCAATGATGCCTGCCACCGGCGTCACGCTATAGGTTAAGCTGCCCTGGCCCTGGCAAATGTCATCCGGACCGGTGATGGCAGCTGGCGCAGCAGGCAGGTTAATTTGCGGCTGTACGGTCAGGGTTCGGGCCAGACCATCGCCGCAGCTGCCTTTGGCTTTTACCGAAATGGTACCGGAACCTGAGCCTACTCTTACCGTGATAGAAGTGCTGTTCTGGCCTGAGACAATTGTCCAGCCAGCCGGCACACTCCAACTATAGCCGATGGCACCCGCTACCGGATCGATGGTGTATGTTGCTGTTTGGGTAGAGCAGCCATACGGCGTGCCCTTAATCGCTGCCGGTGCAGAAGGAACCACATCCGTGATCAGGACATCTTTAGAGCTGCTGCCATTGGAACCGCAATCGTTTAGTGCTACTACTATTATTTTACCACCCGCAGTACCTGCCGAAACGGTTATAGCAGTCGTGTTCTGGCCAGAAACTATAGTCCAGCCGGCTGGCACGCTCCAGGTGTAGCCTTTGGCATTTGGAACCGGGTCAATACTATATTCATTTCCTGCAGAGCTAACGCATACAGCATCTGCACCTTTTATAGTGCCTGGCGTTAGTGGTGGATTCTCGACCGGGGTAACTATTAATTTCTGAGCTGTACTTTCGCCGCAATCGTTTAGAGCTTTAACTGTAATCTCGCCGGCCTGTGCAGTTGGCTTAACAGTGATAGTAGTAGTACCTTGCCCGCTCAGGATTGTCCAGCCGGCTGGCACGGCCCAGGTATAGCTGCTGGCATTATTTACTTTAGCTATAGTATAAGTGGTTGATGCGACTGTAGAACACACAGATGCCGGGCCGCTGATTGCGCCCGGTGTGTCAGGAACTTTAAGGACAGGCGTTACATCCAGTACACTTGGCTCGCCCGGGCCGCACAGGTTATATGCCGAAACGCTCAGGCGCTTGGTTCCAGCATCGCCATCAGTGGTTACCACTATAGACGTTCCGTTGTCGCTGACCATCGTCCAGCCAACGGGCAATGTCCATTTGTAACCAACTGCACCCGGCACAGGAGCTATACTATAGGTAGTGGCTTTGTTGGAGCAGAGCTCCAGCGTACCGGAGATGGGACCTGGTTTTGGTGGCACATCCTTTACCACCTCTACTGTAAGTCTGCTTGGCGCGCTGGCACCGCAAATATTGTTTACTGTAACCGAAATGGTACCCGAAGTATTCCCAACCCGTACGGTTATTTCGGATGAGTTTCTGCTGCCCGCAGTTATAACCCAATCAGATGGAACCGACCAGGTATAGGTAGCACCCGCAATCTGCTTGATTTTATACGTATTGGTACTGCCGGCACAAATTGCCGTCGGGCCTTGTATCTCGCCTGCATCCGATAGCACCACGCACAGGTCTGCATCCGATTTGTTGTTAGTCAGGTTTTCGTCTACTGTAGAGCCCGCCACGGTAGCAGTATTCACGATATAGCCGGCCATAGTAGCACGGGCCTTAATTTTCAGCACCTGCACTTCACCCACTTTCAGCTCATCCAGCACCCAAATACCAAAGGTAGGATCGTAAGAGCTGCCCGCTTTTGTGGTATTGGCAGACATAAAGCTCAGGCCGGCTGGCAACACATCGCGCACCATTACAATCTCATCATCCACAGGCCCCAGGTTTCGGATCTCGATCCTGAAAGTTACCGTATCGCCTACCGCATATTTTTTGGGCTCTGTTGTATTTGATTCTTTTGTTTTCTGGATGCTCAGGTCTGTTGGCTGCGATACAATGTTATTGTTCATCTGCACGCTACCTTTCAGGCTCATCACCCGGCCAAGTATAGCAGCATCATCCCCAAGCGTGATGTTTTTATCCGAAACTATATTGCCTTTTATGTAAGCCCCAACGCCTACCTGCACATTTCCAGCTACCACCCACAATACATTGTTAACGGTGGTGCCATTGATCAGGGCTACCGTAACATTCTGATCTACTTTCAGATCGCCGGTAACCTGGAAAACAAAAACTGCATTGGGATTAAAATTGCCGTTCAGGAAAAGCGGGCCGCTTATAGTTGCATTTCCGTTTATGCGGTACACGCCAGGGTTCAGTGCTTCGTCTGACAGGGTATTGGGAAGTGTTCTGGTAAAGCTTTTCTGGAAGTTGGTCTGGTAAATGGTGGCAAGGCTGCTTAGCGCACCCAGGGAAGTGGCGTTGTTTATATGCGTTTTGCCTTTGATGCTGCCTGCCGTAAAACCTGATATAACTGCACCGGTACCTACTCCTACATTACCCTGTACAATAGTGCTTCCGTTATTGGTTACCTTTTCGTCGGCTAATACGTTAAATGCAGAAGCAGCGCCCAGGTCCAGGCCCTGCGCCAATGTATTGGCCACAATGCTGAAGAAAGCAACTGTAAACAGTAATGCCTTCCTGACAACTCTTCCCATTTGGCTAAAAGTATAGGTTCTGCTATAACCCGATTAAGTTTGTTGTAAGATTGTATTTTAACAGCACCTGATAATTGTTACTTGCTGGTAAAAGGTATATTCTAACGTGAATCTGCTTCGCAGCAGGTAACAGGTTTATTCCTCAGGCACTTATTCACAGAAAGTTACATTCATTTTTTTAATATAGTTCTCTGGAGTGTAATTATATTAAATAAATGCAAATTTAAAATTCTATCGCCCTACAGTATCCTTACCTACAGCACACATAGATGTATACTAATATAAGAAAATTATAAATAGCTTCTTCTATCGCAATAAAGAATATTATTAAAATGTCAGTAGACTAAAATACTCTGTAAGAGCGGGTAATATAAAGACAGGAAGTAAACAAGTACATAGAATAATAAAAAAGTGCAGGCAAGGCTGCACTTCTGTAACAATTTCAATTTGTAATATAATTATATTCTACCATATCCATTGTGGGCAGAGTATACGCCGGTCGTTCAATAGCTTTATACCCACTACAACTTCATGCGTTCCGGCACTCACTTTGTTCAGGTTTGAGGTGGTAGCATCGTAAGAGTAAGAAATATCCAGCACTGGACTTACGTAGATACCAACCATACCTACCAGGGCATCATTGTGCCGATAAGCTGCACCAACCCAGAAGCGTTCATCGTAAATAGTTCTCAAACTCACATCAACCGAAGCCGGACTTGGGCTTGCCAGCTTCCACATCACAGACGGGATCACATCCAGTGTGCTGGTAGGCTCGAAGCGGTAACTGGCTGTAGCAAAATAATGCCGCTGCAGGTTCATAGCAGCTTTCTCTTCTTCGGCAGCACTAAAACTGCCTGCATCTTCCAGCAGTTGCGCACCAGCTATACCCACCGAAAAATTTCGGGAATAGAGCCAGAGCCCCAGGTTCAGGTCAACTATACTGTTATTAATTGTGCCACCGCCGATTAGCGGGTCGTTTCCGTTACCCAGTTCCAGATCGTTGGTGTTGATGGAATTACGGATAATGCCTACAGAAGCCCCACCTGAGACATTAATAGAATTGGTTAGCGGCAAATGATACGCATACGAAAAGGAAACTCCTGTACGGCGTAAAGGACCCGTTTTATCAGTATGGAAAACAGCGCCTATACCATGATGCGCCAGCGCCCGGTGATATTGCGTACTGCCTGCACCTTTATTGAGCGGCGTATGAGCTGTTAGATAATAGGTAACCGGTGCACCATCCAGACCGACCCACTGCCGACGGTTGCTCACGCGTATATCCGCATAGTCTTCGATACCGGTAATGGCAGGGTTTAGTATATAGTTGTTGAGCATATACTGGCTATACTGCGGGCGCTGCTGTGCAACTATAGTTGTCGCACACAACAGCAGCAGAAAAAAGGGCAGATATAGGTATCGCTTTTTCATAATTAACGGATGATGGTAACATTGCCTGAAATCGGCTTCTCAGACTTATTCAGGAAAATCATGTAATAGTAGGTGGCTACCGGCAGGTCTTCGCCGTTCAGGGTGCCATCCCACGGCTTGCCGTATCCATTGGAGGTAAACACGATATTGCCCCATCGGTTATATACCTCCACACGCACATCCGGGTAATTCTCAATGTTTTCTATCTCCCAGACCTCGTTCACATTGTCGCGGTTTGGGGTAAAGGCATTGGGCACTTTTATAGCCGGAATAACTGTAATCGTCACTTCATCGGTAGCTGTACAGCCTTCTTCGGTAGTTACAGTTACACGGTAGGTCGTGGTTTCGTTGGGGCGTGCGACCGGATTGGCTACGTTCGGGTTGCTTAAGCTCTCGGCAGGTTCCCACACATAGGTATCACCGCCGGTGGCGCGCAGCTCAATTGTATTCCCCTGTATTATGGTTGCATCTTCGCCGGCATCGGCTACCGGGTCAACTATAGTTACATTAACAGAAGTACGGGTACTACTGGAGCAGCCATTGGCATTTACGGCCTCCACATAATAGGTTACCGGGCCTGTCAGATTAGGTGTGCGGAACTCAGCTCCTTCAAAAATTGGCTCACCACCGGTAGCATCTGTAAACCATTGGTAAATGCCCCCATTGGCATTCTGCACCCGTAAAGTTGCCGAACCGCCAGGGCAGGTTGTAGCATCGCGCACGGTAAGTATAGGCGGTGCCGGTCTTGGGTTTACCGTAATCAGTACAGGCTCTGAAATGGCTTTACAGCCCTGGGAATCTACTATTCTGCGGAACCAAGTGTTTTGCGTTAGCGCCTGCGGTGTATAGTTCTGACCTGTGTTAGTACCTGCCGCTGAGCCAAAGCCGGCATCCGGCCCTGTAATGCTACTTTGCCACAGGTAGGTGTACGTTCCATTACCGCCAATTGGGGTTGTACCAGTAAGGGCAGCCGGCACATCGCCGGAACATATTGTTTGTGGCGAGCTGATACTATTGTTGGCTACGCCCTGGTTAACTGTAATCAGGATGGCTTCGCTTACATCGGCTTCGCAGCCCTGCGAGGTAACCGTACGGCGGAACCAGGTATTTACGCGTAGATTGCCTGGTGTGTAGCTCTGTCCGTTGTTAGTGCCTGCAGCCGGGCCAAAACCAGCAGTAGGTCCGGTAATGCTACTTTCCCATAAGTAGGTGTAAGGACCCGAGCCCCCCGTTGGAGCAGAACCGGTGAGCGGAGCAGGAGTAGTACCCGCGCAAACAGTCTGAGCTGCTGAAATGGTGTTATTGTCCAGTGCTGGCACAATGTCTATCATAACTGCTTCAGAGATAACCGTACAGCCAGCTGATGTAACTACCCTTCGGAACCAGGAAGGCTGCGTGAGCACGCCCGGACTATAGTTCTCTCCGGCGTTATTACCTGGCGCATCCACAAAACCTGTTGCCGGGCCTTCGGTGCTTACCTGCCATTTAAACGTATAGCCAGACCCATCACCACCAGTTACACGGGTGCCAACCAGTGGTTGCGGCACCTGTCCTTCGCAAATATCCTGCGCCTCTGAAATGGTGTTGTTCTGTATTTTTGGTACAGCGTTTACCAGTACCACATTACTTGTATCGGGGGTACAGCTGGCGGCACTTACTAATCGGCGGAACCAGGTTCGCTGCGTTAATGGCTGTGGTGTATAGTCTTCGTTATTGTTCACACCCGGCGCTGGCGCAAAGCCGGCATCAGGGCCCGATGTACTGCTGAGCCAGGTAAACACATAGCCACTGCCCGTGCCACCGCTAGGTGCATTTCCGGTAAGCGGGGCAGGCACATCGCCCTGGCATAAGCTCTGATCTCCCTGAATAATGTTATTCGCTAATGGCGGAACCACAGTTACTTTTACCGGCACGCGGGCACTCGGACAATCTTGCTCGCCTATACTTTCCACGAGGAACGTGGTGGTTTGGGTCAGACCTGTTACTGTAAAGTTAGGCCCTGTAAGCAGGAGCGTGCCCTGTTCGTCGTAAAAGTTATAGTTGCCACCGCCGCCAGTCGGCTCTATTGTGGCATCATCTCCATTACAAACGGTCAGGTCCTGCACTATAGGCGACTCCGGAATAGGAAGCACGGTTATCCGCTGCACAATGGGGGTAGTGCCTGTCAATTCTTCAGAAGAGCCGCATTCGTTCTCAACCACCAGCGACACTTCGTGCACCCCTATTTCTGTAAACTTTATAGTTTGGTTTTGCCCACTCAGCGTTCTGGGAGCGCCGGAAGGGCCTCTTATCGTCCAGGTGGCTTTTTGGATACGGCCGAGGTTAGGATCTACAAACACGTTACCTAAACCGGGCTGCGCTCCTATATTATATTTGTACTCGATTGGCCCGCAGGAAACCGTATCGCCGGGGAGCTGTACCTGCGGCCAGCCCACCACCACCGATTGCGAAGTGGTGTCGTCGTCGCAGCCGTTGGCAACTATAAGCTCAATCTGGTAAATGCCGCTTTCTGTAAATAACAGCGAGAGGGTATCCTGGTCGAAGCCTCCGTGCTCTACTGTAAAGCCAGTTTGGGGTTCTATAGTCCATTTATAGGTGAGACCGCTGCCTGTAGAACTATCGCCGAGGGAGACTATAATGGGTAAACAGGAGCTTGGCGTGGAGGCAGGTTGTTTGTTGAGCACAAAGTTCGCCTTGGGTTCTCTGCTAACAGTATAAACCGTATCAAACACAAACTCACATCCATTGCTGGCTCGTGCCCGGATCGAGATAGGAAAGTCCCCTTCCTCTGTATAAGGATCAGGGTTGCTGATCGGGAAATCGCTTCGTGTGTATAGTTGGTCAGGGCCGCCATCTCCCCAGTTTACAATGTACGTCCGGATATCGGACAAAAAGGGCTCTATAGTTTTGTTCTCGATGTAGGCAAATACCTTTATCTCATCATCTTCAACAGTATCAGGCAAACAGGTTATGAAACCTGATGTATCGGCAAAGGCTGCTTCTGGCATACGGGCCACACGAATTACCTGCGTTACTGTGTCTGACTGGCAACCTTCTTTGTTGGTGGCGATCACTTTAGCATCAAAATTCCGGAAACCAACACCTTTTTCTGTGTAAGTATGTTTCACCTCAGGCCCTCTGTCTGTAGCGCCATCCCCAAAAAACCATGTATAGAAAATATCAGGCTGCGGTGCGTTAATACTAAGTGTAAGTGCTGTTCCTGAACATTGGGTGCCGGCAGGATCAACAAAAAAGCTTGGGCTAGCAGGTCTCGGAGATACCGTTACATCAAACTGGCCGGATGTATTGGCCTGGCAGGCTGTACCAGTAACGCGCACTGTGTAAAAGCCATCGAGGTTAGTAGAGAAAGTAGCTGCCGTTGCTCCTGCTATCTCTATACCGTTACGGAACCACTGGAAAGAGGTGAGCTGAGCGGAGGATACTGCACGAAGTTGTATGGTTTCGCCCTGGCAGAGCGAAGGAGAGCGGTCTGACTCAATTGCAACCTGGCACGACGGCTGTGTTTGCGCAAATGTCACTTGCGACAGCACCAGGCATAGCACCAGCAAAGGCCAGGGAATAATCTTTGACAAAGGTAAGCGCATTAAGCCATTTTTAAAGGGTGAACTTCCAGTAAAGCCATTAAACTGAATGACTTGTATCTTCAGGTTATTAAAGCACCTAATCTGATCAGAGCACTGAGATACAGACTTCTTACACTATCAACGCTTGTTGCTTCCCAAAACTGCATTGGCTGCCTTTAACAGGCATATAGCAGCATTTACCTTCCTTGTTTCAGCAACAACAGGTAGAGGGCAGCTATTAGTACAATCTACATTTTAATTCGTCAGAACAGGGGTAAGCATAGTTCGCCTGACGGACTAAAGCATATAAACGCAAAAAGGCCCTGCAGGTTAGCTGCAGGGCCTCAGATAAGTATAAATTTATACCGTTATTTTGTTAACAGCACTTTACGCACTACACGTAGCTTTTTGGCCTGCACCTGCACCAGGTATAAGCCTGAAGGTAAGTGGCTCAGGTTTACTTCCAGCTCGCTTTGCAAGGCCGGTACCGAAGTGCGGTAAACTGCCTTACCCAACGTGTTGGTAACAACTATAGTTACCTGCTGTAAAGGCTCTTGTGTAGAGATACTGAACCTACCCGTAGTTGGGTTTGGAGCAACTATAACACCCATTGCCAGCTCATCTTCTATAGCCGTTGGCAGTAGCACGGCCTGGAACACATCCGAAGCTGCAGAATAACAATTGTTTGCACCTTGCACACGCACTGTATAGTTACCGGCTTCGGCTATAATTATCGTTTGGGTGGTAGCATCAGCTATCGTTACACCGTCTTTTGCCCATTCGTAAGCCTGGCCGGTTACACTTGCTGTTAGCTGGTTGCCGGTTTGGGTAATTACTGGTTTAGCCGGCACCTCATTCACAGCTATAGTTACTTTGGTTCTTGCGCTCACACACCCCGTAGCATTCACAGCTTCTACATAGTAAGCTGTATTGCTTGTTAGCGGATTTGTAGCAAAGGTTGCTCCTTCATGCACCGGGCTGGATCCTGCTTCACTGGTAAACCATCTATAGGTTACTGTAGATTCGGAGTTGCTAACCTGTACAGTTGCTGATTGACCAGAGCAGATAGTAACAGCAGAAACCACAGGCGCAGCAGGCGTTGCAGATACTGTAATCTTCACTGCATCACTGATATGCTTTTCGCTGCAACCGGAAGTTACAACTCTGCGGAAGTAAGCATCAGAGGTAAGGTTGCCCGGTGTATAGTTCTGACCATTGTTTGTACCAGGTGCAACTATAAAGTTGGTACCATCGGTGCTGATTTGCCACTCATAACTATAAGTGCCGTTGCCGCCTTTAGGCAGAGAGCCCGTTATAGTTTGCGCAAGCTGCCCGATGCAAATTACCTGTGCCTCGCTGATGATATTGTTGGTAACCGGTGCTTCTATCGTTACAGTATGCGTAGCTATTTCGCTCTCGCCACAGTTGTTAGCCACTTTCAGGCTTACTTCACCTGAGTTACCGGCTGTCGTTACAGTTATTTGCGCAGTGCCGGCACCAGCTACTATCGTCCAGTTGGTTGGTACAGACCAGATATAGTTCGTTACGCCTTCCTCAGCTGTAGCAGTATAGGTTACTGTTTCGTCAGCACAAGCAGCTTTTGGGCCGGCTATAGTTGCAACAGCCGGAGCTGCTCCGCTAATAGTTACGGTCGCTTTTGTACGGGCACTTGCAACGCCTTTTGTGTTTACAGCTTCCAAATAGTAAGAAGTAGTGGCTGTTAGCGCTGTTGTAGTGTAGGAGGCACCTGTATGCAGCAGGCTGCCATTTGTTTCGGCATCGTACCACTTGTAGGTTACACCTGAAGCAGGGTTAGTTACTTCTATAGTTGCAGTTGCGCCGGAGCAAACAGTAGCACCAGCTACTACCGGAGCAGCAACTGTCGCTGCTTCAACTATAATCGTTACTTCGTCGGTAAATGAGCAGCTTTCTTTGGTAGCCGTAACGGTGTACACATAAGTACCTGGCGTGATTAGCGTAAGGATTGGGCTAGCTATAGTTGCATCAGATAAACCAACAGCCGGAGACCAGCTATAAGTGTAACCTGTTTCCGCCGCAACGCCTATAGTTACAGTCTGGTCAGCAGAGATCGTTTTATCTTCGCCTGCATGGCCTTCCAGTTCAAACTCATCACAATCTGCCGGGGCCGAAGCTGCTGCATACAAAGCTACGTCATCTACGTTCCAAACTTCATTGCTACCGTTTGCCTTCACTATAAGTTTGGCTTTCACTAGGCTTGTTCCGTTTGGAATGGTTACGCGCAGAATAGACGGGGCTTTATCTGCCGGAAGGTCGCCTTTTTCTGTAAAGATTTTCTCGACTGACGTGCCGGCAGCAGTAGTTATAGTTGCCGTTCCATTCATGCCATAACGAATGTTGTTATCTGTAGCACTTCCAGATATTCTGATATCAGGTTTGGAAGAATAAGCTGCCCCATCAAGTGCAACATACACCTCTATATGGTCAGAGCTTTCTACACCATTTGTTGCGTTTGTAGAGATCGCAGAATTGTAAAGCTCAAAGTAGATATCCTGTCTGCCAGTGACATTCACTTCTGCAAACTCTATTTCCTTTGAAGTACTTGTATTGCCAACCTGGAAACTTTTACCTGTTCTCAGGCGCTGGCCACTCGGCACGCCTGTATTTACATCAGAGCTGCTGAAACCAGATGTTACAACCCAACCATCGTTTGCAGTTCCATTAAAGTCCTGGATTGCAATTACGGCACCATCGCCGGTTGGAGGTGTCGGGTTATTGGCTGCTGATGTGGTAACAGCTAATGACGGAACTGCAGTAGTTTCGTATTGGTTGCCGTTAGAGCAGCTCTCAAATACCTGCACAAAGTACAGGCTACCTGCCTGAAGGCCTGTAACTGTTACGCCGCTGCCTGTTCCGTTATAAATCAGTTTGCTGCCATCTGCTAAAGTTGCCGCCGAACTATAGTTTGCCGAAGCACCATTATACACTGTACCTGCCTGAGGTACAAAAGCAGGCGCTTCGTCTTTACGGATCACAACAATTCTGCCATCGCCGGAGCCGTCGGTCCAGTTCAGGGTAAAACCGTTTTGTGTAACATTTGTAGAGCTAAGTGCTGTAACAGGTGCAGGTACGCCCGTGCAGGCATAATCCGGAGTGGTTGCGCTTATAGTTGGTGCATTGGTTGTGTTGTATGCATTGTCTGATGAGCAAGCTTCGAACGCCTGCACATAGTAAGTAGTGTTAGCCTTAAGGCCGGTTATAGTTACGCTGTTGCCGCTGTTATGATAAACAATTCGCTGGCCATTGCCCTGGTCCGTTGCCGCGCTAAAGTCTGCGTTAACACCAGTATAGGTTCCTGCCGGTGTAAAGTTTACAGCACTGCCTTCGCGCACCACAATCAGTCTCCTGTCGCCGGAGCCGTTCGTCCAGTTTATAGTTAGCGATGAGGTTGATTTTTGAGAAACAGCTAGGTTGCTAAGCTGAGTGGCAGGTGAGCAGTTTACCGGAGCAAAACCCCAGGCTTTTGCCACCAGTTCAGGATAGTCGATATAGGGGTTACGGTTACCTTGCGCCACTTCCGTGCGACGGTTACGCTCACGTTCACGGTCATCAACAGGGTCCTGCAGGTGCCACTGGTACAGCGTGTTAATATCCGCTACTGCCGAAATCACATTTTTACCGGCATCAAAACGTTGCCCGGCGTGCATTGTATAAAAGTAGAAGACAGAACGGGCAAGGTTGCCTTTGTGATCTTCTCGAGGCTCGAACCTGCCTGGCGCATCCTCACTATACTCATCAATATTAGATGTTGGAATGCTGGACTGCGAGTTAAGACCACGCATCCACTTTGTTGTCTGGTTATCCGGGATCTCAGCAAACGGATCGCTGCCACGGTCGCTGTTCCACTGGGTTACGGTCGGGAAAAGGTGGTGGATATCCGAGCGCATTCGTACTGCTTCGTCAAACCACGACTGCGGCACAGTGTGCTCACAATTGATTACGCCTGCATCGGTAGATGTATTTGTCTCACTATATGGTTTGCTAACTTCATAGCCTGAATACACGCAGGTTACTTTGCTGTTATAGTTATCGACGTAGTTGTACATTTTGCCACGGGCGGTACTATAGTCCAGTACAACACGTTTGCCATCGTACCAGTTGGTACGGAGCCAGCTTTTGAGTTCTTCGCCGGAGAGGTTAGCGGGTGGGGCTGTTTGTGCAGCAAGCTGCAGCGCCGCCGACAGTAAAATACTGAGAGCGAGTAAAAATCTCTTCATGTAATGTAACTAAGGGTTGAAGCCACAAAGGTACTTTATAGCATAGGAAATATTACTTCATTTCAATATTAAGTAAAGGTTATCTTTCTGTAAGAAACAAAGCCGCAACTATAACCTATAGTTTAAGCTCATTTCATAAACCAAAAAAGCCTGACTCATTTCTAAGTCAGGCTTTTTATAGTTAGCGGGGTAGAGCATATCTTCTGTTAGTTTACCACTTCTGAAGTTGCAAACTCGTCCATTCTGGTAATAAGGTCATTTTCTACGGTGTATACCTGAACCCACTTTTGTTTCAGTTCTTTTCCTGAGCTTTTTACTCTCTGATGTTCCTGACCTAATACTACCACTTTGTTATTTTCAACTATAAACTGTTGAGGCTCAAAACTGAGGATCTCGGTATTATTGAGAATGCCACTGATAAACTTACGTGCACCGTCTTTGCCTTCGTAAGTACCTTTTGGAATAATTTGAGTACCGTGGTAAATCCAAACTGTATCGCTGGAGACGGTATCTACAAATTTCTCTATGTTACCTTCGCCGAAAGCGGCAAACATTTTCTCTACTACTGATCTTGCTGAGTTTTTCATTTTGATTTCTTTTTGATTGATACTGATGCAAACCTACGCCCCTTTAAGTTTACAAATGGTATGCGTTTCCCTTTTGAAACCAGTTCCCTTTAGGAAACTATAGGTTATTCTGTATCTTCGTAAAAAGCGTTAATAAGCAATCAGGAACATGAAGAAACAAGCCTCCCTTAATACTACAACAAGCTGCAGCTCCCGAATCACTGCTATAAAAGATACGATGGAAATACTGTCTGGTAAGTGGAAGTTTCACATTATCGGCACCTTGTTGCAAAGTGATAAAATGCGTTTCATGGATCTGATCCGGGAAGTTGATGGCATAGGTGCAAAGATGCTTTCAAAGGAACTGCAGGACCTGGAGATGAATCATTTGGTATCACGTACAGTACTAAACACCAAACCAATTACAGTAGAATATAAGATAACCGATTACGGTAAAACGCTTGAGCCGATTATTAATGAAATTGCGAATTGGGGCATGGAATACCGAAAGTTAATCTACAAAGCAGCAAACCAGGAAGATTGATCTCTTAGTTGCTTACAGTAAGTATGCCTGTCATTTTATCGCCAGAAGCTAATGAACTGTAGTTGGACGATAAGCCAAATTATAATTTGCTTACATTATTGTAGCCTTTTTAAAGCGGAAGAGGGATAGGTTTTCCAGGGTCGATGTTAGTTAACTTGCCACTGAGTAACGTGCCAGAATTTCTGAACTCGCTATAGGCTTTGCGCTTTCCTTAAACGGGAATTAGCTTACAAACATCACAGTTGCTACCTTTGAACTAAATCAGTTCTATATCCAGTGATACTTTTTCAGAATTCCTTAGTTAAACTTGACTACGATCCGGCAACTGATATTGGTGTGATTGAATATCCCGACCTGCACGATTACCTACTTCCTGAAATTAAACACAGCATTGACTTGCTGGTAGACGCTATCAGGAGTTATGACGTGAAGCGGCTGGTGCTGGATGGTACAAAGACAGTAGCAACGGTTGATATTGAGCAAGACAGGGCAATAGCAACCTACATGACAGCAGGTCTTATGCGAACGCGGATTCAAAGGTTGGCTCGTATACAGTCGCTTAATAATCTGGTTGATATAAGGGCGCAGAATAATGAAAAGTATGTTAGAGAAACACAGGTTCCTCCCTTCCCCATTCAAGCTTTCAAAAGCAGGGGAGAAGCTATTGATTGGTTATTAGAAAGAATATAATATCGTCTTCCCAGATTAAGCAAAAAGACATGCCATATATAGTAAAACAAACCGCTTTAACCTATTAACGGGCTAAAGCGGTTTGTTTTAAAGGCTTAGAAAAATTTCTTATAAAGTGCCTAATTGCCCTATCTTAAAGTTTTAAAGTAGAAAATTGCCGGATAATACTTCGCCCTACCAATAGCCATATAAAGAAGCCCTCAAATAAAGCTGACCTAACCATAATACTTGCGACAGTCTTAATTCGAAAGCAAACTTTCACTATGGATTTAGATAGCAGAAGAAAAAAAGTGATTCTACAGTAAAACTCGCGTGCTTAACTTTATTGCAACGTACTGCAGTTAGAAGAGGAATTCGGTTGCCTGTAAAACAAGAAGGGCTTGTAAATTTTCACCTACAAGCCCTTATCTTAATCTGAGGTAGCGGGAACAGGACTCGAACCTGTGACCTTTGGGTTATGAGCCCAACGAGCTACCAACTGCTCCATCCCGCACTGTTATTGTGTTACAAAAGTAGTACATCAAAACTTACTTTGCAAGTTCTTATACCAAAAAAGGGCAAAAAAAGTTAAAATTTACTGGTTATCCCAAAGTGGATTTTAGAGTATTTAAGCGAAAGTGGCTGTTGCTCAGAGCGTCCCACCGAATACACCAGCTGAAAAATTCCGGCGCCGGTACTAAAACTTATGCCGCCACCCACACCCGAAGGCCAGCCACTGGCTTTAGATTTCTCCAGTTCGCTGCGGTAATAGGCCTGATCGTAGAAAAGCAGCACGTAAGAGTCGGCGGCGGTAAACAGGCGGTATTCTATAGTTCCGATGGCGTAGGAGGACGCATAAAAGAAGTAATCATCGAAGCCACGAATGGAAGTAAGACCACCTAAGCGGTACATGTCGTTCAGGAAGAGTTGATCGTTCAGAAGTGCTTCGCCCTGCAGCCTGGCCAGTAACGCGCTGTTTTTACTTACCCTGAAGAAGTTTTCGGCACGCAGACTTATACTTAGCTGCGTGCTGCGCATGTCCAGGGTATCGTAAAAGCTTTTCTCGAGGTCGGGGTTGCGCAGCAGGGTTTTGGTGCCTGCAGCAAGGTCCAGCTCTACTAAACGCCCGCGTCTCGGGAAGTAAAAGTCGTCCAGATTGTTCCAGATGTAGTTGAAACCGTAGGTGGTGGTGCGGGCATCGGCTAAATCTAAGTTGCGCAGGCTTTGTGGGTTGGCAGCGCCCAGAATGCGGGAATTACGCCACTCGCCATACACACTAAATTTACCATACTTTAAGGTATAGTAGCCCAGCTGTAATCGTGGTTGTATCGTTATGAAGGACGAATCCTGTTTGAGTAAACTAAAACGTGTGCCTAGCTCGAACGGTGTACCAAACAGATTAGGGTGCAGGTATTCGCCATTTAGGATAACAGAGCCTTTGTTTACGCGCCGCCATTGCAGGCCCAGGCTTTTGCCAGTGCCCCGGATATTACGAATATTCAGGTTAGCTTCGCCGGTAATCAGCAGTTTATCCTGACGAGTGGGGTCGGGCAAGAAACCGACGATACCATCTACCTGGTTGGCTTGCCGGTCTTCTAAAAAGTAAATAGCACGTGCTTTGTCGCGGGCAAAGCGCACCTGTGGCGGCCTGGTTATGCGAATGTAAGGCAAGGCGGTTAGCATACGCTGGGTAGCTTCTATCTGCTCCTGGTTGTAAGGCTGGCCTGGATGAAGCTGTAGGTAACGCATCAGGAACCTAGGCTTTGTTTTGCTGCTGCCCATTACCTGTACCGAGTCGTAGGTAACTATAAAAGCTTTTTCTACCATTAGGGCAGCGTCGATTTTGCCGTTTTCTATAGTTACTGTATCCAGCCACACGCTAGCAAAAGGGTAGCCGTTGCGTTCAGCATAATCCAGTATCCGTTGCTGTAGTTTTACATACTCGGCAGGTTTAAAAGGCACATCGCGGTAAAATTTCTCCCGGAAACCAGATTCGATCAGAATACCTTCGCTCAGGTTGCCGTTACGCAGGCGGGCGTACTCAAAGCGGTCGCCGACATGAAGTTTCACGTGAAGCGTATCATTGCGCAGGTACAAACTGTCGGCAGAGGTGAGCAGGTAAGCATCCTGCTGCATCTGGTACACCAACGCTTTTACTTCTTTTGCTGCTGTTACTGAATCGGGGTGGGTGGTTTGGTAACTATAGCCTCGCAAACGGGGGGCTTCCTGCGGTGTGGTGTGGAGCTTTAGTATAACCTTAGGCTGCGGTGTAATGGGTTGCGTCTGGGCCTGCGCAAACGGCAGCCACAAAAGCAAACACCAAACTACGGCAGCTATTTTATACATTTGTGTTATTACTAGTTGAATTGTTTGATGGCTAAATTGTTAAACTATAGGTGGTCATCAAAATTGGTCATACTAAAGGGAGCTATAGTTTAAGAACAAAGGTAATGGGTTCAACTATACTTTAAGAACCGAGAATTATAGTTTCCAGATCATCAACAATTTAACAAGCCAACAATTTAGCAATTTAACCGTGTCCGGTATCTACTTACATATTCCTTTCTGCAAACAGGCCTGCCATTACTGCGATTTCCACTTCAGCACCTCAATGGGCACTAAGGAGAAAACCATACAAGCCATTGCACAGGAGCTCGAACTCAGAAAAGATTACCTGCAAGGCCAGAAAGTGAAAACGATCTATTTTGGTGGCGGCACACCATCGCTACTCACGCAACCCGAATTACAGCTTTTGCTACAAACTATAAAAAGACTGTTTATAGTTTCGGATGATGCGGAAATTACCCTGGAAGCCAACCCCGACGACCTGAAACCGGAGAAACTACAGGAGCTGAAAGCCGCCGGCATTAACCGCTTAAGTATAGGACTACAGAGCTTTCATGAGCCGCACCTACGCATGATGAACCGCGCCCATAACGCTACTGAAAGCCTGCAATGCGTAAAAGATGCCCAGGCAGCTGGTTTTGACAACATTACTGTAGATCTGATCTATGGTATTCCGGCCCCGGACCACAGCATTTGGCTGCAGGATTTAGGAACACTTTTCTCGCTGAACGTGCAGCATGTTTCCTGCTATGCTCTAACGATAGAACCCGACACGGCGCTGGGCCGCTGGAGCAAAAAGGGTAAGTTCAAACCATCGGAAGACGATTTTACAGCGCAGCAATTTGAGATTTTACTGGAACAGATGGCGCAGCATGGTTTTGTGCAGTACGAGATCTCCAACTTCTGCAAGCCAGGTTATGAATCGAAGCACAACGGCAACTACTGGCGCGGCGTGCATTACCTGGGCGTGGGGCCGAGCGCGCACTCGTTTAACGGCAACAGCAGGCAGTACAATGTGGCCAACAACCGCAAGTACATCGATGCTATAGCCCAGCAAACGATACCTGCCGAAGTAGAAGAACTAACTATAACCGACCAGGCCAACGATTACCTGCTAACCACGCTCCGCACTACCTGGGGCTGCGACTTAACCCGAATGCGCAACGTATATAAATATGATGTGCAGACAACGCACCACTTGTACCTGCAGGAGCTTCAGCAAAAAGAACTGGCTCATATAGTTGATGATGTACTGTACCTTACCGACAAGGGCAAGCTGCTGGCCGACCAGATCACGCTGGACCTGATGGCTGATTAACACTACATATATCCTGTATTATATCTGGCATTTCTAATCTTATAGTTTCTATTCACCGTATGCCTGAATTGCTATAATGCCATCACCCCGATTGTTTGACTGCTCATGCCAACGCTTCAACTTACTATAATCTATGAGTCTGATGACTTTAAGATAGAAGCCGATGACAGGCTCGCATTTATACGCACGGAATGGTTGCGCCCTCTTACCGATGAGCAATTTGTAGTTGAAACCATGCGGGCGCATGTTTTTATTTCCCAACGCAAGGCCGAGAAAGTGCTTGTTAATGCAAAACAGGTGTCGGTGCTGGAACCCAAAACAAAAGACTGGCTTTCTAACACTTATTACAAACTCTTCTCCCACACTGCTCTTAAAAAAATGGCCCGTGTTATGCCCGATAACCTGTTCAAGAAGCTGGCGCTGGCGTCGGTGGTGGCCAGGGCAGATGCCACAGGCGATATTTCGTATGAGATTCAGGATTTTGCCTCGGAAGAAGAAGCAGTTAGCTGGCTGCTGGAAGAGGAATAACTGGCATACTTTTTCCGGATAGCAAGGTTAGGCTTTCCAGATTTTAGCTTATACTTGCTAAAAGCCTGCACATCAAACTATGGAAGCTACCATCACCTACCACGATCAAGTTTATAGTTACGATCCCCTGAAACCGCTGGACATTTCGATGCCACTGCACGACCGACAGTTGCAACCAGAGTGTTTCTGGGCCGAGCCCGTTGCTTTTGATGTGATCCGGGTTGGAAATTTTGTAGGCTCTGTGGCTGACGGTGGCAGCACTAACTATAAGCGTGTGCACATAACCCCGCACGGCAACGGCACCCACACCGAGTGCTACGGCCATATCTCCGCAGATGAGCACGCCACCATCCACAACTGCCTGAAACGTTTCTTATTTGTAGCCAAACTCATAACGATAGCTCCACAAAAACAGGAAAATGGTGATGAAGTAGTGCTGCTGGAAGATGTACGAGAACAGCTACAAGGCATAAAATGTGAGGCTGTTATACTTCGCACTTTGCCTAATACTGACGACAAACTCACCCGCCACTATTCCGGTATCAATCCGCCTTACTTAGAGCATACTATAGGCCAGTACTTAGCCGAGAAAGGTGTGCAGCACTTGCTATTGGACCTGCCATCTGTAGATCGTGAACTGGACGAAGGCAAGCTTTTATGCCACCATGCGTTCTGGCAATACCCAAAGAATACCCGCTGTGGCGCAACTATAACCGAACTCATTTATGTACCGGAACATATCTCCGATGGCTTGTATTTACTGAACCTGCAGATTGCCAGCTTGCAGTTAGATGCCAGCCCTAGCAAGCCTGTGATCTATAGTTTGTCACCGGTGTTTCCGCAACTATAGTTTAGGCTATGGCCCAGATTACCGACACCATCCTGATGATCGAGCCGACCAACTTTTGCTACAACCCGGATGCGGCCGAAACAAACAAATTTCAGAAGCAGGTAGCAGGATTAACCCCAGCAGAAGTTCAGGCCAGGGCATTGCAAGAGTTCCGGCAGATGGTGCAGCAGCTACAGAAAGTGGGTGTTGATGTGAATGTGATCCTCGATGTAGAAAACTCCTGCACTCCGGATTCTATCTTTCCGAACAACTGGTTTACCTCACATCAAAGCAGCCAGTTGGTAACGTACCCGATGGCACCTGTTAACCGCCGGGCCGAGCGACGCCAGGATGTTATCGATCTGCTGATGCAGAAGTATGGCTACAGAGAACACATAAAGCTGGAGTATTTTGAGAATCTACCAGATCCAAAGTTTCTGGAAGGCACCGGAAGCATGATCCTGGACAGGGAGAACAGAATCGCCTACGCCGCTTTATCGCCACGCACAGAATTAGAACCGCTACAGGAGTTTTGTGATAAACTAAACTATAGGCCAGTTACCTTTCGCGCTTATGGTCCCACAGGAGAGCTTATATACCACACCAATGTTATGATGTGCTTAGGGGAAACCTTTGCTATAGTTGGGATGGATGTGGTGGATGATCAGGACCGTGAAAAGCTACGCCAGCAACTGGAAAGCACAGGAAAAGAAATCATCGAATTGACAGCCGACCAAACGCACCACCATTTTGCCGGTAACATGCTGCAGTTGCGTGATAAGCAAAACGAAACGATACTGGTGATGTCTGAGGCCGCTTATCGTTCACTTACAGATGATCAGCTCGCTACACTCAGAAAACACAACGATCACCTGCTATATTTCCCGATTCACCTGATCGAGCAGTGTGGTGGTGGCAGTGTGCGCTGCATGATCGCGGAGCTATTTAAGCCGGAGAAACACTAAATGGCTGGCATTCGGATACGTGCATTATCGCCCACAGAGCAACCACCCATGCACCTGCTTTTACTCGCCGATCCCAGCGAAGAGCTCGTACTTTCATATCTCCATAAAAGCCGGATTTTTGTGGCAGAAAAGGCGGGAACAATAGTTGGTGTGCTGGTACTGCAGCCACAAGGTCAGCAAGCCGAGATTATGAACATAGCTGTTGCAGAACAGCAGCAAGGCCAAGGCATAGGACGCTTGTTGCTGAAGCATGCTATTATGCAGGCCAGCAAGCAAAAAATAAAACAGTTGGTCGTGTGTACCGGCAACAGCTCCTTACCTGCTTTGTCACTTTATCAGGGTTGTGGCTTTAGTGTAGTAAGCATAGACGAAGGTTATTTTCTAAGAGCATATCCGGAACCGATCTTCGAAAATGGCTTACCGTGCACCGATAGAATAAAGTTAAGGCTGGAGCTTTAGCCCCAGCCTTCAGGTAGTTTAGTTGTTTGTAAGGGTGTTGTTTCTAAAATAAAGCCTCTGCCACTTTCCTGACAGATTCTGATTTGCCCATAGAGTAGTAGTGCAGACACGGCACGCCAAAGTCCATTAGCTCTTTCGATTGTTTGATAGCCCATTCTACGCCTACTTGTGCTGCGGCTTTGTTATCCGAGCATTCTTCAATGGCATCAGCCAGCTCACATGGTATTTCGATGTGGAACAGGCTTGGCAGTAAGGTCAGCTGCGATTTTGTGGTCATTGGCTTCAGGCCCGGAATGATCGGCACAGTAATCCCTTCCTCACGGCAGCGTTTCACAAAATCAAAATATTTCTGGTTATCAAAGAACATCTGCGTTACAATGTACTCCGCGCCCAACTCAACCTTCTTTTTCAGCCAACGCAGGTCCGATTTATGGTTTGGTGCTTCGAAGTGCTTCTCCGGGTACCCAGCGACGCCAATACAGAAATCCGTTGGGTTATGGAAGGTCTGTTCATCATCCAGGTAGCGTCCGCAGTTCATATCCACCACCTGCCCGATAAGCTCTGTTGCATAATTATGTCCGCCTGGTTCCGGCACAAAGCGTTGCTCGCTTTTTACGCAATCGCCACGCAGTACCAGCACGTTATCAATGCCCAGAAAGTGTAGATCTATCAGCGCATTCTCGGTTTCCTCTTTGTTAAAGCCCCCGCAGATCAGGTGAGGCACCGTGTCTACTTTATAGTTGTTCTGGATAGCCGCGCAAATACCTACCGTGCCTGGGCGCTTACGTGTCGTGCGTTTCTCCAACAGGCCGTTCTCCCGCTGCTTGTACACATACTCTTCGCGGTGATAGGTCACATCTATAAACGGCGGATTAAACTCCATTAAAGGGTCGATGTGGCTGAACAGGGTCTTCATGTTTTCGCCCTTCAGCGGTGGTAGTATTTCAAAAGTGAACAGCGTTTTGCCGTTAGCATTCCTGAAGTGGTCTGTTACTTTCAATTTATAGGTAAATTGTTAGATGGTTTAATTGTTAAATGGTTGGGTTAGCAACACTAGGTCCAACCACCCCTAACCCCTCCTTATCCAAGGCGGGGAATTTTCTGTCTTTACTATAGTTAATGCACAAATTTTATAGCCACTGCTTACCCCCTTCACTCAAGACCCTTTCAGGATGACAGGATAAAATGGAGGTAAAAGCTCCCCTCCTTAGCTAAGGAGGGGCAGGGGTGGTTAGAATTACACTGTCTGTGGTACTACCGGCTTCGGCTCATAGTTTAGATTTGGCGACAGCCAGCGCTCCAGCTCTTCTTTTGGCATACCTTTACGCTGCGCGATGTCAGCAACCTGGTCTTCGCCTATTTTACCTAAACCAAAATAGCGCGACTCCGGATGCGAGAAGTATAAACCACTCACCGAAGCAGCCGGGTACATGGCCAGGTTCTCGGTAAGTATCACGCCTGATGTTCTTTCAGCATCCAGCAGGTTAAACAGTGTGATCTTCTCGGTATGGTCCGGGCAGCCCGGGTAACCTGGAGCCGGACGAATACCTTTATAGCTTTCCTTGATCAGATCTTCGTTGGTGAGGTTCTCATCTGGTGCGTAGCCCCATAGTTCCTTGCGCACCTTCTCGTGCATCAATTCTGCAAAGGCTTCGGCCAGGCGGTCGGCCAGGGCTTTCACCATAATAGATTTATAGTCGTCGTGCTCGGCTTCATACTGTTCCAGCAATTTCTCTATGCCAAAACCAGCCGATACTACAAACCCACCAATGTAGTCCTGCACGCCGGTTTCCTTCGGCGCCACAAAATCCGAGAAGGCCAGGTTTGGCACGTTTGCACCTTTCTTACCCTGCTGTCTTAGTGTATGAAACTCCGTCAGTACGTTTTCACGTGAATCATCCGCATAAACTTCTATGGTATCATCAGCTTCCACGTTGGCCGGATAGAAACCAACTATAGCACGCGCCTCCAGCAATTGCTTGTCCACAATTTCCTGCAGCATCGCCTGCGCATCGTTAAACAGCTTGGTTGCTTCTGTTCCTAGTTCCGGGTCGTTCAGGATTTTCGGATATTGGCGCTTTAATTCCCAGGTATGAAAGAAAGGTGTCCAGTCGATGTAAGGCACGATCTCTGATAGCGGATAATTGTTGAACACCTTGTTGCCGATGAAGCTTGGCTGTGTAGGCTGTGTAGAGTTCCAGTCTACTTTATACTTGTTGGCGCGAGCTTCTGCTATAGTTGCAAAGGCACGCTCTTTATTCCGCCCCAGGTGGTCTTCGCGTAACTTCTGATATTCTGCTTTGATTTCGGCAATGTAGCTGTCGCGGTTACTGCTGAGCAAGCTGCTGACTACAGTTACACTTCTGGATGCATCGTGCACGTGTACTACCGGACCACTGTACTGTGGCGCTATCTTAACAGCTGTGTGTACCCTGGAAGTTGTAGCTCCACCAATCAGCAACGGAATTTTCATACCGCGGCGCTCCATTTCATGTGCCACATACGTCATCTCATCCAACGATGGCGTGATCAGCCCGCTTAGGCCAATAATATTCACTTGCTGCGCTTCTGCTTCAGCCAGGATCTTATCCAGCTGCACCATCACACCCAGGTCTATTACTTCATAGTTGTTACAGGCCAGCACTACGCCTACAATGTTCTTCCCGATGTCGTGTACGTCGCCTTTAACGGTTGCCATCAAAATCTTACCCTGTGCAGAAGTAGAAGAACCTGCTTTTTCTGCTTCCATGAACGGCAACAAATAAGCCACCGACTTCTTCATTACGCGGGCACTCTTCACGACCTGCGGCAAAAACATCTTTCCGGAGCCAAACAAATCGCCCACCACCGACATACCAGCCATCAACGGACCTTCGATCACATCCAGCGTTTTAGTTGCTTTCTGACGGGCTTCTTCTGTATCTTCCTCAATGTAGTCAACTATACCTTTCACCAACGCATGCTTCAGGCGCTCTTCTACCGGCTCATTGCGCCAGGCATTATCAGCAACAGTAGCAGTTTTTCCTTTGCCTTTTATAGTTTCAGCATAAACAACCAGCTTTTCGGTAGCATCCGGGTGACGGTTAAAGATCACATCTTCGATCAGGTCACGCAGCTCGGTTGGTATTTCGCTGTACACGCCTAACATGCCGGCATTTACAATACCCATGTCCATACCAGCCTGCACAGCATAGTATAAGAACACAGTATGCATCGCCTCGCGCACTACATCGTTGCCCCGGAACGAGAACGACAGGTTACTTACCCCACCACTTACCTGTGCATGCGGCAGGTTAGCTTTTATCCATTTTACTACCTCAATATAATCTACTGCATAGTTATTGTGCTCCTCAATACCGGTAGCAATAGCCAGAATGTTCGGGTCAAAAATAATGTCTTGCGGCGGGAAGCCCACTTCATCTACCAGTATGCGATAAGAGCGTTCGCAAATCTCTTTTCTGCGCTCCAGTGTATCGGCCTGGCCTGTTTCGTCAAAAGCCATTACAACCACGGCGGCACCGTACTGGCGTACCTTGCGGGCAAGTTTCTTAAAGGCTTCTTCGCCTTCTTTTAAACTGATGGAGTTAACTATAGATTTGCCCTGCACACATTTTAAACCAGCCTCGATAACGCTCCACTTCGAAGAGTCAATCATGATAGGTAGTTTGGCAATTTCAGGCTCAGATGCGATCAGGTTGAGGAAGTTGGTCATGGCCTGCTCAGAATCCAGCATGCCTTCGTCCATGTTCACGTCGATGATCTGCGCCCCACCTTCTACCTGCTGGCGGGCAACGGCAAGCGCCTCTTCAAACTTTTCGCCAACTATAAGGCGGGCAAACATTTTGGAACCGGTAACGTTCGTGCGCTCGCCGACATTCACAAAAAGGGTATCAGAAGTTATAGTTAAAGGCTCGAGGCCGCTGTAGCGTGGGAGTGGGGCTACCGGAGAAGGAACGTGCGGTTTATACTTTTGTACCAGATCAGCGATTACTTTCACGTGTACTGGTGTCGTACCACAACAACCACCCAAAATGTTAACCAGTCCTTCTTTCAGGTATTCTTCCACTATAGCTCCCATTTGCTCGGCTGTCTCATCATATCCACCAAAAGCGTTTGGCAGGCCGGCATTCGGGTAAGCACTTATGTAGCAGTCAGAGATGCGCGCAAGCTCTTGAATATGTGTTTTTAACTGGCGTGCGCCCAGAGCACAGTTAAATCCTACGCTCAATATCGGCGCATGTGAGATAGAATTCCAGAAAGCCTCTACAGTTTGGCCCGACAGGGTGCGGCCGCTGGCATCGGTTATAGTTCCGGATACCATGATTGGAAGCTCCTTGCCGCCATCGTTTACAAACTGCTGTATGGCAAAAAGGGCAGCTTTACAGTTGAGCGTATCAAATACAGTTTCTACTAAGAGTAAATCTGCACCACCATCTACCAGCCCGCGCACCTGCTCATAATAGGCTTCCACCAATTGGTCGAACGTAATAGCACGGTAGCCTGGGTTGTTTACATCCGGAGAAAGCGAAGCGGTACGGTTAGTTGGCCCAATGGCGCCCGCCACAAAGCGCTTATGAGAAGGATCTTTTGCTTCTATTTCGTCAGCCGCTTCACGGGCTATCTTCGCCGATTCGTAGTTAAGCTCATAAACAAGGTGCTCCAGGTGGTAATCCGCCATGGCTATAGTTGTAGAGCTAAAGGTATTGGTCTCTATAATATCAGCACCTGCTTCCAAGTACTCGGAATGAATGTTCTTGATGATATCCGGGCGTGTGATCGATAAAAGGTCGTTATTGCCTTTCAGATCGGAGGGATGATCTTTGAAACGCTCGCCACGAAAATCGGCTTCTGTGAGCTTATAACGCTGGATCATGGTGCCCATGGCGCCGTCCAGGACCAGTACTCGCTCTTTCAGTAAATTGTAAATGGGATGGTTGTTCTTCTTCATGATGGTTTCCTTCTCTCGCTTGCGTTTTACTACCGCTCATCAAGAAAGGACACCCGAAGTGAAGGATGGACTATCTTATCTTTTCCGGATAGCATGCTTCCGGAAGGGAATTAGCACCAAGTTTGCCAAGGTTGCTAAGACGTCACAGGGCCCTTTCCCTCGGTCTTTCTTGATAAGAAGCTGCAAGTTACTACACTTATCGGCAAAATGCGAACTTTTGTTTCATTAGAAAATAACTATAGTTGCAAGTTTGCCTTGCTGTTGCCTTTAAAGCAGAAAAGGACACATTAAGTGTCCCTTTCCTAAAAGAGTTTAATTGTATTAACTATAACTCTTTCTGTTTATTTATACGCAGCCTGCAGGCTATAGTTTAGGCTTTGTTCTGAAAATAAAAAAAGGGATGCTTTTGGGCATCCCTTTCGTTTCTGTGTAGCAAGAATTAAGCTTCAGCTTCTACTCTTGGAATTACAGATACGTAAGAACGGTTTTTCTTACCTTTTCTGAATTCTACAACACCATCAACCAGTGCAAACAGGGTGTGGTCTTTGCCCATACCTACGTTTGCGCTTGGGTGGTGCGCTGTACCTCTTTGTCTTACAATGATGTTACCAGCGATGATATCCTGGCCACCATAAATCTTAACACCCAGTCGTTTTGAGTGCGACTCACGACCGTTGTTAGAACTACCAGCTCCTTTTTTGTGTGCCATTTTATTTTACTATTTACTCAGGCCTTAGCCCGAAATGGTTCTACGATAAATTTCCTCTTACTGCTTATCCAATGCTCTCGATCAGAACTTTAGTATAGTGCGAACGGTGACCGATCGTTTTTCTATACCCTTTTCTTCTCTTCTTCTTGAAAATACGGATTTTATCGCCTTTCACGTTGCCAAGGATTTTACCAACCACTTTAACACCGCTTACGAAAGGAGCACCAAGTGTGATGGTTCCGTTATCGTCTGTAAGAAGAACATTGGCGAACTCAACGGCGTCACCTTCATTGCCGGAAAGCTTGTTAGCGTAGATGAACTTACCGCTCTCTACTTTGGTCTGTTGACCTGCGATTTCTACAATTGCGTACATCAGCTTCAATGTATGTTTAAAATTTAGTCTGCAAAAGTACGGCGCTTATATCAAATATGCAAACACTTGTAATTTAAAATGTTCCGCAACTATAGTTGCAGTTGTACACACTGTGGATAACCATGTTGAAATACACACCCCAAAATATTTACCACTGTTAAAAAGCCACTCAACTATAAGAATACCAACTTCTTATACAAAAACAATCTTAAACCCGTTTTCCACAACCAAGCCACTCAGCAGTAACATCAGATGAAGCAACTCCGGAATTTAGCCAGGATATTTGCACTACTCCGCCTCCTGAATTGCACACATTACGTGGATACGCAATTTTCACCAATAAAACACTGCACTTAAACTATATTTTGTAGATAAATTACAACATATCGCCTATAAAATATAGTAAAATAACTATGTTAATAACGATGTGAATTAGATCGCAACCAACAAATAATCAACCACTTAAACATTTGTGCATAAATTGAACAACTTTGCCGGCTGAATCTAAGTTCATTTGTCTATATTTGAACTCAAGATATTACCGGGCGCCAACGGGCACCCGTCAAAACAAAAGTAATTACGGGGTGTTTTCTAAGCTGACCGAACTGGTTACTTACCCCTTCAATCAATAAAACACTTATTTAAAGATTATGGAGCCAATACTGCAAGAGAACCCTAACCGTTTTGTACTGTTCCCGATTCAGCACGACGAAGTGTGGCAGATGTATAAGAAAGCTGAAGCCAGTTTCTGGACTGCCGAGGAAATAGACCTGGGGCAGGACCTGAAAGACTGGGAGAATCTGAATGATGGCGAACGCCACTTCATCAGCCACGTACTGGCTTTCTTTGCTGCATCAGACGGTATCGTGAACGAGAACCTGGCTGTAAACTTCATGAACGAAGTACAGATACCGGAAGCACGCTGTTTCTACGGTTTCCAGATCATGATGGAAAACATCCACGCCGAAACATACTCTTTACTGATCGATACTTATGTAAAGAAGCAAAGCGAAAAGGACTTCCTGTTTAATGCGCTTGAAAATGTGCCGGCTGTTGCAAAAAAAGGCGAGTGGGCTCTTAAGTGGATTGAGAGTGAGAACTTTACAGAACGCCTGATCGCTTTTGCAGCTGTGGAAGGTATTTTCTTCTCTGGTTCGTTCTGCTCTATTTTCTGGCTTAAAAAGCGTGGCCTGATGCCGGGCTTAACCTTCTCTAACGAGCTGATCTCCCGCGACGAAGGCCTGCACTGTGATTTCGCCTGCCTGCTGTACTCTATGCTGGTAAATAAACTGCCGGAAGAGCGTGTGCACGAAATTATACGTGATGCTGTAACTATAGAGCAGGAATTTGTAACAGATGCTTTGCCGGTTGACCTGATCGGAATGAACGCCAAACTGATGAGCCAGTACATTGAGTTTGTGGCAGACAGACTGCTTGTATCATTAGGTTACAGCAAGATCTGGAACTCAACAAACCCATTCGACTTTATGGAAATGATCTCGCTACAGGGCAAGACCAACTTCTTCGAGAAGCGTGTAGGCGAGTACCAGAAAGCCGGCGTGCTAAGCGACAAAGACAAAAATGTTTTTTCGCTGGATGAAGATTTTTAATAATATCAGAACTTCTCTATATTTAAGTGGCGAAGGCAGGACAAGCTCCCGCCTTGCCGCTGAATATACTTTCTAATCTTTACCGGCCAGCTACAGAAGTACAGTGTAGTCCGCATTTGTTGGTCAGGTATCAAAAGGTTTTAGCGCCACCTTTGGGATTCTATCCCTACTATATAGTAAAGGCGTTTTGCTTTATTTATAATCTATTGTACTACAACGGCTTATACCTATCATCGTATGAGCTGGCAGTACCTTACACTTTAAAATTCCGGCTTGCGGCACAAGCACAAGCTTATCAATAATATATCTGTTAAAGAACCCGGGCCCTTTAATCCCGCTAATTGTATACTTTATGTTAGTAGTTAAACGAGACGGCCGGCGCGAATCCGTTAAATTCGACAAAATTACAGCTCGTATCGAGAAGCTGTGCTATGGTTTAAATACCGATTATGTGTCGCCGATTGAGGTGGCCAAGAAGGTAATTGATGGTATTTATGATGGCGTAACAACCGTGGAGCTGGATAACCTGGCGGCAGAAACAGCTGCTTCGCTTACCACCAAGCATCCGGACTATGCTACGTTGGCAGCACGCATTGCAATCTCTAACCTGCACAAGGTTACCAGCAAGTCTTTCTCTAACACCATGAAGCGCCTGTATACTTACACTGACCCTAAGACCGGTGAAAATGCATCGCTTATTGCAAAGGACATCTACGAGATCATCCGCAAGCACGCAGCCCAGCTGGACTCAACTATCATTTACGACCGCGACTATAACTACGACTACTTTGGTTACAAGACCCTGGAGCGTTCGTACTTACTGCGCCTGGATGGTAAAATAGTGGAGCGCCCGCAGCACATGCTGATGCGTGTAGCTGTTGGTATTCACCGCGATGACATTGACGCCGCTATTGAGACATACAACCTGATGTCGGAGAAGTGGTTTACACATGCTACGCCAACTCTATTTAATGCCGGAACGCCTAAGCCACAGCTTTCTTCATGCTTCCTGCTGGCTATGAAGAACGACAGTATACCAGGCATTTACGATACCCTGAAGCAATGCGCCCAAATTTCGCAGAGTGCCGGTGGTATTGGCCTGAGCATACACAACGTACGTGCTACAGGTTCTTACATCAAAGGCACGAATGGTACATCCAACGGTATCATCCCAATGTTGAAGGTGTTTAACGATACTGCCCGCTATGTAGACCAGGGTGGTGGCAAGCGCAAAGGAGCATTTGCTATTTACCTGGAGCCATGGCATGCTGACATCTTCGATTTCCTGGAACTGAAGAAGAACCACGGTAAAGAAGAAAACCGCGCCCGTGACCTTTTCTATGCCCTCTGGACACCAGACCTGTTTATGAAGCGTGTAGAAGAGAACGGCGACTGGAGCCTGTTCTGCCCGAACGAGGCACCTGGCCTAGCTGAGTGCTGGGGCAAGGATTTTGAGCGCCTGTACGAAAAGTATGAGCGTGAAGGCCGCGCCCGCAAAACAGTAAAAGCGCAGGACCTATGGTTCCATATCCTGGAATCTCAGATTGAGACTGGCACGCCGTACATGCTGTACAAAGACCACGCAAACCGTAAGTCGAACCAGCAGAACCTGGGAACTATAAAGAGCTCAAACCTGTGCACCGAGATTATGGAGTACACCAGCGAAGACGAAGTAGCTGTTTGTAACCTGGCCTCACTGGCACTGCCGCGCTATGTAAAAGAGAACGGCGATCACAAAGTATTCGATCACCAGAAGCTGTTTGATGTAACGTACCATGTTACACACAACCTGAACAAAGTTATTGACATAAACTATTACCCAATACCAGAAGCCAAGAACTCGAACATGCGCCACCGCCCGATCGGTTTAGGTGTACAAGGCCTTGCCGATACGTTTATTGCGCTACGCATGCCGTTTGAGAGCGAAGAAGCAAAGAGACTGAACGAAGACATTTTCGAAACGATCTACTTTGCAGCTATGACAGCTTCTAAAGACCTTGCCAAGCGGGATGGTGCCTACGAGACATTTAAAGGTTCTCCACTCTCAGAGGGCAAGTTCCAGTTTGATATGTGGGGTGTAACGCCAAAGTCGGGCCGTTGGGACTGGGATAGCCTGCGCCAAGAAGTAGTAGAACACGGTGTTCGTAACTCGCTGTTAGTTGCACCTATGCCAACTGCTTCTACTGCTCAGATACTGGGTAACAATGAGTCGTTCGAGCCTTATACTTCAAACATTTACCTGCGCCGTGTGCTATCCGGTGAGTTCATGGTGGTTAACAAGCACCTGCTGAAAGACCTGATCGGCCTGGGTATCTGGAATGATAACATGAAGAACCAGATCATTGCAGCTAATGGCTCGGTACAGGATATTCCGAACATTCCGCAGAACATCAAAGATCTGTATAAAACAGTTTGGGAGATCAGCCAGCGTACAGTGATTGATATGAGTGCCGATCGTGGTGCTTACATCTGCCAGAGCCAGTCGCTGAACCTGCACGTAATGAACGTGAACTTCGGTAAGCTGACCTCGATGCACTTCCATGCCTGGAAGCGTGGCCTGAAAACAGGTATGTATTACCTGCGCACCAAAGCCGCTGTAGACGCTATTAAGTTTACAGTAGAGAAACAAGCCGCTGAAACCCTGCAGCCGGTTTATAACCAACAAGACCAAAACCGCAGCGATATGGCTTGCTCACTGGATAACCCAGACGCTTGCGAAGCTTGCGGATCGTAAATAACTAAAGAAGGAGGACCTAGTGTCCTCCTTCTTCTTTTTCCTTCCTATTATAGTTTCTTCCAACGTTACTGCTGACTCCCAATCAGCGGATGGAATACTGTTGCTTATACTTTTAGTCAATTTTAAGAAAGACTCATTGATAACAATGATAGTAGCTTCAATAAATAAAGCTGAAGAAAAGAACAAATTATCAATTCCTGGTCAAGTTTTTTGCAATCACTTCATAGCAATAAGTAAGCATCTTAAAGGAGATATAGATGCTTACGACTTAAAGAAAGTCAAATACTTTACTACTAAATTATTCAATAAGCCCGGCTATGAACTTGATCGTATAAAAAAGCTTTTATGGAATTCATGGAGCACAGAACATGCCCTGCATTTGACAGCGAAACAAGGTAACACAGACTATTGTAAATATGCTCTACATTGGTCCTTCCCTCAAGCGTATTACTCATGTTACCTTAACATGCATGCTTTTTGTTTAGCAATTGGAGATACGAGACAGACGCACTCCGATCTAATTAAAGCATTTGGTGAAAGGGTAATAAAGAACAGCTACCCGAAATCAATTAGCTTTTATGCGGATGGTAATTTTGAAGACTACACTGTTCATAATCTACCTTTACAAAACATTAAATCGGCAATTTCACAAATTAAGAGCGATGCAGATGCACAATCACAAATTGCTACTTTCTTAAAATCTACGAGAACAAACAGTGCAAAATATCACAGAGAAAAGAGACAAAACTCATCAAATCCAATAACTACAAAGGCTGGAACTTTATGCCAAAGCTTTAATAAAGAGCAATGGGAAATAATAACTAACAGGCTTGGACCCACTACTTTATTTAATATTCTTTATAGGTTGCGAATTAAAGCTAACTATAATGATATTGAATCATTTATGCATGCAGATATAAACTTTCAACAATTTCATGAATGTCTAATGGATACTGTAAGCTATTTGAACTTTGTGCACGAGAGCTATTTGGCAAAAGCTGTGGGCTTAAAAAAGTATGCAATGATTTTAAATGGATTCCCAGCACATATGTCTGACAGTTTTGTTAGAAGTCGTTATGAGCAACGTATAATACCTCTTATTAAATAACTATAACTTTAATGAAAAGGCACCTGAACTATACATCAGGTGCCTTCTTTCAACCTATAGTCTATAGTTGCTTATTTATTCCGCACCACAATCTCTACACGGCGGTTTAACTGGCGGCCTTTGTACGATTCGTTAGACGCTGCGGGTTTGGCTTCTCCAACAGAGTGAACTGTAATACGGGCTGCAGCAATATTTCCATTCTGCTCCAGCCAGTTCTTCACGGCCTCAGCACGTTTCTGGGCCAGCTCTTTATTATAACCGGCGCTGCCTTGGGCATCTGTGTAGCCATAAATGCGTACCTGGCCATCTTTGTTGCGCTGTGCAATAGAAGAGCTGATCTTTTTCAGGTTTTCCTCTGCACTTTTCTTGATATCAGACTTATCAGTGTCAAACAGGATGCGCTCTTCTAATACATACACGCTATACTTGTCATTGCCGCGTACCTTTACGTCACTGTCTTTGAACTCAGGCCAGTTCACGTCAGGCAAATTCATGTCGATGTTGTTCCAGTCGGCATCTCCGCTGGCATCAATGTCAACTATAGAGCCGTCGGCAGCTGAATCAGGTTCGTTTTCGTTCTCAAAGGCAACAGCAGTATCGGCAGTAGCTTCAGATGCCTCATTTCTATTGGCTTCTGTTTGCTTGCTCATCTTATCACAAGCAGTCATTGCACTAAGCAGTGCACATGTCAGGTAAAGTATAGTTCTTTTCATAGTTAATGTGTAGGATAGTTATAGTAGAGTAATACGCTATAGTTTAAACTATGACCACACCATGCCAAAAAAAGCTTTACCGGGCGTATAACAGCGATAACTGCTGCAGTTTGTGCTTACACAGAACCGAGTAAACTATACCGTTATGCTGAAGGATGAGAAAAGGCACTAATCTAAAATCTATGCCTGATGCTGTACAGCTATAGGTTCTGACAGCCAGAACATGGCTTCATCAACGTCTGAAAATTCTTTTACTGCCATATCGCCCAGGTTATCGGCGCGTTTTATAATCTGCTCTACAGCCATTTTATTAAACAGGTCTTCTGAAACCACGGCTGCATTACGCCGGACGCTGCTGGCTGCTAATCGAGGCACAACATATGCCACAAACCATTCCTGATCGGCCTGTCGGATTGCTCTTAACTTGCGGTTATCGCCAAGCCAGCGTAGCGGCTTATGTTCTTCAACCAGGTTAAGGCACTGCTGCACATTATCACGAAACTCCCGACCACTCAAAAAACCGTTCCAAACAGCTTTCCCTAACTGTAATTTAAAATCATACGTGATGGTTACTGCATCATTCTGGAAATACGTAATAATCATAACACTAAAAGCTAACTGGAGACAAAGTAACAAACCGTTTCAGGCATTATCAATCTAAAAACAGAGCCTTTCATAGATTAAGACTTAGCTCCTTAACTAATTAAAAATAGTAAGTATAGTTACCTAACAAGAATTTATCAAAGCTGAATGAGCTAAACAGGCGCTATACAACATCTACCAAACCTCACCTGTTTTTATTGCCCCTCTTTTTATGAATCAGAGCTATATAAAAAACCCTGGCTAAAATAACCAGGGCTTTCCCATATAGTTTAGATTAGTTTCTGAGCTTAAAATTACTGCTTCAGGAAGCGGTAAGTATGGCGTGCTTCACCATCCGAAACAGTCACAAAGTACATACCAGCTTTCAGGTTCTGAACTGGCAAAACAAGCTCTGTATCTGTTACACGGCTATACTGCGCCACCGCTTTACCCGAAGCATCCATTACCATAACCTCCGCTGACTGCACAGTTGCCTGCAGCGCAACCGTTACCTTGTCGGTAGCCATAGTTGGAAACACTTGCGCTATAGGTTCACCAGCCTTACGAGCAGCAAACGTAACAACTGCAGTTTTAGAGTAGGTGTAAGTACCATCATAATCAACCTGGCGCAGGCGGTAATAGTTTGTACCTGTTGCAGGCCTGGCATCTGTAAAACTATAGTTAAGCGCAGTGCTGCTCGTGCCGTTACCCGCAACTTCGCCAACTTTGGCAAAGCTCTTGCCATCCTGACTACGCTCTATTTCAAAACGGTCATTATCTTTTTCAGAAGCTGTCGTCCAGGTAAGTCTGGCTGCGCCATGCTGGTTCGTTGCCTTAAAAGATACCAGTTCAACAGGCAAAGGAATAATTTGTTCTTCTTTTCTCCAGGAAAGATTTTGAATAGCGAAGCCCTGACGACCACTGCTGTTTCTTATGGCCGAGGTATTACGGTAAACTATAGTTACGCGTGTAACAGCTCCTGCAAACGAAATAGTCGCATCACCTTCATTAGAAGCATTATCAACAATGTTAAGCCCAGTAAGCGAAGAAGCAGTAGCAGAAAATGAAGCGTTTGATGTTGTCTTAACCTTGCTCTTCGTCATCGGCACTCTGGTTCCGTTATTATATCCTACTATAGTTAACTCATCTATAAACTGATCTTTGGTAACATCCACATCAAAAATAGTGAAGGTCAGGTCTTCTATAGGCTTGTTCAGGTCCAGCTGAATAACTGAGCCGGCAGCAGTGGTAGCACCGGTCTGGACAAATGTAAGGCTTCTGGTACCAGGTCTGAAGGTCTTATCGTCTACCTTAGCAGTTTCAAGCACTACATTTCTGTCCAGCGTTCTGGACCAGCGCAAGGTTACGTCATCAACTTTGTACGGCGAAACAGCATTTAGCCCGGATACTACAAAGGGATCTTCGTTCAGTGGTCGGGTAGCCCAGTCAAACGTTGCAAGACCTGTTTCAGGGGTACCTGTGATCATGATATCGTCGATAGCATAGTAGGCATCCCTCCTGTTTTCCGCATTATACGTTATTCTCCAGTATATTCTCACATTCGGCATACCCATTGCCGCTGCAGGCAGCTCTATTGCCTTGCCGCCATTCACCTTGTTCCAGGCACCATTTACGTTGTTGGTAGATGTATAGAAAGTAATACGGGTTAAGCCACCATTTACGCTGTACTGCAGCTCTACAGGCTCTGTAAGATGAAATGCGGTATTGCCTGAGTTAATGTTATGAGGATTTCTGTACTGCTCCCAGGTAATAGTTGCTTTACTAAACCCCAGCGTTGAAATGTTTATGTAAGCGTTTTTCTCACCGCTTCGGCCAGCTACTGTCTGCAGATATTGCCCTTTTGAGGATTGTGGCAAATTGCTTGGCGTTATTGAAGCAACCGCCCAGGAAGTAGCAGGAACCATAAAAACTCCGGAAGGCACCCCTGTTCCTGAAAAGTTCTCCTGATATAGTATTACCTGAGCAAAAGCACCTAACGAAACAAACATTAAAACAACTAGCAGTGCGGAAATCTTCTTCATATAATTGACTTATGTGTCTATATATGAAATATCTATGCCACAACTTTTCGAGCTCTTTTTTGAACATCCGACTTTAATAAGAAGCAAATATTAAAAAAATCACCTCCTTAATAATCAGGCGATTACAACTACAGACAAGACGTTTTGTGCAAAATAAAAATAACAACAAACTATAGCGGAACATATATATTTAACTATATATTTTCCACATATGGGAATCAAGTCCAATAAATGGGAAATTAAATAAGTTTAAAGTAATAGCTGTAAAGTGGAACTATAGCAGTAAAACTTATAGTTAGGATTAATGCTCAGTAATAGAACTATAGCGGCTTAAATTTCTGACAAGCTGGCACTACAAATAAGTGCAATAGATCTGTTTAAAGCCATAATGGCATTGTTATGCTACTAAACGCTTGTTGCTTATAGTGGCACACGGTTTGCACTAATCCTCTATGAAAACGATAGAGGAGATTGAAATGAACTTGATGAAAAATAAACGCTTTCTAAAGAATATTGCGGAGCATCTTAACTTATTCAACACTATTTCCGGTGGGATAAGCGAGACGCAGGTTACTGTATCCAAATTTGAGAAAGGCGCCGTAATTAAGGTGTGGGCTGCTGGTGTTACCCCTGAATCATTTAAAGTACTGGTGCATAATAACCAGTTAACTATATTTTCGCTGCTGCATAGCGACGATAACCCAGAGCTGCACGTGCCTATGTTTAATAGGGTATTTGTGATACCGCCACAAGTAAATATAGATGAAATAGAGGCTATGTACCACCAGGGGCAACTGCAGGTGAGGCTGCCTTACCACAGCGCTGCCAACAGGCCAAAAGAGATCGAGATAAAACAACTATAAATTAAAAAGGCTACTTAACCAGTAGCCTTTTTTGTTATGCGTTATTATTAATGAATTTCGCTTTTATAATAGAGGTCATATAATCATGCACTTCCACTGTCTCCTGGTCATAGGGGAAAGTGTTATAACTATCGGCAGTGGTTTGCGAAACTCTGCAACCGTTGTTTACCATCATAAAAATAAGCTCGCGCAGGCGGTAAGGGTGGCCGGCTACATTTAAGATACAATCTGTATCGCTGGTTTCAACTCGCAGGAACATGTGTTGCACATGGTTTACATCCGACATTATCTCCTGTTCAAACATAGGCAATCTTTACTATTCGTTGGCTTTGGTTTATACTATAAACCCACAAAAGCTAAAATAGTGCCATCTGCAATGCACCTTTTACCTGATCAAAGCTACCGACGTGGATATTTTTTACGCCATCCGACCACGAATATGATTACCCAGACAGAGTAGATTGGCGAGAGCACAGCAGGTAGGTACGGATCCACAGTTAGCCAGAGTATAAGTTGTATTGCAACTGTTAAAACTGCCCCGATTACCGCAATCCTGAAGTATTTCTTTCCTGGTTCCATGGAGGTTTATACGAGCCTTAAACTATAAAACGAAACAGCAGCTCTTGCGTGAGCTGCTGTTTCTTACAAACTATAGTATAACAATTTAATTTAACCTGGCGGCAGGCATTACTTTGCCTTTGTGGTGCATCAGCATCTTAGTGATCTTGCCGTCAGCATCTTTTTCAAATGTTACCTGAGCCGGTGCTACTTTTACAAAAAACTTATCTTCAGCCTCCGGAAAAATTGCAAAGCTCTCCTGCCCTGCAGCGCCTACATAAAGCAGGTTGTCTTCCAGGGTAACTTTAAAGATCATTTTTGGGCCTACCTGGTACTCGCCAACATAAGCCCCAAGTTGCTCAGCACTTAGCTGCACCATTTTTCTGGCAACAGGCACTTCGTAAGGCGCTCCCATAACTATAGCTGTAATGTCGCTGGAGATAGGGCCATTAATCTGCTGCGATTCATAGTTACTCATTATGGTAATGGAAATGTTATGCGCTGGCAGGCGTATGAGGTTTGCTTTAAAACCATTAATAGCACCACTATGGCTGATGCGTTGTGTTTGATGCACCGAGTCGACAACCCAGCCATAGGCGTAATTCTTCATTACAGGCGTAAACATCTCTTTCTTAGAAGCCTCATTCAGCAGCTTATTCGTTTGCAATGCAGCATCCAACTTAGCCAGGTCGGCAGGGGTGGCGTACATGGCGCCGGCAGCATGGCACCAACTCATGTCTATATATCGTGCTGCTTTGCGCTCCAGACCATCGTTGTTATACCCTTTGGCCAAACCTGCTACCGGTGCACTGAACTCCAGTCCGGCGGTTTGCATCTTTAATGGCTTCAGAATCTGCCTGGCAAGCACTTTGTCATAAGGCTTTTTAGTAACCACCTCTATTACACGGCCAAGTAGGATATACCCCGTGCTGTTATACTTCCATTTGGTGCCAGGCTCAAACTCCAGGGCGTAATCTTTAAAAAATTCGATGATCTGCTGGTTGGTGGCTGGCTTAGTGTTTACGTCTTTCCACAGCATTACATAGTCTGGAAGCCCGGAAGTATGAGTTAAAAGATGCTGCAATGTAATCTTATCGCTGTTTGGGAAGTCGGGCAGGTATTTGCTTAACTTGTCGTGTACATTCAGCTTACCTTGTTCTTGCAGCTGCATAATCAGAATAGCGGTAAAGGACTTGGTAACCGACCCGATCCTGTACTTGATATCCGGACCGTTGGCTATAGTTGCTTCGTAGTCGGCCATGCCGAAGCCTTTGCTGTAAACAGTTTTGCCATGTTGCGTAATGGCTACTGTACCGCTGAAAGTGCCTTGCGCCTGGTGTGCACTCAAATAGGCATCCAGTTTGGCTGTTACATCTTGAGGAATCTGTGCTACTGCCTGGTTATGTAACAGCAGGAGTAACAGGAAAGCTGCCAGTGCTCTGAGGAGGGCAGCAGGTGTGTAGTTGATTTTTTTCATAGTTTTATTTTGTCGCTTAGTGTGCTTTTCTATAGTTTAAGAAAGGTACACGGCACAAATATAAAACACAGTACTATGCAAAACAAGGTACTATACAGCAATAACAACAATTAACCTGAAATTGTTAGTGAACGGAAGAAAATTGCTTGTAGAAATAGGGAATAGGCATAAAAAAACCCGGCTCAGGGCCGGGTATTCATTAAGCGAAAAGCTTCTGCTCGGGAGATTTTTTTCTCCAATATCATCGGTGGATCGTCCTTTTTAGCAACGACCAACGTAAACTTTCCTTTCTCGTCCTGGTAATAAACAAGCGTAGTAAGATCCTCATAACCGATGCTATAGATCTTACGCTTTTTACCAAGGAAATTATATTTATCTAACTCGTAATTCTTCAATAACCTCATATCCCTACTATCTTCTGGTATTTTAACGGTTAAACAAGGGTACATTGTTTCAAAATCCTATAGTTTTACAATGCATTCCTCTAAATAATTATACAATTGATAATGACACACTTAGCATGCAAATATGATTATATTAGCAGACTTTAGTTGTTTTCAGCCCTTGATCAGGCAGGTTTAGCCAACATAATCAATGCCAAACTATACAATCAGAGAGATAACTACTTTGCCACACATGCTGGCGCAATATCCGCTTATAAAACAGTTAAACCCGGATATGCAGGAAGCGGCGTATGAGGCGTTACTAAAGCAAATGCTACCAAACGGGTATCGCATGGCAGGTATTTTTGATGAGGATGGAGTATGCCTTGGACTGTCAGGCTTCTGGATCAATACCAAGTTGTATAGTGGCAAGTACCTCGAAATAGATAACTTTGTGATAGACGCCAGCAGCCGCTCACAGCAACTGGGCAAGCGTCTGGTTGACTGGCTACAAGTTTTAGCTATAAAAGAAGGCTGCCAGACAATTATGCTGGATGCATATTCCAGCAACCAGGCAGCGCATAAATTCTACTTCCGCGAGGGTTTCAATATCAAAGGCTACCATTTTTATAAAACACTGTAATGCAGCAACAAAGCAAATATGGGTTCTGGGTGTGGCTGCTATACTTTGTGCTTTTTGAGCTGGTGGTATACATTGGCCTGAGTTATCTGCTGTCGGGGCTGGGGGAGAGCAACCAATACCAGGAAAACAATACAGTAGTGCCTAACTGGGTGAAAGCTGTAGTATTTATTTTTTTATACCTGCTGTGCCTGTTAATAGCGGTAATGGTAGTAAGTAATATAGTGCCATCAAAACACCGGGGGCAACTGATGCGTTGGGTTTACCTGGGGCTGCTGGGCATGCCGGTTATGCTGTATATTCTTTTTAATTAATTTAGCAGTATAACACCATCTCTACGTTAGTATATAGTATACTGTAACATCATGATCCGAAAACAATTCTATCTGCTACTTATTTGCTGCTTAACCTGCGCCACAACTGCCCTGGCACAAAGAACGCAACCATATTTTATAAAGCTACATACCGGCGAAGTAATAATGGCTAACAAAATACAGCTAAAGTCGCCGCTGTTTAAGTCTAATTATTTCCTGCTGGATGACTCGCTGAGCTATAGTCCTGCTATGGTTACATCCTTCCAGAACAACGATGGCTATTATGCCCGTATAGAGCCCGGTAACCACCCAGATGCTTTTGCCAAGCGCATACTGGAGGGACCACGTATTGATAAGTTCTACACATCGCGCCTGACTTACGAAGGTTACTCTTACTCGCCTTACGGTTATGGAATGCCGCGCACCAGCCGCCGCCGGGTATATTATTTCTCTAAAGATGAAGGCCCACTTTACCACTATAACTACGAAAACCTGCAGATGGCCCTAGGCGACAACCCGTCCAGTATGGTGTTACTGCACCGATACAAGCGTGAAAAGGTAATTGATACAGGTGTAACTATAGTTGGTGCTGGACTTATGGCACTGGGCATTATAAACTCGGAACGAACTATGGAAGGCGACCTTAAACTATCGCCGATGCTGTATGCCGGAGCCGGGGTGCTTGGTGGCCAACTTGTTATTAACCTGTTCCGGAAAGATAAGCTGATGCAGGCCATACAGATCTATAACTACCAGGTAAAGCAGTAGCTGCCAGCCTTATACTTTTAGCTAACTATAGATATTGTGGAGAACTTACTATTGCTGCATGGTGCCCTTGGTGCTGCAACCATGCTGGAACCGCTTAAAAAAACCCTTTCAGGTAGCTACAATGTTTTTACCCTTGACTTTGCCGGCCACGGGGGCACTGCTTTTGCTGCTGAGCCTTTTAGCATAAAACTGTTTGCAGCAAACGTGCTTGATTTTCTGGAGCGTGAGCAGCTGCAGCAGGTACATATCTTTGGCTATAGTATGGGTGGGTATGTGGCCTTATACTTGGCAGCTGAGTACCCGGAGCGCATCAAAAGTGTGTTTACGCTGGCTACAAAATTTGCCTGGTCTGCCGAAGCTGCTGCCAAGGAGGTAAAGCTGCTGGACCCTGAAAAGATAAAAGCAAAGGTACCACACTTTGCAGCCACCTTAGCCGATCGTCATGCTCCGAACAACTGGGAAGAAGTAATGCAGCAAACAGTTGGCCTTATGCTCGGCCTGGGGCAGGAGCCACTGTTAACCCCATCAACATTGGCCAATATACAGCAGCCTGTTCAGGTGTCTGTCGGCGACCAGGATAATATGGTAACGATAGAAGAGACAACCGAAGCTTACCGCCATCTGCCCAATGCACGGTTGCTGGTGTTACCCGCCACCCGCCACCCACTCGAAACTATAAATATTAACCGCTTACAACACGAAATAAACCTTTTCATTACCAGTTTACCAGTACTATAGTTATGCTTCTGCGTTCCAAATCACCCAAATCGCTGTTTTTAAACCTTATCGTTATAATTCTAAGCCTGAGCTTGTTCTCTTGCGCTGGCAGTAAAGCAAGTTTCGGGGAGCGTGGTTATACCGAAGAGGGAAAGGCTTCTTACTATGGACGTAAGTTTCAAGGGCGAAAAATGGCCAACGGTGAGCCTTACCGACGAGGCAAATTAACAGCAGCCCACAAAAAGCTTCCTTTCGGCACAAAAGTGAAGGTTACTAACACTACCACCAACAAGTCAGTAAAAGTAAAAATCACAGATCGCGGACCATTTGTGAGAGGCAGAATCATTGACCTTTCGGAAGCAGCTGCCCGACGGGTAGGCATGATAGATGCCGGAGTGGCACCGGTTAAAATGAAAGTTATACGGCCCGCAACAAAAAGATAAATAGCGCAAACACTATACTTACTTTTTAATTTTATGCGTTAGCAGTAAAAAACCAATCATTCCCCAAAATATACAATCACATACTTGGATATCAGGGAATTAAATTTTACATTTGATCGTGGAAAAAAAGTGGCTACATAACTGTGCAGTTTTACCAACAGCAATTCTAACACTGTTGCTCGCTTTTTCATGCTCTCTGGTTCTGGCAAATAATAATGCTAACAACGGAGCCACGGCCACACAAACTCAAAACCAGCAAACCACGGTACCAACGGCTACCGTTTCAAGCACTGACCCGGCTAAGGCTAAGGTTAAAGCCACAGGTGTTCGCTCCCGCGACAAGTCTGTTCTTGATGCTGAAAGGCTTGATAGCCCGCTATCTTACTTTAAAGAAGCGTTTACTCCGGAAGACGAAAGGTCAAGCAGCGACATGATGCCGGCAATGGTAAGCACAGTAAAAGCGCTTATTGCAACGCTGCTTTCTACCGTAATGTAGCATGCGCTACTTCCCACTACTCTAAAATTTTTCCAGTTAAAGCATTCAAAGCTCTGATACCAGATCTGAAAAGGTTTTGCACGCATTTAATTCGTTATGCTGTCAGCGTTTATCTCAGCAACTATAGTTCAAGAGCTATAGTTATAGCTTCTCAACTATAGTTGTAACCGGTTCTTATAGTATCAATTTCAAACCCTGCTATAAGCCTGCACTATTTGGGTTTTCAGAGAAAGGTAGGTACACCACCTTATACTGGCATTTAATGCTCCCGGATCGGTCTACAGCAATGTGCGCTATAGTTGGTGTTAAACAAAATCGGTGAGCAGGGCCAGCACCAGGCCAAGCAGTGTAGCGATCAGCTTGTTTCGGTTAAAGCTGTGCTCCGGGCTAGTCTCGAACAGAATAGTAGTGGAAATGTGCAGGAAATTACCCGCTACCAGTCCCGTAAGTGCGGTGTACACCATACCGCCATGTGCCTCATGTGCTAGCAACGAGTTGCTTACTAAAATACCTAACGGCGACGCAACCGCAAATACCATCAGCCAGCCAAATGCCTTCTTAAAGTTCTTCAATCGCGACAGCAACACCGACATCAGCGCAAATGCAGCTGGCACGTGGTGCAACGCTACGCCCAGCAACACCGAGTAAAAACTGCCTTGATGATGCATATGCCCAACCGCGCGGTGATCCTGATCAACCAGGATACTACCTTCCAGGAAAGCATGCATGAACAAGGAGCCCAGCAACAGGTAAGGGATAGAGTCGGTTTGATGTGTGTGGGTATGGGTGTGCATGTGCCCATGCTCAATACCATGCGAAAAGATTTCCAGTATAAGCTGCAGAAAGAAGCCGGCCAGTACCCAATAACCAACTGTATGAGCATCCTGGTTGCTGATCAGAACATCAGGCAGCAGGTGTGTTATCGTTATTGTGAACAGGTAAGCCCCACTAAAAGCCAGCGCCATTTTAAGCCAGCGCACATTATCAGGAGGGAACAACTTGACCAGAAAACCAGACAGCACTACAGTAAAGAATAAGACCAGGATGGCTGCTATCATGCGGTAAGTTATTTTTTAAGAACAAAGATCATACGTTCGCTGCTTGCCGGGTTGAAAGGACGCAGGTTATAGTCGCCGAATACTTCTGCAAGCCGGAGCTGTGCCATACCAAAGTATTCTATAAAATCTTCCTGACGCAGTGCACGCACCCGCTCCTCGAATTTATAATCCTGCCCCTTATCAGTAAAGCGGATCGTTTTTACAATAAAGCCATTGTCTACGCCACGGTGTATATGGAACTTGATGCCCTCAACTATTTTTACCTCTTCTGCTACCAGGTTGGCGATGGTCAGGTCGGTATTCATAAAGTCTATAACTAGTTTGCCTCCATGTTTCAGGGCTTTGGCCATGGCATTTAAGGCTACCACATTCTCTGTCTCGTTTTCAAAATAGCCGAAACTTGTAAACAGGTTAAGGATAAAATCGAAGCTTTCAGGTTGATACACTTCACGCATGTCGTGCTCGGCAAAATGCAGGCGCTCGTTCTCGAACTGTTTGGCGTGGGCAATGCTCTGCTCCGACAGATCAAGGCCGGTTACATCGTAGCCTTTCTGGTTCAGGTATACCGCATGGCGCCCTTTGCCACAAGGCATGTCCAGTATCTTTTCGTGAGGCTTCGGGTGCAGGTAGGTCAGCAATTTATCCATAAACTGCTGCGCTTCCAGGTCATCGCGGTGCTGGTAAAGAATATGGTAGTAAGGAGAGTCGAACCAGGTACTGAACCACTCTTGTTCCTGTATGGACATTGCAATGTATTATAATGGCAAAAACGAGTGCAAATATACTTCAAAAATATTTGTTGGTGGGTAATACGCAGTTTTTGCCGTTACATACGAAACAAACTATAGTTATGAGCACAAAAAAACCTGCCGCTGCTGAAACTATAGCAACGGCAGGTTTCCGAACTTATAATTTCTCGGTTAGTCCTGATACTTAGTAGCGCCGGCAGGAGAGTTAGTCTTTACCTCTTCGGCAGTGCTGTCAGCCGGGTTAATCTCGTTTCCGCCACGCTCACGTCCCGGAATTACTTCTTCGCGTGTTTCTTCGTGCTGTACAGTACCATCAGCAGCCACTTCAGGCTTACCAGCATCCGATACGTTAAATGTGTTGCGTGTACCTGGCTCAACAAGGTCAACAGACACTTTCTCACCTGGCCTCAGGTCAGAAGGCGCACCGCAGGAAGCCATAAATAAACCGCAAACCGCGGTAAATACTGCTATTACGTTCTTATTCATTTTTGTATGATTTTATACTTTATCAGGAGCATCTTCGTCTGCTGATCTACAGACAAAACACTAATTTATAACATTTTACGTTTACCCTAGACGTTAAGGTTCCTGGGCGGCCAGCTTAAGCTATCAGGCTCTTGCGGCGCAGCAGGCTTTCCATCAGCTTCACGTCGTTGGTGCCCACAAATATACGATAAGGCAGGTGAATAAAAACCGGAGCCTGGAAAGTACGTGCCAGCCAGCCTTTAAATCCTTTCGGCATTAGATCAGCACTGGCTGGTTTCAGCCACAACAGGAATGCATCATTGCTACGCTCTGCCTTGGCTATCATATCCCAGTTCATGCTCATGCCTTCGCGCTCGTTGCGCTTCATAATGATCTGGCGCTGGTCAATCTCGTAATTCATTTTCTCAAACAGGGCAGTACCTTGCTCTACGCGTGTTACGCCTACTATTTGTGCCGAACGGATGGCCACGTAAATGATCGTCATAATTACGGCACCTACTACCCACCACCACGAGAAGCTGAATACAGCTGGTAGCATGAACAGCGCAAACGGGATCAGGGCGTACCACCACTCGCGGCGCCATACTTTGCCTAATGCTATTTTAGTAAACAGGTCTTTGTCTAACTGGTACTTTTTGGTGCGAATCGTGCCCGGAGCTGGTCCCTGTGGTGCACGAAATCTTTGGTTTAACTGCTGCATTCTTGTTTTTCTGATTTTGTTGCCCTGCTGTTTTCTTCTGCTTCGCTTCTCTGGCTGCAGGGCCTGCCAAAACTATAGTTTGTAAGCCTTCAGGCTCAGGTCAATACTTTTTATAGAGTGTGTAAGTGCACCCACCGAGATATAATCTACGCCACACTCGGCTACGGCACGAATGGTTTCTTCTGTTATGCCGCCGGATGCTTCAGTCTCATACTTTCCACCGATCATAGCCACTGCTTCGCGCATCATCTCCGGAGTCATGTTATCCAACATAATCCTATGGATACCACCTGTTTCCAGCGCTTGCTTCACTTCTTCCAGGTTGCGGGTTTCTACCTCAATGCGCAGGTCTTTGCCTTTCTCCTGCAGGTAACGCTGTGTGGCAACTATAGCTTCCTTTATGCCGCCGGCATAATCCACATGGTTATCTTTCAGGATGATCATATCGAACAGGCCGAAACGGTGATTATGCCCGCCACCTATCACAACAGCCCACTTTTCCATAATCCGGAAATTAGGTGTGGTCTTGCGGGTATCGAGCAGCTTTGCGTTTGTGCCTTTTATCAGCTCCGTCAGGTGATTTGTGTAGGTGGCAATGCCGCTCATGCGCTGCATGCAGTTTAGTACCAATCGCTCTGCTGTAAGTATGCTCTGCGCTTTCCCTTTTACGGTTAAGGCCACATCGCCATATTTTACAGCAGCACCGTCCTGCAACAGTACTTCTACCTGCAATCCGGGGTCAACGGCGTTAAATATGTAACCAGCAAGCTCAACGCCAGCCAGTATGCCTTCCCCTTTCACAAGCAGGCGCGCCTGGTTCTGCGCATCTGCCGGAATAGAGGCCAGCGAGGAGTGATCGCCGTCGCCAATATCTTCGGCCAGCGCCATCGCGATAAACTCGCTTATACTTTTTTCGGTGAGGTATGTCGGTTTCACGGTGCAAAAATAAAAAAAGGCTCGGGATAAACCCCGGGCCTTGCTAAAAATATGCTTGTATATACTTAATCTTTTATAAAATTCATGGATTGTATCTTAGATTCTTTCATTCGTACTAATACTGTGTACGTTCCGCTCTTAGAACTATAGGTACCGATGGCATATTGCTGCCCCTTGTCGGAAGAACCCTGGTGGCTGTAAGTAAAATCTACAGGAGCGTTTTTGCTGAAGAAGTTCTTCATCACGAACTCAGCCTGTGTACTACTATAGCTGGTAGCTTCCTTGCCGTTTAGCGTAAGCTCTACGGTACTGTTAAAGCTGCGGGCCAGGTCTTTGGAAGATCCGGCCTTCATTGCCGACTTAACGCTTTCCATTACACCACCCTGTGCCATGGCTTGCCCTACTGACATAAACGCCACAACCAGAACCAAAGAGAAAACGAAGGCAAACTGTTTAAAATTTTTCATAATGTTGTTTGTAACCTACAGACCTAGAGCTAAAACTATGCCAACAACTATACAATGCGTATAACACCAGAGATTGCGGTGGTTAAGTTATATATAAAATTCAGAACTTACCTGATACACCTTTAAAATTATACTTTACCAACACAGCAGCAGGAATGTTATAGTTGGAGCACGGGATAAGTATACACAAGATTATAGCTATATTTGCAGCATGAACAAGCAGGTACTTTTAGTGATCCTGGACGGGTGGGGAATTGCCACTAATCCAGCGGTCTCGGCCATCCAAAAGGCCAACACTCCTTTCTACGATTCTATTATCGCAAAATATCCACATACCAGGCTGCAGGCTTCCGGCGAAGCCGTAGGCTTACCAGAGGGCCAGATGGGTAACTCCGAAGTGGGCCACATGAACATTGGTGCCGGCCGTGTAGTGTACCAGGACCTGGTATTGATTAACAAAACCATTGCCGACAAAAAGCTGGGCAGTATGCCGGCACTGGCAAACGCTTTTGCCTATGCCCGCGAAAACAAAAAGCCAGTGCACCTTATCGGGCTGGTTTCGGATGGTGGCGTACACTCGCACCTCAACCACCTAAAGGCACTCTGCACTGCTGCTTTCGACGAAGGCCTGCAGCAGGTATACATCCATGCCTTTACCGATGGCCGCGATACCGACCCGAAAGGCGGCGTAAAATACATGAACGACCTGAGCGAGCACATAGACCGCACCACCGGAACTATAGCTTCCGTAATCGGGCGCTATTATGCCATGGACCGCGATAACCGTTGGGAGCGCGTAAAGCTGGCGTACGACCTGATGGTGAAGGGCGAGGGCAAGCCATCATCTAATGTTATCAGTGCCATACTAGAGTCTTACAATGCAGGCGTTACCGATGAATTTATAAAGCCTATCGTTCGTGTAGACAGCAACGGGGAGCCAGTAGCAACTATAAAGGATGGCGATGTAGTGATTTGCTTTAACTTCCGGACAGACCGTGGCCGCGAGATAACGCAGGCTTTGACGCAGCGCGACTTTCCGGAGCAGAACATGCATAAGCTCAACCTGCATTATGTGACCATGACCAACTACGACGATACATTTGAGAACGTATCGCCGATCTTTGATAAGGATAACCTGAACAACACGCTGGGCGAGGTGTTAGAGAAAGCTGGCAAAACTCAGATACGTATTGCCGAAACAGAAAAATACCCGCACGTAACTTTCTTCTTCTCAGGCGGCCGCGAGACCGAATTTGCCGGAGAGAAGCGTTTGCTGTGCCCGTCGCCTAAAGTAGCGACTTATGACCTGAAGCCCGAAATGAGTGCTTACGACCTGCGCGATGTACTGGTGCCCGAACTACAGAAGAAAAGTGCAGACTTTGTTTGCCTTAACTTTGCAAACCCCGACATGGTTGGCCATACGGGCGTATTTGAAGCAGCTGTAAAAGCCTGCGAAGCTGTGGATGAATGTGCCGCCGCTGTGGTAACCACTGCTCTTGAAAATGGCTATGATACTATAGTTATAGCTGACCATGGCAACGCCGACTGCATGATAAATGACGACGGCACACCAAACACCGCCCATACCACAAACCTTGTTCCGTGCGTATTGGTAAGCAATACCTTTAAAGGTGAACTGCACGAAGGTAAGCTGGGAGATATTGCCCCAACTATACTGGAGCTGATGGGAGTTCCGCAGCCACCTGAAATGACAGGAAAATCACTGATAAACCACTAAACCTGGTGAGAAACTATAGTATAGCTTGTATTGTAATGGCCGTAGTGGCACTGGTAGCTTGTGAGCAGCCGGCGCCACACGCTGCCAGTGCTTCTAACTTTAACGTTGCTGCTTACGTGCAGCAGGAAGCAAAGCGCCTGCAGGCAGCACAACCGGCTATACTCAAAACCGTGAAAACGGAGCATGCCCCAACCGAAACCATACAACTTAACCACGTAAACTGGGGTGATGAACTGGCCGTTTTTGAAGACGCCGATATTACCAAGCCCACATTGCAGGAATACTACAGCCGCCAGGAACAAGAGTTACCGGACGGCAGCAAGGCCGTCAGTTACCAGCGTATACCAGATGCCAAAGCACCTGTATCACGGCTGCTTCTGCAAATAAGTCCTTCAGGTAACCTGCAGCGCTTGGAAGCTACCATGCACGACGAAAATCTTCTTTTCTATTCTGAACGTAATGCAATATTAGAGGCCAACCCACAAAACGGGCACCTGCAGAGCTATCGCATAAACGGAGTACAGAAACTGATCTTCAGCGATTCGCTACACTACAGCATCCACGTTAATTTATAGTTTACCCCTGCTACACAGGCAGTTGTAAGGCATAAATTCAGTAGTTTTGTAAGCATTTCTCTTTACTGCTAAAGTTTTTGCTATTTCATACTTTTACTACCTGCTTTTATGCGCTTCTCTGCTCTTTTAAGCTTCGCGCTACTACTGCTTGCGCCTGCCTATGGCCAGCCAGGCAAATACCGGGTTTGCGCTACCGACCAGTACCAGGAGACGCTGGAGCGCCTGGAACCGGGCACTAAACTACAGCAGCAGAAAGCCCGCGATGCAGCGCAACTTTACATCAGCCAGCAGAAGAGCCGAGGCAAAGCCATGCGAAGCGCGGAAATCATCTCTATTCCGGTTGTCTTTCATGTGCTTTATAACAGACCGGAACAAAATATCTCAGATGAGCAGATCCTTTCGCAGTTAGCCGTACTCAACGCTGATTTCAGGAGAACCAATGCAGATAAAATAAATACGCCGGTACATTTTGAAGCTTTAGCAGGTGATGCAGGTATAGAGTTTTGTCTTGCATCTATCGGCCCGGATGGCCTGCCAACTAACGGTATTACCCGCACATTTACCACAACCAGAAGCTTCAACCCGTCAAATAACCGCATTAAACGCGCTGAAGAAGGCGGAGCTGCAGCCTGGGACCGGGACCAGTACCTGAACATATGGATTGGCAATATTGAGGAAAATGTGCTCGGCTGGGCTACTTTTCCGGGTGCACGTATCAGCCCTCAGAACGATGGCGTTGTGCTCCATTTTCAGGCAGTAGGCACTACTCCTTACAACAAAGCCGGCACACAATATAATAAAGGCCGCACTGCCACCCACGAAATCGGGCATTGGCTTGGCCTGCGCCACATCTGGGGCGATGGTAACGCAACCTGCTCCGATTCGGATGGCATCGATGATACGCCTAACCAGCGTGGCCCGACGTACGAATGCCCTTCCGGGATTGAATTATCTTGCAACAATGGTCCCTATGGCAACATGTGGCAGAACTACATGGACTATAGTTACGATGCCTGTATGAACCTGTTCACTAATGGCCAGATTGAATTTATGCAGGCCGTGCTGAGTTCTTCCAGGTCCAGAATCCTGCTCTCGCCAGCGTGTAGCGGCGGGTTGCTTGCCGATTTTGAAGCTGCTACTGATACACTTGTGCGCCGCGATCGTAAAGTTACATTTAAGGATACATCAGTAGGAGTGAGGCCCACAAACTGGCTTTGGGAATTTGAAGGTGGCACGCCTTCTACCTCTACAGAGCAGCACCCTACGGTAAGCTATTTTAAACCGGGTAAGTATAAAGTTTCGCTAACCATAACCAGAGGCAATTTAAGCAGCACCGAAACCCGCGATCAGTATATTGAAGTTACGCCAAACGACCTGACCGTTTACCCTGTTCCGGCATCAGGTTATGTTATAATTGAGCAACCTGCCGCCGTAACGCTGCGTCACGTGGAACTTATAAACCGTTTAGGCCAGGTAGTGCTGAGCGAGGAAGTAACTACCCGTGTGGCCGAACTAAATACAGCAGGCCTGCCGAGTGGTGTTTATTTCCTGCGGGTAAGCGGCACCGAAGGCATTCAGACCAAAAAGATTACCATCATCAGGTAAACTATAGTTTAGTTGCCCGTCAGAGTTACTACAATCCAGCGCTTGGAAGCATGGTTGCGGTGCTCGCACAGGTAAAGGCCCTGCCAGGTGCCCAGGTTAAACCTTCCGTTTGTAATCGGTATAGTTACCGAGCTGCCTAGTATAGCCGCTTTCAGATGTGCAGGCATATCGTCCGGACCTTCGGAAGTGTGTTGGTAGTAAGGCGCGTTTTCAGGCACCATCTTATTAAAATGGCTTTCAAAATCCTGTCGTACGGTCGGGTCTGCGTTCTCGCTTATAGTTAAGCTGGCCGAGGTATGTTTGATAAAGATATGTGCCATGCCCATGCTTATCTCTTCCAGCTCCGGCAACTGCGACTCGACCAGATCTGTAATCAGGTGAAAACCCCGCTGAACAGCAGGCAAACGTATCTCTTTCTGGAACCACATAGTTTTATAGTTTGGGAGTTGGGAAGTTTAGGAGTTTGAGAGTTGAGAAGTTAGAAGGTTAGAAAGTTTTTATAGTTTAAGATCTAACAAATTGTATGTTCTGAAATCTAAATCAGAAAGCTCAAAGAACCATGCACGCTGCAGGCCTTTACTTTTTAACTTATACTTTTCTAACTTTCTAACTATAGATCAGTCTATAGTTCGTTCGTAGGCACCTATATCGGGGTTTGTAATGCTTCGCAATTTGCCTTTCAGGTCCTGGTCTATAGTTTGCAACCTGCGGGCTGCACCACTTGCCGGCGACAACGTATCGAGCTGGAAATTATACTTGCCGGGCTCTTTAAACTTTGGCTCTTGGTTCAGTATGTTACTATTCGTGCTCAGCAGATTGGTGTATCTGGCAGAGCGCAAAAGGTTATTGGTTATCTCCAGGCTTGCGCCAGTTCCCGCATCCAGAAGCAATTCGTCCTTCGCACCGAAATCATCTGAATAAACTATAGTATTGATGAGCCGCAAGCTGGTTGGCTTATCCCGTATCTCAGTGTCCGGTATGTAGTCTGTTATCACGAAAGCGGGGGTTGGCCGTGGCAGCGTGTTATTATAGTTTACAATAGTGGAGTAGAGCACCTCATAGTTGCCGCCACCTAAACCGCCGAAACCAAACTGACCGCAGTTATAGATCAGGGTATTCACGACACGTACATCCGAAGTAAAGGCAACTAAACCATCCAGAAAAGCATGCCCGATAACACACCCTTCTACCAGTGTACCACCTTGCCCGGGATTACCGATCCTTAACCCAAAAGTCGTATTCAGGATATCAGTATACTTGATAGAGTTATTGCTGCTTTGGGCAAGTATCCGGATGCCCTCCCACTGGCCTGGTGCACGCACATATTCTGCTTCGCGCCGGTAACCGCTAAAAGTTACTCGCTGCTCTGGGGTGCCGTTTACGTTCAAAGTTCCGTTTACTAACAGCACTCCCTTACTGCCTGCATAAACACGGGTACCTGGTTCTATAGTTAGCGTAGCTCCCTTATCCAGTAAAACAGTATCTAACAACACATGCGGTAAATTGCTCGTCCAGGTTGTGGTGCCAATCGTTTTCTTCCGGTGAAAGACCGCATTCTGGCCATATGCCACCAGTTTTATAGTTTGCCGCTTCCCGTTTGTATCAAATAAGATAGAGTCTGCTACAAGAAAAGGCAGATTCGTGTCATTGGGGTTTATGTTGACCTTTACCAGAATGTAGAGGCTGTCCTGTCCACGCAGTTCCAGGTTATTACGCACTGGTGTTTCCTGTCCGTTGATGATCAGGTTATAGGCCGAAGAGTTGGCGCCAGCCAGTGTAATGCTGCTGATGCGTACAGCTTTGTCGTTGCGGTTATATACTTTCAGGCGTTTGGTCACGCTGCCCCGCGAAACAAACACCGTATCAAACAACACCGTATCCTGCGAAAATTGAAGCACCGCACCCGGATCTGTAGTCAGCACTTCATCCTTAGGGTCGCAACCAACTATAGACAGCAGGCAGAGCAGTGGCAGTATGGCGAGCAGGTATTTCAAGTTTGATTGTTGGTTATTCGTTATCCGCTTTAGAAAAGAGTGTAGTTAAGCTGATCACTGCGAGTCGTTATACTCACAAATAGTTAAACAGTTCAGCAATTTACCCATTTAACCATTAAACAATTATGCATCCGCAATAAAAAAGGATGCAGTGGTAGCTGCATCCTTTATATAACTTGTTAAGCTTTTGCTTTATTATTCAGCTGTTGCGCCTTCTTTCAGTCTTTCGGCGTTTTCAGCAATACGTAGCTCTTCTACGAAATCATCAATACCGCCATCCATTACGGCAGGCAGGTTATATACTGTGTAACCAATACGGTGGTCGGTAACGCGGCCCTGCGGGTAATTGTATGTACGGATCTTATCAGAACGGTCGCCGCCGCCTACCATGCTTTTACGCTGGGCACCTTCGGCTTCGTTTTTCTTGGCTAATTCTACTTCATAAATACGCGAGCGAAGTACTGCCAACGCTTTATCAAAGTTCTTAAGCTGCGACTTCTGGTCCTGGCACTGCGCCACAATACCAGTCGGGATGTGCGTTAAACGAACAGCCGAGTACGTAGTGTTTACCGACTGACCACCCGGGCCTGACGAACAGAAAAGGTCTTTGCGCACATCGTTCATATCGATTTCCACGTCAAACTCTTCTGCTTCTGGTAATACTACCACAGATGCAACCGATGTATGGATACGGCCCTGCGTTTCGGTAGCCGGTACACGCTGCACGCGATGCACACCCGATTCGAACTTCAGCTTGCCATATACATCTTCGCCGGATACACCAACTATAATCTCTTTGTAACCGCCTGATGTACCTTCTGTAGCATCCATCAGTTCCATTCTCCAACCCTGCTTTTCAGCAAAGCGGCTGTACATACGGTAAAGGTCGCCGGCAAAAATAGAAGCTTCGTCACCACCAGCACCCGCACGAATTTCCATGATGATGTCTTTGCTATCGTTCGGATCTTTCGGGATAAGCAGTTCCTTCAGGGCATCTTCCATAGCTTCGCGCTGCGGGATCAGCTCATCCAGTTCTTCCTTCGCCATTTCACGGAAGTCTTCGTCTTTCTCTGTCGCAATCACCTGTTTGGCGTTGTCGATGTTGCTCAGGATGTTCAGGTACTTTTTATATTCTGTAACGATCTTATCCAGATCCTTATACTCTTTGTTCAGCGCTTTAAATTTCTTCATGTCGCTGGCTACATCCGGCTGAATGAGCAACTGGCTAACCTCTTCGAAACGCTGATTAATAGCTTCTAACTTATCTAACATTGTGTTATGCTGGTTTTAGGCTGCAAAGATACAAAATTGGCTTCTAGATTTGATATTCCTTTTTGCCACTCGTGTATAATTCTGTCGCCTTAATTAATTCTAAACTATAACTTTAAAGCTGTGCGTATAGTTTCAGATAGAGTGGCCACTATTAAAATAAGCCACATTATAGATTTTACCTATAAACGGATAAATTAAATCTATCCAAACTATAGCCCGACTGTCGCCCGAAACATTTACTTTTGACAGTAGTTAATACAGGAGACATTATTATAAACGTACATATCAAATTAAAATAATATGGCTGTAATACTAGCAACCGATAACGATTTTACACAAGTACTGAACTCTAACCAGAGGGTAGTAGTGAAATATTATGCCGACTGGTGTGGCAGCTGCCGCCTGTTTTCGCCCAAGTTTAAGCGCATGTCTGACGACGAAGCATTTGATGGAATAGCGTTTGTGGATGTGAACGCCGAAACCAGCCCTGAGGCACGTAAGCTGGCTAACGTAACCAACCTGCCTTTTTTTGCCGTGTTTAAGAACGGACAACTTGTAGATTCAGTAGCGGCCAGCAAAGAGGAAGCCGTTCGTGAACTGATCCATAAATTAGACGCTTAATTTTAGTAATAAGAATGAAAATACCTGCAATAAAAAAACTGGTTGAAAACTATAAACTGGATGAGCTGATTGCCGCTGAAACAGCTATAGTTGAAGAGCAGCCTTTAGCGATAGAAGTAGAAGGCGACGACGAGGGTGAGCAGCTGACACATGTGTTGGCCGCAGTCTGGATTCTGAACGAAATGAATGACAACGGAGCTGATTTTAAAACAGCCCTTCGTGCATATACTCAGAAAGTGCGTGTATCTATCAGCTAAAGCTATAGTTTGAGCAAAAACAAAAGGCCTGGCTTAGCTGCCGGGCCTTTGCTTTTTATATAACTCAGATGTTATTCTTTGAAAAGAATTCTTCGGCTAACCTGCCACCTTTGTCGGTACAGATGCCCCGCACATAGTACAGGTAAATGCTGCGAAATACTTCGGCCAGGTTATATTTTGCCGGCGGGAAAACGGCAGGGTTTACCAGCATAAAGAACTGCTCCAAAATAATTTTAGTAACCAGTTGCAGGTTTATGTCTTTTCTGAAGTACCCTTCCAAAATACCCCGGTTCAGAATTTCGGCATTCACTTGCTGGTTGTTTTCACTAACGTACCTGATACTGGCATTCCAGGCCTCCGGGTAAAGCTGCAGATCAGTAATAAAAACAGGGTTTATATCTCGCAGACGTATAATGCCGTCCTGTAATAACAGCATAATCTGCTCCACAGGGTTACTCGCTTTGTCCAGCATCGCGGCCTGCTCTTTTTGCTGCTGGGCAATGTCATAACGAACGACCTGCATAATCATGTCCTTTCTGTCGGCAAACAGCTCCTGGTATGTAGGCTGCCTGATATCCAGCTTCCGGACTATTTCTGAATCGGTATTTGCTTCAATCCCCTCGTGCTTAAACAGTTGTAAAAGCTCCTCCAGTATCGTTTCTAAAAAGGTCATGTATTTGCTTTCATATAACAGGCAGTTACCAGAGCAGTACGAAACTATAATTTTGGAGCACTGGCAATACCAAAAATCCTGTAAAAGTATGGATACTTTTTAGTACCTACAAGCAATTACATTACCAGAAATAAGTACAGGCCAATAAAGAAAAGTAGTTGCACAACATAAACCCATGGTGCTAGCGGGTTCTGTTTCCAGGTGTCTGTTCTATGAAAAAAGAGCTGTAGCACAAATGCAAGCCCAAGCCAGCCCAGGTAATTAGAAAGGGGAATCTGATCGTTTTGCCAGCTCCAGAAATCGTACTGCATGGCCACAGGCTCCATAAAAAAATCATAAAGCACCATTAACCCCGCACCAGCAGCTGCTTTTATCAGCAGGTTTTGGCTTAACCTGTTAACTATAGTTCCGGTGGTATAAACCAGCAGCAACCAGTTAAGCCCTATAAGCAGGGGCACATCCCATAGTTTTAAACCAAGAGCAGCGCCATAGTTATAGTTCCCGAAAAGCAGGCCGGTATGAATCCCTAAAACCTCTGCCAGAAAACCTACGACGACTGTTGTTACAGCAAAAGCTATGAAAGGCCAGTTCCAGTGCCTATGCAGACTAAAGAGCAGGACATTGGTAAGCAACAGGTTCAGTGGGGTCAGCTCCTGGAAGTATGTGGGTCGTCCGCTGAACTGCAAGCCCCAGAACCCTACGGCATGAAAAATCACTATCACCAACAAAGCCGCCCAAAAACTAATACGGCGTTGAGGGGGTGTTACAATACGAGGAGCTTCTTCTGTTAAACTTCTGATCATTTACACATGTACGTTAGGTTCGGGCACCAGCTCGCCAACTATTTTAGCCGAAAGCAGGCACAACGGTATTCCACCGCCAGGGTGCACACTGCCACCACAAAAATACAGGCCTTTTATGCTACTGCTATAGTTTGGGTGGCGCAAAAAGGCAGCCATCCGGTTATTGGAGCTGCTGCCATATAAAGCCCCGGCATACGACGATGTACGCTCTTCTATCAGCAAGGGGTCCAGTAGCTGCTCTTCTTCTATCAGGGGTTCTATAGTTTTGCCTAGCCTGTTACTTAGTTTCCGAAGTACTGCCTGCCGGGTTTCAGAGGTTAGCTGCTGCCAGTTCTGCCCCTGGTTATGTGGCACGTTCACCATCACAAACCAATTCTCTGCGCCAGCTGGTGCATCCTGCGGATCAGCTTTAGAAGTAATATTGATGTAAACAGTTGGGTCGGGGCTTATCGTTTTGTATTTAAAGATGTGCTCAAATTCAGTTTTATAGTTCTCGCTGAAGAAGATGTTATGCACATGCAACTGCGGAAAATCTCTTTTAATGCCCCAGTAAAAAATCAGGGCTGAACTTGAACGTGGTTGCTGTAACGTACGCTCCGGTGCTTTATGGTTTGGCAGCAACCGCCTATAGGTTGGCACAATATCCATGTTGCTCACCACTACGTCTGCTTTATAGTTTGCCTGGCTGGTTTCCACCCCGTTTATAGTTTTACCCGATGTCAGTATCTGTTGTACGGGCTCATTAAATTTGAATGTGACACCCAGTTCTTCTGCCAGCTTCACCAGGCTTGCGGCTATACTATAAATACCGCCTTCGGGGTAAAAAGCGCCAATGCCATGCTCCAGGTGCGGAATAATGTTGAGCGTACCGGGTGCCTGGTAAGGATCAGAACCATTGTAAGTAGCAAACCGATCGAGCAGTTGCACAAACCGGTGATCTGAGAACTGCGCCGTATTGGCCTCATGCATTGTGGTCGTTAACCCCAGATCGGGAAGGCATTGCAATGATTTCAGCACATCAGCACTCAAATACGTATCCAGGCGGTGCAACGACTTGTGCAGAAAAGTATCTGCCGTGCCTTTGTAAAGCCGCTCGCTGCGGGCCAGCGCTTTTAAAACTGCCTGCTGCGGCACACCCAGCTGTTGGTTTACCTCGTTTGCAAACCTGCTGGCATCGGCATAGGCTTTCACATGGCTGCCATCCGGCCAGAAGTAATGAGTAATGGGATCGAGGCGGTTATAGGTAAAGTAATTGGCTGGGGTACGGCCAGCTAATGTAAACAGCTCATCTACTAAATGCGGCAATGTGAAAAGCGAGGGACCGGCATCAAACCTATAGTTACCCAACCAGAACTGCTGCATTTTGCCACCAAAAGTATCAGCTGCCTCAAAAACAGTTACGCTATAGTTCTTCAGGGCTAAGCGTATGCTTGTCGCTATACCACCGATACCTGCTCCTATAACTACTGCATTTGCCATTGCTGTTTACTTTACTTGTGCACTTAACTCAAATCGGGCAGAAAAGTTTAGGGAAACAATCTTACCTGAGTGTTCATAGTAAAATGTAGTTATCCTATCATCTCTATAATTGCACCATATATATTCTATTTCCAGTGGGGAAACAGAGCTTACACTTTCCCGAATATTCTCCTGTAAACAGGGCCACGCATCCCAAAACCTGCCAGCATAAACGGGTAAAGCAGTAAATCCAGCAGCTTAGAGCTGGTTTGGTATGTGATGATATCGTGAATGACAGCGTCTGAACCAGCTTTTGTTACCAGGTGTTTGTGGTGCCATAGTTTCAGAGGAGGTGGCAACACTTGTCCCTGATCTATAAAATATGCTTCGGTGTCGGTTATAGTTCTTTCTGTAATCAGGCTGGTCCAGCGGAAGGATTTGACACCCGTCCGTAATTCAACTTCCACCACATCGCCGGGCTCAGAACCGTCGAAGCGCAGCAACTTTAGTTTAGGATAGGGCGGGGCAAGTTTCCGGAACAGCTGTTCATCAAATGCATCAAACACCTGTCTATAGTTTTGTCTTACGTTCGTTTTAAGATGCAGCCGCACGGTTTGATTGTTAGTTGATGGTTGTTGATTTTTATTCAAAACATACTTTGTCATTTCGAGCGCAGCGAGAAATCTAATACAGCTTAAAATCGATCTCTCCTAACACAAGGATGACAAATTGTTACATGAAGAATAACCTCTTCCAACTATAAAAGTTATAGCACAGGCAAACAAAAACGCTGCTATAACTATAGTTGCAGCAGCGTTTTTGTTTAGAATTTCAGCAATCAACGATTAGCAATCATTAGCTCAACAGATTGTCTATATCTTCTTTTGTCAGGCTCTTCATTATAGTTTCATCGGTGCTTATCAGGTCAGTTACCAGCTGTAGCTTACGGTTCTGTAGGGCCAGTATCTTCTCTTCTACCGAATCTTTAGTAATAAACTTGTAAGTAAATACCGTATTCTGCTGCCCGATACGGTGTGCACGGTCTACGGCCTGCGCTTCTACAGCCGGGTTCCACCATGGGTCCAGGATAAACACATAGTCTGCTGCTGTTAGGTTAAGCCCCACACCACCAGCCTTCAGCGAGATCAGGAACACCTGTATCGTTTCATCCTTCTGGAAACGTTCTACCTGCTCGTGGCGGTTTTTGGTATTACCATCCAGGTACGTATAGCTAATATCCCGCTTATCCAGCGAGCGCTTAATTATTTCCAGGTGCTTCACAAATTGACTGAATATCAACACCTTGTGACCCTTGCTTACCACATCCCTGGTTTTGTGAATCACTTCCTTCAGTTTACCGGAACTACCTTCGTACCCAGGGTCGGTCATGAGTGGGTGGTTGGCGATCTGCCGTAGTTTGGTAAGGCCCTGCAAAAGCATGAACTGGGTATTCCCCGGCCCGTTCTCTTCCAGGCTCTTCAGAATTTTATTTCTATAGTAGGACTTGGTTTCTTCGTAGGCAAGCTCCTGTTCCTCTGTCATCTTACAGAAGGTGGTATGCTCTATTTTTTCAGGCAGTTCTTTTGCCACCTGCGACTTATGCCTGCGCAATATAAAAGGTTTTATTAGTGCATGCAGCCGGCGTGTCTTATGCTCATCCTTGTCCTTTTCAATCGGTTTCAGGAATTCATTCCGGAAGAAGTGCTGGTTGCCAAGCAGGCCCGGGTTAATGAACGACATTTGCGCCCACAGATCCATAGTGCTGTTCTCTACAGGCGTACCGGTTAGTATAAGACGGTGCCGTGCTTTCAGTTCCCTCACCGAGCGCGATGTAGTAGAGTCCGGGTTCTTGATAGCCTGCGACTCATCCAGGATGATATAATCGAAATAGTACGTTTTGAGTAGCTCTGCATCCAGACGCATAATGCCATAAGAGGTAAGTACGACATCATATTCAGAGAATAGAGCCACGTTTTTCTCGCGGTAAGTACCTGTATAGTTCAGGATGCGCAGGTTAGGCGTAAACTTCTGTGCCTCATTCAGCCAGTTATAAACCAGTGAGGTAGGCATCACCAGCAAAGATGCGCTTTCAGCTCCGTTCTCTTTGCGTCGCTGCAGCATGGCCAGCGTCTGCACGGTTTTACCAAGGCCCATGTCATCGGCCAAACAACCGCCAAACTTATAGTTTTGCACAAAATGCAGCCAGTTGTATCCTGCCTTCTGGTAAGGGCGCAACTCACCTACAAAGCCTGCCGGCATTGGTTGATCTTCTATAGTTTCGAACTCGCGCAGCTTCTCCAGCTTTCGGTTCATGGTTACGGTAGCCAGGTTACCGTTCTGCAGGTCGTTTACCAATGCCATGTGGTGCCTGCGTAGTTTTAGCTGCTCGTCGCCTTCAGCAAAGGCAAACAGTTCTATGTATTGCGTAAACCACTCATCAGGTATAATACCCACCTGCCCGTTAGGCAAAATAAACTCATTGTTTTTGGTCAGAATGTGGTTTTTGAGTTTAATAAACGGTATCTCAAACTCACCGAAACGAACTATACCATAAATATCGAACCAGTCATTATTCTCGGTTATGCCTACTTCAACGGCTACATCACCTATAAAGTAATGTTTGCCGCTCTTATCTGATTGTTTGATTGTATAGTCCTTGCTTTCCAGTTCAGGTAAATTAGCAGCCAGCCAGGCTACGGCAGCCCCCTTTTCCATCACCGTTCTGCCTGCCTTCAATTCAAGCCCGCGTTTACCAAGCTCCTTGCATATTTCCTTTTCACGTGTTGTATCGCGCGTAAGCCTATGAAAAATATAAGACTCTGCTGTTTTCTCAAGGTCAACGCTCACCTTTTTAGCTTCGGCGGCTGATACTATACTCTTACCATAAACATAACTCAGCTCAAACAAGATCTTGTCCGGCTCACGGTCTGTTATAGCATCTGCAAATAATTCCGGCACGTTCGCCGCTTTTATATTAGAGAATAACAGTTGTGGTTTAGGGGTGTACTTATCAGTCCGGATTTCAAACCCTTTGGCATACACATCAGCTGTTTCAACCAGTTGGGTAACAAATACGCGATAGTAGTTTTCTTCAATGCTGCGTGGTATCGCTATAAACTTCCTGTTCAGGAACGGTTGCAGCTTTTTGCCGTCAATTCCCTTTTCAAAACTGTAGATTATGTCGTTCAGCATCAGCCAGGCAGGTTCGTAGCAGATCAGCGCTGCATTTTTGTACATGAACTCCAGCTTCTGGCCGGCATATTTTATAGTTGGGAAGTAATGGGTATTGTCTTCGTTACGACGGAAGTGGAAGAGTACTGAGGCTTTTTCAGGAGCGAAAGAAAGCTTTTTCCAGGTAGGCTCTCCGTCTTTGCCCATTACAAAAACCTGCTTGTCGCGCAACAGCTCCATTATCTTACCCATGCGCGCCTGCACATATTGGTTTATCTTTTCCTGCAGCGGCTTATCGCCTTTTTCAGCGTCATACACTTTCAGGAAAAAATCAACAACAGATAGTCGTTTGGGAGAGAACTTCTTTATAACAGCATCCTGCTGTATCTGGTCAATGAGCTGTATCAGTTTAAAATCATCTGCATCAAGACGGGATGCAAACTCATCCGCATTCTTACTAGAAACGTTCTGGTGCTGGAAAGTTAGCTGTCCACGTGTATTAATCTGAACTACAAAAGATTCAAAAAGGAAGCCGAGGTACTCATGCTCAAATAAGGAATAAACTACCTGAAAAGGCTGTGTGGTGCTAACATTCATGCCAGATACAATTTCGGACTACGAATTTACCCAATTTTCCGGTCAGAACCTATTGAAAAGGGGCTTTTCGAAGGTATGCTTGGATAATTTATGCCAATAACAGGAATGAGCAGGCCAATGTTTATTAACACCAGACATACTACAGTCTTTCTACCACAAGTGCCTTATAGTAGTATCTATAGAAAGTATAAATTCAGTAGAGAGGGGAGGGGTTATATATTTTCGGTAACAGACATGGCAGCTGCCTTGTTAGCCGGCCTGATAGAAACAAGCAGCGTGATGACGATAATGGCCACACCTGTGAGGATAAAATCTTCTATCTCCATTTTAACGGGATATGCCTCGATCAGGGATGTGGCCATGCCCATGCTTACCAGGCCAAAGGTTTGCTGCAGGTTACATACCAGCATCCCCAGCGATAACCCATAAGCTGCGCCGATAAACGCGACAAGCGCACCTTCAAATAGAAAGATATTCCTTATAGTTGTAGCTGTTGCGCCCATCGAGGCAAGTATGGCAATGTCTTTCTTCTTGTCTATCACCAGCATCGAGAGGGAGAAGAAAATATTAAGCGAAGCGATAAAAAGAATAAAGGCAAATGTTACGAATACAAACAGCTTCTCAACTTTTACAGCACGCAAAAGGCTGGTATGCTGTTCGTCGCTGTTCTGTACCCTGAACTTTGGCCCAAGCAACTCCTGCAGCGAGCGCTTTACCTGTTCAATACGATAGCCTTCCGCTACCTTTATTTCAAGGGCTGTACGTTTCCGGCCGTATTCCATTAGTTCGGCTGCATAGTTGAGCGGCACAAACACATAGGCATCGTCATACTGTCGCTCAATTGCAAAAACACCTCCCGGAAGTATAGGCAAACTGTTAAAGGCACCTTCTGGGTTCATAGGGTTGAACTTGGTGTTGCGCGGATACAGGAATTGCATCGGCACAAACTGGCTGCCCGTTTTAATCGAGAGCTGGTATTGTACGCCACGGCCTACAAGCGCATAGTAGTTGTCGTTATGAATCAGCTGGTGGCTACCCTCCACCACTGAAGTATCAATATCGTTTTGCTGGAAGAAGTTCTCACTTACACCTTTCATCTTAACGACCATTTGCCGGTCGTTGTAGCGCAGTAAGGCATTATCTTCTATCACTTCAGAAACTACAGCTACTCCCGGCATCTTACGAATGCGGTTCATAAACTCCGTATCTGTCTCAAATGCTTTCCCCTCAACTATAGAGATCTTCAGGTCCGGATCGAAGCTGGAGTAAATCTTCCGTATCAGGTCTTCCAGGCCGTTGAATACAGATAAAACAATAATGAGCGCCATAGAACCCACAGCTACGCCTATCATCGCAATATTGGAAATAATGCTGATGATGTTCCGCTTCTTTTTAGAGAAGAAGTACCGCTTTGCTATGAGAAAAGGGACGTTCATTTTTAGCTTTTATTGCTGATTGTTCATCATTCTCTGTTTTATGTTAGACCGAACTATAGCTAATACTAAAACAGCAATCAACAATTTAACAATTAACAATCAATTACTTCCAGGCTTTTACAATTAACCCGGTACCTGATTTATGGTGGTTGTTTACATCCATCCAGTTTAGTACAAGGCTGAACGGGAAGGTAAGCAGGTAATAAAACGGTAGCACGATAAAGAACAGTTTGGAAGTATTCAGCATCAGCATCGGGTACTTCATAGACAGTCGCCAGGAGATTTGCCCGGGCTTGCCATACGAGTAGCGTGCATCTATTTTGCTAAAACCCGCACTGCGTAGTTTCTCCTGTATCTCGTTTATGTTGTATCCGTCGCGTACGTGTTCCTCAATAAAAGATGTTTCGTCGTCGCCATGCACATCAGAGCCACCCTGGTCTGACGGGGTCGAGATAACAAGCATTCCACCTTTACGCAACGATGCATGAAAGTTCTCGAACACTTCCACATCTTCCAGAATGTGCTCCATCACATCCACTGAAAGAATAAGGTCATAGCTATCAGGCTGACGGAAATGGACGAGGTCAGCAATTTTGAATTGCACGTTCTGTCGTCCAAGTGCACGCATGAACTGGTTATTATCTGAAACCTGTTCTTCTTTTACATCTACCGCCAGTATGTTCCACTTCGGGCTCATTCCGGACAGATGGTACGTGTACTGCCCGAAGCCGGCACCAGCATCTAAAATGCAATGCTCCTGTCCACGGCGTTTTGCAGCCCACTGCCGCAGTTCTTTGTGCACATGCCAGGTTCGCAGTAGCAACAGGTCCAGTAAGTTAAAAAATACACGACGCAGGAAAGGCGTTTTGTTAAAAACATCGCCCAGCACCCGCTTTATCGGGTCGTATTGCATAAGGGTGAAGCGAAACTATGGCTATTTATGATCGTTGTCGATGTCTTCGATATAATCGTCGGTATCGTAGTCTTTATCGGCTGGCGGAATTTCAATTCCATCAAAAAGTTTATCAATGTTTGCAGCATATTCTGCTGTATCATCCATATAAAACACCAGCTCCGGTATTATGCGAACCTGGCTTTTAATGCGCTGCGCCAGGTGGTGCCGTATTGTTTTTAAATTTACCCTGATTTCCTGAAGCAGTTCTTCCTTATTTGGGGTCATCATCAGGCTCAGGTATACACGTGCCAGTCCCAGGTCCGGCGAAACCCGAACCGCACTAACCGAGATATAAGAGCCGCCAAAAAGGTGTGTAGTCTCTCTCTGGAATACTTCAGCCAGTTCCTTTTGTATCAGGCGTGAGAATTTCTGTTGTCTTTTACTTTCCATACCAAGATGCAAATATCATATTTATTTCGCATTTTTACCCCAAAAGCGCCTTATTCATTTCGGGTGCTATTGGTTTATAGTTCTCTCTAACTCACTCTTTCCTTGGTAAGTTACTTCAGAAGCATTCTGCCTTCCCGTTTATTCCTGCTGGTGTTGCTCTTTCTGGCTATTCAGTTGCCTCTTTATCTGATGCTTACAGCAGGCACAATGCAAGAGTTTTACTTCATGTTGATAGGGGAGCGTCTTGCTGATGGGTTTACCATGTATAAGCAGCTTTACGATGATACAGCCCCGCTATCTGCCATGGTATACTGGCTGATCGATCTTGTGTCTGGTCGCTCGGTACTGGCTTACCGTATCGTTGCCATTTCGCTGCTGTTGCTTCAGGCACTGGCATTAAATTCTATTCTCAACCGGTATCAGGTTTATGCTAATAAAAGCTACATTCCGGCTCTGCTATACCTGCTAATGGGAAGTGTTACCTATGAGTTAAGTATGCTTACACCTTTATTGATAGGGCATACATTTGTTATACTTTCGCTACCTTACCTGATTACTGTTTCGCGTGAGGGGATTGAAAATAACCGTTTATTTGTTGGGGGTTTCATTCTTGGTCTGGCAGCAATGTGCTACCTGCCTCTGAGCCTGTACATGCTGGTAGGTATTTTCGCGGTTGTACTGTTTGCATCCAATACCTTCAGAAGCATTCTGTTGATGTTGTGCGGCTTCCTGTTCCCTTATGCCGTACTGCTAACCTTTTACTTTTACACAAACACGCTGGATGAATTTCTGGCTCTACACCTGTTCAGGCCATGGCAGTTTAATGTAGCGTTTGCGCTACCACCTGCCGACCTTGCCAAGCTTATGCTACTGCCTCTTCTTGTGCTGGTGTTTTCTGTGTTATCATCGTTGTCACTACCACAGCGCCTGGTTTTTCAGGTTAAATTTCAGCAGGTAATGTGGGTATGGCTTTTGGTGGCTCTACTTTTATGTATCTCCAGCGAGGAGATTTCAGCCAACATTTTTGTGCTCTTGCTCCCGGCCATTGCCTATTTCAGCGAGTACCTTTTTACAGGCAACATGAAGCGCTGGATGATTAATCTGGCATTTTCTCTTTTACTTGTTGCCACGCTGCTTGTGCGTTACCGGGATGTATTGGGCTTAAATCCTATCCTTCAGCTAGCCGATACGCAGCTCATTACCGACACTGACATTCCTGAAACCATTCGCAATGAGCGTGTATTGGTTCTTGGCCCTGATACGCGCTATTACCTGCATAACAAGCCAGCTACTCCGTACCTGAACTGGCAACTTGCGCAGCGGCATTTTGGCAGGTTAAATGAATACGATGCTGTTTACCAGATCTATCAGAACTTCAGAAACGAACGACCCACTTATATTATAGCTGATGATACCCTGATGCAGGAGCTACAGTATAAGCTGCCAACCGTATTTGATGGATACAAGTCTGCGGGATTGCCTAACACCTATACCCTGAAACAATAATTGCCGCTTAGCAGGCGGCAATCTTGTTTACTCTGTTCTGGTGGCGACCACCCTCAAATGCTGTACTTAAAAAGACCTTTACCATCTCTTCAGCTACTTCTTCTGATACAAAGCGGGCTGGTATGCAGAGTACGTTAGCATCGTTGTGCTCTCGGGCAAGCTTTGCCAAATCGGTTTGCCAGCAAAGGGCTGCTCTTATTTCAGGATATTTATTCGCTGTCATAGCAACACCATTGCCGCTTCCGCAAATAAGAATACCAAAATCAGCCTCCTTGTTCACAACGGCTTTTGCCAGCGGGTGCACATGGTCCGGATAGTCTACCGAAGCCTCTGAACCCGGTCCGAAGTCCTGCACCTGGTGCCCTAACTCTTTTAAAAGCTTTATCAGCAGGCTTTTGTATGTAAATCCGGCATGGTCGCCGCCTATTGCAATGTTATAAGCCATCAGATCGTGTTGTTTTGATTAAGTTTCTTTATATCGCTTTTACGGATTGAACGAGATACTATTATACTTGCTTCGTACAGCACCATCAACGGAATAAAGATCAGCATCTGACTGACTACATCCGGAGGAGTAATAATTGCTGCTACAATCAGTATTACGATGATTGCATGTCTGCGGTACAACTTCATCACTTCTGGCGTCAGTAAACCCGCTTTTGTAAAGAAGTAAACTATAACCGGCATCTGAAACATAAAAGCACACGCCAGGCATAGGGTAGTGAGCGTGGATATGTAAGATGAAAGGTCAAATTCGTTTATAATAGATGGGTCTACCTGGTATCCGGCCAGGAAATTGATGGATATAGGAGACACAACATAGTAACCGAACAGCAGGCCCAACATAAACAGCACCGACACGAAAAAAACAGCACCGCGTGAGTTCTTACGCTCCTGCGGGTATAAGCCCGGGCTCACAAAACGCCAGATCTCCCAGAACGCATAAGGGAAAGCACACGCCAGACCAAGTACTACCGATACCAGCATGTGCATCGCAAACTGACCACTCATTTGGCGGCTTTGTATGGTAAACCCTAACTCATCTATGCAAAAGGCCTCCGTACCCAGCGCATTTCCCAGTTCACACATTACCCTATAGCTCAGGAAATCAGTGCGAGCCGGAGCAAGAATAATATCGTGGAATACGAAGCCTTTTGCTAAAAAAGCAATAATAGAAAATACAAAGATCGAGGCTACTGCACGTATAAGATGCCACCTGAGTTCTTCCAGGTGATCAATAAAGGACATCTCTTTTGCTTCTCCGCCCTCTTCCAGAAAATGTTGATCCATCAAAAGAATCTCGTATTAGTAGGCAAACAGCTGATACTGCTGCATCCAGTTATTAACTTCTTTTCTTACTGAAGCTATTTTAGTTTCGTTATCGTGATTAGTCAGCACATCGTCGATAAGCTCTACTATGCGCGCCATATCATTTTCTTTTAAGCCTCGTGTTGTGATAGCAGCTGTTCCTACACGCATACCTGATGTTACGAATGGCGACTTGTCATCAAAAGGAACCATGTTTTTATTGATCGTAATATCAGCTTTCACCAGCGTGTTTTCTGCAAGCTTTCCGGTTATACCTTTTGAGCGCAGATCGATCAGCATCATGTGGTTATCCGTACCACCTGAAATGATGTTATAGCCACGTTCAACAAATGCGTTTGCCATTGCCTGCGCATTTTGCTGCACTTGTTTTACATAACCAAGGTAGTCATTTGTCAGCGCCTCGTAGTATGCTACAGCTTTTGCTGCAATTACGTGCTCCAGCGGCCCGCCTTGTGTACCCGGGAATACAGCGCCATCCAGAATTGAGGACATCATGCGTGTTTCACCTTTTGGTGTTTTAAGTCCGAATGGGTTTTCGAAATCTTTACCCATCATGATCATACCGCCACGTGGCCCGCGAAGGGTTTTGTGTGTAGTAGTAGTTACAATATGGCAATGCTCAAACGGGTTATTTAGTAAACCTTTCGCAATCAGCCCGGAAGGGTGGGAGATGTCGGCCATAAGTAATGCACCTACCTCATCGGCGGCAGCGCGCAGCTTCTTATAGTCCCAATCGCGGCTATAGGCAGAGGCTCCACAAATGATTAATTTCGGTTTTTCACGTCGCGCAGTTTCAACGACCTTATCAAAGTCGATCAGACCAGTTTCCTGTTCTACACCGTAAAACGACGGCTGGTATAGTTTACCAGAGAAGTTTACCGGCGACCCATGCGTTAAGTGCCCACCATGCGACAGGTCAAAACCTAAAATTTTATCACCTGGCTGAAGTACAGCAAGCATAACAGCTGCATTAGCCTGTGCACCAGAGTGCGGCTGTACGTTTACCCAGGTTGCTCCAAAAAGCTCTTTTGCTCTATCTATAGCCAATTGCTCCGATTGATCTACAATTTCGCAACCACCATAATAGCGCTTGCCGGGTAGGCCTTCAGCATATTTATTGGTCATCACACTGCCCATAGCTTGCATTACCTGCTCCGAAACAAAGTTTTCAGAAGCGATAAGTTCCAGGCCGTGCATCTGGCGTTCTTTCTCTTTAGCAATCAGGTCGAATATAGCGGTATCTTTCTGCATCATGATAAGTAAATTATAATAGTTCAAATTTAAGCTATGCCCCTTAATAAACCAATGATTGATTAGTTTATATAGTTTTCGACACCATCGCTACAGTTTACATACGATTAAAAGAAAAGCCAGGCACTGCTATAGTACCTGGCTTTTCTTTTATAAGCTATAGTTTAAATCAATGCTTCATAATTCTAAAGAACTCCTGTTTACCATCAAGTTCTATAGTTACAATATAAATACCTGACATCAGATTATTGTATTTACTTAAAGGTAGCGCGTTCTCCCCAACCTGTACTTGTACTTGCTCAACATAAATCTGCTTCCCACGGATAGAGCTTACTTTAATAAGAGCTATGCCGTTTTGCTGTGCTGTCAGGTAAATTTTAGAATCTGTTGTGATCGGGTTTGGTGCAACCTGCGTTGGCTTAGTAGCCATTACTGGTCTTATAGCCACTGGTCTGCTATATGTAGCAGTACCATCTATATCCACTTGCTTCAGTCTATAGTACTCTGTTTGGCCATTGCCACTATAGTTAATTGTGTAGCTGTAATGGGTAGTTAAAGAACTTGTACCAACTTTACTATCAACCCTGGCCACTTTTCTATAGTTATTCGCATTCCCACTCGACATCTCAATATCAAAGTGCGAGTTATCTTTCTCAGAAGCTGTACTCCAATCTAAATGGATGGCACCATTGATAAGCTTTGCTGTAAAGGATTTAAGTTCTACGGGAAGAGGCGTTATGGCTTCAACTCTTATTTTTCTTTCCGCAGTTGTTCCCTGCACATGCACTATCTCGGCTGCGGTTGTAGTGTTCGCCTCGTCCGGAGTATATTTTACATAAATGGCAGTTGGGACTAATCTGTGATTAACAACATTATTTAGCGTAACAGATTTCCCAAAACCAGACCCAGCATTAGTTGATATCTCAAAAGGGCTATTTGCTGCAACATTTATAGTTACTGACTCTCCATTTTTGAGACCTAAGCCATCCACATTATATTCTTCTGTAGCTGCCTGCCCAAGTTTGAAGGTGACTTCAGGTTTTGTGGTTGAAAGGTAAGCTGGAGATAACTTATACGTTACAGTACTTGTTACTTGGCCATTTGCTGTACGAACAATCAAGCTTCCATTACTAGCCGTAGCTGGCACTATCACTTTTAGCTGTGTATCACTTACGACAGTGAAACCAGTTGTAGTATTTCCACTGCCGACGTAAACCCTATTGGTTCCCGTGAAATTCTCCCCTGTAATAATGATCTCGGTGCCTACAGGACCACTTATAGGGGTAAAAGAAGTGATAGCAGGTGCTCCTGACACGGTAAAGTAACCAGAAGAGTTTGCTCTACCATTTGGCGTGCGCACCTGCACTATTCCCGTAGAAGCTAAAGCAGGTACTACTGCCTTAATTTCTGTATCGCTAACCACTGTAAAGTTCGTTGTTGTGCCACTGCCAAAGTACACCAATGTAGCGCCTGTAAAGTTGATGCCTTTTATCGTTACAGTGGTATTGACCGGGCCAGCGGCAGGGGTAAAGGAATGGATTTCCGGAGCGCCCGTCAGGGTAAAGGTCTCTTTGCTTGTTACCTGGCCCGTAGCTGTGCGCACAATCAGTTTCCCGGTTGTTGCTGTAGCGGGCACCATCACTTTTAACTGCGTATCACTTACGACTGTAAAGTTGGTCGTTGAACCGCTGCCCACATAAATTAAATTTGTGCCCGTAAAGTTCTCCCCTGTGATGGTGATCTCGGTACCAGTTGGACCGGACGTAGGGGTAAATGTAGAAATAACAGGGGCTCCGGTTAATGTAAAGTTAGTAGATGAGTTAGCCCTTCCACTAGGTGTATAAACTCTTATTATTCCTGTAGCTGCGGTAGTAGGCACCACAACCTTAATTTCTGTATCGCTAACCACTGTAAAGTTCGTTGTTGTGCCACTGCCAAAGTACACCAATGTAGCGCCTGTAAAGTTGATGCCTTTTATCGTTACAGTGGTATTGACCGGGCCAGCGGCAGGGGTAAAGGAATGGATTTCCGGAGCGCCCGTCAGGGTAAAGGTCTCTTTGCTTGTTACCTGGCCCGTAGCTGTGCGCACAATCAGTTTCCCGGTTGTTGCTGTAGCGGGCACCATCACTTTTAACTGCGTATCACTTACGACTGTAAAGTTGGTCGTTGAACCGCTGCCCACATAAATTAAATTTGTGCCCGTAAAGTTCTCCCCTGTGATGGTGATCTCGGTACCAGTTGGACCGGATGTAGGGGTAAATGTAGAAATAACAGGTGCATTATCAAGCGTAAATTGACCCGAACTTAGTGCGCGACCGCTATTTGAATATACCCTAACTATACCAGAGGAAGCTACTGATGGAACAACTACCTGTATTTCTGAATCGCTTACAATTGTAAAGTTAGTTATACTAGCGCTACCTATAAGAACAGTGGATGCATCATTAAAATTACGTCCTCTTATTGTAACAACTGTACCAACTGGACCAGAGGTAGGAGAGAATGAGCTGATAACAGGAGCTCCTTCAACAGCAAAATTGTATATGCTTGTCACACGTCCCTGTGATGTATAGACCTGAACCTTACCTGTTGTTGCAGTATTAGGTACTATAGCTTTTATTTGAAAATCATTAACTATTGTAAAATCTGTAATAGAGCCGCTGCCAAAATAAACTCTATCTGCAGTTGTAAATCCGGAACCATTAATTGTAACTTCTGCCCCTGCACGCGCAGAGGCGGGAGTAAAAGATGTTAAGGAGGGAGTACCATTTACAGTGAAGCTGGAAGAGCTAATGCCTGTACCTGTATTCGTATAAACGCGCACTGTCCCACCAATAGCATTAGCTGGTACTTTAACTCTTATCTCCGTGTCATTAACAATAGTAAAATCTGTAGTAGTACCGCCTGCTATATTAATTGAAGTAGCATTATTAAACTTGGTACCATAAATTCGAACTGCTGTACCCACAGGCCCTGAAGGGGGAGTAAAATTAGTTACAGTAGGCAAGTCTGTGACTTCAAAGTTTTGAGCACTGGTTGCTGAACCATGGTTTGCAGTTACGCGAGCAACTCCTCCATATGCTGTTTCCGATATTACGGCTTTAATTTCAGTATCACTAATTACTATAAAATCTGTAACAGAGCCTCCTGCAATACTAATAGAAGCTACACCTGTAAACTTAGAGCCGGATATTGTTACTTCAGTGCCTACTGGACCAGTGGTTGGACTTATAGAACTTATAATTGGAGCACTTGTTACTGTGTAGTTTGTTGTACTTGACCTGGCCCCGAAGCTATTGTGTACCTGAATTCTGCCGGTAGAAGCAGATGCTGGTACATTTACTTTGATCTGACTATCGCTAACGATGGTAAAATCCAAGGTAGACTCGCTACCCACATAAACCATATTAGCAGTCAGAAAACCCGAACCCTGTATAATAATCTCATCACCAACTTTTCCAGAAACTGGAGAAAAGCCAGAAATTGTAGGCGCTGACTGCCCTTGTACCTGCAAAACAACAATTAGTGTCAATATTAATTTTATCAGCAGCGTTCTTATAAGTAGAGCACTATAAGGGTGAGCGTAGAAACGTGCCATAGCTTGAAATTGGGTAGCCAGTATTAATTTATTGTAAGTTAGCTTCTTGCGACATGAAAGTTACCTGCAAAATAAGATAATTTATTCCTTATGATCACAATTATTTATAACTATTTTTTTATAGAATCTAAACCCAAAACGGCAAATTACAATATTATATATAGTTTATACAGCATATTATTAAAACCTTTTCACCAATGTCAGTTGCACATGCAAGCACTTAGTTTTCTGAGTTTTACAACTTATATCATTAAGAAACTGGTCTTAGCAACACCTTCGTTAAATTGAATAAAAAAAATATATTAGACAATATGAAACATTTAAAATCCAATTTTAGGGCATATTTGCTTTGCACTATATGTAATTGTAGAATAAAGAGTTAGTGCAATCAAGCATTTTTGTCTTTTTTGCCTAGTTATTTACCTATTTCTGAGTATTGCTTCTTTGAATTAATCATACCCGAGCTTTAAATTGGACTAATATTCTTATTGAATCTACTTAGCAGAAGAGCTGCTTGAAATAAATTAACTCTTGCGGGCAACAGGGTATGGGCGATCCTGATTTTGCTGTACGAATAATTCTTGTGAGTCAAGGTCAAGCGCAACAAGGTTGCCATAGCTGGCATTTTTGTAGTACACACAACCCGCATCCAGGTTCACTTTATAGTCTGTGTGTGAAACAGATTTTTTAATGCTAAATAAAGCAGTTGGAGTATGACCGTGCAGCAGTCGTTTATAGTTAAGTTTAACCGGGTCCGGATTGTAACCTCTGATGTTGAGCATGGCATCTTTGTCTTTAAAGATATCAGACTGCTTAAAATCAAAACCGGCATGTACTAAAAAATAATCAGGAAGTTCTAAGTAATAAGGCAGCTCTTTAAGAAAAGCTATGTACTTGACTGGCAAGTGCGCTAGATCGCGGATATCGAAACTTTGTAACAGTAGCTCTTTTTCGGTAGGAGTAAGGTTTAAAGCGGCATCGCCCTTTTTGGCAGCATTCAGTAGCATCTGGTCATGGTTGCCACGCAGACACTGCACATTATAATGCTGCTTCTGCAAGTGAACTATAAAATCAATAACGCCTTTACTATCCGGGCCTTTATTTACCAGATCGCCTAAAATGTATAGCTCGTCGGTTTTCTGCAGCTTAAGTTGGTCCAGCACCAGTGCCTTCAGGGTTTGGGAGCAGCCATGAACATCGGTAAGGGCGTAACGGGCCATGAAGATCGGGTAAAGTGATGCTCAGCAAATGTATCAAAAAAATAGCACCTGTTTGATGCAGGTGCTATTTTTATAGTTGATTTTGAAAGTTAGTTATACTTCCCTTTGTCTAAATCAGGTTTATTGGTATTACGGTTATCGTTGTTCTTTAGCACGTTACCGGTGTTTGCCGGGTTTTCATTCTCCCCTTCCGTATACTTGTTTCTTAATTCTTCATTTGTCTCCCCAGTAGGTTTTACACCGGCCTTATCCTGGCCACGACCAGTTGGATTTCCTTTGTTCTCACCGCCTGGCTGGGTGTGCTTATATGATGGCATCTTATCCTCCTTTTCTTAAATTATAAAACAACTTCTTGCCACTTTTCAGCAAGTAAAAAACTGCACTTGTTATCAGGTACCGCGCCCTTCGTCTTCGGTGCGCATGTTATCTGGTGGCGGCGTGCCGTCATCAGAGTAATCATTTACCCCGATAGCTGATGGACCATTACCTGCAGTGTCGCTACCGAAGCCTTCTTTACCATCGCGGTTACCGAAGCCACCACGCTGGTGCTCGTTCTTAGGCGGATCTGCGCCAGGTATAATGTGCCCTTCACGCATTTCCAACTCACTTGTATCTTCTTCAATCACCCGCACCGGGCGCTCATTCGGAGCCTGGCCCTTCAGCGAGTTCATATCTTCTTTATTTTCAGCCATAATTATAAATAGTATAGGTGTCTGCTCACAGGTAGCATTACCCTTTTTACTCCATTTCTATAGTTATGGTTGGGCAATTGCTACGAGCCTACCTGCTTGCCACCGTTTACATGTATCACTTGTCCAGTAACATAAGAGCCATCTTCAGACGCTAGAAAAACATAAGCAGGCGCTACTTCAGATGGCTGCCCCGGGCGCTTAAGCGGTACATTCTGCCCAAACTCCTTTACCTTTTTGGCATCGAACGAAGCCGGAATAAGAGGCGTCCAGATAGGGCCGGGAGCTACTGCGTTTACGCGTATTTTTTTCTCAGCCAGGTTAGCCGACAATGATCTGGTAAAAGCAGTAATGGCTCCTTTGGTAGAGGCATAGTCCATAAGATGATCGCTGCCGCGGTAGGATGTAACAGATGTGGAGTTAACTATAGCACTACCTTCCTTCATGTGCTCCAGAGCAGCTTTCGTGATGTAGAACATCGAAAAAATATTGGTCTGAAAGGTGCGTTGAAGTTGGTCTTTTGAGATATCTGTCAGATCAGTTTGTTCGTGTTGCTCGGCGGCGTTGTTTATCAGAATATCCAGCTTGCCCAGCTCTTTTATAGTTTGCGCTACAGCTTTCTGGCAAAACTTTTCATCTCCTATATCACCGGAAAGTAACAAACATCTGCGGCCTTCCTGCTCTATTAGGTCTTTTGTTTCTTCGGCGTCACGGTCTTCGTTCAGGTAAACTATAGCTACATCGGCACCTTCGCGGGCAAAATGCACAGCTACTGCTCTGCCAATGCCGCTGTCGCCGCCAGTTATCAGGGCTACTTTGCCTTTCAGTTTGTCACTGCCTTTATAGTTATCCCTGATATACTCGGGCTTTGGAGTCATTTTATGTTCTTTGCCGGGCTGAGTTTTCTGTTCCTGTGCCGGCAACGATTTCGGTTTGTTTGCCATAGTTTTAGTAGCTTTATCTCGATTTAATTTTGTGTTAAACTATACGCCTTCAGGTTTCAGGCGTTGCTATACAACAAACTATAGCCTTCGGGTTTAAGCCAAATAACGATACAAACTATGTGGAAAGAAGAAGACAACAAGCTGCGTCGCAATCTTACGTTTAAAGACTTTAAACAGGCCATGCACTTTATGCAACAGGTAGCCGATGTGGCCGAAGAAATGAACCACCATCCGTGGTGGAGCAATGTGTATAACAAGATAGAAATCGAGCTCACTACCCACGATGCAGGCAATATTATTACTGATAAAGATATAAAACTGGCCCAGCGCATCGACCAGATCTATGACCAGATAACAGCCTCCGAAGAATAAATCTGAACATTATAACTATAGTTTGCTGTTGTGGATAAGTGTCTGTAGTTACGGCTATAGTTTACATGGCACAGCAAATCAGCAAGCAATTAAAGTAGTATCTTTGCAGCATGCAGGAACCTGAAAAAACAAACCTATACCTGGTGCCCACACCCATTGGCAACCTGGAAGATATAACGCTGCGTGCCATCCGGATACTGAAGGAAGTTGATGTGATTCTGGCGGAAGATACCCGTACCAGTGGCAAACTGCTGCAACACCTGGGTATAGAAAAGCGCATGCACAGCCACCACCTGCACAACGAGCACAAAGCCACCGCTCATATAGTGGATAGGCTGAAGGCCGGCGAAGTAATGGCGCTGATATCGGATGCAGGTACGCCAGGCATATCGGATCCGGGGTTTTTCCTGGTGCGTGAGTGCCTCAAAAACAACCTGAAGGTAGAATGCTTGCCGGGTGCCACCGCTTTTGTGCCGGCCCTGGTAAAATCCGGCTTCAGCACCGATAGGTTTACATTTGAAGGATTCCTGCCTATAAAAAAAGGCCGCCAGACGCGCCTACAAAGCCTGGCTGAAGAAGAGCGCACCATGATCTTCTACGAATCGCCGCACAGGCTGCTTAAAACGCTGACGCAGTTTAAGGAATATTTTGGCGGCGAACGCATGGTTTCTGTTTCACGTGAAATATCTAAAATGTTCGAAGAGACCCTGAATGGAACACTCGACGAACTGATACAAACTTTTACAACCAAAGCAATCAAAGGTGAATTCGTCATTGTTGTACAGGGTAGTAAATAGCCCTTATATACTTCCTTTCTCAGCCACCCTGACTGGGCTTTTACTGTGGCTGGGCTGGCCTACCAAACCGCTGGCTTTTTTCCTGTTCATCGGTTTTGTGCCCTTGCTATACATGGAGAAAGCTATAGTTGAGAGCGGCAAGCATAAATCGCCGGGATATACCTTCTTTAAGTGGGCTTACCTGGCCATGCTGCTCTGGAACGCCTTTACTACCTGGTGGGTATCGCATTCAACGTTGCCTGGAGGTATAGCGGCTGTGGTGTTTAACTCCGCTCTGATGAGCATTCCGCTGATGGCCTTTTACTTTACCCGCAAATATCTGGGCAACACCATTGGCTACATCTCTTTTATAGTTTACTGGATAGCGTTTGAGCAGTTCCACCTAAACTGGGACCTAACCTGGCCGTGGCTAACGCTGGGCAATGGCTTTGCTACGCTTAACACTTGGGTGCAGTGGTATGAGTATACCGGCTTTTTAGGTGGATCGGTGTGGGTGCTACTGGTAAATGTGCTTATCTTTTTAGTGATCAGGAATTACCCACAGCAGCGTGTAGAGCTGAAGAAACTATGGCTGCCGCTTGCGCTTATAGTTGTGCCTATCGTTATCTCATTTGCTATTCTGGCTACTTACGAAGAAAAAGGCACACCAACCGAAGTGGTGGTCGTACAGCCAAACATCGACCCATACCAGGAAAAATTCTCTGGCCATGAAAACTTCATCTCTTACGAACAACAACAGCAACGCCTGATTAGTCTATCAGAGCAGAAGATCACACCAAAAACCAAGTTTGTTGTGTGGCCGGAAACAGCTTTAAGTCAAGATGGTGGCTACTGGGAAGAGCAACTGAAACAATATCGCTCTATTACCGAACTTGAAAACTTTGTACAAAGCCATCCTAACATAGAGTTAGTTACAGGTATCAGCACCTATACTTTTTATGGGGATAACGGAGACGCCAGCCCGACTGTCCGCCACCTAGAAGGCTTTGGTTACTACGATTCCTTTAATACGGCCATGCACATCAACCGAAGAGGCGAGATCGATATTTACCATAAATCGAAGCTGGTGCCTGGTGTTGAGAAGTTACCTTACCCGCACATCTTTAAGTTCTTAGGCCCATTGGCGATAGATTTAGGTGGCACCGTAGGCAGCCAGGGCAGCCAGGACACGCGCGATGTATTTTATCATTCGCTGGATAGTACCTTTAGCGCCGCACCGGTTATTTGCTACGAATCTATTTATGGCGAATATGTATCGGAGTATGTAAAGAACGGCGCCAACCTGATTTTTGTGATCACGAATGATGGTTGGTGGAGCGACTCGCCAGGTTACAAACAGCACCTGCAATACGCTACGCTACGCGCCATTGAGACCCGCAGAAGCATAGCCCGCTCGGCCAACACCGGTATTTCAGGCTTCATAAACCAGAAAGGGGAGATAACCGACCGTTCCGAATGGTGGGTACAGGATGTGCTGTCACAAACTCTGTTGGCTAATACTGAGCTTACTTTTTATACGCGCCACGGTGAATACATTGGCCACTCCAGTTTATGGTTAGCGTTGCTAGTATTTACAGGCGCGGTTGGGTCAGCCATTATCAACAGAAAAAAACAGAAACCCACAGTAAAAGTAGCGACCCGCGCGTAACTATAAACTTTGCCATCTAACTATAAACTATGGATTTGCAGCAACTTTGCCAGCGTGTAATAGAAATAGCCCGCAGCGCAGGAGATTTTATAAAACACGAAGCCGGGAACTTCGATCGTTCTAAAATAGAACTGAAAGGCTTTAACAACCTGGTGTCGTACGTGGATAAGCAGGCAGAAGAGCAACTGGTAAACGACCTGCGCCAAGCCCTGCCGGAAGCCGGATTTATAACCGAAGAAGAAACCGCTACAGAACGTGGCGATACTTATAACTGGGTAATCGACCCGCTGGATGGTACGACCAACTTTACACACGGCCTGCACCACTTTGCTGTAAGCATCGGTCTGATGGAAGGCGACGAAATAGTGCTGGGCGTGATCTATAACCCGATGCACAATGAGTGCTTTTATGCAACCAAGGGCAACGGCGCTTATCTGAACGAGAAACAGATAAAAGTATCGGAAGCACCAGCGCTGAAAGATTCTCTGATAGCAACCGGCTTCCCGTATTATGACTTTGACCTGACACAGCAATATTTACAGGTATTGGGCGCTTTTATGGGGACCTCGCATGGAGTACGCCGCATTGGTTCTGCTGCACTGGATTTGGCTTATGTAGCTGCTGGTCGTTTCGAAGGCTTTTTTGAGTACAACCTGAATGCCTGGGATGTGGCTGCCGGTGCAGTTATAGTTCAGGAAGCTGGCGGAAAACTGTCTAAATTTACCGAAGGCGGAGACTATATTTTCGGTCGTGAGATTGTGGCAAGCAACAGCAATATCCATAGCGAGATGCTGCAAACTATAGCGCTGCACTGGAAACAACTGCTTTCTTAAACTTTTTATACCCGCTTATAGTTCTTACAGCATATGGTACAGCAAATCATTATTCTTCTTCTTTTTGTAGCGGCAGTGGCATATATAGCCCATATACTATACCGCACCTTTTTTGTTAAAACTGATGGCTGTGCTAAAAGCTGCGGTGCCTGCGGTGGCATCGATTTTAAAAAGATAGAGCAGGAAATGACGAAACGAAAGAATGCTGCCCTGCCCAAAATATAAACTATAGTACGCAACTATAACCTATAAAGCGTTACCCAACCGGTAGCGCTTTTTTTATGTCTGTACCTGTCTGTCTTATCTAAAAGTTATCGTTCAGTATAAACCAAACCTGCTTTTTGCGTATAGTTCTATACCCCTTATCAAATCAAGAAAATATAAAAGAAAGGTATTATGCAAGATAAAGTAGAAGAAAGATCTCTCGTAAACGTACTCAACCGCCTGCGCAATGATGGTTATAAGTGCGATTTTAAAGTATCCGGAGAAGGCAGGCTATGCAACATGGAAAGCCAGGAAGAGTTTGCGCCAGAACAGGTACGCATTGTAGACTTTTACCGCTTCGAAGGTGAAAGCGATCCGGATGACATGTCGATATTGTATGCAATAGAGACCCACAATGGCCATAAAGGCACTATTTCCAACTCCTATGGCCCTTATGCGGACACAAACGTAGACAGCTTCCTGAAACAGGTAGAAGACCTGGGAAAGAACCTCGATAAACGAGATAAATAACAAAGAGCCGGCTGCAAAAGCCGGCTCTTTGGTTTTACAACTATAGTTTATAGTTAGCCGGTTTGTCAGGCATCAGTCCCCGGCAACCTGTTTTCATTTCTTATAGCTACTTTTATAGCTCCCAGCTGGTCGGCTATTTTATCGTCGGGCTTTGTATGGAAGTCGAGCTTGCGCATCGGCAGCGGAATAACAATACCACATGAGTCGAATGCCTTTTTAATGCGGATAATGGCGTCGCTTTTCGCACTCACATAGTCAAACTGCCTGCTGTAGGTTACCCAAAAACGTACTTTAAAATCAATAGAGCTTTCGGCAAATTTATCATACATCACTTCCACGTCGCGGGTTTTTACACGGTTTTTCACTTCCTGCAACGCTTCAATTACAACCTGCTGCACCATTTCCAGGTCTTCGTTATAAGATACACGCACATCCAGGTCGATGCGCCGAATGCCATGGAAGGAGTAATTGGTAACCGGATTCTCAAAAACCATTTTATTTGGCAGCTTTACCAGCTCGCCAGTGACTTTCCGGATATCTACCGTTCTTAAAGAGATGCGCTCAATTACGCCAAAGTAATCGTTGGTTTCGATCATATCGCCTACGCCAAACGGTTTTTGCACGGCTATAATGGTACCGGAAATAAAGTTGGCTGCTATATCCTGAAAGGCAAAACCCAGCGCCAGACCAGCTATACCCACACCAGCCAGCAACGATATTACAATGTTATCCAGCTTAAGCACACTGAGCACCAGCAGGAAACCCACCATTACGATAGACAGGTGCAGCAGGGTAGAGATCAGGTTGTTTAGTGCAGGGCTGTGCGAGAAACGGGCTATTACTTTATCCAGGCCGTTCCGGATAATGCGGGCAACCACAAAGGTAATTACCAGCAGAACCAGCGCCAGAATAAGGTTAGGTAGCATCAGCACCAGGTGATGGCCCCATTGCTCTAGTTTATTGAAAAGCAGCTCAAAAGCTTTATCGATGTCGTTCATAAAGTCTGATTCTGTACCAGGACTAGAAACTAGTATTTATGCCCATACTCTGGTTCCTTCAGTACAGTTGCGGCACATCTCCACTTCTGCCCTGGAGCGCAGCACTGCCTGTCTGAACCGGCTATAGTTTGCACCTTGCCAAACTGCTTTAAAAGCTTCCTCTTTCAGATCACCAAACCTGTACTCAGCATCTTTATCGAAACAGCAGGGTACCACCAGGCCATCCCAGGTTATCACGCAGGAGTGCCACATTTTCCAGCAGTGGTTCAGCAGTTTGTTTTTAATGCTATAGTTGCCGTTGCCGTTGTTTTGGTAGCGGGAGTAGTAATCTATAGTTGGGATGAGCGGTGAGCCGTTTTGGTAATCGTAGATCTGGGCTGTTTTGAATACCACCTCATCTACACCTAGTTCTTTGGCCAGTGCTTTCACATCTTCCAGTTGGTGTTCATTTGGCCGAACCACCAGAAACTGGAACATAATATGTGGCGTTTTCGACTTCAGCTCCTTCTTCCACTTCACCACGTTGCGCGTTCCTTCCAGCACCTTATCCAGTTTGCCGCCAATGCGGTAAGCACTATAGGTTTCCTGGGTAGTGCCATCTATAGAAACTATAAGCCTGTCTAACCCGGATTCCACTGTTTTGCGGGCCGTATCATCATCTAAGTAATGCGCGTTGGTAGATGTAGCCGTGTAAATTCCCTTTTTGCTGGCATAACTCACCATCTCCAGGAACTGCTTGTGCAGGTAAGGCTCTCCCTGAAAGTAAAAGATCAGGTACAGAAGTTTATCATGCAGCTGGTCGATGATGTGGCGGTATAGTTCGGATTGCAGCATGCCGGTAGGGCGGGTAAACGACCGTAAACCGCTTGGGCACTCCGGGCAGCGCAGGTTGCAGGATGTGGTTGGCTCCAGCGAGATACTTACCGGCATTCCCCAATGCACAGCCTTGCCTGTTACGCGCGCATACAAGTAGCTGCTAACCACCTGCACCGCATTAAACGCACGTTTCCACGTCATCTTCGACAAAAAATTCAGTCCGTCTGTGAAGTGTGGTTTCATGTGGTGCGTTTAAGCAGGCTGCAAAAGTTAGGGGCAACCAAAGCCGGCTGCCCCTAAGTTATACGTTATAGCTAAAAAAGCCTAAACTATAGTTTTATCTGCTAATACCTGAAAAGTGCTTTTACATTAGCGCTACCATCTGCTGCTGCTTCGCTAAGGCCATTGTAGCTGCTCACAAACACGCGGCCACCCTGCGCTAGTGTTTTGGTTGCGGCCAGGTTTATCAGGTCGTCATCGCCGCGGTGGTATTCATCGTGTATCACAGCTGTGGCGTTCTTTGCATCGTATCTACCCCAAACTGGCTGCCCCGGAGCAATAAACAGCGTTTCCACACGACCATGCACGGCTTCGGCAGCTACTGTGGCAATGTCTTCAGAGGTAACGCCTGTTCCAGCCACGTTCTCGTAATGCGACAGCGACTCAGTATGCGCTTGCTGCATCAAGGGTTTTACCACTGCCAGCGCTTTCTCGTGTAGTCCATTGCCGTTAGCGGTATCGGCATTTTCATTCACGTTTACATTCTGAGGCACTATATTTTTATACTTGCTATGGTTCCGGAAAATACTGCAGTAATGGTCGACGCCAGCCAATACGAGCGGCACATGCTCGTCGTGCAGGATCTGCTGCAACCCGTTATCTACTTCTATCATAAATTCACGCACGCGCTCATGCTCTTCGTCACCTTTGGTTGCGCCAGCGCCATGCACAATGTTGGAGCCGTTTACTGTAGTAGTTGAGTTTGTAAAATCCTGGTCTTTGCCTTTAACATCAAACTTGAGCGCTTTGGTCATGGTTTCCGGTACAAAAGCAGCTACATCAATCGCCCGGAATTTATCCAGTGTAGCTTCGTAAAAACTGATCTTCTCGCGGTTCAGGCATAGTATAAAGAAGCGGCCATTCTGGCTCAGTAACGGGATAACCGGTGTAAAATAGAACTGATCCAGTACATAAACCACATCCGGCATGGTAATAGGTAATGAATAATGAGCCGAAAATCCTTTTGTAATAAATACAGCAAGTCCTTCGGCTTGGTGTCGCCAGAAGTTGTTGTCTGCTAACAGGTCTTCGGCTGGCTTCACATATTCGTTTATTTCTGCTTCAGGCACATCGTGTCGGGCTAATAAAGCTCTGGCTTCCCTTATCTTGTTTTTAAATAGAATCTGATCATTGCCGTTCAGTGTTTCGTGCCCGGCGCGGTGTGTAGGTATGAATATTGAAATGCACAGCGCATTCTGTGTGTTGTTCTGCACATTGAGCAGTTTCTCAATGTCTTTTTTGTGGATTAATGCCATATGCTTTGCCTTTTAAGTATTTATTAGGTAATCGTTTGTTTTCAAAATCACCTTATTTTTAACGGAGGTGTGATTTTAAAGTACGCAGTAGCTTTGGCAACGGTTATTTTGGGTGATATCTGAGAGGTTTAGAGTTGTTGTCTGGATAAGACTGCAATCCTATAGTTTGCTTTCTCATTTAGAACTATAGTTTGAGAGATCAATCTCAGACTATAGTTAATTCTTTGTCATGTCGAGCGTTAGTCGAGACATCTTATATGTCCTATAGTTGGCTATAGTTGCACCTTGAAACAAGCAGTTTCTTTTATAGTTAGTTCTAATCCTGGGAGCTTTACTAGCTTATAGTTGTCATAGTTGCTTTGGTGCGCTCACGGCCGCGAGGCCTCATCTTCGGGCATCGCGCGGTGTACCTTTCTTTTGCTCGTGCCTCGCAATGGCTGCGCCACCAGAAATCTACAAGGCGCTCAACCCAAAGACTGTGATCTTTCGATAGCTACAACTATAGTTTTGTTTAATAGCTATAGTGCTGTAGCTTTTCCGTAGTTATAGTTCCTTGTGCCAGGCTGCGCCTGCCTGTTCGTGGTTTGTAATTATTGCACTATGGCTCCAACTATAGTAGTAGCAAAGTCCCCCTTCGAAGGGGTAGGGGGATGACAAACTGTAACTATAAAACTATAGCTTCCAACTATAGCAATGGCCAAAAGTCCCCTCTCGGGAGGGGCAGGGGTGGGTTAAAATGTCAACTATAGAACTATAGCTCCAACTATAGCAACAGAAGAAAGCTAACATAAAAACCGCCCGACACCAAAGGCACCGGGCGGTAAAACGGGGTAAGGGTTAGTTGGGATTATTTTGTGCTGGCCTGTCCTTGATTCAGGTAGCGCAGAATATCGTTAGCCGCCTCGCGATCGTTGGGGCGACGGGCTTTTGTTGTTAAAAACCTGCCTTCCTCATCCAGCAGGAAATAAGCCGGCACATCTTTCAGGTCATAACGTTTTACCAGCTCTGCATCCAGTCCTTTTAAATACAGGTGCGTGCCCTGCAGCTGTTTTGTTGTGACTGTCTTGCGCCACTTTTCCTCGTCTTCATCTAGGCTAATATTCACAAACCCTACATTTTTACCCTGCAGCTGTTTGGTAAGTGCCTGCACATGGGGAAGCTCGATCATGCACAAGCCACAGCCAGCCTGCCAGAAGTTCAGGTACACTACTTTGCCCCTGAAATCAGAAAGTGCTACTTCGGAGCCATCTATGCTTTTCAGTTTAAAATCGGGGGCCAGGCTTCCTAAGGCATTTTTGCTGTTTGCTGCCAGGTAGTTTTCCAGATAGGTTATCACTTCCGGGTTTGCACCGCCGGTTTTATAGTTGTTCATCATCTCTTCAGAATAACCGATGTGGCCTTTCTCTATAGACTGTTTCAGGATATGTGCCTGTGCCAATAAGCGTGCTTTGCCTTGCAGTTTCTCGGTAGCCAAACTATAGCTCTTTTTATAGTAAAGCCTATCAGTCTCGGTCAGGCCAGTGGCTTTTGCCAGGTGGGCGGCGTAGTTGCGCAGGAATACCACATAAGCCGGACTTATCGCTAATCCTTTGTTCAGGTCCAACTCGTTTAGGAAACTATAGAAACCTGTTGATGGTGCTACATAGTTTTTACTGGCTCCCACACGCTGGCGTAAAGTTGGGTAGCTCACCTTATCGTTGGCATAACTATAGTCTATCTCCGAAAGGGCAAAGGCTTTAAACTTATCCGAGACCGGGTTCTTGCCTGTATACTTCTCCAGGTTTTTAAGCTGATCTTTTTTGCGGTAGTCCAGAAACTCAGTAAACTCCTTTTCATTCAGCTTGATGTTGTCGGGCAGAACCTGGTAGTCTTCCACTTCATCAAAACGGCGGGTGTATTGTGCCAGGTAATTGTTCTCGTTGGTGCCTTTACCTTCAAACTTTATCGTTTTCAGAAATTTATCGCCGTTAAAGCTCAGGGTTAAACTATAGCCGGGCTCCAGGTAAACCGGCACTACCTCATTTCCATGCACCAACTCAGCCAGCGTCGTTTCAGTTACAGGCACTTCCAGCTTAAAGGTAGTACCAGTAAGTTCTACAGTAGTTTCTTTCTCCTGCGGAATAAGCGGGTTTGGGTACGTGATAACGGTAATATCATCAGAAAGCGGGTTGGTAATTTTGCCGGTAATAATTGTTTTACCTTGCCCAAATGTATCGTTTACCAGCAGCAACGCGACCAGCAGTAACAGTGATTGGATTCGCTTCATAGAAAAGGTCAGAAAATGAAATGTTCAGCTACAGTAGCTCCTTTTTAAGAACTATGTAGCTGAACATCAAATTACTAACTATAAATTCCGGAGCAAACAAATTATTTCAGAAAACCGGCAATGCTCCGTTTTATAGTCCTTCAAGCCTCTTATCCGAAAAGCTCTCCAAAAACATCTTCCAGTTTACTGAAGGCATGCACCTTAATATTGAATTTACTGAAGTCGAGCCCTTTCTTGTTGTATTTGGAGATGTAGATGTCAGTAAAGCCCAGTTTTTCAGCTTCGGAAATGCGGTTTTCCACCCTGTTTACAGCCCGAATCTCGCCACCCAAGCCAACTTCTGCAGCAAAACAGGCTGTACTTGGTATGGCCATATCTTCGAACGACGAAAGGATAGAGGCACACACCGCCAGGTCCAGGGCAGGATCTTCTACTTTCAGGCCACCGGCTATGTTCAGGAACACGTCCTGCGCACCTAATCTATAGCCGCCGCGCTTCTCTAACACAGCCAGCAGCATGTTCAGGCGTTTGCCGTCAAAACCGGTGCTGGTGCGTTGGGGCGTGCCATACGTGGCTGGCGTTACCAGGCTTTGCACTTCAATCAAAAGTGGGCGGTTTCCTTCCAGTGTTGCGCCAATTCCAATGCCACTAAACGCATCTTCACGCTGCGAGATCAGGATCTCCGACGGATTGCTTACTTCGCGCAAACCGGCACCCATCATCTCGTAAATTCCCAGCTCAGAAGTTGAGCCGAAGCGGTTTTTAGTAGTGCGTAAGATACGGTAGGTCATGTGGCGGTCGCCTTCAAACTGCAGCACCGTATCTACCATGTGCTCCAGAATCTTAGGCCCAGCCAGGTTACCTTCTTTTGTAATGTGCCCGATCAGAAAAACCGGCGTGCCGCTTTCCTTTGCAAACTTCAGGAGCTCTGCCGTACACTCACGCACCTGGCTCACGCTGCCTGCACCGGCTTCTATAAACGACGAGTGCAAGGTCTGGATAGAGTCAACTATAAGTACCTGAGGTTGCAGCTGTTCTATTTGCTTAAAGATGTTCTGCGTACCGGTTTCGGTAAGGATAAAGCAGTCTGAAGTAGCAGTTCCAATGCGCTCGGCACGCATTTTTATCTGCTGCTCACTCTCTTCGCCGCTTACGTACAGTACACGCATGCCGCGCAGACTAAGTGCAATCTGCAGCATCAGGGTAGATTTACCAATGCCCGGTTCGCCGCCGATCAGCACCATAGAGCCCGGTACTATGCCGCCACCCAGTACACGGTTCAGTTCCTGGTCTGTGGTGTTAATGCGTTGTTGCTCCTGAAAAGAGATCTCGGCAATAGGCTTAGGTTTGCTTGCTACCTGGGCTGAGCTGCTGCCCACTTTCCAGATGCTGGTAGGGGTGAGTTCTTCGCGTTGTACTACTTCTTCTACGTAAGTGTTCCACTCGCCGCAGGCCGGGCATTTGCCTATCCATTTAGCTGATTGGGCGCCGCAGTTCTGGCAGAAGTAAGATGTTTTTATTTTAGCCATTAATGTTGTTGTTCGTTTTTCCGGATGGTTTATTCCTATCAGTTTAGAACAACTTTAAGGTATAAAACGGTCATTAAAATCGGGGTTTGTGGCACTAAACTTCTGCCGCTACGGGCACTTCCTTAAAGTACACTTTAAAGGTGGTTCCCACATTGTATTCGCTCGATACGGTTATTCTGCCGCCGTTATTTTCGATTATACGTTTTACAATGTAAAGGCCAATGCCTGTACCCTCTACGTGCTTGTGCAGGCGCCTGAACATGCTGAAGAGTTTGTGCAGATGCTCTTTCCTGATTCCCAACCCGTTGTCGGCAATTTCCATTACTACGTAGCCTTTTTCGCGGTAGGTGTTCACTTTAACAACCGGCTGGCGATGTGGTGAGCGGTATTTAATGGCGTTTGAAACCAGGTTGTAGATAATACTGCGCAGGTTTTTGCGGGCATACAGAATGGCATCTACATCAAAGTTAACTTCAAGCTTGGCGTCGGTTTCTTTTAGCATACCACTTATATCCGAGAGCACGTCCTTCAGTACCTGCTCAAACTTAAGCGGCTCCACCTTCGATTGTAGCTCTTTCTGCACCTTCGTAATTTCGGTCAGGTCGGCTATAGTTCCTTTCAGTTTATCGATAGATTGGCTTACTCTGTCCAGCAGCTGCTCGTCTTCTGCATCCAGTTTGCCCTGCACTATATCGCGCAGCAGGGTTATCAGGCCTTCCATGTTCGCAATAGGCGATTTCAGGTCATGCGAGGCAGTGTAAACAAAGTTATCGAGGTCGCTGTTGATGCGGAGCAGTTCATCGTTCTTCTCGCTCAGCTCTTCGTTTGCCGACACAAGTTTGGTGCGGGCTGCTACCAGTTCTGTTACCTCTATGGCAAATATCAGCACTGCTTCAACCTGCCCCCTGCTGTCCAACAGCGGTTGGTATACCGTGTTAAAGTAAGAGGTCTCATCTTTGCGCAAGCCATCAATTTCTATTATAACAGGCACTTCTACGCCAACATATGGCTTGCCTGTAGCAAACACTTCATGCAGCTGGTTAAAGAAGCTTACGCCCTCTGCTTCGGTATGCGCTTCGTAAATAGTTTTGCCTACCAGCGGACGATTACCGTATAGTTTGCGATAAGGGGGGTTGGCCAGCACATACTGGTAGTCGGGCGCACGAACAAGGCCTACCACCGCCGGAACCTCCAGGAAGAGTTTCTGCAGCAGTTCTGCGTTCTGTTTTACCCTGCGGTCGGCTTCCTTAATTTCTGTAATATCAATTATAGAACAGATGTGGCCTAGAAACTCGCCATGCCCTCCAAAACGTGGCGTATTGGTGCCTACCACGCTACGGTATTCGCCATCGCGGCGAAGCAGGCGGTACTCCGTCCTGAATGCTGCTTTGTTAGCCAGTGCCTTCGCATACATTTCTTCAAACATTTCCCGGTCATCGGGGTGTAATGTATGCTCCCAGCCGTGCCTCACAACATCTTCAAACGTGATGCCCGTAAAGTCTGTCCATTGCTTGTTTACATAAGTTACCTGCCGGTCTGCATCTGTTATCCGGATCATTACCGGCGCATTGTCGGCCATAGTTCTGAAGCGGGCTTCGCTTTCAATTATAGTTTGCTGCGCGCGTTTTTCTTCGGTTATATCGCGTACTTCGATAATTGTATAGGTCGGAACTCCACTTTCTATAATCGGGCGAGCTGCTACGGTTACATCGAAGAAAGTACCGTCTTTGCGGATGAACATATCTTCATAGGCACGCATATCATTGTTGGTTGGCAAGGCCCTGTCAATCGGGCATTCATCGATTGGAAATGGGCTGCCATCCGGTCTTGTATGATGGATCATATGATGCAGCGGCTTGCTGCTGATCTCTTCAAAAGTAAAGCCTGTCATTTCTTCGGCAGCAGGATTCATAAACGTACAATAACCGTTTGCATCCATTATAAACAGTGCGGCTGTGGCGTTGTCAGTAATGGTTTGCTTCAGGCGGTTAGAACGCCTCGTGCTCGATAAAGACCAGATAATAAAGAACATCAGGAAGCTGATGATGCTACCGCCTAACAGTATAAAATAGGGAAGGCCGGCATCTGAGGTCTGCGCGAAAGCAGGCTTGGCTGTGCTGTGTATGCGCCAGGTATGGTTGGCAACAGTAATGGTATTGGTTTTACTTAGTTCGCGGCTTTTGTTGTTCAGATGCATTACCGAATCTGTACTGTACAGCAGCGATTCTTCTGTCATGTCGGCGCCATCGTATAGTTCAATGTCAATGTCGTCGTAATCATTGCCCAGGACGGCTTCCACGAAGTCTTTCGCCCTGAATGGACTATACACAAAGCCCTTTATAAGCCGCTGTCGTTCCTTTATCGATTCGGGGTCGGCGTTATCCTGGTAAACAGGAAGGTAAATCAGAAACCCGGACTGCAGGTCATAGCCCGTTTCCTGCACCAGCCGCACCTTACCAGACAAGGCTGGTTGCTTGGTGTCGCGCGCAATCCGCATAGCCGACTGCCGTATCGGCTCACTGAACATGTCGTATCCGAATGCCCGCAGATTGCGGTCTGTAAATGGTTCCAGGTAAACTATAGCACTATAGATAGGCCGCTCGCCTTCCGGGGTAATTTTGTAATCTTTAAACCCCTCCGCTCGGATCTGCTTTAAGTGGCTCTCCATTTCGGCTGGCCTTACAAAATGCGTATAGCCTAAGCCCTGTATACCTGGGTAGTTTGCTTCAAGGTTCAGGGTTTCATAGTACTTCCGCCATGCTTTCCGTTCTACCGTATCTGAGGCAACAAACATAGCCTTTGCGCCTATCAGCACCTGTATATAATCATTCAGCCGGAGCTTAATGTCGTTTGCTGCCTGATTGGCCCTTAACTCAAATAATTTACTGGTGCGTTCTGCGGCCTTGTTACGGGTTTCGGAATACAGGAATAAGGTTACCAGAAAAATCAGCAGGAAAGAGGAGACAGCTATTAAATGATCCTGAAGAAAAGAAGCAATTTTAGCAGGTCTCATAGTTGTAGAGAGTATAAAGGCAGGTTAAAATAAGGGCAGATAGAAGCTAGAATTATAGTACGCTAACCGGCAGAATGTAGCCAAATATACAAAAAACCCATTGCACATCAAGCAAAGGGCTGCACTTTTACACAAGCTTTATATTGTAATATTTAAATAACAAACGTAGCCTGTTGATAATGAAAATTTCACATCTATTATAGTTAAGCAGGCCGTTGAGCGTAAACCAATTTCACAACTATAAGTGCCCTTTTAATGATATAAGGGTATATTTTAAGAAATCAGGCTTAGGCAATTCTGCTACCTAACTACATGCAACAAAAGGCAGCATTTTAAGAAGATTTCCACTGCTGGCTGACTGCTTCTTACCTGATATCAGGATTTAAATTCCGGAAATTGAACATACCCTGTTACCTTTGCAGAAAATTACTGATTATGCTTGATATCTTACGAACCCTGTTGATCAGCTTTGTTGCTGTGCTTGTGCTGCTGCCTGTTGTTCGTTACGCCATCAGACGCCTGTTAATGGGCCACCTGCAACACGTACTAACCCCTGAAGAAGCTAAGTATATGCAGAAGCAGGAATGGAAACTGATCTGGTTGTACTTTATTTTCGCCTGTGTACTAACTGTTTTCAGCGCTGGCATACTGGCCATGATATCCAGTATTATCCACTCAGCTGGCAGTAATTTCCTGCACTTGCTCACGCCTAACTTTGATGCCCTGATTGCGCCGGGCCTGCTACTGGGCTTTACCCTTGCGCTTGTACCCCTGCGCTTATCGCAACGGGCTATACTTAACCACGACTATGACCTGTACAAAGATTACCTGGCGCAGGCAGAAGGCCATCATTCCTTGCGCTTCTGGCGGGTGGCATTCCTGGTAATGCTGGTGTTGGCTGGTACCCTGTCGGCGTTTGCCCTGAAGTGGCAGGTAACTATTTCTGAAAACCATATAACTGTAACCGAACCATTTACTGAAGAGCACAAATACCAGTTCTCAGATATTAGCCGCATCGAGTACCTGGGTAATGAAGGAGAATACATTATCACCTTCAACGACAATGCTCATATCAATACTACCTACCTCAAACCCGTAAAACTCGAGTTGATTGCATTTCTTTCGGAGAAGTCAGGGAAGAAAGTGATTAGATAACAGGATTATAGTTTTAATCTGTTGTATAGAGCTATAGGTAAAGGGTCTTTGTCCTGTAGTTTTTCTTCCTGTCATCCTGAGCATTATCCTGAGCATTCTTGAGACGAGGGTCGAAGAGAGCCAGCGTAGCTGTGAAGGATCTTATATGCCCTTTAGCTAACTTCTATTGTCATTTCGAACGAAGTGAGAAATCTATATCAGCTTATAGCTAACTATAGTTGCTACTGGATACAAGAGTTTCTTTCATAGCTACCTTTTATCCTGGGAGCTCTACTGGCCTACCGTTGTATAGTTGCTTTGGTGCGCTCACGGCCGCGGGGCCTCGTCTTCGGGCATCGCGCGGTGTACATTTCTTTTGTTCGTTCCTCACAATGCCTAACGGCACCAGAAATCTACAAGGCGCTCAACCCAAAGACTGAAATCTTTCGATAGCTACCACTATAGTTTGTTGAGTAGCTATAGTTGCATCGCCTTTTCATGGTTGTAGCTCCAAAGGGACAGGTAAACCTGCCCTGTTCGTGGTCTGGAACTATAAGACCATAATTTAAACTATAGGAACGGGAGGAAAGTCCCCCTTTGAAGGGGGGAGGGGGATGACTAACCCTAACTGTAGGACGATAGCCGCAACTATAGCAATAGCCGAAACTGTCCCCTTGAGGGGACTACAGGGGTGTTCATTCAGCAACTATAGAACTTTAGCCTCAACTACTGCCATGGCGGAAATTCCCCGCCTTAGACAAGGAGGAGGTAGGGGTGGTTGGACTAACGCCAACTATAGAACTATAACCCAAACTATAACATCAAAGCTCCTGTTCTGGATGTAAGTGCACCCGATAAAAGGAGCGATTTGGGCTGGGGAAATCCCCGTTCAGACAAAATCGCTACTACTGATCATTCTCCATTTTAACATTCTGAAAGCATCCCTGTTGGTGATAATAGGAGTTCCACTTCTCTCATTCAATCTATAGTTTGCAGGACACACCGTTTACTATTATTGCCGTATGCCGAAACTATGTGCCTGTAACTTCTGAAGTAATTCGTAACTCTGAAAAGTTTTGTAATTTGCCACAGTTAAACTGATCCTTTAAACCAAACATAAATCGATATGCAAGTTCGCGTAGAGAAAGACACGATGGGCCCGATTGAGGTGCCTGCAGACAAATACTGGGGCGCACAAACGCAGCGCTCGAAAGAAAACTTTACCATTGGCGGCCAACTGATGCCGAAAGAAGTGATCGAAGCTTTTGCTATCCTTAAAAAATCGGCCGCACAGGCTAACGCACAGCTTGGTGTTCTGGCTCAGGACAAAGCAGACATTATCTCTCAGGTTTGCGACGAGATTCTGGAAGGCAAACTGGCTGACGAATTCCCGCTGGTAGTTTGGCAGACAGGATCAGGTACACAGTCGAACATGAACGTGAATGAGGTGGTAGCTAACCGTGCACACGTATTGCTGGGCGGCGACCTGATGGATGAGAAAAAGAAGATCCACCCGAACGACGACGTAAACAAGTCACAGTCTTCGAACGATACCTTCCCGACAGCGATGCACATTGCCGCTTACAAAAAAGTGGTAGAGCACACGCTGCCGTTGGTACAGAAACTACGCGACACACTGCACAGCAAAGCCGAAGCTTACATGGATGTGGTGAAGATCGGCCGTACGCACCTGATGGATGCTACGCCACTTACGCTGGGCCAGGAGCTTTCGGGTTACGTAGCGCAGCTGGACTATGGCATGAAAGCGCTTCGCAACACCTTGCCACACCTGAGCACACTGGCGCTTGGTGGCTCTGCAGTTGGTACAGGCCTTAACACGCCAGCCGGTTACGATGTATTGGTTGCCGAGAAGATCTCTCAATATGCCGGTCATGAGTTCATCACGGCCCCAAACAAATTCGAGGCGCTTGCTGCACATGATGCTATAGTTGAAACTTCCGGCGCGCTGAAGCAACTGGCTGTTTCTTTAATGAAGATTGCTAACGATATTCGTTTACTGGCTTCTGGTCCACGTTCTGGTATTGCTGAGATCCTGATTCCAGAGAATGAGCCAGGTTCGTCTATCATGCCAGGTAAGGTTAACCCAACACAGGCTGAGGCTATGACAATGGTTTGCGCGCAGGTTATCGGTAACGACGTGGCTATCTCGGTTGGAGGCATGAACGGCCATTTCGAGCTGAACGTGTTTAAGCCGGTGATGATCTTTAACCTGCTGATGAGCGCCCAGCTGATCGGCGACGCCTGCGACTCGTTCGACAAGCATTGCGCAATTGGTATCGAGCCAAACACAGCCCGCATTAAAGAGAACCTGGAGAACTCGCTGATGCTGGTAACGGCCCTTAACCCGCACATCGGTTACGACAACGCAGCCAAGATCGCGAAGAAAGCCCACAAAGAAGGCACAACCCTTCGCCAGGCAGCTATCTCCCTTGGTCTGCTAACCAACGAGCAGTACGACGAGTGGGTACGCCCAGAGGACATGATCGGCAGCTTGAAAAAGTAAGAACTGTAGTTTACAGATAAAGGAAAAGCAGCTCCGTTTGGGGCTGCTTTTTTGTTTTGTTCTTGAACAGAGTTATACATATTACTTTACGTATATTTAGTGATTGATTTGATAAGGCGTGGAAAATATATACGAGATTTTATTAACAATCCTACTCTCAGCTGGTGGGGTAGGTGCTATTATACTATCTTTCTCAAGATATATAGCTCAAATTTTTATTAAGAGATATGAGGAAGAGCTTAAAGCTAAATTTCAGAATGAAATAAATCATTACCAATCTCAGTTAGAGATAATTAAACAAACTTCACTAAAGTATAATGATAAGCAATTTGAACATTATAGTCTGTTATGGGCTAGTTTGTATGACCTCAAAGTTCTCGCTGATTCATTATGGAGTATAGCAAATTCAGTTAACCTTGAAAAGTTTTCTAAACAGTTAAGTATTACTCGTACAGAGATTGAAAGATCTTCCCTCTTTATTGAAGATTCACATTATGATGAGCTCATTAATATAATTCATTCATTTTCAGAGTATCAAATTGGAAAATCAAGCTTAATAAAATATAGATCGAACCAGAGTTTTGATGAATTTCAAGTAGGACAAATGATAGATCAAAATGCTAACCATAAAAGCAATTATGAGATTCTAATTCGAACAATAAAAGCTGATTTAAAAAGACAAATGGGGGGTAATTAAACGAGTTATATAAAGAGTAAGCCTAAAACGAAATGAAATATCTTAGAGGAACTATATTATTAATTTGTCTTATCTTGTTTTCTTGTACAGATACTTCCAAATTAAAAGAGCAGGAAGAACAAATTGCAGACCTAAAGGCTCAATTAGAAGCTGCTAATACGAATGATAAGTCTAAAAACATTATAGATCAAACTAGCACAAAATATACTTTAGCTGTTATACAATATAAAACCGGTCCTTACACCTCCATGTCATCATCCGGTGAAACAGGTTTTCTAGATGGTGTAAACAAGTATGTTTATTTATCTGAAATAGAAGAAATTGAAGATCGATATCTAACTGATATCTTTGAACACAAAACTTTAGATAAACTTGAGATCAGCTTGAGAAATGAGTATGAATATATACATTCCGTTACTTCTCGAAAGTTTTATAAGTTTAATACTTATGTAGAAGCGAGTAAATTCAGACGAACTTTAGTTGATTAATTCTTACTGAATAGATATTAATCCCAATAGTGCGTGCTTGTGACTCTTAATTCATTCTCTAAACGTCAAACTATAGTTAGCTCCACCGGAAACCCACCTTCCATCGTATATTCCATATTTAACCTACTCCGCTAGTGCGAGCTTGTAGCTCGTACTTAATTTATACTATGAAAGTAAGACACGAGCTGCAAGCTCGCACTAGCAAGAGGCCAGCAAGACAAATACTTTTCATAGCTGCACAACACTATCTCCAAACATCCAACTATAGTTAGCTCCACCACCAATCCACCTTCCATCGTATAATTCATACATCTCTGCTTCCCTTCATCACCCCAGGTTTTTTAAGCTTTTATATTGTTCTTCTGAAAAGCAGATAAAAGGAGCCTGCCATACTTACCGAGTTCTACATCAAACTATAAGCTACTATGAAAACATTCGACCAGAAATCTATCATTATCACGGGTGCTGCCATGGGCCTGGGGCTGGCGGCAGCGAAAGAGTTGGCAAGCCAGGGGGCTAACCTTACCTTGATGGATTTCAACGAAGCCCAACTCTCTGATGCAGCCGATAACTTAACTAGAGAGTTCTCTTCAGCAAAGATCATTACAGTGGTGGGCGACGCCTCCAATGAAGACGATGTGAAACGCTATGCTTCGGAAACAGAGAAAGCATTTGGCCGCATAGACGGCCTGTATAACAACGCCGGGATAGAGGGCAAGCAGGCACCCATGATCGAGTACGACATCAAGATGTTTAAAAAGGTGATCGACATTAACCTGATGGGTGTGTATTACGGCATGCGCTATGTAATTCCGGTTATGCAGAAGCAGAAGTACGGGCGTATTGTAAATGTGGCATCGGTGGGCGGCATTCGGGGCGTACTGAACCAGGTAGCCTATGTGGCCAGCAAACACGCCGTTTCCGGCATGACAAAAAACGCTGCTCTCGAGTATGGCAAGGACGGCATCATAACCAACGCCATTGCCCCGGGAGCCATCCTGACGCCCATGGTGGCCGAAGCCTTCAGAGAAGTTAATCCTGATGACCCCAAAGCTGCAGAAGCCGAATACGCCAAACGAAACCCAACCAGGCGTTTAGGCTTACCTGAAGAAGTGGCCAAGGTAGTGGCTTTTCTGCTAAGCGAAGCGGCCTCTTATGTTAATGGACAAACTATAGCTATAGATGGGGGTGAGTCGAATATGTATGGAAACCCTTAGCACTAAGAACAGAATTGCTTTCTCATACGGTCATCGCTTCGGGAGCATCCAACATCGGCTTGAAGAAAAAAATGTCGGATAGCGGACTTGGGAAACTATATCCGGATTATTTATAACAAAGAAGCAGCTCCGTTTGTGGCTGCTTCTTTGTTATTCATCTAATTTTAAGCCAATATGCTAAGATAACTATGCAGCAAGTACACTATCTGATTAAATTTGCACGCGAAAAGCCTTTCTTGTAACAAACATCTTATAAGAATTGTAACTAACAAACACTAACGAACACTTATGGAAGTAACCGCCTCATTCTGGATTGGCTTTAACGTATTTGTACTTCTCATGCTTGCGCTCGACCTGGGCGTATTTAACCGGAAGGCGCATGTTGTATCAGTAAAAGAAGCACTGACCTGGTCAGCTGTCTGGATAAGTCTTGCCCTGGTTTTTAATGCCTTAGTGTATTACTGGTTCGGCGAGGCCAAAGCAATTGAGTTCCTGACCGGTTACCTTATCGAGAAATCGCTGAGCATAGATAATATATTCGTGTTTGTGCTTGTTTTCGGCTATTTCCAGGTGCCTGCCATCTACCAGCACAAGATCCTGTTCTGGGGTATTCTTGGGGCATTGGTCATGAGGATAATCTTTATCTTCGCCGGTGTTGCCCTGATCGAGAAATTCCACTGGACCATTTACATTTTCGGCGCTTTCCTGATCTATACCGGTTACAAAATGTTTACAGAGAAGGGGACCACGATCGATCCGGAAAACAACCCGGTTATGAAGTTTGCCAGAAGAATAATGCCTGTTACAAATGAGTTGCATGGGGATAAGTTCTTTGTGAAAGTAGATGGCAAAAAGTATGCTACGCCGCTGTTTCTGGTGCTTATCCTGATCGAAACTACCGACCTGATCTTTGCCGTTGACAGCATTCCGGCAATACTTGCCATTACACAAGACCAGTTCATCGTCTATACTTCAAACGTATTTGCCATCCTAGGTTTGCGTTCGTTGTATTTTGCCCTCGCCCACGTAGTAGACCGCTTTGTTTACCTATCGTACGGACTGGCCATTATACTGGTATTTGTAGGCTCTAAAATGCTATTGGTTGATATCTTCAAGATTCCTACGTTTATATCGCTACTGGTAATTGCGATGGTCCTGATCTTCAGTATTGTCCTGTCTTTTGTGAAAACCAGAAGAGACAATAGAATGAACAATCAGGGGCAATAAGTCTTTCAGAATTTTTAGTGATAGCGCAACTATAGTTTATCTGAAACTATAGTTTGTAGTTAGCAGAACCAAACTCCTTATAAACAAGAGAAGCTACTGGTGAAGTAGCTTCTCTTGTTTATAGGCTATAGTTAAACTATAAGCCTTACTGCGTTTTCGAAGTTTCTTTAAGCGCTTCTGCTACGGTCTCTTTCATAGGTGTGGTCGGGTGACCAATAAGGGTAGAAAGCTGGCGGCTATCGTCATACAGATCGCCTTTAGATGCGGAGATATCCCAACCGGCAATGGCCTGCGCCAGCCCTTCAGGCAAACCGAAACCAGCGAGAGCAGCAGCATAATCGGCCTCAGGCAGATTTTTGTAAGGGATGTCTTTGCCTGTCTGTCTTGAAATTTCTGCAGCCAGATCGTTTAGCGTGTAAGCTTCATCGCCGGCCAGCTCATACACTTTGCCTCTGTGGCCTTCACCTGTCAGAACCGCAACCGCCGCGTCAGCATAATCGGCACGGGCTGCCGAAGAGATTTTACCATCCCCTGCACTGCCAATAAAAGCACCACCGGCAAGAGCACCCTGAATAGAGCCGGTATAGTTTTCGGTGTACCAGCCGTTACGCAAAAATGTAAATTGTATACCCGATGCTCTCAGCATTGCTTCCGTTTCGCGGTGTTCGGCAGCGAGGCTCAGCGACGACGTATCAGCATGAAGCAGACTGGTATACACGATCCATTCTACGCCGGCTTCTTTTGCTGCCTCTATCACGTTTTTGTGCTGGGCCGCACGTTGTCCCACTTCGCTGGATGAGATAAGGAGCAGAATGTTTATCCCCTCTAAAGCACGGTTAAGCGTTTCCGGTTTCGTATAGTCCGCTTCGCGCACCGTTACGCCCAGGTCAGCACCCTTTTGTTGCGAGCGGGCAAGCGCCACAATGTTAGCTTCTGATGTTCGCTCTTTGAGCTTGCTGATTACAAGGCGGCCAAGCTGCCCTGTAGCTCCGGTAATTCCAAATTTCATATGATTTTATCCTTTCCGTTTTAGTATCTTCGGTAGTAATTTATACAACTAATAAGAACTGAGAAGGTTATCAGATGTGAGGTAGTATCTCAATAGTATCGCTGATACCTAAAGGATTAAGGGCAATTTCATACATTCGTGAGGCAGAGGGGTTGAATATAGTTTTAATTCTACACGCTTATACATAATACACCGTATGCTTCAAACTATAGTTTTCGAAACCCGCTGGTTTGGGAGATCCTTTAGCAAGGGCAGCTGGCTGTATGTTGTCCCGTACAAAAAAATAGCGCTCCTCTTCCTGCTGATAATCCACATCGGTAGCTTAAATGCTGCACCCGGGCCCACTGCACCCTCCGGCAGTGCTGTCGCAATAGATAGGCTACCCATCTCTTTTAAAAGCGGGCAATACACCCTGCAGGGCAAACTACTGGTGCCAAAGCATATAGCACAGACTACAGCCAAAATACCGGCTATTGTGTTCTGTGTTGGCTCGGGTGCCGGCTCTACGACCTCCAGCTACGCAAGCTTTGTAGATTCTTTGTTTACAAATCAATTACCGATGGATAGCGTTGCCATTCTGTATTTTGATAAAAGAGGCATAGGCGCATCAGAAGGGAAATGGCACACAGCCGATTTCGAGAGCAGGGCTGCCGATGCAAAAGCTGCTGCTGATTACCTGCAGTCGCTTCCCTTTATAGACAAGAACCGGATAGCGATAGCAGGGCATAGCCAGGGAGGCTGGATAACCCAGATCTGCGTTTCGAAATATCCGGAAACATTTGTCGGAGGCATCTCGCTGGCAGGGCCAACATTTAACGTATGGGAGCAGGTACGAAACGACTACACCAGCACCCTGATGTGCAAAGAGCAGCTAACCGAAGAAGCAGCACGACAAAAGGCGACCAAGAAAACAAAGGTAACTTTTCTTGTGGCGACAGCTTTACCTGTTAAGCCCCAATGGAAACAGCTTAAAGTTATCGGGAAGTTTGAGCCGGGTAAGTATCTTTCTAACATACAAAGGTCATTGCTGCTCATATTCGGCGAAAACGATGCGCTGGTATCTCCTAAATACAGCTTGGCGGAGCTGCAAAAGCTTTACCCAGGCGGCATACCTGCAAACATCCAGACCGCAACTATAGCAGGTGCCAATCATTCATTTAAACTCACAGATCTTTGTCATGAGGGATCAACCAAAGGAATACCTTATGCGGCTGCGACTAAAAACCAGATCAGAGATTGGGTAAGAATAAACCTTCTGAAATAGGCATAAAAAGCAAGATCTTGTATTTCTATAGTTTAACGCTATGCATGAACCTCTAACCGATAAAGCTTACCTGCTGGAGAAGTTTCCCGGCAAAGGCGGCTGGACCTATGCAGCTATACCTGAAATTGCTCCGGACAAACATACCCATTTTGGTTGGGTTAGGGTAAAAGGAACTATAGACGGTTACGAAATAAAAGGCTTCCACCTAATGCCGATGGGCAATGGCAAGCTTTTTCTGCCGGTAAAATCCGAGATCCGGAAAAAGATAAAGAAGCAGGCAGGCGATTGGGTGCAGGTAATACTTTACTCCGACAACACCCCGCAGGAAGTACCTGAAGAGCTGCTGCTTTGCCTGAGAGATGAACCCGCAGCTTATGAGAAGTTTCAGAACTGCACCGATGGCGAACAGAAAGCCATAACTGACTGGATCTATAGTTCCAAAACCGACGAAACCAAGGTAGAGCGCATTGTGCAAACTATAGACAAGCTGCTAAATAACCGGAAGCTGCACGAAAAGTAATCCATCTTATCCCTGAACCACCAGGCAGCGCAGGCAGTATGTAACTATTGATTTTAGCTTAACTCAGGCTGAGAGCATTAGCATACAAACAATTATCTATGGACAAACTTAAAGGAAAAGTAGCGCTGATTACAGGCGCAGATTCGGGTATTGGCAAAGCCACCGCCATTGAATACGCCAGAGAAGGAGCTGATGTGGTTATCTGTTATCATTCTGACAAAGCAGGCGCTGAAGGAACACTTAAAGAAGTGGAGAAGCACAACAGCAAAGGCGTAATATTACAGGTAGATATCAGTGATGAGCAAAAGGTAGAACAGCTGTTTGGGCAGGCACTGAAGCAGTTTAAAACGATCGATATACTGGTGAACAATGCCGCCGTAAATGGCTCAGGCATTAACGTGGCCGATATGAGCACAGAAGTTTTCGACAAGACTATCCGTACCAATCTGTATGGTACCTTCTTTTGTTCCAGGGCTTTTATAAAGCACCGCAAACAGCAGGGTGGCAAAGGCAAGATCATCAACGTATCGTCGGTGCACGAAGAGATTGTTGCTGCCGGCACAGCAGATTATTGCGCTTCTAAGGCGGCAGTTCGTAACCTTGCCCGCACAATGGCCCTGGAATTAGCTGAAGATGGCATTAACGTAAACAATATCTGCCCGGGCATGATTTTAACGCCCATGAACCAGGAAGCCATAGACAATAAGAAAGTGCGTGAAAAAGCTGAACAGAACATCCCAATGAAAAGGGCTGGTAAACCGGAAGAGATTGCCAGGGTGGCGGTTTTCCTGGCTTCTGCTGATGCAGATTATGTTACCGGATCAAGTTACTTTATGGATGGTGGCCTGTCGCAGAACGTGGGGCAGGGTGCATAGGTATACTATAAGTTGGTGCCGGATAAAACGGCCAATATGTCATCTAAAACTTTAAGGTGCGTTATTTGTTTTAGTACAACTTTAGCAAAATATTTAACTCATGAAAATCGCAAAAGATCCATCAGAATATAACAAGCTTACCCCTGAAGAGGAGCGTATTATAGTTCACAAGGGCACGGAATACCCGGGCACAGGCGAGTATGAGCATAATAAAGCAGAAGGTGTTTACTTATGTCGCCGCTGCAATGCCCCGCTTTATACTTCGGAATACAAATTTGAGTCGCATTGCGGCTGGCCTAGTTTCGACGATGAGATAACGGGCGCTGTAAAACGCATACCGGATGCCGACGGCCGACGTACCGAAATTGTATGTGCTAACTGCGGCGGACACCTGGGCCACGTGTTCGAAGGCGAATACCTGACACCAAAGAATATCCGCCATTGCGTAAACTCGCTTTCTATGAAGTTTGTGCCTGTAGAGGAGCTGGAGAAGGGAAATTAAATACACCATGTTCAGGCACAGGGACAAAGTAGAGGAGAACCGGCGGGAAAACGGCAATTATACCTGCTCCAACTGCGGCCTGGTGCTATTCAGCGCAAACTATAAATTTGATGTCGGTTCTGGTTTCCCGAGCTTCTGGGCACAGGTAGGGGAGAACGTGCAGCATAACCCGCTTAACACGTACGGGCGTGAGCGAATACAGCTTTTGTGCAGCCAGTGCAGGCAGCATCTGGGCCATCTGTTTGATGATGCCCGTACACCAACCAATGTGCGCTACTGCATAAATGCCGGGGCGCTGAATTATAAACTATAGCTTACTTAAGAAGACAGATAAATGGAAACAGCAACGTTCGGGAATGGATGCTTCTGGTGTACAGAGGCAGTTTTTCAACAACTGAAAGGTGTGGATAAAGTGGAGTCGGGCTATGCAGGCGGCCATGTGGAAAACCCTACTTACGAGCAGGTATGCAGCGCTACAACCGGCCACGCAGAGGTGTTACAGATAACTTACGACCCGAAGCAAATAAGCTACGAGGAGCTGCTGCGCGTGTTTTGGGAAACCCATGACCCCACTACACTAAACCGCCAGGGCAACGACGTTGGCCCGCAGTACCGCTCCGTTATTTTCTACCACAACGAAGAGCAAAAGCAGCTGGCCGAAAACTATAAACTGGCTTTAGATCAGTCCGGTGCTTTCGATGATCCTATCGTTACAGCTATCGAGCCTTTAACCAATTATTACCCCGCCGAAAAGTATCACCAGGACTATTTCCTGAGAAACGGCAGCCAACCATATTGCGCTTTTGTAGTCCGCCCAAAAGTGGAGAAGTTCCGGAAAGTGTTTAAAGACAAGCTAAAGCCGGAGTATAGTTAATTTGGTTGTTGGTGTTTAGAGGTGTAGATTGAGAATCTATAGTTGATCGGAAAAATTAATTCATAATTCAGCATTCATAATTCACCTTTGGACAGCTATTTCAAGAAACGCTACAACAGCTTTAAATTTGCCTTGCAGGGTATAAACTCGGCGGTGCGTTCTGAGCCACACATGCGCCTGCACGTGTTGTCGGCTATTGGCGTTATTGTTGCAGGCTTCCTGTTTCAGGTTACAAAGCTGGAGTGGTGCCTGCTAGCAGGTAGCATCGGTATGGTTATTACAGCCGAGATCTTCAATACTTCTATCGAAACACTGACAAACCTGGTATCGCCGGAACGGCACCCGCTGGCTGGCAAAACCAAAGACCTGGCAGCAGCGGCAGTTTTGGTAGCGGCCATCACGGCGGCTATAGTTGGGCTTATCATTTTTGTGCCTTATGTGCTTGCCCTTCTCTGATCATGCTTATTTTATCTCCCGGCAGCTAATTGCTATAGTTCAGCAGTACCTCTCTATTCAGAATTAAAATAGTTACCTTTGCAGCCGCTTCGAAAAAAACGGACATGTATACAACGCTGACCCGCATCTTAACTATAGTTTTGCTCTGCCTGGCTGCATCGTGCAAACCAGCCAATACGCCAGAAAAAGCAACAACTCCGCAGGCTCCCTGGTTATCAGATCTTATTCAGCAACTGAAGCAGGATGCACCCGCAAATCCGCCTGCTAAAATCTACCGTTATAGCTATAACAACCAGGAAGTGTATTACCTGACCAGCCGCTGCTGCGATATACCCAGCAAATTATTTGATGCGCAGGGAAACCAGCTATGTGAGCCGGATGGTGGCATAACGGGCAGGGGAGATGGCCGCTGCACCGACTTTTTTGAGAAGCGCCAGCACGAGACTTTAATTTGGGAAGATAAACGAGAAAGATAATTAGAAATGACAGGAAACGACGTACTCAAGAATCTATCGGAATATAACATCTGGGCCAACCAGACCATGCTGGATGTGTTCAGCAGCCTGCCGAGCGTACCAAACAATGCTGCCCGCTTAATGAGCCATGCCCTTAACGCACAGGCCATCTGGATTGCCCGTATTACTGGCACACAAAGCCCGGTAAAAGTGTGGCAGGAGCATAACCTAGAGCAGTTAAAGGAGCTGCACAAATCAGCATCTTACAAAATTGCCGAACTGGTAGCTAACGCCGACGAAGCAGAATTTAACCGCCTGATACACTATACCAACAGCCAGGGCAACGAGTACAGCACCCGCGTACTGGATATTTTAACACATGCGTTTAACCACGCTACTTACCACCGCGCACAGGTTGCCACCGACCTGCGCAAAAATGGCTTCACACCACCTAACACCGATTACGTAACCTACGTGCGCGAGCTGATGGGCCAGGTGTTTTAGGTAGTTAGAATTTTTGACAAACGACGGCTTGATAAAGGATAAATAGCTCAACCCACCCCTAACCCCTCCGAGGAGGGGAATTTTTTCTCAAGTTATAGTTTGGCTATAGTTTATTAGTTCCTGTAGAAGTCAACTATAAAACTATAGTTTGAATAAAACGCCAAGCTGTAATTCCCCTCCTCGGAGGGGTTAGGGGTGGGTTCAATTATAAGAAGCTTACCCCTATACACAAATAAAAAGGAGCTCCAGAAAGAGCTCCTTTTTACATGGAGGGGTTCACAATTTAATTCTTTTATTAACTATAGTTTTTCCTGATGCTTACTCAGGCAGCTCGATAGTCCCAAGGTCTTTGATGGCATTCTGCGATACCGTTACGTTATCAACCTGTTTGTCGTGGGCGCCACCTTCAGTATAGAACTTAACAGTATAGGTGCCTGCGGGTACGCCTTTAATCAGGAAATCGCCGTTGTCATTTGCGAAGCCGCCCAGCGTATCGTTCTGTGCAGAAATCACATAGATGCCCGGCTTATACTCGGCAGGTGTTACCGTACCCTTTATACCACCAGCCACGGCCTGCGAAATCACACGGATAACCGGCTTCAGGTTATAGCCGCCATTGCCTTTTGGCACTACTGATCGGGCTGCATCAAAATCCAGCAGCATCACATAAGTTACATCAGCTTCCAGGTTTGCATTTACTTGTAGTTTTACACCGGATGTTTGTCCGCTTGGCGTTTTCAGGTTAACTATATTTCCGTTTTTAAGCTTTACAGTATTTTCGTCGCCCAGAATAAGCCTGATCTGTGAAATTCTGCCGGCAGGTAGTTCTGCGCTGGCCAACAGGGTGTCTCTTCCGTTTGCAAAGTCCAGCAGGTTGTAAATACCCGGATTGATTTCATCCAGCGTTACCCATCCATCTTCGCCACCATTTGCCTCTCTGTGTACCTGCACCGATTCAATCTCTACATTCACTTCTTCATAGTCGCCGGGAGCATCGGTCATGCGTACCTGTAGTTTTGAAGTTCCTGCACCATTGCTTTCGTTATCGCTTTCGCAGGCACTGAACCAAACAAGACCGCCTAACAGGAAGGGGATGATAAGTTTTCTTTTCATAAGTATTGTATTTAAATGTTTAGGCTCAAATATCTGCGACCAACATGAAGACAACATGAAGGATTGATTCTGCGCTGATTTTTATAGTTTGAGCCCTGTACTTTTGTTGTCGTACCTCTGTGGCACTTCGGGTATAGAACGCCCGTAACAGCCGGAAATTACGTTACCCCTTATATGAAAGATGCCCGAAGTAGCTACTTCGGGCATCTTTCTTTAAATACAACAATTGTATATTATGGATATGCTATAAATTACATTATTTCGTCCCGACTTTGGTGGTATCGGTAGTGGCTGGCTTGGCGGCAGGTTTGGTTTTTGGTTTCAGGAAATCTGAGATCTTATCTGTTGCCTGCTTTTTAATATTCTGCTCGGCTTCCTTGCGTTTCTTCTCCAATTCCTCGCGTGCCTTTTGCTCGGCTTCCTCTTTCTTGCGGTTGAGCTCATTTTTAATGCTGTCGGCAGCCTGAGTTTTACGCTGCTCCAGCTTTATTTTAGCATCATCCAGTTTGCTCTGCACCACATCTTTAACCAGGTTCGTTGCCTGCTCTTTTACACTGCCACTGGCCAGGCTCACACGTGGGTCTGCTAAGGTACCACCTATCTTCAGGTTTAGGGTTACACGCTCCGCTGCCTGTAGTTGCGTTCCGCCGATCATGCTGGCCAGCCTGGTGTTTATTTCCTTGCCTACTTTGCCGGTCGGCACGTTCAGGGCTGTTACATAGTCCAGTTGGCCTTGCATGTTATTACTACCGCCTACACTCATCTGTACATCACCAATCTTAAGGTCGAATGGTTTTATCACCAGGCTGCCATCTATAATCTGTGCATCGATCATCTTATTCTCGATTACAAAGTTCTGTATCTCTTCCAGGTGAGTGAGGCTGGCAATTTTATCTACAATCTTCACATCGCGAACGGCAGCTTTCAATACTTTAATTACGCCTGCACCATCCAGCGTTTTAAATACCGGTGTCATATCCTGCGCCAGTTCGCCGGCAAACTTAAAGTTGGTAGAGAAAGTCCCATCCAGCACGCCAGCAATAGGGGCCAGTACCTTTATCGTGTTAAAGGCATTAAAGGCCTGTTGGAAATTCAAGTTCTGCACATCCAGCGCCATATCGAAAAGCGGCTTACGCAGGTCCTGTGTATTGTAAGTACCGCTGGTAGCAAATGTGCCGCCTAAGGTGTTAAAGGTAACTTTATCCAGGCGCGCTACCTTGTCTTTTACCAGCACACGGCCATTCACATTGTTCAGTTTCAGGTTATCGTAGGCTACCTGTTTTGCATTTACATTGAGCGTAATATCCAGGTTAGCCGGAATCTCTACCACACCTGCCTCTTCGGTGCTGGCAACCGGTTCGCCAGTTTCTTCCACCATCCACTCATTCACATTAAAGTTATTCGAGCTCAGGTTAAAGTTACCGCGCAACGCCTGGTTATCAGCCAGGGCATACCCCAGGTAGTTCGAGATGGTGCCATTTGCCTGAATATCGCTTTTGCCCAGGTGACCGCTCATGTTCTTCAGCTCGATGCGCTCGTTATTGAAAACCGCATTGGCTTTATTTATTTTAATGCCCTGCGGTAGGTCGGTGCTCACAAAATTCAGGTTGCTTACATCCATGGTACCGTTAGCCGTAATGTTATTGTACTTCTCTGCTTCCACATCACTCAGCTTTCCTTTAGCCGCCACATTAGCATTTATTCTACCCGAAACAGTCATGCCTTCCTGCGGGAAGATCTTGGTCAGCTTGGTCAGGTCGAGGATACCTTTAATGTCAAAGTCAAAAGCAGGTTTATCTATCCCTGCTATCAGCGCACGGCCGGAAAGCGGTTCTCCTTCCAGGGTCATGTTAAAGTTCTGAATGTTTATGCGTGTATCGTCGGTGTTTCCTGTCTTGTTCAGAATGTTGGCCACCATGTTCAGGTGCTCGATCGGAGCCGGGAAGTCCTTCGATTTGATATAACCGTTGGTTAGGCGCATGTCGGCATCAATTACCGGCATACTGGTTTTAGAGTAAACTCCTTTGGCGTCGGCATCTACTTTGAGTAAGCCCTGCAAGGCCATGCCCTCAATCGGGAATACCTTCGTCATTTCGGTCAGGTCGATGCTTGCTTTTACATTGCCATCCACTTTCATTGGCTCAAGACCCTCTACCAGCACTTTGGCGTCTATCGGGTTTTTGCCCAGGTCTAAGTGCAGCTGGCGCACATTAACTATCGTGTTATTCGGGTTGCCATCTTTATTATCGATGCGCATATCCACGTTTATGTTGCGTGCAGCCTGTGGCAGGTCCGGATATTTGAACATCCCGTTTATGATCTTCAGCTCCGTACCAAAACCCGGCATCAAAGTATCAACCATGCGGCCTTTAAAATAACCGTCAAAACTCAGCTTACCTTCTGTACTAATATCCTTAAACTGCTCTGTATACATGCCCGGCACTACCGACAACACATTTCTGAAATCAGTTTCGGTGGCTTTAAAGGTCAGGTCGAAGTCAATGGCTTCATCAGGCATCAGGATGGTTCCTTCAAAAGTAAAGGGCAGCTCGTTCAGCCTGATGTTGTTGTCTTTAAAGGTGTATAGCGACTTGTCCAGGTCCATAGCCATCGTTACATCGGCGTTTAGTTTACCATTCTCTATGTAGTTCACGCCATCGTAGGTCATGGTAAAGCGGTCTGAGGTGGTCTTGGAGTCCATGTCGAACACGTCTTTGGCAAAGTCGCCGGAGCCAGTGTGGTTTACATTGTAGGCCGCCATCCCAAAAGGAATACTCAGGTCATCGTAAAACATCGTACCGTTGTTGATCTCCCATTTCTTGATAGCCATGGCAAAATCGCTGGCTACAGTATCGGCTGGCAATTGGGCAGTAGTATCAGGCTTCATGATGTCCCAGTTGGCTTTACCGCTTTTCAGCACGATCAGTCTAACTTTGGGCTCATCCAGCGTAACCGAATTTATCTTCAGCTCATCACCGGTAATCACGCTCATCAGGTCCAGGCCCATCCGGAAGGAGGGGATCTGTGCCAGCGTATCGGTAGCAAAAGAGTCTACACCAACTATAGCCAGGTTCTCCACGCTAAGCGATACATCCGGAAAATCACGGAAAAGCGACAGACTTACATCATCGGTCTGGTAAATAACGTTGGCATTAATATTCTTTGCGATCTCTTTGTCCAGGGTCTGTTTGATTTTATCTTTGAACAGAACAGGGACCAGTGCCGCTACTGCCAGCAGCACTGCCAGAAAGACAAAGAAGCCAATAACTACTTTTTTCATATAGTGATAGATAAAAGGTATCTTATTAAAAATGTATGGTTAAATTTCGTTGTTGAGCCACTAAGCCGATGTTTAACCATTTATTAAACTGGTGATCTGCAAAAGTATAGCCAAAACTATGCAAAAGTTTAAACGCCGAGTAGCATAGCGGGTATTTTTTTAGTCTGGCTTATACTTTATTTATTACTGTATGCTTTCAAAAAAACAGATTCTGTGTATTGCGTTATGGCTTTGTGGCTTTACAGCCACTGCGCAGGATGTACTTTTTTCGCAGCAGTATGCCAGCCGCCTGTACTATAACCCTGCTTTTGCAGGCCTCGGCCACGACTGGAGCGTAAGCCTGCACCACCGAAACCAGTGGCCTGCCCTAAACGGAGCCTTTGTTACCAACCAACTCTCTGCCGATTTATTGTTGCCAAATACAAAAAGTGCAATTAGTCTGCTCGTTCAGCAGGACAAGGCCGGTATTGGCGGATTACAAAAATTACAGGCTGCTGCCGGTTATGCCTACCATACACCTTTAACCGACCGCCTTGCTTTATCGGCAGGCCTGCAGACAAGTATAAACTCGCTGAGCATAAACTATAACAACCTTGTTTTTGGCGATCAGCTTTCGGATAATGGCCAGGTAGCGCTAACATCGGCAGAGGCCAGCACTTTCGAACCTGTTCGTTATCTGAGTTTTAGCACCGGTTTACTGCTTTATACCAACCAGTTACTGTTTGGGGTTGCTGCCTCTCATTTAAATAAACCCGAGTATGGCTTTGCCGAAAAAACCCGCTTACCCATACGGTTTACAGCAAACGCTGTTTATAAATTTTATCTGGATGGATCACCCAATGGCAACAGCTTTGCCGAAAAGAGCGTATCCCCGGCTGTTACCATCATTCATCAGGAAAATTTTACACGTCTGGATGTTGGATTACACACTAATTACACACCGCTATCGTTAGGATTAGTATATAAAGGAGTACCGGCCACGGGCGGTGCAAACCAGGAACAGGCCCTTACCGTAATAGCAGGGCTACAGCTGAATCAGCTTAAAATTGGCGTGAGCCACGATGTAGGTATTACAGCATTTACCCGGCAAAACGGGGGCGCTACAGAAATTTCTGTGGTTTTTGAACGACTTACATCTGATAATATGTTCCGGAGCCGTTCTCGGTCAAAAATAAGCAGACGCATTGTTTGTCCGGCATTCTAATTTTATTTATAATTGCACATTAAATTACGTTACAAGAACCTTATCTAAATTGGGTGCTATTTTATGAGATTTGCTAAGTATTTATCGGCTGCTGTGTTGGGAGGCTTGCTCCTTACGGCCTGTAACAGGGGTGGTAACCCTACCAGCACTAACCCCGGCGACTACAGTACTGCTACCGGTATTGAGTACGGCGAAGATGAAAAAGCCTTTGCTGTAGAGGATTACGCCAATATACAGGGTGGTCCTGGCCTTATATTTATCGAAGGTGGCCGTGCAGTTTTAGGTTCGATGGAAGAGGACGTTGCCATGACGCGTGATAATATTGAGCGTACAGTAACGGTAGCATCTTTCTATATGGATGAGACTGAAGTGGCAAACATCCACTGGCTGGAGTACCTGCACTACATTAAGCAGGATTCTGTTCCTGAAGTTTACCAGGCTGCTCTTCCTGATACGACGGTATGGTCTCGCCAGCTGTCATTCAACGACCCTTATGTAACGTACTACCTGCGCTATCCTGGCTTCCGTTTCTTCCCGGTGGTGGGTGTGAGCTGGTTACAGGCTAACAACTATGCCATCTGGCGTACGGCCAAGGTTAACGAAAACCTGGCTAAAATGGCTAATGGCGGAAACAAAAGAGGCCTGTTTGGCAGAAGAGGCGGAAGTGATTCTCCTGCTGAAGGCGAAAAACCATCTATCGAATCTGGCTACGTGCTACCAAACTACCGTCTCCCAACAGAGGCTGAGTGGGAATATGCAGCACAGGCTATGATCGGTACACAATACTCAGAAGACGAAAACCAGAACAACCGCAGACTTTACCCTTGGGACGGACACCAGGTACGTAACCCGTATGGCAGACAGATGGGTAAGTTTATGGCCAACTTTAAGCGTGGCCGTGGTGACTACGCCGGTATTGCAGGTGCCCTGAATGATGGAGCCATGATCACGGACTATATCTATAGCTATCCGCCAAACGACTTCGGTTTATACAATATGGCTGGTAACGTGAACGAGTGGGTACAGGACGTATACCGTCCGCTGTCTTACCAGGATATGGAAGACCTGAACCCGTTCCGTAGAGATGGTTACCTGGATGAGAAAGAGAACTATGCAAACGCTGATGCCCGTGACTTCCACTCACTGATTAATGACGAGGTTCGTGTTTACAAGGGTGGTTCATGGAAAGATGTGGCTTACTGGTTATCTCCAGGTACACGCCGTTTCATGACACAGGATTCATCTACAGCAACTATCGGTTTCCGTTGCGCCATGATCAACGCTGGTTCAAACAGATAAAAATATACCTAACTACTATTATTTTACCTTTAAAGCCCGGACCAACATCCGGGCTTTAAGTTTTTATAGAACATATGACTACAGAAAATACCGAACACGCACAAATCATAGTTAAGAGCTACAGCGACTTACTGGAGCAGGAGATAGAGGAAGTACTATGGGCTTTTGTACTGGATAAGGAAAACCGCCTGTATCAGATAGACAGTATCCCATTCTACACGTCGCTGATCGCATCAAACGACATTGTATTTGCAGATATAGATCCGGAAACAAAGCAGTTGATTTACCAGAAAACCATAAGCTATTCCGGCCACTCTACGATACAGGTTGTAATGAACTCCGAAACTATAGCAATGGATGAAGTACGGAAAACTTTTAACAAAATGCGTTGTGTTTCAGAAGCAGTCAATGAAGATTTCTTTGTACTGGATATCCCGGACGATGTAGACTATAAGCAGGTGAAAGCTGAGCTCGACAGGCTGGAAGCCGAAGAGATTTTGGAATATGCAGAGCCAAGTTTATCGGATGTACACCGTAAACAGAAAGAACTATAGTTTGGGTTTTTAGACAAAAGACTGTTTGACAATGGACGCCACATATAACCATAAGCTATAGTTCTATATTTTAGCCAGATGCCGTTGGATAGCTCATACTCGCGGGACGCGAGCGAGAGTATCAGAAAAAGACTTGATTAAGATTTCAGTCCTATGTCCTTTGTCTAAAATTCCTTTGTCATAAAACCTACGCCGCAGCTATAGTTACTACACTTACTTCGGAGGCACCGGCATTAAACAGCGCAACAGCGCAGGCTTCCAGTGTGGCCCCGGTAGTAAGCACATCGTCAACTATAAGCACATGCTTACCAGCTATAGTTTCTGGTTTCTTCACTTCAAAGACCTGCTCCACATTTTGCCAGCGGTTAAGCCGGTCTTTGCGGGTTTGCGTGGATGTATTTATAGTTCGTACCAGAATATTTGAAACTGTAGGCACTTCCATAGCGGCAGCTAACCCTAAAGCAAAATGAGCAGATTGGTTATAGCCACGCTTGCGTTGTTTCTGTTTATGTAGCGGCACCGGAACTATCAAATCAAACTGCTCGTGGTAATGGTGATCTTGCAATATACTTCCGTACCGTTGCCCCAGGTGCACGCCCAGCTCTTTGGCACCTTTATACTTTAACTGGTGCAACAGGCGCTGCACGCTGCCTTTATTCTGGAACGTGAAATACGAAAACGCAAACCTGACCGGCACCTTACCCCAGAACCTGCGCTGCAAAGGGTTTAACTCCGTAGCGCCATGCACATGAAAGTCGGTGTAGGGCAACTTTACATTGCACTTTGTGCAGATATATTTCTCACCGCGCGCCAGAACGCCATCACAGGCAAAGCAGCTTTCCGGGAAAAATAAAGCCAGCAGGTCATCAAACATAGTAGCGCCTTCGGGGTTAAGGTTTTGTAATTTTTTTGCCGTAATTTTATAACTATAGTTAAGCTATTTCAGCTAATCAATTCACAACAATGAGTCAGATAGAAGAATTCAACGAATATCGCTCGCGCATGAACGAGCGCATTATGTCTTACGACAATAAAGTAATTAAACGCTTTTTTAACCTGGATACAAACGCTTACGCAGAAGGTGCCCTTGATGTAAAAACAAAGGAAATGCTGGGCCTGGTTGCCTCTATGGTACTGCGCTGCGACGATTGCATTAAATACCACTTAGGTAAAAGCTTTGAAGAAGGCGTTACCGACGAAGAAGTATTTGAAGTGTTCTCTATTGCCAACCTGGTAGGTGGTTCCATCGTGATCCCGCACTTCCGTAGAGCTGTAGAGTACTGGGAAGAATTAAAAGCGCAAAAAGCTTAATTGTTTAATGGTTGTATGGTTAAATTGTTGATATACTTTATAAGAGTAACCATTTAACAATTTAGCCATACAGCAATTTAACTTATGATAGAAGAATCAGATAATTTAGATCATAGATGGACGCAGCTGCGGGCTTTGCTCATGAAGCAATTCGGAAAAAAGCCTGATCTGAATGCCATTCTCTTTCTGATCGGAATACAGGAACTGGGCAAGGGCATTACCGAATTCACCAAAGAAGAAAAGCAGGACCTGATGCACATCGCTACCTGTAAGGTGTTCAGCCTGTCGGGGTATTATGAACTGGAGAGTGTTGACGAAGAAGGCTGGCCGCATTATAAAGCGGTAAAGCCAATTCCGTTTGCCAACCTGAAAGAGCAGGAAAAAATGCTGAAGTGGCACATCCTGGAGTATTTCAATCAGCTGGATTAATTTTTAGGACAAAGGAATTTTTGACGAAGGACAAACGAGTTATAGTTGAAAGTCCTTTGTAAATCGGTCCTTTGTCACATAGTCAAAGTATATAATGAAGATAATTACCTACAATGTTAACGGCATTCGGGCTGCTATAAGTAAAGGTTTTCAGGATTGGGTGAAAGCGGCTAACCCCGATGTATTGTGTCTGCAGGAAATAAAAGCCGACGAGTCGAAATTTGACCGTGCCATTTTTGAAGACATGGGTTATAATGTTTACCTGCACCCGGCCGTGAAAAAGGGCTATAGTGGTGTAGCTATACTTTCGAAGAGCAAACCTAACCATGTGCAGATTGGCTGCGGTATGGATTGCTACGATTTTGAAGGCCGCGTAATTCGTGCAGACTACGATAACTACTCGGTGATGAGCGTTTACATGCCTTCCGGCTCAAGCGGGGAGGAGCGCCAGGGTTTTAAGTTTCAGTGGATGGATGACTTTTATGGCTACATCGGAGACCTGAAACAGACATTGCCCGGCCTTATAGTTAGCGGGGATTATAACATCTGCCATCAGCCAATTGATATCCATAATCCGAAATCGAATGCCAAAAGCTCAGGCTTTTTGCCTGAAGAGCGTAGCTGGATGGGCAAATTTATAGAAAGCGGTTTTATCGATTCGTTCAGGCACTTTAACAAGGAGCCACACAACTATACCTGGTGGAGTTACCGGTCCGGAGCACGTAACAAAAACCTGGGCTGGCGTATTGATTATAACATGGCAACAGATAACCTGAGTGACCGGTTAAAACGTGCCGCTATACTTACAGAAGCAAAACATTCGGACCATTGCCCTGTGTTGTTAGAAATTGACTAACAGCAACATACGAAAATACCCGATTTTATAGTTATATTTAAGAGCACCTGATTTAGATCTTATAGTTTCATATACAGATAATTAGGTGCTCTTGCTTTACGTATAGCTGTAACCGCCCGGCCCCGACAGCGTTAAAGTAGCAAACACCTATGAAACAACAGGATGCACTTACTCAATTAATGCATCAGCTGCAGGAGTTCAAAAAGAAATTTTACCTGAACCTGTTGCTGCGTGGTAGCTTATTTGCTATCGGTCTGTTGCTTTCTATCTACATCATTTACAGCCTGTTAGAGTACGTTTTTTACTTTCCGCAAGCTGTTCGAGCTATCCTTCTCTTTTCCTTCATCGCTATAGTTGTTTATGCTTTTATCCGCTGGATTGTGCAGCCGGTTGCGGCATTAGCAAACCTGAGCAGGTTGTTGTCTGATGAACAGGCAGCGCTGCGCGTTGGTCAGCATTATCCTGAAATAAAAGATAAGCTTCTAAATGCCATTCAGTTAAATAACCTGGATCGTACAAATGAGCTGATAGCGGCAAGCATAAACCAACGTTCAGGCCACTTACTACAGTTTCGTTTTACTGATGCCGTTACATACAAAGAGAACAAACCAATCTTGAAGTATGTTGCCCTGCCTGCTATAGTTGCCCTGCTTATTGCATTGGTTTACCCAGCCATTTTTGTGCAGGGCACTGAGCGTATCATTAACTATAGAAAAGCCTACGCACCGGTTGCTCCTTTCAGGTTTGAAGTGCAGAACGACCAACTGCAGACTTTCCGTGGCGAAGATTTTGAGTTGAAAGTAGCAGTAGAAGGGGAGATGTTACCCAAAGAAGTCTTCATTAACTATAACGGCCGTAGGCAACCAATTCAAAAAACCGCTAATGGGAACTATAGTTATACTTTTAAGCAACCGCTAAAATCAATAAACTTTGAACTGGAAGGTTCCGGGTTTAGCTCCGATAGCTATACTTTAGAGCTGCTGTCGCGTCCAAATCTGAAAGATTTCGAACTACAGGTTCAATATCCTTCCTACTTAAATCGCAAGCTTGAGCTCATCCAGAATACCGGTAACGCTACCGTACCAGAAGGCAGTACCCTCACGTGGAACTTTAAAGCCTCTGAAACCGAAACGATAGCAATTGCTTTCGAGAAGCCGGCTCAGAAACTTCAGGCGAAAAAAACAACTAATGCTTTTACTGCAAGCAAGAAAATTAACGAGAGCCTGAACTATAGTATTCAGTTAAAAAACCAGTACAGCACCAACAAAGAGAACATCAATTACCAGATCACAGCCATTCCGGACAAACACCCTCTCATTACTTTAGAGCAGTTCCAGGATACGGCACTGTATAGTTTCCTGGTGTTGGGTGGCGATGTATCGGATGATTATGGTTTGTCTCGTTTGGCCATTCATTACCGCATCAGCAATCAAAATAACCCAAAGGCAAACTATAAAACTATAGCGCTCCCGGTTGCTCCAAGCCAGGTTAGCCAGACGTATTATTACCAATGGAACACAGCTGCTCTTAACATGAAGCCAGGCGACCAGCTGGAGTACTTTGTGCAGGTGTGGGACAACGATGGCATCCGTGGGCCGAAAAGTGCCCGAACCCGTACGTTTGAATTAAAAGTTCCCAGCAAACGCGACCTGGAGAAAGAACTTGATAGCAATGCGCAATCGGTAGGCAGCCAGATAAGCAAATCGTTGGAGAAGGCAACCAAATTACAGGAAGAACTAGCCAAAAACGAAGAAAAACTAAAAACCAAACGCGACCTGAACTGGCAGGATAAAAAGCAGCTGGAAGACCTGGTAGAGAAGAAGAAGCTACTGGAGCAGGACCTGGCGGCCATGAAGGAAATGTTTGATGAGCTCAACAAAAAGCAGAACATGCTGACCGAGCAGGACAAAGAACTGGCTGAAAAAGCACAGGAACTGCAAAAGCTTATGAATGACCTGCTGGACCCTGAAACCAAGAAACTATACGAAGAACTCGAAAAGCTACTACAGCAGAAGCAAGCCAACGACCTTGAACTACAGAAACTGCTGAGCAAACTCGATAACCGCGAACGCAACCTGGAGCGCGAACTGGAGCGAGCACTGGAGCTATTCAAGCAACTACAGTTCGAGCAAAAGCTGGACAACATTACCGAGAAGCTGAAAGAAATGGGGGAGGAGCAGGAGAAACTGGCTCAGAAAACTGAACAGAAACAGGAAGATAATCAGAAACTGCAGGAGCAACAGAAAGAATTGCAGGAGCAGTTTGAAGAAGTGAAGGAGCAGATGGACCAGCTAAAAGAGATGAATGACATGCTGGAGAATCCTAATTCGATGGATGAACAGGAGCAGGGTGAGCAGCAGATAGAGCAGAACATGCAGCAAAGCCAGCAGCAATTACAAAAACAGCAGAACAAAAAAGCCAGTGAAAGTCAGCAGAAGGCAGGCCAGCAAATGAAGCAAATGGCGCAGAACATGGATCAGATGATGAACTCTATGAGTATGTCCGGCATGCAACAGAACCTGGACAACCTGCGCGACATTCTGGAAAACCTGATCAAGTTATCATTCGACCAGGAAGCTTTGATGAAGTCTTTCCGTACAGTAAACCAAAGCGATCCGCGTTTTATCTCCCTATCGCAGGAGCAGCTTAACCTGCGCGACAATGCCAAAGTGATTGAAGACAGCTTGTTCTCATTGGCTAAAAAGGTATTCCAGATCCAGTCGTTTGTTACCCGCGAAGTGGCTGCTATGAACCAGAGCATGGACAACAGTATGAAAGAACTCCGCGACCGGAACGTAGGCAGAGCTACCGCACAACAACAGCTTGCCATGACGAGCATGAACAACCTGGCCCTGATGCTGAACGATGCCCTGAAGCAAATGCAACAGGCCATGCAGAATATGCAGGGCGGAATGGCCGGCAAACAGAAAGGAAATCAGAAAAAACCTGGCGGTTTAGGCGAAATGCAGGACGCTTTGAATAAAAAAATTGAAGATTTGAAAAAAGGTGGCAAATCAGGTAAGGCACTGTCTGAAGAATTAGCTAAATTAGCTGCGGAGCAGGAGGCTCTCCGGAACGCTCTCCGTGAAATAGAGAAACATGGTACCAAACCCGGCGAAAATGGCAAACAGGGCGAACTGGGAAATATTAGCCGTATGATGGAACAAAGCGAGACTGATCTCGTTAATAAACGGTTGACTGAGCAAACGATCATGCGCCAGCGCGAGATCCTGACTCGTTTATTGGAAGCTGAGCGGTCTATGAAAGAGCGGGAACTTGATAATAAACGAGAAGCCAAAACCGCACAGGACATTACACGTAAACTTCCACCATCGTTCGAGAAGTATAAAAAAGCAAAAGAGAAACAAACAGAATTACTCAAAACTGTACCACCCGCTTTGTCTCCGTACTATAAGCAAAAGGTAAGTGAGTATTTCCAAAACGCTAAATTTTAGTAAACACCTATAGTTACACACGTTAGATTAAAATATGAATCAAGTTAAAATTCAGATTCCTTCCTTAATCGAAAACATCCGCGTAATTGAAAGTTTTATAGACAACTCCAAGGAAGAATTCGAGTTTGAAGATGATATCTATGGCAACATTATGGTTGCTGTTACAGAGTCTGTTAATAACGCTATCCGCCACGGTAACAAGTTCGATAAAGAAAAGAACGTTTACCTTACTTTGCAGGTAGAAGAAAACCAACTGCTATTTGAGGTAGAAGATGAAGGACCGGGTTTTGACTACGAGAACCTGCCAGACCCTACTGCTCCAGAAAACCTGGAAAACCCGGGTGGCCGTGGCATCTTCCTGATGCGCAACCTTTGCGACGAAGTAAACTTCTTTGACCAGGGTAAAAAGGTACAGTTGAAATTTAATATCGCTCCGAGCCAGAATGGATCATCCAATTGAGTTTTATAGCGAAGACGTAGAGTTTTCGCTATCGAACCCGGAGCAGGTTGCAGATTGGATCGCATCTATAGTTGAGCAACACGAGTACGAATTAGCAAACCTTACCTACATCTTCTGTTCTGACGATTACCTACACCAGATAAACGTTGAATACTTAGATCACGACACCCTTACTGATATTATCACTTTTGACAATGCCGATGAAGAAGGCGTAGTTGAAAGTGATATTTTTATTAGTATAGAGCGGGTGCGTGATAATGCCCAAACCTTAGGAATACCTTTCGAGGACGAACTCCACCGCGTTCTCATTCATGGCGTATTGCACCTACTCGGTTATAAAGACAAGACCGAAGAGCAGGAAGTACTTATGCGCAAACAAGAAGATTCTTGCTTATCTTTGCGAAAATTTTAATCGCAAAAGGAATTACCAATCTCTTGTAGATGTTTCACGTGAAACATCTCTAATTTCAGAAATACATGTTTCCAGAATATGATATTATAGTAGTAGGGGCAGGCCACGCAGGTTGCGAGGCCGCCGCTGCCGCTGCCAAAATGGGTTCTAAGGTTTTGTTGGCCACTATGAACATGAACACCATTGCCCAGATGTCGTGCAACCCGGCAATGGGTGGCGTGGCTAAAGGTCAGATCGTTCGTGAAGTGGATGCACTGGGTGGTATGAGCGGTATCATTACCGACGAGACCATGATCCAGTTCCGCATGCTGAACAAATCAAAAGGACCAGCCATGTGGAGCCCACGTGCCCAAAGCGACCGCATGCGTTTTGCCGAAGCCTGGCGCCTAAGCTTAGAGCAAACGGAGAACGTAGACTTCTGGCAGGAGATGGTTACAGCCATTGAGGTAGAGCAGGGGAGAGCCGTAGGAGTACGTACTAGCCTGGGGATAACTATATGTGGAAAGGCCGTTATCTTAACGAATGGCACATTTCTGAATGGTATTATCCACATCGGCGAAAAGCAATTGGGCGGTGGTCGCTCAGCGGAAAAGTCGGCAAAAGGACTGACAGAACAGCTCGTAAGTTTAGGTTTTGAAGCCGGCCGCATGAAGACCGGAACACCGCCACGCGTAGATGGTCGCTCACTGGACTATAGCCGCATGGAAGAACAGTTCGGAGACGAGAATCCTTCTAAATTCTCTTATACCGAAACTACTCCGCTTGCCAAACAACGCAGCTGCTTTATTACCTATACCAATTCTGATGTACATGAGATCCTGAAGACCGGCTTCGAAAAATCGCCGATGTTCCAAGGTCGTATCCAGGGTTTAGGTCCGCGTTACTGCCCAAGCATAGAAGATAAGATCAATCGATTTGCTGACCGTGATCGTCACCAGATTTTTGTAGAGCCGGAAGGATGGAGCACAGTGGAAGTTTATGTAAATGGTTTCTCCAGCTCTCTGCCGGAAGATGTACAATTAAAAGCGCTGCGTAAGATTGTAGGCTTTGAAAATGCCAAAATGTTCCGTCCGGGTTATGCAATTGAGTACGACTTTTTTCCGCCAACACAGTTGAACCTGACACTGGAAACAAAGCTGGTAGAGAACCTGTACTTTGCCGGCCAGATAAATGGAACAACCGGTTACGAAGAAGCAGCTTGCCAGGGATTGATGGCAGGTATTAATGCACATAACAAGATAAACGAAAAAGCTCCGTTTATACTGAAGAGATCAGAGGCATACATTGGCGTATTGATCGACGACCTGGTGAACAAAGGTACCGAAGAACCATACCGTATGTTTACGTCGCGCGCTGAGCACCGCATTTTGCTACGCCAGGACAATGCAGATATACGCCTGACAAGACTTGGATATGAGCTGGGACTGGCTGACGAAAGCAGACTGAAAGCTGTGGATAAGAAGATAGCCGAAACAGCAGAAATCATTGCGTACTTAAATAATAAGCCGATTGAGCCTGGAGATATCAACAGCATGCTGGAGAGTTTAGGTTCGGCCCCTATAGTTGAAAAGCAACGTGCCGGCCAGCTGATCAAGCGACCAAACATTGAGATTCAACATATAGCCGAAGCAGTGCCTGCCATTAAAGAATATTTGAGTAAGTTTAAAGCAGATAGTGTAGAGCAGGCCGAAATTGCAGTGAAGTATGAAAGCTACATCGAGAAGGAAAACACGATGGCAGCAAAAATGAGCGAACTCGAAAACTATATCATTAAAGATAAAATCAACTACCGTAACATACCGGCCTTATCAGCAGAGGCAAAAGAAAAGCTACTGAAGGTGCAGCCTGAAACTATAGGTCAGGCATCCAGGATAAGTGGCGTATCTCCGGCTGATATTTCGGTACTGATGGTATACCTTGGAAAATAAATGAGCTACGAAAGACTGAATAACTGCCCGGTCTGCGGCAAAGAAGAATTCAAGAATTTTTTAGTAGTAACAGATAACTCAGTTTCAAAAGAAAGCTTTGTGATTGTAGAGTGCGAAAACTGTACATTCAAGTTCACAAACCCACGCCCGGATGAAGAAAGTATCGGGAGCTATTATGAATCGGAAGATTATATCTCGCATACCAATACCAAAACCGGCATCATTAACAGAGCCTACCATGTGGTGCGCTCCATCACTACAAAACAGAAAGTAGAACTTATAAACCGTTGTTCACCGGGCAAAGGAGCCATCTTAGACTATGGTTGTGGCACCGGCGTATTTCTGACAGCTTGTAAAAAAGACGGCTGGCAGGTGAGGGGAGTAGAACCTAGTACCCGTGCCCGGGAGCAGGCTGCAGAAACAATAGGGCAAACTATAGCTACCAATCTTAGTGAGCTGCCTGATGAAAAATACCAGTTAATCACATTGTGGCATGTGCTGGAACATATTCATCAGCTGAACGAAACGATAAAAGAACTGATCTCACATTTGACTGATGATGGCACGCTGATAATTGCAGTACCAAATGCAGACTCGCATGACGCAAAACAGTATAAGGAGAACTGGGCAGCCTATGATGTTCCGCGCCACCTGTATCATTTTACGCAGCAAACCATGAAGCGCTTTTTAAAGAAACATAAAATGACTCTGCAGGAAGTGCTCCCGATGAAATTTGATGCCTACTATGTGAGCATGCTGAGCGAGAAACATAAAGAGGGAAAAACAAAAATGATCAGCAGTGTAGTAAACGGATTTAAGTCTAACAACTATGCTGAGAAAAATGGCAACGATTACTCTAGTCTGATCTATGTTGCCAAACGAAAATAAGGATGCAAATAACTGTAAACATACAGTGGAAAAGGCAAGCGCAAGTTTGCCTATTTTCATTTTAAAGGCCTATTCTATGAAAATTATCAACATATCGCTGGCAGCAACTATAGCCTTAGTATTTGCAGGATGCGCCAGCGTAGGGAGCCCCGAAGGTGGAGCAAAAGACACTACGCCACCTACACTTGTAAGAAGCAATCCGGCAGACCAGCAACTGAACGTAAGCACAAAAACTATAACCTTAGAGTTTGACGAGAGTGTGCAGCAAAATAACCTGCAACGCGAACTACTGATAACGCCGAATACACAGAACAAATACCAGGTCAGGTACAAGAACGATGTAATGAACCTGATTTTTGAACAGCCACTGCAAGACAGCACAACCTATATTTTCAACTTCCGGGACGGAATAGCGGATATAACAGAGAAAAACCTGGCCAAAGGTTTAAAGCTATCCTTTAGTACCGGCAACTACATCGACTCCAGCAGAGTAAGTGGAACAGTTGTAAAAATGCTGACACAGGAACCGGAGAAAGAAGCAGTGGTAGCACTCTACAGAGCAAAAGATACGTTGGACATCCGGAAAAGCAGACCTTATTACCAGACACAGGCGGACGCAAACGGAAACTTTACGCTGGAAAATATAAAAGAAGGTAGCTATAGAATTTTTGCCCTGCAGGATGCCAACAAGAATAGCTTGTACGAAGAAATCGAACGCATCGGGTTTAAGGCAGAGCCTATCAATATTACGTCGGACTCACAGCAGGTTAAATTACAAACGGCCATTATAGATACTAAGAAACCAATATCGCTACAGCGCCAGAAACAATTAGACCGTTTTACCCTGACATATACCGAAGGCCTGAGCAGTTTTGTAGTAACATCCACAAACAGAAGAGATACTATAGCAACTAAAATTACCCCAGATGGTAAGACAGCAGAGCTGTTCAGAAGTCAGAAATTCAGTAGTGGAAAACTTCTGGTTGCCGCACTGGATTCTGCCGGAAACAGCAGCGTAGACACCCTTCAGATAGATTTTGGAACAGATTATACACAACGCATACAAGGAGCGCAACTGAAAGTTATCAACGGAAACCAGCAGGCACAAACTTACAGGCCCGGGCAAAGATTGACAATTGAATTTCAGGGGCAGGTAACTATAAAAGGAACTACGCCAATACTGATACAAGCAGATACTGCTAACAGAACACCGCTGCGTTATCCGCAGGACCTGAGACTCGACCGAACGCAAACGGAAATCAGTTTTACAGTACCAAAATTAGCCAGCCGGCAGCAGCCCTATTTAATTGTATTGGACAGCACACAAATAATTCCTGTGCATGACAAAAAATTTCCGATGCAGCCGATTCAGATCACGATAGCAGAAGCGCAAGGTTTAGGAAGTGTACGCGGAACTATAGCACCCAGAACACAAACACATTTTATACTACAGTTGCTGAACGGACAAAACAAAGTAGTAAAAGAACTAAGAAACCAACGCAACTTCATTTTCAGGGATCTGTCACCTGGCACCTATAAATTCCGGGTAATACTGGATAGCAACAACAACGGCAGGTGGGACAGCGGAAGCCCCGACTTTAAAAAAGAACCTGAACAAGTGTACATGCACCCAGACCAGATAGACATAAGAGCAAACTGGGATCTGGAAGATATCAGAATCCAACTATAGAAAAAAGGAGGCCAACGCGGTCTCCTTTTTTTATGCCCTTCTCACATTTCCACGGCTTCCGGGTAAACTATAGACCTTATGTTCCACTGCTTAAAAAGGCATTAGGCGGCACCGAAATAAGGTCAAAATCAAAACAAAATCTGAAAAACGAAAGTTGGTAATAGAAATCCACACGAGGCAGGGGTATAACTGTGGAAAAGCGTGGGTAAAATATTGAAAACATAACAAGCCCGATCAGCGCAACCACTAAAAAGGGGCAAGTTCCACGCAAAAAGTGGAAACAGGTTCATAAATCAACCCCGAAAAAAGAGTTTTCCACGCGTGGAACAAATGTGTAAAAAGAAATGCACATAAATCAGCAAATCGTGGAAAAACCATTTAACAAACTGAACAAGAAAATGATGAAGGAAAATAAACTGTGGAACACCTGTGGAAGGAAATCAAAAGCATAAACAAGTTATAAAACCTGGCCGTGGAACAGCCAACTTATTAACTTATAAACAGCCCTAATGATGAAAAGAGAAAGGATTTAAAATTTAATCTTTTTAAAATAATTAGAAGGTTGAAAGTGTGGAAAGGTGTGGAACATGAAGAAAAATTGGCCTGAAAAGAATTATAAGGAATATATTTAAGGAGAAAATATAAAGTACACGAATGAATTTAGCCCTGAAACTGACACTGCCGTTCGAAGATCCGGTAATGATTTTTATGGTGGTGCTGCTGATAATTTTGGTAGCGCCCATTATACTTAACAGATTACGAATACCCGGAATTGTTGGTCTTATACTGGCAGGCGTCATAATCGGTCCGAACGGATTCAATATCCTGACACGGGATTCAAGTATCATTTTATTCGGAACGGTGGGGCTCTTGTACATCATGTTCCTGGCAGGGCTTGAGATCGATATGTTCGATTTTAAGAAGAACAAAAACAAAAGCCTTGTGTTCGGAGCTTTAACCTTTTTCATCCCGATTATAACAGGTACAGCAGTCTTTCATTTTTTTCTGGACTACGAGCTGATGTCGGCTATCCTGCTATCCAGTATGTTCTCATCGCATACACTCATCGCATACCCGATAGCCAGTAGACTGGGCATAGCCAAAAATGAAGCAGTAACCGTAACAATCGGCGGAACTATAGTTACCGATACAGCGGTGCTCTTGGTGCTGGCAGTAGTAGCCGGATCTGCGGAAGGTAACATAGACATGTACTACTGGATAAAACTGGCGGTATCGCTGGCCATATTCGGAACTATAGTTATGGTGGGTTTCCCGTACATAGCGCGTTGGTTTTTCAGAAATATTGAAGGCGAGAAGGGAGCACAGTTCATATTTGTGCTGACGATGGTTTTTGCTGCGGCTGTGTTATCAGAGCTGGCGGGTGTAGAGGCTATTATCGGAGCTTTCCTGGCAGGCCTGGCACTTAATACCCTGATCCCGCATACATCTGCCCTGATGAACAGGATCGAGTTTGTAGGAAACAATATCTTTATTCCGTTCTTCCTGATCAATGTAGGGATGATCGTGGACATGAGGGTACTCTTCGGTGGAACAGGAGCCTTGCTGATAGCCGGAACTATAGTTGTAATAGCGCTGGTCACTAAATTTCTGGCAGCCTGGGCAACTCAAAAAGTATTTAACTACTCATCCGTACAGCGGGATCTGATATTTGGTTTGAGCAGCGCACACGCAGCAGCCACACTGGCCGTGATACTGGTAGGCTTTAACCTGGGTCTGATAAACGAAGAAGCGCTCAATGGTACAATCCTATTGATTCTGGTATCGTGCCTGGCAAGCTCGTTTATAACCGAAAAGAGCGCTAAGCGACTGGCCATTATTGAAAGCAGGAAGAAACCTGACCTGAGCGAGAAACCAGACAGAATACTCGTACCAATATCAAACCCGAAAAACATCGAGAACCTGATAGACCTGGCCGTGATGCTCAAGAATCCGGATTTTCACGAGCCGATCTATCCGTTGGCGGTGGTAATTGATAACGAGCACGCGGAGGAAGAAATATTTAAGAAGAATAAGATGCTGCAGGAGGCCATTACGCATGCCTCAGCTACAGACAATGATGTGCAGCTGGTATCGAAGCTGGATGTGAACGTGGCAAGCGGTATATTGCGGGCCATTAAAGAGTTGATGATTACAGAGGTAATTCTAGGATGGAACGCGAAGATCACCACGAAAGACAGGGTGTTTGGAACAGTACTCGACAACCTGCTTGAGAATACCGAGCAGATGATACTGGTGAGCAAAATAGCACAGCCACTCAATACTACCCGCAGGCTTATAGTTATTGTTCCGTTAAACGCGGAACTGGAACGTGGCTACCTCAGATGGCTCAGAACAGTAAAAGCTTTATCGGTACAACTGGGCGCAAAAATTGTGTTTGGTGGCAGACGCCGTACGCTAAATAAGATCAGACAATCGCTCATAAAGGGCAAACCTGCAGTAGAAGCTGAATTTGAACCACTAAGTGATTTCAAAGATCTGGAGATCATAAAATCAAAGCTGGCGCAGGACGACATGATCCTGGTGATATCAGCCAGAAAAGGCACTATCTCATATAACAACCAGATGGATTATGTGCCAAGGCTGCTGTCCAGAACCTATAAAGAAAACAGCTTCATTATCATTTACCCGGAGCAGAACCCAGGCGTAACCCAGGACCAAAGCTACGTGAACATCAGCTATACTACAGAAGCATAAAGTAATGCACGAAACTATAGTTTAGGAAAGACGTGGAAGGAAATAAACTATAGCATAGAACGAACTATAAGATCAAGGTTATGGCAGAGCAGAAACAACAGAACAAAGCTTTTAACTATAGCCTTGATTTTAAAAAAACAGATTTCAGGAAACATCCTGAACTATACAGGGTAGGCAAGGGCGAGCAAGGTGTGTTACTGGTAGAACCCTATAAATCGGAAATATTACCGCACTGGCGCTTCAAAACTACTGACATAGCAAAAGAATCGTCGGAGAAGATCTATAGTTTGTTTCTGGATTACCTGGAGCAGCAGGATTTTGTGGGAGCTGACATGGCGCGTAAATTTCTGCAGATGGGCTACACGCGCTCAAGACGTTATGCCAACCATAAGTCCGGAAAGAAATACGACGGACCGGTACCAGACGACAAAAAGGGGCAGAGCGGGGCACATGGCCGTGAAGAACTGCCACGAGAGCTTGATCCGGTTAAGGCCGAGTCGGCGGCAATATTTAAAGCGAAGTGGGAACAGGCTAAAACAAATAAGACCTATATCAGCTTAAAAAAAGCTTTCCAGGAAACTTATGAGAGATGAAATTTATTTAGATGTAACCGTATCATCTCTAATACAGTAATTCACATATCTTTGCATAAAAAGAAACACATCTTAAAGAAATGATCAACAAAGACATCAGGTTAGGAAAAGGACTTGGTAAGATCAGGTTTGGCCTGACAATGAAAGAAGTAGAAGATCTACTTGGCGAGCCAGAAGAAATTGAGACTTCGGATGAGGAGGATGAATTTGAACATGAGGCCTGGAACTACTGGGAAGAAGGTTTTTCGCTATACTTCGATAAAGAGGACAACTACCGTCTGAGCTGCATCGAAACAGCAAACCGCGAGGTGCAACTATGGGATGAGCGCATTTTTGAGATGAGCCAGGATCAACTGAAACAACTGTTCTCTGACCATAACATCGAAAACCCGGAAGAAGAAGAAATGGAAACCGGTGAAACGCGCATCTCGTTCGAAAAAGAAATGATCGACATGTACTTTGACGACGACCAGTTGATTGCTGTAAACTTTGGCGTGTTTATAGATGATAACCTGGAAGTAAAGTGGCCTGAAAAGTAAGCCAATAGACTATAGAAAAGCCCCGGCCGCATAAAGTAGCCGGGGCTTTTAGTTTATAGTTACCAGCTGTAAACTATAGTTAGGAGTTGTTTCGATCTGTGGAAGGCGATAGCTATAGCAGATTGAAATTCTATAGTAACCATAAAAAAAGCCCGGCATTAAACCGGGCTTTTATATTTATTCAATCACTATCCTATTTAAAGAAGAAGCTCTTCAATTCGTCCTGCATGACAGGGTTAATGGCAATTGCCAGAATAAGTGAAATGATCAGACCTATTGTTACAGAGAGAACATCTTTACCGATCAATCTGAACGTTTTGGCAAATTTTTCTCCGCTATCGTGGGCACGCAGGCGCATACCTAGTTCACGGCCGGCCAGCAAACCAACAAATACCCAGGTAGTACTCATCGGTACATTGTTTACTTCTTTAAAGTAGAAAAGTATAAGCGAGTAAACCAGGTCAATAATAGTGGCGCTGCGCACATCGCGTACTTCAGATTTCTCGTTGATCACGTTCTGAATTCTGTCGCCTTTTTTATAGAAAAGGAATCCTAAGCCCAGGAAGATAAAGCCAGTGAAAACAAGGAATTCGTAAATGTTTAGCTGACGTGGCAGGTAAACAGCAATGTTGGCCAGATCCTGAGCAAGCCAGGTGTACCACAGAAAACCACTGATTATCCATTGTGCCCAAACCCAGAACGCATGCGCTTCGCCTTTAATAAAGCGCTTGATTAGTTTGGAAAGCGTGACGTAGATAATGAAAGCTGATACAAAGGCAAGAAAATAACCCGATATACTTTTGCTAAGCATGCTAACTATAGTTCCGGATGTAGCCGAGAATACACTAAGCAGCATAAAGGTGGTAGAAACCGGAATACGGAACCTTGTAAGCAACAACAGAATAATAGGGGAAGCTAACTGCAGGTAAACAAAGCTGGTAGGAGTTTTTTCCAGCCCCGGCGTAGCAAGGCGCTCATACGATACGTCTCCGTTAAAGGCAACCCAACTATAGGTTACAGTTCCGACAAATATCAAACCCATAAACAACCATTGCCAGTACCATTTCTTGTCTTCGTTAGAACCAATAAAAGTACCGATCGTTTGAATGCTGTCGTTGGCAATAGCGGAGTAGCCTGCAAAGGCAAAACCAACCCACATGGCAATGTTAGGGTAAGGGTAAACAGCACCCGCAACTATAAGCGAGAAGGCAATGAAGTATAAGAACTTTTTTTCTTTTTGAAGAACTACATCAACCAGGCTGTAGCGTTTAACAAACTTGTGCGGCTGCGCAGGTAAAACGTGCTTCGCGTGTTTTTTGGTCTTAGGCATCAGTGTGTCTAAAGTGAATAAAAAATAAAAAGTTGCGCAAGTTAGGGAGAATCAAATGTTACGGTAATGTTACCTATGTTATCAAATTGTTAACAAAAAGAAAAAAGCGCATTGTGGGCCAGGAGAGCACATCATGCTGTTATCAAATTCTGTAAATCACCAATGGCACAAGCAATGCTAAAAAAGCTATCTTTGCACTATGGCTACAAAAGAGAAAACTACCGAAGAAAATACCCAGTTAAAAGACATCATTTCGCACGCTAAAGAGTACGGTTTCGTATTTCCGTCGAGCGAAGTGTATGATGGTTTGCAGGCTGTTTATGATTACGGCCAGATGGGCGTGGAGCTGAAAAACAACATAAAGCAGCTCTGGTGGAAATGCATGACGCAACTGAACGAGAACGTGGTTGGCCTGGATGCAGCTATCTTTATGCACCCGCTTACCTGGAAAGCGTCGGGCCACATCGACAGCTTTAACGATCCGATGATCGATAACAAAGACTCGAAGAAGCGTTACCGTGCCGATGTACTGATAGAAGAGAAAGCCGCCCAATACGAAGCTGAAGGCCATTATGAAAAAGCCAGCGAATTGCTTGTGGAAATGGGTAAACTGCTGGGCGCTGAAGACCTGGATGGCGTACGTGAGCTTATAGTTCGGGAAGGTATCAAATGCCCGATCTCGGGTACCACCAACTGGACCGAAGTACGCCAGTTTAACCTGATGTTCTCTACGCAGGTTGGATCAGTAGCTGAAGAGTCGAGTACCATTTATTTAAGACCTGAAACGGCACAAGGTATTTTTGTTAACTTCCTGAACGTGCAAAAAACCGGCCGCATGAAAGTGCCTTTCGGTATTGCGCAGATCGGTAAAGCCTTCCGTAACGAGATTGTTGCGCGCCAATTCATTTTCCGTATGCGCGAGTTTGAGCAAATGGAGATGCAGTTCTTCGTTCGCCCTGGCACTGAGATGGAATGGTACGAGAAGTGGAAAGCTGCCCGCAAGACGTGGCACGAAGCCATTGGTATTCCGGCTGAGAACCTGCGTTACCACGACCACGAAAAGCTGGCGCACTATGCCAACGCTGCTGTTGATATTGAATATAAATTTCCGTTCGGCTTTAAAGAAGTAGAAGGTATACACTCGCGTACGGACTTTGACCTGACGCAGCATCAGGAGCTGAGCCGCAAGAAAATGCAGTACTTCGATAACGATCTGAATGCTGATGGCAAACCATATGGTAACTACATTCCTTACGTGATCGAAACATCGGCTGGTGCTGATCGCCTGTTCCTGATGATACTTTGCAACGCCTACCAGGAAGAAGAGATTACCGAAGGAGATGCGACCAAAACCCGTACATTCCTGAAACTGCATCCTGCCTTGTCTCCTGTTAAAGCTGCCATTCTTCCACTGACTAAGAAAGACGGCCTGCCAGAGAAAGCAACCGAGATCTTTAACTCGCTGAAGTTCGACTTCAACATGATCTACGAAGAGCGCGACAGCATCGGTAAGCGTTACACCCGTCAAGACCTGATCGGTACGCCGTTCTGTATTGCTGTGGATCATCAGACGCTGGAAGACAACACCGTTACAGTGCGTGATCGCGACAGCCGCGAGCAGGTGCGTATGCCAATAGCAGACCTGAGAAATTATATAGATAAAGCTGTTAACTTCCGTAGCATCCTGGAAAAACTGGCGTAACTATAGAACTATAGATAAAGCAAAAGCCGAAGGTTGTAAAGCCTTCGGCTTTTTTGTTTTAGCAACTATAGCCCAAATGTTCCCTGTGGAAAAACAACTATAGAATGCCCTCTTACTGTTTCTAAACCACATTTTATAGTTCAGCTCTCCACCAAACTATAAAGCAGAACTCAACCTAAGTATAGTTTTTTCTGGATTTAAACCCCAACCTTTTAACACAGCTTAAGTTACAAGGCATAAACCCTTAAAATCTTTAGTCTTTATTACTATGAACAAATGGATTACCTATGCCCTGGCATCGTTGTTGATTTTTCAGGTTGGATGCAAGGACGATGACGAAACAACCCCACCCGATGTAGAACTAACCGATGCAGTGTTAGCTGATAAAGTGCTTGTTGAAAACCTGACCTTGCCATGGGAACTGGCCTGGGGTAATGATAACCAGATCTGGTTTACAGAACGCAACGGTAAAGTGAGCCGCTTAAACCCTGAAACTGGTGCTGTAACTATAGTTGCCACGCTGGATGAAGTAGATGCAAGGGGAGAAGGTGGTTTACTGGGCATGGCGCTGCACCCTAACTTTAGCGCTACTCCGGAGGTTTTTCTGGTGTACAACTACAACAAAGCGGGCACCTATACCCAAAAGGTAGTAAAGTTCAAATACAATGGTACTACCTTAACTAACCCGGTGGTACTGCTCGATAACATACCCGCCGCAAACGTGCATAACGGTAGCCGCCTGCTGATTTCTCCGGATATGAAGCTGTTTATAACTACCGGGGATGCCTTTAACTATTTTGCGCCACAGGACCTTAACAACTTAAACGGAAAGGTGCTGCGCATTAACCTGGATGGTTCTGTACCTGCCGATAACCCGATAAGCGGAAACCCGATGTGGAGCTTTGGTCATCGTAATGCGCAGGGGCTGGTTATGGTAAACAACATTCTGTACAGTTCGGAGCACGGCCCAGACATTGACGACGAAATCAACATCATCCAGAAGGCACGCAACTATGGCTGGCCAGACCTGAGCGGCTTCTGCGACCCTAACGAGACAGCCGTTTGTGAAGAATACAATATGGTAGAACCCCTGAAGAGCTTTACGCCAACTATAGCTGTAAGCGGCATGGACTATTACGATAACCCTCAGATACCACAATGGAAGAACTCGCTACTGGTTGCTACGCTAAAAGACAAAACGCTTTACCAGTTTAAACTGAACGAAGCCGGTGACGCAATCACAGAAACAAACGAGTTCTACCGTTCGGCCCATGGCCGCCTGCGCGATGTGCTTGTAGCACCTAACGGCAAAGTATACCTGGCAACCAGCAATGGCTCTAACGACAAAATTGTAGAGATCAGCCGTTCTAATTAACTGTTGATAAACCGGGTAGTTTTTGCTTCTAAACTGCAGTTAAGGCCATTTTATAGTTTGCTTTTCAACTATAGCTGCTGCTCCGTTCCACAAGGAACAAAACCGCAGGCAATATAGAATTGCTGTTTTGACAAACTATAGTTTTTACATGTTTAAGAAAAAGCCCCGGCAAAATCGGGGCTTTTATTGTTGTAGCACTTTTATACTATAGTTATTGTTTGTTTTAACAGATGCCGGTGAGCATTTTGAGTTTATAAGAATGCCCAAAATTGCCTAACTTTACCGGCTTATAAGTAAACTACCAACTATAGCTACAAAACTTATAGTTTATAGTTTAAATATCAGTGATTTCGTGAGATAAAGATAAACCTGAAAACGGTGAAGTATAACGAGTATAAAAATCTGAATTACGCCAGGCTTGGCGAAGACGTGCTGGCTTTCTGGAAAGAGCATAACATCTTCCAGAAGTCTGTGGCGACGCGTGAGGGCAACGATAACTTCGTGTTTTACGAAGGACCGCCATCTGCAAACGGTACGCCGGGTATTCACCACGTAATGGCCCGCGCTGTAAAAGATATTTTCTGCCGCTACAAAACCCTGAAAGGCTTCCAGGTAAACCGCAAAGGCGGCTGGGACACACATGGCCTTCCGGTGGAGCTGCAGGTAGAAAAAGAGCTGGGTATTACGAAAGAAGATATCGGCAAGAAGATAACGGTAGAGGAGTATAACCAGCGCTGCCGCGAAACAGTAATGCGTTTCAAAGATCAGTGGGACGACCTGACCGAGAAAATGGGTTACTGGGTAGACCTGGACAATCCGTACATCACTTTCGAGAACGAGTACATCGAGTCTTGCTGGACACTGCTGAAGCGCCTGTACGATAAGGGTTATCTGTATAAAGGCTATACGATCCAGCCATATTCGCCGGGTGCCGGTACAGGTTTGAGTTCGCACGAGCTGAACCAGCCGGGCTGCTACCAAATGGTAAAAGACACGACAATTGTAGCGCAGTTCGAGCTCAAGAAGATTACCCGCAACATGTTCCTTTTCGAGAACGAAGGGGAGAACGTATACTTCCTGGCCTGGACGACTACCCCTTGGACGCTTCCGGCTAACACGGCATTGGCCGTAGGAAAAGGCATCAAGTACGTAAAGGTGAAAACTTTTAACCCGTATACTTACGCGCCAATCTCAGTTATACTTGCCAAAGACCTGGTAAGCCGCTACTTCAACGATAAAGCCAAAGATATTGCCCTGGCAAACTATAACCCGGGCGATAAACTGGTGCCGTTTAAAGTGGTAGGAGAGTTTGTGGGCGCAGACCTGGCAGGGGTGGAGTATCACCAGCTGATGCCATACGTGCAGCCGGATAAGCCAGCTTTCAGAGTTATAGTTGGCGATTTCGTGACTACGGAAGATGGTACAGGTATCGTGCATATCTCACCTACATTTGGTGCCGACGACTTTAGAGTTGCTGCCCAGAACGACATACCTGCGCTGCTGGTAACCGACGAAAATGGCAAACAAGTACCGATCGTAGACAAGCAAGGTAAGTTTGTGAAAGAGATCACCGACTTTGCGGGCATGTACGTGAAGAACTACGACGGTCAGGATGAGTCTGCTCCGGACTATAAGCCAACCGACGTACTTATCGCTATTAAACTAAAGGAAGAGAATAAAGCCTTTAAGGTAGAGAAATACGAACACACCTACCCGCACTGCTGGAGAACCGATAAGCCGGTACTTTACTATCCGCTGGATAGCTGGTTCATCAAGACAACGGCCGTAAAGGAAAGAATGATCGAGCTGAACAAAACGATCAACTGGAAACCGGAATCTACGGGTACTGGCCGTTTTGGTAACTGGCTCGAGAACCTGGTAGACTGGAACCTGTCGCGTTCGCGCTACTGGGGTACACCGCTGCCGATCTGGAGAACCGAAGACGGTGAAGAAGAAGTTTGTATTGGCTCTATTGCCGAGCTGAGCGAGCGTATAGATGTGGCTGTTAATAAAGGGTATATGGATGCGGCTGTTGAGATAAACGACCTGCACCGTCCTTATGTGGATAACATCGTATTGGTAAGCCCGTCTGGTAAGCCAATGTACAGAGAACCAGACCTTATCGACGTTTGGTTCGACTCTGGCGCGATGCCTTATGCACAGTGGCATTACCCGCTGGAGAACAAGGATATCTTTGAGCAGAACTTCCCGGCAGATTACATTGCCGAAGGTGTTGACCAGACACGCGGTTGGTTCTTTACGCTGCACGCGCTTGCTGTAATGCTGGAAGATAGCGTGGCGTACAAGAACGTAATTGCAAACGGCTTGGTGCTGGATAAGAACGGAAACAAGATGAGCAAGCGCTTAGGCAACGCCATCGATCCGTTTGATATGATTGGCACCTATGGCCCGGATGCCGTGCGTTGGTATATGATCGCGAATGCGCCACCTTGGGATAACCTGAAATTCAATGCCGATGGTGTAGTAGAAACGCAGCGCCGTTTCTTCGGAACGCTGCAGAATACATACTCTTTCTTCGCGCTGTATGCTAACCTGGATAACTTCACGTATGCCGAAGCCGATGTGCCGTTAGAGCGCAGAACAGAAAGCGACCGCTGGATCATCTCGAAACTGAACACGCTGGTACAGGACGTAGACGCTTATTTCAATGATTACGACCCAACCAAAGCTGCCCGCGCTATCCAGGATTTCGTGACCGATGATTTGAGTAACTGGTACGTGCGCCTGAACCGCAAACGTTTCTGGAAAGGCGAGTACAACGAAGATAAGATTGCCGCTTACCAGACACTTTATACGTGCCTGGAAACTATAGCTAAGTTGGCTTCGCCGATAGCGCCGTTCTATACCGAGCAACTATACCGCGACCTGAACCACGTGAGCCGCAAGCACAAGGAAGAATCGGTGCACCTGGCATACTACCCTGAGGTAAGTACATCAGCTATAGATAAAGACCTGGAAGAGCGCATGGCGCTTGCGCAGTCGGTATCGTCGCTGGTACACTCGCTGCGTAAGAAGCACATGATCAAGGTGCGTCAGCCGTTGCAGCGTATCCTGATACCTGTATTGAGCGAGCACACGCGTCACCAGATACAGGCTGTAGAAGACCTGATCATGAGCGAAGTGAACGTGAAGCACATCGAGTACATTGATGATACTTCTGGCATTTTAGTAAAGAAGATAAAGCCTAACTTTAAAAAGCTGGGTCAGGTATTCGGACCGAAAATGAAACTGGTAGCTGCCGCAGTGCAGCAAATGAACCAGGACGACATTGCCAGGCTGGAGCGTGAAGGTGGATTTGAAGTATTGATCGGAGACGATGAAACAGCTTTGCTGACGCCGGATGATGTGGAAATCTCTTCGGAAGACATACCGGGTTGGTTGGTAGCCAGCGAAGGCAAACTAACCGTGGCATTGGATATAACGATAACCGAAGGGTTGAAGCAGGAAGGTATCGCCCGTGACCTGGTAAACCGTATCCAGAACCTGCGTAAGGACACTAACCTGGAAGTACAGGACAAGATCCATATCCTGATGCAGCCATCGGCACCTGAAGTGAATGCTGCCGTTGAGAATTTCAGAAACTATATCTGCACTGAAACGCAGGCCCTGAGTCTGGAGATTGTAGAAGGACTGGCCGACGGCACCTTGCTGGAAATGGACGAGTACCAGATCTACATGCAGATTCGTACTGAAACTGTAGCAGTTTAAACCATAAACGCACCCGTTTGTCTAATACTAACGGGTGCGTTTATTTTTATTAAGTATACTTGCAGCTTAAAAATTATAGCAATTTTAGGTATAAAAGATGTCTACTATCTAAGTACTAATGTCTTAAAACGCTGCTTACCCTACACACATGAAATACTGGAAATTCTACCTGCTCAGCCTTGTTGTGATCCTGATTGACCAGGCCGTGAAGCTGATCGTGCATTACAACATGGAAATGGGCATGCCCGGCGAAATCCATGTGATAGGCGATTTTTTTAAGCTGCACTATACCCTGAACCCTGGCATGGCCTTTGGCGTGGAGCTGGGCTCGGAATATGGTAAACTGATGCTGACGCTGTTCCGCCTGGCGGCCATGTTTGGTATCAGCTATTACCTGTACTACCTGGTAAACCATAAAGCTCCAACGGGATTGATCTGGTGCATTGCCCTGATATTGGGTGGCGCAGTAGGTAACCTGATCGACAGTACATTCTATGGCGTGTGGTTCGATAACGCACCGTATGGCTCATCTACACCATGGTTCCATGGACAAGTAATTGATATGTTTTACCTCGATATCTGGGAAGGAATTGTACCAAACTGGATCCCTTTGTTAGGTGGTAAGCCAATGTCGCTGTGGCCAATCTTTAACGTTGCTGATGCTGCCATCTTTATAGGCGTAATGCTGATCCTATTTAACCAGAAACGCTTCTTTGGCGAACACGAAGAACCAAAGCACGAAACAGTACAGCAAGGCTTCTAAACTAGATAACTATAGACTATAAAAACAGCGGTTGTTCCATGTGGAGCAGCCGCTGTCTGTTTTAAAATCAATATAGAAGTATGGGTTCAGGAGGACCTACTGTTACATACAGTCTTATTAAAACGCTTTTTCAAAGAATTAGAATATCAGACTATAAGCAGCATCCCAATTAAAAAACTTCCACTTAATTTCGTGCTGTTTTGCCATTTTTAAACTTTCAACTATAATCCTTATGAAGTTTTATAAACTTTTAGCAGCCCTAATTCTGTCATTTAGCTTATACTCCTGCTCCTGCGATGATGTAAACCTTGGTAAGCTGGAACATAATGGAGAGTTAATGTCCTTTTTGCCAGCAAAGGGTAAGCGTTATTTCGTGAAATATGAAGAGGTTAAGTTACCATTGGCCTACCAGGCTGCAGATGGCGTTTACCCAATAGTGGTTCCTGTAGAAAAGACGGGCAAAAAACAAACAACAGGCAAGGGAGGCACTTCTGATTGTATAGAGTATTTTACAACAGAAGGGAAAGAATATCCGGGTTACATAGACGGCCAATGTCCGTTCAGCATTAACCAGATGTACACAAAGGATGTGAACCAATATGGTTTTAACAGCATCAGCGATAAAAACCAGGTAGCTGATGTAATTGAGTACATAGTTGGCTTTAATAACAAATTCCCGACTATAATAACCCGGGGCATGAGCAACTACGAAAATTATATGCCATACAGGGTGTTTACGCTCGCCAAAGACCGGGAGAAGCTGCGCCACAAAAAGAATGACATAACGCAGGAATTTCTGGCAACCGTTACACTAAATGGCGTGCAGTACCAGAATGTTTACCACCTATACCTGAACAGCCCGCAATTTACTGAAGACGAAAAGTTCTTTAACCAGCATTACCCGCTCGACTATCCGCAGGGTGTTTTTGTAAAAGAAGGGGTAGGCATTATTCAGGCTTATACAGCCAGTGGCAAACAGATAGATATAACAGTTGAGTAGCTAATACGGCAAAAACTCTTATTTTTACCTGAAGCAAAAACCTGATTTACCTTGACTACGCCAACCCCTATACTTAAAGTCACCGACCTGGAAACGGTTTTCTCCACGCACCGCGGCACTACTAAGGCTGTGGATAAGGTATCGTTTGAGGTATACCCCGGCGAGACGGTGGCTATAGTTGGGGAGTCAGGTTCAGGAAAGTCCGTAACGTCGCTGTCGGTAATGCGGCTTATTAATACGCCGCCGGGCCGGATAGCAGGGGGTACAGCTATTTTCCAGTCAGAGAAGTTTGGGGAAGTAGACTTGTTTCAGCTGCCTGAAAGGCAGATGCAGCAGATACGCGGCAACGATATCAGCATGATTTTTCAGGAACCGATGTCGTCGCTGAACCCGGTTTATACCTGTGGAAAACAAGTAGCCGAAGTGTTGCTGTTACACAGAGATATTTCGGAAAAAGAGGCCAAAGAGCGAACTATAGCGCTTTTTGAGAAAGCAAAGCTGCCCCGACCAGAGAAGATTTACGACGCTTATCCACATGAAATTTCGGGTGGACAGAAGCAACGCGTGATGATTGCGATGGCTATGGCCTGTGAGCCCAGCATACTGATTGCCGACGAGCCAACTACTGCCCTGGACGTAACAGTGCAGGCCCGTATGCTGCAGCTGATTGACGAACTCAGGGTGAAAGAAAACACAGCCGTCCTGTTCATCACCCACGACTTAGGTGTGGTAGCCGAAATTGCCGACCGCATTTTGGTCATGTATAAAGGCAAACTGGTAGAGCAGGGCAAGGTGTTGGATATCTTTACCAATCCGCAGCACCCGTACACCAAAGGATTGCTGGCATGCCGGCCAAAACTCTCTGCAAAGCCGCAATCTATATTGCCTACCGTGTCGGATTTTATGCTGGAAGATGAAAACGGCAACATTATAGAGCGAACGAGGGAAGTATACGAGCCATCGCTGGTAGATGTGGTTAACAACTATGTAAGCACTGTTACGGATATCAAGCATGAACAGGAAAACCGCCAGAAACCACCGCTTATTGAAGTCGAGAACCTGAAAGTTTACTTCCCGATAAAAAAGGGATTTTTTGGCCGCACCACCGATTTTGTAAAAGCGGTAGATGGCGTAAGCTTTACAGTTAATCCTGGCGAAACGATAGGTTTGGTAGGCGAATCGGGCTGTGGAAAAACTACGCTGGGCCGGGCACTCCTCCGATTGGTAGAGCCAACCGAAGGCAGTATTATTTTCAAAGGCCGTGATATTGCCCAGCTTAGTTCTGAGGAGCTTCGCAAAAGCCGTCGCGATTTCCAGATGATCTTCCAGGACCCATACGCGTCGCTGAACCCGATGCACACCGTAGGGGAGGCTATTATGGAACCGATGCGTGTGCATAAACTATACGCTAACGACAAAGAACGCAAAGCTAAAACAATGGAACTGCTTGAGAAGGTAGGACTTACGGCTGAGCACTTCCAACGTTATCCACACGAATTTTCGGGCGGGCAGCGGCAGCGCATCAGTATAGCCAGAGCCCTGGCACTGCAGCCAAAATGTATTATCTGTGACGAATCCGTTTCGGCGCTGGACGTATCGGTACAGGCGCAGGTACTAAATCTGCTGAACAAGCTGAAACACGAGTTCCAGATGACTTACATCTTTATCACACACGACCTTTCTGTAGCAAAATACATGTCAGACCGGATTCTGGTGATGAGCAAAGGCCAGATCGTAGAAAGCGGTACGCCAGAGCAGCTGTACCTGAACCCGAAAGAAGAATATACCCGCACCCTCATAAGCGCTATTCCGAAAGGCGAGGTAGAAGACATTCTGCAGGCCCAGCAAAAACGGGAAATGCTGAAAGCAGGACAACTATAGTTTGTCTTAACCGCACATTAAGGGCAGTTTCCTGATTTACAGGATTGGGCTATTACTATAGTTGGGACCATAGTTCTATAGTTAGTGTAGTAGTGTATTTCGCTGCCGCAAGTTTGCAACCTGTGTCTAACTATAAAGTTGAACTTGTAACTCAACTGCCCGATAAAGGCAGAGAAGTAGTAGCTGTGGCTATAGTTCTATAGTTGCAGTTATCCAACCACCCCTTTATCCCCTCCTTGACTAAGGCGGAGAATTTCTTCTGTTACTGCTATAGTCTGAGCTATAGTTCTATAGTTAACTCTAACCCACCCCTGCCCCTCCCAAGAGGGGAATTGCGGCTGTTGCTATAGTTGATCCTATAGTTTTATAGTTACAAACTACGGACAGGCAGGCGCAGCCTGCCCCTCGGAACTACAACCACAGAAAGGCGATGCAACTATAGCTTATCACACTATAAGAACTATAGCTATTGAAGGATCACAGTTTTTGGGTTGAGCGCCTTTGACTTGTTGCGGTGCCGTCAGGCAACCCGAGCGCAGCGAGGGTAGCAAGAAGGCAGCAGCGCGATGCCCGAAGACGGGGCCCCGCGGCCGTGAGCGCAACAAAGCAAACTATAACACTGTAGGTGAGTAGAGCTCCCAGGATAGGTCGTAACTATGAAAGAAACTGCTTGCTTCAAGGTGCAACTATAGTTAACTATAATACGATAGTCTGAGATAGATTTCTCGCTTTGCTCGAAATGACAGGAGTTGAAACTATAGGACATATAAGATGTCTCGACTACGCTCGACATGACAAATAGGCAACTATAGAACATCTAACATATCCCTCATTCTAATTCACAACATTAACTTAATTTCAAACAAAGTACATTATATAGCGCTTTATCTATAAATTACCCCATAATTGCAACTATAGATTAGCCAAACCACTATATGTGGCGTATAGTATCAAATCTATAAAGGCTAAAAATTACCGGATGCAGCCAAAGAAGCTGTATACCCACAAAATAAAACATGAGAAGTAAACGAGATACAAGAGGCGGCAGAGGAAAAGGTCGCAGCGAAAAAGGTGGCTCCCGCCGTGGCGAGTCATCATCGAGAAGAGAAGAGACTCCACGTGGAAGCTCATCCAGAAGAGAAACAACAGGTGGCGGCAGCCGCAGATCAGGTGATAGGAGAGAAGGATCGGGCCGCAGAGACGGTGGTCGCGACAGATCAGCTAAAGGCATGGTGCTGGAGCTGTTTTCCAGAAACCCTGATACAGAATTTACACTTCGCCAGATTTACCGCCGCTTAGGGGTGGTGGATAAAAAAGGCCGCGAGCTGGTGAACGACATGCTACGTGTATTGCAGCGCGAGAACCGCGTTATAGTTATAGACGAAGACAAGTATACCCTGAACCTGAAGGTAGATATAATTACCGGCAGGGTAGACATGGCCAATAACAAATATGCTTACATTGTAGCCGAAGGCATAGAAGACGATGTGCGCGTGTTCCGGGAGCACCTGAATTACGCTATGGACGGAGACCTGGTAAAAGTAGAAGTACTGCCAACCTACCAGGGCGGGCGTGCCGAAGGCATAGTAGTAGAAGTACTGGAGCGCAAGCGCGAAGAACTGGTAGGCATTCTGCAATTATCGAAAAATTTCGGTTTTGTAGTACCCGACTTTAAAAAGCTGTACTTCGATGTTTTTGTAGGCGAACGCGGCCTGAATGGAGCGGAGAATGGCGACAAGGTATTGGTAAAAATTACCGAGTGGCCTGATAAACCAGGTAAAAACCCAATTGGTGAAATAACGCGGGTATTTGGCCCGGCTGGTGAGCACGAAGCCGAGATCCATTCTATCATGGCGGAATTCGGTTTGCCATTCGAGTTTCCGGAGTCGGTGGAAGAAGAAGCCGAAAGCATTTCAGATAAGATCACGCAGGCCGAGATCAACAAGCGCCGAGACTTCCGGGATGTAACCACCTTCACCATTGACCCTGCCGATGCCAAGGACTTTGACGATGCCCTCTCGATACAGAAGCTGGAGAATGGCAACTGGGAAATTGGCGTGCACATTGCCGATGTAACGCATTATGTAGACACCAGAAGTTTGCTGGAGAAGGAAGCTTTTCACAGAGCAACGTCGGTTTACCTTGTGGATAGAACAGTGCCGATGTTGCCTGAGCGCCTCTCAAACGGCCTTTGTTCGTTGCGCCCGCAGGAAGAAAAGCTGACGTTTTCAGCAGTTTTCGAGCTGGACGATGAAGGCAAAGTATACAGCGAATGGTTTGGCCGAACGGTCATTTACTCTGATCGCAGATTCACCTACGAAGAAGCCCAGGAACGTATTGAATCCGGCGAAGGCGACTTTGCAGAAGAGATCAACATCATGAACAGCATCGCCAAAAAGCTGAAAGACAAACGCTTTAAAAACGGTGCCATCAGTTTCGAAACGATAGAAGTTAAATTCAAGCTCGACGACAACGGCAAGCCACTCTACATTTATGTAAAAGAGCGCAAAGACGCTCATAAACTGATTGAAGAGTTTATGCTGCTGGCCAATAAAAAGGTGGCAGAGTTTGTATACAACTTGGGCAAAGGTAAAAAGCGGCCAACTATGGTTTACCGCACGCACGGCGCCCCGGATCCTGATAAACTGAGCACCTTCTCTATTTTCGCGCGCAAATTTGGCTATAAAGTAGACCCGGAAGGCAACATTTCATCAGAGCTGAACAACCTGGCCGAAGAAACCGAAGGCAAACCGGAACAGAGCGTGCTGCAGAACCTGGCAATCCGGACGATGGCTAAGGCAAAGTACAGCACCGAGCCAGAAGGGCATTTTGGTCTCGCGTTCGCACACTATTCGCACTTCACGTCACCTATTCGCCGTTACCCCGATATGATGGCGCACCGCCTGCTGCAGCATTACCTGGATGGCGGTCCGTCTACAGATAAAGACGAATACGAAGCCCGTTGCCAGCATTCTTCTGAAATGGAGAAACGCGCAGCCGATGCCGAGCGCGCCTCTATTAAGTACAAGCAGGTAGAGTTTATGAAGGATACCATTGGCAACCAATACAAAGGAATAGTGTCTGGTGTCACAGAATGGGGTATATTTGTGGAGATTGAAGAAAATAAGTGCGAAGGCATGGTACGCCTCTCTACCCTGAACGACGATTACTACGAGCTGGATGCCGACAACTATAGAATTATAGGCCGCCAGAACAAGCGTATCATTTCGTTTGGCGACGAGGTTATAGTTGAAGTTGTAAGCGCCAACCTGGCCGAGCGCACCATCGATCTAGAACTGATTGAGACACTGAAAAAATAGAAATACCTCGTGGATATTAGCATCCTGTCCGAAAAATTAAACCATACGTTAGCAACGCTTCGCTACGGCGAGCAACCATCCGAACTATACGAGCCCATTCGCTACATTATGTCGCTGGGTGGCAAACGCATCCGGCCCATGCTGGTGCTTTTGTCGGCTCAAATGTTTGATGATGATATTGAAAAGGCACTTTTGCCAGCTGCAGGGGTAGAGGTTTTCCACAACTTCACGCTCATGCACGACGACATCATGGACAAGGCGCCACTGCGTCGTGGGCAGCAAACCGTGCACGAAAAATGGAATGCCAACATTGCCATACTGAGCGGCGATGTGATGCTGGTGCGCGCTTACCAACTGATGGCGCAAGCTGAGCCGGACAAACTGCCGCGGGTACTGGAGTTGTTCAGCAATACAGCTGCCGAGGTTTGCGAAGGCCAGCAGCTCGACATGAATTTTGAGCAGCGCACCGAGGTAAGCATACAGGAATACATCCGGATGATCACGCTGAAAACTGCCGTGCTGGTAGGGTTTAGCCTGGAGCTGGGCGCTATTTTACAAGGCGCACCCGATGAGGATGCCGAGCACCTGAGGCTGTTTGGTAACAACATTGGTATTGCTTTCCAGCTGCGCGATGACCTGCTGGATGTGTATGGTGATAAAGATAAATTCGGCAAACAGGTAGGCGGCGATATACTGTCCGATAAAAAAACCTTCCTGATGCTGACAGCGCTGGAACAGGCAACCGGAGAGCAGCTGGAAACTATAAAAAGCTGGCGCAACATTACCCAGAATCATACTTCCGAAGCCAAAGTGCAGGCCATTACCACTGTGTACGACCAACTAAGCATCCGTCAGCAGACCGAGCAGGAAATAGACCGCTACTTTAAAGAAGCCCTGCGCCACCTCGATGCCATTGCTGTAGCTGACGAGCGCAAAGCCACCCTGCGCGGCCTGGCCCTGCAGCTAATGGAGCGGGATTCTTAATTGCTGATAGTTAATTGTCAAATTGTTGATAGTTGCATTGTTAAATGGTTAGCTCTGCTATAGTTTAAGACACAAAATATTGCGTCTCTATAACTTTCTTTATTTTTAACTCTTCAACTTTCTAACTTCCAAACTTTCTAACTCTCTAACTTTAAACATGAGCGTTACCATTATTCTGATCATCCTTACTGCGGTTATCTCGTGGTATGCCTTTAGTAACCACGACCTGATGAATAAGTGGATATTTTATCCGTACACGGTTAACCGCGATAATTCCTGGTACCGCTTTATTACGTCAGGTTTTCTGCATGCCGATTTCACGCACCTGTTCTTTAACATGTTCACGCTGATCTTCTTCGGCAGAAACGTGGAGTACACCTTTATGGCCACCTTTGGGGAGACGCCCGGCATCCTGATTTTCCTGCTTATCTACATTGGTGGTATCATTGTTTCGGATATTCCTACATACATCAAGCACCGCCATAACCCGGGTTACAGAGCCCTGGGAGCCTCTGGTGGTGTTGCTTCTGTAGTTTTTTCAAGCATCCTGTTCTATCCTACAAACGATATCTGTTTGTATGCCGTGCTTTGTATCCCTGGCTTTATACTGGGGGTTCTGTACCTGATCTATTCATACTACTCAGGCAAGCGCATGGGCGATAATATAAACCATGATGCCCACTTCTATGGCGCACTGTATGGTGTGGTAATCACCCTGGCCTTTGTGCCACAGGCAGGCCCTTATTTTATCGATCAGATTGCTGGCTGGAGGCTTCCTTTTTAAAACTATAGTTTCCGAGTATAGCTAAACTATATATTACTTTGGAAGGGATCATACGTATAAGGGTTTGAAAACAAACTCTTTTACATATGCGCCCCTCTAAAGCTTTTATATTATTCACCCTGCCCGCCTTTCTGCTTTTAATGCTAAACGTACAGGCCCAGGAACTGGCAGCTGCCACAACTACCCGTACAACTATTCTGGAGAATGTGGTAAAGGAGCGTCCGTTGCTGGGAGAGCTTCTAACTACTGCAGGTTTGCTTCCTGTGCTTTCGGGAGATGCGCCTTACACCTTGTTTGCCCCACCGGAAGCAGCGTTACAGGAGCTTAAAGGTCAGTCGGCGGAGCAGATAAGAACCGTGCTGGCAGGGCATATTGTGAAAGGCAGATACACCGAAAAGGATTTGAAAGACGGCGCAACACTACAAACGCTGAGTGGGCAGTCGATTACCATCTGCCGGAAAAATAATACACTCGTAAACGGAGTAACTATAATCAAGGCCGATACAGAGCTCAAAAACGGGGTAGTGCATGCCCTGAGCGGTGCGTTAAACTACTAACAGATGGCCCGGATCATAGAAGTGCACGGGCACAGAGGGTGCCGCGGCCTTTTACCTGAAAACACCACTCCATCCTTTCTGAAAGCTGCCGAACTGGGCGTGCATGCGCTGGAACTGGATGTAGTGATAACAGGAGATGCACAGGTGCTGGTATCGCATGAGCCGTGGTTTGCCGCCGAGTACTGCCTGAAACCCGATGGCACAACGATAGCTCCCTCCGAAGAGCTGGAACATAATATCTACAGGCTGCCTTACCAAACTATAAAGCAGTACGACTGTGGTTCCAAACCGCATCCGCGCTTCCCGAAACAGCAAAATCAGCCCATGCATAAACCACTCCTTTCTGAAGTTATAGTTGCAGTGAAGGAATATTGTGCGCAGCAAACGATAGCTTGTCCTTATTTCAACATCGAGATAAAATCAACTATAGCCGGCGATAAGATTTTCCACCCAAGGCCGGAGCTGTTTGTAGAGTTACTGCTAGAGGTGCTGGTAAACTATAAACTGACAGAGCAGGTAATGGTGCAGTCGTTTGATGTAAGGCCGTTGCAGGTGCTGCACCACTTAAAACCAACTATAAAACTGGGTTTACTTACCGAGGACAACACGCCGCCCGAGCAGCGCCTGGAACAGTTAGGATTTACCCCTTATGCCTATAACCCCAACTATAGTTTGATTGATGCCAGCCTGATGCTTCTGCTGCAGGAGCAACAAATAAAATGTTTTGCCTGGACAGTGAACGACGAAGCAACAGTGCAAAAAGTGCTGACAATGGGCGTAGATGGCATTATTACAGATTACCCGGATATGGTACAGGAGCAGGTAAAAAGTTTATTGGGGGCTAATAAAACTTTATAAAGTATAAGGCGCTATAACTATAAAATCGTACAAAGCGATAATGTATAGCGTCACTCTACATAGCGGAACCCCGGAAAGCTCCTATGAAAAGGTAGCTAAGAATTCTTGTTATGAGATGATCGTAGATAAGGCCAAGAACCGGGTGTACTTTACAATATTGGGTTACTGGAAAAACAAAACCGCAGTAGAGTCGCTGCTCAAGGACTGGAAGAAAGCGGTGTCGTTTACGCAGCCAAATTTTACGGTACTAACCGATATGCGCACCATGATCACGCACCCGCAGGAGCTGAATGAGCTACACCTGGCCGCACAGCAATTTGTGATAGATTCGGGAGTGAAGCAGGTTGCCAATGTAATGCCTACCGATAAGATAGCACACCTGCAGTTAAACTCCTTTACCTCTAACTCCGAATTACCTTACCGCAACTTCGATTCTATGGACGAGGCCGAAACCTGGCTCAATCAACAGAACAAACCATCACTCAACTAAGCAACTATGTTCCACGTGGAGACGATTGATTGCTGATTGATAATAGTTAATTGTTGGGGTCAGAATTTATATCTCTGACTATAGTTTTCCGCTCAGTTAATCGTAATTAATCGGTTAAATCTTTTTAATCACTGGTCTATAGATACCCTTTGGCCTGCAGGTGAAACAGTTCGGCATATTTACCATTCTGTGCCAGTAGTTCGTCATGAGAGCCTAACTCTTTTAGCTGCCCTTGCTCCAGGAATAAAATTCTGTCGGCCATGCGCACTGTAGAGAAGCGGTGGGAGATTAGCACAGCTGTTTTGCCTGCTATCAGTTCCGAAAAGCGCAGGAATACCTCATGCTCGGCGCGGGCATCCAGGGCAGAGGTTGGCTCGTCCAGTATCAGAAGCTGCGCATCGCGCATGTAGGCACGTGCCAGAGCCACTTTCTGCCACTCGCCACCTGATAGCTCCACCCCTTTGTTAAAGCGCTTACCGAGCACCTGGTCGTACTTATCGGGCAGGCGTTGTATAACCGGGTCGGCCAGGCTTTTTTGTGCTGAGCCCTGTATGCGGTCTTTGTCGCGGATGTTGCTGATCTGACCAATGGCAATGTTATCGGAAGCCGACATCTGGAACCGCACATAATCCTGGAAAATAATGCCTACCTGGTGGCGCAGGTCGTTCAGGTCATAGTCCCGCAGATCGATGCCATCCAACAGAATGCGGCCTTCTGTGGGTTCGTATAATCTGGCCAATAGTTTTACCAGTGTGGTTTTACCGGCACCGTTTTCGCCAACCAAAGCTAGCTTTTCGCCCGCTCTCAGGTGGAAGCTCAGGTTACGCACCGCCCATTTTTCGCTGTTCTGGTACTTAAAACCCACTCCTTCAAACGTAAAGCCATGCTGTATCGGGCGTGGTATAGGTAGCGGGTTGGTTGGGGGCGTTATCTGGGGTTTCAGCTCCAGAAAGTCGAACAGGTCCTGTAAGTACAACGCACTTTCTGCTATCTGCGAGAACCTGGTCATGATGCCCTGCAGCAGGCCGCGCATGTTGCTGAATGAGCCCGCCAGAAAGGTAAGACTACCAACTGTTATGGCTCCTGCCACGGTTTGCACCAGTATAAACACATAAGCGCCATAGTATGCCAACGTACCCAGACCAGACAAGGCGCTTCCCCATACAGCGCGCCTAACTATAAGCGTTTTATTGAGCAGGTAATATTTATCCGAAAGTACCCTGAACCGGTCGGCCAGAAAGCCGGAAAGGTTAAAAGTCTTGATTTCTTTGGCAGTTTCGTCGGAAGCACCAATGTAACGCAGGTAGTCCAGTTCGCGGCGTTCGGGTGTCCAGGAACGGGAGAGAGAGTAGGTTCGTTCGTTAAAGTGTGTTTCGCCGAGGAACGACGGAATAACAGCAATAAGCAGAATAAGGATCAGCCACGGGTTAAACGCGATCAGACCAACTGCCAGGAAGCCTATCGTTACAATATCCTGCAACTGCGACAGCACCTGCGACATGAGCACCACCCGCGTTACCGTTTGCCGCCGTGCCCGTTCCAGTTTATCGTAAAAGGTAGCATCCTCAAACTGTGTCAGGTCCAGCGTAGCGGCATGCTCTATCAGTTGTACCGATGTTTTATTGGAGAACAGGTCGCCCAGCAAACTATCGAGCAGGGTAATACCGCGGCTTATCAGGTCTGAAACTACAGCCAGGCCCAGTTCTGCTGCTATCAACATCCACAGAAAAGACAGGTCTTTCTCGCCGGTTACATCTATCAGCCGGATCACTTCATCAATGATCAGTTTACCGATATACAGCATCGAGAGGGGCAGGGCCGACTTTATCAGGCGAAGCACCAGGTTACCGATCGTCATGGCCGGGCTGGTGTCCCAGATCAGGCGGAAAAATTTAGGCAGATTCTTTAGCGCGCCTACCTGTTCTTTAAGTGTTTTTTTGTCTTCAGCTGCCTTGGGTTGGGCAGCAGGTTTATTTCTGAATAGCTTCATGTATTAATCAAAACTCAACAATAACTATACCATTGGTGGGACATAATGTTTAGGTGGTAGCAACAAGGTGAAAATTGCACAAAAATTTCAGTAGCAGGCAGATATATAAACTATAACACAAAATGTACTATATTTAAAAGTTTATTAAGTATAGAATATGAGACACTTTTACCCTGAAAACAAACTTAGAAAACTTTCTGTTGCACTTCTTTTTCTGGCCCTTATCTGGCAGCACGCAACTATAGCTGCACCACGTAATGTCACGAAGGCGCCCGAACCTACCTGGATCACAAAGCTCCCGCACCGCATTGAAACCAATATTAACATAAATGAAGTAAACGGAGGCTACCATTTTCTGCTGATGGATCAGCAGTACGAGGTTGCCCGGCAGGAGGTGTATTCACACAACATCTATAAATTTACCACCGAAGAGGGCGTACAGAACTCATCAGAGATTCGCATTTCTTTTGATCCGCACCACGAGCAGCTGCAGTTCCATAAAGTAATTGTGTGGCGCAATGGCAAACCCATCGATAAGCTGAACCTGAACAAAGTGAAAGTGCTGCAGCGCGAAAGCGGCATGGACAAAGGCATTTACGACGAAAGCCTGACAGCCGTGCTGGTGCTGGATGATATCAGGGTGGGCGATGTAGTAGAATATGCCTGTACCATAAAAGGAGGCAACCCGGTATTTGGTGGCCGCTTCTTTAACTCGTTTAACCTGCAGGGCTATGACCCTATGGATGAGCGGCTGCTGCGCATTGTAATGCCCGAAAACCGCAAACTCAACTATAAACTATACCTGACTGAGAAAAAGCCAGCCATTAAAACTGTTAACGGCAGCACAACTTACACCTGGCACCTGAAAAACCTGCCGGGTACGGTAGTAGACGATGGTACCCCATCCTGGTACGACCCTTACCCGGGTGTGTATCTATCGGAGTTTAACTCGTGGGCCGAAGTAGTGGACTGGGCGCTGCCGCTTTACGAAATTAACCAGAAGCTAAGCAAACCGCTGTTAGCCAGCATAGACAGCATAAAAAATACCTATGGCAGTGGCGAAGACCGTGTAGTGGCCGCTTTGCGTTTTGTGCAGGACGAAGTACGGTATCTGGGTTTTGAAGCTGGCATAGGTGGTTTTAAGCCCCGGCCGCCTTCAGAAGTGTATGCCAACCGTTTCGGAGATTGTAAGGATAAAGCGTTGCTGCTTTGCGCGATGCTTCGTGAGATGAACATTAAGGCTTACCCGGCGCTGGTAAACTCAAGCACGCAAGAGCATATTGCAGAGCTGTTACCGTCTCCATACGCCTTTAACCATTGCATTGTGCAGGTAGAGTTGCTGGGCGGCAAAACCTATTGGTACGATGCTACCATCAGCAAACAGCGCGGCAACTATAAAAATATTTACCTGCCCAACTATGGCAAAGCCCTGCTGATAAAACCAAACACCAAAGCACTTGCTACTGTTACAGGCCCTGCCACCGACAAGCCGGAAGTGAAGGTAAAAGAGATATTCTCTATAAGTGATTTTACAGGCGATGTGGAGCTGGAAGTACGTACGGAATATGCCGGCTCAGAGGCAGATTACCAGCGCCGCCATTTTTCAACTACTAGCATCAAAGACATCGGGAAAAGCTACCTGAACTTTTATGCCAACTCTTATCCGGAAATTGAGCACAACGAAGAGATCAGGTACGAAGACGATGCATCTGGGAATATCTTCACTGTTTTTGAAAAGTACACAATCCCGAATTTCTGGACTGAACAGGCAGACAACGAGCAGATGCTGGAAGCCTGGTTTACACCGCAGGTACTGCGTAGCTACATTAACCAGCCAAAAACCTCCAAGCGCACTATGCCCCTGGCGGTTGGCTACCCAGTGCATGTAGAGCAAACTATAACGGTACTTCTACCCGAAACCTGGACCATCAGCAACGATGAGCTGACAGTAGAAGATGAGGCTTTTCTTTTCACAAAATCAGAAAAGTATAGCAGTTCGGGCAAAGAGCTGAACCTGGTCTATACATACAAAACCAAGCAGGACCACGTAACAGCCGAAGCTACCAGCCAACACATACGCAAGCAAAAAAGCGTGCTCGATGCCCTGTCATACGGTCTTACTTACCATAAAGGCATAGGAGCAAAGGGCGATACTGCCTGGCCTGTGGTCGCGTTTACACTTATAGTACTGCTGGCAGCAGCCTTTGGTGCCTACAAACTATACCATTGGGACCCTGAACTGCCGGAGAGCTATACAATTGAAGATGGCAGAACTATTGGAGGCTGGCTGATATTGGTCGCTATTGGTTTAATAGCCACACCGTTCAGGTTACTTTTTGGCATACTCAGCGAGCGCTATTTTGATTCTGCCGTGTGGAACAATATACTGGATGCTTCTTCCGGAATTTACTCACCGGAGCTGGCCGGCATACTGATAATGGAGCTGATAGTGAACACGGGATATCTGGTGTTCAGTGTACTGCTTATTTTCATGTTCTTTAAGCGCCGCAGCAGTGTGCCAAGGCTCATGACAATTTATTACGCCGCCAGCCTGGTATTTATAGTTCTCGACTACGCCTTGATCAGTATGCTGGGTTTGGAAGCAGGCAGCGGAGCCGATTCAGCAAAGGAAATCTGGCGGGCTTTTGTAGCAGCGGCTATCTGGGTGCCATACTTCAATCTGTCGCACAGGGTAAAAGCTACTTTTGTGGAGCGCCTGCACCCAGCCGAGCACTACCAGCCTGAGCCGGAAGAAGCAGACGAAGAAGTTGAAGAGAACGTAATAGCATAGCTTACCATTCATGAAATCAGTTTTACTTACCGCATTTTTTATCCTTTTTACGCTTGGTTACACCTCAGCACAAACTATAAAATACTATAGCAAAAGCGGCAGGGTAGAAGTACCAGCTGCAGAAGCGCACTATTTTGAAGTTGAAGAGAAAAACAAGCAGGGATGGGGAGGCATGCGCACACGCTACCTTATATCCGACAGTTCGAAAGTTAGTCTGTTTAACTATAGTAACTTAAACGGAGGCCTTTTTGGGCGGGGTAATTTGGAAGGAATGCATTACGAGTGGCATCCTAACGGAAAGCTTAAAACAGAAGCCGTTTATGTGGCCAACGAACTGCATGGTCCTTATAAAAGCTGGTACGAGAGCGGCCAGCTACATTACATCCAGCACTACCAGAACTATAAACTACAGGACACCCTGAAAGCCTATTACGAAACAGGGGAACTACGGCGCATAGAAGTTTACGATCAGAATGAGCTGGTTTCGGGTAAGTTGTTTGATAAAGAAGGCAAAGAACTGGAGTTTTTCAGAATGGTGGAAATGCCCGCTTTTAAAGGTGGCGAAGAGCAACTGATGAGGCACCTCGCCCGAAATACGGTTTATCCTAAGTCGGCATACAAAAGAGGGGCAGGTGGTTTTGTGATCGTAGCATTTGTGATCAGTAAAACCGGCACTATAAAAGACATTGAAGTAGTGCAAAGCGTAGCTCCTGAACTGGATGCAGAAGCAGTGCGTGTAGTGCAAAATATGCCAACCTGGGAGCCCGCCCTTATAGAAGGCGAACCCGAAGACATGGCATTTACCCTGCCATTCCGGTTCCATGCCAGCACCAAATGGAATAATAAACTATAGTTGCTGAACAATGAGCTTAACCAATACACCGCAGATGGCAGTTTTACTTTCAGCATTAATTATGGTTGTTGCTGTAAACTGTGTCTTAGGCCAATCAAAATCAACAATACTCTTAGACAAGAGAGGAAAAGAAGTACAACTCCATTCAGATGCGCACTATTATGAAGTTGTTAATATAAATGAATCAGGAGGTGGAACTCGTGTCACATATCTAATGGAAGATAGTTCTAAAGTGAGTTTATATACTTATAGTGATCTAAATGGCGGAAGGTTTGAGGGAGGTATTTTAGAGGGACCCTACTATAAGTGGTACAAAAATGGAGAATTAGAATTTCAAGCAGAATATCAGAGAGGCAAATTAACAGGAGCATATAAAAGCTGGTATGAAAACGGACAACTTCGTTACAAAATTGGGTACTTAGATGGTGAAAAGCATGACTCGCTAACAGCTTATTATGAAACAGGAAGACTCCGCAGGATCGAAGTTTATTCATTAGGCAAATTAACTACCGGGCATTTATACAATGAACAAGGCGAAGAAATAGATTTTTTCCCAATGGAGCAGATGCCCGAGTTCAAGGGGGGCGAACAGAGAATGATGAAATGGATTTTTCAGCATGTTAATTATCCCCGTAAAGCTTATAAAGATAACGTAGAAGGTATTGTAATTGTCTCTTTTGTGATTGAAAAGAATGGACGAGTTGATGAAGCCGAAATCATAAGAAGTGTGCATCCGGAAATAGATGCAGAAGCATTAAGGGTAGTAAAGTTAATGCCTAGTTGGAAACCAGGATTACAGGAAGGTAAGCCAGCAAGGGTGCGTTATACATTGCCACTTAAATTCTCCTTGAAGAAATAAACTCTATTCTACTATGAAAAAACTACTGCTCTCTCTTATGCTTAGCGCTTCTGTAACTATAGTTGCCCAGGCGCAAATTAAACTAACGCCTGCCGAGGTAGGAACTATAGAAGCCATAATAGCCACCGGGCTAAAGATCATTTCGGGGCCGAAGGGGCAGCAGCGGGATATGGAAAAGTTTAAGGCGCTTTTTCTGCCAAATGCACAAATGGGTGGCGTATTTTACAAAGGCGACAGCAGTTTTGTGCGGATAACGACTGTAGAGAATTTTGCCACACGCAATGGGCCTGTGTATGCAGAACTAGGCTTTTACGAGAATGTGCTCGGCCTGCGCATCGAGCGGTTCGGTAACCTGGCTACTGCCTTCCAGACCTATGAGACCCGCTATGGCAAAGACGGCAAGGTAGAAGCACGCGGCGTTAATACTTACCAGCTGGTGTATGATAAGGGACGATGGTGGATAGCCAGCCTGCTTTTTACACCCGAAACAGAAAAGAACCCGATACCTGAAAAGTACCTGAAGTAAAAACCATAAACCTATAAAATGAGAAAAGCCCCGTCAAACTGACCGGGGCCTTTTCTCACCTTAAAACAAACTAAACTAATCTAACTTTAACTAACCTTATCTTTATCCCCGAGGGGTATTTTTTAACTTCAGAATTATTGGAATAAAAGAACATGTTTTAGCAGCCACGAAAAAAATCGTAGTATAATTTGGAAGCTTAAATTTTTGTTTCAATATTAGCTTTCCAAACTTATGTCCTTCTCAATTCGGGTGCAAAATTATGATTCCTGTTTCCTAATAGCAAGCAAACAGGCAAATATTTTTTTGTATTTTTCTAAAAGCTCGTTTCCAGCTCACAAAGGCACTTTTTTAGACAATCTATAGTTGCGCACGGCAGCTGTTTCAGGATAATATTATCTGATTTTCTATAATTTAGTTTGGTTTTCAGGCACTGGCTTTGCCGTTGGGTGTAACACAGGCTGCAGCAACAGGAACTATAGTTTTATGCTGTAGCAGATACTGATTTATAGTATCTTTATAGTCTAATCCTGATACCGATGGAAACTACTTACGCCAGCCAGGCCGCAACCCTGACCACCCACGATTTACTGGCCATACTTCAGACTCCGGAAGAATATGAACCCGAAGCCATACTTGCTGTAATAGCGGTATTGGAAGAACGTGGCGTGCAGACTCTGGACCTAGAAGAAAATAAACAGCACGCACAAGCTGTTCTGAATGCAAAACAGGAGCTGGAAGCACTACCTAAAACACCCGCTGAGCGGCTCCGCGGTATGTTGCAGTTGTTTATCCCCCAGCCCGGCTACTACGTTACGCCTATTCTGCTCAACATCAACCTGGCGATCTTTATCTACATGCTGCTCATCGGCATTAGCTTTATCAGTCCGCAGGCAGGGCAGCTTTTCGCGATCGGTGGCAATTACGGACCCTATACTTTATCGGGGCAGTGGTGGCGTCTGCTTACAAGTACCTTTCTGCATGCCGGTATACTGCACCTTTTGTTTAACATGGTAGCGCTGGTTAGTGTGGGCCGTCAGCTGGAATTAATGATCGGGCGCTCCACTTTTATTATAGCTTATCTGCTTTGCGGTATTGCTGGCGGACTGGCCAGTATCTGGTGGGATGGAACTAGAGTAGGAGTGGGAGCCTCAGGAGCCATTTTTGGTATGTTCGGGCTGCTGCTGGTACTCATGGCACTGGAGCGCAAACTTACCTGGGCCGAAAAGCGCGCCATGATGGGCAATATGGGCCTGATTATAGGCGTGAACCTATTGTTTGGCATGAAAGACGGTATCGATAATGCTGCACACGCCGGCGGGTTAGTAGTTGGCATGGTGCAGGGTGTCGTATTAATGCTGCGCTCTGAGCGCCTTATTGCGCCAATCTATAGTTTAAAAGGGAATATAATTACAGCTATAGTTGGGCTTGTGCTGTTTGTTACCGCCTATAACCTGATACCGATTACTGGGCAAATGCGCTACCAATACCTGATGGAGCAGGTTGCCGAAAAAGAAATAGCCGCCATGCAGGTTTTTTACGAAATGGCCGAAACTGATGAAAGCAACATTGATGAACGCTTTGTGCCGAGAATTGAAGCAGCGACAGAACTATGGAGCGAAAGCGAAGCCCTGCTTGAAAGTCTAACGGAGGTAGAAGGGAAAGATAAAGACCATGTGCTTGCCATGCTGGACTATGTGCGCCTGCGGAAGAAATCATACGAGCTGTTTAGCTACGACCTGCAGCATGGTCGCCCTCCTATGAATGAGAGACAGGAAAAAGTTTTATGGGCAGTAGAAGGCTATATTAACGCAATACAGCAAGGTAGGGAAAGCCAGATCGTAAACGCAAATTACCGCAATGTGCAGGAGCTGTTGCAGCTGCACCCAAAAGACCATACTATGGAAGTTGATGGCGAAGCGAAAGAAGGTATGCTGGTTGTGATAGATGGTATTAAGGCTGGTTTTACGCAGGATGGCGCATTAGACGGAATAACAGCTGACCTGGATAAGGACAACATAGAAAGCACTACTATACTAAAAGGAGAGCAGGCAAAAGCTATTTATGGAGAAGATGGTGCCAATGGCGCATTGCTAATCACAACTATGAAATAAGCTATAGTTAGCTCAGATGAGAAATAGTTTATAGTTGCAGCCGCAGTAATGTTAGTTACAGCTATAGTTTGATAAAATCCTGCCGTAGTTCCGTGGCTAACTATAGCATAGTCGCTGCACAATCGGCATGACAACTATAAAAGCAAAACGGCAGGAGCTCTGCTTTAAGCACCTGCCGTTGCAAACAACAAACAACACTCGTTCACTAAACTTTTATAGCTTTTGCAGCAAGCTATTCTCTTTTCAAAACGCCTGCGCTTATAATTTATTATCGTAATTGCTGCTGCAAAACTATTACATAAATAAGCTACAAGGCACTATTGTTTAGGTTATTAGATGAACGGTCGTTCATACGTGCCTGAAAGCCCGGATCCCTCCCTCAACAGTTTATGGAAAAAATCTGCAGCACGAAAAAATAATTTCAGAAGCAGGCAACCTTTCTATAATTGTTGCATCTTTTAGTCAGAATCAGGAAAAGAAAATCAGAAATCAATAAAAATAGAACTATGAAAAACTTTACCAGACACACATCCCTTATCTGTGCCCTGTTACTGGCCTTTCTGTTTGTAAATAGTGCTGCGCTGGCGCAGATTAAAGGCAATGGCAACCTGCAAACGCAAGACAGAAAAGTGTCGAACTTTAACGGCGTTAAAATAAGCGGCGGCTTTGCTGTAGAAATTAAACAGGGCAACAATGCAGGTGTAACTATTGAGGCAGAAGAGAATCTGATGGATAACATCAGAACGGAAGTAAAAAACAACGTGCTGCACATTTACACCGAGGGAAGCATAAACACCAGAAAAGGGCTGAAAGCTTATGTAACAGTAAAAGAGCTGAACAGAATAGACATCAGCGGTGGTGTAAAAGTAGTTGGTCTGTCTAAGTTTAAGGCCGATGATTTCCAGCTTAATATGAGCGGTGGCTCTAACGTTAAACTGGATATTGAGGCTAAAAAGATATTTTCGGATATGAGCGGTGCCAGCAAGGTAACTTTAACCGGCCGTGCCGATGAGTTAAAACTGGATATGTCCGGAGCATCGTCGGTGAATACGCAGGAGCTGGTAGCTAAGCGAGTAAAAGTAGGTGCCAGCGGAGCCAGCAGCGTAAAAGTACATGCTACCGAAAACCTGGTGATAAACGCTTCAGGAGCATCGCACATAGCATATGCAGGCTCTCCTAAAATAGAAGCAGAAACTTCGTCAGCCAGCAGAATATCAAAATTATAAAAGAGAATACAACCACATAAACCTTGAAAAGAGCAGCCTGTTATGGCTGCTTTTTTTATGCTGTCAGGTTTACTGTTTTTCCAGGAGCTGCAGTGTGTTGGTTAGGGCGGCTTTTGAGCCCCACGGGCCGTGACTCGGAACTATAGTTCTGGCTTTCGGGAAGCGTTGCTGCACGTTTTTAATAGCTTTTGGCCAGTTGGTTAGGTCCGCGTCGGCAGTATTGCCCAGGTTAGTGGCTTTTGCATCTTTTACCAGGCATCCGCCAAATAATATCTTCTGTTTGGGCAGGTATACTACCAGGTTATCAGGGGTATGGCCGGCACCCGGGTAATAAACCACTAGTTTCTGATTGCCTATAGTTAGCTCCTGGTCGAGTGGCAGAGTTGTGTCTAAAGTTACTTCACCTTGCGCTGCGGCCAATGCTGCGGTCTGTTCAGAGCCAAAAACAATAATGTTGTTTTGCTGCAGTACCTCAATGCCACCAATGCGGTCGTCGTGCGCATGTGTAACGATACTAAGCTTTACAGGCTGTTTCAGGTTGGTTTTTATCCAGTGCAGCAGCTGTTCGGTTGGTTCGTTTCCCCAGCCCGAATCAATTATCACCGCGCCGTCAGTTGTAGAAACCAGCAAGCCATGTGAGGGGAACCGTACACTGCCCAGCATTTTGTAGGAAGTGTGCACGTAAATATCAGGGGCTATTTTGGTAACCTGTAGTTGTTGTTCCTGCGCCAGCAGTGCATGCAAGGGCAGCAGGAACAACAACAGGTATAGTAACCGCCTTGTCATCTAACTATAGTTAGCGCACCGGCACCGGGAAAACAGGCAGGCTTTCGTGGCCTTCGGCATCAACGGCCTGCACGGCAAAAAAGAAGTTGTCTTTAGAGTAAGGCAATGTAACCTTGGTGTCCTTCACAAAGAATTTTTTCTCCCACATCGGGCTGCTGGTGTCGCGCATCAGCACATAATAACCAGCCGGGCGCTTGCCTTTGGCCGGGGCTTCCCACTGCAGATCGGTTTTGTTTGTCAGGTTTCTGATGTTTACGCCTACTTTGGTTGGTGCATACGGTGCCCAGGCCAGGTTTGCCAATGAGGCCAGGTTAAGCGCTGCATTTTTGCGCATGTATTCATAATCGATAAACTCAGGCAGGTCACCGTACTGGATGCCATTTTCTACGCGCACGTTCTGGTGCTGGTATCTATAGTTCTCGTTCATTTCGCAAACGCGTATGGCCGGGAAACCATTCTGGCTGAAAGGGGTATGGTCGCCGCCGCGCAGGAAACGGTCGTTGCGGTACACCAGTTTTACTTCCAGCTGATCAACATAGCGTTCGCCGGTTTCCTTCATGTAGCGGGCAAGCTGGCGGCTTTCGCTGTCGTTTTCGCGGTTGGTAGAGCGGCGCATGCGAGCTTGTTCTTCGGTTTCAAGAGCTGGTATGCCTTCGCTGAAAATGCGTACCTGCATGTTGTTGCGCAGTTCGGTTTCGTCGGATGAGGAGTTACCGATCATGTCGTTGTTCAGCATCGCGATCAGGTTCCAGTTTTGTGCTTTGGCTTTCTCGGCCAGGTGGCGTGCTCCCATTAGGCCTTGCTCTTCGCCGGTTACGGCCACAAAAATGATCGTTGCCGGAAACTGACGGGATGCCATAATACGGGCCAGTTCCATCACTGCTGCTACGCCAGAGCCATCATCGTTAGCGCCCGGTGCTTTGCCTTTCGTGTCCATGATATCGGTATTGCGGGAGTCCAGGTGTCCGCTGATGATCATCACACGATTGTCGTTCGGGTCGGTGCCTTTGAGGGTAGCCATTACGTTAGCCAGCTCCACATCCTGCGGAATGCGCTGTCCGTTGGCTTTTACAGTATATTTATCCAGCTCTACGGTCATACGGCCACCGGAAGCCTGGGCATATTTCTCGAATTCGGCTTTAACCCATTCCTGGGCAGCGCCAACGCCTTTTTTCTTGTCTTTTGTGGTGCTTAGGGAGTGGCGGGTGTCAAAAGAGGCCAACTTGCGAACCAGCGCTTCCAGGTTTGCGGCAGATATTTCATCCACCATCTTTTTGATTTCTTGGTCCTGCCGAACTATAGTTTGAGCTGTGGTAGTAGCTATAGTTGTAAAGTATAGGCCGGCTATAGTTAGCAGAGCCAGCATACGGGTGAGGTTAAGTTTTAAGGTCATGATAAAGAATAGGTGTAGACCCTAAATATAGATAAGAATATTAAAAAAGCATTATTTGCTTTGTGAGGCTATCGTTTATACTGCTTCCCGGCAAGTCCAGAACTATAGTTTGTAGGCTAGTTTGCAGCGTTCGCCTTTCAATTTGTATAGTTCCTGCTCAACCGAAAGTATTGTTTTGGCCTCTGTAAATTCGGATTGGTAGCGTTGTGACAACTCGCGGCGCTTAATAGCTTCCAGAAAACGGCGGGTATCGTCTTGGGTTTCCAACAGAAGGCCGGGCACTTGGGTGGGTTTGTCGTCTTCGCCTTTGGCTACCATGGTAAAGTAAGAAGTATTAGTATGCTTTACCAGGCCGGTTTTTACATTCTCAGCAATCACTTTTATGCCCACCATCAGTGAGGTATTACCCACATAATTTACCGACGCCATCAACGACACCAGTTCCTGCACTTCTACGGGTTGTAAAAAGTGCACACCATCCACCGTAACCGTAACGCAGTAATTACCAGCATGCTTGGCTGCGCAGGCATAAGCCACCTTGTCCATTAAAGAAAGCAGAATGCCACCATGTATTTTACCGCCAAAGTTGGCATAGCTCGGAATCATGAGCTCCGTCAGGGTAGTGCGCGAGTAGGAGACAGGCCGGTAAGCGGGTGTGGTGGTCATAGCTTATATTTTTCGAAAAGATACGGTAACTATAGCACCATGTTCAAACTATAGAAACACCACATCTTTAACAACCTCGTGGCCGGCAGCGCGGTTCAGTAATTCCACCACCTTGCTTTTGCTCATATTGAGTTCGTGCTTAAGCGGGGCAGAGGTTAAACGTACAAACAGTTTCCCGTCTCTAAAAAACAGTTCCTTGGTTTTAAGGGCGATGGGCTTGCCCATAAACTCTTCCCAGCGCTGAATCAGGTTTACTTCGTTTAGTTTGCCCTCGAGGCGGTAAGCTTGTAGCAGCGCTTTTATACTGTCCCCGATCGGCTGTGTGTCCGCCTTTCGCTTCGCAATCTCTTCCTTCTTCTTGTAGTAGCGCACTTTTGGTAATTATGAATTAGTAATGATGAATTATGAATGGGTGGTTGAATAAATTTAGTAATTAGATTTTTATAGTTCGTTGTTCTTTGCCGTTCTTTCGGATTGCAAATCCTAAAGAACATATTTTTCTGACATTCTTAATTGGCTTGTTTTCTATATAGCTCAATTATTTCCGGCTTAAGATTTTCAGGTTCTCCCAATTTAAAAGTTATACCTAAGTGCTGCTCTATATGCTTCATTTGGTCTTCTCTGCATTTAATCTCGCCCTCAAACCAATTGTCCCAAGCAAATAATATTTCTTCACTATCCTTTTTAAGGATTATGAAATCGAAGTCAATACCAGCATCAAAGTTATCATACTTATAAAGTACCTTCCAGCCTTCATTTCGGAGCATTCTTATAATTCTGCTCCATAACTCTGTTTCGATACCTATAGCTATAACCATGAGTCGGGCTGATAAAATTAATAAATCAACAATTTAAAAATTTAACCATCAGCAATCACCTTCACCACCCCATCCTTTACATCAAATCTACGGATACTTTCTGAGAGGCCTTCGAGTATTTTGTCTGTGCGGTCTAAGTGGGTATCGGTTAAAAAGATCTGGCCGAAGGTATGGGCGGCTACCATTTGCATGAGTTTGGTGATACGCTTCTCGTCGAGGCGGTCAAAGATATCATCGAGCAGGAGCAGGGGTTTGTGGTGCTGGCGTTCGGCCATTACTTCAAAATGCGCCAGTTTCAGGGCAATTACATAGCTTTTCTGCTGGCCCTGTGAGCCAAAGTGCTTCACTGGGTTGCCATCCATCAGAAACACGAAGTCATCTTTATGCGGACCTATAGTTGTGCGCTGCATGGCCATGTCCTTGCGCTCGTTTTGCAGCAGTTGCTGAGCAAAATCTGAACCTAACAGCTGGCTTTTATAGGTGAGCGTAACGGTTTCGGAGCTGTCGGAGATGTGGCGGTAATGCTTCTGGAAAACAGGTACGAACATTTCCAGGAATTTTTCGCGCTCCTGTGCCAGTTGCTGGCCCAGCGGTACCAGTTGCTCGTTTAGTATATGCAGGTAATCGCGGTCGTAGTAGTTGCGCTCGGCAAATTGCTTTAGCAGCGAGTTGCGCTGTTTCAGAATATAGTTGTACTGTATGAGCTGTTCCAGGTAGGTATGGTCCAGCTGTGAGATCAGGCTATCAAAATACTTGCGGCGCTCTTCGCTGCCTTCGCGTATCAGGTCGGTATCATAAGGCGAGATCAGTACCACCGGGAAACGACCGATATGCTCGCTCATCTTCTCATAAAGGGCTTTATTATGCGTTACCGTCTTCTTCTGGCCCTGCTTCAGGCTTACCTGTACGGTGTGTTTGGTGTCATCAACTATAAAGCGGCCTTTTACCATAAAAAACTCTTCGCCCTGCTTTATGCTTTGCGCATCCGAGCTGTTAAAGGCGCTTTTGGTAAGTGACAGGTAATGGATGGCATCGAGCAGGTTTGTTTTGCCGCTGCCGTTGTCGCCAATAAAACAATTTATATGCTCCGAGAAGGCCAGGGAGGCATCGTCGTAGTTCTTGAAAAACAGCAGACTCAGATTTTCGAGGAGCATTGAGTTTCTAATTGATTTCTTTTTCCTTAATTTCGCAGCTAAACCCGTTGTGGGCTGTTGCCCAAGCTGCCAGGTGCTTTTTCTGCCTGAGCGCATAACGGATAAAACTCAGATTAGATATTTACCATGGCTACGAAAGAAAAGGCAAACGCGAAGTCGGCGAAAGCAAAGGTACAGGCTGAACCAAAGTTTTCAAAGGAAACATACATGTGGTGGTTTGAGTCGATGAAACTCATGCGCCGCTTCGAAGAAAAATCAGGTCAGCTTTACGGTCAGCAAAAAATAAAAGGCTTTTGCCACTTGTATATCGGACAGGAGGCCTGTGTGGCTGGTGCCGTTACAGCGCTTACCAAAGACGATAAGTGGATTACAGCTTACCGCGACCACGCACACCCGTTAGCACTGGGCACTGATCCGGGCGCTATTATGGCAGAGATGTTTGCCAAAGTAACGGGTTGCTCTAAAGGTAAAGGCGGCTCTATGCACATGTTCGACAAGAACGTGAACTTTATGGGTGGCCACGGTATAGTTGGTGGTCAGGTGCCACTTGGTGCTGGTATTGCCTTTGCTGAGAAGTATAACAAAACAGGCAACCTGTGCATTTGCTACATGGGTGATGGTGCTGTGCGTCAGGGTGCTTTCCACGAGGCGCTTAACATGGCCATGACCTGGAAACTGCCGGTAATTTTCGTGATCGAGAATAACGGTTATGCCATGGGTACTTCTGTACGTCGTACCTCAAACGTGCAGGATCTGTATAAACTAGGTTTAGCCTACGATATGCCATCTTTCCCGGTAGATGCAATGGAAGTAGAAAACGTGCATACTGCTGTAGCTGAAGCTGCTGAGCGTGCCCGTGCCGGCGAAGGCCCAACCCTGCTGGAGTTCAGAACTTACCGCTACAAAGGTCACTCTATGTCTGACCCTGCTAAGTATAGAACAAAAGAAGAGCTGGAGGACTATAAAGGCCGCGACTCTATAGAAGCTGTAGCAGCTACTATCCTTAAAAATGGCTGGGCTACCGAAGAAGAACTGGACCAGATAGATGAGAAAGTGAAGCAGCAGGTTGCTGATGCGGTTAAATTCGCTGAAGAGTCTCCTTATCCGGACCCATCTGAGCTGTACACAGATATTTATGTAGAGCCGGACTATCCTTACGTGATGGACTAAAATAATTTAGAATTAGGAATTAAAAATTATAAATTTGGTGTTCGGAAAGTACAGGACATAGATTTAAATCCAATTTTTAATTCCTACTTTTGAATTTCTAATTCAATTATACTGATGGCAAAAGAAACAGTACAGAAGCACAGCGAGTTTGAAGAGCTGGTTGAGAACCCGGATGCATTGGCACAGCGCCTTACGCAGTCTGAGGATTTCGTGAAGAAAAACAAGTCGAAACTACTCGGTGTGTTTGCCGCCATTGCTGCCCTTATTGTAGCAGGATTCTTATTTTTTAACTACCGCACTACTCAGAACCAGGAAGCGCAGGATGCGATGTTCCAGGCAGTGTACTACTTCGAAGCAGATTCTCTGAACAAAGCCCTGAACGGTGATGGCCAGTACAAAGGCTTCTTGGCAATTGCCGATGAGTTTGGCAGCACAGATGCTGGTAACCTGGCTAATTTTTATGCTGGTGTAGCCCTGCTTAAAACAGGTAAATTTGCTGAAGCACAGCAGCACCTGCAGAAATTTAAGTCTGATGATTACCTGATGCAGGCACGCGCCTACAGCCTGATTGGCGATGCGCTACTGGAGCAGGGAAAAAATAAGGAAGCTGCTGACCAGTATATGAAGGCTGCTAACCACAATGCGAATCAGTATTTTTCGCCACAGTATATTATGAAGGCTGCCGTAGCTTATGAAGAAGACGGTAACTATAAAGCAGCTGTTGAGGCTTACGACAAGATTGTAAGGCAGTACGTAACATCAGCTGAACTGAACGACGCTAAAAAATACAAGGCACGTGCTGAGGCACTGGCCGGAGGCGCTAACTAATTAACGCTATAGTATAAACTATAAAAGCGCTTTTGTCTTTAACTATAAGGCAAAAGCGCTTCTGTTTTTAACTGCCTTAAACTATAACTATAGTTGTTTGGCTATAGGCAGCATTTAACTATCAACGAATAACGAGTAAGAACAATAAGATTAAAGATGGCAACAGCTTTAAAAAACCTGGACGACTATAGCACGGCCTCCTTCGCCGATATGTCGGATAAGAAATTTGGCCTTGTAGTAGCAGAATGGCATAAAGACATAACCGATGCCCTGAGCAATGGCGCTATCGAAACACTGTTGAAACATGGTGCAAAAAAGGAGAACATCTTTAGAAATACCGTACCGGGCAGTTTTGAGCTTACCTTAGGAGCGCAGTTCCTGGCACAACACGAAGAGATAGATGCTGTGATCTGCATTGGGGTAGTTATTAAAGGCGATACCAAGCACGACGATTATATTAACCATGCAGTAGCGAATGGGCTTACCAATGTGTCGCTTAAATACAACAAGCCGGTATCTTTTGGTCTGGTAACCACCAATAACCTGGAACAAGCACTGGACAGGGCAGGCGGCAAGCATGGCAACAAAGGCGTGGAGGCAGCGGCAGCCGTTATTCACATGCTGAGCTTCTGATTGCTTTTATAGTTATAGTTTTGGCACACAGTAAGTTGGACTGGTTTTTGCAACTTATCAACTATAAATCCGGCAGAAGTAGGTATTAACACGCAAAACCTATGCTTATTTTCCGGAAAGTACTGATACTGTGAACTGAAAAATTTTAAATAAGGTAGTATAGGTAGTAAAGTATAAATTTTACTATTATTTTTGCACAAATTTTAACAAAAGCCGCTTTCTGAGCAGATACAGCAGGGCGTGAGCAGCTTAGCTCATAATAAACTTTAAAGTAAGCCCGGCTGTTAAGGCCATAGTTAGGATAACTTAAAAACGAAATCCAAGCAAGTATACTTAAACGATACAATGAATACGAACGAAGAAAGACAGCGCTATTCCAGAGAAGAGCTGATGGAGTTTGAAGGCATTATTAACGAAAAGCTGACAAATGCTAAAAAGGAAGTAGCGTTTATTAAGGAAACCCTTAGCCGCCGCAACGATACTGGTACTGATAACACGGCATCTCCAACAAAAGTACTGGAAGATGGAGCCGATACAGCAGAAAAAGAAAGCTTGAACCAGTTGGCTTCCCGTCAGATGAAGTTCATCCAGCAGCTGGAGAATGCGCTTATCCGTATTAAAAACGGTACTTATGGCGTTTGCATCGTTACAGGTAAGCTTATACCTAAAGAAAGACTGCGCGCTGTGCCGCATACACAGCATACTATAGAAGCTAAACTACAGCGTAACGACTAGTACTTTTACTCCCTTGAATATTCTGCAGCACCATATACAGGCACTGGTTTTTTGTGCCCAATCTCCTATCAGCATAGAGGAAATACAGCGTTGCTTAACGGAAGCGCTGCAGATGGAAGTGCTGGTAAGCGATGTGCTGGAAAGTATAGAAGCTATAAACGAGCAACTGAACGATGCTGGTTTTGCCTTTCAGATCTACGCGATCGGGGGTGGTTACCAGTTTCTGACGAAGCCGGAATACCAGGAAACAGTAAGCGTTTACCTGAAACAGAAATCAAAGAAAAAATTGTCAGCGTCTGCACTCGAGACGCTGGCAATTATTGCCTATAAGCAGCCCATTACCCGCAGTGCCCTGGAGCAGATACGCGGTGTTGGCTGCGATTATGCCGTCCAGAAATTACTGGAAAAAGACCTCATTGAGATTAAAGGAAAAGCTGATACCATCGGAAGACCGGTGCTTTACGGTACTTCACAAAAGTTTATGGATTACTTTGGTATCAACCACATAAAAGACCTCCCACAGCTGAAAGACTTTGCCACTGAAGAAAACGTAATTGGCGAAGTTGCAGATTAGCGACCAACACAACGAACAATCAATTTTACTGCATATAAGGTACAGTAGCGATACTGCATCAAAAGAAATTAACAATGGCAAGAGATAACGAAAGACCTGCGCGCGGCAATGCCGGAGCAGGAAGAAGAGAGAATAACCGATTCTCGTCTGACCGCCCACGCAACGACCATGGCGAGAAAAAGATTTTTAACAGAAGAGATAAATACGAAGATACAGACCGTCGCTCTTTTAGAGGTGAGCGAGGTGAAGAAGGCGAAAGAAGATCATTTACAGAGCGCCGTGAAGGTGGCGAAAGACGTGATTTTAACCGCGAAGACCGTGGTGAAAGACGCAGCTTTAACCGTGAAGGCGGTGCGCGCAAATCTTTTAACAATGACAGAAGAAATGGTGAGGGCCGTTCTTTTGGTCGTGATAGTGAACGTCGTTCTTTTAACAGAGAAGACGGTAACGAAGGTGGTGAAGTAAAAAGATTCAGCTTTAAGCGCGGAAACGAAGACCGTGAGGAGCGTAGCAGCTTTAAACCACGTCGTGAAGAAGGCGAAGAGCGCAACTATAACCGCGAAGAACGTCGCTCATTTAACTCTGAGCGTGGAGAGCGCAGATCATTTAACGATAGAAGAGAAGGTGGCGAACGCAGATCGTTTGGTGACCGCACCGAAAGAGATGACCGCCGCAACCATAGCTCCGACAGACGTGATGACCGTCGTGCTCCAAAAGAAGAAGGCGGCGAAGAAAAGCGCTCTTTCAGAAACGACCGCGACGATCGCAAGCCGTTCAACAGAGAAGAACGTGGCGAAAAACGCAGCTTTAACCGCGAAGACCGTGGCGAACGCCGAAACTATAGTTCGGACAGAAACGAAGGTGGCGAGCGTCGCTCATTTAAATCAGACAGAAGAGATAACCGCGAAGAAAGGCCTTTCAGAAGAGAAGAGCGCAGCTTTGATGGTGAAAAGAGAAATTTTAAGTCTGAGCGTGGAGGTAAATTCGGAAACAGAGACCGCAAAACGAGCTTCTCTAACCGTGAGGAACTGGGCGAGCCGGAAACGCCAAACTATAACACCAAGCGCTACGAGAACAACCCGCGCATCAAGAAAAGCAACCGCAAAGAAGAGAGCGACGGCACAATCCGCCTGAACCGCTTTATTGCGAACGCCGGCATCTGTTCACGCCGCGAAGCAGATACCCTGATCGAATCGGGCGAGATAAAAGTAAATGGCCAGGTAGTAACCGAAATGGGCTTCAAAGTTCGTCCGGAAGACACCGTGCAGTATGGCAAAAAGATCCTGAACCGCGAGAAACTGGTATACGTGCTGCTGAACAAGCCAAAGGATTTTCTTACTACGACAGACGATCCGGAAGGCCGCAAAACAGTGATGAGCCTGGTAGAGAAAGCATCTAACGAGCGCATCTTCCCGGTTGGCCGCCTGGATAGAAATACAACTGGTTTGTTGTTGTTTACGAACGATGGCGAACTGGCTCAGAAACTGACGCATCCATCAAACGGCGTGAAGAAAATTTACCAGGTAGAGCTGGATAAGCAGATCACGAAAGACGACTTCCTGAAAGTGGCAGAAGGCGTAGAGTTGGAAGATGGCAAAGCGGAAGTGGATGACGTGGCATTAATAGGCGATACAGGCAAGTTCCTGGGCCTGGAGATACACATTGGCCGTAACCGTATTGTGCGCCGCATTTTTGAGCACCTGGGTTACGAAGTTGTATCGCTGGACAGAGTGCAGTATGCAGGCCTTACCAAAAAGGATCTGCCACGCGGCAACTGGCGTTATCTTACTGAGAAAGAGCTTATCCGTCTGAAATACTTTATGTAAGAACCTATGCAGAGCATTGCGGTTGACGTAGGCAACACTGGCACCAAGTACGGTATTTTTGAAGGCGATAAGCTTATAAAGCAAGGCTATTTCCAGGGGGTAAATAACATTTCGGAAGAAATAACAAACTGTACTTTTGCGCATGCCATAGTTGCCAGCGTAGCTGCCGATGCTGCAAACTATAGTTCAAGGCTGTCTGTAACCGGTAAAACAGTAATGTTATCGGGGCAGACAGCCTTGCCTGTTTTAAACCACTACCAAACACCCCAGACATTAGGGGCCGACAGAATTGCAGCAGTTGTAGGGGCAAACTATTTTTTCCCGGGGCAAAACTGCCTTGTGTTTGATGCGGGCACCTGCATTACCCATGATTTTGTAAGTGCAGATGGCAAATATTATGGCGGCGGAATTGCACCAGGTTTAAGAATGAAATTTAAGGCGCTGCATACTTTTACTGAGCGCCTGCCGTTAATAGACCAAATTCCGGATGATTTTCCACTAACAGGGCAGACTACGCAAGAGTCTATTCTGAGCGGCGTTTTGGCGGGTACTATAGCCGAACTTAACGGTTTTATACAAGCTTACACCAAAAAAGCACCGGATTTAACTGTTATACTTTGTGGTGGCGACGCAGGATTTTTTGAAAGTAAATTAAAAGGACGCATCTTTGTAATTCCTGAATTAGTCTTAATCGGGCTTCACAGAATTTTGATTCATAATGTATAAAACTCTTCGCGGTCTGGTTTGCGCTGCTGTCCTATGCTTCTCGTATAGTGCACAGGCACAGAACATCGGTAATGCTCCATATTCACGCTACGGTTTAGGCGAGTACAACTATAACACAGGCAATATCCGGAATGCAGGTATGGCAAATACAGGTGTGGGTGCTGCAAACGTGTTTCAGATAAATACGGCTAACCCGGCATTGCTCTATTATAACGGTATTACTGCTTTTGAACTGGGGCTATCCAGCCAACTGAAAACGCTGAAAAACACAAATCAGTCGCAGACCGACGGAACAGCAAACCTGGCTTCAGTGTCGTTGGCAATACCAATCTCATCCCAGCGCTGGACGGCAGCTCTGAGCCTGCGCCCTTATTCGGACGTATCTTACGATGTAATCTCCAGAAACAGAGTATCCGAAAATGTGACATTCACGCAGGAGTACAAAGGCGAAGGCGGTATCTCTGAACTATACTTTGGTCATGGTTTCCGAATTACGAAAGGCTTAACCATAGGGGCAAGCGCCTCGTATCTGTTTGGTAATATTACCAAAGAATCTATAACATCTGTGCTTGATGGCAGCTTCTCAGACTCAACGGCTTTTACCAACGAGCAGGTAGCATACAGCGAGAAGACCCAATACAATGGCTTGCTGTTTAAAGCAGGAGCAAACTACCGCGGCAAGATCACCGACAAACTATACTTTGGTGCAGGTGCTGTTTACAGCCTTAAAACAGATATAGATGCCGATCGTGATGCTGCTTATGAGCGCCGCACAACTTTCGGAAGCGTTTTGCAGGACAGCCTTTATGCCAGCTCCGCAACAGGCATAGCAACAATCCCGACAAGTTTCACGGCAGGTATCAGCCTCGATAATGGCTCCAACTTTACTGTTGCCGCAGACTACCACGCACAACAGTGGTCAAACTTCAGAAACTTTGACAACAAACAGGAACTTGTAGATAACTATCGTGCCAGCTTAGGTGCTGAATACACGCCGAATGCCAATTCAGTGGGTAATTACTTCGAGCGTATAACTTATCGTGGAGGTCTGTATTATGGTACTACCCCAGTTGAAGTTAACGGTGAGCAGATAAAAGACAGAGGTGTTACTTTTGGAGCTACATTGCCAATAGGCCGCTCTACAATGTACGATCTGTACCTGCTGAATACATCGTTCGGCTACGGTATCAGAGGCACAACCGACAATGGCTTGGTTCAGGAGAATTACTTCCAGTTTAACATAGGCGTAAGCATCAACAGCCGCTGGTTCATCAAACGCAGAATAGAATAAACTATAGCGCTGAATAGAGTTAAATAAAAGGCCGTTGCAAAGCGGCCTTTCTTACGTTATAAAAGGCAGTAAACTATACGGGTGTACAGGATTCGCACAAAATTTGCTAACTTCACCAAAACCACTAACCGGATAATGAAGCTAAACCGCTGGAAATATATACTACTGCTGACACTGGCTATAACAGGTATAGGTTGCCGCGAAGATCTGAAAGATCCCGACAAGGAAGTAAAGTACACAGGTCCGGTAATGGAGAACAAAGACGTATTTACCTTGTACAGCGATTCGGCCAAGCTGATGATCCGGATGAAGGCCCCTGTACAGCAGGAATTTGAGAACGGGGATGGCGTGTTTCCGAAGGGCTTTTATGTGGAGTTTATGCAAACACCCGGTAAAGTTACCTCAACAATGCGCGCCAACTTTGGCCGTCAGGATAAAGGCAAGGAGATATACTTTGCACAGGGCGATGTAAAAGTCCATAATATCCTGAAAAACGAAATTCTGGAAACGGAAGAACTATACTGGGATCGTAGGCGCGGTACAATATATACAGATAAGTTTGTGAAGATCACTACCCCAACGCGGGTAATAACCGGGCATGGCCTGCGCTCTGACCAAAGTTTTGAGAACTATACGATACAAAAAATAACAGGTATGTTTGACCTGGAAGAGTAATGAACCAAAAGCTTTTAAATACCATTTTATTATCATTGGCTTTTGTTGCGATGGTTATAGGCGCGCACAGGAGCATTGAGGAAAAAGATATTGCTGCCAACTACTGGATTTTTATGATTTCGCTGGGGCTGTATATTTTATACAGTTACCTGAAAAGAAAGAGCGGCCCCAAGTAGTGGTGTAACGTTATTATGATAGAACCCGATCAGATAATACTTTTAGTAACAGGCCTGTTGTTGTCCGCATTCTTTTCGGGCATCGAGATTGCCTTTATGTCGGCTAACAGGTTGCAGATAGAGCTTAATAATAAGAACGGTGTGTTATCGGGGCGTATCTTGTGGCACCTGCTGCAGTATCCGTCACGGCTGATGGGTACTACCCTGATAGGTAACACGCTTGCGTTGGTACTATATGGCTTTGCCATAGCGGGCGTCATACACAACGTACTGGATGCTACTTTTCCAAATCAGCTGCAATACGACCTGCTGATACTGTTTGTGCAGATCGTGGTGGCATCGGTATTGGTTTTGCTTACAGCAGAGTTCTTGCCGCGCAATCTTTTTGCAATAAATCCGAACCGGATGCTGCAAATACTGGCGTTGCCTATTTTGCTGTTTTATTACCTGCTTTATCCGGTTGTATTTGCTATAGTTGGCTTAAGTAAACTGGTGGCCGAGAAACTGTTTAAAGTAGAGTTTCAGGACCAGAAACCGGTTTTTGGCTATACTGACCTGAATACTTACATCAAAAGCCGGCTTTACCACTCAACTAAAGAAGATGCGCCTGATGTGAACCCGGAGATATTCCATAATGTGCTGGAGTTTAAGAATGTGAAGGTAAGGGAGTGCATGGTGCCGCGCACCGAAATAGAAGCCGTGGAAGAGAACGACCCGGTAGACCTGCTGCGCCAGACCTTTATCGAGACAGGCCATTCCAAAATACTGGTGTACCGCGATAACATCGACAACATAATTGGTTACTGCCACCAGCTTGATATGTTTAAGCAGCCGAAGAATATCACAGATATACTAGCACCTGTAAGTTTGGTGCCTGAAAGTATGCTGGCCAGTGAGCTGTTTGTAAAGTTTGTAGCAGAGCACCGCAGCGTGGCCGTAGTGCTCGACGAGTTTGGCGGCACAGCCGGTATTATCACCGTGGAGGACGTGATAGAAGAGATTTTCGGAGAGATTGAAGACGAATACGACCTGGATGATACGCTGGAGCAGGCAGCACCTGAAAAAGGCATATACATGCTGAGCGCACGCCTGGAAATAGATTACCTGAACGATAAATACGACCTGGGCTTGCCGGAAGGCGACTACGAAACACTGGGCGGCTTTATTTTCTCGGAAGTAGGAGAGATCCCTTCGCCTGGCGATATAGTGGAACATCCACCGTTCCAGATCACTATCCTGACGATGGACGAGAACAGGATTAATACTGTAAGACTGGTGAAAGTATCAGATTTACAGGGAGAACCGAAGTATTAAACAGAATTGCATAAAATTTTGAATTTTAGCGCGATTAACCTTATTTTGCACAACCTTTTTATAAGTAAAACAAATAATGGCATTAATTAACAAGATTAGAGAGAAGTCTGGTTGGGCGGTAGGCGCTATTGCCATAGGGCTTGGTGTATTTGTAGTAGGTGGTGACCTACTCGGGCCAAATTCAAGACTTCTTGGAAACAGCGCCACAGAGATTGGTGAAATAGCTGGTCAGACAATCGACTACCAGGAGTTTGATAACGTGCTGCAGCCACTAAAGGCCAATTATGAAGCGCAAACAGGACGCTCTGCAAATGAGAACGAAATGGCGATGCTTCGTGAGCAGGCATGGAACCAGCTGATCTTTAAAATTGCCTTAGAGAAAGAATACGAGCGTTTAGGCATAGAGGTATCGGAAGAGGAGCTGTTTGACATGGTACAGGGTAACAACATTCACCCTGCCGTACGTCAGGCATTCACAAACCCGCAGACAGGCGAGTTTAGCCAGGCACAGGTTGTAGAGTACCTGCAGAACATGACGCCGCAGGACAGACCAATGTGGGTAAACTTTGAGCAGGGCCTTGCTACAGAGCGTGTTCGTACCAAGTATAGCAACCTGTTAAGCAAATCTGTTTACGTAACAACAGCTGAAGCAAAGAAATTCTTTAACGCGCAAAGCTCTACAGCTTCGGTTAAGGTAATGTATGTACCATACTTTACAGTTTCTGATTCTGCTATATCTGTTACAGATGCACAGCTTAAGGACTTTTATGAGCGTAACAAGGAGCTTTATAAAATAGAGGATGGCCGTAGCATTGAGTATGTAACAATACCTGTTATGGCATCGGATGAAGACAATAAGCTGTATGAGGAAGAAATGGCGGCAATTACAGATCAGTTTGAAGCTGCAACCAACGATTCTGCCTTCGTAAACGCTAACTCGGATGTGCCTTTCAATGGTGCTTACCTGAACCCGGGCCAGCTACCAGAGCGTCTTCGTAACGAAACGCTTAATAAAGGTGAAGTTTTCGGCCCTTACACAACACTTGATTCTTATACGCTTTATAAGGTAGTAGATGTTAAAGAAGGAAATAAGAGTGCCGCTAGAGCCAGCCACATCTTAATTCAGCCAACTGCTGATACACCGGAAGCTAAGGCAGAAGCCAAAGCAAAAGCTACTGATGTACTGAACCAGATAAAAAAAGGCGCTGATTTTGCCCAGATGGCAAGACAGTACGGATCAGATGGTACTGCCTCTACAGGCGGCGACCTAGGATGGTTTGAATCTGGCCAGATGGTAGCTCCTTTTGAGAAAGCAGTATTTGGTGCCAAATCAGCGGGCTTATTGCCAGAGCTGGTTGAGACAGAATATGGCTACCACATTGTAAGAGTTACAGCTCCTAAAACTAACCGCACTTATAAAATTGCCACTATAGAGAAATCTACAGAACCAAGCGAAGCTACACGCGATGCGGCCTACGCTTTAGCGGATGAGATTTCTGGTACAAGCGAGAATCTGGAAGGGTTCCGTGCTAAAGTAGCAGAGCATAAAGATCTTGTGAAGCAGGATGTGAAAGATATTGGCAAGAACAACATTGTAGCCGGTAGCCTGACAAACGCACGTGAGTTGGTACGCTGGACTTACGACCGCGAAACAAAAGTTGGTGATGTATCGCCTGTATTTGAAATTGGTGATGAGTATGTTGTAGCTGTTCTGACTGGCAAACGTGAGAAAGGCTATGCAAAAGTTCAGGATGTGAAAGATGAGCTTACTGCTGCAGTTCGCAACGAACTAAAAGCAAAACAGATCATCGAGAAAATAAATAAGACCAAAGGCACAGTAGACCAGATGGCAGCGGCTTATGGCCCAGACGCAATGGTTAGATCAGCTGAAGACGTAACATTAGCTTCCGGAACTATACCTGGTATTGGCCTGGAGCCGGTTGCAGTTGGTAAAGCTTTTGCACTGAAGCCAGGCACACGTACTGCTCCTTTCGAAGGTAATGGCGGTGTGATGGTTGTTGAGCTTAATGCCCTTAGCAACGCGCCTCAGGCAGCCGACTTATCAGGTGTGCAGCATCAGCTGGTGAACATGCGCTCTGGTAACGAAGAGAGCAAAGCTTTCGAAGCAATCAAAGAGAAATCTAACATTGTAGATAACCGCGTTAAGTTCTTCTAAGCCGCAGGTTACCGAATTATAAAACGAGCCACTCCGCACAGAGTGGCTCGTTTGCTTTTATAGGATATCTCACGTATAAACTTTACCTTATAACTATAGTAGCAGAACAGGAACTATATCAAGTTCAGGTAAAGGCACGTTGTAAATACACGTATGGCTCAGATCAGAAAAAAATACTTATTACTGGCGCTATGCCTGGGCATGTTGGTAAGCTTGGTTCAGGCACAATCGGCTCAGGACCTGGAGCTGGCACGTGAGTATTTCAGGAAAGGCGATTACCAGAAAGCAGAGGGCTTGTATGAGAAACTGGTAAACGAAAGGCGCTTTTTTGCTGCAGCTTACCCCGACTATCTGAAAACACTGTTGGCACTCCGCAACTATAAGGAAGCAGAAAAGCTGGTAAAGAAAACTATAAAACAGAACCCCGGAAACTATAGCTATGAGGTAGATCTGGGGCTTGTATACCAGGCTGCAGGAGATAAAGCCGCTGCCGAAAAGCATTTCAATAAGATTATAGCACAAACCACACCGGAGTCAACTATAGCAGTAGCCAGCGCCTTTATTCAGAATGAGCTGTTTGACCAGGCCGAGAAAACTTATTTACATGGCCGGGAACTGAGCAAAAACCCACTGGAGAATAATCGACCGCTAATTGCACTTTATACCTACCGACAGAAGAACGAGGCCTTAATTCCGGAAGTGCTGAACCTGTTGCAGGAAAATGAAAGTGAGTTAGGCTATGTGCAGAACATGCTGCAAAACAGCCTGCGCGATGATAAAGCGCTTGATGAGCTGGAAAAGGAACTGATTATGCGTGTGCAGCAAAACCCGGACAAGCTTGGCTATAGTGAGCTGTTGATCTGGCTATATGTGCAGCGAACAGAGTTTTATAGTGCGCTGATGCAGGCCCGGGCAGTAGATAAGCGCACTCGAAGCGGTGGCTCAAGGGTTATGGATTTGGGTGCGATCAGTGCCAAAAACAAAGATTACCAGAGTGCGATTGAAGCTTACGAATATGTGGTAAAGGAGTACCCGGAAGGACCTTATTACCTGGTGGCCCGGCAACGCCTGATCAATGCCCGTGAAGAGCAGGTGCAGAACACCTACCCGGTGGATGTAGAAAAAATACGCGCATTGATAACTGATTATGATGCCTTGCTGACAGAAGTAGGGCGCACGGCTGGTACTGTAGAAGTGCTGCAGCACATGGCCAATCTATATGCATTTTACCTAGATGATAAAGAGAAGGCTATAGCACTGCTACAGGAAGCCATTGCAATGCCTCGCGCTAATCCGAACATGGTTGCAGAAAGCAAGCTGACCCTGGGTGATATTTATTTACTGAAGGGCGAGCCATGGGAAGCTACGCTGCTTTATTCACAAGTGGAGAAATCGCATAAAGAAACAACTATAGGCCACGAAGCAAAACTGCGCAATGCCCGGCTAAATTACTTTAAGGGAGATTTTGAACTGGCGCAAGCACACCTGGATATTCTGAAACTGGCCACAAGCCGGGAAATAGCGAACGATGCCATGGACCTAAGCCTGTTAATAACAGACAATACCGGATTAGACAGCACAACAACTGCGATGGAAGAATATGCAGCAATAGAGTTGTTGGTGTTTCAGAACAAAACACAGGAAGCGGCGCTTAAGAGCCTAGACGCGATGCTGCAAAAGTATCCAGGCCATAGTTTAACCGATGAGATTTACTTTCAGAAAGCAGGTATACAGGAACGTATGGGCAATTTTACGGAAGCCGTCGCCAGCCTGCAGAAAATAGTGGATAATCCACAAATAGATATTCTGAGTGACGATGCTCTTTTTCGGATGGCCTATATTTATGAAGAGAACCTAAAAGACACAAATAAAGCACAGCAATTATACAACGACCTGCTCGTGAAGCACCAGGGCAGCATTTTCGTGGCCGAAGCCCGGAAACGTTTCAGAAAACTTCGGGGTGATGCCGTTAATTAGGATTGGGTTTTGCTATCGTTGAAGCAAAAGTCTATAGTTCAGGTTGTCCAACCACCTCTAACCCCTCAGAGTTACGCTACCTTCGAAATCGCTTCTCGGTAGTCTAAGGCAGAGAATTTATTCTACTACTGCTATATTTAGAACTATCGTTTTATAGTTAGCGTTAGTCATCCCCCTACCCCCTTCGAAGGGGGACTCTCTATCATTGCTATAGTTGGAGTTATAGTTCTATAGTTACAATAGTTATAGACAACGAACAGGCAGGCGCAGCCTGCCCCAAGGAGTTAATGCCACGAAAAGGCGATGCAACTATAGCTATCCATTAACTAAAGTTTTGCTATCGATTGATTTCAGTCTTTGGGTTGAGCGCCTTTGACTTGTTGCGGTGGCGCAGCCAACCCGAGGCACGAGGGTAGCAAGAAGGCAGCAGCGCGATACCCGAAGACGGGGCCTCGCGGCCGTGAGCGCACCAAAGCAACTATAAAACGATAGGTGAGTAGAGCTCCCAGGATCAAAAGTAGCCATAGTACAAACTGCTTGTGGCAAGTTGCAACTAGAGTAAGCTATAGGACATATAAGATGTCTCGGCTAACGCTCGACATGACAAAGGAATAACTATAGTTTGCGATAGATTTCTCGCTTTACTCGAAATGATAACAGAAAAACTTTGACACATAAAGTCCTAAGACAAATGCCCAAAATGAGAGATTGGAAACTATAAAATAGATGTTGCCCTTCGGCTTAAACTAAAGATGAGCAAACCATTTAGCTAATGTTATCAGCTAAAAAAGATGAACAGGATCAAAATAAAAAGAATAAAAAAACCATACATAACTAAATCGAGGGAGTAATCTTTATACTTATTAAAAGTATCTCTGAATCGTTTCATGGTGCAGGGTGTTGTATAAATGCAAAAGTACAAAATTACGAGCGAACACAGGAAGGAAGCAGGCGAAACGCAAACTAAAACCTGCCTAAATTAGTTACCTTTGCAACCGAACAGATAGAGGCACAGCAACACATATGGAGAAAAGGTGGGTATACAAACAGGAAGCTTCCGAAGAGGTAGTAACTAGCCTGGCAGAGAGCTTGAAATTGAGCAAAACACTTGCTAGTATACTTTGCCAACGAGGAATCTGCACCTTCGATGAAGCCCGTACCTTTTTCCGACCATCCCTTGATCATCTGCACGACCCCTTCCTGATGAAGGACATGCACTTTGCCGTTAACCGGCTGACAGAAGCCCTACATCTCTCCGAGAAGATAATGGTTTATGGGGACTATGATGTTGATGGTACCACCTCGGTTGCTTTGATGTATGGTTTCCTGCGCAACTTCACGCATCAGATCGAATTTTACATACCTGACAGGTATAAAGAAGGCTATGGCGTATCAACAGATGGTATAAACTATGCTGCTGAGCAAGGGGTAGGCCTGATCATAAGCCTGGACTGTGGTATTAAATCGGCGGATAAGGTGGCTTACGCAAATAGCTTAGGCATTGACTTTATTATCTGTGACCACCATTTGCCCGATAACGACATACCGCCGGCAGTAGCTGTACTGGACCCAAAACAAATTGATTGTCCTTATCCTTATAAGGAACTGTCGGGTTGTGGAGTTGGATTTAAACTGTTGCAGGCTTTCTGCTTACAAAACGGAGTAGAACTGGAACAACTCTATAGTTACCTGGACCTGGTGGTGGTCAGCATTGCATCCGATATTGTGCCTATTACAGGCGAGAACAGGGTGCTGGCTTATTACGGTTTGCAGCTGCTCAACGGACCTCAGCCCATGCGCCCGGGAATAGATGCACTGAAGGAACTGGCTGGCATTACCAGTGAGATAGATATAAACAGCATTGTTTTCGGCTTTTCGCCGCGCATAAATGCAGCTGGCCGTATGGGCGATGCCAAGAACTCGGTACGTATGCTGTTGGCACAGACTAAGGAAGACGCCTTCCGAATGGCCGATATCATCAACGAATCGAATAAGGAGCGCCGCAGCAAGGACAGCAACATTACCAAAGAGGCCCTGCAGATGATCGAAGAAGACGATTTTTTGCGGAATGCCCATTCAACGGTGTTGTATAAAGAGAACTGGCACAAGGGTGTGATTGGGATTGTAGCCTCGCGGTGCATCGAGAAATACTACAGACCTACTATTATACTTACGCATTCCAATGGCAAAGCGTCTGGCTCGGCGCGTTCGGTGCATGGGTTTAATGTACACAGTGCCATAGAGAGCTGCTCCGACCTGTTGGACCAATATGGCGGCCATATGTATGCAGCTGGGCTAACGTTGCCCATTGAGAATATTCCGGCTTTCAGAGAGCGCTTTGAGCAGTTTGTTGCCAACTCTATTACCGATGAGCAGAAATGCCCGCAGATAGAGATTGATGCCGGTATTCAGCTATCGCAGATAACACGTAACTTCTTTGGCATTATTAAACAGATGGAACCGTTTGGGCCGGGCAATATGCGCCCTGTGTTTGTGTCGGAATGTGTGTATGACACCGGTAGCCTGCGTGTGGTAGGTGATTCGCATTTAAAGCTGCGACTTACTCAAGATGGCTATGCCGCTTTTGACGCTATCGCCTTTGGTTTTGGAGACTTATATCACCGCATTTCGAAAGGTATTCCGTTTGATGTTTGCTATACGATAGAAGAGAACATTTACAGGGGCAACATCACGCTTCAGCTCTCGATAAAAGACATCCGCATTAAATAAAAAAAGCAGCCTCTGGGGCTGCTTTTCTGTTTAAACTAATCTTATAGATAGCTATAGTTATGGTTGCGGTACTCTGTGCTTAAACTGTTGCAGTGGGCTTTGTTCGCTTGCAACTGGCATATCCGGCAGGCAAAGTTGTGTTAGCTGATCCCAATCGCCGGCAAAGAAGTTAATATCCACAGCGGAGTTTATTCCTGCCACAGAGCCACTGTCAGTGTATTGCCAGAACATCCAGTTATCGGTGTGGTGTACTTCGGGCTTTACGGGGCTATAGCGTGCAATCCAGAAATGATAATCCGGAAAATGGCCTTTTAACCATTTTTTGTAGTAGTTCTGGTATGTATAGATAATCGGCTTAACGCCATAATACTTTGTTACAGCCTCAAGCCAGGTTCTGATGTTGGCGCGTAGTTCCTCGCCACTCATGCCGGGTTTTACAACCTCTATATCTAGCACAGGAGGCAGATCGCCGGGCGCAAGCGAAACAGTACTTGTAAAAAGCTTGATCTGGTCTTCTACAGGAGCTTCGGGTTTAAAGAAATGATACGCACCGCGCTTGATGTCGTGGCGCCTGGTTTCTTCCCAGTTACGGGCAAAAAACGGATCGATCCGAAAATCGCCTTGCGTAGCTTTTACGAATGCAAATTTCACCCCAGATTCTTTTACCTGCATCCAATCCACTTCTTTCTGCCACCGCGATACATCAATTCCTTTAAGTGAAGTACTGCTGCTGGCTGTTCTGGCGTCGTTATTGGTTTCGGTAGTTAATACAATAGAGTTGCGTGCCGTAGCAGAGTTAAAACCGGCTGTAGTAACAAGGCAAAGGAGGCCGGTTAGCACAACACGACGTTGTAGAGATTGGAGTAAAGTAAGCATCATAAAAAAAATAGTCGGCTAAAAGTATTTTAATTTATATAACTATCTCCTGAGTTACAAGTCCGTATAGCAACTTTTATACATATTATTACTTAAGTTGAATTGTACAAAAGCTGGGTCCGGACACTTGCAACAACAGGGTGGCCGTTATAGTTGCACTTTGCAGCATGAACCGATTATCCGTAACTTAGCCAAATGATACTGAGAGCAGAACACCTGTTTAAAAAATACAAGGCGCGCCACGTAGTAAACGATGTGAGCGTGGAGGTAAACCAAGGCGAAATTGTTGGCTTGCTGGGCCCGAACGGGGCTGGTAAAACCACGTCGTTTTATATGATTGTAGGCCTGGTAAAGCCGAACTCCGGGAAAATATTTTTAGATACAGAAGACATTACCGCACTGCCTATGTACCAGCGCGCTAAGCGCGGTGTGGGTTACCTGGCGCAGGAGGCTTCTGTTTTCAGGCAGCTGACAGTGGAAGAAAATATCCAGGCTGTGCTGGAAATGACAGATAAAACCAAGCAGGAGCAGCAGGAGAAAGTAGAAGAATTGCTGGAAGAATTCTCGCTGACGCACGTTCGCAAAAACAAGGGGATTGTATTGAGTGGGGGAGAACGCCGCCGAACCGAAATTGCCCGTGCCCTGGCCGTAGATCCGAAATTTGTACTGCTGGACGAGCCTTTTGCCGGTGTAGACCCCATTGCGGTTGAGGAGATCCAGAGTATAGTTGCCAAGCTCAAGAGCAAGAACATTGGCATCCTTATAACTGACCACAACGTAAACGAAACCCTTTCTATTACCGACCGTGCCTATCTGCTATTTGAGGGCAAGATTCTGAAAGCCGGAACCGCTGAAGAACTAGCCGCAGATGAGCAGGTTCGCCGCGTATACCTGGGCAAACACTTCGAGCTGAGGCGTAAAATTTGATCAGTTAGCAGTAAACAGTAAACAGAATTTAGAACCTTCTGATCTTTATTCCGATAAGTATAGCTCTTTTGTATTTTCGGGATGAATGATAACAACCTTTATAATAAATGCTATGCCTTTGCAATCAGAATTGTAAAAGCTTATCAGCATCTTAGTTCAGAGAAAAAGGAGTTTATACTTTCAAAACAACTGCTGCGCAGTGGCACATCTATAGGTGCAAATGTGGCAGAAGCTAATGGGGGTATTTCTACTGCTGATTTTTCTTCAAAGATTTCGCTGGCTTATAAAGAGAGTCTTGAAACAAAATATTGGTTAAGTTTACTCAGAGATACTAATTATTTAGATGGCTTAGTTACTGAAAGTATGTTAAAGGATGTTGATGAACTAAGTAAGATTCTGTTTTCAATTTTGAAATCCACAAGGATCAACCCAAAACATTTAAAGCCTTAGGCTGATTACTGTTTACTAATAACTGTTAACTGATAACTGAATTTGTGGAAATAATAAACTCTATAGTTACCTGGGTAATGAAGAAGCGGATACATGATATTGATCTGTTTCGGAAGTACCCGCATGAGGTGCAGCAGGAACTGTTCCAGAACCTGATAACAAAGGCGAAGGGAACGGAGTGGGGCAAAAAGTACGGTTACGCTGATAAACTGACGGTTCGTGAGTTTCAGGAGCGGGTGCCTGTTAGCACTTACGAAGAACTATACCCCTACATAGAGCGCGTGATGATGGGGGAGCAGAATATACTATGGCCTACCAAAACAGAATGGTTTGCCAAATCGTCGGGTACCACCAATGCCCGCAGCAAATATATACCTGTTAGTCCCGAAAGCCTGGAAGATTGCCACTATAAAGGCGGCAAGGACATGCTCTCTATTTATGTGAACCTGTTCCCGGAGACCAAACTTTTTACCGGCAAAGGCCTGAGCATAGGCGGCAGCCACCGGCCAAGCGAGCTGAATGCTAAGGTAAACTGCGGCGACGTGTCGGCAGTAATTATGCAGAATCTGCCGATCTGGGCCGAAGCTATGCGTACGCCACCGCTTAAAGTGGCCCTGATGGATAAGTGGGAAGAGAAGATTGAAAAGATGGTGGAGCTGACTGTGCAGGAAAACGTGACCAGCATGAGCGGCGTTCCTACCTGGACCTACGTGCTTCTGAAGCGCATTCTGGAAGTTACCGGCAAGAACAACATCCTGGAAGTTTGGCCAAATCTGGAACTGTTTACCCACGGTGCCGTTGCTTTTGGCCCGTACCGCCAGCTGTTTAGAGACATCATCCCTTCGGATAAAATGAACTATCTGGAAGTTTACAATGCTTCGGAAGGGTTTTTTGGGATACAGGACCAGCCGGGCACCGAAGATGAAATGCTGCTGATGCTGGACTATGGTGTTTTCTACGAGTTTATACCCATGGACCAGTTTGACGAAGAGAACCCCAAAACACTAACGCTGGACCAGGTAGAACTAGGCAAAAACTATGCGCTGGTGATCTCAACCAATGCCGGCCTGTGGCGCTATAAAATTGGTGATACCATCCGTTTTACAAACCTGAGCCCATACCGCATTAAAATTTCCGGCCGTACCAAGCACTTCATAAACGCCTTCGGCGAAGAGGTTATAGTAGAGAATGCTGAAACCGCCATCACAAAGGCCTGCAAGGCCACAAATGCTGTTATCACCAACTTTACGGCAGCCCCGGTTTATATGGAGAGCGGCAAGCGTGGCGGGCATGAGTGGATTATCGAGTTCGAGAAAGAGCCGGACAACCTGAAGCAGTTCACATATTTGCTGGACGAAACGCTTCGGGAGGTAAATTCTGATTACGATGCCAAGCGGCAGAATAACATTGCACTACAAGAACCTATTGTTCACGTTGCCCCGAAAGGCACATTTATGAACTGGCTCCGCGATAAAGGCAAACTAGGCGGGCAGAACAAAGTCCCGCGCCTGAGCAACTCGCGCGAATTTTTAGAAGAGATGCTGCATTACATAAAACTATAAACAAACAGCCCCGGCAGGTTTATAACTTGCCGGGGCTGTTTGTTTATAAAACTATACTATTATAAACTATAGTTATAGCCCATTCATAATTTATAATTCCTAATTCATAATTGGGAGCGCAGCGACCCTCTACTCCAGGAAGTTGCTCAGCAGGCTGCCCTCTTTGCGGGCATTTTCGCCGTTTGGCATCAGCGCCTGAATCAGTTTCTTAACCGGCATAGACTGTAGCCACACACGGCCCGTGCCGCGCAACGTAGCTAAGAACAAACCTTCACCACCAAAGATCATCGACTTCAGGCCACCAGCGCGCTGCACACTGAAATCTATACCATCTTCAAAGGCTACCACGCAACCAGTATCTACACGCAGTGTCTCGTTGTTCAGTTGCTTCTCAACTATAGTCCCGCCGGCATGTATAAAGGTCATGCCATCGCCCTGCATCTTTTGTAGTATAAAGCCTTCTCCACCGAAAAAGCCTGCTCCTAAACGCTGGTTAAAATGGATACTCAGCTTGGTACCAAGTGCGGCAGCCAGAAATGCATCTTTCTGCGTGATCAGGGTTCGGTTGCGCACGGTGGTTAGGTCTATGGGTAGGATGGTGCCTGGGTAGGGTGCAGAAAAGGCAACGCGGCTCTTGCCATGGCCCATGTGGGTAAAGTGCGTCATAAACAACGATTCGCCCGTGATCATGCGTGAACCTGCCGATACAAGTTTACCAAAAAAGCCTTGACTGGGATTAGAACCATCGCCCATTTTCGCTTGAAAATCAATGCCTTCTTCCATGTAAACCATGGCGCCTGCTTCGGCAATTACTGTTTCATGCGGGTCCAGCTCTATTTCCAGCACTTGTATGTCGTTACCAAAAATTTTGTAGTCAATTTCGTGAGAGTTTCTCATAGTGTAGATTCAGATTAGTTATAGTGGCAAGATAATAAATTGGCATAAACTATAGCTTTTGAAGCAAGCGTAAGTATAAACTATAGTTAATCTTCTTCCTCGTCATCGTCTGCATCCTTTTTCTTACGCAGCTTCGGCAGGTCCTCCTCGTCGTCAGATACCGAGCTGGTGCCGCGCACAAAGTCCTCGTCGGTTTCTTCCACTTCTTCACTCTCTTCCACGTGATACTCTTCTTCCTCTTCGCGCTTGGCTTTTTCTGCAGCATCTCGCTTCATCAGTTTCTTGTCGTCCACGTTCTTGTTCAGGAACTCGTTAATCTTATCAATGCTATAGTTGGAGATGATCTCGCCGTGCTCATTTACCTTTATTTCAAAGCCTTCCAGGTCTTTGTGCACTTTCGATTTCTTTTTACTCTTATCGGGTTTCTTATTTCTGGCCATGCTATTTTTCATTTAAACTCCCTGATGTATAAGTATAAAAAGCCAAATAGTTGCGATAAAGCCTGATAGCTATAGTGTAAATACTGCCAACTTAAGGCGTTTCACTTCATAAACTGTCATTTCGAACATGCCTGAGACGGGAGTCGAAAGGGACCAGCGCAGCTGTGAGAAATCTATCCAAGATATACAGCGGAATCCTAAATAGATCTCTCCTTTCGTCGAGATGACAGGTTCTGATTAAATTGAAGGCATTGGCTATAGTGTGGACCAACAAAAAAGGCTGACCCTGGTAAAGGGTCAGCCTTATAGTTTATAGCTATAGTTACTTACTGAGCAGTAACGTACTGGCTCAGTTTTGCAATTGCTGTTTCGATGCGAGCTATAGTTTCGTCGTGACCAATGATCTCGATGATCTGCATCAGGTCCGGGCCAGCTTCGGCGCCGGTTACAGCAAGGCGAAGTGCCTGCATTACCTGGCCAATCTTCATGCCGTGGCGCTCCAGTATACTTACCAGTAGTTCTTTTACCGTATCGGCGTTAAAGTCAGCTATAGTTGGCAGTTCATTCTTAAACTCCTCAAATACCGCTACCGACTGTGCATTCCACTTTTTAGAAGCTACTTTCTCGTTATACTCTTCCGGTGCAACAAAGAAATAAGCGGCTTCTTTCCAGAATTCCTGCGGGAAGCTAACACGCTCCTTCATCAGGCCTGCCACCTTCTCTGCTTTTTCAGGTGTGCAAGAGATGTTGTGCTCTTCCAGGGCCTGTAGTAAGTAAACTGCCAGTTCGCTGTCCGGCTTGGCACGCAAGTATTGTTCGTTAAACCAGCGGGCTTTCTGAATATCGAAACGTGTGCCGGATTTTCCGATACGCTCAACTGTAAACTCGTTTGCCAGTTCTTCCATCGAGAAGATCTCCTGCTGCGTGCCCGGGTTCCAGCCCAGGAATGCCAGAAAATTGATGAAAGCCTCAGGCAGGTAACCACTCTCGCGGTAACCAGACGCTACTTCACTTGTAAACGGATCTACCCAACGCAGCGGGAACACCGGGAAACCTAACTTATCGCCATCGCGCTTGCTCAGTTTACCATTCCCATCCGGCTTCAGCAGCAGTGGCAGGTGCGCAAACTCCGGCATGGTATCTTCCCAACCTAAATAGCGGTACAGCAACACATGCAGCGGCGCAGATGGCAACCACTCCTCCCCACGGATCACGTGCGTAATCTTCATCAGGTGGTCATCCACAATATTTGCCAGGTGGTAGGTTGGCATACCATCCGATTTCATCAATACTTTATCATCAATAGAAGAAGAGTGCACCATAACCCAACCACGGATCAGGTCTTTCAGGCGTACTTCTTCTTTGCGCGGTACTTTTAAACGGATCACATACGGTGCACCAGAGTCGAGTAGCTTCTTTACTTCATCTTCGGGCATGGTAAGTGAGTTACGCATGGTCATGCGTGTAATGGCGTTGTACTGCGGCGTAGCCACTTTAGCAGCCTTCAGGCGCTCACGCATAGCATCCAACTCTTCAGCCGTATCAAAGGCATAGTAGGCGTGGCCGTCGTTAACCAGTTGCAGGGCATACTGCATGTACATTGGCTTACGCTCCGACTGGCGGTATGGCGCATACGGGCCGCCGTTCCATGGGCTCTCATCCAGCTCTATACCACACCACTCCAACGACTCACGAATATAGTCTTCGGCACCTGGCACAAAGCGGTTCTGGTCCGTGTCCTCAATACGCAATATCATTTTGCCACCTGTTTTGCGGGCAAGCAGGTAATTGTAAAGGGCCGTGCGCACACCGCCTATATGCAGTGCCCCGGTTGGGCTTGGTGCAAAGCGTACTCTAACTTCTCTTTCCATGTATGGTTATGTATCTCTTATTCTGGCCGCAATTTACAAAATAAACTATGGAATAGTAAGCTAAAATGGCTGGTTTGCCTGCAGGCTATTCTTTAATAGGAGTAGGGCAAGTACAAACAATATCAGGCATTTGCGTATCTGCTTAGTATGCAGTTTTAAAAGCTACCCGCATGGTACGTAAGCGGCTACACATGGTTTGGTGCCTGCTCCAGGAAACATGGCTTGAGTTCCTAGATAACAACTCTTTTCAGAAGGGGGCCGCACTAGCCTACTATACCATTTTCGCGCTTCCGCCCATGATCATCATCATTATCAGTGCCGGAAGTTATTTTTTATCGGAGCAGGTGGTTTCGGGCGAGATATACTATAGGATTAAGGAGCTGATTGGAGCGGAGGGCGCTTATTCGGTACAGAAAATGGTGGAGAACGTAAATGCCTTCGGCAACTTTAACCTGGCAGCTATAGTTGGTGGTGCGGCCTTGTTTATTGCAGCTACAGGCGTTTTCGTATCGTTACAGGATTCACTCAACGAGATCTGGTCTGTAAAACCAAAGCCGAGGCGCGGATTCTTGAAGCTCGTTTTAGACAGAATACTCTCTTTCGGGATGATCCTGACGATTGCCATTATCCTGCTGCTCTCTTTGCTGGCGAATACGGTGCTTGTTATAATAGGCGATTTTTTGACTGTGCGCCTCTCGGGATGGGTAGTCTATATTCTGCACCTCGCTAACCTGGTGTCTGCCTTGGTAATGATGACTTTCCTGTTTGGCTGTATCTATAAGTTTTTGCCCGATGCCAAAATTAAGTGGCGCGATGTGTGGGTGGGAGCTATAGTTACAGCTGTACTTTTCTCGCTGTTTAGGGGCTTGATCGGTTTTTACCTGGGCAAGAACGATGTGGCATCGGTTTACGGGGCGGCTGGTTCGGTAGTGCTGATCTTAACCTGGGTGTTCTTTACCTCGCAGATCATTTTTTTCGGGGCTGTTTTTACGTTTGTGTACTCCCGCAAGTACGGCCACAACATTTACCCGGCTACTTATGCGGTGCGCGTCATCAGGCAGGAAATAGAAGTAGGTAACTCAGCTGTAAACGCAGAGCCCGGAAAACATACCAAAGATGTGTATGGTGAAGAAGCTATTTCCGAAGCAGCTACAGAAGTGGATGAAAATGAAGCAACCCAGGGAGCCAATATTTAAGAGTTTGAAAGTTCGGAAGTTAGAAAGTTTATAAGTTATAAAGCTCTGAGAGAACTATAGTTAAAACAGTGAAAAGGCAGTGATTCCCCTCTTGGGAAGGGCAGGGGTGAGTTAAAATGCAAACTATAAAACTATAATCTCAACTATAGCAGTAGCAGAGGAAATTCCCCGCCTTAGACAAGGAGGGTAAGAGGTGGTTGGACTAACGTCAACTATAGAACGATAGCCAGCACTAGCGGAATTGCCTGTCCCTGTCGGGCCAGTTGGATTGCAAATCCAACATGGTAGGTAAGTCACGGATCGCAGATCCGCGGCAGCAATAATGAAGCAACTATAGAACTATAGTTTGAACTACAGCAAAGGCCTAAATCCTGCAAATCCATTAACCCTGTAAATCCCGATTTAGACAAAAAAGGACAAAAGACGCAGAATTATAGTTCGCTCGTCTTTTGTCCTTTGTCACAATATCTTTTGTCTATAAGACCTATTTCACCGCAATGCAGGAAATCTCTACGTTCACATCTTTTGGCAGGCGGCTAACTTCCACGGTTTCGCGGGCAGGTGGGTTGCTGGTAAAGTAGCTGCCGTAAGTCTCGTTTATCTTACCGAAGTTGTTCAGGTCTTTTACAAAAATGCTGCATTTAACTACGTTGCTGAAATCCATGCCAGCTTCGTTCAGGATGTATTGCAGGTTTTTCATGACCATGTGCGTTTCGTCTTCGATGCTGCCGCTTACCAGCTCGCCTGTCTGCTGGTTTAGCGGAATCTGGCCGGAAACATAAAGTACGCCGTTGGCCATAGTTGCCTGGCTATAAGGCCCGATCGGAGCCGGAGCATTTTGTGAGTTAACGATAGTATGTGCCATTCTGAATAAGTTAAATGTTTATCTTTACCATCAAAAGTACAGATTTATGCGCATACTTGTTTTGGCCGGCCCACAGATGGCCGAAGAGTTCAGGCAAAAGTTTCCGGATACGGGTGATGGCATCCACTATTCGTTTCTGCAGAGCCACAACATTACCGACGAACAGTTAGAGCCATCGGATGTGGTTTTCGACTTTTTGCTGCACGAGCAGCCTGAACGCTTGAGTATGTATGCCCCTGAGCAAGTTGTTTTCTGCAATGCTGCCACCATACAGTTAGCTGCACTCGTTAAGGAATCAGGCGTAGAAAAGCCCTGCACATTAATTGGCTTTAATGGGCTTCCGTCTCTTTTCAACCGGCCGGTGTTGGAGGTTAGCCTCTATAACAAGCGCTCCGAATCAAAGCTGATAGAGATCTGCAACGAGCTGGAGACAGAGTTCCTGGTTGTAAAAGACCGGGTAGGTATGGTTACGCCTCGCATTATCTGCATGATCATTAACGAAGCCTGCTATACCCTGCAGGAGCGCACTGCCAGCAAAGAAGATATTGACCTGGGTATGAAACTAGGGACCAACTACCCGAAAGGCCCTTTTGAATGGGCTAATCTTATCGGCATAGACAATGTGTACAACGTACTGCAGGCCGTGTACAACGACACAAAAGAAGAGCGCTACAAAGTTTGCCCGCTGCTGAAAACTAAATTCCTGAAAGGGGAGAAGTTTGAACTATAGGCCACCTCGATTTTTCAAACTTAATTTTATATGATCAAATTTTTACTTTCTACCTGCCTGTTTTTCTCTTTTGCTACCTATTGTGCTGCACAGGAGTCATCAAATTACCAATTGCTTATTAATGGTAAAGCCGTAGACATTGACCTTGGGAAACCCGTTGACTTCAAAACTGCAAAAGGTGAACAGCTTAAGATCGAGCTGAAACAAAAGGATGTTCTCTTTTATAAAGACGATGTTGTCTCGCTCAATTACCCAAAGGAGTTCTCTGTTTCGAAATCTGTTCCGGATAATAATATTGAGCAATTAGCTATTATGACTGCACATGGCAGCGGTGTGTTGATTCAGAAATATAATGGCCTTAACCCGAGCATTTTAGTAGATATGATGCTGCAGGAAGTTATTAAGGAAAGCATAAACTATGGCTATACCCAAAAAGATCAAAGCTTTGAGAAAAAACTGGTATCGGGTCAGGTGCTGAAAGGTAAAATGGCTACGCTACACTATAAGGGGGATGAACAGACCTATGTGGTAGCTGCTTATGGTGCTAAAGATGAAGGCATACTGGTTTTAACTATGATCAACAGTACCTATGTTGAGCAAGACCAGAAGCTTTTAGATATGGTTTTGAATACATTAAGCTACAAATCACTCTAACCTAAACTATAGCGCATAAAAAAAGGAGACCTGTTTGGGTCTCCTTTTCTGTTTTATAGTAAGTGTAAATTACTCCACTGTTACTGATTTGGCCAGGTTACGTGGCTGGTCAACGTTGCAACCGCGCATTACCGCAATGTGGTAAGACAGCAACTGCAATGGAATAACCGATAACAACGGCATCAGGTGCTCGCTCGTTTCCGGAATCTCGATCACGTGGTCGGCCATTGCAGGTATAGTTGTATCGCCTTCTGTAACAACAGCAATCACTCTGCCTTTGCGGGCACGAACTTCCTGCACATTCGATACGATCTTCTCATAAGAGCTGTCTTTTGTAGCAATTACTACAACCGGCATGTGCTCATCAATAAGGGCAATCGGACCGTGCTTCATTTCAGCAGCCGGGTAACCTTCTGCGTGTATGTAAGAAATCTCTTTCAGTTTCAGGGCGCCTTCCAATGCAACCGGGAAGTTATAACCACGGCCCAGGTACAGGAAGTTAGTTGCATCCTTATAGATAGCTGATATCTCCTGAATCTGTGCATCTAACTGCAGTGCCTGCTCTACTTTAGCTGGTATCTGCTCCAGCTCAGCCATTAACTGGTGCAGCTTAGAAGTTTCCACAGTTCCGCGCTTGCTGGCAATAATCATGGCAATAAGCGTAAGAACTGTTACCTGTGCTGTAAAAGCTTTTGTAGATGCCACCCCGATTTCAGGGCCAGCGTGTGTGTAAGCACCTGCATCAGTAGCGCGTGCTATAGAGGAGCCAACTACGTTACAAACACCGAAAATAGTGGCACCCTTCGACTTAGCCAGTTCTATAGCTGCCAGTGTATCCGCTGTTTCACCAGACTGAGAAATGGCAATTACAATGTCGTTCTCGTTTACAATCGGATTGCGGTAGCGGAATTCTGAAGCATATTCCACCTCAACCGGGATGCGTGCCAGGTCTTCTATCAGGTACTCAGCCACAAGGCCGGCGTGCCATGAAGTACCGCAGGCAACTATAAGTATGCGGTTTGCATTTGCAAATTTGTTCTCGTACTCACGAATACCGCCCATCATCAGGTGGTTGCTTTCCGCAATCATACGACCGCGCATGCTATCCAGGATAGAGCGTGGCTGTTCGTAGATCTCTTTCAGCATGAAGTGCTCGTAGCCTCCTTTTTCTATAGATTCCAGTTCCATTTCAAGGCGCTGGATGTAAGGCGTCTGCTTTACGTCTTCTTTAGTGCGTATGTCCAGTTCACCATCTTTAACTACTGCGATCTCATAATCATTCAGGTAGATCACATCGTTCGTGTACTCTATAATGGGCGTTGCATCAGAAGCAAAAAAGTACTCTCCTTCGCCCACACCTACCACTAGCGGACTGCCTTTACGGGCTGCTACCAACTGGTTCGGATCGTCTTTTGACAATACAACTATAGCATAAGCACCTACTACTTCATGCAGGGCAAGGCGCACAGCCTCAACCAAAGTACAGTTTATAGTGCTACGAATATCTTCAATCAGGTTAATGAAAACTTCAGAGTCAGTATCAGACTGGAACGTATGCCCTTTCTCGATCAGGAGCGTTTTAAGGGATGCATAGTTCTCAATGATACCGTTGTGGATGATGGCGATTTTACCAGAAGTAGAATAATGCGGGTGTGCATTTACATCATTAGGCTCACCGTGTGTTGCCCAACGTGTATGTCCCATCCCGATGTTGCCGTGCACGTCCTTGTCAGCGATAAACGCTTCCAGGTCACTTACTTTCCCCTTCTTCTTGTAAACATTCAGGTCACCATTCATCAGGGCAACACCAGCGCTGTCGTATCCTCTGTACTCCAGTCTTTTCAGGCCCTTAATTACTATCGGACAAGCTTCTCTATGTCCTACGTATGCTACAATTCCGCACATAAGTCTGTTGTGTAAATACTATAATCGATACTGCAAAATAATGGTGCCCGCAAAGGTACCTGATAAAAATATTTAATGGTAAATTATCTAGTCTAATTTAGAGAAATAGATGCGCAGTTTCATGCCTCTTTCAGCAGTATTGCTAAGTACGGCTCTGTAGGGTACGATTTCTCTTGATACAGAAGCTGCCCCTGTGGTGCCTGCAGCAGAGAATCTGGCCGGTGCAACTATAATGCTACTATTAGGTAGCTGGCCAAGCAGGATAGCCTGTACATAAGCAGTTAGGTTAACTGTGTACTGGTTTAGCTTGGTGTTATATGTAAGTTCCGCCGGGTAGTTATTAGAGTTTACGGCAAATGCCAGGTCTTTGGGTACAGTTAATTCTATTCCGGAAGAATTTTCTTTGATGCGGTTGCCATTAGCATAGTACATAGCCAGCTTGGATGGCGGCTTTATGGTGTTGGTCGTGCCGTTCTTAATTGGCAGCACCAGTTCTGCACGGTTTATCACAATGTTGCCATACTTTTCTTTCAGCTTATCCAGATGCGGAATAGTAAGCTTGGTTAACAGTTGCGTGCTGGACTGCAGATACGTCTCGCCATTAACAGCTTCTGATGGAAGAAATGCGTTTTTCTGCAGGTTTTCCAGGGCGGTGCCGGTACGGTCTGCGGTAATGCGTGAAAAGTCTCTGGCTCCGTTGCCGCTAAAGAAGAAAGTATGCGATTTACGGGTAGTGTCGGTACCGTTTTTAAAATAAAGCACAACTTTTGAGTTGCTGCCTAGGTTTGCCGCTATTAGTACACGCGGTGATGCTTCTGTCGGAACTATAGCTAGGCCCTTCAGGTACTGAGAAAACTTTACCTGGTTTTTAAGCGGATCCTTGTTTGACTGGTTCAGCAGTTCCTGCCCGAATGCCCGGTCCAGGTGCAGTTTAGGCAGTCTGTAAAATGATCGCTCTGTTTTATTAGCTGTATCTACAATTTCAGTTAAAAGTTCCGGCTTAAAGGTTATGCTACCCAGCGAGCTGCCGTATGGGATGGATGAGTTTGTAAAATAAGATGCTTTTTCCTGAAAGCCTTCTGTTAAGCGGTGCACGCTAAAAGAAAGCTGCTGGCCCACGCCACCGTAGATTAGATCATAATCAAGTGTAAGGGTAACAGAGTCAAGCAGCGGGTTCTCACCAAAGTTTAGGTCATTCCCTCCCAATGCAAGCTCTGTAAATATAGCAGCCTTTACACTTCCTGCAACCGGGTCCAGGTAACCACCCAGCACAGCACGATCCTGGTTAAACGACAGGATAGAGTCTGTTTGCAGCACAGTGCCGGAGTTTATGGTTAAGGTGTCGGTATAAAAAGTTCCGATCTGGTTTTCGTCTTGTAGGTCTAAGCCTATGTCAGATGGGTCTTCGCAGGATGCAAGTAAAGCAAGTGAAAAGAAGAATAAGGTAAATCTTCTAACGGCTGAGTTCATTATACAGGTTATAGTATGAATCTAAAAGGGTATCGTCGGCACTAACTGTACTAATGTTCTTTGAATTAAAGTCGCTGAACAGTGCATTGATATTTTCGCTGAAATCTTCGTTTGTTTTAATAACAGAGTCAGCATACTCCATACCAATCTTAATAAAGCTGTCGATATCGGCAGACTCCAGGTGGCCCAGCATGCTGTCGTCAATATCCAGCATTTTTACTTTCTCAGCCAGGTCGCCGTCAAATTTATGGGTATAGTTATGGTTATACACCGTAAACATCGACTTAGAGTCTTTAAAGATCGGGTCTTTTTTATAAGTTGTTTTCAGGTACATTGGTATTAAACCGGTCATCCAGTCGTTGCAATGCACAATGTCCGGAGCCCAACCAAGTTTTTTCACCGTTTCCAGCACGCCCTTACAGAAGAAGATGGCACGCTCGTCATTATCCTGGTGAAATTTGTTGTTCTTGTCAACGAAAACGGATTTTCTATGGAAATAGTCTTCGTTGTCGATAAAATATACCTGAAGTTTGGCATTCGGAATAGAAGCCACCTTGATTACCAGTGGTTTCTCATCGTCGCCAACGGCAATGTTAATGCCCGAAAGGCGCACGACCTCATGCAAACGATTCTTACGCTCGTTGATGATACCGAATCTCGGCACAAAAATACGGATTTCCATACCTCTTTCCTGCATAGCCTGTGGCAGCGTATTCAGAAACTCTGCTACTTTTGTGGTTTGAAGGAAGGGAAGGATCTCGGTGGCCGCGTAAAGGATTCGCAATTTAGACATGAGTTTGTAATTAAAAATTAAAAAGCAACAGTATTGGGACGTGCAAAATTAGTATTTTTTATTCTGATTTTCAATTTTATCTGCTGTGACTTACTTTTGCCGGCTTTTACAGTTTCAACACTGAACCACAACATATGCAAGTAATTACGCAGGTAAGCGAGCTTCGCGAAACAATGCAGGCATTGCGCTGCAGCGGCAAAAGCATAGGCTTTGTGCCAACTATGGGTGCCCTGCACGAAGGCCACCTGCAACTGCTGCGTGCATCAGTAAAAGATAACGACATTACGGTGTGCAGCATTTTTGTTAACCCTACGCAGTTCAACAACCCCGAAGACTATAAACTATACCCGCGCACATTAGATGCCGATATAGAGCTGCTGCAAACCACCGGTTGCGATTTTATCTTCTCTCCAAGTCCGGAAGCTATATATCAACAACACACTATGTTGCAGTTTAGTTTCGGTAAGCTGGAACAGGTAATGGAAGGGGAGATGCGCCCGGGGCATTTCAATGGCGTGGCAACTATAGTTGGCAAGTTATTTAACATGGTGCAGCCGCACCGGGCCTACTTCGGGCAAAAAGACCTGCAGCAGGTAGCTATAGTTCGGCAGCTTATACTAGGGCTTGGCTTTGATATTGAGCTGGTATGTTACCCAACTGTGCGCGAAGCAGACGGGCTGGCCATGTCGTCGCGTAACAAGCGCCTGAATGTAGCGCAGCGCGAAACCGCCGTTAGCCTGCACGATGTACTGGAACTGGCAAAATCTCAGCTCAGAACACAGCCTGTCGCAGCTATAAAAGCAACAGTAGCGGAGTACTTAAAAGGCAAACTTGAAGTAGAGCTGGAGTATTTCGAAATTGCCGATCCGCTTACCCTGCAACCCGTAGAACAGATAACCGAAGGAGAGGTAGCTTTATGTATTGCTGCTTTTGTGGGGCCGGTACGCCTGATCGATAACCTGGTAGTGAATCTTAGTGAGGTATGAATTGTTAAAAGTGAAGTAAGGGAGGGCAGGCTTATAGTTTCATAGAATATCTGCTGCCAATTACCTAACTTTGCGCTTTATTTTAGTTACAAACCATGTATATTGAGGTTTTAAAATCCAAGATTCACCGTTGCAAGGTAACCCAAGCTGAACTGCACTATGTGGGCAGCATCACGATTGATGAAGATCTGATGGATGCCGCCAATGTGGTGGAGAACGAAAAAGTTACCATCGTAAACATCAACAACGGCGAGCGCTTCGAGACCTATGTAATAAAAGGTGAACGCGGAACCGGTACCGTTTGCTTAAATGGCCCTGCCGCACGCAAAGTGCAGGTAGGCGATATTGTAATTGTGATCTCTTATTGCAGCATTCCGTTTGCGGAAGCTAAAGCGCATAAACCAACCTTAGTTTTCCCGGATCAGCATAATCGCCTGGTTTAACATGCCTGCATGAAAAAACTGCTCTCTTTTCTCAAGTACGGCTTACTGCTTGGTGTGTCTGCATTTTTAATGTGGTATGCCTTAAAGGAGCTTGACTTTGAGAAACTATGGGCAGAGCTGCAGAATGCCAACTATGGCTGGGTGCTGCTGTCGCTGCTTACTGGCGTAGCTGCCTATCTGAGCCGTGCCTACCGCTGGCAAATGCAGATACGGCCTACCGGCTACAATCCTTCTTTAGCAAATACTTATAATGCCATGATGGTGGGCTATGTAGCCAACCTGGTGTTGCCACGCATGGGAGAAGTAGTGCGTTGTAGTATGTTGCGCCGCTCCGATGGCCTGCCGGTAAACAAAGGGTTTGGTACGGTAATAGCCGAGCGTTTTGTTGACCTACTCATGCTGCTGGCCGCCCTTACCATTACGCTTCTTTCCGAATTTAACCAGATTAAAGATTTTTTCTGGGGCCTTCTCAACGACAAGTACAGTAACCTGGAGCAAACAATGCAGTCGCTTTACTGGCTGGCCTCTATTATGCTGGTTATGACTATAACTTTGCTGCTGATCGGGTTGCGTTACCTAAGTAAGCTGCGCAGCAATGTATTTATCCAGAAAGCGGTGCAATTTATAAAGGGCATGCTGCAGGGTATACTTAGTATAACCAAGCTTGATAACAAGACTGCTTTCTGGGGACATACAATTTTTGTGTGGCTGATGTACTATTGCTCGAGTCTGGTCGTTTTTTATGCGCTGCCAGGTACAAGTCACCTGGGCTATGGCGCTGCGCTATCTGTATTGGTAGTAGGTAGCCTGGGCATGGCGGCACCGGTGCAGGGCGGAGTTGGGGTATACCATTTGCTGGTGCAGGCCACTTTGTTGCTTTATGGCGTGCCTAAAGAGGCCGGTATGGCTTATGCGCTGCTGGCACATACTTCTCAAACGCTTTTGGTAGTTTTAATGGGAGTGCTTAGTTTTATAGCAGGCATGTTGCGTAAGCCAACTATGGCAGCAGCTACCGAACCCGAAACTATAACAAAGCATGAACTCAACCGATAAGATTTATAGTTTACCCGGCCTTTTGGAGCAACTACAGGCTTGGCGCAGCCAGGGGCAGAAGATCGTTTTCACTAACGGTTGTTTCGACTTGCTGCACCTCGGGCACGTAGATTATCTTGAAAAAGCACGACAACTTGGCGATAAATTAGTACTTGGCCTGAACACAGACCGCTCAATTAGCAGTATTAAAGGTCCCGACCGCCCGCTACAGGACGAAATGTCACGTGCGCGGGTTATGGCATCGCTTTTGTTTGTAGATGCAGTAGTGCTTTTCGATAGCGATACTCCCTTAGAGTTAATTAAAGCCGTGCAGCCGGATGTGCTGGTCAAAGGTGATGACTATAGTGTGGAGCAAATCGTAGGGCACGATGTAGTGCAGGCAGCCGGTGGGCAGGTAAAAACAGTTCCGCTTGTTACCGGTTATTCTACTACAAACATTGTAAAGAAAATAGAGAAACAATTAAAACAACCATAGACTAACGAACCATGATCTGGATTATAATGATTGCCATGATGCTTGCAAGCTGGCTTGTGAGTTGGCGATTAAAAAGTAAGTTTCAACAATATTCTCAAATACCGTTAAGTTCTGGCATGAGCGGCCGCGAAGCTGCCGAGCAAATGCTTGCCGATAACGGCATTACCGATGTGCGTGTAATATCCGTAGCCGGTAAACTGACAGACCATTACAACCCTGCTGATAAAACAGTAAACCTGAGTGAGTACGTGTACGATGCCCGAAGCGCAGCTGCTGTAGCTGTGGCAGCACACGAGTGCGGTCACGCGGTGCAACACGCCAAAGCATATAGTTTCCTTAAGTTCCGTTCGGCAATGGTGCCGGCGTTAAGCATCGCCTCACGTTATATGCAGTGGATCCTGTTGATCGGTATCCTGATGCTGCAGACGACTCCTGTTCCGCTGGCAATTGGTGTGGCATTGTTCGCGCTAACAACTGTGTTCAGTTTTGTAACGTTGCCTGTAGAGTTTGATGCCAGTAAGCGTGCACTTGCCTGGATCAGTTCAAACGGAATTGTAACGCAGAAGGAATATGGCATGGCAAAAGATGCACTGAAATGGGCCGCCATGACCTATGTAGTAGCAGCACTTGGTTCATTAGCCACCTTATTATACTATGCGTCTCTGTTAATGGGCCGCCGCGACTAATGAACTATAGTTTATAATATATAAAACGCCACCTCTACTTATGGTATGGGTGGCGTTTCTGTTTTACAGGCGTATAGTTGAATATCATGGCCACAGAGCCGCTGGTTCTGAGTGCTATTTGTGGCAAACACAGCTAAATGTTATCCCCTCTGCAGTATAATTGCATCGTTATAAACAATTATTACCATTCATGTTAAAATTATATTGCTGTATTTTATAGTTTTGCACCCGAAAAGTTATCGTTTTACCTTAATCTGATATATAAAAATATGAACTTTCAGTTAACAGAAGAGCACCTAGCAGTGCAGGAAGCTGCCCGCGAATTTGCACAAACAGAGCTATTGCCTGGTGTAATTGAGCGCGACGAGCATCAGAAATTCCCGGCAGAGCAGATCAAAAAGATGGGTGAGCTGGGTTTCCTGGGGATGATGGTAGACCCTAAGTATGGCGGCGGCGGCATGGACACAGTTTCTTATGTGCTGGCTATGGAAGAAATCTCTAAAGTAGATGCTTCTGCTTCTGTGGTAATGTCGGTGAACAACTCGCTTGTTTGCTGGGGTCTTGAGAAATATGGTAGCGAAGAGCAGAAGCAGAAATACCTGACTCGCCTTGCTACCGGCGAAATCATTGGTGCATTCTGCTTATCGGAGCCGGAAGCAGGTTCTGATGCTACATCGCAGCGTACTACAGCTATAGATATGGGCGACCACTACCTGCTGAATGGTACCAAAAACTGGATCACGAACGGTAGCACAGCTTCTGTATACCTGGTAATTGCCCAGACAGATGTTGCAAAAGGCCACCGTGGTATTAACGCGCTTATAGTTGAGCGTGGCATGGAAGGCTTCGAGATCGGTCCGAAAGAAAATAAGCTTGGTATCCGTGGTTCTGATACGCACTCACTTATGTTTACGGATGTAAAAGTGCCTAAAGAAAACCGCATCGGCGAAGACGGCTTCGGCTTTAAGTTTGCGATGTCTACGCTGGCTGGTGGCCGTATTGGTATTGCTTCGCAGGCGTTGGGTATTGCTTCAGGTGCTTATGAGCTGGCTGTTAAGTATGCTAAAGAGCGTAAAGCATTTGGTGTAGAGATTGCAAAGCACCAGGCTATTCAGTTTAAACTGGCGGATATGGCTACAAACATCGAAGCTGCCCGTTTGTTATGCTTACAGGCTGCTTACGATAAAGACTCTCACGCAGACTATGGCAAGTCGGGAGCTATGGCGAAACTTTTTGCATCAAAAGTGGCGATGGAAACAACTGTTGAAGCCGTTCAGGTTCACGGTGGTTACGGATTCGTGAAAGAGTACCATGTAGAGCGTTTAATGCGCGATGCAAAAATCACACAGATATACGAAGGGACCTCTGAAATACAGAAAATAGTAATTTCGAGAGAACTGCTAAAGTAGATTTAGCTGTAAAAATGTGTTTGTGTGCAGCTTAGGCTATTTATAGGTTTTCTCGAATTAAAATTTATTTTAAAAATTAATTTGAATTTTATAAAGATTAGTCTTAGCTTTAAGCCAAAATTAACGGGTTTATAGTATAAAAAGTTAGTTGGTTACACAATGGAAGATTACAATAAAATTATTGAATCGCTTGGGGTGCGGTTCATTAAGGCTAAGAATCTGGTGTTGCAACAACCATTTACGGTTCGCAACTACTACGATGTTGGCAACAACCTGATACTGCTCCACAAGGGGAGTATAATTTACGGCGAAGAGGAACAACAGGTAGAAGAGGGGGAACTGCTGTTTATTCCGGGTGGCCGTAGCACACGCGTTAAGTATGGCTCTGGAGATGGGAAGGTTATCTCTAACGACGACCTGATCACGAATAAAGAGAAATTCTTTAAGAACAACAGCGACCTTGACCTGATAGGTGATGCGGAAGAAAGTCACAGCTTTGTGAGCTTCGAAGCAAAAGTGTTCGATTCAGTAAACTTCTTTGCATCATTAGACGTGCCTGCATTCCTGATCTCAGGAAACAACAAGCTGGCCAACCTGGTGATTAAAGTGGTGGAAGAGAGCATGCAGGAGCTGCCAGGTAAAGAGCGTCTGATCAATATCTACACAGAGAATATTGTAGTTGAGATCGTGCGTCACATCCTTCGTAACAGAATGTTTGTGGAGCAGCTGGCAACCAACAGCACGTACTTCAAAGATCCACGCCTGATAGACCTGTTCAACTACATTAAGGAGAACTTAGGTGGCGATCTTTCTAACAAGGTGCTTTCTAACGTTGCGAACGTATCTGAGGATTATGTAGGCCAGTACTTCAAAATGCTGACCGGTATTAACCCACAGGATTACATCGAGTACCAGCGTATGGAGCGTGCCGTGTTCTTGTTAAGAACTACCAAGAAGAGCATCCGTGAGATTGGTAAAGAAGTTGGTTACAAAGATACGGCTTACTTCTGCCGCAGATTTAAGATGATGTTCGGTATTCCTGCCGGTAAGATGCGTCGCCGCGAATCAGCGATGAATATCTAAAGCAAGATTATACGTATTGATTACAGAAGAAACCTCGGCCAGAAAGCCGGGGTTTTTTTCTATGTGGTTGCCTACTACAATTACATCGGCGCCGGCATCGAGCGCTATTTTAGCCCTTTCTGGTGTATTAATGCCGCCGCCAACTATAACCGGCACTTCTACGGATTCGCACACGGCAGTAATCATCTCCGCACTTACTGGTTTAGAGGCACCGCTGCCACCATCCAGATACATGTACTTTAACCCAAGCAACTCACCAGCCATGGCAGTGCAGCTGGCTATAGTTGGTTTGTCGTAAGGGATGGGCGTAGTGCCACTCATATATGATGCTGTTGTCTGGCGGCCACAATCTACCAGCATGTAGCCGGTAGGATACACTTGCAAATCACTGGCTTTAAGTATGGGAGCGGAAAGCACGTGCTGGCCGATCAGGAAATCGGCGTTGCGGCCGGAAATTAAAGAAAGCAACAGAATGCCATCGGCTTGTTTGTCGATGTGCAGGCTGTTGCTCGGGAAAAGGATAACCGGAATGCGACTATGCTGTTTTATAAGTTGAATGATGGTTGCCTGGTTCTCGGTTGTAATCAAACTGCCACCTACAAAAAAGAAATCAACGTGGCTGGCTTCGCTAAGCTGCAGCAGGTGCAGGCAACTGGCTTCGTTTAAGTTATCAGGGTCCAGTAAAACGGCAAAATGCTTTCTGCCTGTGCGTTTGCTTTGCTGCGGTTGGTTAAGGTTGTTAAATGGCATGCTTTTCTGAGGCGCTTTTTACAACTGGGTCTGCTTCGGTAGCCGGAACAGCCTTTGCTGCAATATCGTTATTTTCAGGTTCAGATTGCATGCGGTCTGCTGCCTTTTTAGCTATGTAAGCAACAAGTAAAGTTACGCCCTGCTGCATCATCTGGCGGGCAAACGGTGAATCCATAAAGGTTTTAACCAGCCCCGACCCTGCTTTCTTTTGTTTCTTTTGCTTGCCGGTTTCCGTTCTGAACTCTTCCGAAGCAGTGTGCTCAGCAGTAAAGTCTGTTACTGTTCTGTGGGCAACAGGGTCATAGTCCGGAATTGGGTGCGACACCGGTATAGTTCCTGCGCTTTTGGCATTGTCTTTAGCAGTGGTTTTACCTTTTTTTGCCTTTGCTACCTTTGGGGCTTTTTTTTTACCGCCACTAAACATGCGTCTCAGCAGTAAGCCTGCTACAACAACGCCACCGGCAATGGCTACTTTCTTGCCTATCTGCTGCCCCTGGGTTTTGATCTGTTCCACATCACCCATCAGGGCATTTTTATATTCCTCTTTCTGGCGCTCCAGAAACTCCCGTTGGTTATCGAACAAAGGATTGTTAACGTCGCTCATATAGATTCTTCTCGTTTATCGGTCTTATAAATTGTGTTGTCAAAAGTTTTATCGGCCATGCCCTGGAACATCTTTTTATCTAAGCCAACTACAAGTATTACCAACAGCACAATGTAAAATAAAGCGATGATGCCAAAACCCCAGAAAGAGCTGTCCAGAAGGTGGTTTAGCAACAGGCCAAGGAAAATGCTCAGAAATATAAGGCTCAAAAAAGCAAAAAAACCAAGCAGCACACCATGCACCACATTCACAAACGTAGCCTTCAGCTTTTCCTGTATCTCCAGTCGTATAATATCGATGCGGGTATCAATATAACCCATCAGGTTCTCTATAATATTGGTGCTTTTTTCTCGTGTACCGTTATCTTGCATTGCCATAGTTTTATTGTGCTTTTTAGTGCTTACAGTGTATACGCAGGTAGATTCAATTATTTACGTAAAGTATAACTACATTGCTGCCTTATATACCTTAAAGGCCTGAAATGTGTTTTAATTACCTTTGTACATAATTTTTATACTTTGGAGCAGAACTTTTATACCGTACTTGGCATTGCCCCCGCAGCTACACCGCAGGAGGTAAAACAGGCGTATAAACAGCTCGCTATAAAGTACCACCCCGATAAAAACCCCGGAAATAAAGCTGCTGAAGATCGTTTTAAGCTGGTAAATGCAGCGTACCAGGTCCTCTCTAATCCGAACAAACGTGCCCGTTACGACCTTAAGCTGCAGTACCTGCGCGAACGTGAGCGCGTAGTGCAGCAGCAACAGGCCTATTACAACGAGCGCTACCGCTATACCCGCCATCCGGCTCCTGTATCAGAGCGTTATTACCGGCCCATCCGTACCGAAGACCGCAAGTTCGTTCGCAAAGACCTTTATATAACTATAGGTTTTATAGCAGGAATCCTGCTGTTTAGTGTGCTCCTTAAAACGGTTATGGACCACATTGCAAGCGAAGATAAGTATAAAACAGCTTTAAGCTATATAGCTGATGGTAAATATAGTAGCGCTCATAGTTTGTTGTCGGATGCCATTAATTTTAAACCGGAACATTCTGCCGCTTACAAGGAGCGTGGGCGCATTGAGCTGAACGTTTTTGAAGATTACGAAGCTGCACTGCAAGACTTTAACCAGGCCATCGCATACGAAAAGCAGCCATCAGCCGAAGTGTATTTTATGCGGGGTGTAAGCCGGCAGCACCTGGCAAGCTATCAGCAAGCTGAAGAAGACCTTTCTACTGCCATTGTACTTAATGAGAAACTATGGGATGCTTACCTTTCGCGGGGCGAGGTGCGACTGTTCTACCTCAAAAAGTATAAACCTGCCCTCAGCGACCTTTCTACTTACCTGCGCTATGGCACCGATACCAAGAAGCGGGTAGAGGCTTTGACTTACCGCGGTTTTGGTTACTATAAAATTGAGGCCTGGAAGCTATCGGAGGACGACTATCGTCGTGCCCTGGCCCTAGATGAGAAGAACGGCAGGCTACATTGGCTGATGGGTAGGACCAAGATTGAACTACAGGAACCGGACTCTGCCTGTATCTACTTTAACCAGGCTAACGACCTGGGCTACTCTGCAGCGATTCTGGACCTCAGGGCAAATTGTTATTAACTATAGTTAGACTATAGATCGATTTACATCAGCTGTTGCCAGTTTATACTTTCGCTTATAACGCCGGTACTGGTACCAGAAAAATGCAGTGATAGCCGGGGGCAGTATCACAAACAAAATGACATTGAGCTGCTGATAACTGATGCCTAACAACTTGGCGCCCATCACCATCAGTTGCACACATATCCAGAAGATTGTTTCCATAGCTATAGTTGTAAAATGCCTAACTGCATCCAATAGTCGTAAACTATAGTATAGATGCAGGAACAATATAAGAAAAAAGCTATAGAATAGGATAGGGATAACTATAGGTGCGAACTATAAGTCCGGGAAGGGTATAAAAACAGAAAACCCTTGCTGTGCTAGCAAGGGTTTAAGCTGGTGGTGATGATTGGAATCGAACCAACGACACAAGGATTTTCAGTCCTTTGCTCTACCAACTGAGCTACATCACCAGCTCTGTTGTTACCCCGTCTTCCGAAAGGGTATGCAAAAGTAGTAACTAACTTTTAAGTAGCAAACATTCGGCAGAAAAATATTTTAAAAAAGTGCGCAGGTATACATGTTTCTTAATATCCTGCTATCTTTAGCTATAAATTGGTATGTATAACGAATAATTTACCGTGATAGGAATTTCAAACATTATCTTCCTGATTGTGGCTGCCCTGGGCATTGGCCTGTTTGTGTGGCAGATCCGCAAAATCCGAAAAAACATACAGATGGGCCGCGACCTCACCCTTGAGGATAACCCGTCGGAGCGTATCAATAAAACATTGCTGGTAGCTTTTGGGCAGCAGAAAATGTTTAAGCGCATGCTGCCGGCTGTGCTGCACCTTTTTGTATACGTTGGCTTCCTGGTGATCAACATCGAAGTACTGGAAATCATGATCGACGGTATTTTTGGTACGCACAGGATACTGGGTATTATGGGGCCGTTTTATGATGCCCTGATGGCGATAAACGAGATACTAGGTGCACTGGTAATTATTGCCTGCGTGATGTTCCTGTGGCGCCGTAACGTTACCAAAGTGCCGCGCCTGGCAACTGGTGTAGAGATGCGTGCCTGGCCAAAAATGGATGCCAACGTTATTCTGGTTACTGAGATCGTACTGATGCTGGCGCTGTTTGCCTTTAACATCTCCGACCTGAAACTGGCGCAACTGAAGGGAGAAGAATTGGCTGGAGCTTTCCCGATAAGCAGCATGTTTGTAGATGCTTTTAGCTCTGATGCCGGTACGCTGGCAACTATAGCCAGTACAGGCTGGTGGATACACATCATCGGTATTCTGGCGTTCATGAACTACTTGCCAAGCTCCAAGCACTTCCACATCATCATGGCATTCCCGAACGTGTACTTCTCTAAACTGGCACCAAAGGGCAAGTTCACAACTAACCCGGCCATCACACACGAGATCAAAGCTATGCTGGACCCAAGTTACCAGCCACCGGCTCCGGAAGTTGATGCTGAAGGGAACCCTATCATACAGCGCTTTGGGGCAAAAGACGTGGAAGACCTGACCTGGAAACAGTTGATGGACTCTTATACCTGTACGGAGTGCGGTCGTTGTACGTCGGTTTGTCCGGCCAACATTACGGGTAAACTGCTCTCGCCGCGTAAGATTGTAATGGACACCCGCGACCGCATGGAGGAAAAAGGCGAACACCCTGCTATTTTTGATCCGGCTCAGTATGGCAAAGATGCCGGTACCGAGCGCGTGAAGGCGGATACTGAAGAGCGTACCTTATTGCGCGGTTATATTACGCCTGAAGAACTATGGGCTTGTACTACCTGCAACGCCTGCGTAGAATCCTGCCCGGTAAACATCGACCAGCTTTCAACTATCATGGACCTGCGCCGCTACCTGGTGCTGGAAGAATCTGCTGCCCCGGCTTCGCTTAACGCTATGTTCACAAACATTGAAAACAACGGAGCACCATGGGCGTTCCCGGCATCCGACCGCTTTAACTGGGCCGACGAACTGTACTTGCCTTCGAAAAATTAGACAAAAGAATCTTTAGACAATGGACAAAAGATTACATGATAAAGGATTAATAAAAGTCCTTTGTCTTTTGTCAAACTGTCCTTTGTCACAATAAATACTCAGATGGAAGAAAATAAAAGATTAATAAAAGTACCTACCATGGCCGAGATGGCTGCTAATGGCCAGGAGCCGGAAGTGCTGTTTTGGGTAGGTTGTGCCGGTTCTTTCGACGACCGATACAAAAGAGTAACACGTGCCTTTGTGCAGATACTGGAACACGTAGGCGTTAAATATGCTGTATTGGGCACAGAAGAAAGCTGCACCGGCGAGCCGGCCAAGCGTGCTGGTAACGAGTTCCTGTTCCAGATGCAGGCCATTACTAACATCGAAGTACTGAATGCTTACAACATTAAAAAGATCGTAACAGCGTGCCCACATTGCTTTAACACGATTAAAAACGAGTACCCGGACCTAGGTGGTAACTATGAGGTGATTCACCACTCTACGTTCCTGCAGCAGCTCATTAACGAAGGCAAGGTTAAGATAAAAGGAGGTGGCGAGTTTAAAGGCAAGCGCATTACCTACCACGACTCTTGCTACCTGGGCCGTGCCAACGATATTTATGAGGCACCACGCGATGTATTAGCTGCCCTGGATGCCGACCTGGTAGAAATGAAGCGTAGCCGTGCCAATGGTTTGTGCTGCGGAGCCGGTGGTGCCCAGATGTTTAAAGAGCCGGAACCAGGCCGAAAAGATATTAACGTAGAGCGTACCGAGGAAGCCCTGGCTACCCTTGGTGGTGGCAACGGTGTAATTGCTACGGCATGCCCGTTCTGTATGGTTATGATGAACGATGGCGTTAAGAACAAGGAGCAGGAAGATAACGTAAAAGTTTTCGATATCGCAGAACTGATCGCGCAGGCTGAAGGGCTTACTAAATAAATTGCTGCATTGTTAAATTGTTTAATGGCTGTTTACCGGAACAGCTATAAGTAGATCTGATTGCAGAAACTATAGTAAATCGGTACTACTGATAAACAATTTCGTGGATCAACAATTTAACAATCAACAATTCAACCAATAAAGAAATGTACATTCCGTTTGACGAATTGCCGCCCCAGGCGCGCATTTGGATATACCAGGCTAACAGACCTTTAACTGCAGCAGAGCAGACTGAAATAAAGCCACTACTGGAACGTTTTGCTACTGAGTGGAGCAGCCATGGCAAAGGGCTTCAGGCTTCGGCAGCATTACTGCACAACCAGTTTCTGGTGCTGGCAAATAACGAAGATGCGACAGCCGCAAGTGGCTGTTCTATTGATGCCTCGGTAAGGTTTGTGCGGGAACTGGAGCAGCAGTTTAATATTGCGTTCTTCGACCGGACACAGCTGGCTTTTTTGAGGGATGGAGAGGTGCAACTGGTAAGTATGAACCAGTTAAAAGACAGCATAGCCGCCGGCGATATAACGAAAGATACCTTGTATTTCGATACTTTGGTAAATACCTACGGCGATCTGCAGTCTGACTGGCCACGACAGGCGCAGCAAAGCTGGCTTAACCGTTACTTTTAATACAGCGTGATCATACTTAAGCTCATACGTAGATGCTACACATCAGCCGATTACCCCACACTTTAAAGCACCTGTGCCTACTGGTGCTTGTTGCCATGTTTGTAAGTGCCTGTGGTGCTACACAGCAAATAGGCAAAGGCGATAAGCGGTTTGAAATGGAGCAGTACGAAAAAGCGATCGAGTACTATAAAGGTGCTCTTGCCAATTCCAAAAATCCGGGCGAGGTAAACTATAAGATCGCAGAATCTTACCGCCTCTCCAACAGGCTAGCCCAGGCAGAGCCGTTTTACAAAGCTGCTTTAGATGCCGGGTTTAAAAAAGAAGATGCCTATTACTACTATGGCATGGCGCTAAAAGCCAACGGCGACTATGAAGAAGCCCTCAACCAGCTGCAGGATTATGCCCGTATCGGCACTAACTCCAGGTTAAAAGGACTGGCCAGTCGCGAGGTAGAAAACTTTGGCCAGCTGAGCGATATTATGCGCAGCGCACAAGCCTATGAAGTGCAAAACCTGACAGCCCTGAATACGGAGGGCTCTGAATTTGCCCCTTACATTCTGAACGACGAGCTTGTTTTCTCATCTACCCGCGACACCAAAAAACAATACCTGGGCAATGGCGAAGGCTTTATTGATATTTATGCCACACCACTTACTGATTCGCTCTCTACGCTGGGGAGCACAGTACGCAAGTTCGAAAACGTGAACCTGGAAGGCATGCACGATGCCATGGCGACTTTTGCCAACGAAGGCCGCACCATGGTTTTCGCACGTGGCAATGAGGGCACCAAGAAAGGCCGCCAGAACGTAGACCTGTTCGTAACTTACTTTCGCTCCAACGCCTGGACCGAGCCAAAGCTACTGCCTATCAGCGATCCCCGCGCCTGGGATTCTTCACCAGCCTTCTCGCCCGATGGTCGGACCTTGTATTTTTCATCTGACAGAAAAGGAGGTTTAGGTGGTAACGACATCTATAAAGTAACCGTGGATGAAAATGGCCGTTTTGGCTCGCCTGAAAATCTTGGACCAGACATCAATACGCCAGGTAACGAAAGCTTTGTGCACGTAGCGCCCGATGGCACCTTATATATTGCTTCGGATGGCTTGCCAGGCTTGGGTAACTTAGACCTGTTCCGCGTGGAAAATGGCAAGCCTGTAAACATGGGTGCGCCTGTAAACTCGCCCGGCGACGATTTCAGCATTTACTTTCAGAATACAACACGTGGCTTTTTCTCGTCGAACCGTGATGGCGGAAAAGGCGGTGATGACCTGTATGGCTTTGTTAAATCGCAACGCAAGCAGGTTAATTTCTATGTAGATGGTACCGTGTTCCTGCGCCGCGAAGGAGCAAGGCAACAAACTATAGTTCCGAACCAGCTGGTGGTACTGCAGAATGAGCGTGGCCAGAAAATAAAAGAAACTACTTCCGATGCCGAAGGTAAATTCTCTTTCAGCCTTGATACAGCTGCAACCTATTCGCTGATAGCCGAGCGACCGGGCTTTTTTACAGCACGTCAGCGTATTACTACAGTAGGTAAAATGCCATCGCAGGACCAACTGCTCGAAGATGTAACCGATGTGCGCCTGACAGCTACGCTGCTGCTGAACGAGATCGTAAAAGAGAAACCAATTGTATTAGAGAACATCTTCTACGACTTCGATAAAGCTAATATCAGACCGGATGCAGCCATAGAACTGGATAAGTTAGTTGAGATACTGCAGGATAACCCGAACATCTCGATAGAACTGAGCTCTCATACCGATGCCCGCGGTTCTGACATTTATAATCAGGACCTGTCGCAGCGCCGTGCTGAGTCTGCTGTAGAATACATTATTTCGAAAGGCATTGACAGAAGTCGTATCACTGCCAAAGGCTATGGCGAGAGCCGCCCGGTGGTACGAAATGCTAAAACTGAAGAAGACCACCAGCGCAACAGACGTACCGAATTTAAAGTGGTACGTATACAGGAGTAATCAGTGTAGCGCTATACAAGAAAGGCAGCGGGAGTGTATACTTCAGCTGCCTTTTTTCTTTACTTTGATTTGCGCTTTGCATTAGTCAAGTAATCTTAGCAATTCTATAATTTCTTTTTCTGTCCTATACTCACTTTTCTGTCATTTCGAGTGCAGCGAGAAATCTATCTCAGCCTACAGTTCTCCTTTGTCATCCTGAGCGTTAGTCGAAGGATCTTATATAGCCTATAGCTAACTATAGTTGGTGAATTAACACAAGCAGTTCGTGCTATAGCCACTTCCAATCCTGGGAGCTTTACTCACCTATTGTTGTATAGTTGCTTTGGTGCGCTCACGGCCGCGGGGCCCCGTCCTGGGGCATCGCGCGGCTTTCGCTTCCTTCACTCCTAACGTCGCAATGCCTGACGGCACCAGAAATCTACAAGGCGCTCAACCCAAAGACTGATATCACTCGATAGCTACAACTATAGTTGATTGAATGGCTATAGTTGCATCGCCTTTTCGTGGCAGTAACTCCTTGGGGCAGGCTGCGCCTGCCTACTCTCATGCTATAAGACCATAGTTGAACTATAGTAATGACTAAATTCCCCTCTTGGGAGGGGTAGGGGTGGGTTAAAATGCTAACTATAGAACTATAGCGCAAACTATAGAAATAGCACCAGTTTCATCTCCTGTTCTTAGACGAGGGCAGGGGTGCTAATTTTAACAAGGAAGGGCTAGGATGGCTGGGCCAGCAGCATCTATAGAACTATAACTCCAATTATAGCCAACAGTCTCCAGCCTAAAGTATCTACTCTATAGTATATCGGTTGTGCAATAGTTGGCGTTATAGTTAGTTGAGTGGTTAGTACTGAGCATTGCTGTACATGTATGCTTTTTATTTCGGCCAGACTACTACAATCCCGCCTGCTTTGTTAAATTTGTAGGCAAATCATCCCGAACAATGGAAAACAGATATTTGCGCCGTGGCGTGTCGGCTTCTAAAGAGGATGTGCATAATGCCATCAAGAACATCGACAAAGGTATTTTCCCGAAAGCTTTCTGCAAGATCATCCCTGATATTTTAACTGGCGACCCGGACTACTGCAACATCATGCACGCCGATGGGGCTGGTACTAAGTCATCGTTGGCCTACCTCTACTGGAAAGAGACCGGCGACCTGAGCGTTTGGAAAGGTATTGCCCAGGATGCAGTAGTTATGAATACCGACGACCTGCTATGCGTAGGCGCTACCGATAACATCCTGCTTTCGTCTACGATTGGCCGTAACAAGCACCTGGTGCCTGGCGAGGTAATAGCTGCTATTATAAACGGCACTGAAGAAGTTTTACAGTTGCTGCGCGATAATGGCGTGGGTATTTACAGTACCGGCGGCGAAACAGCCGATGTAGGGGACCTGGTACGCACTATAATTGTAGATAGCACCGTAACGGCCCGCATGCGTCGTGACGAAGTGATCAGCAACCACACCATACAGCCCGGCGATGTAATAGTTGGGTTTGCCTCTTACGGGCAAGCTACTTACGAGACCGAGTATAACGGCGGGATGGGCAGCAACGGCCTTACATCTGCCCGCCACGATGTGTTCCATAACTATATTGCCGCATCGTACCCTGAAAGCTTTGACCCGGAATTGCCAGCCGATTTGGTTTATTCGGGCAACTATAAGCTAACCGACGTAGAGCCTGAAACCGGCCTGGAGATGGGTAAACTGGTGCTCTCGCCAACACGTACCTATGCACCTATAGTTAAAGCCATATTGGAGCAGCACCGCCAGCACATACATGGCATGGTGCATTGCAGCGGCGGCGCCCAGACTAAAGTGCTGCACTTTACCGAGAAGGTACACATCATAAAAGATAACCTGTTCCCGACACCACCACTGTTCCGCATTATTCAGGAGCAAAGCCACACCGACTGGAAAGAAATGTACAAGGTGTTTAACATGGGCCACCGACTGGAGATTTACCTGCCCGAGCAATACGCGCAGGAACTGATTGCGATCTCCAAATCCTTTAATGTGGATGCCCAGGTAATTGGCCGCGTAGAAGCTAGCAGCAGAAACGAGCTAACTATAAAAAGCGCCCACGGCGAGTTTTATTACGAAGGATAAGTAGTCGTAACTATAACCATATAAGAGAAACCGCAGGTAAAAAGCTTGCGGTTTTTTTTATATATTTCATTCACGCTATAATTCTTGCGCCCTTAACCTAATCCTTATGAAAACACTTTTCCTATTTCTTCTGCTTTCACTCTCCACAATAGCCGCCGTTGCTCAGGTTAACTCTGATTCAACCCATAAAAATGAACAGCAAAGGAGGGTAACCATTGGTGTAAATGTAAATACCATTTCCTTTCATATTTACTATGAAGCAGATAAAACTCCTGGTGCAGTTAGGGCAGGATATTTTGTGCCGGTTTCTTTAAATGTGGGTTACCAACTCACCGACAGGATAAAATTGCAGGCAGGTTTAGGTTTGGGTGGGGATACGCATGAAGTCACGGAGCAACTCCAAAATGGAGAGCATAACTATAGGTCGAGAACTGTAGCCTTTGCCGTGTCTGTTTCCGGTTATCTTACGTTGCTGAACCTGTATAAAAAGCTGCCAGTGTATGGTATATTGGCTATAGTACCAGCTTATGGAGTTACCACAACCCATGTTACAGAAACAGATGATGAAGGCAGTAGAAACTATATTATAGCAGATAGTGGCTCTGATGTTTTTGCTATAGCTGGCTTAGGCTTTAACTATAAAGTAAGTGAGCGCATTTACGGTAATGTGTCCTACTTCTTCTATAAAACAAACCTTACCGGACCTAATTCCACCTTCTACGATTGGGACTATGGATACCCAGGTGCAAGGAGCTTTATAAAATCTTTAGAATTAGGGATGAACTATAGGCTATAGATATGAAGCGGCTTACTTTCATGTTTCACAAATCTAACCTACCCTTTATGAAAACATTATCCCTATTTCTTCTGCTTTCACTCTACACTTTAGCCGCCATTGCACAAGTTAATCCTGATACAGCTGCCCGGACTTCAAAGCATTTTTATGTAGGCTTAGGACTGACAACAATTACCTATCACATATATTATGACGAACAAGAGAAGTTAGGAGATAGTAAGACAGGGTATTTTACGCCGGTAACGCTGCATGTTAGTTATGCTATTACCGACAGGTTAAATATACAAGCAGGCATAGGTTATGGAGGCAGCAAAGCAAAAAGGGAATGGTCGCCGAATCATAACCCCAACGATCCGGTAAAGTACAAGGACCGCTCTGTAACGCATGTACTGTCAGTGCCTGTCTCTGCAAAGTTCATTTTCTTTAAAGCACTCAGGCGTTTTCCAGTGTATGGCACTTTCACACTGATGCCCTCTTTTGGGTTTTCAAAAGCTGAATCTGAGGAAATAACAGATACTAACACCACAACCACTGTTGTTAAAGTTAACGACATGAATGTGTTTGCAACAGGTGGCTTGGGTTTTAACTATAAGATAAGCAACAGGTTTACTGGCTATGCAGAGTATCTGTTTTATAAACATAATCTAACCGGCCAGAACTCATTCGACTATGATTGGGAGCAGGCATCAACTATAGGGCGAAGAATATTTAAATCCTTGGCTATTGGAGTAAACTATAGTCTGTAACAGCATCTTCTATAGTTGCTTATTTAAGCCGCGGATAATAGACCTTCGGCTTTTTTTATTGCTCATAGTAAAGGCTACAGTTCAGTAAATAAGCAGGTTAAGAAGCTGTGGTAACTACAGTTTCAAACTATAACAGTAAAAACCTATATAACTGGCACAGTAATTGGTTGTGGTAAAGTATAGCGTTTAAACTATACTACCATGAGAAAGCTTCTACTTCCGCTCCTGCTTGTGCTGCTGGCGATGCCGGTACTGGTACAAGCTTCTGTGCTTACCTTTCGGGCACCTGCCGGCGAGCCTTTTTACCTGAAACTGAATGGTAAACTGGTAAACCACAAGGCATCAAACTTTGTGCGCGTCGATCACCTGCGTCCCGGTAAACACCACGTGGAAGTAAAAGTGCGCGATCGTTACCGCGATTACCAGTTGGCTACTAACGTATATGCACGAAATGGCTACGAAACCAACTATAGCATTGATGTAAACCAGCGCAAAGGCAAAATAAAACTTAGGCTGTTAAGCGAAGTGCCGCTGCTGCCACCGCCACCGGTTGTAGTGCCGCGTGTGCCGTATCCGCCTGCAGAGCCTTACCGGCCAGCCCCACCGCGTTACGACGACCGTTATGATAGACGCGATGACCGCTGCGACTACCTGATGAGCCGCCAGGATGTAGACCGATTAGCTGATGCCATGAAGAGCCGCAGCTTCGAGAGCACCAAGTTAACTATAGCCCGCGAAGCCCTGCGCAACAGCAGCATACTGGCCGAAGACCTGAAATACATCCTGCAGCAATTCGACTATGAAAGCACCCGCGTAGAGTTCGCCAAATTCGCCTACGACTACGTCTGTGACCGAGAGCGCTTCTACTACGTGTACGACATCTTCAAATTCGATAGCAGCGTGCGCGAGCTGGAAGAATACACCAGCCGGCGCAGGTAGTTAGAAAGTTAGAAAAGGATAAGTTAGAAAGTTGTAGCAGACCTCACAGTGTCTTGAAGACCTGTGAGTGTCTTGCCAACTATAGAACTATAAGATTTTGTGTTAAAGTTAAAGTGTTAAACAGTTTGTGTAGTTAAAAAGCCGCTCCCGGAAACGGAGAGCGGCTTTTTCTATTTCTGTCGGTTGCCTATATCCAGGTTTCTATAGTTCGGAGCATAGTTGGTTTGATAAGTTACTATGGAGCGAGGGTCCACGCTCGTGCCGAACTACAGTTTGGGCCTCAGGCCCGGTAGGGTTGTAAATCCAACTTTATACATAAGTCATAAATCACAAATCCGCGCCAGCAAGGCTTTCAAGTAAGCGCTAACAACCCACCCCTGCCCCTCCGAGGAGGGGAATTGCTTCCTGCGTGATAGTTTAGCTACCGGCTATAGTTCCCATAGGAGACCAACTATAAAACTATAGTTTCATCAAATCTCAAGTTCGAAATTCCCCTCCTCGGAGGGGCTAGGGGTGGGTTTCAGTTGATCTATCTGTAATAAAAAAAGCCGCTCCCAGAAATCTCCGGAAGCGGCCTTATAGTTTATAGCTCAGAAGTTACCTTTTCTAACTTTTTAACTTCCCAACTTTCTAACTTCGAAACTTACCTCAGTCTGTCTGCAGATCGTACCAGGTCTTCGTCGCGTTTGATGAAGCGGTTGGCCAGGGCATTAAGCAGCAGGGCCAGCATGGGCATATAAAAGCCAGCTTGGTAAGAACCATTGTCGGTGCCGGCAATTAGTGGGTTAGCAACATACGCTGCGTAATAAAACGATGTTCCCAGAAGGGCGGCCAGTACAAGCGAGTTCAGCAGGCCCAGTTTCATCTGGTTCAGGCGGTTGCGGAACTGGAAGATCTCCACCAGCGCTACTACAGCTGCAGCTATAGCCAATAAGCCAATAGCAATGGCGCTTTTAGAGGTTGTGCTTCCAGCAGATGCGGCATCAGCATTCAGTATTTCAGATTTAACTTCCCAGGCAGTAAGTATTACAGTTTCGCCGGTGGCAGCATCGGTTTTAGACCATAGCGGTAGGAACAGCATCGAGATGACAGCTGCTGCCAGCAGAAACAGAAATACGGATTGAATTCTTTGTATCATGTGTAGGTTAATTTAACTTGCAAAGAGATGCAAAATTAGACAAAGACCTGTAAAACTAAAATAATGAATTCAGCTTACATCATAGATATAGTTAGAACACCGGTTGGTAAGTTCGGCGGCAGCCTGAGCACGGTTCGCCCCGACGACATGGCCGCCTTTATTTTGAAGGAACTGATGGCCCGCAACCCGCAGGTGGCCCCGGAACTGATAGAAGACGTGGTGATGGGCGCTGCAAACCAGGCTGGTGAAGATAACCGGAACGTGGCCCGTATGGCTCTGCTGCTGGCTGGCCTGCCCCTGGAGATTGGTGGCATAACCGTTAACCGTTTGTGTGCATCCGGGTTGCAGAGCATTATAGATGCCAGCCGCGCTATTAAAAGTGGCGATGGCGATGTGTACCTGGCTGGTGGGGTTGAGAGCATGACCCGTGCCCCGTTTGTAATGGCCAAAGCCGAAACTGCCTGGTCGCGCACGCCGGAAATTTACGATACAACCATAGGCTGGCGTTTTACCAACCCAACTTTATCAAAACTACACCACCCGTTTGCCATGGGCGAGACAGCTGAGAATGTGGCCGAACGCGAAGGTGTTTCACGTGAAGCGCAGGACGAGTTTGCTCATGGTTCGCAACTAAAGTATAAAGCAGCACACGAAGCTGGTAAGTTTAAAGACGAGATCATCGCTTACCCGGTGCCACAGCGCAAAGGCGATCCGATCATTTTCGATACCGATGAGCATCCGCGTTTATCAACTATAGAAAAACTGGCTACACTGGCGCCGGCCTTTAAAAAAGGAGGAACTGTAACGGCTGGTAACTCATCGGGCATTAACGATGGCGCAGCTGCCTCGCTTATCGTGAGCGAAGAAACTGTAAAACGCCTGAACCTGACCCCAATGGCACGTGTGGTAAGTGTGGGCATAGCCGGCGTAGACCCTGCGCACATGGGCATGGGCCCGGTTCCGGCAACCTTGAAAGCGCTAAAAAGAGCAGGCTTAACTATAAACGATATCGGGCTGGCCGAAATAAACGAAGCCTTTGCCTCGCAGGCGCTGCCATGTATGCACCAACTGGGCATCGATCCGGCTATAGTTAACGTGAACGGGGGCTCTATTGCCATTGGTCACCCGCTGGGGGCGAGCGGCACGCGTATTTCGGCTACGTTACTGCACGAAATGAAGCGCCGCGAAAATGTGCGCTATGGCCTTGCGACGATGTGTGTAGGCGTAGGACAGGGTGCAGCCATTATTTACGAGAAAGTGTAGCCAAAAAAGTAAGTTTAATGCAGCAGGTCTTAGGTTACTAAAAGCATAAGCTGCTCATTTTACTTGAATACGCTATTGCAAAGCACGTTTTATACATGTTGCCATAAGGTGCAGGTGCGGCTAAGGTAAGATGTTTGTTGTGTAAGTAACCAAGCGATTTGTTGAGTCTTATAATCGTTGTGTAAATAGCAGACAGCTATAAAGTGAGTCGAAAGTACCTTTTAAAGCTGTCTGCTATGGAGTATATTTTTTTATGATAAGTTCTACTGCCCGGGCGTTTTTGAGCGCTTTATTTTTTGTCGTTAGTACTGCCTCTTACGCACAAACGCTACCTGTTGGCACTCCTCTCTTAGAAGAAAGGGCAAGGCTACATCAGTTAAGGGGAGAGTTAAATGAGAATATCTCTTTTTTGATAAGACCTTTATATTCCACAGGTGCACCAGTGTCGGATTTTCTTGCATTAACTGCAGATAGTTCCGGCTTTAGCATAAATCAGAATGTACTGTATACAAAAGGCAAGGTTTCTATATCGTTGCTTCCGCTAACATTAAAACAGCAGTATAACTCTCATCATCCGTTCGGCTGGAACGATGGAGCTATGATACCTGCAAAAGGTTACCAGAGCCTGTTGTCTGCAGGGGTATATACTAAAGTTGGCCCGCTAAGCATTCAGCTTCAGCCAGAACTTGTGTTTGCGCAAAACAGTGCTTTTACTACCTTTCCTACCTCCCTGGACGACGATATCTGGAAGAGTTACTATTATGTGTTAAACCGTATAGATGCACCCGAAAGGTTAGCAGAAGGTGTTTACAGCAAGCTTCTGCCCGGGCAGTCCAGCGTACGGTTTAACTATAAGAAACTGTCCTTGGGGGTGTCCACAGAAAATTTGTGGTGGGGACCCGGAGTCAGAAACTCTCTGGTTATGAGCAATACAGCACCAGGCTTCGCACATTTTACTTTTAATACTACTGCTCCGGTAAAAACAAAGATAGGTTCGTTTGAATGGCAGGTGGTAGGCGGCTTTTTGGAAGGCTCGAATATTTTACCGCCCGATACAGCCCGCACTTTTCAGGGACAAAAGTTGTATAACCCAAAACCCGATGGCGACAGATACTTAAATGGCATGGTGGTTACCTGGAATCCGAAATGGACAAAGGGATTACACCTGGGTGTGAGCAGAGCTTTTTACCAATACAGCCATAATGTGACTTCCGACCTGAACGGCTATCTGCCGGTTGTCTCGGCGCTGTTTAAGAGCAACGCAAAAAAAGAAGATGAATTTGGCCGGGATCAGCTTATTAGTCTCTTTGCACGGATGGTTTTGCCAGAAAGCAGAGCTGAGTTCTATTTCGAATATGGCAGAAACGACCATGCCCAGAACATAAGGGATTTTATACTTGAGCCAGAGCACGCAAGAGCTTATTTAATTGGCGTAAAGAAACTGTTCCCAACAGCTACAGGAAGAGAGGTAGAGTTGTTTGGAGAGATTACCCATTTACAAAGCCCTTCCACGCAAAGTGTAAGACCATTAGAAGGTTGGTATACACATTATCAGGTAAGGCATGGGTATACGCACGAAGGGCAAATGTTGGGTGCCGGAATTGGCCCTGGAGGCAGCAGCCAAACTATTGGGCTGAACTGGTTGAGGGGTGCGAACAAGTTTGGTGGAGTAATAGAAAGAATTGTGCACAACAACGACTTCTATTATGATGCCTTCGCAAATCAGAAGGAATATGAGAGGCATTGGGTTGATTTAGCTTTCAGCTTAAATAAGAGCTGGATGAAAAAGCGCCTTATTTATTCCGCCAATCTTGGTTTAGTACGCTCCTTTAATTACAAGTGGCAGTACAACACAATATCAGATGAAGAAGTGAATGCGACTAATGTTCATGCTGCTTTTTCTGTGTCGTTTCTGTAAATCATCATTCAAAAAAATTAGTAAATCCGGGAGCTATAGTTTCAGGTCTGAAAGCTCTTACCAATATTCAGAAGCCTGTTCTGTTAACAGAACAGGCTTCCTGTTTGTAGGTGCATACTTGAAAGAAGATATTTATAACAGTAAATGCGTTTTTGGCACTGCCTTTGTATATAGCAAAACAACATATTAACTGTAGCTTATGAAAAAGGTATTGACAATTGCATTGGTAGCAGTGCTGACGATAGTTGGACAGGCAGCCATAGCCCAGGGAAACAGCCACGCGCAGAGTAAAAGACCTGAGTTTGTAAATGAGAAACACCGCGCCCACGCCGAATGGAAACGCGAAAAAGAGAACGCCAAAAAACATAAAAAGCATAACAAGAAATACAAAAAACACGACGACGATGACCGCTGGAGACGTGATGACGACCGCAGAAGAAGAGACCATGACCGCGACCGCGACAGAAGAGTAAGTGACAGAAGAGATGAAACCTGGGAAAGAACTACCGAACAGCGCCGTGCAGAAGAGAGACGCCGTGTGGAAGAGCGCCGCAGAGAGCAGGATCGTAAGCCAGGCACAGTGCGCGACGTGATCCTGAAAAGAACAGGCGGAAATATTTAACCGCAATAACTGCCTGGGCTGATGCGGCAAGCTAAAAGCTCAGACATTTAACTATAAAATATACCAACAGTGCCCAAAGCCCGGCTATACTTTGTTTAGCCGGGCTTTTTCATGAACTATAGTTTGGGGAATTCGACTATAAACTATAGTTCTATAGTTGCTGTGCATGGGCAATCATATATCGTTGATTTAATATGGCTATAGTTTGGTGACGCATTAAATGGAAATGATAACTTTGTTGCATGCGGTATTTTTTAGAGATCGCCTACGACGGCACACGTTTCCATGGATGGCAGGTACAACCCAACGCCCTATCGGTGCAGGAAGTGCTGGACGACAGCCTGAGTAAAATTCTGCGCGAAACTATAGTTACTACCGGCAGTGGCCGCACCGATACCGGCGTACACGCCAGCCAGCAGTTTGTACACTTTGATTGCAGCCAGCCACTGGACCCGCAACAGGTCGTTTACCGCCTTAACCGCATTTTACCCGACGATATCTCCGCTTACAATTTATATTTAGTACTCGACGAGGCGCATGCCCGTTACGACGCTTTTGCCCGCACCTATCATTACCACATTACGCTCCGCAAAGATCCGTTTAAACGCTACTATGCCTGGTACCACAGCAAGTCGCTGCATGTAGCCAGCATGAACGAAGCAGCTGCTATACTGCTGAAGTATGAAGATTTTACTACATTTAGTAAAGTAAAAGGCGATACCAAACACTACCGCTGTAACCTATACGAAGCTGTGTGGGAGCAACAAGGAGACGAGCTGATGTTTACCATTCGGGCTAACCGTTTTTTGCGTGGCATGGTGCGGCTTATAGTTGGCGCGTTAGTAGATGTTGGGCGTGGAAAGTTAACTATAGCACAGTTCGAGCAGATGATCGCCAGCCAGGACCGGAGCCAGGCCAGCGGTGCTGCACCATCCGAAGGCCTTTACTTAGCCAGGGTAGAGTACCCGGAGCACTTATTACAGAACATCACCCAAAACAAACTATAAATTCTATGCAGTTAGAAGAAGATCATCTGGGGCCGCATTTAAATGGTAAACACCTGCGGCCGGAAAGTTTAATGATGAGTTACGGGTACAACCCCGAGTGGTCAGAAATGGCCGTAAAAGCTCCCATCTACCAAACATCAACCTTCGTTTTTAAGAACGCCGAAGAAGGCAAAGCATTTTTTGAACTGGCATATGGCCTGCGCGACAAAGGTGCCGAAGAGCAAATGGGCCTGATCTATAGTCGCCTGAACAACCCTGACCTGGAGATACTGGAAAACCGCCTGCGTTTCTGGGATGGTGCCGAAGATGCGGCTGTGTTTGCAAGCGGAATGGCCGCCATCAGTACCATGCTGCTGGCCCTGCTAAAGCCCGGTGACGTTATCCTGCACAGCGAGCCTATTTACGGTGGTTCTGATTACTACATCAAAAACATCCTGCCTAAATTCGGTATCCAGAGCATCGGTTTCAGAGCCAATATGGAAGCCGACGAGGTAGCAGAACTGCTCGAGCAATCGGGTGTAGCCGATAAACTGGCGATGATCTACATCGAAACACCTGCCAACCCAACGAACCACTTAGTAGACATCGAAGCCTGCGCTGCCCTGGCTAAAAAACACTCTACCGACGATAAGAAAGTTATAGTTGCTGTGGATAACACCTTCCTGGGCCCACTGTTCTCGCACCCACTGAAGCACGGCGCTGATTTGCTGGTTTACTCTGCAACCAAATACATTGGCGGCCACTCCGACCTGATCGCAGGGGCCTGCTTAGGCTCGGCTGCCATCATGAAGCAGGTGAAAGCCATGCGTACGTTTATGGGATCGATGGCCAGCCCGTGGACTGGCTGGATGCTGATGCGAAGCCTGGAAACGCTGAAGATTCGTATGGAAGCTATGGCGCGCGGCGCAGAAACCGTAGCCGAGTACCTCAAGAACCACCCGAAAGTAGAGCGCATTTACTACCTGGGCGATTTACAGGACAACCCGCAGCAGCAGGCTATTTATGAAAAGCAGTGCTTGTCGGCGGGGTCGATGATCTCGTTTGACATAAAAGGCGGCGAGAGAGAAGCCTTCAAGTTCCTGAACAGCCTGCGCCTGATAAAACTGGCTGTAAGCTTAGGCGGCACCGAATCGCTGGCTGAACACCCGGCCTCCATGACCCACTCCGATATCTCTCCAGCCGACCGCGCTGTGATGGGCATTGGCGAAGGCATGGTGCGTATTTCGGTAGGTGTGGAGCACCCGGAAGATATTATAAATGACATAGAACAAGCACTGGAAAAAGTGCAGGTTAGCGTAAGCAGTTACGCTTAAGGTTCGATTTCAGCTAACGTCAACCCACCCCTAACCCCTCCAGGGAGGGGAATTGCCGAAATTGACTTTTCATAAACTATAGGTCTATAGTTAGTTGTTTAACTGTAACTATAGGATTAGGAAGTGAACTATAGGCTAGAAGGAATTCCCTCCCTGGAGGGGTTAAAGGTGGGTAAAATAAGAAAAGTTTAATTATCGGTAAAAGAGTCGCAGGTGTATAGTTGCGGCTCTTTTGTTTTAGGGGAAATTGATAAATATAGGTATAGTTAAATTTTAGGTGAAACCTGGGTTGGTTATCCGCGTTGAAGTATAGACAAAGTATAATATAGCTTGCTTTTGGCCGCCTTACAAAGCCTGTTGTTAACTGGTCTACAAACTATAGTTGCAGCAGGAGAAAAATCTAAATCCATTGCTATAACAGACCTATAACCTAATGCCTATGCAGGCACCTTTACACCCTGAAACTGCCATCCGGATTCTGAAATCGCTGGTGCGACTAATAAGCTGCCACCGGGCTACAAAGCTATTTTCAGTAACTATAGCTATGCTGCTTGTGGCAACTATAGCACAGGGCTCGCACTTCAGGTATGGCAACGTGAGCTGGCACTGGGTTAACGGCAACACCGTAGAGTTTAAGGTTAGCCAGTCGTGGCGCTACACGGCTTTCTATGCTGAGGTAGGGCAAACGGTAAACCCCGGCGATTTTAATTTTGGCGATGGCACTGCAGCTGCTATTCCGCTTAAAGTTACGGCTGTAAATAAGGTTGACGACTGGATGTACGGAGAAGCGATCATTACCAAAACCTACAATTCTACAGGCAACTATAAGGCTAATTTTACAGGCTGCTGCCGCGTAAGCGAACTCAAAAACAACCCCGAAGGCAGCTGGAACCTGCAAACTATAGTTACGGTGGGTAACGGCAACAGCGCACCGGTAACCACACTACCGGCCGTCGTAAATCTACCACACAGCAAACCCGACGCATCGTTCCAAATGCCGGCCACTGACCCCGATGGCGACGCACTGACTTACCGATTAGCCAGCAAAGAAGAGATGGGTGGTGGCGTCAATCCCGAGGGTTTAACAGTAAACGCAACAACAGGAATTATATCATTCAGCACGGCAGGCAAAGCAGCAGGCGAACTATACAATGCCGCCATAACCGTTACCGACAGTCGCGGCGCCAGCGTTACCACCGATTTTGTGATCCTGATAACCGAGCAATCTACACCGCCTGTATTTGACTATAGTATTACACCGGCACACCAAACCGTATATCAGGTAGCTCCGGGGCAAAAATTAAACTTTACTGTAAAAGCCCACGACACCGATCCGAACGACAAACTTATGCTGCAGGCCACCGGCTTGCCCGTAGATGCTTTACTTTCGCCGGCTTTACCCGTTAACGGCAACCCGGTACAAAGCGCCTTCACCTGGACCCCAACAGCCGCCAACTTGGGTGCACACGTCATCAACTTCATAGCCCAGGATTCAAAGGGCGTGCAAACCACTACATCGGTAACTATAAATGTAGGCTATAAGCCAGGTTTTGATATACCGCCAACACCCGAAGCCAACAGCTATCGTTTTACAGCGCCCGGGCAAACTATAAAATTCGATCTGCAGGCATCAGCACCAGATAAGAATAATAAACTAAAACTTGTCGAAATAACAGGACTACCCTCAGGTGTGGCGCAGTTGCCAACTATAGCCGCCAACCCGGTGCAGATGCAGGTAAGCTGGGTTCCGGAAACCAAACACTGGGGACTGAATAAGATCAAAGTAAAAGCCCGCGACGACCAGCAGAACGAAGTAAGCCATAGTTTTAACCTGGTCGTGAACACGCCACCAACATTTACATCTGCACCTACAGAGTACCCTATAGCTGCAGGCTACGAATTTAAATATGAAATAACAGTGCAGGACAATGACTTGCCGTACGGCGACAGGTTAGCTATACTCACAGATCAATTGCCTGCCTGGCTGCGCCTGATAGACAGGGGAGATGGAACTGCTCTGCTCTCGGGTACACCAACTATAGCCGATGCCGGTGAATATACTATAAAACTGATGGCCGAAGACAAATGGCACCACAACGGCGGCCTGGCTGTGCAGGAAATCTACTTAAAAGTTACGGATGCCAGCTGCGGTGAAAACAACGAAAAGGTGCTTGTATGCCATAACGGGCAGACGATCTGTGTGCCTAAAAGCAAAGTGCAGGAACATCTTGACCACGGGTGCTACCTCGGCACCTGCGATCAGCTTATCCCGGGCGAATATGTAAAAGAAGAAGCAAAGCTGCTTGCTTACCCAAATCCGCTGGGCGCCACTACCACCCTGGAGTTTGTACTGCCTGCAGCCGGAAACTATAGCCTGGAGCTCCTCAACCTTAAAGGTCAGCCGGCCGCGATGCTGCAGCAAGGCAAAGGCGAAAAAGGCCAGCTTTTTGTTCAGGAAGTAAACACTACAGATCTGCTGCCAGGGATATACTTTATCCGGCTGATAACCGACGGCGGGGTGCAGCACGTAAAGGTGGTAAAACAATGAGCTCTGCTGTACTAACTGCTGCTGTAGTCTGTTAAAAACACTTACCTTTGCGACTGGTTAAGTATAGATGCCTGCATGGACAAAGGCGGGAGCTACGTTTATATTTAAAACAGAACGCAGATTTTGGAAGATAAACCTAAAAATACAGGCAGGGTATTCGATGCAGATGTGCTGAAACGGCTCTTCGAGTTTGTGAGGCCCTACATACGCATTTTCTACTTCATCGTATTCCTGACTTTTGCCTCAGCTATACTTGCCGCCGTACGTCCTTTCCTGATCCAGTACACTGTAGATAACGAAATTCTACAGAACGACTGGCAGGGCCTGAACAAAATGTTCGTGATACTGGCTGTGTTGCTTGTGGTGCATGCTATAGTTCAGTATTTACATACCTATTACGCCGGCTGGCTGGGCCAATACGTTGTCCGTGATATCCGGGTAAAACTATACCGACACATCTTAAATCTCCGGCTTAAGTTTTTCGACCGCACGCCCATCGGCACACTGGTAACCCGTAACGTGTCCGATGTGGAAACGCTGTCGGATGTATTCAGCGAAGGTTTGGCTGCTATGATCGGTGATATTCTGCAGCTGGTGTTTATTCTGGGCTTCATGTTTTACATCGATTGGGAGCTGGCGCTTGTCAGCCTTTCAACCTTCCCGATCATGCTCATCAGCACCTACATCTTTAAAGAAAAGATAAAAGAAACTTTCCAGGAAGTACGTACGGCTGTGGCACGCCTTAACTCGTTTGTGCAGGAGCATATCACTGGCATGAGCATCGTGCAGATCTTTAACAACGAGAAGCGCGAGATGGAGAAGTTCAAGGAAATCAACAAAGAGCACACCCGCGCCAACATCCGGTCTGTATTATACTATAGCATATACTTTCCGGTAGCCGAAATTATTGGTGCGGCTGGTTTGGGCTTGCTGGTGTGGTACGGCGCTCATGGTGTGATTGACGATGATACGTCGCTGGGTACGCTGATGGCCTTTATCCTGTACATCCAGATGTTCTTCCGTCCGATACGCATGATCGCTGACCGCTTCAACACCCTGCAGCTAGGCGTAGTAAGCACCGAGCGTTTGATGAAGCTGCTGGATAGCAAAGAGATGATTGCCGACAACGGAAACTATGCGCCTGAGAAGATAAAGGGCAACGTAAAGTTCGAGAACGTATGGTTTGCTTATAATGATGAAGAATGGGTGCTGCGCGATATTTCCTTTAATGTTAAGGCTGGTGAAACGGTAGCTTTTGTAGGTGCCACCGGGGCCGGTAAAACATCCATCATCAACCTGCTAAACCGCTTTTACGAGATCAACAAAGGGCACATTATAGTTGACGGGCACGACATAAAAGAATATGACCTGAACGTGTTGCGCCACCACATTGGCGTAGTGTTGCAGGATGTGTTCCTGTTCTCCGGAACTATAGCCGACAATATTAGCCTGGGCAACAAAGCCATTACCGAAGAGCAGATGTGGCGCGCTGCCGACCTGGTGGGTGCCCGCAAATTTATAGAACGTCTGCCGGGTGGGCTGCATTACCAGGTAATGGAGCGCGGCGCTACCTTATCGGTGGGCCAGCGACAGCTTATCTCGTTTGTGCGTGCTATGGTTTATAATCCGGAGATCATCATCCTGGACGAAGCCACCTCCAGTGTTGACTCTGAAACCGAAGAACTGATACAGTATGCTATTGACCAGCTGATGCATGGCCGTACCTCTATCGTTATTGCGCACCGCCTGAGCACCATCCAGAAAGCAGACAAAATTATAGTGCTGGACAGGGGCGAAATAAAAGAAGTGGGCAATCACGAAGAGCTGCTGCGCCATAACGGGTACTACGCCCAGCTATACCAGATGCAGTATAAGAACATGATCAATATATGAGCAGGAAATTTTTAATCGCCATAGGTGTTATTATGGCATTTATGGTGGGCATTTATGCCTTCGTGGGTGGTTTCAGCGAACCTAAAGTGCTGGTAACAACATCAGAGCCGCTGCTGATTGCAGGGCAGCCTTTTGAGGGTACAGTAAGCGACGAAGCTTTTGGTAATGCCTTTCAGAAAGCGGCAAAACTGGTAGCGGAAAACAAACTACAGGGCGGCCTTGGCAACGTGTACTATAATAACCCGGAAACCAAAAGCGACTCAATTAAAGCCTTTATCGGTGTAGTTATTCAGGATTCAACTATAGCTCTGCCAGAGGGGTACGAACTGCTGCGTGTGCCGGGTGGCCGTAAAGTAGTGCACTCCGAAATAAATGCCCATTACATGATTGCACCCGGCAAACTATACGACAACCTGTTTGAGTACGCCGAAGCGAATAACCTGCAACTGGAGAACTTTTACGTAGAGTGGTTCCCGTCGGAGCGCAAAGCGGTAGTGGAAGTGCCTGTAAAAGAATAACCTTGCAACTATAGAATAATCGGGTATATTTGGTAGGGCTAACTAAACTATAGCCGCTATACTTTGGGCAAAAAAGCAGACGTAAAAAAAGAGCTGATCCTGGAGGCAGCCAAATCCGTGTTCGGGAAAATGGGCTATAGCAAAGCCACCCTCGACGATATTGCCCATGCCATTGGCCTGAAAAAACCTACGCTGTACTACTATTACAAAAGCAAGGAAGTCCTTTTTATAGAGGCTTTCTCGCAGGAGTGGAAGGATAGTTTGTACCGCATCAAAAAGATTGCCGAACAGGAGCCCGACCCGCACCAGCGCCTGCTGTTATACATCCGGTCATCGTTGCGTTACTACCAGGAAATTGTAACACAGCACACCATTTCCATAAAAGTACTGATCGAGACGCGCAGCCTGTTTCAGAAGCTTTTTGCCGAATCCAGGGCTAAAGAAACCAACTATTACGCTTCGGTGATAAAAGAAGGCATTGAGAAAGATGTGTTCATTCCCTGCGAAGCTGACCGTGTAGGCTACTCCATGATGGTTGTGAAAGACCTGATTCAGTTCGATGAATTTGAGCGTTCCTTTTATCAGCAATTACCCACTATAAACTTCGCCAAAATAGAGCAGGACGTGCTTTTTACCATCTCGCTTATACTAAACGGTATCTTGGCCCAAAAACAACTATAGCCTATGCGCAACTATAGTTTTCTTCTGCTTATTGTGTTTTGCCTGTTTTTGGGGTGTGGTTACAGAACGCCTAATTCGGTTTATATTGGAGCTTCCAGCGCTAAAACTGGTTTATACAACGGATGGGGTGTTCACTATAACATGCCAGGGAGCTTTCAGGAAAGTAAACTTATCAGGTGGCGTAGTGTAAAATGGGAAGATGCACGCAACCTAACTAAGGAAGAACTAAAAGCAGAAAGGCAAGAGCAGTTCGCAACTATGATGAAGGTTATAGTTGATAATAACCCGGACAATGTTCCTTTTAACTATGCACCCGGTGGTTTATTTATAGGGCCACTGCGACTCTTCTTCGATGAAACAGCAGTCGCAAACATCCATTGGCAGGAATTTCTGCATTACATAAAGCAGGACTCTTCAGCTGCATTTTACCGAAGCATGTTGCCAGACTCTACAGTTATAAGGCTAAACGAGCGTGATCATTTTCGCTATGATGATCTAGGGTTTGAGCTTCGTGGCGGCAGAAACGTTAATTATACGGTGGTTGGCGAAGATACTACTTTCCATCAGGTGTCTGGGCAAATACCAGTAGATTCTATTTACTATCGGCACCCTGAATACCTGTATTACCCTATTGTTGGTGTGAGTTACGAGCAAGCCGTGGCGTATTGTCAGTGGCGTTCTAAGGTTGTTACAAGTTTCGTTAATTCACTTCCCAAAAGAAAGCAAAAAGTAAAGGTAACCTACAGGCTGCCAACAGAACAAGAGTGGGAGATAATTGCTTCTGCCGGAGTGGATAAGAATAGATTCCCCTGGAGTACAGCTACGGATGCAACAGTAAAGTATAAAGTAAATCCTAAGGCAGCAGCTTTTATAGCTAAAAAGATAGTAGATGCTAAACCTGTTGCACAAATAACGCAGGATTTAAAGGAAACAGAAGTACACGATCTGCCAATAAATGTAAAGCGCCCGTTGCCATACTTTTTACAGTTCCGGACGCCAGCTTATGTATATGGCGGCATACCAAATGATTATGGTGGCTACCACGTGCTGGGCAACGTAGCCGAAATGGTGGCTGAGAAAGGTATAGCCAAAGGTGGCAGCTGGAAAGATGAGCTCAGCACCTCCAAAATAACTGACAGGCAACTATACACCACTCCATCCGATAAGGTGGGCTTCCGGTGCGTTTGCGAAGCAGAATTGTTAAAGTAAAGGCACTAGTTACCGTTTCGCTTTTTCTGAGCGGTGTCAGCAGTAAGCAGCAGGGCTAATACAAGCAGGAGTAATTTATTCAGCTTCAGATGCTTTTGCTTTAAATTCTTCCAGTTTTGCCATCAGTGCATCCACATCAGGGCGGTGGCCTTTGGCAACTTCTGCGGCATCCAGCTCAATCAGCATGTTCTTCATTTGTTGCAGATAGGCCGCTTTGTCTTTTTTCAGGCAGTTTTTAGGTGTGTCGTGGCAGTCGCCATTTTCGCCTTTGGGTTTAAACATGCTGCCCTCGCCATAAATAAGCCATTGCGGGTTCAGGTCAGGGAAATTTTTTACAATAGCTACCAGCTCATCCAGCACAATGTTGCAGCCGTTTATAATGTTGCTCAACGTTTCTTCGTTACTGCCGGTCATTGCCTTCAGGTCTTCCATTTCCAATTCGTTCAGGTGCGTGTAAAACCTGAATCTTTTGCCGATTTGCTGTAAGTCAATAGCCATATATAGTAAGTTTAGAGGTGAATGTGATAATGCTATACGTAACTATAACAGAATTTGCCCTAAAAAATTCCGACAATAACATAACGGCATAATTATATCCGATAAAACAGGCCAGTAAACCTGTGACTCTGCAGGCCTTATAGTTGATTTGAGACAGGCGGAACAGCAGTTATGAGGACCAGGAAGAGCAATTAGGAACTATAGCTGAAGCTAAAAAGTAACAACGAAACTATAGAACTGCAGCTACAGCGGAAAAGCCCCCCTTTCAAGGGGGTAGGGGATGACTGACAGCAACTATACAACTATAACTCAACTATAGCATAAATAGAAATCCCCCTCTTGGGAGGGGCAGGGGTGGGTTATAGCAGCGGCCTGATTTCCCAGTAACTAAGATCCTTCCAGGATGGCAAAGGAAAAAGTAGTGCGTGCGGCTAACGGTAAGGGGCAGCAGGCGTGGTTTGATAACCGTAACTATAGAACGAAAGCTCAAGCTACAGCCAAAGCCAAAGATTCCCCACCTTAGACAAGGAGGGGTTAGGGGTGGTTGGACCACAGTAACTATGAAACTATAGCTAGCGCAATTGCCTGTCCCTGCCGGGCCAGTTGAGTTGCAAACTCAATCCTATAGTTAGACTTAGGTTGCAAACCCGCGCCAGCTAATAAATATCAGCGAGCAAACTATAGAACTATAGCTCAATCCTGAAAATCCTGATTCAGACAACTACCCAAGCTCCTCAGTTTGTAATTGGCGTTCATACAGCTCTTTGTACAAGCCTTTCTCGCGTATCAGCTCATCGTGTGTGCCGTGTTGTACAATCTCGCCATCATCCAGCACCAGAATTCTGTCTGCCAGTTTTACCGACGATACCCTGTGCGAAATGATGATAGACGTACGGTTCTGCATAATGCGGCGAAGGCTATTCAAAATAGCATTCTCTGTCTTCGTATCAACCGCCGACAGCGAATCGTCCAGAATCAGGATGCGTGGCTCGCGTACCAGTGCCCGGGCAATAGATACACGCTGCTTCTGCCCACCTGATAAGGTAATGCCGCGCTCACCAAGCTTGGTTTCAAACTTTTCCGGGAAGCGCATGATGTTCTCGTACACATCGGCATCTTTGGCGGCCTGTACCATTTGTTCTTCAGTTATAGCTGGTAGGCCAAACCCAATGTTATTGCGGATAGAGTCGGAGAACAGGAACACATCCTGTGGCACATAGCCAATCTGGCTGCGCAGGCTCTCTATGTTATAGTCGCGCACATCCACACCATCTATCAGAATACGGCCATTGGTTACATCGTACATGCGTGGCAGCAGCGTGGCTACCGTACTTTTTCCGGAGCCAGTATTGCCTATAATGGCCAGCGTTTCGCCATGGCGTATGCTGAACGACACATTTTTGAGCGCATGAATGTTGGTATCCGGGTAAACAAAATCAACATGCTCAAAGCGGATGTCGCCCTGGATCTCTTTGCTGATGTTTTCACGGGAAACAATGTCGTTCTGGGTGTGCAGAAACTCGTTGATACGCGCCTGCGATGCCGCCGCGCGTTGTACCAGACTGGCCGTCCAACCTAATGACGTAACCGGCCAGGTCAGCATGTTCACATAGATGATGAACTCGGCAATGTTACCTGTGGTGATGCTGCCGTTTATAACCTCTTGGCCGCCAATGTAAATGGTAATAATGGTGCTCAGGCCAACCAGGAACAGGATAAGCGGAAAGAACAGTGAGTTTACAAAGTTCAGATCCAGCGATTTCTCTTTATACGTATCGCTTGCTTTGGTAAAATTATGATGTGAATCGTCTTCGCGTACGAACGATTTCAGCACCCGGATGCCTGAGAATGCCTCCTGCACAAAGGTGGTGATGCCTGAAAGGCTGCGTTGTATCTCATCGGATTTGCGCTCGATGATGTTGTTTACATAATAAATACTGATGGCCAGTATAGGCAGCGGAATCAGCGTATACATGGTCAGTTTCACGTTCACCGACAGCATGTACGGGATCACCATCACAAACAATACCACCAGGTTTAGCCCATACATAATGGCCGGGCCAAGGTACATGCGCACGCGGCTCACATCTTCCGATATGCGCGACATCAGGTCGCCGGTGTTGTTTTTGCGATAAAAGCTGAGGGGCAGGCTCTGGTAATGGGCGTAAATTTCGTTCTTCAGGTCATTCTCAATCAGGCGGCTCATAACAATGATGGTTTGCCGCATAAAGAACAGGAACACGCCGCGCAGCAGCGCCATTATCAGGATAATTACCCCGTAAACCAGTATGCTTCTCGCGAAAATATCATATACCATGCCCTGTTGTGCCATTCCTTCGTACAGCCTGTGCAGACTGATTCCCTCCTTTATCAGGTTAAAGGCATAGCGCACCACCTGGGCTGGTAAAATCTGGAAGAAGTTGGAAATAATGATAAATACTAGCCCCAGCAGGAGCCTGTATTTATACTTGAGCAGGTATTTATTTAAGTAGCGTAACGATTTCACAATTAGTAATTAAAGCCACAAAGCTTTTACGAGAAGATACAGAGTACAAATTGAATTAATGAAAAAAAGAATTAATTTTGCAGCGCAAAAGGGAATATACTACACTCTTCGGCACAAAGATAGGATAACACTAAACCAATTTCATAAATGGTCGAAATTAAAGAAGTAGAACTGAAGAAAGATACATCATCTATCTTCGGTCAGATTTCAGAATACAACCACGAGAAAGTTGTTTTCTGCCATGACCACGATACTGGCCTGAAGGCAATTATCGGTATTCATAATACAGTATTAGGTCCTGCACTGGGTGGTACACGTATGTGGTCTTATGCATCTGATGCAGAAGCGCTGAACGACGTGCTGCGCCTTTCAAGAGGTATGACCTACAAAGCTGCTATCTCTGGCCTTAACCTGGGTGGTGGTAAAGCGGTTATTATCGGCGATGCCAAGAAAGATAAATCAGAAGCTTTAATGCGCCGTTATGGCCGTTTTGTAAAGAATCTGAATGGTGCTTACATCACTGCTGAAGACGTAGGAACCACTACAAAAGATATGGAGTACATTAAAATGGAAACAGATCACGTAGCCGGTTTACCTGAAGCTGTAGGTGGTAGCGGCGACCCTTCGCCTGTAACTGCTTACGGTACTTACATGGGTATGAAAGCTGCTGCTAAAAAAGCTTATGGCTCAGACTCTTTAGAAGGTAAGAAAATCTCTGTACAGGGTGTTGGCCACGTAGGTGGTTACCTGGTAGAGCTGCTTGCCAAAGAAAATGCTCAGATCTTCATCACCGACATCTACGAAGACCGTCTGCGTGAGATCTCTGGTAAATACGGCGCTAAAGTAGTAGGCATGGATGAGATATATGACCTGGATGTAGATATCTACTCTCCTTGCGCGCTGGGTGCAACTATAAACGATAACACCATCAGCCGCCTGAAGTGCCAGATCATTGCAGGTTCTGCTAACAACCAGCTGCGCGATGAAGATATTCACGGCCCAGCTCTGATCGAGAAAGGCATTATCTATGCTCCGGATTTCCTGATTAATGCGGGTGGTCTGATCAACGTTTACTCTGAACTGCAGGGTTACAACCGCGAGAGCGCTTACTCTCAGACAGAGCGTATCTATGGTTATACACTGGATATCTTTGAACTGGCTGAGAAAGAAGGTCTGCACAACCAGTTGGCTGCCATGAAGCTGGCTGAAAAGCGTATCGACAGCATCAGCAAGATTAAGGCTAAATACTAAGCCTGATCCGATAATGAATAAATAAAAGTAAAAGTGCTGCAGTACCTGTGGCACTTTTGCTTTAAACACGTACCATCCTTATTGTGTTATAGGCAACCTGTTTTGCAGTTTGCGTATAAACCCGGCACTTGGTGCAGAAAAACTTTACAACTACAACTCGTTCTTTATAAAAAATTATGCTTAACCGCAGAACACTACGCATTAAGGCCATGCAGGCAATTTACGCTTACATGCAGGCCGAAGGTTCTGACTATCTGCTGGCACTGGACCAGATAGGAGAAGATTTTGCACCCGATCTTAACACGATGGAAGTGCAGGATAAAAAACTGCTCGAAGGACAAAAGCAGATCGCAACGCTGCTTTTTAAAGAGTGGTACGAGAAGCGCCAGTTCGACCCTGAAGATGCAGAAAAAGTGATCATAGATGCGGTAAACCGGGCAATTGTAAGCTACCAGAACCAGGTCAGAAAAGACTTCCGCTTTTATCAGAACCAAATGCTTACGGCCGTAGAGCGCATTTACGACCATTACCTGGCCAACCTGCAACTGCTGCAGGTACTCAACAACCTGGTAGAGGAAGAAGAAGCTAAACGCAGCAGACGCTTTACCGAAGCCAAAGGCCCGGATGTTAAACAATTCCTGCGCAACCAACTGGTGCAGCGCATCCTCAACAACAAATCTTACCAGCAACACATCATTCGCCGCAACATTAGCTGGGGCTCGGATGTTAGTGAAATAGCGCAGGTTTACAAGAACGTTCTGAAGCAGGACGAAGTGTTTTTAAGCTACCTGCAAAACCCTTCACCAACGCTTACAGACGACTTTGAGCTGGTAAAACATATTTATAAAAACATTATCTTTAAAGAAAAAACTTTACAATCTTTGTTTGAAGAGCAGGATTTAAACTGGGCCGAAAACAGAAGTATTGTGAAGAGCCTGGTAAATAAAACCCTGAAAATGTTTGGCGAAGAAGCCGACGGCGACACAACAGAGATTGCGTTGCTGGACCTGTCGCCGAACTGGGAAGATGACAAAGCGTTTTTTGAAGAGCTCTACGAACAGACCCTGCAGGAAAGCGAAAAGTACGAGGCGATGATTGCAGCCAGTGTGCAGAACTGGGATGTAGAACGTGTAGCCTTGCTCGATAAGATCATTCTAAAGATGGCTCTCAGCGAAATGTACATTTTCCGCAGCATACCAGTTAAGGTTACCATCAACGAGTACATCGAGATCTCCAAACTATACAGCACTCCAAAAAGCAAGCAGTTTGTGAACGGCGTGCTCGATAAAATGGCACAGGAGCTCATAAATAAAGGCGAAATACGCAAATCAGGCCGCGGACTGATCGATAATAAATAAGTTTAGTTCCGGGCTTACCACAACACCGAAATTACCGTAAGGAAAACTGAATAATTAGAATCCGATATATAAGCATACAACTATGGGTAAGAAGACAACCGCCATGCTGGCTTTTGTATCAGGTGCCGCAGTAGGAGCTGCCGCTGGCATACTATTCGCCCCTGAAAAGGGCCAGGAAACACGTAGCTGGCTTAGCTACCGCTTAGAGAAGTACCGCGACACTTTATCAGACCTGCTGGAGCAACTGGTAGCTAAAGGTGAAAATGTACCAACGAGCGCCAGAACTGAAGGACAGCGCGTAATTCAGGACGCCAAAGACAAAGCTGAAAAGCTGCTTGGCGATGTGGACTTACTTATAAACGAGATAAACAGCAGGAAAGAACTATAGTACATGAGACAGATAACACTTATTCCGGGCGACGGGATAGGCCCTGAGATCACCGAAGCTGTAAAAGCTATCTTCAGTGCTGCCAACGTACCGGTTACCTGGGAAGAAGAAAACGCAGGCCAAACTACTTTTGATGCTATCGGGGAGCTGATACCGGCTACACTGATCGCTTCTTTGGAAAAAAACAGAGTTGCTCTGAAAGGCCCGATCACCACACCAGTGGGCAAAGGCTTTAAAAGCGTGAACGTGCAGCTGCGTCAGAAATTTGACCTGCACTCGAACGTAAGACCGGCGAAAACTACCAAAGGACTGGCCACCAGGTTCGATAATGTGAACTCGGTACTGTTCCGTGAGAACACCGAAGGGCTGTATTCTGGCCTGGAGATGTTTGATGAGCGCCTGCAGATCTCTGATTCGGTTGCGCGCATTACCCGCACCGGTTGCCAGAAAATTATCCGCTCGGCATTTGCTTACGCTGATAAGCATGGTTGCAAAAAAGTAACAGCTGTGCATAAGGCCAACATCCTGAAAAGCGCTGGTGCTATGTTCCTGGGTGTGTTTAACGAAATAGCAAAAGAGTACCCGCATATTCAGGCCGATGACAAAATTGTAGACAATATGTGCATGCAACTGGTTGTAAAACCAGAGCAATTTGACGTTATTGTTACCACAAACCTGTTCGGCGACATAATTTCGGATATTTGTGCCGGTCTGGTTGGCGGACTTGGCGTAGTAGCCGGGGCCAACATTGGCGACGACATGGCAATATTTGAGGCCGTACATGGTTCGGCTCCGGATATTGCAGGCAAAGGCATAGCGAACCCTACGGCATTACTGCGTTCAGCTATTATGATGCTGCACCACATCGACCTGAAAGACGAGGCGTACATAATAGAAACGGCACTGGATGCCACGCTGGCTAATAAAGAAGAGTGCACCGGTGACCTGGGGGGCAAAGCGAGTACCATGGAATTTGCTCAGAATATCATTGCTAAACTATAATACCATAATCAGACGTTACTTATAGTATGAAAAAGAACCTGATATTTACATTTGCAATGGCTGTGGCCCTGATGGCTACCAGCTGCAACCAAGCTTCAAACACCACCGATGCGGCAGCTGAGGCTGATGTAACGGCTGCTGCTCCTGCTGCCGAAGCAACTATAGATAACCCGAATGTAGCTACTGTTGAACAAACAGCAACGCCTGTTGCTAACACCAACGCGCCGGTAATGACATTCAAAGAAACAGTTTATGATTTCGGAACAGTAAAGCAGGGCGAAGTAATCAACCATACATTCACTTTCACCAACACAGGTAAAGAGCCACTTATTATCGAGAACGCTTCGGCCTCTTGCGGCTGTACAGTTCCTGAGTGGACTAGAACTCCGATCGCTCCTGGCAAAACAGGTGAAATAAAGGTTGAGTTTAACAGCACAGGCAAGTTCGGGCAGCAGGCGCCAATGGTTACCATCCGCGCTAATACTGAGCCAAACATTACGCAGGTATCTCTGAGAGGTACTGTAGAGGCTAACACTATACCAACTGCAGGTGCAGATGGTCCAGTAAGAAGAAACTAATATTACCCTTATCACATACTAATGCAAACCATACTCTTACAAGCCGGACAAGACGGAGGTATACTTCCTCAGTTACTGATGTTCGGAGCGATCATCCTTGTGTTTTATTTCTTCATGATCCGTCCGCAGCAGAAAAAGATGCGTGACCAGAAGAAGTTCCGTGAAGAATTAACCAAAGGAATGAATATAGTAACTATAGGCGGCCTGCATGGCAAACTTGTTAGCCTTGATGATGATACGATAACGTTGGAAGTAGATAAAGGTGTACGCCTTACTTTCGACAAGACTGCTGTGTCGATGGAAGCGACAGCAAGAGTTAATCAGCAACCAAAGAGCTAAGAACCGTTGCCGTTTGAAGGAGTCAGAAATATAGTTATATGGTTTTTGAAGCCATTCAGGCCACAAACAAAGCAGTACTGGCGAGTAGTGCTGCTTTGTTTTGTGGCGGCTTCTACTTTCTGGCTGCTTAATGCCCTCAACAAGAGTTACTCAACTCAGACTACTTACCCCGTAAAGTTTGTTTACAACGACCAGCAACTGGTACCGATAAAGCCCCTGCCCGAAGAAGTGCAGGTGAACGTAACGGCAAAAGGCTGGAAGCTGCTCCGCAAAGCACTTCGCCTGGAGGTGCAGCCTGCTGAAATCTTTATCCGGAACCAGCCCAGAAACAATTACCTGTTAGGTTCGGCGCTTCGCCCGGCACTGGTAAATGCAATGGATGGTCTGCAGCTTAACTTTGTGGTAACCGATACGCTGCATTTTAACTTTGATGCCAAAAGCAAGCGAACAGTTGCCTTGCAGCACGATCCGCAGCAACGCATTGCAGCAGAAGGCTACGAAATAGTAGGTCCGGTCACCTTTAATCCGGATTCTATTACCTTTACTGGCCCTTCTACCATCATCAATAGTTTCCCGAACCCTTACTTATTACGCGTACCTAATACAGGATTAACTGCCGCTACCAAGTTAGAGGTGCCTGTAATGTTCGCCTCGCCAGAGTTGGTAAGTGTCAGTAAAAACGAGGTGGTAGCTACCATAAACATTAAAGGGCTGGTACGCGAAGAAAGGCAACTGGTACCTGAGATGGTAAATGTACCCGAAGGAAGGAGCTATACTGTCAGGCCGCAAGTGATACTGGTTCGCTATCAACTGTTCGAGGATTCTGTAGCATTGCTTAACCGTGAATTATTTAAAGCGGTGGTAAACTTTGCCAACTATAACCGTCAGGACTCTACGGTAACAGCCGAACTGGTGCAAAAGCCGGTGGGCGTACGCCGCATTACACTGGAGCCGCAACGCCTGAAGGTCATTCCGCAACAAGACTAAGCTTATGCTGAAAATTGGCATTACCGGCGGCATAGGAGTAGGCAAATCTATAGTTTGTAGACTGTTTGCAATACTTGGTATACCTGTATACGATGCTGATACCCGCGCCAAATGGGTGATGCACAACGACCAGGCCCTGAAAGAGGAGTTAACTGAAGCTTTTGGCCCGGAAGCTTATACCGAAGCCGGCGAACTAAACAGAACCTACCTGGCTAAAACAGCCTTTCACAATCCTCAGAAGTTAGAATTGCTTAACAGCCTGGTACACCCGCACGTGGGCAACGATTTTACAAACTGGGTAGAAGCTAACCAATCAGCACCTTATGTGCTGAAAGAGGCAGCTCTGATGTTTGAATCAGAATCATGGCGGCAGATGGATGAAATTATCGTTGTGTCTGCTCCGTTGGATGTACGCATCAAACGCATTCTGCAACGCGACCCGCACCGTACTCAGGAGGATGTAGAAGCTATTATAGCGAAGCAGCTGGATGAGGACGAGAAAATGGTTCGGGCTCAGCACATCATTTATAACGATGATAAACAACTGTTAATACCGCAAGTATTGAAGCTGCATGAGCAATTCCTGTCTAAAGTATAACTCACATTTGTCATCCTGAGCGTTAGTCGAAGGATATTATATGTCCTAAAGTAGTTACTCATTTGTCATTTCGAACAAAGTAAGAAATCTATTACAAACTATAGTTGAAGTCATCGTCCTATAGCTAACTATAGTTGCTACTCGATACAAGCAGTTCGTTCTATAGCCACCTCATATCCCGAGAGCTCTACTTACCTATGGTTTCAATCGGGCTTTGGTGCGCTCACGGCCGCGGGGCCCCGTCTTCGGGCATCGCGCGGTGTACATTTCTTTTGCTCCTATCGTCACAATGCCTGACGGCACCAGAAATCTACAAGGCGCTCAACCCAAAGACTGAGATCGCTCGATAGCTACGTTGCTTATAGTTTGATTAGCTATAGTTGCATCGCCTTTCCGTGGTAGAAGTTCCTTGTGTCAGGCTGCGCCTGCCTGTTCGTGGACTGAAACTATTGGATCATAGTTGAAACTATAGCTGTAGCAGTTAAAGCTCCCCTCCTTGAATAAGGAGGGCAGGGGTGGTTTGACAATCTTAACTATAGCACTATAACCTCAATTATAGCAATAGCAGAAAAGTATCCTTCGAAGGGGGTAGGGGGATGACTCACGGAAACTATAGAACAATAGCCCAAACTATAGCAATTGTCAAAACTCCCCTCTTGGGAGGGGTAGGGGTGAGTTAAAACCAAGCACGGCAACTATAGAACTATAACTCCAACTACAGCAGCCAAATCTCCACACCAAAGCCGAGCCTTGTTTACAAGCAAATGGAAATCAGGGAATTATACTATAGCTTGAGGTGAGGCGTTAAACTATAGGTTAACAGTGTGAGAGGTGCGCAGAGCAGAAAAGTATGGACATAAAAAAAGGACAACTTTTGAGTTGTCCTTTGTGGGGCGTACTGGATTCGAACCAGTGACCCCCTGCTTGTAAGGCAGGTGCTCTGAACCAGCTGAGCTAACACCCCGTTTTATCGTTTCGTTGACCTGTTGTCCCCGTTTGATGATGCAAATATGGGGCGTTTTTTTGTAACTGCAAAACAATTCGAAAAAATTTGTTAAAATTTTTTTCTGACTTGCCGGAGCTATTGCTCACCTGTAATTACTGCTGTACCTTTATCTTTTGTAAGATGCTTAAAATCTGATAATTCTCTTGAAGCGAATCGGTCTTGTTAAAAAAGTGCTATTTTACTTAACGGCTGCAGTAGTAGCCGTAGCAACTATAGCCTTTGTGCTGGTTTACACTTACCAGGACAAGATCATCAGCCTGTTCGTTACCGAAGCCAACAAGCACATTGATACAAAAGTAGAAGTAGGCACTATTTCGCTTTCACTGTTCGATAAGTTTCCGCAGGTGGCTGTCTCGCTGGATCAGGTGAATGTGGTAGAGGCTATGCCGGAGAGTGAGGAACCGCTGGGCAAACTGAGCAAGCTATACTTTACCTTCAGTATCTGGGATGTGCTGCGCGGCAAGTACAACGTAAACGAACTATACCTCGAGGACGGTGCCATTTATGTAAAAGTGCTGAAAGATGGCAGCGTGAACTATAATATCCTGAAAGCAGATACCACTGCTACAGAAGATAGCGACTTCGCTTTTAACCTGCAGCACATCTCTCTGAACAGGGTAACCCTGCACTATACCGACCAGCAGCAGAACCAGTCCTATGAGGCGGATGCACACCAACTACAGGCAGCATTAACTATAGCTCCGGAAACGATAACGATAAAAGCTAATGGCGATGCGACTATAAACACCATAAAGCTCAACAGCGGTGAGTATTTTAAAGAGAAGCGTGTAAACCTGCAAACTTCACTGGCCATCGACCGCAACAACAAGCAAATAAAGCTGGAGCCATCGGTGGTGAAAGTAGAGAATGCTGCTTACGACGTTGCTGGAACTATAAACTATGCCCAGACCACTGAGCTCGACCTGAAGCTGGAAGGCAAAAACACCAGCATACAATCTATGCTGAGCTTGCTGCCGCAGCACATAACCAAAGAGTTTAGCCAGTACAGGTCTGATGGCGATGTATACTTTAATGGTGTAATTAAAGGTAAAGCATCCTCAAAACATAACCCCGAAGTCACCTTTAGCTTCGGTTGCCGCAATGCTACGTTCTATCACCCGGATGTAAAGCAGCGCCTGGAGAAACTGAGCTTTGAAGGCAGCTTTACCAACGGCGACCGGCAAACAGCATCTACCTCCGAACTGGTGCTCCGGAATCTGAAAGGCTCGCTCAACAACAGACCTTTCTCCGGTAACCTGTCTTACAAAAACTTTAAGAATCCAACTATAGCTTTTGATGTGGAGGGCAAGGTAGATGTAGCTTATGTGCTAGGCCTGTTGCAACTGGAGCAAGTGCCCGGTGGTAGCGGTCTGGCTGATGTTAAGATCGCGTTTGCAGGCAATTTCAATGAGTTTAAAGCAAAGCCGGGAAACAATACAGTAAATACCTCCGGAGACATAACGCTGCACAATGTAAGCCTGAACCTGCGCGACCTGCCCTTGCCGGTAACCGGTATGCACGGCAACTTTATGTTTAAGCGCAACAACGTTGCCGTATCGGATTTTAAGGGCAAACTGGGTGATTCTGATTTTGTGCTGAACGGCATGTTTAATAACGTAATGGCCTGGCTGTTGCTAGATAACCAACGCCTGATGGTAGATGCCGACTTCAGCAGCAATTACCTAAACTTCGACCAGCTGCTGAGCGAAAAACAGAACACACCGGCCAGTGCACGCAAAAGCGAATCGGGGTACCGGTTAGAGGTTTCGCCTAACATGGCTTTTAATTTAGAAGCTTCTGTTAAAAAAATGAAATTCCGGAGGTTCAAAGGGGAAAACATAAAAGGAGCAGTAACGCTGCGTAACCAGGTTATTACATCACCAAACATTTCGTTTAAAGCTGTTGGCGGCGATTTTGCTGTGCGCGGTAGCATGGATGCCCGCCAGCGCAACCACATAAAAGTGAGCACAGCTAGCAAACTCAACAACATGAGCGTAGACAGCCTGTTTTATGTGTTCGAAAACTTTAACCAGAATTTTATAGTTGACCGCCAGCTACGGGGCAGCCTGACAGCCAACATTATTTCCGATGTGTACCTCGACAGCCAGCTAAACCCGAAAACGAACCTGCTGCAAGCCGAAATAGAAGCTGTGATCCGTAACGGGCAGCTCATCAATTTCACACCCATGCAAAAGCTATCGGTGTTTGTAAAGCGTTCGGAACTGGCTAATATGAAGTTCTCGGAGCTGCGTAATAACTTCTATATTCAGGAGCGCACTATTTATATTCCGGAGATGGATATCCGCACTAACCTGTCGCCGTTGCCTTCTGTGTCTATTTCAGGAATGCACACGTTTGACCAGGACATGGACTATAAAATAAAGATGCCTGTTTTCCAAAAGCGCCGCCCGGACAAAGACTCTTTTTTTGGGGTGGTGGCCGAAGACCCGAATGCGGGCAATAGCATGCTCTTCCTGACACTGAAAGGCAAAGAAAACAACTTTAAACTTGCTTACGACGATGATCGGGTACGTGCCAAAATTAAGGACGACCTGAAACAGGAAGGGCAGGAGATCAAACAACTTCTGAAAGGCAAAAAACCGGTTAAAAAGGAAAAAACCGTTGAGCTGGCAGAAGGCGAATACTTCGACTTTAATTAACCCGCTTTCTAAAGCCTTATAGTCACCTTTTCCGTTATAGAACTTCTTTTATGCCTTTTACCCAGGCAGGCTTTGCCAATAGTTTTGATACAACCTAGAATAAACTCATAAGCTACCTGCGCCAGAGATTCATCTAACTATAGCCATCTAGGTCTATCTATTTTGTAACACAGGCTACCCATTGGCTATAGTTTAAGCTGGTTGCAATTGTACCTTATATAGTTGCACCTATATTATTCTATATTGTAAAAATAATATTATTTGTTTGCATTAAATTAATGCATGTTTACTTGTTTAAATAGGTGGTATAACGAAAAAATTATAAATAAATTGTAACTATAGCATTGTAGGTGCGTTAATCAAATCAAAACTACAATTCTTGAGCGAAAAGTGGTTTTGTAGGGATAAGGTTTTATTTAGTGATGGGATCCTGTTTAGGTGCAAACACCAGGGAACCTGTAACGTCTGATGTAACACAGACAAAATAAGATATAAGGGTGAAAAAAAAGCCGGAGCTTCTCCGGCTTTTTTATTTATGGTCAGGCAAGGTCGGTTGCCTTTTCTGTTGCTATAGTTTGTGCGGGGGCTGTTTTGGGGGTTTGCCCGGTTGTCTGCATAAACACACTCTGGGTAGGAGCGTAGTTTGCCCCGTGCCGTTCTATCACTTCCACTACTTTGTAAGTGATCTCCTCTTTTATTTTCAGGTACTCTGCCCAGTCCATCGACTCCACAAAATACAGCACCATAATGTTTTTAGAAGCCGGCCCTATCGTCTGGAATCGCACCACACCATCTTCGTTTGTGTTTGGATGGTTATCAATGTACTGTTGCAGCTCCGTGGCAATAGCCCTGATTTGTGCAGCTGTTGTGTCCAGGGTAAGCGGCACCTCGTACTGTACTCTCCGGAAGGTGCGCAATGTAAGGTTGTTGAGCGGCTTATCGATCATGCTCTTGTTGGGCACCGTTACAAAGGATTTCTCCAGCGTACGGATTCGCGTACTTCTGAAACCGATCTTTTCTATCGTTCCCGTAATGCCATCTACTTCTACCAGGTCGCCTACTACAAACGGATGATCCAGGAAGATGGTGAAGGATGCCAGCAGGTTCTCTAAGCTCTCTTTGGCTGCAAAGGCAAGTGCCAGACCACCCACTCCCAGACCAGCCACCAAACCGGCTACATTAACCCCGAACACAGTGCCCAGTATTACCAGAAAGGCAAAAATAACGACCAGGATCTTTGTAAAATCCCGGAAGAAAGGCACCAGCTGCTCATTCAGTTTGGATGATGGATGCTGTAAGGTACGATGCTGGAAGATGAGGCCAATAAAGTCCACGAAACGCATAACCACCCACGCCAACGCTACAATCACGAACACCTGGTAGGTGCGGAACATGAACGTTTTTATGAAATGGTCACCTTTGCGGATCTCAGTTGGGTCGAGCGGGTATTTAAGCGCCTGGAAAGCAAAATACAGGAACAACAGGAACAGGATTACCTCCAGCGGCTGTATAAGCAAACGCCGGAACTCGGGCAGATTGTCTTCGTGCGAAAAGCGTTTTACAATCTTAAATAAAACAGAAGACAACAGCCGCGAGAGTAGGGTTTTAAAAATAAAACCAAACAGCAGAATGCCTGCAAACCATAGGTAATTCGAAACCGCATTACCCAGGAAACTATAGTTCAGAATTTCTCTCCAAGCGGTGTAATCCATATTATAATAACTGACTTAGCGCAATTTCAAAAGATGTTTTCGCGATCTCTGTTTTGCCCGGGTTTTTAGCATGCGACTTTACAAGGGCATTGGCTATAGTTGCGGAAATGTCTGAGAAGATAGCCCCGTCAGAGATTTCTACTTCGTTCTCCATCAGGTAAGCAAATACACGCGCCATGCCGCAGTTGGCAATAAAGTCCGGTATAACGGCTATGTTCTGGTCAGCAAACTCACCGGTTGCGCCAAAGAATATTTCCGGATCATGGAACGGTACATTGGCACCGCACGAGATCACTTCCAGTCCGCTGGCGATCATACGCTCAAGCTGCTCTCTGGTAACCAGGCGTGATGCTGCTGCCGGAATAAATATTTCAGCGTTAACAGACCAGATCTGATCGTTTATCTCTTCAAAAGAAAGCATGTTTTCGGCATACAAGGTGTTGCCCTGGCGGTTCAGGAACAGCTCTTTTACCTCTTCAAAACTATAGCCTTCGGTATTGATAAGCCCGCCTACACGGTCGATGATACCTACAATTTTAGCACCGTTGGCAGCCAGGTAATAAGCAGCAGCAGCGCCTACGTTCCCCCATCCCTGTATGATGGCTCGCTTGCCTTGTAGCTCTCCACCCCAGATGTTATAATAGTGGCGCACAGCTTCGGCAACACCGTAACCGGTTATCATATCGGCAACAACATAACGGCGCGCTGCAGATGGCGTGTATGCTTCGTCTTCAATTACTTTTTTAACGCCTTCGCGCAGCTGGGCAATTCTGTTGTCGCGCTGTGCATCGGTGGCATGGAAGTGGCCGTTCACAACGCCTTCCTGCGGGTGCAGCAAACCGTATGCTTCCGTAATCGGAATTACCTCGTGTATCTCATCAATATTCAGGTCGCCGCCGGTGCCGTAGTAATTTTTCAGTAACGGAAATACCGCTTTGTACCAGCGCTCCAGAACGCCACGTTTGCGCGGGTCGGCCGGGTCGAAGTTGATGCCTGACTTAGCGCCGCCAATTGCCGGACCGGACACGGTAAACTTAACTTCCATGGTTTTAGCCAGCGACTCTACCTCGCGCTTATCCAGGCCTTTGCGCATGCGTGTACCGCCACCGGCAGCTCCGCCACGCAGCGAGTTGATCACTACCCAGCCTTCGGCTTCGGTTTCGGCATCTTTCCATTCAAAAACTATTTCAGGTCTTTTATTCTCGAATTTGGCGAGTAAGTCTTTCATGTTGGTTTATGTGATTCGGGTTGTGGTGCAAAGGTACAAAATAACTATAGAGCGTACAGGCTAGCCCATATAAATGGCTCCACCCACGCTGTTGCGGCTGGCTCCGGTAACAGTTTGCAGGCTGTTTACTTCATTGCGCCAGCGCAATACTCCTAAAAAGGCAAATACCAAGGCTTCCTTAAACGACACAAGTTCCGGGGCTGGAACTTCTATACGGTAGCCATTGCCGGCATACTTTTGCAATAAGGCTATTAAGTATGAATTAAAAGCACCGCCGCCAGTTACTAACACTTTCTGTTTATAGTTGGCTGGTTGCAGGGCATTGGCGATCTGCTGCGCGATATGGTGGCAGGTGGTGTGAAGTTTATCTGCTATAGTTGCGTTGCTCTCGGCTAAGGTTTTCAGGCTATGCTCCAGCACCCACTCTTTGCCCAGCGATTTGGGGTAAGGCGCTGAAAAATAGGATGGGACATTCAGCTGTTGCAGGAGTATAGCATCTAATTTGCCACTTTGGGCAAGCCTGCCATCTTCATCATAGCTAAAGCCGGCCTGGTTAGCGAGCGTGTTCAGCAGCATGTTGCACGCCGATATATCATAAGCAATGCGCCGGCCGTTATGGTTAAACGAGATGTTGGCAATTCCTCCCAGGTTCAGGCAATAGTCATAGTCAGCGAAAAGCAGTTCATCTCCGATGGGCACCAGGGGAGCACCTTGTCCGCCTAGGGCTATATCCAGCGTTCTGATATCGCAGATAACCGGTAACCTGGCATGGGCTGCCAAGTAAGCGCCGTTACCGATCTGCAACGAAATATGTTTGTCGGGCTGGTGAAAGATGGTGTGCCCGTGCGATGCCACGAAATCGGGCTGTATGTTGTGGCGAACTATAAACTGACGAACCTGCTCACCCATGTGTTGTCCGAAGGCATGGTCCAGCGCAACCAGGTTTTGGCCGGCGGCAGTCTCTGCACCCCGGAGAGAGTCAATCCAATAGTCGCTGTAAGGTAGTGTTTCAGCATTAAGTATATTATATATCCAATTTTTGGTTTTATACGTAAGCCTACAATATGCAATGTCAAGGCCATCTAGCGATGTGCCCGACATTAAGCCGATCACATGATAAGTATTCATGTAGCGAAGTTAGAAAAATGATGTAAAAAGACATCAGCCAAATAACGTAAGCCTCGTATATATCTTATTATGAATAGGATAGTTAAATAATGTAGAAACTGTTAGGTATAATTATTAATTATGAAAAGTTTGTTATCTCGCATCGAATCAAAGAAGATAGATAAGGCGGCTGCCATGCTGAAAGTGTTAGCTCACCCAAAACGGCTGGCTATAGTTGACCTTCTGGGCAAGGAAGAGAAAATGACTGTAACTGAGATATATAAGTATCTGAATCTGCCGCAGGCCATTGCCAGTCAGCACCTGATTACCCTTAAAGATAAGGGTGTGCTTTCCTCGTTTAAAGTAGGTACAAAAATCTACTACTCGCTTTCAATCCCTAAACTCATTGATGTAATAGATTGCCTGGAAGAGTGCTGTATTGACATTTAATCAGGCATTTCCTATCAAGTCAGTCTGTTAATTAAAAAGGCCAAAGGCCTCCGAAGTGCTTTTATAGTTGCTTTCGGGGGCCTTTGGCCTTTTCATTTACTAAAAAAAAGTAGCTATTTACTTATTTATATAGTCTTATAGTTTAATCTCTTCAGCCTGATTTTCCAGGTTAAATAAATCATTCAGCACGTCGATCAGGGTTTCGGCCTCGCCGCGTTTGCAGGCTGCTTTCAGTTGCAGCACCGGCAGCTTTATGATCTTCTGCATCATAGACTTGGTAATGCTGTCGATGTACTTCGCTTCTTTCGGGCCAAGCTTTTTCATGTAACGTGCAATCTCTTCCTGGCGGATGGTCTCTAGCGCGTTCTTCAGCTTGTTTATAGTTGGCGATACCACCATCTCTTTCGACCAATCGTTGAACTGCTCGATAGACTCTGCAATGATCGCTTTAACTTTAGGAATAGAGTTAATTCGCTGCTGCAGTGCTTCTGATGCCTTGTTCTGAATAGTATCGATGTTATAAACCAGCACGCCCGGTATAGTTTCCACATCAGGCTCCACGCTGCGTGGCACCGACAGGTCTATAAAGAACTTGAACGACAGGATATCAAGGCGCTGGATCATTTCCTTTGTGAAGAACGGCGTTTCGCGGGCTACCGAGGAGATGATCACATCCGCTTCTTTCAGGCCCTGTACAATATCTTCAAAAGGAAGAACTTCCATATTGCACTCCTCGGCCAAGTGTTGTGCCTTGGTAAGGGTGCGGTTTGTTATTTTAACGTCCGTAAAGCTGCTGTCTTTCAGGTTGCGGCACACATCTGCACCAATCTCACCTAATCCCACAACTAAAATTTTCGGATCAGCTATGTCGGCAGTCAGTTCTTCTATCAGCTCTACAGCGGCATAAGAGGTAGAGGCAGCTCCATCGCGGAAAGCTGTTTCCTGTACCACGCGCTTGTTGGTAAAGAAGATCGTGTGCATCAGGCGGTGCAGGAACGGGCCGGCTGTATCGTTATCAGCAGACCACTGGTATGCCTGTTTCGCCTGGTTCGAGATCTGCATATCGCCTACCACCTGCGACTCCAGCCCCATCGAAACATCGAAGAGATGCTGTACGGCGTCGTTGTGCTCGTTCAGGATGGTGAAGTAATCGAAGTACTGCGAGATATTATCAATGCCTTTGGTGATGCCCAGCAGCTTTACAATATCGCGGCTATAGTCGGTATCAGCGTTGTAATAAACTTCGGTGCGGTTGCAGGTCGAAAGCACCAGTATGTCAGATGCCTGAATAAAATTCTTTAGCGTCTGAAGGAATTGCCTGCAGGAGGTCTCATCTAAGGCAATCAGTTCCCTGATATCCAGCGGAGCTTTCTTATAGGATAGGCTGATTGCTTTAAAATTCTGTAGCATAATGGCTTTAGGAATACTAAAGTGCAAATTTACGGTTTGATTTATCAAAAATAAAACTTACTTGCCTTTATTACTTAATTTATACTAATTTCAATTAGTTTTCGTGTTGCCTGCATGATACCCATTTACTCTCAGAAAAACAGAATAAAGTTTATAGTTGTAATTATCGCACTCATAATAGGAGCTGCAACTATAACATATACCAATATTCTGGTAAGTAAGTTATCGGAGCGGGAGCAGGAATTGGTGCAATTATATGCCAAGGGTTTGCGCTATATGATCAACGCACCCTCAGACGACAACATTGTTTTTATAGAGGAAGAAATCCTGTCGGCAAATACCACGGTTCCCGTTATCCTTACTGATGAAAACGAAAACATCCTCGATTCCAAGAACATCGATATCCCCCAAAATGTTGCCGACGATCCTAAGAAAGTGAACGAACTGCTGCAGCGGCAGATTGAGATAATGAAAAACCAGCACGCACCGATCGTTGTGCCGTGGGCTGAGGGCTCTGTAAACTATGTTTTCTATAAGGATTCGGACCTGCTGTCGCAGCTGCGCTATTACCCGTATGTGCAGCTGATGGTAATTGCCTGCTTTTCTCTGATGGCGTATTTTGCCTTCAGCTACTCGCGTAAGGCGGAGCAGAACAGGGTTTGGGTTGGCCTGGCCAAAGAAACAGCGCACCAACTGGGCACGCCGCTCTCGTCGCTGATGGCCTGGTACGAGTACATGAAGGCAAGCCCGAAGTTTGAGAACGAACCTATAGTTGCCGAACTCTGGAAAGATATCCGGAGGCTGGAAGTAATTACCGAACGTTTCTCCAACATTGGCTCCGTACCGCTGCTCCGCGACGAGAACATATTCCAGGTAACGCAAAATGCGATCAACTACTTACAGAATCGCATCTCAAGCAAAGTAGAGATGCAGGTGGTCTCAACCTTCTCGCCGGATATAACCGCCAAAGTAAACGTGCCGCTCTTTGACTGGGTGATCGAGAACATTTGTAAGAATGCGGTTGATGCCATGGAAGGCCGCGGCAGTATTACGCTGCAGCTTGTTTTGCTGGGCAAAAGCAGCATCGCCATCGATATTGCCGATACGGGCAAAGGCATCCCGAAAAGTAAAATGGATTCTGTTTTTCTGCCAGGGTACACCACCAAAAAGCGTGGCTGGGGCTTGGGGCTAGCGCTGGCCAAACGTATTATCGATAATTACCACCGCGGCAGGCTATATGTAAAGTCATCGGAAGTTGGCAAAGGAACCACTTTCCGGATTGTGCTGAATCGTTGATTGTTAAATTGCTGATTGTTGAATTGCTGTACAGGGGAATTGGATTTATGTTAATCCGTTATCTTCCTTAATCTGCAGAGCAGTCAGGAATCATAAAATCAGATAAATCCCTTTAATCACTGGTCTTGTGGAAGTAGTAAAGTATAGTTCAAAGGATAGCGCCGCCTGGGATGCTTTTGTGAAGGCATCCAAGAACGGTACCTTTCTGCTTTACCGCCAGTACATGGAGTACCATGCCGACCGGTTTGAAGACCACTCGCTGCTGTTTTACAGAAAAGGAAAGCTCATAGCGCTTTTGCCGGCCAATGTGGTCGGCACAGAAGTACAGTCGCATGGAGGGCTGAGCTATGGCGGTATAGTGAGCGGAGCTGAAATGAAAGCACAACTGATGCTGGAGGTATTTGAGGCCATGCTGCAATACTATAGCGCGCTGGGGTTTGAAGCTGTAAACTATAAAGCCATACCGCACATTTACCACCGGCAACCTGCCGAAGAAGACCTGTACGCCCTTTTCATAAACAAGGCAACCCTATACCGCCGCGACCTGAACACCGTTATCTCGCTTGCTGACAAGCTGCCCTATAATACGCTCCGCAAACGCAGCCTGAAACAGGCAGCCGTTGTTGGTATTGAAATTTCGGAGAGCCAGGATTTTGAGACTTTCTCAACTATAAACCAGCAGCTACTGGCACAAAAGTATGATGTCGCGCCTGTGCACACAGCCGCAGAATTACAGTTGCTGGCATCCCGTTTTCCGGAAAATATCAGGCTTTATATTGCCACGCACGCTTCGGAAATGCTGGCTGGCATACTGGTATATGAAACCGCAACTGTTGCGCACTGCCAGTACATTGCCGCTACCCCCCAGGGGAAGGAACTTGGAGCACCAGACCTGCTTACAGGCTACCTGCTTACAGAAGTTTATGCCCATAAAAAATACTTCAGTTTCGGAGTTTCAACAGAGCAGCAAGGTGCTTACTTAAACCAGAATCTGGTGCAGTATAAAGAGAGCTATGGTGGGCGCACCATCATGCACGACTTTTATAAATTACCCATCCGTAAGTAAAACAAGGGCTAGCAGTCTTCTGTATGCTGTCTGTCGGCTATAGTTTATGCAATTTCCTTAGACTATAGTTGTGCCTAAATCACAATAAACATTTCTTTTTGGTCCAAAATGCACTTTGTAAAGTCGCCATTTCTGTTCTAAAGCTTAGCGAACTCAAATTTGCCTAAAACAAGCATAGACACTATTTGATATGGTTTTTAAAACATTTATTTAAGCAATTCATGGTGGTTGGTTAAATTTATTGTGCAAAAAATCATAACAAATCTTGCGTTGTATGCGTAAATTCATATATATTTATGGATGGGTGCAAGTGATGTCTGTTTGGTGCAATTATAGGCTCCTTTGCCCTAGATCAGAATACAGAATGCATACCTGCTCTTCAGTCCAACATCAGGAATTACCATTGAAGTAACCAGCTAAGCTGTACTATTTCAAGTGATGGTGCTACAAAACAAGCATTAGCATACGCTTACCCCGGATTCTCACGTCAACTTTTGCTGTATATGAATGCCACAACTGTCAGGGTACTTCTGATTAAAAAAATCGTGCTTATACTGTTTGCCTGGGCTGGGCTAAACTATAGCGCACAGGCACAAACGACTACCACTACAACATGGCTCGGCCAGACAGATTCCTGGAGCACGGGTACTAATTGGTCCGGAGGGGTTGTTCCAACAGCAAGCACAAACGTTATAATTCCAGTTGTATCAGCACCAAGAAAAGCGCCGGTAATTAACATTAATGGTATAGCCGAGTGTCTCTCACTTACAATACAACCAGGTGCAAGTCTGGAAGTCAGCAATGACAAAGGCATGACCATACATGGCGATGTTACGATCGGGGCGGGGGCAACTTTTACAAATGACGGCTCAGCTATAGAAGTAAAGGGCAGCTGGGTAAACAATGGTGTATATGTGGAAACCATTTTCGTGCGCGGACAATCTATTAATGCCAGAAGCAATCAGAACCCACGGATTACCTTTTCAGGTGCTGATAAAACTATGGGCGGAACAAGTGCCAGCACGTTCAGTAATATTTTGATCAGTGGCAGCATTACCTTAACAAACAACATAGCCACGACCGGCCTGGAAAAGAACAAAGTCACAGCTGATCCGCAGTTACAACTTACCGGCAGCCTCGACCCCCAGCTAAACAGGGTAACACTGGCAACCGGGCCAGCCCTACAGCCTTTTGTAATTGGTGCCGGGGCAACTGCCTTTGTAAAAGCTTCTACCTACTACGCGAACTATAGTATTGTGCCGTCTGCAATGGCAACAACCAGTGTTATAGACTATGCCGCATCAGGGAATCAAACTATAACCAAAGACATAACCTACCCGATATTGCGGGTGAGCGGCAGTGGCATAAAAGCGCTGCAGGATAATACCAATCTGCTGGCAACCACAACCGATGTGCAGGTGCAGGTAGTAGGCGGCACCCTGGATGTAGGTAACTTTACATTGAACAGAAGCACAGCCGATGGCAGAATAAGAATAGCAACGGGAGCAACCCTGCGTATTGGGGGTAATAAGCCTTTTCCGGCTGCCTACCCGACCAGAACATTTGAGCCAAACAGCACCGTTGAATATTATGGCGCAGCGCAGGCAGTAACACCCCTTACGGCACCTGATTACTGGCACCTGGTTATAAGCGGCAGTGGCAGCAAAATAATGCCAGCTACCCCAATGCTGATACAGGGCAATTTAACCAGCACCCAAAGGGCAGTCGTTAACGCCAGTGCAGCCATAACAGTAAACGGAAACCTGATAACAGCTACAGAAAGCGCCTTTACAGGAAATACTTTAGGGCATACTATAAAAGGCGATGTGCTGAATAACGGCACTTTTACGCATGGCAACGGTACCATAACCATAAGTGGCAACTGGATTAACAACGGCGTTTTTAACCATGCCGGCGGAACTATAAAGTTCGATGGCAGTGCGAATACAACAATAACCGGAACTACCACTTTCAATACATTGGCGATAGAAAAGGCCGCCTTAACAAACTATGTAAGTCTGAACCATACTGTAACAGCTGCAAACCTTAACCTGGCCAGTGGAGATTTACACACCGGAATTAATAAAATAATCCTTACAAACAACCGGAGCGGCAATGGCTGGGTGGTGGGCACACTTACCAGACAACACAATTTTGTATCGGGAGTGGGCTATGCGTTTAACGGTTCTTTTGCAACACTTACATTTAGTGGAGCAGCTGGTGTAAGCGAAGCAACTATGAAAACGGGGCAGGCCGGGTTTGTGCCAAGCGGCTTTACGACAGGTAAATCGATAAACAGGATGTACGAAGTGCAGGTACCTGCCGGAACATTTACCAACGCCAGTCTGCAATTACAATATCAGGATGCGGAGTTGAATAACTGCGAAGAAAGCGGCCTGAAATTATATTTTTCGCCAACCGGAACCAGCACCTGGAGCAATGCCAGCCGCCATGACTATAACGATACACAAAATTGGGTAAGACGCAATGGCCTTACCAGCCTCAACGGTTTCTGGACCCTGACAGATAACCCAAGCACTTATAAATGGGATGGCTCTGCAGACATAAACTGGGAAAACGGGGCCAACTGGGAAGTATTTACAGATGGTCCGCCAACCCGCGGGGTAGCAGGCCCCATGAGCTCTGATTTTGTAGAGTTGGGCAGCCTGAAAGCCATAAGACAGCCAACTATAAGTACTGATGTGTGGGTACGAGATGTCCGTTTCTTCGGAACTGACCAGATAACCTTAACTATGGCGGCAGGTTCGCTGCGCACTACCGGCAACCTGGCAACTATAGGTGCAGGCAGCAACGTGCAGCATGCACTATATGGCAACGCACAAAATATAACGATAGGCGGTGACCTGATCTTGAATGATGGAAGTACCGGAAACAATCTGAGCCTGAACACCACAACGGGCAATGTAATTATAGCCGGTAATATTGCACACCGCGCCACTAGCAATATAAACCTGGGCTCAGGCAGCCTGGCTATAGCTGGCAACTATAACTACGAAGCAGGGAGTTTTACAGGAGGTACATCAACGGTAACCTACAACGGAACCAGTTCGCAGCTTGTCGCAGCTGTGCCATATCACCACCTGGCAATAAATAAAGCAGCCGGTACTGCCAACTATACCGCAACTATACCGCAGGGCATAAGTGGTAACCTGAGTGTTGTAAATGCCGGCACGCTTAACCTGAACATGCCCACGCTAACTATAGGTGGTGGTGTGAATCTGACAGCAGGAGCCTTGCATGCGAACGCGTCAACTATAGACCTGAAAGGCAACTGGACTACCGCTAACCTGACCTCGTTTGTACCCGGCAGCAGCACAGTTATATTCTCAGGTAGTGCAAACCAGCGTGTATCAGCTACAAACTTCCATCATCTGCAAAAAACAACAGCCAATACCCTGACCACCACCGGTAACTCAACTATAGGCGGTAACCTCACCCTGCTTTCTGGAATAATGGTGCTGGATGGTCATACTCTAAACCATGGTGGTACGAATGGCGCACTGGCGTTAGCTGATAATGCGACGTTACGGGTACAGGGTGCAGCTGCTTTTCCGGCTAATTTCGCCAACTATAGTTTAGGACAGCAGAGCACCGCCATTTATAGTGCCACCGGCGCTGGTATTGCCGGTGTAACCTATGGTAACTTGAGCTTACAGAATGGCAGCACAGGAGCTTTGCTAGGAGATACGCGTGTGGCCAACCAGATGCAGCTAGCCAGCGGAGCCGTTTTGAATGATGCACCTGCTACCTTAACCTTAAACCGAGACCTGCAGAACAGCGGAACTATAAATGCACCTAATACCAACCTGGTGTTTACCAGCGCCTCGGCCCAACTGGGTACATTCCCTGGTGCAGGATCAGCAACAATCAGAAATGCAACTATAGAGGCAGGAGCCAGTCTGAATGTCTCACAGAGTCTGACGTTGTATGGTAACCTCACCAATAATGGCAATAGCTTTAGCGCTTTAGCAACCCAGGTTGTTTTTGCTGGTGCTGACAACGCAACTATAGTTTCCGGATTCCCCATCGTGATAGACCAGCTGCGAATTGCTAAGGCCGCACCAACTGCTACGGTTACGCTTCAGTCGCCGGTTATAAATATGCAGCGCGTGGACGTATTGAGCGGAACCTTAGATGCAGCCAATCAGACCCTTACGGAGAGATTTGGTGTAGTATCATCGTTAACTATAGCTGATGGTGCTACCATGCGCGTTGGTGGAGCAAACAGCTTCCCGGCTTTCGATAACTATAGTTTAGCGGCTAACAGTTATGCAGTATATAATGGCAACAACCAACAGGTAAAAAGCATACAGTACGGGCACCTGCATCTGCTGAACACGGCCACTGCCACCTTCGAGAACGGCATAGTCAAAGTGGCCGGCAATATGTTAAAAGGAAATGAAGCAACGGTAGTTACCCCGCACACAGTAGAATTTAACGGCAGCACAGATCAGTCGGTGCCTGGTATCAACTATAAGAACCTGGTGTTTTCAGCAGCTGGCAATAAGAATCTAACTGGAAACGCACTTGTTGCCGAAAAGCTGTCGCTTACAGCCGGCATGGTGCGGACACATGCTTACGAACTGGAGCTTGGACCTACTGCTACAATGGAAGGCGAGCGCGAAGATAGTTTTGTGTTGGGCACTCTTAAAACAACACGCACCGTGCCGGCAGGCGTGAGATCGGACTTCGGTGGGATGGGCATTGCGGTTACTCCAGCGCTGGAGGCAGGTGCAGCTACCATGCGGCGTGTAACCGGAACGTCAGTAGGGCAGGACAACAACAGCATCAGGCGTTACTACCATTTCGTGCCCGAAGTAAATGTAGGCAAACTGAACGCAACCATAGAAGCCGCTTACCTTACCGCAGACCTCAACGGGCACGAGGAAGCTGCATTGCAACTCTTTACTGCCCGGTTTCTGGCCGATGGTTGGACAGCCATTTCGGAGATCGGTAATACCCGTACCGGCAAAACCATTACCGCAACAGGCGTTAACAGTTTCAACTTCCTTACTTTCGGCACATCTGTAATGCCGCTGCCGGTAGAGCTGGTTTATTTTAAGGCTGTGAAAGAAGGGCGTAATGCCATGCTGCAATGGAAAACCGCATCAGAGAAAGATAATGCAGGTTTTGAAGTACAGGTGTCAACTGATGGCAAAAACTACCTGAAGATCGGGTTTGTAGAAAGCACAGTCGGCACATCGGCAGTAGCGCAACACTATAGTTTTACAGATGCCCGCAACGGTAAAAATGGTGTGTTGTACTACCGCATCAAGCAACTGGATACAGATGGCACGGCAACGTTGTTCGGCCCCGCTGCAGTAAATTTTGGCAATGTAACAGCTACCACCGTAGCAGCATATCCTAACCCTTTCGAGAAGAACATACAACTGGCGATAAATGCGGAGCAGGACGGCAAGGCAACTATAGCACTTTATACAGTTGGCGGGCAGGTTATTCTGAAGCAGGATCAACAGCTGTTAAAAGGTGCTTCGGTACTGGAGGTACCGCTAAACGAAAACCTGCAACGTGGCATGTACCTGCTTACGGTAGCCTTCGGAAACCAAACGCAAACCCTGAAGCTGATCAAAAGATAACCTTAATAGTTTCTGCGAAAGAAAAGGCTCCTGTTTTGCAGGAGCCTTTCTTATTGCTATAGTTTGGTTCTGTTACCTCGCCCTGTTCACGATAAACACACCAACCAGAATAATCACCATGCCTACATAATGCCAAAGGTGTATAGTCTCGCCATCCAGCACGCCCCACATCAGCGCAACTATAGGAATCAGGTAAGTAGATGAACTGGCAAACAGCGGCGTAGAGATATGGATAAGCTTATTGAAAAGCACGAGCCCAACAGCCGTACTGAAAACAGCAAGTATGGCAATGTAAAGCAACGCTTCGCCGGCGCCGGGTGTGTGTTGCAGTTTATCAAATGCATCGGTGGTGAGCAGGTAAATAAAAGCCATAGGGCCTACCGTAAGCAAAGCCAGGCTCGACATTACAAAAGGTTTCAGGCCCTGCAGTTTGTATTTAATGATGTTCACGCTGCCGCCATAGCAAATGGTAGCCACCACGATGTAGAGGCCATACATAGTATTGTCGAAATTGGTGTTTTCGCCGCCCGAAAAGATAAGAACCGCTGTGCCCGCAATACCGATGATAATTCCGAGCATGCGCATCCAGGTGATAGGCTGATGAAAGAAAGCAGCACCTACCAACAGTGTAAAGAGTGCGGTAAGCGAGTTTAGTACACCAGCCAGGCCACTCGCAAGCCGGGTTTCGGCGTAAGCGAACAGGAAAGCCGGAATAAGGTTGCCCAGCAGTCCGCTACCCAGCAAAAACTTCCAATGGCGTGGTTCCGCATGCCGGATATGCTTGATTGCCCACGGCAGCAGCGTAAGGCAGGCAATCGTTATACGCCATGCGCCCAGCTCGTCCGACGAGTACACCACCAATCCCTTTTTGATCAGGATAAAGGAAGTGCCCCAGATAAGCGCCAGTATAACCACCAGGAACCAAGCCAGCGCCGAAGCCCCCGTTTTATGTTGATCTGAAATGTTAGCCAATTAGGTTGTGAATTTAGAAAGTTTGTACGTTGAAAAGTGGCTGCAAAAGTAGAAGATTTTTATAGTTAAAAGTTAGAAAGTTTGAGAAGTTAAAAAGTTAAAATTGCTGTGAGCTTACAGTACCTATAGAACTATAACCTTAACTATAGCAATAGCCGAAAAAGTCCATTATTGAAGGGGGGCAGGGGGATGACAAAAAGCAACTATAGAACGATAGGTAAAACATAACTATAGCAGTAATTCCCCTCTCGGGAGGGGTAGGGGTGGGTTATTGTAGTAGCCTGATTTCTAAGCGATCAAGATTCTTTCGGGGTGACAGAAGAAAAGAAATAACCAGAATAACGCGGACTAAGAAGTCCGCAGCAGATTGGTTTCGGACTAGGAAGTCCGAAACAGTGATAGAAAAACTATAGAACTATAGCCCAAACTATAGCAGTAGCAGTAAATTCCCCGCCTTAGACAAGGAGGGGTTAGGGGTGGTTGGATCTACTTCAACTAATAGAACTATAGCAGAGACCGAATTCTAAGAATTAAGCTCCCTCTCCTGTTTGGAGGTAGGGGCTCTCCATAAAAGGAGAGCATTGAGGTGAGGTAGACAAAAAACGCCCGTCGCAAAAGCAACAGGCGTTCTATAGTATGACTTTCTAACTTCTAAACTTTCTAACTTTCTAACTCCGCATAGCTCATAGTCTGTGCGATTTCATCCAGCGTGTCGTAAATTTCCTGAATGTCTTCGGACTGCACCAGTTTCATGCGCAGCGGTTTGAAGTGTGGCAGACCACGGAAGTAATTGGTATAGTGGCGGCGCATCTCAAAAATGCCCAGTTTGTCGCCTTTCCATTCCAGAGAGTGGGTGAAATGCTGACGGCAAACTTCTACGCGTTCTTCCAGTGTTGGGCCCGGTAACATTTCGCCGGTTGCCATGTAATGCTTTATCTCGTTAAAGATCCACGGGTAACCAATGCTAGCGCGGCCGATCATAATACCATCTACGCCATACTTATTGCGGTACTCCAGTGCCTTCTGCGGAGAGTCAATGTCGCCGTTTCCGAAGATCGGGATGTGCATGCGCGGGTTATTCTTTACTTCTGCAATCAGGCTCCAGTCGGCTTCGCCTTTATACATCTGCACACGCGTGCGACCGTGTATGCTCAGCGCTTTTATCCCGATATCTTGTAATCTTTCCGCAGTTTCTACGATGTACTTGGTGTTTTCGTCCCAGCCCAGGCGGGTTTTAACGGTAACCGGCAGGTTGGTTGCTTTCACAATTTCCTCGGTCATCTTCACCATTTTGGGTACATCGCGCAGCAGGGCAGCACCGGCACCTTTGCAGGCTACATTCTTTACCGGGCAGCCATAGTTAATATCTATCAGGTCTGGCCCGGCCTGCGACGAAACGATTGCTGCTTCGCGCATCGACTCAATATCGGAGCCAAATATCTGAATACCAATGGGGCGTTCGTAATCAAAAATATCCAATTTCTGGACACTTTTGGCTGCGTCGCGTATCAAACCTTCAGAGGAAATGAATTCAGTGTACATCAGGTCGGCCCCGTTGGCTTTGCACACTTTCCGGAACGGCGGATCGCTCACGTCTTCCATAGGTGCCAGCAGCAGCGGGAACTCGCCCAGTTCTATGTTCGCTATCTTTACCAAAGCAAAATTTAATTATTCGCGTAAATTTACACCAATTTAACCTAAACTCCTGTATGAAAGGTTTCATCTCTAAAGAGACACACCCGGCTTCCGTGCTGATTTTGTTACTGGCATTTATGGTAGGCGGCTACTTTGTGGGCAGTTTTTTCTTTGCTGTGCTGGCTATTGCTGTGTTTGATATCAGCTTTATACAAATGCCCGACATAGCCTTAGACCCTGCGTCGCACCCAAGCGGACGCAATATTATGCTGCTGCTGCAGGGGGTGGTGCAATTCATGTCTTTTGTAGTTGGGCCGCTTATTATGCTGCGGGTTTTAAAATATAAGATCGATCCGTATCTGAACTGGAAAATGCCGGTTACGCCGCTGCTGGTGCTGCTTTCAGGTCTTCTGATGATCATTATTATGCCTGCCAACTCCGTTATTATAAACTGGAATGCCACAATGAGTTTTCCGGATTTTATGAGTGACTTTGAGCAGTGGGCACGTGCCAAAGAAGACGAACTGGCTGCACTAACCAAGATGATCGCCAACTTTGATGATGTGCCAAAGCTGCTGGTTGGTTTGCTGGTGATTGCTGTGATACCGGCCATTGGCGAAGAAATCGTGTTCCGTGGTGTTTTACAAAAGCAACTGCACCGCTGGACAGGTAATCCGCATGTCGCCATCTGGATTGCGGGGTTAATATTTGCGGCCATTCACGTGCAGTTCTTCGGATTTGTACCGCGCGCTATACTGGGTGCCCTGTTTGGCTACCTGTACTTCTGGTCGGGCCGCATCTCGGTACCTATAGTTGCGCACTTTTTTAATAACGGTTTTACCGTGCTGCTGCTATACCTGCAGCAAACCGGCGCGGTAGATTTTGATATAGAGTCGACGGAGCCAATGAACTGGTGGAGCGTGCTAATTTCGTTTCTGTTGAGCGCGGCTGTATTGTACTACTTGTATACAGAGTTTAAAGAAGTGCCGAAACGAGAACAGGCTCTGGCCGAAACTGAGGTATAGACGTCCGAAAATATAGATAATTTTATACCTTTAATGCTCAAACAGCATCCTCTACTAAATGGGCAAGAATATTTCGGGACTGAGTAATGTATGGCAACGTATTATAGTAGGGGTGTTGGGCGCCGCCCTGTTTGTGGGTAGTATTGTAGTTAACCCCTGGGCTTATGCGGCTCTTTTCCTTGGTCTTACCTTGCTGGGCTTACTGGAGTTCTATAAACTGGCAGGTGCGCAGGATATAAGACCTAACAAAGGTATAGGCATCGCGTTGGGTGGCCTGCTGTATGTTTCCTTTTTCCTGATAGAAGAAGAGATCATGTCGCCGCAGCTTCTGTACCTAACGCTCCCGCTACTGGGGCTGGTTTTTGTGCTGGAACTATACCGCAAGCAGCCTCAACCTTTCACTAACATTGCTTTTACACTGCTGGGTGTTTTATATGTGGCGCTGCCATTCGGGCTGCTGCACAAAGTGGCCTACCTGCCCGGTGACTATACCTGGCAACCCGTGCTTGGCCTGATGCTGCTGATCTGGTCTGCCGATACCGGGGCGTATATTGCAGGGAAAAACTTCGGGAAAAATAAATTACTGGAGCGCGTATCGCCGGGCAAAACCTGGGAAGGTTGGGCTGGTGGCACTGTGCTCACCATGCTGGTAGGCTATGTGCTGAGCATATACCTGCAGGACCTGACCGTGGCTCAGTGGCTGGGGATCAGTATTATAGTTGCTGTTTTTGGCGTGCTCGGCGATCTGGTAGAGTCCATGCTAAAGCGCAGCCTGGGCGTGAAGGATTCGGGTACGCTTTTGCCTGGCCACGGCGGTATTCTGGACCGTTTTGACAGCCTTATTATGTCTATTCCGTTTATAGTGGCATATCTGCAAATCTTCTGATTTTGTTGCTTGGACATTTGCAGGTTAAAAGTGTAATTTATATACCTTTGCTTCGTAATAATCACTGATAAACTCAAAAAGTTAAAGTATGTTATACAAAGAGCCAGCACCCATCAAGGACAGAGAAAACCCTTTCGAATCGATGATGTCACGCTTCAATGTTGCAGCCGAAATATTGGGGCTCGATGAAGAAATATACAATGTACTAAAGTCTCCTACCCGCCAGGTTATTGTGAATGTACCTGTTACAATGGATGATGGCAAAGTGCGTGTTTTTGAGGGTTACCGTGTCATACATTCCACTATCCTTGGTCCGTCAAAAGGCGGTATTCGTTATGCTCCGGATGTGTTTCTGGATGAAGTAAAGGCGCTTGCTGCCTGGATGACCTGGAAATGTGCCGTAGTGGATATTCCTTACGGTGGTGCCAAAGGCGGTATAATATGCGATCCGTTTACCATGTCGGCTGGCGAAATAGAGCGCTTGACAAGAGCCTACACGGCGGCACTGGCTGATACTTTTGGCCCTGACCAGGATATTCCGGCGCCGGACATGGGTACAGGCCCGCGCGAGATGGCCTGGCTGATGGATGAATACTCTAAAACGAAAGGCTCTACGGTACATGCTGTTGTTACTGGTAAGCCACTTGTACTGGGCGGCTCGCTGGGGCGTGTAGAAGCTACTGGCCGTGGCGTAATGGTTTCGGCAATGGCTGCTATGGATAAGCTGGGCATGGATCCGGCAAAATCAACTGCTGCTATTCAGGGTTTTGGTAATGTTGGCGCATGGGCTGCCAAACTGATGGCAGAACGTGGCGTGAAGATTTTGGGCGTGAGTGATGTGAGCGGTGCTTACTGGAACGACAACGGCATCAATATTGAAGATGCCATTGAGTACAAAAACGCACATAATGGCCGTCTGGAAGGTTACAAGGGTGCTGAAATGATGGACCCGGATGAACTGCTGACATCTAAAGTAGATGTGATTGTGCCGGCCGCTGTAGAAGATGTGATCACGATAAAGAACGTAGAAAAGATACAGGCCAGACTTATAGTAGAGGGTGCTAACGGGCCAACTTCTTATAAAGCCGATAACATCATCAACGAAAAAGGAATTATGGTAGTGCCGGATATTCTGGCAAACTCAGGTGGCGTAACAGTATCTTACTTTGAGTGGGTACAGAACCGCATGGGCTTTAAATGGACACTGGACCGCGTGAACGAGCGTGCCGAACGCATTATGAATGAGTCGTTTGAGCGGGTTTATTCCGCATCTCAGAAATATAATGTACCTATGCGTATTGCTGCCTATATTGTTGCTATTGACAAGGTTGCCATGACATATAAGTACCGCGGCGGCTTCTAAGAGAAGATTTAATTTAAAATAAGCAAAAGATTATATAATTTTGGCAAAGCTAATAGCCCATCTACTAAACTGGATGGGCTATTATAACTTATAAAGTGCTGCAGTTTTTTACACAACACACGAATGAAAATTCATAAAGAAGGACGAAAGATTCTGTTTTTTACATTGCTGATATTAGTGGTGCTGAACCTGTTACTGTATCACTTCAACCCTGCTAACAGCACCTTCAACAAAATTTTTACTGGCGTGTCAGTTGTGCTGTTCCTGCTTATACTGCAGTTCTTCCGTAGCCCGTATCGTAACCTGTTGCTGCACGAAGACCTGCTGGTAGCCCCTGCTGATGGTAAAGTGGTGGTAATTGAGGAAGTGGAAGAGCCGGAGTATTTCAAAGACAAGCGTAAGCAGATCTCCATCTTTATGTCGCCGATAAACGTGCACGTTACACGTAACCCGGTTTCAGGCATCGTAAAGTATTTTAAATACCACCCAGGTAACTATTTTGTAGCCTGGCACCCGAAATCAAGCACGCAGAACGAGCGCACTACGGTGGTTGTAGAATCTACTGCCGGCCCAGAGGTGCTTTTCCGCCAGATTGCCGGTGCCATGGCCCGCCGTATAGTTTGGTATGTAAATGAAGGCGACGAAGTAAGCCAGGGCGAAGAGTTTGGTTTCATTAAGTTCGGCTCGCGTGTAGACGTATTTGTGCCACTGGATACGGAAGTTAAGGTTCAGCTAGGTCAGAAAACCAAAGGCGGCGAAACCGTAATTGCCCAGCTTAAAACGCCACCACCAACGTTGTTTGGGTAGTCTTACCTGACAAAGGATTTTTAGACAAAGGACAAAAGACCATAAAAAGGCCGCTGCAACTATAGTTGCAGCGGCCTTTTTGTCTGAACCGGGATTAATGAAGATTTAAGGATTAGCCGAATTTATAAGATGTTGTAATCGCGATTCCAGAAATTCCCCTCCTCGGAGGGGTAGGGGTGGGTTTTATTCCCAACGATCAACTATAGTTCGTGGCTGATAGGACGTTCGTAGGAGCTGCGCACGCTACGAGGTCTTCGAATAACGATTAACAAACAACGAGTAACGAAACTAATACCAGCTCTCTACCAGCTTCATCAGCTGCTCTAGGTATTTCTGGTCAACTTCGTCGAAGTCGTTTAGTTTGTCGCTGTCTACGTCCAATACCAGTTTTACTTCGTCATCTTTTATAACCGGCACTACAATTTCTGATTTAGAGTCGCTGGAGCAGGCAATGTGGCCCGGGAAAGCTTCTACGTCAGGAACCAGTATCGTTTCGCGGCGGGTGTAGCAGGCACCACAAACACCTTTGTGATAAGGAATGCGTGTGCAGGCAATCGGCCCCTGAAACGGACCAAGCACCAACTGGCCTTCTTTGTTAAAATAAACGCCTACCCAGAAAAAGCCGAACCCTTGCTTCAGGGCAGCTACCAGGTTTGAGATGTTAGCGATCAAATCTGTTTCGCCGGTTGTTAAAGCTTCAATTTGCGGTAACAGGCTCTTATATTTTTCTTCTTTACTAAGGTTCTGGTCAACTATAAGCGATTCGGCCATGTATTTAATTGTTGATTGTTAATTGCTGATTGTTGTTAAATATTTCGGTAATGCAACAACTGGTCGGAGCCTAATGTTTGCTGCTCTGTTAATGTGCCATAGTTCATAGTTGGGGCTTTGATGCCATCAGCTATAGTTAAGGCAGTGTTTTTAAGAATAAAAGCTTCGTTCCAGAGGTTTTCTTGCAACAGGCTTTCAAGCAGGTAAGTGCCACCTTCTACTAAAACAGAGATGACATTACGCTTATGCAGATCGGTCATAATCTGTGGCAGCAAGGGTTCGTTTTCATGCAGCTGCACAAAGTACAGATTTTCCTGCTCTTCCTGTTTTTTATAGTTGTAAACTATAGTTGGCTGTCTTCTATCGAACAGGTTTATAGTTTTCGGCAAGCTTAGCTGACGATCTATAACGATTCGGATGGGGCTTTTGCCACTCCAGTGCCGGGTGTTCAGACGTGGGTTATCGTGTAGCGCAGTGCGGGTGCCTACCAAAATGGCTTGCTCTTCGGCGCGAAGCTTATGCACAAAGCGTTTTGCCAGTGCGCCACTTATCTGGACTTGCTCACAACCCGGGCCGGCTATAAATCCATCAGCTGTTTCAGCCCACTTCAGTGTAATGTAAGGTCGTTTCAAACGATGACTGGTAAAAAAGCGCTTGTTCAGCTCCTGGCCTTCCTGCTCCAGCAAGCCGGTCTCTACTTTTATGCCTGCATCCAACAACTTCTGCACACCGCGGCCAGCTACCAACGGGTTCGGGTCCAGGTTACAGATCACGACATCGCGCACGCCACTGTTTATCAGCAAATCAGCACAAGGCGGCGTTTTACCGAAGTGTGAGCAGGGTTCTAACGTTACATACACACGGCTTTCCGGTAAGAGGCTTTTGTCGTGTACACTGGCAATGGCATTTATCTCGGCGTGCGGGCCACCGTACTGGTGGTGCCAGCCTTCACCAATTACCTGCTCCTTATGCATTACCACGCAGCCCACCATCGGGTTAGGGGCCGTATAGCCACTTCCCAATCTGGCAAGTTCCAGCGCACGCCGCATGTAAAACACCTTATTCAAGTTAGAAAGCTCGCTTAGTTAGAAAGTTAAAAAGTTTGGAAGTTAGAAAGTTAAAGGTGTAGAGACGCAATACTTAGCGTCTTGAGTTAGACGTGCAATTTCATCTCTACATCTTCAAACCTCCAAATTTTCAAATCTTAAACCGTACTTTTGCAAAGATACCGAAATCAACACAAACTATACGTGTGACTACCATACAGCAGACAACGCAAACTATAAAACAACAGCTTACGGCCATTTACCCGGAGCCGGAAGCCGGTGCCATAGCACAGCAGGTGCTGGAACATGTGCTGCAACAAAACCGCGTACAACTCAGCCTGAACCAACTACAGGAAATAACTATAGCCCAACAGGAGCAGCTACAAACTATAGTTAGTCGTCTGCTGAAAAATGAACCATTGCAATATGTACTGGGCATAGCGCATTTTTATGGGTTAGAGTTGCAGGTAAATGCCAGTGTGCTTATTCCGCGCCCCGAAACCGAAGAATTGGTAGACCTAGTAATAAAGGAACACCGGAATCAGCAAGGCTTACGGATACTGGATATATGTACTGGCAGCGGTTGCATTCCTGTAGCATTAGCGGCTAACTCACACACAGAAGTAATTTATGGGCTGGAAGTATCGGAGGGAGCCTTGGAGGTGGCGAAGGCTAATGCTGCAAACTATAAGCAAACTATAAACTGGCTGCACCAGGATATTTTCGACGATGTACAAACTATAGTTCCGGGCTCGTTGGATATCATTACCAGCAACCCGCCTTATGTGCTGGAAGAAGAGCAGCAATTGATGCGAGCCAACGTGCTGGACTACGAACCGCACCTGGCCCTTTTCGTACCCGACACCGATCCGCTGAAATTTTACAAACGCATTGCTATAGTAGGCTATAGTTTACTGAAGCTTGGTGGCAAACTGTATTTTGAAATAAACGAACGCTACGGGCAGGAAACCTGCGATGTACTCTTGCAGGCTGGCTTTGCGGAAGCCAAAGTGGTGCAGGATCTGTTTGGCAAAGACCGTATGGTGCGGGCAGTGAAATGATTAGGCAGAATATTGTAACTTTACAAAGAATAAGAGACTAAACCCAGCTTCCAAAGCTGATAGAATATAGACATGCAGAAGATTTTAGTGACAGGCGGTGCTGGCTACATTGGCTCACACACAGTAGTAGAGTTGTTGCAGGCAGGCTATGAGCCGGTTATAGTTGATAATTTTTCTAATTCCGAAGAGCGCTCGCTGGAAGGCATAAAAGCTATAGTTGGGCGCGATGTAACATGCCACCGCATCGACTGTACGGATGCAGATGCCATGCGCCAAGTGTTCGAGCAGGAGCAGACTTTAGTTGGTGTTATCCACTTTGCGGCTTACAAGGCAGTTGGGGAGTCGGTGGAGAAGCCGTTGATGTATTACCACAACAACGTAGGCTCTCTGGTAACGCTGCTGCAGGTAATGCAGGAGTTTGATGTACAAAAACTGGTCTTCTCTTCGTCGTGTACCGTGTATGGTATACCAGAGCAGTTGCCGGTAACCGAGCAAACGCCGGTGCAGAAAGCCAACTCGCCATATGGTAACACCAAAAAAGTATGCGAAGAGATCCTGACTGACCTGGCTAACAGTGGAAATAGCAACATCAAGAGCATAGCGCTGCGTTACTTCAACCCGATCGGGGCGCATCCTTCAGCCCAAATTGGCGAATTACCTTTAGGCGTACCCAACAACCTGGTGCCTTTCATTACGCAAACTGCTGCCGGCATCCGTGAGCAGATCACTGTTTTCGGAGATGATTACGATACCTCAGATGGAACCTGTATCCGCGACTATGTGCATGTAGTGGACCTTGCCAAAGCACATGTAGTAGCTATTGAAAGATTGCTGCGAAATAAAACCGAAGCCATAGAATTTTTTAACGTCGGCACTGGAGAGGGAAATACGGTACTGGAAGCCATTCATGCGTTTGAGCGTGCTACGGGCGTAAAACTGAACTATAAAATAGGTCCGCGCCGCGTGGGCGATGTGCCTAAAATATATGCTGACGTAACCAAGGCTACCGAAGAACTCGGCTTTAAAACCACCAGCACCCTGGAAGAGGCCATGAAAAGCGCCTGGGACTGGCAATTGCATTTACAAAACACTACAGCAGACTTATAACATGAAGATATTAATAACAGGCGGAGCAGGCTTTATCGGCTCGCATGTGGTGCGGTTGTTTGTAAACAAATACCCTAACTACCAGATCTATAACCTGGACAAGCTCACTTATGCCGGTAACCTGGAGAACCTGACAGACATTGAGCACAAGGAGAACTATAGTTTCCTGAAAGGTGATATAACAGACGCGGCTTACCTGGACGAGATTTTTGGCAACTATAAGTTTGATGCTGTTATTCACCTGGCTGCCGAGTCGCATGTGGACCGCTCTATTGCCGATCCGCTGGCTTTTGTGCAAACTAACGTAATTGGCACCGTAAACCTGTTGCTTGCGGTTAAAAAGCACTGGGCTGATGATCTGGAAAAGCATTTGTTCTACCACATCTCTACCGACGAAGTATATGGCTCACTGGGCGAAGATGGCTTGTTTACCGAAGAAACGCCTTACGACCCGCGCTCGCCTTATTCAGCTTCCAAAGCAAGTTCCGATCATTTTGTGCGTGCCTGGTATCACACCTATGGCTTGCCGGTAAAGATATCCAACTGCTCCAACAACTATGGCCCGAACCATTTTCCTGAGAAGCTGATTCCGCTGGCCATCAACAATATCAAAAACGAGCGCCCGGTGCCGGTTTATGGCAAAGGCGAAAACGTACGCGACTGGCTTTATGTGTTAGACCATGCCCGCGCCATTGATGTGATCTTCCATAATGGCAAGGTTGGTGATACTTATAACATTGGCGGTATCAACGAGTGGAAGAACCTGGATCTGATCGAACTGCTCTGCGATGTGATGGACGAAAAACTGGGTCGGGAAAAAGGACATTCGCGCAAGCTGATTACGTTTGTAAAAGACCGTGCCGGCCACGACCTGCGTTACGCGATAGATTCATCTAAACTGGTAAACGAACTGGGCTGGAAACCATCGGTTACGTTTGAAGAAGGCCTGAGCAAAACTGTAGACTGGTATCTGGAAAATAACGAGTGGCTGGAGCACGTGACCAGCGGCAACTATACGCATTACTACGAAGAGCAGTACACCAACCGATAGGTTGTAAATTGTTAAATTGTTTAAGGTTAAATTGTTGGTTTGCTATAGTTAACCCACCCCTAACCCCTCCGAGGAGGGGAATTATACTTCTTACCAAGTCCCCCTTTGAAGGGGGTAGGGGGATGACAATCGCTGTCAGAATCAACCATTTAACCTTCAACCATCAAGCCATCAATAAATGAAAGGAATCATACTTGCCGGGGGCTCCGGAACCAGACTTCACCCGCTTACACTGGCTGTTAGCAAGCAGCTGATGCCGGTGTACGACAAGCCGATGATTTATTACCCGCTCTCAACACTGATGTTGGCCGGTATTCGTGAGATTCTGATCATCTCCACACCGCACGATCTGCCGATGTTTGAGCGCCTGCTGGGTGATGGCTCACAGATTGGATGCAGGTTCAGTTACAAGGTGCAGGAAGTGCCCAACGGACTGGCGCAGGCCTTTGTAATAGGCGAGGAGTTTATTGGCAAGGATAAAGTAGCACTGGTACTGGGCGATAACATCTTCTATGGTTCGGGTATGAGCAAGCTGCTGCAGGCCAATAACAACCCTGATGGCGGTGTGGTATATGCCTACCACGTGCACGACCCGGAGCGCTATGGGGTGGTGGAGTTTGATGCCAATAACAAGGCGGTTTCTATTGAAGAAAAGCCCGCAAATCCGAAATCTAACTATGCCGTGCCAGGTCTTTACTTTTATGATAACGATGTAGTAAGTATAGCCAAGAGCCTGGAGCCAAGCGCACGTGGCGAGTACGAAATTACGGACGTGAACAAAGAGTATCTGCGCCGTGGCAAGCTTAAAGTAGGCATCCTAAACCGTGGCACAGCCTGGCTGGATACCGGTACCATTCAGTCGCTGATGCAGGCGGCTACCTTTGTGCAAGTAATAGAAGAGCGGCAAGGCCTGAAGATCGGCTGCATTGAAGAAGTAGCCTGGCGTATGGGCTTTATCTCCGATGAAGAACTGAAAGCTGTGGCAGAACCGCTCCGCAAAAGCGGCTATGGTGAGTACCTGCTGAGAATGCTGAAAGAGAAACGCTAAACTATAGAAACGCCCCATGAACTTCCGCCACCTTATCACTGCAATCGCTGCCTATACTATAGTTGTACTGTCTGTTGGCTGTGCTACAACTATAGAAAAGAACCAGCCCGATACAACTGTGCAGGTAGTAGGGGCTATGCGCAATGTGATGTGGAAAGGAGAGTTGCAGGGAACTATAGCATTAGACACTATCGAAGACAAGGAGCATTTGTACGGACTAGGGCCAGTGGAGTACCTTTCCGGTGAGCTTCTGATTGTAAATGGCAAATCCTACAAATCCACTGTCGTGTCGGAGGCGGAGATGCGTGTGGAAGAGACCTTTGATGTAAAAGCGCCTTTCTTTGTATATGCCAACGTGCCCGATTGGAGAGAACAGCCACTGCCCGACAGTATCCGAACTATGAGCCAACTGGAAGCTTTCCTGGATCAGGCCACGAAACAGGCAAGAAGGCCGTTTGCTTTCAGGTTGGAGGCTACTGTCGATAGTGCCCAGATACACATCGTAAACCTGCCCAAAGGTACCCAGGTCAGCTCGCCCGACGAAGCCCACCAGGGGATGACAAACTATAGTTTGGAGAACCAGGAGGTAGAGATTGTTGGCTTCTTCTCGACAGAGCACAAAGCTGTTTTTACGCACCACGACACGTTCCTGCACATGCACCTTATCACCAAAGACAAAAAGCAAATGGGCCACCTCGACAATCTGCACCTTCATCCGGGAACGGTTAAGCTTTACTTGCCGGTGGAGTAGAGTTCGGGTTCAGAAGTAAATTTAGTGCTAACCTGGCAGGCTAACTGCATTGATATATCTATAATTCTATATGTTTAGTAGAATACATACTTATGTGACTGCACCCGATAGATGAAAATCGTAACCTGGAATTGTAATGGCGCTTTAAGAAATAAATTTCAGCATCTACTGGAATTTGAAGCTGACATCTACATAATCCAGGAATGTGAAAGTCCAGAACAAGTGCATCATGAGGGATACGCTGAGTGGGCTAAAAACCATCACTGGATCGGGGATAGCAAGAACAAAGGGCTTGGCATATTCGCTGCTGAACACATCAAGTTAGAGCTTCTTAAATGGAGCAATCTTTATACTGACCACACTGTTAAGTATTTTCTGCCCTGCTTAGTAAATGATAGCTTTCAGCTGCTTGCAGTGTGGGCACACCAGAACAACTCTCCTAACTTCGGGTATATCGGCCAGTTATGGAAGTATCTGCAGGTAAATAAGCAGAACTTCGGGAAGGTAATCATTGCAGGAGATTTTAACAGCAATACAATCTGGGACCAGTGGGATAGATGGTGGAATCATTCGGATGTAGTAAGGGAACTACAGGAGCTGGGAATAAACAGCTTGTATCATAAGCATTTTAAGGAGGATCATGGAAAAGAATCCATACCTACATTCTTTTTAAATAGAAAGTCCGAAAGGCCATATCACATTGACTATGTGTTTGGCAGCAGGGAGTTCGAAAATACCTTAACAAAAATTGAAATTGGCAATTCAGAGCAATGGTTAAAGATCAGTGATCATTTGCCATTATTATGCGAATTTGAGCAAGTGTAAAATCAGTTAACCGCTCGCATAGTTATAAGTACTTCTCCACAAACAACTATAGTTCAGAAGCCATTTTATTACATAAACATCGACAAGATCTTTGAAGGATAAGTACAGACGGCGGTAGAGCAAAGTAATGAGTTTATCCCTATCTTAGTACTAAACTATATTTAATATTTTCTAAATACTATATTTGGTGTAGCGCAGAATGTTAGTTGTTCTTTAAGATGAATACTACATATCCAAATCAGTAAAGAGGCTGTCAAAATAAATGAGTCAAAGTCAAGAAATCCCTAAGTTTTACGAAACTTTCAATCCAATTTTAGAAGTTTTATCTAATCGCGAGGTTATACATACTCGCGAAATGCAAAAGAGAGTAATTGATAAATATTACTCACATCTGTCAAAAGAACTTCTTGAAGAAAAGACTAAATCGGGGGAGATCTTAATAAATAACAGAATTGCTTGGGGGAAATCTTACTTAAAGAAAGGTGGATTTATCCATTATCCTTCACGTGGCAATGTTCAAATAACTGATAAAGGCCTGTCTCAAAAGTCTAAGTTAAGTTTAAGGCATTTAGAGGAAGAAACTTCTATGTTAGACTTCTATCAAACTGAAAATGATAAAAAGCCAACAGAAATAAAGAAGATTTCCAATGCATCTCCACAAGATCTTATAGATGAAGGTTTTAATAAAATAGAAATAGAAATTAAGAATGACCTTCTCGAGAAGTTGAAAGTCATTGATCCTTATTATTTTGAGAAAGTTATCTTGATACTTCTGAAAAAGATGGGATATGGAGATTTTATAGAAACAGCAAAGTCTTCTGATGGAGGAATAGATGGTATTATAAATGAAGATAAGCTTGGGCTCGATAAAATCTACATACAAGCAAAAAGATTTACTGAAAATAAAGTTAGAGAAAAGGATATCAGAAACTTTATCGGAGCAATGAGTGGAGACACAAATAAAGGTGTATTTGTTACCACTTCACTATTTGATAAAGGCGCTGTAGAGAAAGCTAAAAATGCCCATCATAAAATTATATTGATTGACGGCAATAAGCTCGTTGATTTAATGCACGAGTACAATGTTGGTGTGCAGGTTAAGGCAACTTATGAAGTTAAGCACTTAGATGAAGACTTCTTTGTTGAGCAATAATTCCCTACAACACAAATCCCAACAACAAGCCAGTTAAGATAAGTACCGGAGCAGGAATGCGCGTGAACATCAGCAGCCCAAACGTGGCTACTACTATACCGAAGTTAAGCAGCGTGTTATCAATGGGGTGGTAGAGCATGATGGCGGCGGCTACTACCATGCCGGAGCTTACAGCGCTGATGCCTTCTAAAGATGCCCGCACTACGCGGTACTTCTTAAGCTGGTCCCAGAAGCGGATAACGAAGAAGATAAGAAAGGTGCCCGGCAAAAAGATACCCACCGTAGCCACAAATGATCCTAAAAACTGCCCTGCAACACCATACTCGCGCATTGCCAAGTTCCCTACAAAGGATGTAAAAGAAAAAGTCGGACCTGGCAAGGCTTGTGCTATGGCGTAACCAGACAGAAACTCCTCGCCGGTGAGGTAGCCTTTAAACTGCACAAACTCGGTATACATTAGCGGTACCAACACCTGCCCGCCACCAAATACCATGCTGCCGTTACGGTAAAAGTTCTCGAATAACCTGACCGGCAACGACGAAGTGGCCCCACCCAAAGCAGCCGCCAGCACAAACACCCCTACATACAGTAAGAAGTTAGCCCATTGTATATGCAGGCGCTTATCCAACTCGCGTGGGTGTTGTTTAAAGCGCAAAGCCGTAACGGCACCACCGGCAACCAGCAACAGCGGGTAAACCCACGGCGACCGGAAAAAGTACGACAGTACCGCCGAAACCACCATAAGCCCGATAGCTACCTTCGTGTTCACTACTTTTACACTGATCTTCCAGGCAGCATAGGCTACAAACCCAACCGCCATGGGCAGTATGATCCGTAGAAAATGAAGTGAAATGTTGTTCTCCTGCAGGTACGATATCACAAAACCTGCCAGTGCCATAATAGTAGCCGCAGGTGTTATCCAGACAAGCAGTGTTAGATAAGCCAGGTTTGGGCCGCCAATTCGGAAACCAATAGCAGTTATAGTTTGGGTGGATGTAGGGCCAGGCAAAATCTGGCAAAGCGCGTTAAGCTCGATGAGCTCCTGATCGGTGAGGTAGCGGCGCTTTTCTACCAGCAGCTTAAACATCATAGCGATATGTGCCTGCGGCCCCCCAAATGCGGTAAGGGCAAGAAGCAACACGTCTTTCAGAAAGATGTAGTAGCGCAAGCTCATAACGGGTAAAAATAAAAAAAGAGAGACAGCTTCTACCTATCTCTCTTTTAAATATTTTAAAATATTAATACTTAAGCTTTTTTAAGGCCAAGTTCTATCAAACGCTCATTCAGGTATTCGCCTGCTGTTGCATCCGGGTAAGCTTTCGGGTTCTGCTCATCTATGCAGCTCTCCAGGCAGGTCAGGTCCATTTCGGAGCGTGGGTGCATAAAGAACGGAATAGAGAAACGGGATGTGTTCATGAGCTCGCGCGGCGGGTTAACCACACGGTGAATCGTAGACTTCAGCTTGTTGTTGGTTAAGCGTGCCATCATATCGCCCACGTTTACTACTACCTGCTCCGGCAACGCTGTAATCGGAATCCAATGGCCATCGCGGCGAAGTACCTGCAAACCGTCGGCACTAGCTCCCATCAGCAACGTGATCAGGTTAATATCACCGTGTTCAGCTGCACGTACAGCATCGGCTGGTACGCTGTCCGGGTTCTCGATCGGGAAGTAGTGAATAGGGCGCAGAATGCTGTTGCCGAATTTTACCTTCTCATCGAAGTAGTTTTCTTCCAGCCCAAGGTGTATAGCAATAGCGCGCAGTACTTCTTTGCCGGCCGCTTCCAGTTTACGGTAAGCTTCTAAGGTTACTTCTTTAAATTCTGGTACCTCCGTTGGGAAGATGTTTTCCGGATATTCTGCTTTGATTGGGTCGCTGTCCGGAATATCGCTTAGTTCCTGGCCAACGTGGTAAAACTCTTTTAAGTCGCCGGTGTTAAAGCCTTTTGCTTTCTCTTTAAACTTACCAACATAGCCACGCTGTCCGGCTAGTTCCGGCTCTTCATATTTCTGCTTAACTTCATCAGGTAAGGCAAAAAACTTTTTGGTAGCAGCATACAGCCTCTCAGTCAGCTCATCGCTCAGGCCGTGGTTACGGAGGGCAATAAATCCAATATTCTGGTACGCTTCACCCAACTGTTTCACAAATCGAGCCCTTCTTTCAGCGTCACCTGACGTAAAATCCGCTAAGTCCAAAGACGGAATTTCGTCGAACAAAATTTCACTCATATTATTTTGCTGTATACTTTTTTGTGTTAATCACGTAGTTCGCAATATACGAAAAAAATAAATTCACTAACTTAGCTGGATTGCTAACCTAATATCTAACAGATGAAAAAAACCTACTTAGGCCTGGCAGCCGCCCTTTTGCTGGGCTTCTCGGCGTGCGATACCGCCAGACAAACGCAGGATAACGAAACTCCTGTAGTTACTACCACCTCAACTGGCCCTACACCCGCCGGAGCAGTAATGAGCAAAGACGGATTGCGCGTTTATGCTTTCGACGATTCACAGCAATACCCTGAATCGGCTTTGCGCCTGAACACACCACCTGCAGGTGGCCTTGTAGAGCCTGGTCCGGTAGAGTTTAACTACAGCCTGTCGAACTACCAGCTTACCCGCATGACGCCGCACTCTAACGCAGAGCACATGGCTAACTCGCATGAGGGTCAGCACATTCACAACATAGTTGATAATGAGCCATATACGGCGCATTATGAGACTACGTTCACAAAAGAATTATCTGAAGGCGATCACGTTATCCTTTCGTTCCTGTCTCGCTCTTACCACGAGAGCCTGAAGCACAAAGGCGCTTACGACCTGCGCATTGTTACAGCCGGTAAGCCAGCAGAGCGCATGAACTTCGACCTGAAAGCACCACACATGTTCTACAGCCGCCCTAAAGGTGAGTATGTTGGTAAGGATACCGAGAAGATCATGCTTGATTTTTACCTGGTGAACACTGAGCTGAGCACTACTGGTAACAAGGTACGTGCGACTATAAACGGAACTGAGTTTATGCTGGATCGCTGGTTACCATACATTATTGAAGGCCTGCCAATGGGTGAGTCAACTATAAAGCTGGAGTTACTGGATAACAATGGCAGTGTAGTACCTGGCCCATATAACACAGTTGAGCGTAAGATTACGCTGAAAGAAAGTTAAGATTTACAGTCTTTAACATAAATAAGAAAGCCGGTGCTGTTACAAGTACCGGCTTTCTTATTTTTAGTTAATCGCAGTCGAGACATCTTATTTGGCCTATAGTTAACTATAGTTGCTACTTGCCACAAGTAGTTTATGCTATAGTTACCACTTATCCTGGGAGCTCTACAAGCCTACCGTTTTATAGTTGCTTTGGTGCGCTCACGGCCGCGGGGCCCTGTCTTCGGGCATCGCGCGGTGTACATTTCTTTTGTTCCTACGTCACAATGCCTTTCGGCACCAGAAATCTACAAGGCGCTCAACCCAAAGACTGAAATCTTTCGATAGCTACAGCTATAGTTTGATCTATGGCTATAGTTCTGTAGCCTTTTCGTGGTAGTAGTTCCTTATGGACAGGTAAACCTGCCCTGCTCATGGTCTGTAACTATAGAACTATAGCTGCAACTAAAGCAAAGGCAACTATTCCCCTCTCGGGAGGGGGCAGGGGTGGGTTAATTGCCAACTATAGTACTAACTATAGCAACAGCTCAAAGTCCCCCTTCGAAGGGGGTAGGGGGTCACAAGCGCTAGCTATAGAAAGATAGCCTAAACTATAGCATCGACAGAAACTGCCCCTTGAGGACAAGTGAGAATGGGAGTTCGAAGCTTGCGAGCGTAGCTCACAGGGGTGTTGCGACAGTAGCTATAGAACCATAATTGCAACTATAGCAACATCCCAAATCCTGATTCAGACAAATTCCTGTCCTTTCTGGTCCAGTTGCGTTACAAACTTAACCCTATCGTTTGACGCAAGTTATAAACCCGCGGCAGCGAAATGAATTACTGCGGCAACTATAGAACTACAGCAGAACCTCCTTTCCCTGTTTGGGGGGACTCTCGACAAAAGGGGAAGGGTTGAAACTATAGCAACAACTTAATCTTATGAATCTGAAAAATCCCCAAATCACTGGTCCCCGTGCAAATAAAAAAAGCCGGAACATAACATGCTCCGGCTTCTGAAACTATAGGATAACTATAAAGTTACTCTTTTGGTTTATTAGGGTTGGTGCTGCCCTGATTAGGGTTGGCAATAGAGTTGCGCATATCCGTATCAGACTGGATGTTCTGCATCTTATAGTAATCCATTATGCCCAGGTTGCCGCCACGGAAAGCTGCTGCAATAGCCTGTGGTATTTCTACTTCAGCCTGGATAACGTTGGCACGGGCAGCCTGCGCTCTGGCTTTCATTTCCTGCTCTTCGGCAACGGCCATGGCACGGCGTTCTTCAGCGCGGGCTTCGGCTACTTTCAGGTCAGCATTGGCTTGGTCTATCTGTAGCTTGGCACCAATGTTTTCTCCTACGTCCACGTCGGCAATGTCGATCGATAAGATCTCGTAGGCGGTTCCGGCATCAAGGCCTTTCTGCAGTACCAGTTTCGAGATCATATCCGGGTTCTCGAGTACGCCTTTGTGCGATGCAGAAGAACCGATAGAGGTTACGATACCTTCGCCAACACGAGCAAGAATTGTTTCTTCACCGGCACCACCCACCAACTGCATAATGTTGGCGCGCACGGTAACACGTGCTTTGGCTATCAGCTGAATACCGTCCTGCGCTACAGCGGCTACGTTAGGTGTGTTAATTACTTTCGGGTTAACTGATGTTGTAACGGCCTCAAACACATCGCGGCCTGCCAGGTCGATAGCTGTTGCCTGTTTAAACGATAGCGGAATGTTGGCTTTGTCGGCAGAGATGAGGGCTTTGATAACATTGGGCACATTACCGCCTGCCAGGTAGTGTGTTTCGAGCTCAGAAGTAGTAACAGCTATGCCCGCTTTGGTGGCGTTGATCATCGAGTTTACGATCAGGCTTGGCGGCACCTTACGGATACGCATAAACACCAGTTCCAGCAAACCTACGCGTACGTTAGAGAATTGTGCTGTGATCCAGAGGCTGATCGGTACAAAGTATAAAAAGATCATGAGCAGGATAAGGGCTCCTGCTATCAGAAAAAGAACGGATAGGTTTTCCATTTGGCTTAGGTTACTGCTTCTACTATTATTTTATGTTGATTTAACTTAATGATGCGTACTGTCGTGTTGGAAGAGATAAATTCACCTTTGCTCTGTACCTCGTGGCGCTGTTCATTAAACATGGCCATGCCTTGAGGACGAAGCGCTGATACGGTTATGCCTGTTTCTCCCAGTTGCAGATTATGCTGGTATTCTTCATTTACGCGGCTGTCGATGCTTTCTTTCAGGGCAAACCTGTTCCAGGAGTCTCCCCGGAAACTATAGAAAAAAGCTACTCCAGATACCAGTACAGTTAGCCCAAGTATGATATGGCCGATGGGGGTGCCAAGCGTGGCGTAGCCGAACCAGATGCCAATACCTGCCAGCACAAATCCAAGGATACCAATAAGGGTAGTACCCGGTATAAACACCAGTTCAACAATAATCAGGACGAGCCCGATCACGATCAGCAATATTACGGTTACCCACTCTAGCATCATACGCAAATGGCTTATTAGGTAAATATAGCATTTTTTAGATGAAACTCTGCAATGCCTCAGCTAAATAGCTTATGTTATTTTACGGATTTCTGAAATAGGTTATGGTTAATCAGGTAGGTGTTTCTATGAGATTAAGGCTGATTTTTGTTGTTGTATATCTGATAGAACTACTTCTCTGCTGGATTTTAAGGCTATAGCTTCTCTTTTGTCATGTAGAGCGTTAGTCGAGACATCTTATGCGTCTTATAGCTAACTATAGTTACTACATGACACAAGCAGCTTCTTTCATAGCCACTACTGATCCTGGGAGCTTTACTTACCAATTGTGCTATAGTTACTTTGGTGCGCTCCCGGCCGCGAGGCCCCGTCTTCGGGCATCGCGCGGTGTACCTTTCTTTTGCTCGTCCCTCGCCATGCCTATCGGCACCGGAACCTCTCGAGGCGCTCAACCCAAAGACTGAAATCGCTCGATAGTTAAGCTATAGTTTATTTCAATAGCTATAGTGCTGTAGCCTTTTCGTGGTTATAGTTTCTTGTGTCAGGTTGCGCCTGCCTGTTCGTGATCTGTAACTATTGAACTATATCACAAGCTGTAGCTGTGGCAGCAATTCCTCTCTCGGGAGGGGTAGGGGTGGGTTAATGCTAACTATAAAACTGAAGCCCAAACTATAGCAACGACTAAAATCTCCCTCTCCTAAGAACAGGAGAGGGTTGAGGTAATCATTGACTACCGAGAAGCGATTTCAGAGGTAGCGAGCAGAGGCCTGAAGTGGACCACGTTAACTATAGACCCATATCTCCAACTATAGCAATCGTCAGAAATCCTGAAAACCCATTAATCCTGTAAATTCTGATTCAGACAAAAAGTAGAGTTTAAAAACAAAAACCGCCACTCTCCAGTCAGGGAAGTGGCGGTTTGAAAATATAGATTGCCGATCTAACAATCAGCAATAAACTATTAACAATTAATACGCTTTGGCAAAATACACGCGTTTCTTGCTAGGCTTGCCGGTAATCATGTCTACACCTTCTTCTTCCGGGGTGGCCAGGGCAATGCAACGTATAGTAGCTTTGGTTTCTTCTTTTATGCGCTCTTCTGTTTCAGCGGTGCCGTCCCAGTGCGCCAGTACAAAGCCTCCTTTGGTTTCCAGTACTTCTTTAAACTCCTCATAAGAATCTACCGAAGTAGTGTGTTCTTCACGGAACGCCAGCGCCTTGTTGTAGATATTCTCCTGAATCTCGTCTAACAACGCCGGGATATAGTTTGCCAGGTTATCGAACTGCTGTGTGCTTTTCTCTTTCGTATCGCGACGGGCAACTTCGGCAGTTCCGTTTTCCAGGTCGCGGGCTCCGATGGCGATGCGTACCGGCACACCTTTCAGTTCCCACTCTGCAAACTTAAAGCCTGGGCGTTCGGTGTCGCGGTCGTCAAACTTCACGCTGATGCCCTTGGCCATTAGCTCGCGCTTCAGTTGGTTCACTTTCTCCGTGATCTGCGCCAGCTGTTCATCACCTTTATAGATCGGAACTATAACCACCTGGATTGGAGCCAGCTTTGGAGGCAGCACAAGTCCTTCATCATCCGAGTGAGCCATTACCAGCGCACCCATCAGACGTGTACTTACGCCCCACGATGTTCCCCAAACGTGTTCCAGGCCACCGTCTTTCGTTGCAAATTTCACATCGAAAGCCTTGGCAAAATTCTGGCCCAGGAAGTGCGATGTACCCGCCTGAAGCGCTTTTCCATCCTGCATCAAACCTTCAATGCAATACGTGTCGAGGGCGCCGGCAAAACGCTCGCTTGGTGTTTTAACACCTCTTACAACCGGAAGCGCAATGTATTGCTCTGCAAAAGTGGCGTACACTTCCAGCATCTGTTCAGCTTCTGCAATTGCCTCTTTATCAGTGGCGTGTGCAGTGTGGCCTTCCTGCCATAAGAACTCGGCAGTTCTTAAGAACAGGCGCGTACGCATTTCCCAGCGCACCACGTTAGCCCACTGGTTTACCAATATAGGCAGGTCGCGGTAGCTCTGTATCCAGTTTTTGTACGTGTTCCAGATAACGGCTTCAGAAGTAGGTCGAACAATCAGCTCTTCTTCCAGTTTAGCATTAGGGTCTACACGAAGTTTTCCTGGTTTGTCCGGGTCGTTCTGCAGGCGGTAGTGTGTTACAACAGCACACTCTTTGGCAAAGCCTTCGGCATTCTGCTCTTCGGCCTCGAACAGGCTTTTGGGCACAAACAGCGGGAAGTATGCATTTTCGTGGCCGGTAGCCTTAAACATATCGTCCAGCTGGCGTTGCATCTTCTCCCAGATGGCGTAACCGTATGGTTTGATAACCATACAACCACGCACGGCGGAGTTTTCAGCAAGGCCTGCTTTCTTCACCAGTTCGTTATACCATAAGGAATAATCTTCGCTTCTTTTTGGTAGCCCTTTGCTCATTTTTTTAATTATTTATTGTATATTCTTAATTAAAGATGTTTTTGGAATAATAATTGCTATTGATTCAAATACAGTTTAGACATCAATACAGCTCAAAATTACGTTAATATATTATACTATTGATAAGGTTTTGCGCCATTGTGTTTATATCTTTGATATAGAAGAAGTTTTACACCAGAAGGCCATGAAAAAGTTTTCCATTTATACGATAATTCCGGCATTGTCTCTGTTGGCGGTGGGTTGTAGCGGCCCAGGTTCAATGCAGTCTTCGGAGTACGATGATATGTACTATAGCTCTGCCGACAGAACGGAGTATGTGCAGCCAGCCGATGAAACATACGCAGCGCAGCAAAACCAGGGAGCAGAGCAGGAAGCTGTTCAGAGCCAGGAATATGCAGCGCGCAGTAGCGATATTACCAGTAATTATTACGCCGACGAGGATTACGACTATTATGATGGCCGTGAATACAACCCGCGTGATAACTGGTACCGCCCGAATTATTCTTTTGTAGATCCGTACTGGGGGCAAGATGTATATACAAGCAGTTATTACCACCACCCAAGAAGCTACCGCTACCGATACGCTGACCCATTCTACGATCCGTTTTATTACGATCCTTTCTTTTATGATCCTTATGGATACAGGCCTTACTGGGGAAGTGGTTTAAGCATATCTATCAGCTATAATTATGGTTGGGGAGGCTATTACAACCGCTGGAACCCATACTATGGCTATGGCCGTTATTATAACCCATGGTCGCCGTACTATGGTGGTTACTACGGTGGCTACTATGGCCGACAGTATGTGTATGATTACCCTGGCTACGCACCGTTGCGCAAAGTACAGTATGGCCCGCGCGACAGCCGTGGTGGTACAGTAACAGAACGCACACGTACCGAGCGTGGTAACCTGAACGAGAGCCGAGAGCAGCGCGCCGTGTATGGCCGCCCAAGCAGAGCAACAGAACGTGTTAACAGATCAACTACCGAGGAAGGTAAAGAAGTGATCACTACGAGACCAGGTCGTGATGCGAGCCGTCCGCGTGATACAGGAACTACCCGCCAGCGTGTAGAGCGTTCCAGCCAACCGCAGGAACAGCGCACACAACCGGCCCGTCAACAGGAGCAGCGTGTGCAGCCTGCCCGCCAGCAGGAGCAGCGCCGAACTACCCGCGAGAGCACAAGCACACCACAACGCCGTGAATACCGTCAGGAGCAACGCAGCACCGAATCAAGACCTGCACCAACGCGCACTTATGAGCAACGCGAGACCCGCAGATCAGAGCCGGCGCGTAGCAGTGGTAGTAGCGGAAGCAGCAGCGGCGGCGGCAGTGGCCGGCCACCACGGGGTAATTAAAAACCTATCGATTAAGTAACAGAACCACATGAAAATGAATAAGCTAATTTCTGCCAGCCTGGCGATACTGCTGGGCTGGAGCGGAACCGCTTTTGCTCAGAACGAGGAAGATGCCCTGCGCTACACCCGGCTTGGGCTGCAAGGTTCGGCACGTATACAAGGTATTGGCGGTGCACAAACAGCACTTGGCGCTGATATATCAACTATGGCTACCAACCCGGCCGGGCTTGGCATGTTTCGCAGATCCGAAGCCAATGTAAGCATCGGGTTTACAAATAACAGCACCAACTCTTTGTTTGGGAATAACAGCATACCCGACGAACGCACTACTCTGAACATACCACACGCCGGCGTAGTGTTCAGCAACCGTAGAGATGATAACGATGGCAGCGACTGGCGTGGTACCTCTTTCGGGTTCAGTTTATCCCGGTTAAACAACTTTAATAACCGCTTCACCTATAACGGCGCTACTTCTGCAACAGCTCCCGGACTTGCCGAATACATTTATGAGCGCGCATTGGCAGAAGGCCGTACAGTTGACGACCTGGATGATGAATACAGGCAGGGGTATACTTCGCTGGCAGGCCTGGCTTATGGTACCTATCTGCTTGATGTGCTGGAAGATGATCAGGGCGAATATTACTTGCCAACAGAACGCTTCGGAGCCCTGAATCTGCGGGAAGAACTGGAGCGTCGTGGTTCCCTGAACCAGATCGATTTCGCTTTTGGTACCAGCTTCCGCGATAAGATCTACCTGGGTGCATCGCTTGGCATCGTAACTTCTAAATTTACACAGGAGCGCATTTACCGCGAAAACGAGTCAGACCAGAGTACCGATTTCGCGAACCTGGAACTGCGCGATGAGTTTACGACAGAGGGAGCAGGTGTTAACCTGAAGTTAGGTGTTATAGTCAGACCTATTGATGCGCTGCGCTTTGGTGTAAGTATACAAACGCCAACCGCCTTCAGTTTTACCGAAAGGTATAACCGCTCGTTGTACACCACTTTTGAAGGTACTGCCGGACTGGAGAACTATAGCGCATCTGAACTGCCAGGCGAGTTTTCCTATAGTTTAACTACGCCATTCCGTGCGAACGGTGGTGTGGCGGTATTTATAGGCAAGTATGGCTTCATCACAGCGGATGCCGAATACGTAGACTATAGCAACATGCGCTTTTCTGAAGATGATGATGGCAGCGGTTTCAGCACTTACTTCAGTGGTATAAACAGCCGCATAAAAGATACCTACAAGTCGGCAATGAACTATAGAATTGGAGCTGAAGGACGCTACGAGGTGTTCAGGTTGCGTGCCGGTTATGCCATATCAGAGAGCCCGTATAAGAACAGTGCCTTTGATGCCGCAGTAAATACATTTACACTTGGTGCGGGTGTGCGTCTGCAAAATTACTATGCTGACGTAGCCTTCTCGAGATCGAATGGCAACAGCCTGTACGCACCATACACTTTTGATGATCCAACACAGAACCCGGTAGTGGATATAGACCAGAAGCAGAGCAATGTAATGTTTACAGTAGGCTTTAATTTTTAATAATTAACTTATACTTCCAGTTTAAAAAGCGCAGGGCCTCTGGTCAGGCGCTTTTTGCTTTAAATGCACCAGGCTTTAACTTCCTAAATATGCTTTTAGCATCAATAGTATGGCTTAACAACAATATTGTCCTAAATTAGGGGGACTAAACTATAACTAAACCAATCGCATGCATAGTAAGTTAAGAACTAACCTTCTGGTTGCTGTAATGCTTTGCTTTGCCTTTGTGGCGCAGGCGCAGCAGAAAAAAAACATAACCCTGGAAGATATCTACCGCAAAGGCACTTTCCGCAGCCAGTCGGTATATGGGGTAAACTGGATGAACGATGGCCAGTACTATAGCTCGCAGGTGGCTGACGAGAAGAACAAGGTACAAGACATCGTAAAATATAATGTAACTACAGGCCAGCCTGTTAGCACGATTATAGAGGGGGAAGACCTGAAGCCACAGGGCAGCAACACCCCGATCAGCTACGATGGTTATACCTTTTCATCGGACGAGAAAAAAGTGCTTTTCTCTACAGGCCGTGAGCAGATCTACCGTCGCTCTTCCAAGGCTGATTTCTACATCTACGACATCGCCTCTAAAAAACTGACTAAGCTTAGCAACGGCGGCAAGCAAATGTATGCTACCTTCTCGCCGGATGCGCAGCGAGTGGCTTTTGCCCGCGAAGGCAACATGTTTGTAGTGGACCTGAGCAACATGAAGGAAACTCAGATCACTACTGACGGCAAGTATAACTCCATCATCAACGGATATGCTGACTGGGTTTACGAAGAAGAGTTCTCTTTTGCACAAGGCTTCCACTGGTCGCCGGATGGCAAGAAGATCGCTTTCTATACTTTTGATGAGACCAACGTACCGGAGTTTAACATGCAGATGTGGGGCGAACTATACCCACAGGACTATAAGTTCAAGTATCCTAAGCCAGGCGAGGCGAACTCTATAGTTACCGTATCGGTGTATGATGTGGCTAGCGGTAAAACCGTGAAAATGGATACTGGTAAGGAGACTGATATCTATATCCCGCGCATCAAGTGGACCAACAACCCGAACCTACTTTCTATTCAGCGCATGAACCGTCTGCAGAACACGCTGGAAATTTTGCACGCTAATGCAACTACAGGTAAAGCTGATGTGGTACTGAAGGAAACCGACAAAGCTTACATAGACGTAACAGATGACCTGACTTACCTGAAAGACGGCAAGCACTTTATCCATTCCTCAGAAGTAAAAGGCTACAACCACCTGTACCTGTATAATATGCAGGGTAAACTGGTGCGCCAGATCACGAACGGCAACTGGGAAGTGAGCAGCTATGTTGGCTTTGATGAGAAGAACGACCGCCTGTACTATATGTCTGCGGAAGTATCGCCGCTGGAGCGCCACCTGTACAGCATCAGTAGCAAAGGCAAAAAGAAACAGCGCCTGACCACTACTGCCGGTACGCACCGCGTAAACATGAGCAACGACTTTAAGTATTTCCTGGACTATAGTTCTGCTGCTAACGAGGTACCTACTGTGGCACTGCACACAGCCAAAGATGGCAAGCAGATAAAGATGCTGGAAGATAACACCAAGCTTAAAAATACGCTGGACCAGTTTAACATTGCCAAGCAGGAGTTCTTTACCATGAAAACTGCAGACGGCACACAACTGAACGGTTGGATGATCAAGCCAACGAACTTTGATCCGAACAAGAAGTACCCTGTGCTGATGTTCGTGTACGGTGGCCCGGGCTCGCAGACAGTGACTAATAGCTGGGGTGGTACCAACTACCTATGGTACCAGGTGCTGGCTAACAAAGGCATGGTGGTAGTAAGCGTAGATAACCGTGGCACAGGTGCCCGTGGTGCTGAATTTAAGAAAGTGACTTACGCTAACTTAGGTAAGTACGAGATAGAAGACCAGATTGAAGCAGCCAAGTGGCTGGGCAACCAGAGCTATGTAGATAAGAACCGCATCGGTATCTGGGGGCATAGCTATGGTGGATATATGACGTTGCTGGGCTTAACCAAAGGCAATGGCGTATTTGCTGCCGGTATTTCGGTAGCGCCTGTAACAAACTGGAGATACTACGATACCATTTACACCGAGCGTTTCCTGAAAACACCACAAGAGAATGCTTCTGGTTATGATGATAACTCTCCGCTGTTCTTCGCAGATAAAATGCAGGGCGAGCTACTGCTGATTCACGGTACCGGCGACGATAACGTGCATTTCCAGAATGCTGTGGCCATGCAGGATGCCCTGATCAGTGCTAATAAGCAGTTCGAAAGCTTCTATTACCCGAACCGTAACCACGGTGTGGGTGGCGGCATCACTTCGCTGCACCGCTTCATCATGATGACCGATTTCCTGGAGCGCAAACTGATCAACGCATCAGGCGAAAAAAACCAGTAAGTACAAGGTAAAACTTAATTATAGAGGCCTGCTGGAAACGGTGGGCCTTTTGTTTTAACTATAGGTATGCGCATAGCTATAGTTGTGTGCTGCAGGCTTTACGTGTAACTGCTTAAATTTAAAGCTAATGAAGCGTTAAGCGCCTGTATTTCATTTATATTTGACCTTACTTTTTGCTGCACATATCACCTCTGAAAACTATGAAATTATCTCTCTTGCTGATGCTGCCAGTGCTGATGCTGCCAGTGCTGCTGCTGTGCGCCTTTCAGGCCACCAGAACTACCCGAGAAAAGGAGTTGGAAAGCCTTGCCAATGCCGAACGCGCCTTTGCCGCTACCTCTGTAAAAAAAGGATTTCATCAGGCATTTGTAGAGCACCTGGCCGAAGATGGAATTGTGTTTACACCTAAACCAACCAATGGCAGAAAGCTACATGCCGAAGCTCCCGAAAGCAAGGCCATACTTAGCTGGTATCCAATGAATGCTGATATCTCCGGCTCTCTGGACTGGGGCTATACCACTGGGCCTTATGAATTTAAAGCCAACCCTGAAGATGCAAAACCAGCAGGAGCCGGATTCTATTTATCTGTCTGGAAGAAGCAGCCGGACGGGCAATGGAAAGTAGTGATAGACATGGGTAATTCGTTCTCGCCGGATCTGATCAGGAAAGAAACTTACAAGCCTGCACCGGAAGTTAAAACTGGTAAAGGCAAAGCCACAGATCTGCTGGAGAAAGATGTGCAGCCGCTACAGCCTTATGTAGAAGAAACATTGATCTACCGCCACGGCGAGTACCCGACAAGGTATAAAGACTTAACTATAGCGCAAGCGTCAGATGTAATTTATACAAACCTCGGCCACGATATCTCACCTGCCTCCGACATGGCCTATACCTACGGTAGCTACCAGCAAGGCAACAACAGTGGCCACTACCTGAAAGTATGGAAAGTGCTGGGTGACGAATGGAAACTGGTAGCGCATAACCTGGTGCCCGACCGCAGGTAAACTATAGCAACCTGTTTATCCGGGAGTATAGTTGCTGCTTTTCGGCTTCCGGTATAGGCAGGGTGCGGATATACTCCCGTAACTGATTACTGCGCTCAGGGATAGGTGCAGTACTGTTTAAGGCATCAGCTAGTACTTTAATTTGAGTAATTGTTTCGTTAGCATAGCTTGTAAGTCTGCCGAGTATAAGCAACAGCTCATCAAGCAGGGGGTGAGGGCTATAGTTAGGATAACGGATGCTATGGTCTAATTCACTCCAGGTTTCTTCGAGCAATGTCCTGAGTTGAATCTCAATAAAATAGCGCTGCCTGTCGGGACTTGTAGTTATTACAAAATGGATGGCGCTGTAGCCTCTTGGGTGCACAAATACGTTACAGCCCTTGTTTATAAAAAGCTGAAGCTCTCCGCTGTGCCGGATGTAAGCGTATGGTGGCCGTTTCAGTTCCCATAGTTGCCTGATATGTCTCCCGATCTGCTCCCAGTCTTCTTTATAGAGGTACAATACACGAACACCCGCCAGATCGTTGATGTAGTGCAGGTAATTATGGCGGTTTATATTGCGGTGCGGGTATTCTTTCTTCTTCCGGATGATCTTTTGGAGCAGGTGCAGCGGGTCTTTTAAGCGATACCGCACTGCGTGCACTTCCCTGCAGCGTAGCAGCATCTCAGCCACAAAGCCGGCTATAGTTTTCAGTTCCTGCTTCCTGGAAAGGTAATCATTATAAACAGCAACCAATATATCAGCGTCCAGGCCTTGGGCATGCAGGCTTTCTTCACTCTCTCTTAATTGTGAAAGTATAGTTGCCCGCATAGCTATAGTTGCTGCCTTTGCCATAATGCTTTATGAGCCTACTGTTTTTATACAATACGCTTATAAAGATTAAAGGCATCACAGAGTTTAACGCAATCTTTACAACTATAGCTTCACACACACATTCTGTGGTTCGGTAAAGAAACGCAGCGCTTCAAAACCACCCTCACGGCCAACGCCGGAGTTTTTCATGCCGCCGAACGGAGTGCGCAGGTCGCGTAGGAGCCAGGTATTGATCCAGATAATGCCGGAATGTACCTGGTGTGCCACACGGTGTGCCCGTTGCAAATTGTTCGTCCAGATGGTAGCGGACAGGCCATAGTCGGTGCAGTTGGCGTATTGGATCACTTCTTCTTCGGTATCGAAAGGGGTGAGCGTAACCACAGGGCCGAAGATCTCTTCGGTGTTAGTGCGGCAGTTGTAAGGCAGGCCTTCAACTATAGTCGGCGCTATAAACCAGCCGTTTTCGCAGCGACCATCTACCGCTACGCGCTCCCCGCCGGTAAGTATAGTTCCACCTTCCTGCTTGGCCAGTTCAATGTAAGACAGTACCTTCTGCATGTGCTGCTCCGATACTACTGCGCCCAATTTCGTGCCTTCTTCCATGGGATCGCCCACTTTCATGGCTTTTACCTTCTCTACAAAAGCATCCCGGAACTTCTCGTACAGCGGCCGTTCTATAAAAATGCGTGAGCCACACAAGCAAATCTGGCCCTGGTTGGCAAACGAAGAGTGGATAGTGGTGTGCAGTGCGTTATTGAAGTCACAGTCCGCAAAGATGATGTTCGGGTTTTTGCCACCCAATTCGAGTGACAGCTTCTTGAACATAGGAGCCGCCGTGGCAGCTATAGTTCGTCCGGTAGCAGTGCCGCCTGTAAAGGAGATAACCGGAACTTTCGGGTGAGCCGTCATGGCAGCACCCACTTTGTGCCCGTAACCATGCACAATGTTCAGCACACCGGCAGGCAAGCCCGCTTCTATACAGATCTCCGAGAGTAAGTAGGCCGTCATAGGTGTAACTTCCGATGGTTTGGCAACTACACAATTACCGGCAGCTAGGGCAGGCGCAATTTTCCAGGTAAACAGGTACAACGGCAGGTTCCAGGGCGAGATACAGCCCACTACCCCGTGCGGATGACGAACTGTATAGTTGATGGCATCAGTGCCTTCCATGTAATGCGCTTCGGAAGCAAAGTGCTGGATGGCAGTACCATAAAAGCGCATGTTGCTACTGGCGCGCGGTATATCTACAGACTTAGCCAGTTTTAGCGGCTTGCCATTGTCTATAGATTCGGCTTCAGCCAGGCGGTCCAGGTTCTGATCTATCAGGTCGGCAATGCGCATCATTAGCTGCCCACGCTTTTCGGCTGGCGTTTTAGCCCATGCCGGAAAAGCTGCCTGCGCCGCCTGCACAGCTTGCTCCACATCCTGCTCATCCGAATCCGGAATAAGAGAATACACTTCGCCAGTAGCCGGGTTATAGTTGTCGATGTACTGCCCCGCCACAGGCATTACCAACTGACCGTTTATATAGTTATGTATGTGCTGCACCTTCGGGTAATTATAAATTAGAAATTATGAATGGGTTTGGAATGCTATAGGTTTGACGATTAGTGTGCTGTTGTGTGATGGTGTCAGCCGTTAGACTTTATGAGTTCATTAATCACATGTTCCTGATGGCCTATTGCGGCTTGTCTTCTTATAGCTTCTATCAACTCTACTGCTTCACTGATAGATAAATTCTTGAACAAATACTTCCTGTCCTCTACTCCGTAACGCTCTTGCAAAATGGTGAATCTTTCCTCTAGGGTTACCGAAAATCTAGTGTTTAGCGATAGCCGGTTTATCTCCTGGTTCAGTCTCTCTAATGTGGCAAAGAAAAAATCGTGGCTGTTGTTTCTGAATGCTGTTTCACCATAAAAATAGTCTTCAACGTAGTTGAAGGCAGGCACATTGTAGTAAAATGCTTCTTCTGTATATCCGCCCGCTATAGTTATGAGCTCGTTTTTGATTAATTGTAAGCTGTCATCGAACTGCAAAAAAGGCTTAATGGATTCAACTAACTCAGCAGAGTTTTTCCCTTTGATCAGCTGCTGGCTCTGCTTGTAAATCTGTTCTGATCTTAAATCTAAAACTCTGACTTTTATAGCTGACTCGTTGAGCCTGCTCTTTTCTCTAGAAGAATCCCCCGAGCTACATGAAAGGGTAATAAGAAGTAGAGGTAAGTAGTGTAATAGTTTCATGTGGTTTTGCATTTACTACACTGGCTAACTAACAACTATAAACACCCCGTTCTACCACCATCTACCGGCACATTAATCCCATTGATATAAGCAGCGGCTGGTGTGGCCAGAAACGCAGCAGCGGCGGCAACTTCTTCGGGTTCAGCGAAGCGGCGGGCTGGTATCTCTTTCATCATCTCTTCTTCCACGGCATCTACTTCGGTAGCGGTTTTCTTGGCCTTATTTTCGATGATGGATTCCAGGCGGCCGGTGCGGGTGGCGCCTGGCAACACGTTATTAACCGTTATCCCGAATTGTCCCAGCTCATTCGCCATGGTTTTGGCCCAGCTGGCTACGGCTCCGCGTATAGTATTAGATACGCCCAAACCATGCAAAGGCTGCTTTACCGATGTACTGATAATGTTGATGATGCGGCCATAGTTGGCTGCTTTCATACCCGGGATCACGGCCTTTGCCAACAGGTGGTTCGCGATCAGGTGCTGGTTAAACGCATTCACAAACTCATCTGACACCGCTTCTGTAATTGGTCCGCCTGCCGGGCCGCCGGTGTTATTCACCAGTATGTGTATAGTTGGCTGTTGCTCCAAGTAAGCCTGTACTTGTATGTTCAGGTTATACGGATCCGAGAAATCTGCAACTATAAAATCGTGCTGCTGCCCCTGGCTGTTGTCCAGATCGTGCAAGGCGGCCTGTAGTTTTTCTTCGTTGCGGGCCACCAGCGTTACATGCGCACCTAACTGGGCCAGTTCTACGGCTATGGCCTTGCCGATGCCCTGCGTGCTGCCGCATACAAGGGCGCGTTTATCTTTCAGGTTTAAATCCATAGGTTAAATGTACAAAAATCTATAGTATGAAGTGCAGTTATCCGCAGGTTGGCGCTACCATGTTTGCCGGAATTTCCGTACTTTCAAACAGCAAACACAAAATTAAAACTATGGCCATACAACGACCTTTCAATTTTAAGCAGTGGATAGACGAACACCGCCATCTGTTAAAGCCACCAGTAGGCAACCAGCAGGTATATAAAGGCAACGACGATTTTATTGTGATGGTAGTTGGTGGCCCCAATGCCCGCAAAGATTATCATTACGATGAGAGCGAGGAGTTCTTTTACCAGGTAGAAGGCGACATTGTGCTCAAAATTATAGAAGACGGTAAGCCGGTAGACATCCCGATAAAAGAAGGAGAGATTTTCCTGCTGCCACCGCGTGTACCACACTCGCCGCAGCGCCCGGCTAACACGGTTGGGTTGGTAATAGAGCGTTACCGCAGAGAAGGGGAGCGAGACGGATTTATGTGGTTTTGCGAGAACTGCGGCAACAAACTGCACGAAGACTTTACCGAAGTAACCGATATTGTAAAACAGCTGCCGGTTATTATGGGCAATTTCTGGGACGATGAGCAGAAGCGCACCTGCAGCAAATGTGGCGAAGTGCTGCAACCACCTGCAAAACCCGCCGAAGCCGCTAGATAGCAGATGCCTGGGCTAACAATCAAGCGTTTGCAGTTGCGCCTGATCCAGCCATCTGATGCGGATTTTATACTTCGGGGGCTGTCTGATATTTTTGCTGGCGCGGATCTGCGGTCCGTGACTAACTTATAGTGTTGGATTTGCAATCCAACTGGGGCGGAGGCCAAGCTATAGTTCGACACGAGCGAAGACGCTCGCGCCATAGTAATCTGGTGAATCAGAATGATGAGATACTACCCGCTACTGCTATAGTTGCGGGAAAGAGTAGGTTGATTACTGTTTACTTATCACTACTAACTGAAGACTGCTGATAGGCTTTCAGTTTCTCTTTGTGGATGATCTCCTCTTCAATCAGCTGCTGCACTTCCGGTTTGTTATAGTCTTCTATCGTCTGGATGTGCTTCATTACCTTTTTCATGATCTTGTCCTGCTGGCGTCCGGTTTCAAGAGCATGAGAGTAAGGCATATCCGTGAACGTAACCATGGAGTAGAGTGGTATCCACTTATCCGGGTACTGCTCGTTTATTTTGCCTTCTATCTTTTTGCGAAGCAGGAACCGTGGATCAGCCACCTTATCGCGCATTTCAATAAAGTTCATTACGGCCAGGTCGGCAATGGCGTCGGCGTTGGGTTTGCGGCTCTGCTCAAAAGCTTTAAATAAACCCTTCCAGTCGCCATCAAAGGTTTCCAGCATCTGGTCCAGCACTGTTATGTCTTCGAAGCCGGCATTCATGCCCTGTCCGTAAAACGGTACTACAGCATGGCTGGCATCGCCAATAAGCAGCACTTTATCCTCGTAACTCCACGGGAAACATTTTATAGTTACCAGCGTACCGGTTGGGTTGCAGAAATAATCCTGAGCCAGGTCTGGCATTAGCGGCACTGCATCCGGAAACACCTCCAGGAAAAAGTTAAGCAGGTCGGTGTCGGTTTTGATGGATGCAAAGGAACGCTCGCCCTCGTACGGGAAGAACAACGTACAGGTAAAACTACCATCGGTGTTTGGCAGCGCGATCATCATGTAGTTGCCACGTGGCCAGATGTGCAGCGCATTTTTCTCCAGCGCCCAGCCGCCATCTGGTGTAGCCGGTATGGTCAGTTCTTTGTAGCCGTACTCCAGGTAGCTTTGCTGATAGTTGAAGCGCTCGGTTTTCTGCAGGGCACCCCGCACCATCGAGAAAGCGCCATCCGCCCCAAAAATGAGGTCAGGTTTTATAGTTTCGGTAGATTCAGTATCGTTGTTGCGCAGGTATACCTCGCCGGTTTTAAGGTTCACGTCCTGCACCTGGCGGCTAAAGTGATAGGTAATGTCATCGTTAGGCTCCGATACGTTCATCAGCGCCATATTCAGCCCGGCCCTGGATACAGAATAAATCGCTTGCCCCTCTTTGCCGTACGGCTGAAATGTGAGTTCGCCGCTCTCGCTATGCATCATGCGGCCGTACATTGGGATGGCCACCTTGCGTACTTCCTCTTCTATGCCGATGCCCCGTAAAGTGCGCCAGCCACGGTCGCTCAGCGCAAGGTTTATCGAACGGCCGCCATCCAGGGTGGTCACCCGCATATCGGGTCTGCGCTCGTAAAGGTCTATTTTATGGCCGCGTTTGGCCAGGTACAACGAAAGCAGCGAGCCAACCAATCCGGCTCCCATAATGGCGATGTTCTTTTTTTCCGTCATAGGGTAAAGTATAAGGCTATACTTCTGTTGCTGTAAAGTAATATTTTCCTTCCATTTTTCACAATCTATAGGCTGCTTAGCTTAGAATGTTTCGAAAAGTAAGGTTGATGCGGTGGCCTGTAGCGCGTGTAGTTTTGGTAATGCTGTGAAGCCAGTTACGCTGCGTAGGGCCCTGCATAAGTAGTAAACTGCCGTGCACCAAGGTAAAATACAGGTTTTGCTGTGCTTTGTTGTGCCGGTGCTTAAACCCAAACCTGCGCTCGGCCCCAAAACTGACCGAGGCTATAGTTGGTTCCGGCCCCAGTTCAGGCTCATCGTCGGAGTGCCAGCCCATGCTGCTTTGCCCGTGCGGGTACAGGTTCAGCAGCACGCTGTTGTAGCTATAGTTGGTGGCTTGTTCTACCTGCGTTTTTAACTGCTGCAGCACAGGCAGCCAGGGTTGCGGCTCATTTTTAAGACCAGAATATGTGTAAGCTTTATCGCCATACCAGGCAGTGAGGCGGGGCAGCGGCATCTCTTTGCCAAACATTCTTATCTTTTCCTGCTTCCAGGTTACCTGTTGCTGTAGTTGGGTAAAGTACAGGTCACTTTCCGCAGCACTAAAAAAGTTGGGGGCATACCATACGTCGGCATCGGGCAAGGGTAATTTCCGGAGGAGAGGGTGCATAAACTATAGTTTGTTGTTTAGACGGTTATTCCCAGCGCTGTGTTTACTTTCTCCAACTCGCTGTCGTTGTCGATCATGACCAGCAGCTTGTCGTTGGGTTCAAGCACGGTGGCGCCGTTTGGAGTTACGTATTTGCCACCGCGGTTTATAAGTACGATCAGCGATGACTTAGGAAACTGCAGCTCAACTATGGACTTTCCGTTTGCCAGGCTGTCTGGGGTAAGCTCTATCTCTACGAGTGCATTCTTCATGTCATACCCCATTTCATCGCCCAACTGCAGCCGCTTTAAAGCCCTGTCGCGGCGCGAGAGGCGCAGCCACCCTGCCACCTGTGTTAGCGTAGTGCCCTGCAGCATAACCGAGGTGAGTACTATAAAGAAAACGATATTGAAGATCATGGTGGACTTCTCTACACCGGCCAACATGGGGTAGGTGGCAAACACAATGGGCACAGCGCCCCGTAACCCCACCCACGAAATATACACTTTGTCGCGGAGGGTGCTGCGGAATGGGATCAGGCTTAAAAAAACGCTCAGCGGGCGGGCAACCAGCATCAGGAAAACCGATATAAGCACCCCGGTCCCTAGTACTGGTATCATCTGCGAGGGGAATACAAGCAAACCCAGCGTCAGGAATATCATAATCTGCATGAGCCAAGCGAGGCCATCGTAAAACCGGATAAGGCTTCCCCGGTGAATAAAGTTGCGGTTGCCCAGTATTACACCGGCAATGTAAATGGCCAGAAACCCGTTGCCTTTAATAACCGTGGTAAAAGCAAACGTAAATATGACCATACCCAGGGTTAGCGCCGGGTACAGGCCATCCTGCTGCAACGAAATACGGTTGATCACCCAAACCATAACCCGGCCCATCACAACTCCCATGACGGCACCAATGCTCATCTGCAGGAAAAACATGGGTATCAGGTTCCATAAGCTTGCCTGGCCTTCGTGCAGCACCAGGTAAGTAAAGCTCACGGTCAGGAAATAAGCCATCGGGTCGTTGCTGCCAGACTCAAACTCCAGGGTGGGGCGCAGGTTGTGTTTCAAGCCGATGCTTTTAGAACGGAGTATGGAAAATACCGCTGCTGCATCGGTAGAGGAAACGATGGAGCCCAGTAAAAGCGCTTCGAATAAAGTAAAATCGGTAATATACCAGACAAACAGGCCCATCAGCAGAGCCGTTATAAAAACGCCTATAGTTGAGAGCATGACGCCCCGCCAGAGGATAGGTTTGGTTGTTTCCCAGCGCGTATCGAGGCCGCCAGAGAAGAGAATGATTGTAAGTGCCACAGTGCCCATCGACTGTGCCAGCCCAGGATCGTTGAAGTGGATGTTGCCGATGCCTTCTGAGCCAGCCAGCATGCCCACCCCTATAAAAAGTATCAGCGCCGGAATGCCGTATTTACCCAAACTTTTACTAAGTACTATACTGATCAGCAGCAGTATAGAGATACCTAATAAAATGTTTTCGATCGGGAAACTCATGCAACATTCTTAACAGTAGTTGCTCTTTATACTGAAATCCGACTCAATGTTTTGCTCCGGGTAGCTATTAATCGAAAAAAAGTGGCTGCTGACTGATGAAAATGAGAAAAGAAATGGGATGTTAAACTATAGAAAAGGTAAAGCAGGACTGTATAGAAGGCTGAGTAAATGTCCTCCTTCTGCTGGCGCGGATCTGTGATCCGTGACTTATTTATAGTGTTGGATTTGTAATCCAACTGGGCCGGAGGCCCAGCTATAGTTCGACATGAGCGATGACGCTCGCGCCATTGTAAGCTTGAATTACAGAATGGATCACTTCTACTTCAAGAATGTACTACTAACATAACGCCCTCGCTCGCCTCTGGCGAGTGTGAGTTTCCTTCGGACTCTGGCCGCTTTAACTGTGCCTGAGGCACAAGTGGCGGGACACCACTAAAGTAGCTCACACTCGCCAGAGGCGAGCAAGGGCGCAATACTAGAAACAATAAAGCTCTGTTTTACTGCTGAAGCTATAGAAGCTATAGTTTTGGTAACTATAGTTAATTCTCAAGGCACTGGTGTAGTATTTCAGAGAAGCGATACACTTCCTCGAAGCTGTTGTAAAGCGGGGTAGGGGCTACGCGTATTACGTTTGGTTCGCGGTAATCCACTATAATGCCGGCTTCCATTAATTTGTTAAACAGCACACGGGCATCCCTTTTAACAAGCAGCGAGATCTGGCAGCCGCGGGCTTTCGGGTCGGCTGGGGTTATCATTTCCAGTACATCTTTGCCTACATGCACATCGTTGATCAGGTACTCCAGGTAGCCGGTCAGTCTTTCGCTTTTAGCGCGCAGGTTGTCCATGCCAGCTTCGTCAAACAGCTCCAAAGAAGCGCGGTGTACGGCCAACGGTAGAATCTGTGCGTTGCTCAACTGCCAGCCTGCAGCTCCCTGCATTGGTATAAAGCCTTTCTTCATCTGGAAACGCACGCTGGCATCGTGGCCCCACCAGCCGGCAAAACGCGGCAGGTCGGGGTTGTTGGCGTGGCGCTCGTGCACAAAAACACCAGACGTACCACCCGGGCCTGAGTTCAGGTATTTATAAGTACACCACACGGCAAAATCCACACCCCAGTCGTGCAGCTTAACCGGTACGTTGCCGGCAGCATGTGCCAGGTCGAACCCAACTATAGCGCCGACTTCGTGGCCCGCTTTGGTAATGGCTTCTATGTCGAACACCTGGCCGGTATAGTAGTTTATGCCTCCCATCATCACCAGTGCCAGTTCTTCGGCATTGTCTTTTATGGCTTGCAGAATGTCTTCGGTGCGCAGTGTGTGCTCGCCTTCGCGCGGGTACAGTTCAACTATAGCTTCGTCGGGGTTATAGCCATGGAACCTGGTCTGCGTTTCCAGGGCGTATTGGTCTGATGGGAATGCGCCGGCTTCGGTAATGATCTTGAAACGCTTGCCTTCTGGTCTGTAGAACGATACCAGCATCAGGTGCAGGTTCACGGTGAGCTGGTTCATGATCACCACTTCGCTTTCTTTAGCACCAACCACACGGGCAGCACCGGCAGCTAACAGCTCATGGTAATTAAACCAAGGCTCTTCGCCTTTAAAATGCCCCTCTACAGCCAGGTTTGCCCATTTATACATCTCGTTATCGATATACATCTGCGCCGATTTTGGCTGCAGCCCCAGCGAGTTGCCACAGAAATAGATGGCATCCTGGCCGTTTACCTGCGGAAAGTAAAACTTATCTCTGAAGTGATGTAAAGTATCCTGTTTATCCTGCTCCTGCGCAAAGGCAAGTGTGTTCTGATAGGTCATGTAAGCTTGTGGTTAGCGCCTAAAAGTTTGGCTATAGTTTGTAAAGGTCTGCGAATATACGCATTTGGTGTGTTTTGCTTTTGCTATAGTTGGTTTACATTGTTTAAATTATCAAGTAAGATATCACTATAGTTCTGTTTGCGCAGGAAGCTTTTGCGTTTATAGTTCGTATGTAATGTATAGAATTTGTATATTGTTGGATTGCCCGACAGTGCCGTACCCCTGAATACAGCATTCTCACCCTTTTAAACTATGCACAAACAAACCCCTGCTGAACTTGTACTTACCGATGCCGGTCTGCTGAAGATCGACATACACACGCACATTTTGCCTGCTACCTGGCCCGACCTGCGCGAGCGCTACGGTTATGGTGGTTTTGTACGCCTGGAGCACCACAAGCCCTGCTGCGCCCGCATGATGATGGATAACAAGTTCTTCCGCGAGATTCAGGATAACTGCTGGGACCCGGTTGTGCGCATGCATGAGTGCAGTCAGCATAAGGTGGGGGTACAGGTGCTGAGTACGGTTCCGGTTATGTTCAACTACTGGGCAAAGCCTGAACATACCTACGACCTGAGCAAACTCCTGAATGACCACATTGCCGGCGTAGTCGCTGATTACCCGGACCGTTTTATTGGCTTGGGAACCGTGCCGATGCAGGACACCGACCTGGCGATAAAAGAGCTGGAGCGCTGCGTGAAAGAACTGGGGATGCCCGGTATACAGATCGGCACTAACGTAAATGGCTGCAACCTGGATGAGCCGAAGTTGTTCCCGATTTTTGAAGCTGCCCAGGATTTAGGCGCTGCTATTTTTGTGCATCCCTGGGATATGCTGGGCAAAGACCGAACCAGCAAATACTGGATGCCCTGGCTGGTTGGCATGCCAGCCGAAACTACCGTAGCTATCTGCTCGATGATATTTGGTGGTATATTTGAGCGTTTGCCAAAACTGCGTGTCGCGTTCGCGCATGGCGGCGGTTCTTTCCCGTCAACTATAGGTCGTATTGCTCATGGTTTTGAAGTGCGGCCAGACCTTTGCGCTATCGATAATAACGTAAACCCACGCGAGTACCTGGGCAAGTTCTACTTCGATTCGCTGGTGCACGACCCTATGATGCTGGAGTATCTGGTAAACCTGGTTGGTGCGGATAAAATTGCGTTAGGTACGGATTACCCTTTCCCGTTAGGTGAACTGGAGCCCGGTAAACTCATAGAATCCATGCCTTATGACCTGGCAACTATAGAACGTATGCTGAGCGGCACTGCCCTGGAGTGGCTGAACCTGAAAAAGGAACAGTTTGTGAAAAGGCCAAGTATAAAATCAGCATCCAGTTTAGCGGAATAGTTTAGTTATCTGGTGCAGGTCTCTGTCGTAGCCCTTAAGCTACGTCTCAAAGATGCATCCGTCTAAAAGGCTCTAAAATTTAAACCGGTACAACTATAGCACGCCTGCAGATTTATGCTGTACCGGTAAGGTCAGTGAATAAAAAATCCTGCCCCCGCGCATAGCGGAAGCAGGATATCCTGGTTGCTTTACATGGGTATGCCTAGCGGTGCGGGATAAATGTGACCATGTCTCCATATACCATAGTGTTGGCTGTTCTTACAAAAGGCCTTACGTAGTATGTCGCCTTCTTCTCGAACTGATAATCATCTACGGTTGCTGTAAAAGTGCCGGTGTCATTCGAGCGGCTCCCGAGCTCTACCAATCCGAAAACTTTCTGATCAGCAAAGGGCTTTGTTTTGCCCCATGTAAAGCCGTGTTCCAGAATCGGCTCCGGGCCTGTATGGATAATACTGGCGCTGAACGTTGCCCTTGTAGCAGCAGTATTTGTAACAGCATGGTTTTTCAGCTGGTGATAATCTCTTGCGGGGCTTGGGCTATCGTCGGAGCAGGAAGTAAGCAGTGCCGTAAAAAGCAATACTAATACAATAATATGGCTGGTGTAGTATCTCATGATAAATAAACTATAGTTGTCATTACTTCAGGATGTAAGCGGCTGTCAGGTAGTAAGTCATTGAGTTTTTCAGGTTAAAGGAGTGATCCTTGTTCTCAAATGCCCTGCGCGATAAAAATACGCTGCGCTCGGCTCTGAACTGGAAGGCAACCTTATGCTTTGGGTTAAACTGGTAAGTTGTACCCAGCGCTGCCGTTAAACCTGCATGATAGCTGAAATTAAGATCAGTTTCTGTAATGTCGGTCTCAACATGCCTTACCCCTAACACAAGTATTTCTGTTTCCTGTCTCCTGGTGGCCTTGCTATCAATAACATAGTTGTGCGCCACACCAATACCATAGTATGGGTTAAACTTCTGGTAAGTGCCAAGGTTAAAGCGGGCCATTGTTACCGCAGCCAGGCGTTTCATTTCCACACTGTAATCGCTGCGGTGCTTAAGGTTGGGCCTCATGTTCCCGTGGTAGCCCTCGTATTTCTCTGAGCTAAAGTAAGCGTCTACAATTACAGAGAACTTCTCACTTCTCCTCGGCGACATCAGGTTAAAGTGGCCGCCCACTATCAGGTTAGAAGTTAACGGGAACTCGGCCTTCTGGTCGGAATAATATGCGGTGGTCATGTTCAAGCTTGCAGCATGGCTGCCTATCAGAATGCCTTTCTCTATTTTTACCCACGGCTTGTCCTGTTTATAGGTAATGTTGTTGTTAGGGGAAGCACAGTTGTTGTAAGCCACTACTATAGCCTGTATGTCCGGACCCTTTACTTTTCTCAACACTTTTGTGAGCAACTCTTCCGGCACAGGGCAGTCGTAGGTAAGCGTGTTAAGAAGAATCAGGTGACCTGTAGTGCTGGTGGAAACCATTTGCTGGCCAACCGTACCGCCTACAGCCGAAGTATTTGATTTCGTGCTTATCAGGTGCAGGTCCTCGTTTTCCTTTTGCAGGAAAAACATATTCCGGTACCCGTAAAGGCTCAGCTTTCCGTGGTTCAGCACTTCAACAAAGGTCTTTATCTGCTTTTGCTTCAGATTGGTGATGGTTTTAACCTCAAACATTGCGTCGTTGGTAATACCATAAGCTACGATATCATCAATTCCATACTCCTGCGAAGCGGCCCTTTCATTGGCCTTAAAAATGCACGAGGCATACCGCGCGTTGCCTTCCCTGTACTTTACAAGGCCCCTGAGCGTATCGCCTTCGGCTCTTACAATAAACCCTGGGCGGTAAGTTTGTGCTGTTGCATCGGGCAGGAAGGCCAGCAGGCAAATAGCGGTTAAAACAAATAGATAAGAATGCCTCATGATAAATGTAATAACGTTAGATAGATATCCTGATAAAGTGATAACCTGATAAAGTGATAAGGAGCCAGATTACGATTTGTGCAGCTCTGCAATATTACTTAAATACATAAGCCACCGACAGATAAAAGCTCGGGTTCTGCTCAGGATATAGCGAAAGTCGCGTCTCTGCGTAAGCGCTGGATTTAGTGCCCACACCCTGTTCTGCCCTAACCTGCACAAGGAGCATTTGCTTGCTGCTAAGTGTGTAGCTTGTACCGAGCGCTGCCGTTAAGCCTGCATAATAGGTCATATCCAGGTAAGCGTCAGAGGTTTCGGTGCTTTCGTATTTCACATCGTTAATGGTGGTTTCTTTTCGCTGCACTATACCGGCATTCTCGCTGATAATGAAGTTGCCCGATACACCGGCTGCAACATAAGGGCTTAATCTTTTATGGTTGGCTATTGTGTAACGGGCCATTGCCACTGCCGATACCCTTGAGAAATCTATAGTATAATAGTTACGCTTAAAAATAAGCGGTTCAGGTTGCTCCAGGTAACCCTCGTAACTCTCCTTACTAAAGAAAGCATCCAGCTGAATAGAAATCCTTTCACTTCTTTTTGGCGACAAGAAGTTAAGGTGCCCACCAACTATAAGGTTTGTCTTTGCTGCAAAATCAACGTCTTTGATGGCATATGGTCCTGCAGTAAAGCCAATTTTTGTGCTATGGGCACCAACTAAAACACCTTTTTCGATCGCGAGCCATGGTTTTTCCTGCTTATAAGTTTTGCTGCTGTTCGGAGCCTGGCAGTTATTGTAGGCATTAACTATAGCCAGCATGTTAGGGGCTGATATTTTCCTGAGCACTTTTGTGAGCAGCTCTTCCGGCACAGGGCAGTCGTAGGTAAGCGTGTTAATCAGGATCAGGTGTCCTGTAGATGTAGTTTTAACCTGCTGTTCGCCAGGTGTACCAGTAGTGCCCGGCTCATTGGATCTGGCGGCTACCCGCTGCAGGCCGCCATTCTCTTTTGCCAGGTAAAGCATGTTCCGGTACTCATACAGGCTTAGTTTGCCATGCGTCAGCACTTCTACAAACGTTTTGAGCTGGATGTTTTCGTGGTTAGTAATTTGTTTGCTTTCAAAAAGTCCCTCGTTCAGAATGCTGTAAGCCGTAATATCCTCTGGCTTGAATTTTTGTGCCGCTGCGTTCTCGTCTGTTTTAAAGGTGCAGGATGTGTAGCGGCTTTTGCCTTCCTGGTATTTCACTAACCCCCTGATTGTATCACCTTCGGCTTTTACAATAAAGCCAGGGCGATAAGCTTGTGCGTGGGCCTCAGGCAGGTAGGCAAGTAGGGAGAAAACAAATAGGGCTAAAAGTAAAGTTTGTTTCATAACTATAGTTTATCAACATTTATGCATAAAGCTAATTAAAACATTTTAAGATTAAAATATAGTAAACTATAGATGTTGATAAAGCTGTATTTGCTTTATCCAGCGATAGCTGATAGTAATTTCTCACTGTGCGAAACGACTGGCGCCTTCCATTATTTAACATGCAGTTTGCTGTCCCAACTATAGATTAAGCTGCGAGCAGCCTCTGCCTGAAAACAACAAAACCTTTTAAAAGAAAGTATAAGTTGTTCTGGCCGTTGCTTTTTGCGGCTCGCTAAACCGATTTCACATCTTAAAAAATCAAATCCTGAACCTTATGAACACATTACATAAAAAACTGAAAGGGCTTGCTGTTGCCATACTTTTAGTGGGTGCTACAGCAGTTACAAATGCAGCGTTTGCGCAGCAGCCTGTACAGCCTAAAACGCAGCAAACTAAACCTGCAGCCTTTACTGATGCTGAAATAAAGCAGTTTGCAGATGCCAACAATCGTTTGATGGTGATACAGCAGGAAGGCGAAAAAGCAATGCTGGCTATCCTTACCGAAGAAAAACTGAGCGTAGAGAAATTCAGTGAAATGGCGAAGGCGCACCAGGAGCAGAAAATAAACGAAGTAAAGGCTACCCCTGAAGAGCATGCCGCTTTTAACCGTTCGGCGCAACGCATGATGGAAATGCAGCCTGCCATGGAGCAAAACATGCAGGCCGCTATAGTAAAAGATGGTATGACAGTAGAAAAGTACGAGCAGATTATGATAGCCCTACAGCAGGACCCGGCCTTGCAGGCTAGAGTGCAGAAGCTGATGGAGCAAAAGCAGTAACTATAAACTATAGCTCACAAAAAAGGCGCTGACCCACATCGGGCAGCGCCTTTTTCTGTATTACTCTAAAGCTTGATTATTTGGCAGCAAACTCCATTATCTTAAAGGTCTTGGATTTGCGGTCGTAGTACCCATAGTGCAGCTTATTGCCATAACGGTAAACAGTTTTATAATCCGGCTCCGACTTCAGCTCCTGCTCAAACTTATCCAGCTTGTCCTGCACCAGTTCGCTGGTATCGCTGGCTTTGGTTAGCGTGTTGCTGTCCAGCACAGCTCTGAAGTACGTACTCACACCCGGTCCCGATGGCTGACTATAGCGTTGCCCGTTCGGGTCGTAGAAGTAGCGGCTATAGTAAGGCGAGTTCAGGTAATAGCTCGGAATGTTATAAGCCGGCGTCCAGCGGCCCGGTATCATCATCAGACCGCGCGAGGTGCGGTAATAACGGTCTGGAGTTCGTACCATGCGTGTCATATCAGACGATGGATCGCGTACAGTTGGTGGCTCGTAAGAACCGATCGTGAGCTGAAGCGTGCTGTCGGTAAAGGCATCTACAGTAATAGCAGGCAACCCATCAGCCAGCTTGCGCATGATCCTGTTTGTTTGCTTTACAGTATCCACATCCGATTTAAAAAGGCCACGCACACCCCGCTGGTAAACCGGAGTAGATTTGATGGTGATCTCCTCATCGCCTTTAAAAGTATAGGTTTTAATTGGCTGCAGGTCGTTGAAATTATAGGCAGTCAGGTTCAGCTTATCGTCTTCGAGCTGCAGTCGGAACAGGGTGTCGCGGAACAGGAATGAGTTGAAGACCGGCGAATTACGCTGAGTAATGGCTGGAAGTGTGCGGTAGCTGGTTTCTCCTGTTTCCCAGTCCAGTCGCAGAATTTCGGTGGTCGCTTCTCTTTTAGCACCCTTTAAAGCGTGACCGTCAAAGATCATATAAATAGCGCCATCCCGACTATAGATTTTGCTGCGATGGTAGCCGGCAATCACGGTCCGCTCCATGTCCGGATGAACATACATCAGGTCAGCCAGACGCGAATCACGGGTACGTGAGTCAGGCATTTTAGGCTCAAAGATCTGCAGATCCATTTTTGCTAGTCCCTCCGGTGAGTCGTTGCTGCGGTACAGGTGCAGGCGGTCTTTACGGTCGGTATAAAGCATATAGAAATGGTCATCATCACCAAAACCACCCACAAAGTAAGTGTTTCGCTCTTTCTGCAACTCTACGTCCTGCATGCTTCGGAAAGCACCAGATTTACGGTCAATGGCAAACGGACGCACATAATCGCGGCGGCCATTTTCGTAGCGGCTGTAGAAAATAAAATCGGTAGCGGTTACACGTGTGCCCAGCACCTGCGGATCGCGGTTCCAGCGGTAAGGTATTTCGTGCTGCGCTATAACTGCGCCAGCAGGAGAGAGAAGTGTGAAATGCAGTTTGTTGTTCTGGAAGAAGTATAAACATACATTTCCGTTATCGTCGGCCACAGTTACAAGGTCCTCAGGCCGGCGTAGTGGTAACTCCAGGTTAGCAAACTCACGCTGGGCACTGGCCATCTGTGCAAAGCCCAGGAACATGAGTAAGGTTAGGATGAATCTATGCATAGTTTAAGTTACGAATTACAAGTTATAACAAGCAAATTTCCAGCCAGATTGATAGCTTTTTAAGATAAATTTTGTTTCCTTTTTAAGACCTCACAGTGTGCGCAGCTCTTGTGAGTGTCTGGAGTATAGTCAACTTTTTACTTGTCATCACGAGCGTAAGCCGAGGGATCTTATATATCCTATACTTTCACTATTGTCATTTCGAGCTTAAGCTAGAAATCTATCGCCAACTATAGTTGAAGCTATCCTTCCATAGCTAACCATCGTTGCAACTGGGAACAAGTAGTTTCTTTCATAGCAACTACTGGTCCTGGGAGCTCTACTAACCTACAGTTTCATATCTAGCTTTGGTGCGCTCACGGCCGCGTCTTCGGGCATCGCGCGGTGTACCTTTCTTTTGCTCGTTCCTCGCAATGCCTGACGGCACCAGAAATCTACAAGGCGCTCAACCCAAAGACTGAAACCACTCGATAGCTACCACTATAGTTTGTTGAATGACAATAGTTACATCGCCTTTCCGTGGTAGTATTTCGTAAGGGCAGGCTGCGCCCGCCTGTTCGTGGTCTGGAACTATAGAATGATAGAGTAACTATAGCAACAGCAGAATTCCCCTTTTGGGAGGGGTAGGGGTGGGTTAAGATACGAACTATAGAACGATATCGATAACTATAGAAAAGACAGAAAGTCCCCCTTGGAAGGGGGTAGGGGGATGATAAAACTGTAGCTCCAACTATAGCATAGGCTCAGAGCTCCCCGCCTTAGACTACCGAGAACGAGAGTTCGAGCCTAGCTCTGATGGGTCAGGAGTGGTTAGACCAACTCCAGCTATAGAGCTATAAGCCTAACTACAGCAAAACCCCAATCCTGCAAATCCTGATTCTGACAAAAACAAAAAGCCCGACCATTCCTGATCGGGCTCTATTAAACCTATAGTTTAAGCTTAAAACTCTGCGTTCTGCGGTGTTCTTGGGAAAGGAATTACGTCCCGGATGTTGCCCATACCGGTAACGAATTGCACCATACGCTCGAAGCCAAGTCCGAAACCAGCGTGCGGACAGCCACCGAAACGGCGGGTATCCAGGTACCACCACAGATCTTCTTCGTGTATGCCTACGCCTTTCATGCGCTCCACCAGAATATCGATACGTTCTTCACGCTGCGAGCCACCTACAATCTCGCCGATGCCCGGAGCCAGAATATCCATAGCCGCCACGGTTTTGCCATCATCATTCAGGCGCATATAGAAGGCTTTAATGTCTTTCGGATAATCCGTTACGATAACCGGCTTCTTGAAGTGCTTCTCTACCAGATAGCGCTCGTGCTCGCTCTGCAGGTCGATGCCCCAGCTAACTTCGTACTGGAATTTCTTCTTCTTGTAGTGGTTCGAGTTCAGCAGGATGTCGATTGCCTCTGTGTAAGTAACGCGCTCAAAGTCGTTGTTCACCACAAACTCTAGCTTCTCGAGCAAAGTCATTTCCTGACGCTCGTTCTGTGGCTTGGCTTTGTCTTCTTCTGTTAAGCGCTGGCCCAGGAACTCGATGTCCTCGCGGTTGTTCTCCAAGGCGTAACGGATGATGTATTTGATAAACTCCTCAGCCAGGTCAGCGTTCATTTTCAGATCGTAGAAAGCCATTTCTGGCTCAATCATCCAGAACTCCGCCAGGTGGCGCGTAGTGTTCGAGTTTTCAGCTCTGAAAGTAGGGCCGAAGGTATAAATATCGCTGAACGCCATAGCCGCTAGTTCACCTTCCAGTTGACCAGATACCGTCAGGTTCGTAGCCTTGCCGAAGAAATCCTCTTCATAGTTAACTTCGCCATTCTCAGTGCGCGGAGGGTTAACCGGGTCAAGCGTCGTTACGCGGAACATCTCGCCAGCACCTTCGGCATCCGACGCTGTGATGATCGGCGTGTGCATGTATACAAAGCCTTTCTCGTTAAAAAACTTGTGTACCGCAAAAGCAAGCGTGTTACGCACTCTGAACACAGCGCCAAAGGTGTTGGTACGGAAACGCAGGTGTGCGATCTCACGCAAAAACTCCAGCGAGTGTGCCTTCTTCTGCAGCGGGTATGTTTCAGGGTCAGCTTTGCCCAGTACTTCTATAGTTTTAGCCTGCACTTCAAACGCCTGGCCTTTGCCCTGCGATGCTATCAACTCACCAGAGATAGAAACAGCGGCGCCCGTCGTTACGTCCTTCAGTTGCTCTTCGCTGAAATTATTGGCATCGGCTACAACCTGGATATTATTTATAGTAGAGCCGTCGTTAACGGCAATAAAGTTCACGTACTTATTTCCGCGCTTGGTGCGCACCCAGCCTTTCAGCAGGACATCCTGGCCTGCTGCGGCGCCTGATAACAGGTCTTTAACTTTTGTGCGTTGCATGTAACGTTGCGTTTATAAAATTTAAATGTAGCCAACTATAAAGGTAGAAAGAAAGACCGGAAATGTAGTGGCCTACAAACTATAGTTTATAGTTGAAAGTCTGCAAAGGTACAGCAGAAACTATAAAAAGCGATAAACCTGGCGGCGTGGATGACTGTTACTAACAAAAAATGTGCTAAACACACGAAATTTCAACCTTTTGTTGATATTGCGAGTAAAATTATTCTAAATTTGAAATACGGGTAACCGTTACAGAACAGACTTTACACCATGCAGCGCCTCGACCTCAGACAACTTTTACAGCAGAAGCTATCGCCGCAGCAGATACAATTTATCAAGCTGTTGCAGATACCTACGGCCGAGCTCGAGATGCGCATAAAGGAAGAACTGGAAGTAAACCCGGCCCTGGAAGAAGGCAGCGACGAGCCCATGGATGACCTGTACGGCGACTCGGATGACGACTACGGCGACAGCGACGACGATTACGGCAAAGATGACGTAGACATTAACGACTATCTGAACGACGATGAGATAAGCGGCTACAAAATGCAGGGCGACCGTGGCGGCGATGACGAAGAAGACCGCGAAATGCCGATCGCGATGACGTCTACGCTAACCGATCAGTTATTGGACCAGCTCGGCTTCCTTGACCTGGACGACAAACAGCATACCATTGGCATGCAGCTGATTGGCAGTATCGACAGCGATGGCTATATTCGTCGTGAATTGAGCTCCATCTCCAACGACCTGGCTTTTTCGCAGAATGTGGATGCCTGCGAAGAAGAGATCGAAGACGTGCTGCACATGATCCAGACCTTCGACCCGGCTGGGATTGCTGCCCGCGACCTGCCCGAATGTTTGCTGCTGCAATTGCACCGCCGCGACCAGGACGAAACCACCATACTGGCCGAGCGCATTCTGGAGGACGCTTTTGATGAGTTCACCAAAAAGCATTACCAGAAAATACAGAGCAAGTTTGGAGTAACCGAAGATGCACTGAAAAAGGCTATTGACCTGATCACGAAACTGAACCCGAAACCAGGTGGTTCAGGCGCTGGCTCAACGCGCATCCAATACATCATCCCGGATTTTATCCTGACCAACAACAACAACGGCCAGCTGGAGCTGTCGCTTAACTCGCGCAACGCCCCTGACCTGCGCATCAGCCGCTCGTATGCCGATATGTTTGATGCCTATGACAAGTCGGATAAGAAGGACAAAAAGCTGAAGGAGACGGTAACCTTTGTGAAGCAGAAACTGGATGCGGCTAAGTGGTTTATAGATGCCATTCGCCAACGCCAGAATACCCTGCTGCGCACCATGGAAGCTATTATCAAATACCAGCATGATTTCTTTCTGGAAGGTGACGAAAGCTTACTGCGCCCGATGATCCTGAAAGATATTGCCGAAGAAATTGGCATGGACATCAGTACCGTAAGCCGCGTGGCAAACAGCAAAGCCGTGCAGACTGAGTTCGGTATTTACCCGCTCAAATATTTCTTCTCCGAAGGTATCGCCACCGACTCCGGCGAAGATGCCAGCAGCCGTGAGGTAAAGCATATCCTGAAAGAGATTATTGACGGCGAGAACAAGCGTAAGCCGCTGTCGGATGAGAAAATAGAGCAGATACTGAACGAGAAGGGTTACAACATAGCCCGCCGTACCGTAGCTAAATACCGCGAGCAGCTTAATATACCGGTAGCCCGCCTGCGCAAAGAACTATAACTATAGAATTATGAATGCTGAATTATAAATTGTGAATTACAGCAAAGTATAAACCCATAAGTATAGCAACACCTATAGATCTAAAGATCAATTCATCATTCATAATTCTTAATTCATAATTAATCAACGTGAACCGTTCGCTCGCGAAAGCCCTTTCTGTAGTTTTACATCCGCTGTTGCTGCCAACGTACCTGTTTGCTTTTGTGCTTTATTACCTGCCAGCGCCAACACTTTCGTTGCCGATGCAAAGCCGCTGGATCGTACTGGGCATGATCTTTTTTACCACCTTTATTATACCCGGTTTAGGAGCTTACGCCATGGTGCGCACCGGTTACCTGGATTCTATGGAGATGGAGCGCCGCGAACAACGCCGCCTGCCGTTGCTGTTCACCAGCGTGTGTTATGCCATTACCACCTACCTGCTTTACCGCGAGCCCGCTTTTGATGAGATCTTCTATTTTATTATGGGTATTATTGCCGCCTCAGTTGTGCTAACGTATGGCCTATCGCTGGTTTGGAAAGTGAGTGCTCATAGTGTGGGTATGGGCGGTGCTTTGGGACTACTGCTGATCCTGAGTAAACTGGTGCCTGATGCGCCAATGCTGCTACCTATATCGCTAGCCATAGTTTTATCCGGAGCGATTTTATCTGCAAGATTAGCCTTACACGCACATACCCCATCTGAAGTTTACACAGGATTTGGTACAGGCCTGTTACTAGCAATTACTGCAGGTATAGTTGCGCTATAGTTTGTTTGGACTGGGGTTTAATGGATCTATTGGTTTAGGTCGTTGCTATAGTTGCTTGCTATAGCTCCATAGTTGGTGCAGGTCCAACCACACCTAACCCCTCAGAGCTACGCTTGCTACCCTCGAACTCTCGTTCTCGGTAGTCTAAGGCTGGGAGTTTTCTGCTACTACTATAGTTAAGTTATAGTTCTACAGTTTCTCTTTTAACCCACCCCTACCCCTCCCAAGAGGGGACTTTCTGCCATTGCTATAGTTCACCTATAGTGCTATAGTTCCAGACCACGAGCAGGCAGGCGCAGCCTGCCCTAAGGAACTATGAGCACGAAAAAGCGACAGAACTATAGCAGCTTAATAAGCTATAGCTTAGCTATCGAGCGATCTCAGTCTTTGGGTTGAGCGCCTTGTAGATTTCTGGTGCCGTAAGGCATTGTGACGATAGGAGCAAAAGAAAGGTACACCGTGCGATGCCCGAAGACGAGGCCCCGCGGCCGTGAGCGCACCAAAGTAACTATAAAACGATAGGTAAGTAAAGCTCCCAGGGTTATAGGAAATTTAAAAGAAACTGCTTTTGTCCAGTTGCAACTACAGTCAACTATAGGACACATAAGATCCTTCGACTAGCGCTCAGGATGACAACTAACCTATAAATCAACAAGCAACAACAGCACTTTGCACTTAACCCCATATACATTACCTTTGGCTAAGAACAAAACAAACTATAGAAATATGACCTACGAGTGTTTACTATATGAGGTACAGGACGGTGTGGCAACTATAACACTAAACCGACCAGATGTATTTAACGCCTTTAACGACCAGCAAAGCTACGACCTGCAGGATGCCCTGAAACAGGTAGCCCGCGATAACAACGTGCGTGTGGTAGTGCTTACTGGTGCTGGAAAAGCCTTTTGCTCAGGTCAGGATTTAAAAGCCATAGCCAGTGCCAGCAAACGTGATTTGTCGGAGTCGCTGGAGAAGCGTTATAACCCGATTATACGTGCCATGCGCAATTTGCCGAAGCCAATCATCTGCAAACTGAATGGCGTAGCGGCCGGTGCAGGTTGCTCGTTAGCGCTGGCGTGTGATTTGGTAGTAGCATCTACAGCAGCCAGCATGATAGAGGTGTTTGTTAATGTCGGGCTGGTACTGGATTCGGGTTCGTCGTTCTTTTTACCACGCGTGGTGGGTTCTTTAAAAGCGTTTGAGTTAAGTACACTGGGTTCAAAAGTATCATCAGAAGAAGCATTGCAACTGGGCATGGTTAACAAAGTAGTAGCCCCGGAAGAGCTGGATGCAGCTGTGGCAGAACTTGCTGCCCGTTATGCAGTAGCGCCAACTAAAGCCATCGGCCTGATGAAAAAGATGCTGAACAAGTCGTTTAACTCGTCGCTGGATGAGATGCTGGATTATGAAGCGTACTGCCAGAAAATTGCCGGCAATTCTGCAGACTATAAAGAAGGTGTAACGGCCTTTAATGAAAAGCGCAGACCGCAGTTTAAAGGAGAGTAACTATAAACTATAGTTTTGCCCATACCAAGCCGGAACCAACGTTCCGGCTTTTTCTTTTACTGCCTATTCTTGTATGTTCACACCTTTAATCAGTACATATACTTTGTAAAGTCTTTATGCCTGGATATCAGGTATAAAGAACGTTATATTTGTACTTTCCTGTTATTTGTTTTACTTATAAGTATAGTGCTATGAAGAAAAGAAACCTGCTTTACTTGTTTGCTATAGTCATGTTAACCTGGGTGTCAGGACCTCCGAAGGCTGCAGCACAGGACTGCGCAGGATATTACCTGCTAACCAATGATGCAGAGTATGAGCTCTTGAACTACGACCGTAAAGACAAACTCACAGGCAGAGTACAATATAAGGTAACCTCCATCAACAGCAGTCCGGCTAAAACAGAGGCCACCATACATAGCAAGATTTTTGATGAAAAAGGCAAGCTGACCACCGAAGGCAATTACACGGTAAGCTGCCAGGATGGTAGTATGTTAATTGACATGCGCTCTATGATAAACCCCGATATGCTGGCTGCTTATAAGAACATGGAGGTAAAGATGCAGGGCGACCAGATGGATTATCCATCGGGGCTGGCAGCAGGGCAGAAACTAAAAGACGGCTCCCTAACCATTGATGTGCTGGATAAAGACAGCGGGCAGCAGATGTCGTCTATGGTAATGAATATAACCGGGCGTACCGTTGGCGATCAGGAAAGTATAAATGTGCCAGCCGGGGCTTATAATGCTTTTAAAATAAACCAGGATATGGAAATGCGTACCAAAGCTATGGGCATGAACATGCCTGCTACACGCATCCAGACTATAGAATATTTTGTGCCGGGTGTGGGCATCGTACGGTCAGAGAGTTACCGGAATGGCAAACTCCTTTCGTATAGTGTGCTAAACAAGATGGTAAAGTAGGTAAGCATCAGCTATAAAAAAGAAGCCTGCTATCTGTAAAAACGGGCTTCTTTTTTATAGTTAAATTTAGAAGGCGTATCCTATCGAAAACTTAAGCTGTGCGAGCGGGGTAGCTGCCAGGTAAGAGCTCTCGTCTTTTATCAGTTCATAGCCAATAATGTGTTCAGGCAGCAATTCTTCGGCAGTGGTAGCTTTGGCATACTTTACGCGGCCGCCAAGCGAACCGGCTACTTCCAGTGTAAAGTGGTTACCCAGCAAAAACTGCCCGCCAATTCGGTAGCTCAAATCAAGAGAATTCTGGTATAAGCGGCCTACATACCTGAAATTAGGAGAAGAAGGATCCTGCTCCGGCAAATCAAAAACGTTTTTCTCAAATACCAGGAAACGGTAACCGAACACTGGTCCGTGGAAGAAGCCAAACGGCGCACTTTTGGTTTTAGAAGTATAATGTCGCTGGCTCATATGGATGCCTACGCCCTTTACATTTTTTGCCTCAAAGTCCTGCCAATCATCCGTTTCGCCTTTCAGATAGCTTTTATAAATATAGCCGATACCATACTCATTGGAAATACGCTCTGTCCGCAGCTTCTCCATTGATACATAGACTTCGCCTAGCTGCAGCGGGTGTATTTTAATGATACGGTCATGGTCTTTATCCATTTCCCGTATGTCGGTGGCATCCGGGTCCTGCTGCTGCGCTTGTACGGCACCGGCACCTAAGAAGAACAAGGCCAGTAGCCCCGCCTTCGTCCATGAAGTAATTCTTGTTCTCATAAAAGGTTTATAACGAAATATTTAAATGCTTTTACTAAAAATCCAAGGTGCCGGCAGAGGGCGTTATATGCAGAAGGAGATGCCTTTACCCAATTAATACAAAAGAAATACACCAGCAAAAGGTTCCGAACTATAGTATTATAAACCACAACTATAGCGTACACAGGGCGTATATTAAATACTTTATAGAAAAATAAAAAAATATAACATTATACACAACTATGAAAAAAATCACATCAACAGGTTTAATAGCCTTAGCACTATTATTTGGCTTTAGCTGTAATCAGAAAAAAGAGCCAGTTGAAGAAGCCCAGGAAGCAAACGAGCGGGCTTTTGAAGATACTCCACAGGAAGAAACTAAGGATGACCTTTCAGAATTTATGACTAAAGCAGCCAGCGGAGGCATGATGGAAGTAGAACTGGGTAAACTGGCGCAGCAAAAAGGACAGCATGCCGATGTGAAAAACTTTGGACAAATGATGGTAACTGACCATACCAAAGCAAACGATGAGCTGAAAGCATTGGCCGCTGCCAAAGGTATTATGTTGCCCGATAGCATGGGAAGCGATCACATGGATCATGTAAGAAATTTGCGTGATAAAACTGGTGCTGATTTCGACAAAGCCTACATGAACCTGATGGTAGATGATCATAAAGATGACATAGATGAATTTGAAGAGGCAGCCCGTGACCTGCATGATGCTGACGCAAAAGCCTTCGCCAGCAAAACTTTGCCTGTATTACAGAAGCACCACGAGCGCGCCAAACAAATAAAAGACATGCTGGATAAACAGAAATAACAGTACCTACGCAGGTTTACAGTAACTTGTAAAACATATGAAAGCATCTGTAAGTAACTATACTTAACAGATGCTTTCTGTTTATAACCCTATAACTATGAAACGATATTTATCTACTGTATTGCTGGTGGCATTAACGGTTGGCATGCTGGCCAGCTGTAACTCTAATGATAGCATAAAGGCTGCCGCAGAACAAAGCATAGCCCAGTTCGAAAAAGCCGGTCAGAAAAACATGGAAAACGACGCCTTGTTTGTAGCAGATGCCGCCAGTGCCAACATGCTGCAACTGCAACTAAGCCAGGAGGCTATAGCGCGTGGTGTAAGTCCCGAGGTAAAAGCCATAGCACAGGAGATGGAGGATGTACATGAACAGATGCTGACCGAACTGCAGGAACTGGGCGCTAATGCCAATTTTGTGCTCCCCCAAACCTTAGGCAATGCCCACAAAGATGTGCTGGAAGAAGTTTCGTCTAAAGAAGGTATTGCTTTTGACCTGGCTTACATTCGCGAAATCCGTTACCTGCACGATAAGCTTCTGGACAGTTATGAAGACATGGCTGAACATGGCGTATCGATGGAAGTGAAGCAATATGCCTCAAAACAGCTGCCACTCATCAGGCAGCACCTGGAGCACGCCGAGGCCCTGGAGAAAAAGATAAAATAAAAACAAAAGCCGCAACTATAAACTATAGCTGCGGCTTTATAATTTTCAAGCCCTTATTCGTGACCCGCGAGTGTGAGCTAACTATAGTTTCTTACTCCTGGCCATTTTCGCGGTAATGGCTGTTTTTCAGTTCATCCCTCAGGAAACGCGCAGTATAACCTTTCTTTACTTTAGCCACTTCTTCGGGTGTGCCTTGGGCAACTATAGTTCCGCCACCTTCGCCACCTTCCGGCCCGATATCAATTATCCAGTCGGCAACTTTTATCAGGTCCAGGTTGTGTTCAATGATAAGCACTGTATTGCCTTTATCGGTTAGCTTGTGCAGTACTTCGGTCAGGTGCTCAATGTCCTGGAAGTGCAGGCCTGTAGTTGGCTCATCCAGGATATACAGCGTTTGGCCGGTATCTTTTTTAGAGAGTTCTGTAGCCAGTTTCACGCGCTGCGCCTCACCACCCGATAAGGTAGTTGCCTGCTGGCCTAATGTAATATAACCCAACCCAACTTCGTTCAGCGTTTGTATCTTTCGAAGGATGCGCGGCTGGCTTTCGAAAAACTCAACGGCTTGCTCCACGGTCATATCCAGCACATCGGTAATGCTTTTGCCTTTAAAGCGCACTTCCAGGGTTTCGCGGTTGTAGCGTTTGCCTTTGCATACTTCGCATGGCACGTACACATCCGGCAGGAAATTCATTTCAATGGTTCGCATACCCGCACCTTCACAAGCTTCGCAGCGGCCACCTTTTACGTTAAACGAGAAACGCCCCGGCGTATACCCCCTGATCTTAGCTTCGGGCAGCTGTGCAAACAAGCTACGGATATCGGTAAACACGCCTGTATACGTAGCCGGGTTAGAGCGTGGCGTACGGCCAATCGGCGACTGGTCCACCTCAATTACTTTATCTACTTTATCCAAGCCTTCAATTGTTTTATAAGGCAACGGCTCACGCTTCGCTCTAAAGAAGTGCGTGTTCAGGATCGGGTACAGCGTATCGTGTATCAGCGATGATTTGCCTGAGCCTGAAACACCTGTTACACAGATCATCTTACCTAATGGTAGCTCTAGCGTCACGTTTTTCAGGTTGTTGCCGGTAGCACCTTTCAATACAAGCTTTTCGCCATTGCCTGGCCGCTTTACGCGGGGCACTTCTATACCACGACGGTTGCTTAGGAAATCAGCTGTTTTTGTACCGGCCTTCATCATTTCTTCCGGAGTGCCGGCTGTAACCACTTGTCCGCCATGTATGCCTGCTCCCGGACCAATATCCACTACATAGTCGGAGTGCAGGATCATGTCTTTGTCGTGCTCCACAACTATAATCGTGTTGCCCAGGTCGCGCAGGTCTTTCAGTGCGTTTATCAGGCGCTCGTTATCGCGCTGGTGTAGCCCTATACTTGGCTCATCCATAATATAGAGCACCCCTACCAGCTGCGTACCTATTTGTGTTGCCAACCTGATACGCTGACTCTCGCCACCAGATAAGGTTTTAACCGGGCGGTGCAGGCTCAGGTAATCCAGGCCAACATCCAGCAAAAAGCCAATGCGCTTACGGATCTCTTTCAGCAGTTCGCGGGCAATTACATTCTGGCGCTCGCTCAGGCGGTCTTCCAGCCCCTCGAACCAGGCAGCCAGTTTATTTATGTCTAAAACCGATAGTTCACCAATATTATTACCGGCCAGCTTAAAGTGCAGCGATTCCTTTTTTAATCGGTAACCGTTACACTCGGGGCAGGTGGTGTTCTGTGCAAAATCTTCTACCCAGCTGCGTATGTTGTCAGAATCAGACTCCATCTGGTTTTTCAGGAAGTTGATGATTCCCTCAAACTCTACCACATAGTTGCCTTTCTTGGTATTCACTTCCAGGTCCTCATCCAAACCGTACATCAGTACCTTTACCACATCAGCAGGCAGGTCTTTTATCGGGGTAGATACCGAAACCTTAAAGTGCTTGAACAGTGCTTCGATCTGCTTAAATATCCAGATATCGCGGTACTCGCCCAGCGGCGCAATACCACCACGGCGTATGCTCAGGTCTCTGTCCGGTATAACCGACTCTTCGGTGATCTCCTGTATCTCGCCCAGGCCATTACAAACCGGGCAGGCGCCGTAAGGGGAGTTGAACGAGAAGGAGTTCGGAGCCGGGTCGTCGTAGGCAATACCGGTGGCCGGGTCCATGAGGTGACGTGAGAAGAAGTGCGTCTTGTCTGCATCCACATCCAGTATCAGCGTAGTTCCTTTGCCATGTGTCAGGGCATTCTGTATAGAGCTCGACAAACGGAAACGGTCTTCTTCCTTCACCACAATCTTATCGATCACGATCTCAATGTCGTGAATTTTGTAGCGGTCTACCTGCATTTTTGGTGTGATCTCCAGCAGCTCGCCATCTACGCGGGCGCGTATAAAGCCCATCTTACGGATCTGCTGGAACAACTCGCGGTAGTGCCCTTTACGGCCCTTTACAACCGGGGCGAGCACAACTATACGCTTGCCATCAAAGTTTTCCAGGATATGGTTCACGATCTGGTCGTCGCTCTGGCGCACCATTTTCTCGCCGGTTACATAACTATAAGCTTCGGCCGTACGTGCCCATAATAGGCGCATAAAGTCGTAGATTTCGGTGATGGTGCCTACTGTAGAGCGTGGGTTGCGGCTGGTGGTTTTCTGTTCGATAGAAATTACCGGCGACAGGCCCTCGATCTTATCAACGTTCGGGCGCTCCAGGCCACCCATAAACGAGCGGGCGTAGGCAGAGAACGTTTCCATGTAGCGGCGCTGCCCTTCGGCATAAATGGTATCAAAAGCCAGCGACGATTTGCCTGACCCGGATATGCCTGTAAAAACTACCAGCTTGTAGCGCGGTAGTTTAATGGATATGTTCTTAAGGTTGTGTTCGCGGGCGCCGTAAACTTCAATATGCTGCGCTTCGCCGTTTTGCGGGAAGGCTGCGGTTTCGGTGCCAGTATCGGTAGTCTGCTTTTGTTCTAAAGCCATGCAGGATGCGTTGATTTTAAATAGCAAAGGTATAAAATAAATCAGCGTGCTGCCGTTGCAGTACGCTAACCTATCTTAACATAAAACAAGCACAATTGGTTTAGCTGAATTCACTTTGTTTCAGATGGATAGAATTATATAGTTTGAGCCGGCGCCTGTGCACGAAATATAGAAAAACAGGTAGATTTGCAGATGGCCTACCTGAAAGCATTTAATCGTAGTAGTGCAGCTTACCTTTTATATGCGGGGCTAGCTGCATTCTGGGTTTTAGTGCAGTTTCTGCTCTATAGCAAACACGGAATTAAGGTGGTTTTTGATAGTAAACGCTACCTTGCGCAAGCCGGCATGTTTGCAACAGGAGACTATAGTTCTTTAAAGATAAGCTACATTGTATATACGACGCTTCTTGCTCTCTCAAATTGGCTAGGGGGCCTGGGCTGGATCGTATTGCTGCAAACTATAGTTTCGGGTCTGGCGATGGTAGCTATGTATAAGGCGGCTTGCAAGTTAACAGGTAGTGAGCTGGTAGCTGCCCTAACTACTTTTCTGCTCATCCTGTGGCCCGATTTTCAGTTCTGGAACCTGTACATCCACACCGAATCGTTGTTTGTGAGCGTAACCTGCCTTGTTTTCTGGCGACTGGTAACAGCAAACAAAAAAAGTCATTATCTGCATTTATCGCTGTTGTTGCTGGTAGTGCTGTTTCTGCGGCCAAATGGTTTTATGGTAGCCGTAGCAGTATTCGTTTACTGGGGCATTGGTTTTTGCAAGCAAAGAGAATATAACCTCTGGAAGGCAGCTACTTTATTGTTGAGCTTAGCATCTATAGTTGTACTTATAGTGGCGCATCTTTTTCTGCAGGATATATCCAGCGATCACTCTTTTACAAAATTCCTGGTGTCGGGAGAGGTTATTCAGGGATATGAGCCGCTTCGCTTAGAGGGCATAACTATAGCACAACCACAAGGGTCGCCGCTGCAGCAAACTGTAGCTATAGTTCTGAGTGAGCCCTGGTTCTTTTTAAAGCAATCTCTTTTGCGACTCTTATACTACTGGGGACAGGTACGGCCGTATTATTCGCTCTGGCATAACGTAGCTATAGTTGCGCTCATTTATCCGCTTTATTTGCTGGGCATAAAAGCCTTATTAGCCAGAATGGTAGAGGCAAGAGTTACTGGCTTTATCGTTTTTCTGATGCTTCAGCTTTCCGCTATGGTAGTTGTAAGCGCTGTAGACTGGGATAATCGCTTTTTTTTGCCTTTGCTGCCATTTGTTTTTCTGCTAGGGGCAATAGGGATAAAAGAGCTGCTCACTAAAAGAGCGAAGCAGGTAAAGCTATAGTTTAATCGACATTGCCATATCCGGATGCTTCTTTTTCGTGGATCTTGGCGTGATGGTGGCTGGTTTGCACAAATTCTTTCTGTTGTTTTCTGATGAGGCGCTGTTTCTTGAAGTACCGGTAAAAACTATAGATGATCAGGCTGCCACCTAAAGCCAGCAGCAAAAAGCCGATTATGCCCATATATTTGTGCTGTGATAATTTGATGGCTGCTATACCACCGGCCAGCAGGGCAATGGCAGTTCGGAGGTAAGCCATTAGGGTGCGCTCATTGGCAAATATGGTACGTTGCACCGCCATCTGGTCCCGGATCTCAATATTCTTTTTCTCCTGCGCTTTCAGCTTCTTCTTCAGGCGCTTTATTTCTTCCTGTTCTGGGTCTGGTAGCATAGCAACAACTTATAGTTGGGGTGAGGTGGTAGTTGAGGTCGTATCAGTGCCGGGTTCGTCTTTTTCCTGTTTGGTTACTTCAGCCAGTATGGGGCTGGTGGGGGCGTATAAGGTTGTATTTTGTGCTATTTCCAGCTTTTGCTTACTATAGCGCCTGTAGCCAAAATAGGCAACAACCACACCCATCGGTATAGATATCAGCCCTACACCAATGTAAAACAGGTCATCAAACAGTTTAATAAACGTGAGGCCGGCCAGAATCATGGCTGTGGCGGTGCGCATATAAGCCAGAAGCGTACGTTCGTTTGCCATTCTTGTGCGCTGCATAGCCAGGCTGTCGCGTACTTCCAGGTTCAGTTTGTCCTGTACCTTTAGCTCCTTTTTAAGTTTTTTACGCTCATTGCGGCTAAGTATACTTCTCCAGTTCATACAGGAGGTATACGGTAGCAGCCCTAAAGGTTATAGTAGCTTACTGCAGCACTTCTACCCAGCCTTTGTAGGTGCGGCCTGTAGCTGGGTGCCGGAGCAGGTAATAGAATATGCCTGTTGTGTTACCCGGCTGGGGTGCCCAGTCATTTTTATAGTTTTGGGTCCGGAAAACTTCTGTGCCTGTACGGTTGTAAAGTGCCAGTTCCCAGTCATCTTCTTCCAGGCCATGTATAAAGAACACATCGTTTTTGCCATCGCCGTTAGGAGTAATAACATTTGGGATAAAAAGCCCGCCAATGCAGTCTCTGAAGCGAATGGTTATCTCGTCGCTGGCTTCGCAGTGCTCATTAAAAGCGGTGAGTTTGTAAGTGCCCGGTTTGGTTACTTTATAAAGAGGCTCTGTGCTGCCATCCTGCCACAGGTATCGGATGTTGCCCGGTAATTCTCTGCCTATAACCAGTGTGTCGCCATAGCAAAGGGTGGTGTCATTGCCCAGCGCTATAGCTGGCCGGGTCAGGTAAGGTACCCAGATCTCGTCGCGCACCACGCAGCCTAATTCGTTGGTAACATCTACCCAGTATTTCCCGGGCTCTTTTACCAGAAAAGTAGGGTTAGTAGAGCCATCCTGCCATAGGTAAGTGGAGTTAGGATAAGTAGCATCCAGTAACTTGGTATCTCCGGAGCAAAGGGTAACATCCGGTCCCAGGTTAACGACAGGCAGCGGCAGATGGTTAATGCGGATGGCATCGGTGGTGCTGCAGCCTTTGCTGTTGGTTATAGTTAACCAATACTCACCTGCAGTTGCTACAGTTATAGTTGGTGTGGTGGCTCCTGTACTCCATTTATAAGTTACACCAGGCTGGGTAGCATCCAGCATAGTAGTCGTGTTGGCACAAACGTCCCGGTCAGGCCCCAGGTTAACAACAGGCAGCGCATTGTAAACTATAGTTACCTCGTCTGTTTTCTTACAGCCATTTTTACTGGTAACCTCTACGCGGTAAGTGCCTGCTTTGGTAACCGTAAAAGTTGGGTTGGTAGAGCCATCCCGCCACAAATAGGTAGCTCCTTGGTTAAAAGCATTCAGTTCTATCGTTTCCCCTTCGCACAGTTCGCGGTCCGGACCCAGGTTTACGGTTGGCAAACTATAGTTTGAGATCTTTACTTCGTCGCGGGTGATGCAGATTCCTATAGTTACTTCAACCCAGTAGGTGCCAGGGGTGGTAGTGGTTATACTTGCCGAGGTACTTCCGTTACTCCATTTATAAGTAGCATTGGGTGTAGTTGCATCTAGTGTTACTTCGGTGCCAGGGCAAACACTGCGGTCGGGACCCAGGTTAACTACAGGCGGCGCATCTACCTTTACAGTTATGGTATAGGTTTCCTGTTTGTTGTTGATGTGGCGGGTAAATGTAACAGTATACTCACCCGGGGCACTGAAATTGTGGCTGGCATTTAAGGTGCTGACAATGTTGTTCGTGCCGGAAGCCGGGTCTCCGAAGTCCCATTCCATAAAGGTAGGCTGTTCTGATGCAGGAGCATCGAAAGCGAAGGTGCTTGCCTGGCCAAAACATTTAATATCAAAACTGATGTCGTAGGTATAGTCAAAGTTACTCTGGATAAAGGCTGGTAAACCCATCATACTTTTATTCCCTTCCAGGTAAACAGCTTTATCTACGTAGTTGCTTGCAGCACCTGAAGCATTTGGGTTGTTAATTACGCCTAGGTGAGAACTGGCTGGCCGGGCAAAGTAAATCTTGCCATCCGGAGCAAGTTGTAAACTGCCACCTACAAAGTTCGTGGGCGGGTTCGTTGGGTCTAGGTATGCTTGTCCGATTAGTGTTTTTGAGGCGATTATAGTTGCAGCATCCTCAGAGCTAAGATCAAACTGATAAATTTTAGTGCCTGCATCTGTGCTTACATAGAGCTTAGTGTTATCAGGAGAGAATTCCAGCCCATAGGGGTGATCGGAGGCTGGCAACACAGTAGCCTCGTACCATAACGGGAAGTTCATGACTGTGCCACGGTCGGTGAAACTAAAAATCCGGACTGAATTTGTAACGCGGTGAGTAACTGCTATTTTAGAACCATCCGGCGAAGCTTTCATAGTGCCAATCGCATTTGTAGGGTCCGTTACTGCAGGAAATTGTGAGTCAAGGAGCGTTGTTATTGAACCAAGATTTTTTCTTGCAACTCCTTCTTCTGTAACCAGAAAGCTTTTAAAACTTCTTGTACCAAACTCGTGCGATACAACCCAGATATCTACTTTATTTTCATGCTTTACAGCAGTCAGTTTCTCAGAAGTAGGGGTGTAGAGCAGTATATTTTTTTCGATAACAGCACCCAACCCACTGTTTACTCCCATGTCTATAGTTTAGTAGCGTAAGCCATTTGCTTTGCCTGCAGCATCGGTAGTAAACAGGTAATAAATTGTCTGACTACCAGGCTTAGGAACTATAATACACGATTGGGCACTGTTGGCGCTACCTAGTAAACCTGAGCCATTGGCCATTACCTGATGCTGCTTGTTCCAGACCGTGGTACCATCCGAATAGAACAGAAGTCTGCCATCGGCATCGGCTATACTTGCTGTTCCTTCGAAAGCTTCCATAGCCCCATCAGTAAGTACAGTAGGGGTGCCGCTATTAAAGTCTAAGCCGGCTTTGCTGCCAAAATACCAGATATTAGATTGCTTATTGATTTGAGCCAGCGCTTCTGAGAAAATACCTGCAACCAAATAGCAAACTATAAGCACAACTGCTTTGCCAACAAACGAAAGCTTAACGCCACAAGCCATATTACACAAACTATAGATATCCAGTGTTATGTAAATATAGGATTTTTAGAATGCAATGTGTATAGCTATAGTATGATATTTACAAAAAGTAACACAAAAAAAGCCCGCTGTGTTGGCAGCGGGCTTTTGCATAAACTATAGTTACTTTTCTTAGAAGTTTGGAGAAAGCAGGTATTTGCTGTAAAACGCGTCAATAATTTCCACGGCTTCCGATGGATCGTCTACAATGTGTACCAGATCCAGGTCTTCTGCGCTGATGTTGCGTTCCATTTTAAGCATTACGTCCTCTACCCACTGCATTAAACCGCCCCAGTATTCACGGCCTACCAGTACAATCGGGAAGGCACCGATCTTCTTTGTTTGGATCAGTGTGATCGCTTCAAAAAGTTCGTCCAGCGTTCCGAAACCGCCAGGCAACACTACAAAGCCCTGCGCATATTTCACAAACATTACCTTGCGTACAAAAAAGTAGTCAAAGTTAATGAGCTTGTCAGAGTCGATGTAAATGTTGTTGAACTGCTCGAATGGCAGGTGAATGTTAAGGCCTACCGATTTACCACCTTCAGAGTGAGCACCTTTGTTACCGGCTTCCATAATGCCCGGGCCACCACCTGTAATTACACCATAACCGTGGCGCACCAGCTTGGCAGCGATCTCCTCGGCCATAATGTAGTATTTGTTGTCGGCTTTGGTTCTGGCCGACCCGAATATCGAAACGCAAGGGCCGATCTTGGCCAGCTTCTCGAAGCCATCCACAAACTCAGCCATTACTTTAAATATCTGCCAGGAGTCAGCAATCTTAATTTCGTTCCAGTCTTTATCTACAAATGCTTTGCGTATACGGATATCTTCTTCAGAGGCAGGCGCTGCTGTTACCTGTCCGCTTTCGCGCAGATCAGTTACCGATCTTACTTTGTTTTCGTTAGCATCAGGATTCAGAATAGTTTGTCCGCTGCCTGTGTTCAGCGATTCGTCGTGCAGCTTGGTTTTGCTCGTTTTTCTAAGCTTTGTCATAATAATAATTAGTCATCTTCAGTGCAGGGCACTTTACCCTGCGGCGCTTATTTGTCTGCGCCATTCATCATATAAAAATTTAAAGGCCGCGAAAAAGCAGGCAGTGAGGGAGCACTGCTATAGCGCGGGGTGTAAATTACTTTATTTAGAGCGGATTGCAATAACCGGATCAAGATTTGATGCCAGCACGGCCGGAATTATACCTGAAAGCATACCAATCACGGCAGATACGCCAAGTCCCAGCACAATGTTACCCATCGACAGGCTGATCTTCATCATGTCCTGTGGGATAATGGTAATGAGAAATACCAGGAAGATACCAATGGCGCCGCCTAACACACTCAGGAACACCGACTCGAACAGAAACTGGAAAAGGATGAAATAGTTTTTAGCTCCTAAAGATTTTTGGATACCGATAATGTTTGTACGCTCTTTTACAGATACGAACATGATGTTGGCAATACCAAAACCACCTACCAGTATAGCAAAGCCGCCAATAACCCAGCCAGCTATTCCAATAACATCAAAAAAGCCGGTAACAGCCTGTGTAGCCATCTCTGGGCGATTTATGGCAAAACTATCATCGTCACGTGGGCGCTGGCCACGTATGTTGCGCATCATGCCGCGCACTTCATACTCCAGCTCCTGCAGCCCCTCATCGTCTTCACGGCCTTTTACAGCTATCGTTGTGCCTATGCCATTAGGGCCGGTATCATACATTTTACTGAAAGCTCCGAACGGGATAACGCCCATCTGGTCGAAGTTCGGGGCACCGAACATGTTCTCGCCCTGCTTCTCTACCACCCCAATCACCCGGAACCGCTGGCCACCCACTTTCAGTTCCTGCCCTACAGCGCTGCTGTAAGGGAACAGGGTTTCGGCAATCTCTTTACCGATCACGATCACATTGCGGGAGGCATCTATTTCCTGCGGTATAAAATAGCGGCCTTCCTCAATCGGAATTTCGCTCACTTTACTATAGTCGTAGGTTACGCCCATCAGCATGCCATCCGAGAAGCTGTTGTTACGATACTTGTACGTGCTGCCCCCTTTGCGGGCAAAAATTGCCACGCCGGCATCGTTGGTCAGGTTACGGTCCAGCAAGCGGTACTCGCGTGCTGTAGGCTCCGGGCGCTGAAAATACTTCCACCAGGGGTAGCTGCCACCAAAGCTCCAGGGCCACTTCTCTACATACAACACCTTATCGCCAATAAAGCTCATGCTATCGCGCACGTTACGCTCCAGCGAATCTACCAGTGTAAAAACCGAGATGATAGCAAAAATGCCGATTGTTACGCCCAGCAACGAAAGCAGTGTGCGCAGCATGTTTGCGCGCAGGGCCTGCCAGGCAAAACGGATGCTTTCTGCTAAAAGCCGGAGGTAGATCATCAGGTTTTGGGTGTGGTTAAAGTATATTTCCTTAAAAGTAAGAATAATTCGGGCAAATTGAGTAAATTTGCGGCTCGTTTTTTTGCTAATTGCCAGGTTACAAGCCTAACCCCTACAGGCAATACAAAGTTATATTTACCGCGTATTTTACCAAGTTTGGAATCCAAATACCGTAATATGTGGTTATTTACCTAAGTCTGCCACTCCGAACGGCAAAACCCTTTTCCCCTACGCCATTTGCACCCCTGAAATGCACGTTTTTGCAGACAATGTTTCCCTATTGTTTCCCTATTGTTTCCCCGATGCTGCCATACAGGCTGTCGTTCAGGCTGTCTTTCTGCGTAAGCTGCAGCCGGGCCAGGTAATGCTGCGTGGATTGCACCGAGCCGTGCCCGACCATCTCCTGTACCACGCGCACATCCTTGGTCAGCTGCCAGAGTTGCTCGGCAAAGGCGTGGCGTTGGGCATGCGTGGTTAACTTGGCTGTGATACCGGCCTTCTTAGCAACGCGCGCCAGGGCTTTATTGATCGGGGATACGGTATTTTGCAAGAGACGTACCCGCTCCTTCCCAGAGAGTTTGTCGTCTTCCTCTGTCAGGTAAGGGAAAACGTATTTCCCAGTGGGTTCGTACTGCGCCAGCACCCACTCCACACCAGCATGCCGGGCAATGGACTTACGCCGCTTGCTGCGTTTTTTAGGCTGGTAGTCCACCCGCTCCACCTGCAGGTCGACCCAGCGCAGGGTTAAGACCTCCGAGACGCGGGCGCCGTTCAAAAAGTACTGCATCAGCAGGACGTTGCGGGCGTTACGTTGCACTTCCGTCAGGCCGTCCAGGTGCATCAGCGACAGCAGCTGGTCAACTGAGGGGTAGCTCACGTTTTTATCTTCTTCCGGCAGCAAGGGCACATCAAAGGGATTGGGCATCGGAGGCAGCCAGCCTTCCAGCACAGCGTTCTTGAACACGGTGCGGTAGGTGCGGAAAGCGGTGTTGATTGTCGAAGCCTTGTAGCCGACCTGTGTCTTATTGACCTGTACCGTATGAAGGTGGTGGATAAAGGCACTGATCGTGGCCGGGTTCAGTGCCTCCGGCGTATCGGGCCTGTCTCCCCAAAACTGCTTCAGGTAATACAGCGTGCTCTCGTAGACGGTACTGGTCCCGTGCTGCGTCATGGCATCCTTGCGCCGGATCCATTCCTGAAAGAAAGCCAGGAACCCTTTCTGCGCTGCTTCAGCGGGTTTATGCTTGCCTGCCTTTTCATCGCTATAGCCCTGCTTGATCTCAGCGGCGCTATAGGTGGGGTGATCGGCCGCGTATTTATCCAGTTCCTTGATGGTTTTGTGAATGCGCTCGTTGTAGAGGGCGTGCTCGTGGTTGGACGAGCGTACCCAGTTAGCTTTTAAAAAATCGCCATCGGGGTTCCAGTCCCCTTTGCGGGCATCCTTCTTTTTGGGTTCCCCTTTCAGGTAAATACCCAGCTTGTAGTAGGCGTGCACCCGGTCTTTGGTAATGCGGATGCGCACCGAGCGGGTGCCGTCACTGCGCTTGGTTTCTTTTAAGTCTGCTTTAAAGGTTGGGTGTGCCATGGTTCAACAGCTCTCTGATCTCTTTTAAGGCTTCCTGGGCCTGCTGTAATTTTTGATACGCTTGTGATACCACCAGCGGCTCTGTCCGCACGCCATCCAGGATATAAGCATAGCTGACACCATGCTCCCGGTAAGCCGAAACAAAGTCCACCAGCACCGGCAGGCTCAGCTCGGAGCGGACGTTGCGGATATCGGACAGGTGGTAGCTTTTCAGGCCGCAGCCCTCGGCCACCTGCGCATAGGAGCGGCAGATGCCCGAGGAGACCAGGCGCTCTACTTCATCGAGAAAGCGCCCGCGGATGGCGTGGTTGTCGTACATACTAATTATGTTAGCGAATATATTATTGTGCTAATTTTCTTATCTTTACTTCATATAAGCCTGTGTATGAAGCAAGAAGTAAAACCATCCGGCACACTGTTGCAAAAGTTCTTTGTTAAGGGGAAGGGGCTGCTTAAAACAGTATATACTCCCAAGCCTACACTGCTAGTCGAACCTGATGCCTGGCAGTGTACTATCGAGAAATGGGACATCATCGGTAAGGATTCTGCTGCGCTCATGCTGCATCTGGCAGAGCAGCGGCTGACAGAAACTGTAACAGCTTCGGATAGCATGTCTAAGAAAGCAGAGATTATTATTTCCATATTAATTCCCTTTCTAACGGTGTTGATTGGTTTTATATTGAGCCGAGATGCAACCGCCTTCGACAAGGATGCGCTAGGCTTAGCTGCTCTATTTTGTATCATACCTGTGTGTGCTTCCCTTTATTTTATCCAACGCAATTTTCGTCCCTATAGAATTACCGTTCCAGGAGAATCACCTCAAAACATTGCAACGGCAAGGAACTTTGATAATGACCTAACAACAGATGAGAAGTATTATAATCTGGTGCTTAACCAGCTGGGGAGCTACCAGGATCGCATACTTACAAATGAAGAGATCAACTCAACGAGAGTGGAAAACATAAGGCTGGCACTCTTTTGTATGATGTTTATTCCTATCGCTCCTTTGTTGGCTTTCCTGTTGGTCTTTCTCTCGGGCCTTGTGAACTTTTAGAGCTCCACTCTTTGGTCGGTGGACTTGCCGGCCTTGGTTTGCTGCTTCCTTCTTTATCTTTGCTCATATCATTTGATTTAGGCCCCTGCTCGCAACAGGGGCTTTTTATTGTTATTCTAAGGTACTGCCGTCTGCTTTATTTGGCACACTTGCAGGCTTCAGGATCGGTTAGTGTTACCGTTGCTCCATTGTCTTCGTAGTAACAGCCGCCATTTACCCCCTTCTTTAGAGCAGGCCCTGAATAGTCTGTGCATTTATCGGAGCTGGAGTCATCACAGGCGAACAACGCTATAGTACATAGTGCGATAAAAAAGGTATAGATGGTTTTCATATTTATATTGTGGTATCGTTAAGCCATACTGTTAATGCGAATACTAGCCTTGATATAAGCCAGGGCCCGGATGTTCTTTAAGGGAATATCAATAGGGGAGTGGTATTGGTTCTGGCTTACCAGTTTCACATAGTCATTGCCTTCATCTGAGCGTTGGATGTACTTAACCAGCGTTAGCAGGTCCCCGCCTATCTCAGCTGATAGTAGATACATTTCGCCCCATAGGATGCTGTTGCGTATGTCCTGCACTTGCTTGTACATCACAATGTCACCACTCTTTAAAAGCGGGTACATGGAATCGCCACTAATATGTACCGCCCCATCGCACTTGGGCAGGTTAGGTACTCTTATGAAATCCAGGATATTTTCAGCATTACTAAAAAGCTTTGTTAAACCCGCCGCTGCTTCAAAGTCATATAATGGTATGGCCTGTTCGTCTACCCTTCTGTCGGTAGGCTTGGTGTAGTCTTGTAGTTTGTTTCCGGGTGTTTTTAGCATAGGGTCTTTCCCTTTAATAAGCCATTCAATATTTACTGAAGGAAAAGTTTCAGTGATCTTCGCAATTATTTCAAATCCCGGCTTGCTTTCTCTGCTACCTGGCATCATAGAAGCTATAGAAGTGTGTGAAACACCTATTTGCTTGGCGAATTTCGACACAACTCCATCTGAGAAGGTTTTTACTAAGTCTTCAAGACGCTGATTTACAGACATTTATAATTTATTTGAAATAATTGTTTAAAATATTTACTCAAAAGTTTGAATATTGTTGAAACAATTGCGTACATTTGAAATACCAACAACGCAACAAGCGAATATAAATTAAATAACAACACAATGACAAGGAATCAACCAAAAATGCGCGACTTGATGCCAGAGAAGTACGGACCGATTCTAAGAGAGCGTACAGGCAAAAGTCTAAATCACATTTATGATGTGGTTAATAATGAGCGTACCGAAAAGGGTATCTGGACGGAAGTGTTAAAGCTGGCAGACGAACACCAAAAACAGCTAAAGCAAAACCGGATAAAAACACTTGCAATCAAATCTAACGCAGCTTAGTTATGAACCTGCAAGTATTTCAATACCAGAACCATCCTATCACATTTAACGCTAACGGCGAAGTGATGGTAAACGCCACTCAGATGGCAAAGCCATTCGGTAAAAGACCTAATGACTTTTTGAGAGCTGAACAAACAGAAGGTTTTATCGAAGCACTGTCTGACCGTTACGGGATTTCCCGTAACGCTATAGTTCAAATCTTACAAGGCGGCACAACGCAAGGCACCTGGATGCACCAAAAGCTGGCCTTAAAATTTGCCGGCTGGCTGTCTCCTGAGTTTGAGCTATGGGTCTATGACCGCATCGAAGAGCTACTGACCACTGGTAAGACAGAGTTAAAGCCCCTGTCAGACGATGAAATGATCAGCCGCTCGCTATTGCTAGTGCACGAAAAACTGAAAGCCGCTCAGCAGCGCACCTTGCTTTTAGAGGAGAAGAACCAGCTAAACGAGCAAGTGATCCAACAACAGGCTCCTATCGTGGAGTATGCCACTAAAGTGCTTAATACCAGCGACGCTTACCCGATCACGGTCATTGCACAGGATTTTGGTCTGAGCGCAGTCGCCATGAACAAGAAACTCCGCGACCTGCGCATTATCCGCAAGGTAAACGGGGTATGGGTGCTCAATGCGCCGTTCCAGGGCAAAGACTACGCTAAAACCAAGACACACACATACACCAACTCGGAAGGCAAACAGATGACTTCCATACAGATGGTGTGGACACAGAAAGGGCGCGAGTTCTTACACCGCTACATCAGCCAAAAAGCCGCCGCCTAGTCCTATACGCAAGTCTCACTATATAGTTCAAACTAAATATTTAAATACTTATGTCTCATACAGCATTTCCTTATATACAGGCCCAGCAGCAACAGTCTTTTGTGCTGGTTCCGGAACAGGAGTGGCGCATGGTACTGGAAGGGTTAACGCGCCGTGTGGATGATTTGGAGCGCAACCTGGACGAGGATATAAAAGGCACGGCTGCCGCTGCCAAGTTTGCAGGCGTAAGCGTCCGCACCCTGCAGAATGAACGCGACAGGCCCGGCACGCTGATTCAGTTCAAGAAGGTAGGCCGGGCGGTAAGCTACTCACGCAAAAGCCTGATCGCCTACAAGCAAAGCAAGCGCCTTCGGGTGGCTAGTTAAACAAAAAGAAATAGGCACCCCCGCTTATTGAGTGCCTATCAATGAAACATTAATCTTTTAACAAGGACAAAGTAACATGAACGGAACCAGAAAAACAACTTATGCCCTGTTTTATGACGCCAAGGGCAACCTGGTGTGGGATTGCCAGAGCAATGCGCGCTATGAACTGAGCAACGGCTCAAAAGCCGTGCGCAAAGGGGCTACACACGGTGTGCTCTTTGAAAGCGGAGTGGAAATAGATCGTCTTACCTATAACCCGGCCCGCTAACATGGAACAGCAAATCCAACTACAGGGCGAAAGCTACCTGGTGCAGAGCGACAGCAACGCTTTTTACCATGCCCAAACGCACTTCATCGGTTCATCTGGCCTGAAGCTGATCAACAAGAAATCCGTGTATCACTTCTTTAACCAGCCGGAGCAGAAACAATCGCCTACGCTCGTATTCGGCAGCGCCTACCATACGCTGGTATTGGAGCCGGAGCAGTTTGATGAAGAATACTTCTGCCTGAATGATGCTGAAAAGGTAGCCGAAATAGGGGGCGCTAACCCACGTGCGACCAAAGTATACAAGGAATGGCGCGCCGAAGTTGAAGCGGCCAACATGGGCAAAACCTGCCTGTCTACCGAGGATTACCAGAAACTACAGGAGATGCGCGATGCCCTTTTTTCAAATCCCAGCATCAAGCAGCTATTTGCCAAAGGCATAGCGGAAGTTTCGCATTATGTGGACTTCGGCGGGGTACAGGTAAAGGTGCGCCCGGACTACCTGAAGCCCAAAGCAATTGTGGACCTAAAGACCTGTGAAGACGCTTCGCCTGAAGGATTCAGCCGTGCCGCCGCCAACTATGGCTATCATTTGCAGGCAGCCTTTTATGCTGACGTAGTGGAGTATGCATCACAGGAAGAGCGGCTGTTTGTGTTCGTGGCACAGGAGAAAGAATACCCTTACGCTGCGGCTATCTACAAGCCGACAGAGGGCTTCATGGCACAGGGCCGGTATGAGTATCAGCTGGCATTGGACAAATACACAGAAGCCCTGCAGACCGGCCAGCATAAAGGCTATGAGTCCTGCGCGGCAGCCGACACCCACGGAGTAATAGAATTAGATCTTCCAGCTTACGCATATAAGGAGAAACAATAATGAGCAACATTACCCTATCCCCAAGAGACATTGTAGTTGCTGCGCGTCCAAAATTCGAAGCAGTAAAAAGCAACCTGGACTTCGGCAAAGAGGCTGGTTTTGCCCTGCAGATATTGCAAAAGAACACGTTCCTGGCAAAGACTAACCCGGAGAGCATTAAAAATGCCATTGTGAATTGTGCCCTGACTGGCCTGACACTGAATCCCGTGCTCAAGCTGGCCTACTTGGTGCCGCGAAAAGGCGAGTGCGTGCTGGACCCTTCTTACATGGGCCTGATCAAGGTGCTGACCGATGCCGGCAGCGTGAAGAACATCTATGCGGAAGTGGTGTATGAAAGCGATCACTTCTTCATCGAACAGGGCACCAATCCGAAAATAGATCATAAGCCGGAAGTGCTTGGCAACCGGGGCAAAAAGATTGGGGTGTATGCCGTGGCTTTCCTGCTCAATGGTGGCTACCAGTTTGAGTTCATGCGTGCCGATCAGGTGAATGCGATCAAGCAACGTTCTGAGATGGGCAAAAAGAACGACGGCAGCTGGAAGACAGACGAGGATGAGATGTGGAAAAAGACGGTCGTAAAGCGCCTTTATAAGTACCTGCCAAAGTCTGAGATCAGTGAGGCGGTTGTGAAAGCGCTGCAACTGGAGAACCAAAACAACGGCATCGACTTCGATGAAGAACGCGCAGCCAAAGCAAAAGCCAGCGCTTCGATGCTTTTTGATGAAGCAGAAGATGTGACGGATCAGAAAGCCATTGCGACCGGCACTGAACAAGCGCAGGATGCAGAAGTGGAAGTAACCGAAACTAATGCTTAACGCCATGTCAACCTCTACCCTCAGCATCTCCGAAAAACAAAGCCAGCGCACCGCCTTTGAACAGGAACTAAACAGTTTTCTGGCAGAAGTTAAAGCTGCTATGATGGTGTGCTTTGAAGCCAATCCGAATGCGTCCAACGATCCTTACGTGATGCTGGGGCGCTTAGAGAAAGAGACTTTCGAAGTAAAGCAGGCCATTTCGGAGCGACATCCCAGCAAACTCAAGAGCGAGATGTTTGATGTCGTTGTACAATGCGCCTATGGCATCATCCAATGCAAAAACGTGCGGGCAACCGACCTGATATAACACAGCCTGTAACCCTATCTATCACCCTTAATTCTTAACCCTTATGGATCACCAATTAAAGACCGCCTGCCTGTTCCTTGGAGCGGGCGGGATAGGCGCAAGCCTTGCCCTTATCTGCCTGCTACTGGGCTATGAACTACGCTATCCCTTGTTTTTTCTCTTTACCCTGGTGGGTACGGGGATCTTCCTGGGGATAGGGGTTGCTGCCTGGTGCCAGTGGCACGAGGCCTACAAGCAAAGCAGACGCAACCGCAACGCCCTGAAAGGATGAAACGGCTCTTGAAAGACATCGCCCTGTGGCTGCTGATCGTGGCCCTGTGCGGGGGATTCGGAATACAGATCGCTTACAATTTAACGAGTTAAGAAAAATGAAGATAACAGGAAACGAACCAGCCTACCCTTTAGCTTCTGAAGAACTTTCAGACAGGTTCCACGAAGGGATAGACAACTTATCTGGCCTGACCATCCGCCAGCAGTTTGCCATGGCAGCGATGCAAGGGCTATGTGCTACGACAGGGCCAGATAAAGAAGTAAGTCAAAACCTTGCACAAACCTTCGCTAAAGAAGCTGTACTGTGTGCTGATGCGCTGATTGCTGAACTTAATAAAGCTACCCAGCCATGAGACAAGGAATCCAAGCAGAGATCAGCCCCAGCGGCTTCGGGGTGACCATGTTCTTCCCAGCCAACCAGGACATCAAGAAGTCACATCTAAAACGCTTAGAGCTGGCAGGCTTTGAAAGGCACAAACTTAATCTACGCCACTTCACCAAGTCCTGCAAGCCGGAAGAAGTAGTGGAGGTGCTGCAACAGGCCGAGCGGCTGAACAAGTGGCTGGCAAATCCGGACAACGGCCGGGAGATGATCTACCCTAAACGCAAAGCTGCCTGATGAAACCAACCTTACCCAAACACCTGGTGCCCGTGCCCTTAGTTGTAATCACCACCACCGGCAAGCTTACCAAAGATATCAGAAAACTATACCGCTAACCTTAAAAAATACAGACATGAAAATTACAGGTAACTTAATCATTTACCCAGGAGATAAAACAGATTACTCCAAGCTTACCGAAGTATCAGGCTCCATCGACGTAAGACAGAATGCTACGCTGACTGCTCCTGCGCTTACCGAAGTATCAGGCTCCATCGACGTAAGACAGAATGCTACGCTGACTGCTCCTGCGCTTACGAAATCAGGCTCCATCTACGTAAGCGAGAATGCTACGCTGACTGCTCCTGCGCTTACCGAAGTATCAGGCTCCATCTACGTAAGCGAGAATGCTACGCTGACTGCTCCTGCGCTTACCGAAGTATCAGGCTCCATCGACGTAAGACAGAATGCTACGCTGACTGCTCCTGCGCTTACGAAATCAGGCTCCATCGACGTAAGACAGAATGCTACGCTGACTGCTCCTGCGCTTACGAAATCAGGCTCCATCGACGTAAGCGAGAATGCTACGCTGACTGCTCCTGCGCTTAAATGTAAGTCCAACACCGCCACCTTCGGGAGAAAGAAACATAAGATCCTGCATAACGATGGGTTGTGCTTCTACGCTGAAAGCACCAGAACATCCAAAGGCATTAAAGTATACGCCGGCTATACCCAGCTTACAATATCCGATGGGGTGGTTGCAGGTGAGAAGGGCTACCTGGTAGAGAAGGAGGGTTATTCAGCCCACGCCACTTCGCTTAAAAAGGCAATCGCCGACCTGAACTTCAAGATCGTGGCAGAGAAGCTTGCCAAAGAACCGATCTATCCTGATACAGTTGTGAGTATGCAGCACTACAGACTGGTGACTGGGGCGTGTGAATATGGCTGTCAGCAATGGATGGCGCAAAATAATATCACGGTAGACGCGATGCCTGCTAAAGAGTTACTGCCCCTGCTGGAGAAAACCCACGCATACGGACTGGACAGGTTTAAACAACTGATTGCGTTTTAGCCATGAGAACCCAGCAGGACACAACCCACTTCCACGAGCGCATCCAGGTGTTGCGCGTCGTGGAAGCCGACAAAGAGCAGCAGAAGCTGGTGCAGACCGTGGAGCTGCTGCCAGAGCCTGAAGAAGTAGACCCGAACCAGCTGGACTTATTCCATGACCACGGAAGAGCATAAGCACTTTGTAGAACTATCAGTGCGCTGGTGCCAGCTGCGGGAAGAGTTTCACCGCGAAGGCACCAGCAAGCTCCGAAGGCAGGAGATCCGCAAACGCCGACAGCAGATTGACCAGGAACAGGAAGCCCTGCTTCAAAAAGAAAAGAGCTATGAGACACAGTGAGATTCAATTTAAGCGGCGTGTACAGCGCACGGTAGAACAGCAGGGACTCAGCGTTGCCTTTGCCCAGCTGCTGCTCCGATACGAAGACATTTCCGCCCGCATGGAGGCCTACTACTGGGAGTGCGATACGGTGCGCGAGGTACGGCTGGAAAAGCTGCAGGCCACCTTCCACGTGAGCCGGAGGGAAGCCCAGCGCCTGGGCAGGTTGTACGAAACAGCAAAACGATAAAGAACCGAGATGAAAGCAACTGTTAAAATAGCCTATACCACCATCCTGCACGAGCCCCGCAAGAAACTGGGATTAACACTCAATGAATACAGCGTGGCCGCTTCAATCTACCATTTATCTAATAACCCGAAGGCGCCCGTGAAAGGCTGGTGTTCTGCCAGCAAAGAGCAGCTTGCCAACTTCATAGGAATAAGCAGAAGAACGGTGTGCACCATCTTAAACACGTTGCTGGGGAAAGGGCTTATTGAGCGGCAGGAAGAAACCAGTTTCTTACGCTCATCAAGTAAATGGTATGACGAAGTGGAGTGCTTCACAGGGTGTGAAGAAACTGCACACAAGGGTGTAAAGAAACTGCACACTGCCTGTGAAGATTCTTCACACAATAATAATACTATAAGTAATAAAGAAAATAAGAGTCGTGCTGACGCACCCCCTGCCTTAATTTCCAAACATGCCAACACCGGAAAAGAGATCGTGCACCAGGATTTTGTAGATGCTTACTGGCAGTGGTACGAAGGCAAAGTAGGCGAACCGCCCCGGCTATTGGAAGCCGATTACAAAGCCATTAAAAACATCCGCAAATACTTAACGGAGGCCAAGAAAGGAGATGAAGCAAAAGCCCTATCCAGTTGGCTGTACATCTTATCCAGTTGGGGTAAACTGGAAGACTTCCTGCAGCGTCAGGTCAAACCAACGCAAATAGACAGCAACATGGCGAATATCCGCCTACAATTACGGGAGCAGCACAAAAAGGTTACAGCCGCTTCCAACGGACTGAACATCCAGAAAATGATTGAAGAGCAGCAAAATAAGGTATACAAATGAAACAACGCTACCAACCCAAACCAGCCCACAGCGACATGGCCGGGGGCTATGTACTGCCCCACGATGCGGCCCTGGAACAGGCTGTGTTAGGCGCTGTGCTGCTCGAATCGTCTGCCGTGCGTGTGGCCCTGACCCTGATCAAACAGGAAGAGTTCTTTTACAAGGAGCCGCACCGCCTGGTCTTCCGTGCCATCAAGCGCCTGTTTCAAAGCGGCACCTCGGTCGATATCCTGACCGTGACAGCCGAACTGCGTCAAGCTGGCCTGCTGGACTCGGTGGGCGGGGCCTTCTTTGTAGCCGAACTGACGATGCGCGTGAATTCGGCAGCCAACCTGGAAACACACATCCATTATCTACTGGAGTTGTTTACCAAGCGCCGCATCCTGACGCTGGCCCAAACCATCCACGGCAAAGCCCTGGACCAGACCGCAGACCCTTTTGAGCTGCTCAGTGAGCTGAGCAAAGGGGTAAGCGATACGCTGGGCAACCTGATCGTTAAAAAGTCCGTGACGGCGGTGCAGGCCTACCAGGAAACGATTCAGCAGATCCAGCGCGGCATCGGCAAATCGGGGCTCGTGGGCATCCCGACCGGCATCCACTCCATTGACAAGCTGACCGGTGGCTGGCGACCGGGCGATCTGATCATCATTGCCGCCCGCCCGGCCATGGGCAAGACCGCTGTGGCGATCCAGTACCTGAAAAATGCCGTGCTGGCGTTTGGTAAGACCGCGGCGATCTTTTCCCTGGAGATGAGCTACATGCAGCTCATGTACCGCCTGATTGCTTCGGAATCAGAGTTTACCAATAACCAGTTAAGCAAGTCGGAGCTGACGGTAGACGAACTCGAAGAAGTAGCGATCATGAGCGCCAAGCTGCAGAACGAGCACATGCTGCTTGACGATACGCCCGGCCTCTCGATCATGGAACTCCGCACCAAAGCCCTCAAAATGAAAGCCGATCACGATATCCAGCTCCTCATTGTGGACTACCTGCAGCTGATGCAGGGGGAGAAGGGCGGCAACCGGGAGCAGGAGATCTCTTCCATTTCCCGCGGCTTAAAATTGATCGCCAAAGAAATTAAGGTGCCCGTGATTGCGCTCTCGCAGCTGAGCCGCAGCGTGGAGTCCCGGGGCGGGGATAAGAAGCCGCAGCTCTCGGATCTGCGGGAGTCCGGCTCCATTGAGCAGGATGCCGACACGGTGGTGTTTCTGTATCGTCCGGAGTACTACGGCATCACGGAAGACGAACTGGGTAACTCCACAGCCGGCACCCTGCAGCACATCTTTGCCAAGCACCGCAACGGGCCGCTCGACACGATCATTACCCGCTGCGACCTGGCCCACAACCGCATCCAGGACTTTCATACCATCTGGGAGCCGGACCACAAACCAAACGCTTTACCCGCCAGCAATTTCGAGTATGAGCAGCCCGGTTTTTAGCCTGGAGAAAGTCTGCTCGGAGCTGGGCAGGCAGGGCAAGTTCCGGCAGCTGGTGCAGCTGTATGTACTGAGTAGAAAAGCCAAACAAGTTAAAACCAACCAATCACCTTTTAGCCTAACAATATGAAAAACCCTCTACAAACCCCGCTGCAATACCTGTATGTGGACCTGTTCTGCGGTGCCGGCGGTGTGACCACGGGCATTGAGAAAGCCCGGGTAAACGGCAGGAAAGTAGCCAAAGTGATTGCCTGTGTGAACCACGACCCAATCGCCATCAGGAGCCATGCGCAGAACCATAAGCACGTGCTGCACTTCACGGAAGATATCCGCACGCTGGACCTCACATCACTGGTAAGACTGGTGCAGTTCTACCAGGCGAAATACCCGCATGCCAAGCTGGTATTATGGGCTTCCCTGGAGTGTACCAACTTCAGCAAGGCCAAAGGAGGCCAGCCACGTGATGCAGACAGCAGAACATTGGCAGATCACCTGGACCGCTACATTGAAGCCCTGAAGCCGGATATGATCCAGATCGAGAACGTGGAAGAGTTCATGGCTTGGGGGCCACTGGATGCGAACGGCAAGCCGGTTTCCAGGAAGAACGGCAGGGACTTCCGCAAGTGGGTGGAGCGCATCGAAGACTACGGCTATAGCTTTGACTACAGGCTGCTCAATTCTGCTGACTTCGGCGCTTATACTTCCCGCAAACGGTTCTTTGCCCAGTTCGCCAGACCTGGTGTGCCGGTGTCCTGGCCGAAACCTACCCACAGCAAAACCCCGTCTTCCGGAATGTTCGGGAGCCTGAAGCCATGGAAGGCAGTGCGCGATGTACTGCAGCTATCAGATGAAGGCAAAAGCATCTTCGGCAGAAAGAAGCCGCTGGTGGAAGCATCGCTTGCCCGGATCTACCACGGGTTGAAAAAGCATGTCGCACCAGGTGCGGATGCATTCATAACCAAGTATTACTCAGGTAAGCCGGAGCATAAGAACATCAGTGTGGAAGGGCCTGCAGGTACGATAACCTGTGTGGACGGTCAGGCTATAGTTAAAGCCAATTTCCTGACCAAGTATTACGGCACAGGTGTTACTATCCCTACTGATAGTGCTGTTAGTACGATCACTACCAAAGATCGTATGGGCTTGGTTACTGCTGCATGGCTGGATAAGAACTTCTCATCAGGTGCCCATAATCATCAATCCATCAATGAGCCGGCAGGAGCACTTACTACTGTAAACAAGTTCGGCTTGATGCAGGCCTGCTGGCTGGATAAGCAGTTCAGCGGAACGGCTAACCATCAATCAGTAGATCAGCCGGCAGGATCCATACTCCCAAACGATAAGCATTGCCTGATGCAGGCAGAAAGCTGGATCATGCCAACCAGCTATACCAACGTGGGCAGATCGGTTGACGAGCCATGCCCAACCATCCTTGCCAGTAGAAAACACCATTACCTGGTGAACCCGCAATTCTGCAACAAAGGCAATTCGGTTGATAAGCCGGCACCTACGCTGATAGCAGGCATGGGCAAACGGCCATTAAGCCTGGTTACAGTGTCGCATGTAGTAGATGCTGATGCAAGCCACTTGGCAATAACTGAAAATGGTGAACTGGCTATAGCTATCTATGAGAACGACACGCCGTGGATGAAGCAGATCAAGGAGCTGATGGCAGAGCTGGGTATAGTAGACATTAAGATGCGCATGCTGAAGGTGGATGAGCTGAAGGTGATACAAGGCTTCCCGAAAAACTACTACCTGGCAGGCACGCAAAGCGATCAGAAGAAGTTCATCGGCAACTCCGTGCCACCGGACCTGCCAAGGGCTATGGTAGAATCAAATGCAGTTGCCCTGATGGAACTACTGAAAGAGCAGTTAATAGCAGCCTAAAACTGTAGCAGAATAAAGGTTAATCCACCCACCTGCATTATAAGGAGTGGAAACAAGAAAATGAATGTAGCACAACAACCTAATAACTAACCATGGTAACAACGACAGCAATTAAAGACAGACCTATCCTGTTCAGCACTCCAATGGTACAGGGAATAGTAGAGGATAGAAAGACTAAAACCAGACGGGTTGTAAAGGGCCAGGCGCTTGAATGGCTACAACCTGATATGTTCACACCTGAGTATGTAGCCAGTCCTGAAAACAAGTTGTGCCCCTACGGCTATCCAGGCGACCGGCTTTGGGTTCGCGAGGCATGGCAATACAGTGATAACCTTGAAGAACCATATTTATACCGGCAAAAAGAATTAGATGAACTGAAGCCTGAGTTTTTTGAGAGAATGAAGTGGAAACCTTCAATTCACATGCCTAGAGAAGCCTGTAGATTGATTCTTGAAATTACCAGTGTAAAAATAGAGCGACTTCAAGATATATCTGAAAATGATGCAATAGCCGAGGGTATAGAGTTGCTAGATGGCAAATTGGATGATTCGCCGGTTTTCAGAAACTACAACTATAAAGCTCCTGAAGTTAAGTACGGCTACGGGTTCCCGACTAACTCCTTTAGATCACTTTGGGAGAGTATAAACGGCAAAGAAAGCTGGTCCGAAAATCCGTGGGTATGGGTAGTCGAATTTAAGAAAGTATATCAATCAACCTAATATATAACTAACCCCATGAGAAGAACATTAGAAGTAACAGTAACCTATAGCTATACGCTTGAGGTTGACGATGAAAACCACATTGTCAAGGAGTATGAATCAGACGAACATTTGGTAAAGGACATGGCACTTTATCGTTTTGGCACAGGCTTACCAGTAATCGGAGATGGGGGCGTACTGGTCGGAGATGTTGAAGTATTAGAAGTCGAGATAAACTAATGCTTTATGCTAACTAAAAATACACCAACTATAAGCAGACCAATCTTACGCTATCATGGCGGTAAGTGGCTGCTTGCAAAATGGATCATTGAACACTTTCCTTCTCACAGAAGATACACCGAAGCGTTTGGTGGAGCTGCTTCAGTTCTACTCCAGAAGAGGCGCAGTTATTCAGAAGTTTACAATGACTTATGTGGAGAAGTTGTGAACCTGTTCCGAGTGGTAAGGGATAAAGATAAAGCTGAGCAACTAAAGGAGATGCTTCAACTAACACCTTATTCCAGAGCAGAGTTTGATTTATCCTACGAACTGGCAAATAATGAGGTAGAACAGGCAAGACGTACCGTTGTGCGCTCTTTTATGGGGTTTGGTTCAGCTTCTCATAATACCAGCCATAAGACGGGGTTTAGAAGCAATTCCGACAGATCCGGAACAACGCCGGCGCATGACTGGATGAATTACCCTGGGAACCTGAATGCTATAGTTGAACGATTGCAGGGAGTGGTTATAGAGAACAGAAAGGCAATTGATGTTTTAACTGCTCATGATTCCATTGATACCCTGCATTACGTTGATCCGCCTTATGTACTGAACACCCGGTACAATGGAGACAAAACCAACTGCTACAACTTTGAAATGAATGATGATGAGCATGTGCAGTTAGCGGAGATACTTCACAGTCTTAACGGCATGGTAGTGCTTAGCGGTTATGCTTGCGAGTTATACGACTTAGAATTGTATGCAGATTGGAAACGAGTGACCAGAGCTGCTCATGCTGATGGGGCACGTGAAAGAGTAGAAGTGCTTTGGTTGAATCGAGCGGCCGCTAGAAATCTGAATACTACACTTGACCTTTTTAACTGATCACAATAACCAAAAGGATAAATGGATCTACGCGCTGCTGTTCTGGGGTTCCCTGGGCAGCAGCCAACCTGAGACGACAATGGCAAAGACAGAAGTATACACCGCCGACCAATGGAAGGCTATGAACCCGGCCAAGAAACCCGGCCCGATCAAGGCCAAGCCCGAAAAGAAGGTAACCTCGGCCAGTCAGGAAATGGACCTGGGGCAGACACCCGAGCAACAAGCCCTCTCGGCCATCACCATCAACCGCCGCGCCCAGCTGGTGCACTACTGCGAGAGCGAAGGCTACATCGAGTTTGATATGGGCGGTCGCACCTGGTGCGTGAAAGTAGAAGAAGTGAAACCGTAACCTTAAACTATAGAGAACTATGTACTTTGAATCAGAAGCCGATTACAATGCTTACTGCCAAGCAGAAGCAGATGGTGAAGCACAGATGCAAGCTGAATATGAGGCAGGAGAATACGAATACCTGCAAAGCATGTTGGATGCCAAAGAATACTACCCATGGGCTTTGCACACCTGTTGGAAGCTATTAGAGAAACAGCATCCCGAAGCGGCAAAGTATCTGATGCAATACCATAGAGAATATCAGGAAATGCAGCAACAAGAAGCTGAGCGAATTAAGCAATCTTATGAAGAGGCTGCAAAAGATGACGACTTACCATTTTAACCTATCAAGAACTGACACATGGAATCAAGAACTGATACTACCCGATTAACCCCACAAGAAGCAGCGCTCTACTTAGGGCAAAGAATAACACTTGTAAATGGAAGCTATTTCATAGCAAACCCAAATTCAAAAGACAAAAGCGGCAATCCTATACTCTCGGCAGCTCTACTGGCAGACTTTGAAGATAGGACTTTTGATATCAAGAATTTTAAACTTCTGCTCCGGCCACTGGCAGACATCACAGAAGAAGAACTAAAATGGCTGAATAGAATTACAGATTATGACAAGCCTATTCCTGATGAGCTAATGCAGCGGGCGTTGGCAGACATCAAAAAGCAGGGTATAGATGCCTTTGCTTTTGGCGAGGAACTACATGCTCGGCAGGTCTTTGAAGTAACCCGCTACCTCTTATCCCGTGGCTTTGATTTATTTAACTGGATAGAACAAGGCAAAGCCCTGGATAAGACCAAGCTGGCGAAACTACCCGACACGACCGACCAGATGGTATAACATGCTAAGATGATTAGCAGAAGCTTTTCAGAAATGAGAGGCTTTTTTCTTGCATATATCATTCGTAATTTTACTATATTTGTTAAAGAGAATATAGTAGTTTTACTAAATGGCAGCACCCAAAGGAAACCAGTTCTGGAAGCTTAGAAGCAAGCATGGTAGAGACAAGCTCTTTGCCTCGCCTGAGCTGCTGTGGAAAGCTGCCTGTGAATATTTTGAGTGGTGTGATGAGAATCCTTATCAAGAGGATAATATCGAGAAGATAAAAATTAACGGCATAGGGGAGAAGTTAATGCGCGAGCCGCTGGCAAAGCCGCGCCCTTATACCATACACGGGCTCTGTATCTACCTAGATTGTAGTACGCAGTTCTTCACCAACTTCGAAGATAATAACAAGGATGCCGAAGATTTTATGGAGGTCATTACGCGCATACGTGAAGTTATTTACAATCAGAAGTTTTCAGGGGCAGCAGCAGGATTCTTTAACGCCAGTATCATTGCCCGTGATCTGGGGCTTGCTGACAAGCAGGAGATCAAAGGAGATATAGAAACCAAGCAGCAGGACCTGAGCCACCTGAGCTACGAAGAGTTATATGAGCTCAAGTATGGAAGAAAGCCGCAGCAGCTTTGATACGGCCATAAACGCGGCGTTGTGCAAGGCTTCGTTCTATGAGTTCTTTCTCGAGTTCTGGGACACGATAGAAGCCGTGGAGCTGGTGCCTAACTGGCACATCCGCTTTATCTGCGACGAGCTGCAGAAAGTATACGAGACGTGGGCAAAAGGCCTGCCGCAGGATGATGTGATTATCAACGTGCCGCCTGGGTCGTCCAAGTCCACGATTGTCACGCAGCTCTTTCCGGCCTGGCTCTGGGTGAAAGACCCTAGCATCCGCCTGATCTCGTCGAGTTATGCGGCAGACCTGAGCATTGCCCATGCGGTGAAGACACGGGACTGTTTGAAGTCAGACAAGTTTCAAGCCTTTTACCCGGGGCTGATTGAATTTAAAAAGGACAGCGACGGCAAGTCCGCCTTTAAAAATACCCGCAAGGGAGAACGCTTTACTACCTCAACAGGGGGTAGGGTAACTGGGATGCACGGGGACTTCATTATAAACGATGACCCGATCAATCCGGAAGAAGCCGAGAGTGCGAAAGCCCGGGAGACGGCCAACCGCTTTTCAGGCACAACGCTTTCTACCCGAAAGACCAACAAGAAGCGCACGGTAACGATCATGGTGATGCAGCGCCTGCATGAGCTGGACCCGACAGGAGACTGGCTCAAGAAGAAAAAGAGCATCAACCATATCTGCCTGCCGGGAGAGCTTTCAGAGCAGGTAAAGCCGGAGCGTGTGCGCCAATACTATGTCAATGGTCTGCTGGATGCCAACAGGCTCGACAGGTCCGCACTCGATAAGCTCAAGGAAGACCTGGGCAGCTATGGCTATGCGGGGCAGATTGGGCAGACACCCACACCAGACGGGGGCGGGAAATTGAAGAAAGCCTGGTTCGGCAGGATTGGCTGGGAAGAGTTTCAAAAGCGCACACTGGGCAGGCAGGTGATCTGGCATTTCGATGCCGATACCGCTTACACCAAAGACCAGAAGAACGACCCGACAGCCATGATGGCCTCGTGTTACATCGAACCAACACTCTACATCCGGGATGTGCAGGAAGCCTGGCTGGAGTTCCCGGAGCTGATTAAAGAGCTCCCGGCCTTTGTGAAGCGCAACGGCTATAGTAACCTGAGCAAGCTGCACATCGAGCCGAAAGCCTCGGGTAAGAGCACGATACAAACGCTGAAGCGGGAAACCTCGCTCAACATCGTAGAAGCGCCTACGCCGGAAGTAGACAAGGTAACCCGCGTGAACGGCATTGCGCCTTTTGTGGAAGCTGGGCGTGTGGTGCTGATTGATGGCAGCTGGAACGATAACTTTTTAGGCCAGTGCGCGGCATTCCCGCTTGCAGCCCATGATGATATGGTGGATGATTTGGTGCAGGCTGTGAACAGAATACACCAACCAGTAAAACGCATAAAAGCCAAAACGGTACGCCGATGATACGCTACACGCTGAACGGAGAAAAGCGCACCTGTAAAACCCAGTGGCACGAAGTCACGCTGGGCGAATACCTGCAGGTGCTCTTAGCTGAATCCGATACCGAAGCGGTAAGCGTGCTGACCGGTTTGAGTACCGGCGAATTGCAGCAGGCAGGGGAGCAGGTAACGACGCTGTTAGAAGCCGCTCAAATGCTTTTAGCCTCTGAACCATCCGGACACAAGCCCGCGTGGCTGATGCTTGATCTGGGGCAGGATAACGTGGGCAAACTCGAACTCTGCCGCCATTACCTGCGGGAGCATGCCGTCCAGTCCGAGCAAGCCTACCCGTACCTGTACGCCGTGTATGCCTGGCCGGAGCAGTACAACCGCCTGCTGGCAATCAGTGGGGCTGGCTTTCCGGCTCCGCTGGTGGAAAAGGCCAAAGCCCTGCCGGTTACGGAAACAGTCGGCGCACTGGCGCACATCCTGAGCGAGAACGAGCGGCTGATCGAGCGCTATAAGCCCATTCTTGCCAAAGAGCCGACCGAAGAGCAGCTGATGGCCGGGATTGGGAAGTTTGAAAAGTACGGCTTTCTGCCTACGCTGCTCAACAAGGCAGGGCATGTGCCGGCAGATCAGGAGGCAGTCTTAGATACACCCGCCTACGCCTTTTACCAGGCGCTGTGCATCGACACCGAGCGAGGCGAATACGAAGAGAAGTACCACAAGATTTTAAGCGAAAAGCAATGACCTACACCGAACTAGAATCACTCCTGGGCACTGTAGCCGAGCAGGTACTGAACGGCAGCGGCCACTTTCACTGCGGCTCGGATGTGAGCCTGAAAGAAGCGGTGGAAGAACACGGCTTTCCGGTTATCCATTTAGATCCGATCAAAGGCAACCGCAACGTGGCAACTGCTATAAAGAACGCCTCAATTACCATCGGCTTCTTTGACCAGGGGCACGATTTGAGCGAGGCAGAGAAAGGCGCACTATTGCACCGCATGGAAAAGCTGTCTGCCCGGTTCCTGCTGGCGCTGGAGGAAGAGGAAGTAGGTGAAGTGATGTGCAACGATTACCCGGTCGAAAACTTTACCGGCCACAAGCTGATGGGCTGGGCATGCGAGTTCACGCTTAAACTGCCGAACAGCCTATGCTCCTAGCCTCGAAGTTAAAGCTCGACCGCTTGGGCAAGCAGCTGGTAGAGCAGGTCGCCTACAACATCTCAACGATGGACACGGGCCAGTACCTACCCGCCTCGCAGCGCGAGAAGATGGCGGCCTCTGTGCGCTATGAACTGGACGAGGAAGAGTTCCGGCTGGTAGGGGGTGAGTATATCTGGACGTACGAAACCGGCAGAGGGCCTACGGTGAATCCGGGGGATGGGGCCGTTAGGCGCTATGTGCTGGAATACATCCGGGAGGAAGGCATTGAGCCGCGTGGGCAGGATAAGCGCGGCCTGCCCATTGATGAGAGCACACTGGCTTATTTTATCTCCCGCAAGATACACCAGGAAGGCTCCAAGCCGTGGCGCACCGGACAGCCGACCGGCGTGATCTCGGAGATCATAAACGAGAAGTTATTAACCAACGTGGAAGCCATGCTGACCGAAGCCTATGCCGCTGAAGTAGCCGGGTTTTTACTCGAAACGATAGAAGCATGATAGACACATCAGAGTTCTTTAAATCAAAGCTAGGCCCTGAAGTAGCCCTTACTCCGGAACTGGAACAGGCTATAAATGAGTACGCGCGACATTACCTGGATGCTACTTTGGATCACGCGTTTAAATCAGGTGAGTTGTTTTATGTGGATTTAGAACGAGCGCCTATGTGCAGCAAAAAGCTAGTCGCTTATAAGGTAGAACCGGTGTTTATCAGAAAGAGATAGAAGTATGAAAGCCAAAGCAATAAGCACCAAAAGCCTTAAAGTAGGGGATATGGTACAGGGCGCGCAAGGACTAGTAGAAGTATCGGAAATACTTGACGAAACCCGCATCCGGATAAAAGGCAATAGCAGCAGCTTTATTTACGGGATCTGTTTTTTGCCAATTAAGCAGCAATGACCATCGAAGAAAGACCAGCCACTTACGCAGCCGTGGGCGGGCGTTTCCCTAATCCGGTGGTGTACCGCATCGCAACGGCTTCTTCCTACGTGAAGGCTACACTCTACCGCGAAGATGGCACGCAGCTCTCGGAACTGAAAGCCAGCACCCGCGAAGGTATTGCCACGCTCGATGTGAGCAGCTTTCTGCGGGCACAGATGCAGCTCACGATACCAGCAGGTACCGAACTGGTAGAGCCTGCGGAAGGCTCGTCTGTGGCCTACTACTGCACCTTTGAAGATGCGGAAGGCACAGTGCTGGATGACAGTGTGAACGTGCGGTTTGCGGTGGCGGCAGCGCTGCCGGTGGGCACCTCAGACTATTCAGGCTACACGATTTGAGCGCCCTGTTTGCCACCGATCTGCAGCGCCCGGTGCTGCGTGAAGGCTACCCGCTAAGTTTGGCTATTGCCATCTCGCAGCAGGTAAGCCAGCCGCTGTACTTTGAGCGGGTGTACCTGGATGCAGCCGGTTCGCTTTTGGCTATACGCGCGACGCTGATCGTTGGCCGTGGCTTGCTGCTCTTAACCGAAACAGGGCCGTTGCCGGTTGGCACCGCGACGATACAAGCCTGTGTGCGCAACGAGCACCGGGCCACCGAAGCAGACCCTGTGCCGGTTGTTATAACACCGGCTGCCGAAGCAGTACGCTTTGCTACGGACATGGAGCGTCCGGTGTTAGTGGATGGCTATCCGGTGCAGCTAAGCCTCAACATCGGGGCCACATTGCAGACCATCTACCTGGAGCGCGAATACCGCGACTCGCTGGGTAATGTGCTGGGCATCCGCTCGGATGTGGTAGCAGACCGCCAGCAGCTCACAGGCTTTAACGTGCACGTGCCGGAGCCGATGGCAGGGACGCGCTATATTAACCTGTGCCTGACCAACCAGTACCGCGACACCTTAGATGAGCTGGCAGACGGCATCTACTGGATAGATAGTGACGGCAGTTTTGTAAGTGATTTTGATAACGCATTGATAATCGAATAATGGCTATAGAGAAAAAACAGGTACACCAGTTTGTGCACAAACCCGAAGCTGCTGATGCCGATCAGCTGCCATTTCGTGATGGCACGTCAGGCAAGCTGAGTTATAAGACCTTTCAGGAGCTGCAGTTGTGGCTACAAAGCAAAGGGGGCGGTTCTGATTTCTACTTTGGCACCTGGAGAGCTGGAGCGTTCAAAGCCGGTTGGATAGCGATCTCTTTGGATGGTAATAAGTTTTGGCAATGCCTGACAGATCATGAGTCCGCTGCAGAGCCGGTGGCAGATGATGCCAATTGGAAGTTGGTGTTTGAGGATACGGCTGGTGGCAGCTCCATTACAGTTGATGCTGAACTAAGCGCTACCAGTACCAATCCTGTTCAGAATAAAGTGGTGAAGGAAGCACTGGATAAACTCAAGCCCACCGCGCTGACTCCGTTTGCGGCCACCAACACCTTTGACGCGAACAAAGTGATGAAGCTGGGCGGCACCGGCGATGCCTTTTCGGCCAACCATGTGCTCAACCATGCGGCAAGCGGTAATCTGCTCGATACCACCTTAACGGTGCTGGTAACGGGCAACGGCACCAACACCGTGAGTGTAGGGAGTGGCTGGCTGAATGAGAACGGCGGCGCTTTTGATGCAACGAGTGGCAAGAAGAACGTGATCCGCCTGCACTACATTGACGCGAATAATAAGTTCTACACCATAACACAACCGGTATGATAGGAGGGTATTATCAATCGGTGCTGAAGAAACAGACACCCGTTGGGTTTGGCGCGCAAATCATACACACTTTCCCTTCAGGGGGAGATTATCGCGGATTAGAATATATCGGTGAGGTGTTGGTTGCGGTAGATACTACAGGCAAGCTGCACCGCTATGATGTAAACACGCGGCAAGCACTGGACGTGATTTCGGTTGGCGGCGCCCCGCACTGGGTAAAAATGTTGGGAGATGAGCTTTGTATTGGCAATTATGCTTCTGCTGCGAAGGTAAGCGTGTTGCATCCTGCTACGTTTGCGGTGACGCGGCAGTTTGGGAGCGTTAATTTTTCTCAGGATGCCGTGTATAGGACAGGACGATACTATATAGCCTCCAATTTCAACCCCTATGGTGCACGGGTATACGACGCAGCTGGAGTGCTTACAGCCGATCTAAATCAGTCAAACACCTCTCAGACAACTTGCCTCTCCATAGTGGGAGATACCATCTACTTCAGCATAGGTCCCTTGTTTTTGCCCTATCATATTCCAACAGGACAGTTTGGAAATTCCCTGACTTTTTTTAACAAAGGAGGCGGCATCTATGGTGTGCAAGGGCGGCATGCCTGGGGGGTAAATGGACTGATCCTCTTTGCCATGCGCGGCGTCAACCCGGGGTTGAAACTATTTTCAGCCAACCGGGTGCTGCTCGATGAAAAGGTGAGCGAGCCGATGTTCGGCGTGATATTTAGAGGAAAAGAATTTTACGCCCTTTCCCAAGCAGGGAATCTTTACAAAGTTACCATACGCTACGCATAATTATGGCACAAGAGCAATTTACCAGAACCAATGCCCAAGGTGAGGCAAAGCACTACACCGCCCAGTTCGGCAAAGACGAACAGGGCAACTGGCTGCCCATTCAATTAATTCCACAGGAAGCGGATAGCTTTTCAGGGCAGCAGCGCAAGCTCACCTTTAAATCGCTGCACGTGGAAAGCGACCGGGAGGGTAATATCACTATTAGAACTGAATTCTACGACGACCAGTTTACCCCGACCGGGTTATTGTCGCCTTCCTTTAGTAGAGTGATAAGTGAGAACACAAGGGGCGATGAAGCGCAGTTCTTCTTTGACCAGTTAAGGTCGCAACTGGAAAAGAACATCTTAAACATCCTGGCAGCGGGCGGGGCTTACGAAGGGAGCGGCTTTTTAGGCCACCCGCACAACCGCTTTTTTGATGCACAAGGCAACCGCAATGCTTTAGAGGATGTGAACGCCCTGCCAACTTATGACTATCATGGAACAACCGAGAATCCTGCTGATCTCTAACTACTGGGAGTGGAATTTCTTATCAGTGCTGAGCCTGCTGATCCGCATGCTGACCTACGGCCCCAACCACGCCGCTATTTTAGTAGATGGCAAGGTGCAGGAGCTGGTAGGCTCGGGCTATAAAGAGACAGACTTTGAGCAGTGGAAAGCCATGAAAAGAAGGCAGGTAAAAGTCTATGAACCGCTTGTGCCCTTAGTAGACGTGCCGGTGCACGGGGGCTATGGCTTTTTAGACCTGCTACAGTTCGGGCTGCACATTGTCCGAAGAAAGTGGCTCTTGATCGGCCATGACTGGAACGGCAAAGACGGTGTTAGATTATGGCCGGGCTTGTTCTGCTCCGAGTACGTGGGGCTGTGCTTAGGGCGCAAAGATGCCCATTTACTGGCCCCTGCGGACCTGGAAAAATTACCGGAATTACGCTACGTGGAAACCTTTACAACCTGATCGGATGAACCCTTTCCTCTACACCCTGCGCCGCCTGCTCACGGCCCCTGCCCTGCCCCAGGTGTGGGTCTGGGAAAGCCATATGTATAATGCTATAGTTAAAACCCTATGGTCATGATAAAGCTAAAAGAAACCTTCACCCCCCAGGGCGGCAACCTGTACCGCCGCCAGCGCTGGGATTACAACACGAGCTCAGGCGAGGTGGACTACAGCGACGTGTCGGGCCTGGCCTTTGCCGAAGGCTTTGCGCCGGAAGACTACAGCCGCCCCGCCTCAGATCGCTTTCACTTCACCTGTTCGGGAACGACTGAAACCGGCTACTACCACGATGGCACTGGCGGCTTTACCACGCAACAGAAAGCCAACTCGGCAGACTGCGGCTACGTGTTGCCGGACGGCACCTACCTGCGCGATGACTGCAACGGCACTACGCGGCAACAGGTTGTGGCAAACGGCAGTGGCGGCGAACGCTGGGGGGCGGTGATCGAAGTGAACAGCACGCTTTGCGGCTACGTCGTGCGCGGCTGCATGGATCCGGAAGCCCAGAACTACAACCCGGACGCGGTGCAGGATGACGGTAGTTGCACCTATGCGCCCAAAGCCTTTACCGAAGTAAAGGTGATTGACGTGCTGCCCTGCGCAGATGGCGTGTGCCTGCGCTGGTACAACAGTTTGGGCGGCATCGACACCTGGCACTTTACGGGCAAGGTGGACAAACCCTTCACTTCGGAAGCCAGTGGCGAGTATACCCTTGCCAATGGCCTGAAAGCCGCCGCCTCCAAAGCAGGCAACCCGGGCATGGTGCTGCGTACCAGTGGCCTGAACTATAACCGTTACACGGCCCTGTGGCAGCTCTATACGTCGCCTAAAGTCTGGATACACCATCCGGATGGGAGCACAGAGGAAGTGTACGTGCAGCCGGCGAACCTGGCCCCGATGCCGTTGGGTAGAACGAGCTATGACCTGGTGGTGGAAGTAGTGAAAGCACCGCTAAACACGCTGAGAAACTGATGGAACTCTACTTGAACGGCGAGAAAGCCGACCTGGCACCCGACACGGTGTTTGCGGTGACGGTGCAATCCAACGACATCACGCGGCCCGATACGGTGCAGAGCTCGTATTCCAACACGCTCACGCTGCCTTATACCGAGCGCAACCACCGCCTGACCGGCAATGCCCGGCAGGTGAGCAGCCTCTCGCCCGTGCCTTACCGGGTGCTGGAGGCGCAGGCCCTGCACGATGGGGTGGAAGTGTTGCCTTTGCCCAAAGCCTACCTGCTGGGTGCGGGAGCCGAGGGCTACGAGGTGGACCTGTTTTCGGGTGCGGTGGATTTGTTTGAACGCCTGGGCGATAAGAGCATCCGCGACCTGGATTTGAGTAGGTTTGACCATGCGTGGGATTTTGAACAGGTAGTGGCTGGAGCTTCTAGCTGGAGAACACCTGAGCACGGTTATATCTACGCGCCTTACGATACGGGTAAGCCGTTTGATGCTGCTTCGGCATGGGCAGAGGATCTGTTCCCGAGTGTGTTTACCCGCACTGTGTTCGAGCAGATACTGCAGGAGGCCGGGGTAAACTATAACGGTATCCCGGATGAGCTGTGGGATAAACTGGTGTTGCCTTTTTCTAACGAAAAGCCACTGCATACAGAAGACTGGATAAATGCCCGCATTGTTGAAATGGACACGAGGCTAAACAACACCGCAGCTATCCCGGTGCATGATCCGGGAGTGTTGAACGTAACAGTAGAAGTAGATGCGGCTTTTATCTCAGAAGCGCAGGCTTCTTCTATCGGGGTATACCTCAGAAGGAATGGAGTATGGTTGGATGTGCAGGAAGTGCCGGTTACTACACTGGGGCTTACAAAGTTAAATGCCAGGTTTAAGATACACCCAACAATGGATCTGGCTGGACTGGAAGTGTGGACGATTCGTACCAACCTCATACCAGCAGGAGGCGACACGGTGGGTAATTCAACTTACAACTATTACACCATTACATCTAAATATGAGCAGGAGGCTTATTTTAACACTGAATGGAATACGGCCTTGAATCTGCCGGATATCAAACAAAAGGATCTCATTAAAGCCATCCGCGCTCTGTTTGATTTAATAGTGCACTTTGACTCCTATAGCAACACGCTGACCTTTACCCCTTTTAACAAGCTGGAAGAAAATAAGGTGCTCGCCTATGATTGGACGGATAAATTAGTGTATAACGGGGTTGTACCAGTTCAATACAAGTTCGGTGAGTTTGCACAAAAGAGCTGGTTTCGCTACAAAAAAGATGAGCTAGGAGGGGACGGTGATCACTTTTTAACTGTAGACAATACGCAACTTGAACAGGAAAAGAACATTGTAGAGCTGCCTTTTGCAGCGTCAGAAGAAACAAACGGGGGTATCCGTATTCCTTTTTACAGCAGGAAGGAACTTACACCAAGCAACTACGATGTTGCCACTGATACTATTACCACCCGTAACAGCTTAAGCCTGAATGATAAAGATAAAGTATGGGTTAAGAATGCATCGGGGGATGCAGACGTGCCGAGAGGATGGGGACTATATGAGTACGTAAAAGACAGAGCGCCGCAGCCTGATGGATGGGTGCTGCTGGAGCAAGAATTTTATTACTACGATACGAAGAAAGTAGAGCCACGCATGGCCGTGCTAGGGGAGCAGGCAGAGGTAAGCATTTGGAAGACTAAAAGCTATGCGATTATCCGCACCACCTGTAAACTACAGTTTAACCCTATTTCGTTTCAAACCCTGCTACCCACCCGCTATAAGGCGCTGCAGGGCGTGCTGGACAAGGCTAAGGGCATCACGCCGCGGCTGCTGCTCGATGTAACCGATGTGGCCGGCTATGACCCAAGCATTCCAATCTGGCTGGAAGAGCACCAAAGCTATTTTTACCTGAACCAAATATCAGAGTTCACCGGCCAGGGCCCGACCGAGTGCCAGCTGTGGCGCTTGTAAAGCATACCCGCCTGTTATGTTCCATCATAAACCCAAGGGATAAAGGGCCTGGGGAGGCGGGAAGAAAGAAGCCACTCTGTTACGGGGTGGTTTTTCTTTTTGCACCCTATATAGAAATTTACGTATACTTACGGCAAAAACCCTTTCCACATGAAAACATTACTCTCCCTGCTGCTTGCCTTTTTGCCGGTCCTGGCCCTTGCCCAGGAGCTGCCGCGCATTGATAACAAGATCGTCTACAGTGAAGTGGTGCCGGTGGAAGGGGCACAAGCGGAACTATATGCCAGAGCTGTCAAAGCAATAACACCTTCGGCTAAGGAAGTGATAAAACAGGAAAGCAATGCAGTTGCCTGGCAGGACAGCAAGCAACTGATGGTTGCAACCAATACTACCCGGCTTGCGCTACAACTTAAGTATAGTGTGATTCTCCAACAGAAAGATGGGCGCTATATGTATTCGATAACCGATTTCCTTATTGAGGAGAAAAGAATTAAAGGCTTGGTTCCCCTGGAAGAATCTACCTTTATGCAACCCGTGCCAGAAAAACATTACTTCCCGAACGGTAATTTAAAACCGTTGGGACTGGCACACCAGAACCTAAGCACGGCCCATAAAGAAGCAATAGAGAAGGCTGTTACAGATGAAATACAACGCATTAAAATGATAATGGGCACACCAACAAGTGCCGACTGGTAATACAAAAGGCTCTCGATTATGAGAGCCTTTTGTATTTAGGGGTTGACAATGTTCATCTTGGCCGTATGCTTGCTATCTGCAGAGCGGATATCCTGAATCGCAGCCTGCACCTTGAACCGGCTCATCGCCTGGGCTAACTGGTTGTAGTCTAAGTTGAGCGCTGTGTGCTGCCCGCCCAGCCATTGCCGGGTAGAGGGTGGTTGCACGTAGCCCCCGGTGGCATAGCCGCGCAGACGCTGTTGTTCCAGCGAGGCTACCAGCGAAGGATTGCTGTTAACCATCCACTTGGGGAGCACATATTCGCCTGCGTGCACGATGCCGGCTGGCTTGTGCCCTGAGCTATCAGGGGCACCGTACCCATCACCTGTATAGCCGCCTTCTGCAAAGTATTTACCCCCGCCATCTTTGGAAATAGAATTACTGATAGCAGCTTTGGCTACCGATGCAGCTGTTTTTATGAGCGCTACGAGCGCCAATGCCTTTGCTACGCCGGCAACACCTGCGGTTGCAATACTTTCAGGACTGGCAATTGCACCAACTGTAGCTTGACCAACACTTGCCGCCACCTGCATTTGCAGCGCTTGTGATACCGTGTCAATAAGAAGATTCAGTACCCCTTGCGAAAACTGCTCAATCGCAAAACCTTGTTCGGTCAGGGAGTTGGCAAACATATCACCCATGGCGTTCAGGAAGCTGTCTGCCATTTCCAGCTCCTGCAACTGGCGTTCAATACGTTTGGCGTGGGCGTTAGCATCGGCTTCTTCAGCTTTCTCTACTGCCTTGATCTGTTTGTCAGCCAGGTATTCGGCCAGTGCAGCGCGCTTCTCAACCAGCACCTTATCCATTCCTTCCACTGCCCCGGCGTGTTTCTCCATTAGCAGGATCTCGCTTTGCATGCGCGTTAGGGTCAGTTGCTCCTGCTGGCGCTCATATTCTGCAGCAGAAAGCAAGCCTTGTGCCCGTTGCTGTTTCAGTGCCAGTTGTTGCTTGCCGAATCCGATAGCAAGCACCTGTTGCGCCTTGGTGAGCCTGGCCTGCGCTGTGCGGGTTTCTTCTTCCAGCTCCTTTTTGCGCTGGTTTTCCCGGAACTCGTCCCGCAGCTGCGCTTCTTCTGCCAGGTACTTTTCCTTAATCACCTTGATCTGGGCCTGTGTCAGGTCTTCGGCAAGTAGCTCCTGCTGTTGTTTCTTAGCTAAGAGTTGCAGACGCAGTTCCAGCAGGTCCTCTTCCGAGTTGAGGCTGCTTTGGGTGCGCACCTCCAGCAGGGCGGCTTCGGCTTCGAGTTGTTTGCGCGTAGCCTCCAGCTGCTTTTGCTGGGCCTGTTTGCGCAGGTCGTTTAACTTGTTCTGCAGCTCGGTCGACTTGCCTAAACTCTCGGCCTCGATCTTGGCAAGCTCGGCCTGCGCTTCGGCCAGTTTGTCGTGATCCGCGTTGAGGTTGTTGGTCAGCTTCTGCTCGGCAATCAGGTTGGCGATCTTGTCGCGCTGCAGCTGCAGTTGTTTGCCGCGCAGTTCCTCTTCCTTGGCAAAGGCTTTGCGGGCCGCTTCCATGCGCTCGGCTTCGCTCTTGGTGGCATCTTCGGCCAGCATCTTGTTGCGCTCAATAAAGGCATTGGCCTGCTCACGCTCCACGTTCAGCGCTCTTTCAGCCCTTTCTATGCGCTGAGTTTCCCGCTCCACATCAGCTGCAGCCCGTGCCACATCGGCCAGTTCCTTGGCAAAGGCCTTGGCTTTGGCAGAGGCGTCGGTAATGCCCGTGGCGACCTGCGTAATGCCATCCTGCAGCTTGGTAAAGTCGCCTGACTTTACAGCCTCCCAGATCACCAGGAAACCTTTTAAGCGGTTGATCACGTTCTGCAGGATCTCGTTGCCCAGCTTCTTTAAAAAGTCGCCCAGGTTGTTGACATCCTTGAACCAGGCAATGGTTGCTTCGCCTACAGCGGAGAGTTTATCCAGCAGGAACCCCATCACTTTACTAAAAGCGGCGGTATAGCGGCTTACCGTATCAATTCCCTTCTGCGTTCTGGTCAGGAAAGAAATGAGCCCGCCCAACAGGAGCAGCACCGCACCGATACCCGTAGCAGCCAGTGCCAGCTTGAGTAGCTTCAGGGCGCTTACCTTGCCGATAATAGCTGCTTTTGAAATGTTGGTGGCCGCTGTGCTGGCCGTAGTGGCTGCGGTGGTGCCGGCTTCGGCAGCTGTTTTGGCATTGGTGGCAGCTTCGGCAGCGAGCTTGGCTTTCACTTCTTCTTTCAGTGCCGCAATACCATCGGTGATCAGGCCTTTCAGTTCGTCGTAGCCTTTTTTGCTCAGGTCAATGGCCTGCTGCAACTTGCCGGAACCATCCACGGCTTCGAGCATGGACTGCGAGTAGTTGCCCACGTTGCGGCGCGTATCGCCCACCGAGGCTTCCAGCTCCTTCAGCTTATCGCTTACGTCCTTGGTAGCCTTTTGCAGCTTGCCGCCGATCTCGGCGTTGTTACGCTCTTCCTCCGATAGCTCATTCCACTGGGTAGTCAGGCTTGCCAGCTGGGCGCGCAGCTGGTTGATGGAACCTACTGCTGCCTGATCTGCCTTGCGTTGGGTGTCAATAGCCTTGATCTGCAGATTCTGCTGGGTGGTCAGCTCTTTGAGCCGGGCTTTTAAGGCGACCTGCTGGGCTACCTGTTCATCGGTGGCGCTGCCAGCCTCTTTGATGGCTTTGGCAAGGGCGGCCTGGGCATCGCGGGCGGCGTTGATCTCCTTTTGGTAGGAGACGATTTTCTTTTGGGCTTCTGCTTCATCAATGCGGATGCGCAGCAGCACTTCGTTTTTCTCACTCATGTAAGTTGTGTTAAGGATAAGGGCAGTTTAAAGGTGAGTGAGAGGGGGTGGGAGAGTTAAGGGCCTTCTGCTATTTCGTCGTCATACAACAGCAGACATACCATAAACACCACCATAGCAGTACCGAAGATTTTCAGCCAAAAGGTTGTGTCTCCCCATAGGGAAAGAATGATGGTTGCTGCCATTATAAGCATACAGAAAAACCCGATAACAGCGATAATCTTATGTAGTAACTTCATCTGTCTTCTGCTTTACCAGTTCCTGCATTTGCTTGATCTCCACAACGGTACTGCCCAGCAGGCCCGCTGCCTTCTCGTCGGTGGGGTTGTTCTTGACCAGGTAGCTTGCCAGCGCATAAGCTTCCATGCACAGCTGCTTGAGGTCTTTCGAGGCGGGAGCGGTGAGGTTAGCCATGACGCACCGGGGTTTTACTACGGGGTAACAGCTTCTCTACACTTACCACCGCTTCCATGCGCATCTCCTTACGGGCAATAGCATACAGAAACGGACGCAGGAAGGCGTTCAGGGTTTGACCCTGCTCACGGGCACGTTCCGAGAGTTCGCGCTCCAGCTGGGGGAGCAGGCGAATCTGCACGCGCGGCTCTTTGGGCTTGCAGGCATTGTTGTCAGACATCATATAACAAGGGCTAAAAGTTTTGGAGTGGTAACCGCTCCGATAATAGTAAATATACTAAATCGTAAAATAACAATATAGTAAATTTACTAAAACTTTTAGCGATGGCAAAACACGTTCACATCCCTGTAATCGGGCAGATAGGAGAGTACGAAGATGAGTTCGGCTGGATCATGCCGGGCTTCACTGCGCAGCAACTGGACTGGTTTACGGGCTATGATGTGAACGGCCACTGGACTTATAACACGGAGATCGAGCACATCACGCTGCACATCGACTCTCCGGGTGGTGACGTGTACGAAGGCTACGCCATCTACAACAAACTGCTGCGCTTCCGAGAGCAGGGCATCACGGTAGAAGTGCATGTGGAGGGGCTGTGTGCCAGTGTTGCCACTATCATAGCATTGGCGGCTTCACCGGGCAAGCTGAAAATGCGCGAGGCGTCGGAGTGGATGACCCATAAGCCGATGATACCGGAGGTGCGCATGGCTAATTCCGATGAACTGCGCGAGTTAGCTGATTCACTGGAGAGCTTAAATAGTACCTTTTTCAACCTCTACGCCCGCAAAACCGGCAAAACGGTCGACGAGATAAAGGAGCTGTTAAAGACAGATTCTTACATGAGCGCCGAAGAGGCCAAGGCTTACGGCTTTGTGGACGAGATCATCACAGGCCCGCTGCCGGAAGCGATCCAGACCGAGATAGAAGGCAAGGTGAAAGCCGTGGCCTTCTATAACCCCAAACGCAACCCAATTCCCAACAATAAAATGGCTATTACAAAAGAAGAGAAAAGTCTGTTCTCCAAGTTCAAGGCTTGGCTGAAAGACGAGGGGAAACAAGCCCCTAAACCACAGGCAAAGAAGCCGACCCCAAAGCCAAAGGCTGAAGCGGAAGAAGAAGAGGATGCACCGGAAGTGAACCAGACCGAAACTGCTGATGGCGCGATCATCTACCATGAAGGCGAGCTGGAGCAGGGCACGGAAGTATTTGCCGATGCCGAATTATCAGAAGCCCTGGAAGATGGCGAGTACGAGTTGGCAGACGAACGCACGATTGAAGTCGTGGACGGTGCCGTGGCTAACATCACCGAGGCCGAAGAAGGGGAAGAAGAAGAGGCTCCGGAAGCTGTGGCAACCAAGAAGCCGACCCCGAAGGCGAAAGCAAAAGCTTCACAGGCAGCCCGCATTCTGGCGCTGGAAAACGAACTGGCTGAATTGAAGCAGACTGTTCCTGGTTCTGGCAAAGGCGGCAAGAAAGGTGCACAGAGCTTCGTTGAGACGCCTGAGAAAAAAGTAAACGCCAACAACCCGCTGAGCATCGCGGCAAGCAACGCAAGTAAGAAACGTAACTAATTCCCCATAAATAAGATGGCAATTTTAACTACCAATGTAACGTATGGGGGCAAAACCCCAACCGAAGCACCAGGCGGTGGCGACCTAAAGGCAAGCCTGATCCTGGCCGCTATCCTGGCTGCACCAAGCTTTACAGCTTTGGGTTATGACCTGCGCGATGATATTCAGACAAAGGAAACGATGTATGAATTAATCCCGGCAGACAAGGTAACCAAGAAAAAAACAACCTGTGGCTGGAATCCATCCGGTTCGTTTGGCAACATCATCGACCGCGAAATCGCGGTAACAGAGCTGGCAATCGAAATGGAGCAGTGCGCCAACGATTTTGATGGTAAGATTCTGCAACTGGTTAGAAAAAAAGGATTTGACCGTTACGACCTGACTGGTACACAAATGGAGGAAATCCTGCGTGAGATCGCCCAGCCGATCATTTCGCGCGACATGCACCGTATCATTTCACTGGGTAATACTGCATCTTCAGATCCAGATTACAACCAGTTGGATGGCAAGTGGATAAAGATCATGGCAGGTGTTGCTGAAGGTTCAATTAAAAAAACAGCCACATTGACCGCCTCTGGTGCCTTGGCCGCTGGTGCAGCGAGAACAGCACTGGATGCTGTGCACTTTGATGCACCGATCGAATTGAAAACATTCGAAGAGTCACAGAAGATCAAGGTGGTTACCCGCTCGGTGTATGACAACTACCTGAAAAGCTTTGCTTCCAACGCGGAGCTGGAAAGCTCAATGGTGGTATTACAGAACGGCTTAAAGACTGTAAGTCACTGGGGTATTCCGGTAGTGTGCGAGGACATTGTGGACATCTACGTAAACGCTGACCTAGAGGGAGTTAACCCGCACCGCATCTACTATACTACCCTGAACAACATCACGGTAGGTACGGATCTGGAGTCTGACTTCTCAGAGGTGGATTTCTGGTATGAGAAGAAAGAGCAGATGAACCTGATGCGCGCGAACTACAAGTTAGGCGTATCCCTTGGTTTCGGTAACCTGTTCTCTGTAGCATACTAACAGAAAGGAGACCTGAATCATGGAATGTGCACCACTGACAGGGGCTACTAATCTAACCCCAGACTGCTCCGGCCTCTATAAACGAGGCGGAGCGGATAAAACCTTCTATCTGCTGGCAATTTCACAGATAGCAGGCTACACGATTGATCCGACCACCAAAGAACTGTCTGGCATCACCTTAAAGCCAGGTGAGAAAGCCATCAAGTTCTCCGGGCGCAAGCTGAAGAACTCGGTAAAGGCAGGCATAGCGCAGGGCGAAAACGGCCCGACCTATCCGCACGGCGGCAAGTTTGCTGCTTACTACAGCACGCAGCTGGAGAAGGAAACCATCGAAACTGTTGCCAAGGCGCAGGACCTGGTACTCATTGCACCGCTTAACAGCGGGCATTTTGAGGCACACGGCCTGCTGGACACGTTCGGTCTGGCGGATGGTCTAAGCCTGTCAGCTCCGGAAATAGAGTCTGTCCAGTACGACGACACCACAGCGCTGATGCTAGATTTTGCAGGAAGCAGCGGCAAGATGCCAATCTACTGCAAGTTCGGTGAAGACCGTGCAGCAAACTTTGCCTACCTGGAAGCGCTGCTAACCCCGGCTGCATAAGTATTCATAGTTTAGTTTAAAGGTGAGACGGGGCCGCTGCCGGGAGTGGCAGGCGGCCCTTTCCTTTTCAAGTGATGCAACAGGACGAACTACTCAAGCGGGTAACCACGTTTCTCGCTACCCCAAAAGAAGACCGCTCTTTATCCGAGCTGACCCTACTCTACAACACCATCACCGGCAGGCAGTCGGATTGCACCAGCTGCTATTACCTGGCGAAGGTGCAGGAACTGATGGCTTACCGAAACAACCCAGAACGCTATGCCGGGCGCATCCAACAGGCACAACTGATCATGGAACAAAACACCACCACCAACTACCGCTTTTCCAAAAAGGCTACCAGCAACCTGATTATCCTGGTAGATGCCAACGGCCAGACCATCAAGGTTACACCGGAAACGCTGACCGATGAACGCGCAGAGCTGGTGCTCAAGCACAAAGCCTTTGCCCATAATATCGAGCGCATACCAGCTCCGAAAGAAAAAAAGGAAACGACAAAGGCTGCGCCGAAGGCAAAGAAAGCAGAAGCAAAAACAGAATAACAATCACACAATCAGAGGCAACAGGTGAAAGGTAAGAGAATCAAGGCGAAAGTAGTGAAGGCGCGTGCGGGGGCTCAGGCTTCCGCACAACCTGCTGCTAGCGGCAAACCGCAGGAGAAAGGCACCGCCAAGGTGATCGACTACGGCAAAGACAACAAGCTGCCGCAGGAGATCATGCAGGCGTTCCTGGCTTCTCCCACGGCCCGCCGTTGCTGGCGCAGGCTCAAGAAGTTCATTCAGGCTGACGGCTTTGCTGACCGCACCGCTGCGGCCATGCGCGTAAACCCGGAGCAGACGGCTGATGATCTGTTGCCGCTGCTCAGCTGGGACACCGCGCCCGGCTTTGGCTTTGCCCTGCGCATCAAGTATACCCTGGATGGCTCCAACCGCGAAGCCTATTACGTGCCCTTTCAGACAGTGCGCAAGCTCGATGATGGCCGCTTTCTGGTCAACCCGAACCTGGGCACCATCGCCTACAAAGCCGAAGACGATGAGATCCTCGACGCATTCGACGACAGCCCGGAAGGCATCGCGCGTTCCCTGGCGCAGGAAGACAAGGAAGGCGACCCGCAGCCGGGGCAGATTCTGTATGTGTACGAAGAGAACGGCGCCCATCCGTATTATCCGGAGCCGGACGCCTGGGCTGCCAAGGAAGACATCCTGTCGGACAAAGAGATTCAGCGTGCCGATTACAACGCCATCCGCAAACGGGTAAAGCCGAATGCGGCCATGGCCTTCCCCTACGAAATTGACGACACCACCGCAGACGAAGACGGCAAAACCGACTGGGATCACGTGGAAGAACAGGTACGCCACCTGACCGACGAAGACGGAGAAGGGGATATGGTGGTGTTTGACGGGCTGGATGGCAACGTGCCGCAGATCATCTCCATGGATGCCATGAAGCCGACGCTCTCGATGGACCAGAAGTCTGAATCTATCCGCAAGCGCATCTGCATTGCCTTTGGCGTGCATCCTGCCCTGATCGGCTTAGATACCGCCGGGCAACTAGGCAACACGCAGCAACTGCTAAACCTGATCCAGCTCATGCAGCAGGACGTGCTCGACGCACAGGGAGCCATTCAGCGCACCTTCAAGCGCCTTTGGCCGGCTTTTGACTGGACACTCACGAGCCTGAACCTGATCAAGGCTATGCCGGAGCAGGCCTGGCAGGCTTTGACTGAGGAAGAGCGCCGGGATTTCTTAGGGCGTCCTAAGCTCGATACCGAGCAAACCTCGGAAGGGCAGAAGACCCTGAACGCCTTAAACTCGCTTTCCCCGCTGGTAGCCAACAAGGTACTGGAAAGCATGACCACCAACCAGATCCTGGCATTGGTGGGCCTGCCGGAAGTGGAAGGCGGCGATCAAACAACAGCCAAGAAAGAAGAAACCGAGCAGGCCACGGCCCTTGCCAAGCTCAAAAAGTGGGCAGCCAAGCTAAAAGTATAGTATGAAGACCTTAACCTTAGACGACTTCCTGGCTTATGTGCCGGTGTCCAAGAACCTGCCCTTAAAAGACCTGAAGCCCTATATCGAGCGCGCCCTGCTGATGGATGTTACGCCGATGCTGGGCGAACTGGCCGGGCGCCTGTTGCTGGCAGATGCACCGGAAGACACCCCTTTTACCGCAGAGGAAGTGCAGGCCCGCAAGTGTATTGATGCGGTGTGGGTGCACAATGCCTTTATCCGCTTTCTGCCCATCCACGGCATTGCCATTGATGCGGCAGGGCTGACCAAGACCCGCGATTCGCAGGGAGCGGCAGAGCATGCTTCCCCGCAGGAACGACAAGCGCTCATTGCCTCCTACCGCTCTAGTTTGAATTACTGGGAAGGGGAGCTGGGCAAGGCCTTAAAAAAATTAAACGGCACCGGCAGGCCGGTCAAGAAACGCCGCATCGGCTTACGGGTCGTGGGAGGGAAGAACTAATGCTGAAAGAATACATCCAATGCGGCGTGCTGGCGATGACGTCGGTAAAGCTGGCCGAAATCCTGCATTTCCTCCCTACTCCGGAGACAGCGGCACAGGCCGCCGTGCTGGCGCTCGTGTCCGGCTTTATCGGAGCCGGGGGCAAATGGCTCTTTGAGCAGATACGGAAGCTGGTACAAAAAAAGACAAGCAAATGAAAAAGCTGATCGCCTGGGCCAGGCGCAACCCGAAACTGGCACTGGTCACCATTGCCGCCTCACTGGCACCGCTGGCCCTGATTGTAAACTATACCTTGCTGATCACTGGCATCATTACAGCCGAAGAGTTTACGGCGCTGAATGATAACCTGATCAGCTTTTTTAAAGCCCTTATATTCTTAGCATAAGATGAAGATCACCCAACAGCAAAAACAGGAATTAGCCAGGCAGTTCGGGATTTCCCTGCCGATGCTGCAGGCCTTCCTGGAAGTGGAAAGCGCCGGCAGCGGCTTCTTTACCGACTGGAAAGGCCAGCAACGCATCAAGATACAGTTTGAGCCGCACTGGTTCAAGCGCCTGTTGCCTGCCGACTTACTCCAGCGCATTTATGCCCTGTGGGAGAAGCAGGAAAAAAAGCAAGGCAAGCTGACCGAAACCGAAAAGCTGCTGCTGCACAACTGGCAGATCGCTGTGCTGAACAAAGTGGATGTACAGCAGGCCGAATGGCAAGCTTTCAACTGCGCCTATGCCATCCATCCGGACACGGCCATGCAGAGCGCCAGCTGGGGCCTGGGGCAGGTAATGGGTTTCCATTACAAAGACCTAGGCTTTAAGACCGCGGCTGCGCTGGTAGAAGCGTTTAAGCAAAGCGAGTACGAGCAGGTAAAAGGCATGCTCACCTTCTGCCAGAAAAAGAAAGGCCTGATGGAAGCGATGCAGGCCCGCAACTGGGACCGGGTAGCTTTCCTGTATAACGGTCCCAAGTATGCCGAGCACGGCTACCAGCTGAAACTGGCGAAGGCCTACAGCAAGTATGAGAAACACCAGCGCATGATTGTGTAATGGAAGCAAACCGAAACGGCTGGATCTACGCGATCCTGATTATAGCCCTGGCTTTCTGTGTGGTGTTTACATTTGGCTGCAAGACCATGCAGGTAGAACAGAAGCCTTTTGTCATGGAGCTGAAGGATTCCATAGATTTTGACCCCGCCCGCCTCACCCTTTTAAACGGCTGGCAGGCACAAAGGGTTGATGATAAAACAGTAGTCTGGTTCCCTCCAGCGGTAAACAACCAGAAAATAAAAGTAAAAGGCTCCCATAACGCGAAGACCGTTGCAAAAGACAAGTCCAAAACCAAGGATGTCGGCAATACCGACACCAAGGCCAGGGGAAAAGGCATCATCGGCAACGACAATGCACCTATTGAAGCTAAGCGGCAGGCGGTGGTAGGGGATGGTAATAAGGTGGAGCAAAACAGCAGTCTGCCTTGGTGGGTGTGGCTGCTCTTAGGAGCCGGATTAGTGGCAGGGGGGATAGCCTGGTGGCATAAGAAGTTTGGTTAGTGCGTATAGATTTGTTGATTCGTGTTAAAGCCTGTCCTGTTTGGGGCGGGCTTTTCTCGTGATGGTGCCATAACCCTGCAGCTCCGGGCCGTACTCGAGCAGCACTTCCAGTTCGTATTCGGCTGTCGTATAGACCAGGTGCCAGCCCAGCGAAGTAAGAAAGAGGTCGAAGGTGTGCTCACCCATCGCGATCTGGTAGGCAAGTTCGTGAAAGTCCGGGTCCCGAAACACCAGGTCTTCGCCATTGCGGTCAAAAGGGGAATATTGGGAGCGGGGCATGTCTGCTAGATACGAAAAAGAGCGCGTTTCAATTCCCGGAATTAAGCACTATCTTTGCCCTCCCTTCGTATAGACAGGCGGCACTTTTGGGACAATGTTTCCCTATAGTTTCCCTGGCCTGCGGAGTGGAAAGTGAAAAAACAGCCTCTGCAGCATGCAAAGGCACAAAACAAGGGTAAAGTAACAAATACCGTAATATTTGATCTATGAAGTTATCAGAATTTAAATTCGACCTGCCGGAAGATCTGCTGGCACTACACCCGTCTGAAAACCGCGACGAATCCAGGATGATGGTGCTGCACCGCGACACTGGCAAAATTGAGCACCGCATCTTTAAAGATATACTGGAGTACTTTGATGATGGCGATGTGATGGTGGTGAACGACACCAAGGTTTTCCCTGCCCGTTTGTATGGCAACAAAGAGAAAACCGGTGCTAAGATTGAAGTTTTCCTGCTGCGCGAACTGAACAAGGACATTCACCTGTGGGATGTGCTGGTTGACCCGGCCCGTAAGATTCGTGTAGGTAATAAACTATACTTTGGCGAAAGTGACCTGGTCGCTGAAGTTATCGACAATACCACTTCGCGTGGGCGTACGATCAAGTTCCTGTTTGATGGTACTGACGAGGAGTTTTACAAAACTATAAACGACTTGGGCGAAACACCGCTGCCACGCTACATTAAACGTGAAGCTGAGCCGGAAGACCGTGAGCGTTACCAGACAGTGTATGCTAAAAACGTAGGCGCTGTGGCTGCACCAACTGCCGGCCTGCACTTTACAAGAGAAGTACTGAAGCGCCTTGAAATTAAAGGTGTTGATGTAACGCCGCTTACCCTGCACGTTGGTTTAGGAACGTTCCGTCCGGTAGACGTAGAAGACCTGACCAAGCACAAGATGGATTCTGAGAACTTTATGGTTCCTGCAGATACAGCTGAAATGGTAAACAAAGCGCTTGACAACAAGAAGCGTGTTTGCGCCATCGGTACAACTACCATGCGTGCTCTGGAGTCTTCGGTATCGGCGAGCAACCGCCTGAAGCCAAACGAAGGCTGGACAGATCGTTTCATCTTCCCTCCATACGATTTTAAAATTGCCAACGCGCTGGTAACCAACTTCCATATGCCGGAAAGCACGCTACTGATGATGACAGCTGCTTTTGGTGGTTACGAGCTGGTAATGAAAGCTTATGAAGAAGCCGTTAAAGAGAAATACCGTTTCTTTAGCTATGGCGACGTAATGCTGATCCTGTAAGGGTAACCTTACCAACGATAAACAAAAGCCCCGGCCAATCTGGTTGGGGCTTTTTTATTGCTAAATTGTTACAGGTTAAATTGCTGAATCAGGATTATAGGATTAACAGAGCTTAAACTATGAACACCTAAATCTCTAATTTTAACCTTTCTAACTTATACCTTTCTAAATCCTAAATTCACAAACTCCTAAACTCTTAAACTATAAAAACTATGAACGGACCTGACCCAAATGCTACTTACCCGCTGCCACACCACCACAAACTGGTTTTCCTGAAAAGCATTATTCAGAACCCCAACATTATAGTTGGCGACTATACATACTACGATGACCTGGAAGACCCTCACAACTTCGAGAAGAATGTACTTTACCACTTCGATTTTATAGGCGATAAACTGATTATCGGGAAGTTCTGCTCCATAGCGTCTGGAGTTAAGTTTATCATGAATGGCGGTAATCACGAAACTAAACCAATTTCGAGCTTTCCGTTTGAGATCTTCGGGAATGGTTGGGAGCGTATTGCTGATAAAGTGGCTTACCCTTTTAAAGGCGATACTGTAGTAGAAAATGACGTGTGGATAGGTACGGAAGCTGTGATTATGCCAGGAGTGCGTGTTGGCAACGGCGCAGTTATAGCTTCAAAATCTGTAGTTGCCAAAGATGTACCTGACTATGCTATAGTAGCTGGAAATCCTGCTGTAGTAGTTAAAATGCGTTTTACTGAAGAGCAGATACAGCAGCTGTTAACTATAGCCTGGTGGAACTGGAGCGGAGAAAAGATCAGCAGAAACCTGCACTTAATCCACAGTACAGATATAGATGCTCTGGCTGTGTGCCAGTAGTTACTCATCAAGCTATAGTTCTATAGTTGCGGCTATAGTTTCCCTAACTTTTGCCAAAAAATCCGCAAACTTGCTGAATGGTCAGTTTACTAAGCTATAACTTTCTAACTTCTAAACTTCCTAACTTATACCTTCTTAAACTCCTAAACTCCTAAACTCCTAAACTCCTAAACTCCTAAACTTTTCTAACTTTGCCTCATGGCGAAACAACTCCCCGAATATGCGATTATAGTTGCTGGCGGCTCCGGTAGCCGGATGCAGCACGACCTGCCCAAGCAGTTTATACAGGTAGCCGGTAAACCTATCCTGATGCATACTATAGAGCAGTTCTATAACTATAACCCAACTATAAGGCTGATTGTGGTTTTGCCCAAAGAGCAACTGGATACCTGGCGGGAGCTTTGTAAACAGCATGCGTTTAAGGTTTTCCATATGACGGTGCCGGGTGGTGCCACGCGCTTTGGATCTGTAAAAAATGGTTTGGGTGCCGTGATGGGAGATGGCCTGGTAGCGGTGCATGATGGCGTACGGCCGTTTGTAGAAACAGAAACTATAAAACGCGCCTTTGAGACTGCTGCCACCTACGGAAGTGCCGTCGTTGCCGTATCACCAAAAGACTCTATTAGAGAGCTAACTGCAGACGGAAGCATTGCGGTACTCCGTGCCAACTATAAACTGGTGCAGACTCCACAGATATTCAGCGCAGCTATCTTGCACAAAGCCTACGAACAACCTGAGCAGGAGTATTTTACAGATGATGCCTCTGTGGTGGAAAGTATAGGTGAGAAGATCATGCTTGTAGAGGGTAGTTACCGCAACATCAAAATTACCACTCCCGAAGACCTGATCCTTGCAGAAGCCTTTGCGACAAGTGTTTAAAAAATCAGGCTGATTTTACAGGACTTGAATACCCTGAATTATAGTTCTATAGTGGAGGCGCAATGTTATTGCATCTCTACAAGTCTCGTGTCAAAGCAATCGACAATTATCAATCAACAACCAATCTTCCAGCTTCCAGAAAAGCCTGGTTCGCTAAAACAGTTTCCTGGGAGATAGGCTCCAGCTTGGGTGCTGGCTTTGAAAGGTTAAGCAGGTAGCCCTGCATCGGGAGCAGATTATGCAGGTCGTGTGTAATGCAGAACACGGTTTTGTGGCGCTCATTCACCCAGCTTTGCAACAGCTGAAAAACCTTGTTTTTATAGTACACATCCAGCTGTTGGGTAGGCTCATCAAGCAGGTTTATAGTTGCATCCTGCAGCATAAGTTGCGCCAACCACACCAGTTGCTGTTCCCCACCCGATAAGGTTGTGAAATCATGGTCCTGCAAATGGGTGAGCTGTAGTTGTGCCAACACATTGGCTGCCGTTTCGTAATCCTGGGCAGTGTAATGCTCAAAAAAGCGCTTCTTCCGGAACATACCCATCACTACCAGGTCGAGCACTTTAATGGAAAAAGAAACAGTGTTGCGTTGCGGCAAATAGGAAAGCAGCCCCTGCTTCGTTGCATTGTGTAATGCTTTCAGGTTTTGGCCCTGCAACAGCAGTTCGCCCTGGTAAGGTACCTTCTGCTGAAAGGTTTTGAAAAAGGTGGTCTTGCCCGCGCCGTTATGCCCTATAATAGCAATAAAAGTCGGGGCAGGTACAGAAAAAGAAAGGTTGCGGATAAGAGTACGTGCCTCATAACCCGCAACCAGATTTTTTACTTCAACGATCAAAATCAGATCAATTAAAAATTAAAAATTAAAAATTCAAAATTAGAAATGTGAGTGCTGTTAAAGAGCAATTTCTAATTTCTAATTCATAATTTCTAATTTCTAATTAGCCTTAGTACTCGTCCTCGTTGAACATGAAGTCTTCCTTCGTAGGATAATCAGGCCAGATCTCTTCGATGTTCTCGTAAGGCTGTCCGTCATCTTCCAGAGCCTGCAGGTTTTCTACAACCTCCATTGGTGCTCCCGAGCGGATAGAGTAATCAATTAACTCATCTTTAGTCGCTGGCCAGGGTGCGTCCTCCAGATACGATGCTAATTCAAGTGTCCAGTACATAGTATTTTCTCCTTAACTAATTGTTGCTATTTCCAAATTGGTTTGCAAAAGTATAAATAAATATAAAAACAAAAATTTATACTTAAAAAAATTGCTTTTTCCTCGGTTTTTAACAACACAACGGAAATATTCGCTAAATGTTCAAAATAGCGATTAAAAGTTTCAGGTGCAACTATAATTGTATAACAAAAGGTAAACTATAGGCTGTAAACGCACTTTTTAAAATAAAAAAGCCCGCTGTAAAGCAGGCTTTTTTTGTGTATAATGCTGGCTTTTAGGCGTTATTGGTATATGCTTCCAGCTTCTCTTTCAAACCATTTATCATTTCCTGCTTGGTATTAATCTTGCGCTTAAAGTTGCGGATCTTACCTTGCAGCATGTTCCGGAAGGTGTCGTTGCTTGGCGAATCGCTCAGCTTGTCCAGGTTCTGCTCCAGCACTTCCAGTTCGCCCTTATCAGATTTAATGAAATCCTTCAGTGCATTAATGCGGGCATGAAGGTTTTCCTGCTCGTTTAGGCGCTCGTTGTTATTCTGCTGGCGCTTACGGATGTAGTGCTCCAGGCTGCTGGTTTCAAATATTCGATCGCAGGCTTTAATAAACTGCTCCCAAACCTGATCCGATACGGTAGGGTGTACCGGGCCCACTTTCTTCCACTCGGCTTGTAGTTCCTTGGCACGGCGTACGGCATCGCCCAGGTTATGGTGCTCCAGCAGCGTGTTAGCCTCATCTACCAGTTGCTTTTTCTTATCGTAATTTGTTTCGTAGAACTGCTCGCGCGAGGCGTTTTTCTCATTATTGATCTTCACCTTCAGGCGCTCGAAGAAATGGTTGTGTGCTTTCCGGAAGTCGGTCCAGAGCTTGCTGGTAACTTTGCGCGGCAGGCTGCTGTCAATTTCTTTCCACTGGTTCTGCAATTGCTTCAGTCGGGCTGTTGTACCTTCCCAGTCTTCTGAGTTCTGCAGCGCTATCGATTGCCTGATAAGGTCTCTGTACTTCTCGTAGGCATGGTTCTGCATGCGCTTCTTATCCTCGAAGAAGTTCTTCTTGCGTTCAAAGAAAGCTTCTATCGGAGTTTTAAAGCGCTCCTCAATCTCTTCTGTCAGCTCTTTGTCAACCGGGCCCGTTTTTATCCAGGTAGATCGAAGTTCTTTCAGCTTTTCGGAGGCTTCTTTCCAGTCAATGCTGTCCTGCAGTTCCTCGGCTTCTTTTATCAGGCCGATTTTAATTGCCAGGTTCTTCTCGCGGTTCTGCTTTATAGTTTCGTTTATCTCTTCCTCTGCTTTGGTAAGGATCTGGTACATGGCCTCAAAGTCGCCAAGGGCGTCATAGTTGCCAACCTGTTCCTTCATGTGCAGCACTTTCATCAGAAAAGAGCCTTTGTTTTCTGATGTTGCAATGCGCTCGAGCAGGGTATTTACTTTTTCGCGGAACATGCTAAAACGCTTCGCGAAATATATCAGCGAGTCGTTCTCAGATTCTTTTACGTCGCCTACTTGGCGGGCAGGGTAGTTCATGAAGGGTTTCAACCACACCTGCTGGTCCTGAATAAAGCCATATTTCATGGCTTCTTCCAATAGATCGTTGTTTTCCATTTGAATGGATCGGGTTATGCGTAGATAATTAAGTAGGGTAAGGCACTTTTCTAAACTAACTCTAGCATACGCAGCATAAGCTTCAGCGTTATATAGCAATTGTAAATATGACTTTACTACTAAACACTGTGTGCCGTACCAGTTGCAAAGCAAGTATAAGTATACTCAGCCCTTTCGTATTTTACAAGTTTAACGATTTCAGCGCAATAATCGGGAAGGTAAATGCATGAAATTTTACGATATTTGTATGTAACTGATAAAACGAGCAGGGCCGGGCAGTATAACTATAGCTGCCTTTGCCGCATCCGGAAGTATAACCTCTCAAAAAGATAGCATGAGCAACGAAAAGATCATTTTCTCAATGGCAGGGGTAAGCAAGATTTACCCTCCCCAGAAACAAGTACTTAAAAACATTTACCTCTCCTTTTTCTATGGCGCTAAAATTGGTGTGCTGGGCCTTAACGGTTCCGGTAAATCAAGCCTGTTAAAGATTATTGCGGGAGTTGACAAGCAGATACAAGGCGAAGTAGTTTGGAGCCCGGGCTATAGTGTAGGTTACCTGGAGCAGGAGCCGCAGCTGGACCCAACCAAAACTGTGCGTGAGATAGTGGAAGAAGGCGTAGCCGAAGTGGTGGCGCTTCTCAAGGAGTTTGATGAGATCAATATGAAGTTCGCCGAAGAAATGACGGACGACGAGATGAACAAGCTCATTGCACGCCAGGGCGAAGTACAGGAAAAGCTGGACCACCACAATGCCTGGGAACTGGATAACCGCCTGGAGCGCGCCATGGACGCATTAAGAACTCCGCCGGAAGATGCTATTATCGGTAACTTATCGGGAGGTGAGAAGCGCCGCGTGGCACTTTGCCGTTTGCTGTTGCAGGAGCCGGACGTGTTGTTGCTGGATGAGCCTACCAACCACCTGGATGCCGAATCGGTGGATTGGCTAGAGCAGCACCTGCAGCAGTATAAAGGTACTGTAATTGCCGTAACCCACGACCGTTACTTCCTGGACAACGTTGCTGGCTGGATTCTGGAACTGGACCGCGGCGAAGGTATTCCGTGGAAAGGCAACTATAGCAGCTGGCTGGAGCAGAAAGCAAGCCGCCTGGCGCAGGAAGAGAAAACCGAAAGCAAGCGCCAGAAGACCTTACAGCGCGAATTGGAGTGGGTACGTATGGCGCCAAAAGCCCGTCATGCCAAGTCTAAAGCACGTATCAGCCAGTATGATAAACTGGCCGGCGAAGATGCCAAGCAGAAAGAAGATAAACTGGAGCTTTTCATTCCGGATGGCCCACGTTTAGGTTCTCAGGTGATAGATGCAAATGGTATCAGCAAAGCCTACGGCGATAAGCTGCTATTTGAGAACCTGAACTTCTCACTGCCGCAGGGTGGTATAGTTGGTATCATCGGCCCGAACGGTGCCGGTAAAACCACTTTGTTTAAGCTGATAACTGGCCAGGAGAAGCCGGATGCCGGCACATTTGAAGTAGGTTCGACGGTGCAGATATCTTACGTAGACCAGGAGCACGCACAGCTGGATCCGAACAAATCGGTTTTCGAGGTAATTTCTGGTGGTACGGAGCACATGATCATGGCTGGCCGTCAGGTAAACTCCAGAGCGTATGTAAGCAAGTTCAACTTCTCGGGTGGCGATCAGGAGAAAAAAGTAGCTAATCTGTCGGGTGGTGAGCGTAACCGTGTGCACCTGGCCATGACGCTGAAAGAAGGTGGTAACCTACTGTTGCTCGATGAGCCCACCAACGACCTGGACGTGAACGCGATCCGTGCGCTGGAAGATGCCCTTGAGAACTTTGCAGGTTGTGCCGTTATCATTTCCCACGACCGCTGGTTCCTGGACCGTATCTGTACGCACATTCTGGCGTTTGAAGGCGAGTCGCAGGTGTATTGGTTTGAAGGTAACTATACCGATTACGAAGAGAACAAGAAGAAACGCATGGGCGATGTAGAGCCGAAGCGTATCCGTTATAAGAAGCTTGTGTAGTTTAAATACAAGTAATTCTTTAGTAAGGCATAGCTAGTTTTGGGTTATGCTGAAAGTTTCGGAAAAAGGCCGCTGCACTTTTGCAGCGGCCTTTTTTTATAATATAATCCGAATCAACTGATATATAGAAGTATAGCTGTATGTAAATTGTACTGAACTAACAAAAATTGCATTTCAATTTTGCGGAATGTTTAGAAATGTTGTGTCCTGTGTTAACATATCCGGCTGATGACTCGTAAAATGTAATATACAGAAAGTCAAAGGGATAAATCAGTTGTTGAACGATTAACCTTAGTTTGTTATGAAAAAAGTTTACCCTAATCAAGAAGAATTAGCTTACTGGATTATAGCAGGATACTTTGCACTGATTAGTGCGGTTGCCTTAATCGTGTCTTAGCATAACCGATAGTAAGAAAATACAAAAGCCGCACCTATAAGTGCGGCTTTTGTATTATAGGATCGACTATAGTTACTTCACCTTTTCGAATTTCAGCTCATCAAAATGGAAGTCTGGGTTATTGGCATCCAGGCGCATCTGGCTTATCGTGCCATCTTCGCCGACCAGGAAGCGCACGCGCGTAGGAGTGAGCAGGGCATAATCGTTTTTCCAGTCCAGGTCAAAAATATCGTGCTGCCAGTGGTTTAGCGTACCGCCCAGCGCCGGAGCCGGCTCCAGTTGTATATCCAGCTTGCCACCTTTTATAGTTACAATGGCATTGCCATATAGTTTGCTGTGGTAGGTGCCGGTGTAAGCATCCAGCGCCATAGTTGGCTGCGTTTTGCGCTTTTTCTTTTCTTTCTCTTTAGGATCTTTTGCCTGCTCATCAGCTTGTGCCTTTTTCGCTTTTGCTGCCGCATCAAGCATAAACTGGCTCCAGTCGCGGCCATTCTGCACACCAAAGAACTGATCGAGGGTGTAGTTTGCCAGCGGCGACATAATGCTGCTCATGCTGTTGGTCAGGATCACAATGCCCAGTTTCTCTTCAGGAGCCAGCACTGTGCGGCTGTTCATGCCTTCGTGTCCGCCACCGTGGTAAATCAGTTTGCGGCCTTCGTAGTCGCTCACAAACCAGCCCAGGCCGGCAGCTGTAAAATGTGTGCTTGGCATAAACTCCTCGGCCCCTTTAGATACCGGCATCGGGTTATGCGCCTGCCACATATGGCGGCTTGTATTCTCGCTAAAAATCTGTTTGCCTTTGTAGGTGCCACGGTTCAGGTGCAGGCGCATCCACTGGGCCTGCTGGTTTACGCTGGTAAAAATACCTGCAGCCGGGTTCCAGTTGTCCCATGCATTAAAGGTAGTAGCTACGGGCTTATCATTCTCATCAAAGCCATGCGGCGATGCCACGTTCTGCACCCCTTTCAGTTCGTTTACAGATGTGTAGGAGCGGTTCATGCCTAATGGCTGAAAGAAGGTTTCTTTTATGTAAGTCTCCCAGCTTTTGCCGGTTACCTGCTCTATCACCTGGCCAGCCAGCACAAACATAAGGTTGGAGTAGCCATAGCCATCCCGGAACCCATAAGTTGGCTCCAAGTACTGCATGCGGCGGATAATGTCTTCGCGGCTATACGTGGTGTTGTACCACAGCAGGTCTCCACTAAATGTTCTGTAGCCCGAACGGTGGCTCAGCAGGTCCTCAATGTTCAGGTTGTCTGTAACATAAGGGTTGGATAGCTGCAGGTAGGGTACATACTTTCTCACCTTATCATCCCACTTTATTTTGCCGGCATCCACAAGCGTAGCCAGTGCCGCCGACGTATAAGCTTTTGAGTTGGATGCAATCCCGAAAACGGTGTTGGCATCTACCTGGCCGCCGGTTTTACTGTTGAGCACACCGTAGCCTTTGGCAAAGATCACAGAACCATTCTTTACAATAGCGATAGCCATGCCCGGCACATCCCAGTCTTTCAGGGCCTTCTGGTAATATGCATCGAGTTTGGAAAGCGTAGCAGCAGTATTGTTGTTTTGGGCTACTGCCGGTTGCAGCAGCAAACACAGCATCAGGCACAGCAAACTATAGCTGAGACGTGAGGTATTGGATTTGTTCATTGAAGTTTAGGTTGTTTTAAGGTGCCCGAATATAGCGGTTTTTAGAGTTGCATGAAAGTGAGGTGATGTTGCTATAGTTGTTGGTTCGAGTAAGCTTGCCTTGTAGTTTCAACTCTGTCATTTCGAGTGTAGCGAGAAATCTATCTCAGCCTATAGTTACTCGATGGTCATCCTAAGCATTCTCGAGACGAGAGTCGAAGAGAGCCAGCGTAGCTGTGAAGGATCTTATATGTCCTTTAGTGGCTATAGTTGCTATTCGAACCAAGCTACCCTTTCATAGTTACTACCAATCCTGGGAGCTCTACATGCCTATCGTTTTATAGTTTGCTTTGGTGCGCTCACGGCCGCGAGGCCTCGTCTTCGGGCATCGCGCTTCTGCCTTCTTGCTACCCTCGCTGCGCTCGTGTTGGCTGCGCCACCGCAACAAGTCAAAGGCGCTCAACCCAAAGACTGAAATCACTCGATAGCTAACCTATAGTTTGATTCTATAGCTATAGTTACATCGTCTTTTCGTGGCTGAAGTTCCGCAGGGACAGGTCGCGACCTGTCCGCTCAATATCGTAAACTATAGAACTATAATCCTAACTATAGTATAGACAAAAAGCTCCCCTCCTTAGATAAGGAGGGGTAGGGGTGAGTTAATTCGTAACTATAGAACTTTAGTTGAAGCTGTAGCATTTGAAGGTCCCCCTTTGAAGGGGGGAGGGGGATGACCAACACTAACTATAAAACTATAGCAAACAACTTCATCCTGAAAATTCACCAAAGCCTGCTTAATCTGTGGTTCAGATAACATTACATCATCAATCCCCTTCTTCCCGAAGCTTATGTGGCCCCATTTCGTAGTCCTTCTTCTCCATTTCTAAACGGTGGAGTTCTTCTGGTGTAAGTGTGTTGGCGAGTGTGCCTAAACTTGGCTGGCCGGCATCTACCCAGGCAGTGTACCAAAAACTGGCGACAGTATGAATAGCTAATCGCATTTGGCGCTCTACCTGTCCGTTAAGCTTGCGGCTGTAGGCTTCTGAAAACGCACGGGAATAGACACGGGTGGTTAGGTTATTTCGTAGCTCAAAGCTATACTTCTTTTCTTCGTCAAACTCTGAGGTTAGCTGCCGCTCGAAGTGTAGCACAGAGTCCAAAGCGGTGTGGGCGCTGGCCACCAGGTCCCAAGCGCGAAGTTGTGGATTGGTGACATAGTTGGCCTGGCCTACAAAAAAGTCATAGTTATCCGAAAACAGCTCCGGCAACCGCGACTCCCAGAACGCATGGATACCGCGCTGACCAGTTAGCTGCCCGTTATAGTTGCTGGTAGTGTGCAGTGGTACACAGGCATCGGCAATGTAATGACCGATATCAGCCGAAAGTCGCAGAATTTTGTCGAGGTTCCGTTCTTTAAATGCCTGTGTAAGCTGATACTTCATAAAGTTGATGTGCCAGGGCACAATGCCATAGGCCAGCAATGTGTCTTCGGAATACTTTTCAACGGCTTGTTGCCAGAGGCGAGGCATTTTATGCAGGGCGCTGTCGCCGTACATGTCTAGGTCGATGTAGTGGCGCGGAGCTTCGCCTTCCACAGCGTAGCGACGTTTGTCGGGGTTAACTGCATTTTCGGTAATGTAGCGGATGTGCTTTTTGTAGAAGCCTACCATTTCGGGTGGAAGCGAAAATACCGCCAGCCGGTTTATGCGCTGGTGCGCATAGAAACCCCAACTATAGCTGCGAAGGGGCATCAGCAAAATCAGCAGTATAAGTATAGCTTTTATAGTTCGGGCCATACCTGCGGTTTACGGAAATTTAAGGCAGAGTGATTAGAGGTAAAATTATAATGCTAAAAATGCTATATTTATAGCTGAGTGTATCTGATGACTACTATAGTATTAGGTAAACTATAGTAGTGCGACACATAACTAACCCAAACTTAATATGAAAAAGCTGTTTTTAGCCTTGCTGATGCTTCTGGCCAGCAACCTTACTCATGCACAGAACGATACCTATAAGCAAGCAGTAGCAGCTTTTGTAGAAAATTACAATGCGGGCCAATACAGTAAGATATTTGACGCCTTCTCTGAGGAGATGCAAACTTTTTTGCCTGCCGACAGAACTGTTACCGTACTCTCAGGCTTAAAAACGCAATTCGGCAACATAGCTGGCACGGAACTCATCGATTTTAAGAACGGCAACATGGCTTCTTACAAAGCCACTTTTGAGAAGGGGGTGCTGCAACTAAACCTTTCGGTTAACGAAAGCACCCGCATAAGGGGAATAGAGTTTAAACCGTACGTTGCAGAGCAGGTAAATTATGACCATGTAGTAAATGCACTGAGCGGGATAAACAAGCAGCAGGCCGACCTTATTTTTGAGCATGTAAAGACCTTTCCGGGGAACACGCAGTTAGCTTTTGCTTTTGTAGAGAATGGCAAGCCTGCTTATTATGGAATTATAAAAGAGAATGACACTGTTAAATTTACTACTAACAGTCAGAAGGTTTTCGAGATTGGCTCCATAACAAAGGTATTTACTGCTACCCTGTTAGCCGACCTGATCGTACAGAAAAAGCTAAAACCAGAAGATGAGGTTAATCGCTATTTCAGCTTTCCGTTTAACAACAACACCCGCCTGAGTTTCGAAAGCCTGGCAAACCATACCTCGGGCCTGCCTCGTATGCCAGCTAATTTCGAGGCTTCAGTAGATAACCAGGCTAACCCTTATAAAAACTACGATGCCAACAACCTGCATGCTTACCTTAAAGATGAGCTGACGCTGAGTAATACAGGTAAAAAAACATACGCATACTCTAACCTCGGTTCCGGGCTGCTTGGTTATAGTTTGGGCTTAGCTCAGAAAAGCGATTACCGCGATATGCTGCAAAAGCGCGTGTTTAAAAAGTATAACATGCGAAACACTTTTACCGATAGAACCGCTGCTGCAGGCAAACTGGTAACAGGGCTTGACAAAGACGGAAAACCTACCAGTAATTGGGATATGAGCGTTTTTGCCGGCGCCGGCGCAATTCTGTCTACCACCGAAGATATGGCGACCTTTATGACCGCACACTTTAAGCCGTCTGATAAAGTACTGGCTCTTACCAGGAAACCGACCTTTGTAGTTGACGAAAAAATGGAAGTAGGATTAGGCTGGCATATCATAAAAATGAAATCAGGACAAAGCCTGCACTGGCACAATGGCGGCACAGGTGGTTATACTTCTTCTATGATACTGGATGCCAGCCAACAGAAAGGGGTTGTAATTCTATCTAATGTGTCGGCGTTTCACCCTGATATGCAGCAAATAGATAACCTTTGCTTTGGGCTGATAAATACTCTGCCATAGAAGCCGGGACACAATAACTCTTTATTGACAACTTAGCTTTTGAATTATTACGCTTCAGGTACCGACTATATTGTTGGCATAGAACATCATTTCAGATCGATCTATGGCGCATGCAAGGGATGTAAAGCAGAAGCAGAAGTATTAGAGAATATTAAGAGCGACTTCATTGTTTTAGTGTCTAAAAGAATGCCTAAAACCTACTTTTGTTGTCGTGTGTAAGGTGTTTATGCCTTCACACAGCTTAAGGCATTACCCTCCAGAACCAAAACGGCCTGCTATAAAGCTATAGCAGGCCGTTTTTATATCTCTAAATTATAGTTTAGCGGCGCTTATCAGCAGCCGGGAACTTCATTTTATAGTCGGCGTCTACTTCGCCTTTTGATATTTTGATCAGCTTATTTTTGATCAGGCGTTTCTTCAGGCCGTTCAGGTGGTCGGTGAACAGAATGCCTTCGATGTGGTCGTACTCGTGCTGGATAACGCGGGCGGTCATGCCATCATAAGTGTCGGTGTGCTCGTTCCATTCCTCATCAAAATAGTTGATCACGATGCGCTCCGGGCGGTAAACGGTTTCGCGCACACCCGGTATGCTTAGGCAGCCTTCTTCAAAACCCCACTCTTCGCCATCTTCCTCAATAATTTCCGGGTTGATAAACGCTTTTTTCACGCCTTTGCCTTCGTCCTTATCATCCATCATCGGCTCCGAATCGATCACAAATAAACGGATGCTTTTACCGATCTGCGGAGCTGCCAGGCCAACGCCGTGCGCATGGTACATGGTGGTGTACATGTCTTCGATCAGCTCTTTCAGGTCCGGGAAATCCTGAGGAATATCTTCTGCTTCCTTTTTCAGGACAGGGTCGCCGTAGGCTACAATAGGGTAAATCATGATATGTTTTTGCTCTCTAAGTACGATTGTAAAATAATGGCAGCGCTTACGCGGTCTACGGTGCCTTTATCCTGGCGGTCTTTCTTTTTAAGTCCGCCGGCCAGCATGGCAGCCTGTGCCATTTTAGATGTAAAGCGCTCATCTATAGTATGCACCGGTATAGCTGGAAACTCACGTTGTAGGGTACGCATAAAGCCTACGACATGCTGCGTGGCATCCGAATCTTCGCCGGATAGGCGGCGCGGCATGCCTATAACTATAGCTTCTACGGGTTCGCGCTGCACATACGCTTTTATAAAGGCCAGCGCATCTTTAGCATGTACCGTGTCCAGCGGGTTTGCTACTATCTGTAGCACATCTGTAACGGCCAGTCCTACGCGTTTTGTTCCGTAATCAATTGCCAGTATTCTGCCCATAGTTCGCTTTTGTACGGCAAAGGTAAGGATTTAAATTTTTGGTTTATACTAGTTGATTGTCAGGAAGACATTGACAGTGCTGTTTGTGGTGACTTTATTCCCAATGCTATCGTTACTCAAATCCGGCACAATCGGATGACGGGACGTTTACGCCGCCGGCCTGGTTATAAACCACCTGTGCGCCCAGGTGCCCGGCGTAGGTAAGGTAACTAGAGCCAACCAACATGAGCACCACAACTATAGCTTGTGTAGTGCGGGGCCACTTTGCTAATATGCCTGAAACAAGCAACAGGTTCAGCGCAGTAGCCGCAGAGAACAGATAAGCTACATTAAAAGCTGCTATTTCATGATCTTTTAAAACGGTAGGGTCACAGAGCTTGCGCGATACAATGCCATCAGCCATGTCGCCGGTGTAGATTGCCACCCAGGCCGTAACTACACCCAGGTAGAGCAGGTAAGAGCCAACCCTCTGCCAGAATGCCCGCTGTTCATTCCTAACTATAAGCGCTACAACTTTAGCCAGCGTAGCCAGCAACAGAATAGCGATCGGGAAATGTACGCTCAGCGGATGCCAGATTTCGGTCCGCCAAAAGGTTGGCTCGTTCATGCTACTCCAGTATTCTTACAGCTTTAGGGTCCAGGCGCTGGCCGGTCTTTTCTACTTCCACTTCCACTTTGCCGCCTTGTTTCAGGTGGTCGAACGGTACGGTTTCGCCATTGTGTGTAAGTGTGGTATTCTCTGTAAAGTATAGTTCCAGCACCTTATTATCATCAGTTTTTACGTAGATCTCGGTTTTGGCCGGTTCTACTTTCTGTATCGTGCCCTGGTAAGTGCCGGACTCAACAACATCGGTTTGCTGCTGGCAGCTAAAGAAAAACGGTGCCATAGCTACTATAGCCGGCAACAGTGTTTTTGTGATTTTCATGTTTTATAGTTTTTAGCGGGTAGTTGAATATTGGTTTTACGATATACGCTCTTGTACGATAAAATATAGTTTATAGCTGGGAGCAGGATGCTGGAGAGGAGAAAGACAATTCCTGCGACTCTCTAACTCCCAAACTCCTTAACTCTTAAACTATAACATCAGCTGTAGTAGTGGGGCAGAACGCAACCATGTTAAATTTGTATTTGTATAGATAAGGAGCCCTTCTGTATATTTATAGCAACAGACATGGCCGGCCCGGTTTTTGGACTGGATAATGCACACTTAAAGAGTTAACTATGAGCAAAATGGAACAAGACGAGGAAAAGAGAGCAGTCCGAAACTCGCCTATGCAGATAAAGATGCCATTGCTGTTTGCACTGGCCCTAGCAGCCGGGGTGCTGATAGGTGCCAACACGTTTTCACCGTCTACCACCAACCCGCAGGATACCGCCAAAAGCTACCTGAAGTTTCGCGACGTCCTGAGCTACATAGACCGCGACTACGTGGATACCGTGAACATAGAAGCTCTGACTGACCACGCTATAACCCAGATGCTGGAGAAGCTGGACCCACACACATCGTATATTCCGGCAAAAGACATGGCCATGGCCCGCTCGTACCTCGAAGGCGACTTTGAAGGCATCGGTGTAGAGTTCAACATTTTTAAGGATACCATTTATGTGATCACCCCACTGAGCGGTGGCCCTTCAGAAGCTGCCGGATTAATGGCCGGGGACAAGATTATAAGAGTGAACGGGGAGACCGTGGCAGGCACAGGCATTACCAACGAAGGTGTGTTTAAGCGTTTGCGCGGTAAAAAAGGCTCTGAAGTAAAGCTGGACATCATGCGCCGCGATAACCAGAAGCTGCTGCCGTTTGCTATTAAGCGCGATAAGATTCCAACAGTGTCGGTGGATGTGAGCTACATGGTAAACGACAAGACAGGTTATATTAAAGTAAGCCGTTTTTCGGCCCATACGTTTGATGAGTTTAAGGAAGCGTTGGCCGGACTGAAGAAAAAAGGCATGAACCAGCTTATTCTGGACCTGCGCGGCAACCCCGGCGGCTACATGGACCACGCCACCCGCATGGCTGATGAGTTCCTGTCTGGTAACAAGCTGCTGGTTTACACCGATGGCAAAGGCACACGTTACGACTCTAAAACCTTCGCCCGCACCAAAGGCGATTTCGAAAATGGCCCGCTGATCATTCTGCTGGATGAGGGCAGTGCTTCGGCTTCTGAGATTGTGGCCGGCGCCGTGCAGGACAACGACCGCGGACTTATAGTTGGGCGCCGTTCGTTTGGCAAAGGGCTGGTGCAAATGCCTATCCCGCTTAACGATGGATCGGAGCTGCGCCTGACTATATCGAGGTACTATACGCCAAGCGGCCGCTCTATTCAGAAAACATATGCAAACGGGACTAAAGAATACGGAAAAGATCTGCTGAACCGCCTCGAGCGTGGCGAGTTTTTCCACCCGGACAGCAGCCTGTTTGTGGATTCGCTTAAGTTTAAAACATCCCGCGGTCGTGTGGTGTATGGTGGCGGTGGTATTATGCCTGATGTTTTTGTGCCGCAGGATACTTCTGCTTTTTCAGAGTACCTGAGCCAGTTATACAGCAACAACGTGCTCCGCGAATATGCCCTGTCCTACTATAAGCAGAACCAAAAGGAACTGGAGAAGATGCAGTTTGCACAGTTCAGAAAATCGTTTGAAGTGACAGATAAAATGCTGCAGGATGTGGTGAAGCTGGCAACCCGAAGCGAAGTGAAATACAATGCAGCGGAGTTTAACCGTTCTAAAGAACTGATCCGAAATAACCTGAAAGCTTTTATAGCGCGCAGCGTGTATGGTAATACTGGTTTTTACCCTGTGCTGCATGAGGCTGATGAGGAGTTTCAAACGGCGCTTAAACAGTTTAACAGAGCACAGAAACTGGCAAAAGGCGGTGTGTAATTATTTGTACATTTGTAAAGCTTACTATAGTTAAACTATAACCTTATAGCAGTAACGCATGGCATTCTATTATAAACTGGGCGAGATCCCGCACAAACGACACACACAGTTCCGGCAGCCTGATGGCAGCCTATATGCCGAGCAACTGGTAGGCACGCTGGGCTTTAGTGGCGTGTCGTCGCTGTTGTACCACATCAATCCGCCAACCAAGATAAGCCGCATAGAGGAGCCTGTGCCCTTTAAACCCACTATAGCCGAAGGTATAAAGCTGGCTCCGCACCACCTGCGCACCCTCGATGTTAAAGTTACCGGTACCGATTACCTGGACGCCCGCAAAACCGTGCTGCTCAACAACGATGTGGATATCAGCATCTGCAACCCGAGCGAACGCGACATGAACTACTACTATAAAAATGCTGCCAGCGATGAAGTAGTGTTCGTGCACGATGGCTCCGGCGACCTGCTCACCCAGATGGGCCGCATCCCGTTTAAGCCCGGCGATTACCTGGTAATTCCGCGCACGGTTATTCACAAGTTCCGGTTCGATGAAGGCGATGTAAGACTGCTGATTATAGAAAGCCACAGCCCGATAGAAACGCCGCGCCGCTATCGCAACCACTTCGGGCAGTTGCTGGAGCATTCGCCGTTTTGTGAGCGCGACATGCGCCCGCCAGTAGAGCTGATAACCGAAACCGAAAAAGGCGAGTACCGTGTACAGATCAAAAAAGAAGGCTACCTGCACCAGTATTATTATGAGTTCAGTCCGTTTGATGCCGTAGGCTGGGATGGCTTCTTCTTTCCGTATGCCTTCTCTATCTATGATTTTGAGCCGATAACGGGCCGCATTCATCAGCCACCACCGGTACACCAGACCTTTGAGGCACATAACTTCGTGATCTGCTCGTTTGTGCCAAGGCTGTTCGATTACCATCCGCTGGCCATACCGGCACCGTACAACCACTCCAACGTAGACTCCGATGAGGTGCTCTATTATGTGGAAGGTGATTTCATGAGCCGTAAAGGCGTAGACAGGGCATCGTTTACCATACATCCGGGCGGTATACCACATGGGCCGCACCCGGGTACGGTAGAGGCAAGCATCGGCAAAAAAGAAACACACGAATACGCTGTGATGATCGATACCTTTAAGCCACTGCACTTAACCGAATACGCTGCCGGCCTGATGGATAAGAACTACCCGATGAGCTGGAACGACAGCCACGACACAAACGGCCCGCGTGCGGCCGACATGATGGATTAAACTATAGTTTTGAAGGCCGGAGCCATTACGCACAAGTAGTAGGTCCGGCCATTTTTACGATACCTTCCTGCCTATGAAAAAGTTCTTTGCGGCGGCCTTACTGCTGGTTATAGTTGTGGTTGCAGCCTGTGATACGCTGGACGAGCGCTTTGTATTTTACATCAACAAAAATAAGGAGCTACGCCTAACACCAAAGTTGCCAACCGGTAAGATGCTGGAACTGGATACGATCACTATCATCACGCATGCTGATACCACATTTGAGCGAAACCGTACGCGTGCAGCGTTTGTGCAGGAGATAACACTGGATAAATTTAACCTGAGTCTTACCGATAGTACCAAACAAGACTTCGATTTTCTGGAGAGTGCAGATGTGTATATGTCCGCGGATGGACTGGACGAGGTGCGGGTAGCTTTTATAGAGAATAATCCGGCAAACGATTCTACCCTTAACTATTCCGTGAACCTGAACCGGACCAACACCCGCCTGGATGAGTACTTGAAAAAAGAAGCTTATACCATACATACGCGTCTGGTACTGCGCGAAAAGGTGGATACTGTGCTAAATGTGGTTACAACTATCCGTTTTAAAGTAATTGCCGACCCTTTTTAATATGCTTAGCTTACCCATGAGAATTTCAGAAAAGAACAAGCTGGAGAAGATCATTATAGTTGGAGACCGTGTACTAATAAAACCCACAACATCGCGGGAGCAAACCAAAAGCGGTTTGTACCTGCCGCCAGGCGTGCAGGAGAAAGAGAAGGTGCAGGAAGGTTATGTGATGAAAGCCGGTCCCGGCTACCCTGTGCCGACCGACTATGGCCTGGATGAAGAGATCTGGGGCGAAGACGCCGAAAACGTGCGCTACATTCCGCTTCAGGCCAAAGAAGGCGACCTGGCCATCTACCTGCAGCGCGATGCCATCGAGATCAATTACCTGGGTGAAAAGTATTTTATAGTTCCGCAATCGGCAGTACTGATGCTGGTGCGCGAGGAAGACCTGTAGCTATAGTTTAGCTGCAAAACGGTAGTTATTGGAGCCACGCCCGCAGGTGTGGCTTTTTTTATTTTCTGACCTAGGACTTTTAAAGCAACTATTTTTACTTTTTCTCCATCTTTATGGAGCCGGACAACTCTCACATACTGATAAAAAGCTACTTTTGTATTAGAACTATACTTGTGCGCTACGTAACTATGAAAAGAATTTTACCTGCAGCCATCTTGCAGTTTCTCTGCTTGTTCTGCCTGATTACCACCAGTCTGCCGGCCGTGGGGCAGGCCGCTAAAAATTCCCAGGCTGCAGCGCCACGTAAAGAACTGACCGCACAACGCGTAACCACCGCTCCTAAAATAGATGGAGTATTAGATGAACCGGAATGGCAACAGGCACAGATCGCTACTGACTTTATCCAGAATCGGCCTAATCCGGGCCCTAAGGAGAGGTTTCCGACACAGGTAAAGATCATGTATGACGATGAAGCCATTTATGTAGGCGCCGTGATGCAGGATGCCGCGCCGGACAGTATTTTTAAAAGCCTGAGCCAGCGCGATGACCTGGGTAATGCTGACTGGTTTGGCGTGTTTCTGGATACTTATAAGGATGAGATAAATGGCTACGGCTTTTTTATTACACCTGCCGGAGTGCAATTAGATGCACGATATTCTGCAACAGGCGAAGATTTTAGCTGGAATGCTGTATGGGAAAGCAGTACCAGTATTCAGGGCAATAAGTGGGTAGCTGAGTTCAAGATTCCTTACTCGGCTATCAGGTTTAGTGCGCGGCCCGAACAGCTGTGGGGCTTAAATTTTATGCGTAACCGGCAGGCTACCCGGCAGGGCTATTTCTGGAACCACGTAGATCCGGCCAAAGATGGATTTGTGAACCAGTGGGGGCTGCTCTATGGCATTAAGAACATAACTCCTCCTGTTCGTCTGTCTTTTGCGCCCTATGTTTCTGCTAATGCTGAGCGCTTTCCGAGTGGTACACAGGAAGGTGGCAAGGAGCAGTATAAAAACGACGTGAACTTTAGCGGTGGCATGGACCTGAAGTATGGTATCAGCGATGCGTTTACATTGGATATGACCCTGGTGCCTGACTTTAGCCAGGTGCCGTCAGATAACCAGATTCTTAATCTTTCACCTTTCGAGATACAGTACAACGAGAACAGGCCTTTCTTTCTGGAGGGTACGGAGCTGTTTAACAAAGGTAATTTTTTCTACTCCCGCCGGATAGGGGGAAGGCCCGTTAACTTTGGCAAGGCCGGTGACGACTTGCCGGAGCACGTTATAGTTGCCGAAAACCCGGTAGAGACCCGTATGATAAACGGAACAAAGATCTCCGGTCGGACGCGCTCCGGGCTTGGTATAGGAGTTTTTAACGCGGTGGTAGGCCGCTCTTATGCCACCCTGCGCGACACGATAAGCGGAGCGGAGTACGAGCGCGAAACCCAGCCGCTCACCAACTATAACGTAACCGTGCTGGACCAATCGCTGAAGAATAACTCCTACATAACCTTTGTAAACACAAACGTAATGCGGCAGGGCAGCACCTACGACGCCAACCTGACCGGCTTGCTGCTTCGGTTAAATACCAAAGGCAACAAATTTGCCTTTGATGGCAAGGCTGCTCTTAGCCAGCGCTATCATACTGACGATACAGAGCTAGGCTATATGTATAGTCTGGGAGTTGGTAAAACAAGCGGCAATTTTACCTATAGTTACCGCCACTCAGTAGAGTCTGATACCTACAACCCGAACGACCTGGGCATTCTGTTCTCTAACAACAGCATCGAAGAAAATGTAGAGTTTCAGTATAACATCTACCAGCCATTCTGGAAGCTTCTGAATCTGTATACCAACGTTGGTGCTATTTATGCTCGCCGCTACGAGCCAGGCACCTTCCAGAACTTTGTAATCTATTCCAATATCAATGGTACCTTCAAGGGTTTTCTGGGTGCCGGGCTTTATGCAAACCTGGAACCTGTTAAAACCTACGACTTCTTTGAGCCGCGCGTCAAAGGCTGGTACTATGAGTATCCGGTAAACTATTCTGTAGGCGGGTATATCTCATCTAACTACAGCAAAAAGTTTGCACTGGATGTAAGCATGGACTATCGTTGGTTTGATGAGCACAATCGCCATAATTTTGGCTACGGCATTTCGCCACGTTACCGGCCAAACGATAAGCTGTTGTTGGTTTACAGATTCAATAAGGGCTACAGGAATAATGACATAGGTTATGCCGATAACCTTGATGGGAAAAAGGGACTTTATGATCCTGTTAAAATTGAAGGCGATAGCATCATATTCGGTCTCCGCAAAGTAGATGATGTGTCGAACAGCCTGCAGATGCAGTATGTGTTCAATAACAAAATGTCACTGTCTCTGGTGGTGCGCCATAACTGGTCTAAAGTGTACCATAGCAACTACTATAACCTGCTTCCGGACGGCGGGCTGATACAGTCGAACTATGTGCCCGAGCACTATGAGAAAAAGCCTGATCGCAATTTCAACTCCTTTAACCTGGATATGGAATACTCGTGGTGGTTTGCCCCAGGCAGCGAGTTGGCAATTGTCTGGAAAGATGCCTTCCTGGAAGAGTCCTCCATCATTAAGCCAAGGTACTTCGATAACGTGAATCATACCTTCAAGTCGCCCCAATCCAATATGCTGTCGGTTAAAGTTCTTTATTACATCGATTACCTGACACTGAAGAACAGATTCGGGAAGCGGAAAGTATAACCTTTAGATAGTATAGCAACAAAAAGGCCCTGCTTATGCAGGGCCTTTTTGTTGCTATAGTTTGTTGCTATAGTTTGTTGCTATAGTTTGTTGCTATAGTTTGTTGCTATAGTTTGTTGCTATAGTTTGTTGCTATAGTTTGTTGCTATAGTTTGTTGCTATAGTTTGTTGCTATAGTTTGTTGCTTAGCGTTGCTTAGCGTTGCAGAACAAGTCTTTTCACGGTTACATCATCGTTCTTCTGGATGCGCAGCAGGTACATACCTGAAGCAGCTTTTCCCATATCCAGGCTCACCTCATACTGCCCGTTAAAGTTGTCGATGTTACCGCTGCGCAGTGTGTTGCCCAGCATATCGTAAATGGTATAGCTCACTACATCGGTAACAGCTAACTCGCCTGCCAGGGTAAATGTGCCGGAGCTTGGGTTCGGGTAAGCAATAAAGTCGGTTCCTAAAGGCTCCTGGCCTTGTTTATAGTTGTAAGTATAAGTAACCGATTCTTCCGAGAAGCAGCCCTCTCTTTCTACAATTACAGAATACTTGCCGCTTTCAGTTGGAATAAGCTCCTGGTTTGTTGCGCCAGCTATAGCCTGGCCATTCAGGTACCATTGGTTGCCCTCTGGTGCGCTGGAGCGGAGCGTATGGCCTGTACGCGAAACAACCGGCAGTTCAAGTGGCGTGGCTCCCTTAATTTGTACCTGTACGCGCTCGCTCTTACAACCCAGGGCTTTTACTTTCAGGTCGTAGAAGTAGTAGTAATAGGTCTCAGGATTCGGGTCGGCGGAGTTTCCGGTGATGGTAAACACATTCGGCTTGCCCACCGGGTAAGCTACGCGTGCCTGGTTGTTTCTGAAAAGTGTTGCCTCTTCACCGTATGTAGTAACGATTCTGTATTCCCCGGCAGCCGGAAGTTCCAGCCCCAGGTAATGCACTTCGCCTTTGTCGTTAGGGTCATTTATTGCTTCGCCACGGGCAGGCACAGTGCGTGTTGCGGTTACCTGTAATGTTCTCTCCGATACGAGCTCATTTGTTTTGTTAAACACGGAAAAGGTAACCTTGCCGCCCCAACCCACATACAGCCTGGCGCTCTCGAGTATAACCGGTGCATGTGCTTTTACAAATATATCCGGGGTAAACTGATTGTAGCCACCTGAGCTAAGCTCGCCTTTGGTCTTGTAGCCAACACTCATATCGAGGTCGTTCAGGGATGCATACATGGTATTTCCTACATAACTCACCGGCAACTGGAAATTATTACCGGCTGCTACCGGTGTTGTGCTGGTCGGAGAGTCGTACCAGAATACGGTACCATTACCTGTTGCTGCAAATGTATAGTTCGGGTCGTGACCGCAACGGAAAACAGAAGCCTGCGGCGCAGCGTCAGGTATAGCTATAGTCAGGTTGCTGGTTATTTTGTTATTAGATGTGATCACATCGCCCTGCAGGCCTGTTTCAGCTATTAACTCATATGTCTCGCCGGGCTCTGTGGCAAAGGCTGTAAGGATAATGCCATCTTCGCGGCCAGCTTGTAGTATGTCGCTGTAAACACCTGTAAGCTGGGCATGGACAGCTCCTTTTTTCTTAACTGTTACAGTTACAGGAATGTTTGTAAGGTCAGATGTACCGTTGTTTCTGATCCGCACGAGCACCGCCTGCGACTGGCTGGCGCAGACTGCATGGCCAACAGGGGCAACGCTAACTGCAGAAACTTCGCGTGCAGGTTTGTCTAGCTGCACCAGGTAATCCTGTGTTTCGCCGGCTGCATAAGTTCCGCACGCTGATACACTAGCAGCATTGGTTGTTTCGGCCAGCACCACACGCATACGTACTTTGTAACCTGTTGCAATCAGTTCGGGCGCCGTAATGGTAGCAGTAATAGCAGTGTTGTCTGTCACCACCCCCGATACTGCTACCTGTTCGCCGGCATCGTCAAAACTTCCGTTGCCATTCCAGTCTATAAATACTTTGGCAATTTTGCTGGCTGGTGTGGTGCAGGTAGCTGGCTTTATAGTTATAGTTTTGGCCTGGCTAGGCTCTATAGCGAACATGTTTTCGGTATAGTTGGTGTAAGACGCACAACCGGCTGTACGTGCAGGCGAAAGCGGGGCATTGTTAATCAGAACGTGCTCGATATAAGTACCCTGGTCAGATAAAGGCGCTGATGTACAGTAAATTGAACCACCTACACCGCTGGCTATAAGCGAGAAAGCCTGCGGCCCTCTTGCTAGTAGTGCACCTTTATGTGAAACTTTAATGGTATAAGTTTCGCCTGGTATAGGATTGGCAATAAATACCTGCTCCATGTTATCGAGGTGGTTGTTGCCTGTTGTTGCCGCTTTAGCAGGGTTAGCTGGATCCAGTACCCAAGGTTGGTAAATGGTATTTTTGTGTTCCACCAGTATATCCAGGTCGTTGATAAGACGCTGGCTTCTGTTGTTTAGTACAGCCGCAGTTGTAGCCAAAATTGGATTGGCCTCAGGATCTGTCCAGGAAATGGTTACTTTTAGCGGGCCGGCTCCTGATGCAACTACATCTATAGTATGTGTCTGGTTCTGTGCCAGCTGCATTTCTTCCAGCAGGTGTTTGTAATCAGGATTTGCAGCACGCTTATGATGTGTGATCACATTGGCAGCACTGGCTGTATTCATCAATCCCCAACCATAGATGTAGTCGGGACCAGGCGCAGCACCTGCTTCGTCTGCTGTGTGTATCACAAGGCCTTTTAGTGTTGCAGCACGCATAACGCTCCCGTTCATGGTGTTGGCGTAATGCTCCTGTAAAAGTATCAGCGAGCCTGATACGTTTGGCGATGCCATAGAAGTACCGCTATAGGTCGCGTAAGAATCGTCAGAAGTAGCTGTAGCAGATAATAACTGAACCCCGTTACCAACTATGTCTGGCTTGATACGGCCATCATCGGTAGGCCCCCAGCTGCTGAAATCAGAGATGTATACATCAGAAGGTCTTTTATAACCGCTCGGGACAGGGGAAACGGCACCTACAGTTAAGATGTTTTTGGCAGTTCCTGTGGTCGAGATAATATCATAACCACTGTTGTCGCTCATGCCTGCCGGGCGTGCGGCAACAAGTTCAAAGGCGCCGGATTTGTTGCGACGATAAAAAGGTTTTCCTTCAGCCGGGCCCGTTTCGTTGCGGTTATTGCCAGCCCCTTTTACTATCAGGTAGTAGGGGGCGTCAAAAGCAATCTTGTCCCAATATGCTGCGCCGGAATCATAATACCCAAACTTGAAGTCTTCGGTAGTGCTGATATCCGGGTTACCCCACCATTCCCAATACGGATCGGCATCTGTGCCTTTACGGTCGCTGTTATAGCGCCAGCCACTGATGTTGCCGTAAGAGTGGTTGGAGACAAGCAGACCTGAAGCAGCAGCAGCCATCTCGGAAGCATCGTTGTTAAAGTCGTAGGCCAGCAGGTTCTTAAGGCCGTGCGCCATACCTTTGGCCTGCGGATTTACACCTGCTGCCATCATGGTGCCTGCCACGTGAGTTGCATGGTCGTTGTTGGAAGTAGCCAGATCTTTTTGAGTAACCCGGCCTGTAAGTTCCTGGTGCGTATGGCGAACGCGGCCGCCATCCCAGATGCCCAGTTTATTGGCAACAGCATTGCTGGCACCGCTCAGGTTAAGCCCTAAGGAGCCGCCTGCCCATAGTTGATCAGTGCTAAGGGTAGCTGCCGCGCGGGAGTTGGAGTACGTGATATAGTAGATTGGCATGCCTGTAGCATCCAGCCCCTGCAGCGATATGCGTCTGCCGTCTGAGAAGGTTTTTTCAACTACCCAGCCATGCTTCCGTGCCAACTTAAGGGCTTTGCTTCTGCTGGCTTTATAGTCTTTTGCTACTGCTGATGCAAATCTGTTAAGCTCCCGCTGGTTTGTTTGTAGGTCTGCGCGCTGGGCAAATGCCGTGATGCTCGATGCCAGGCACAAGGCAACGAGCCATAGGCTCCATCTTCTCATAAAAGGTAATAGTAAGTAGTTGTGTGTTCCTAAAGTTAAAAGAAAAGCCTGATAAAGCCAACGGTGCCCGATGCTAGGTATAAATATTTAGTATGGTGTTATGACATTGATAATTAGGAGGCTTTAAATAAAAAGAGCACCAACTTGCATTGGTGCTCTTTAGCTATAGTTTTAGACCTGTATTATTTGCGGATGTACTGTGCAAACTCCTTGGCAAAGTAAGTCAGGATTACGTCGGCACCAGCACGTTTTATACTGGTTAGTATTTCTACCATCGCTTTCTCTCCGTCTATCCAGCCGTTTTGTGCGGCCGCTTTTACCATGGCATACTCGCCGCTGATGTTATAGGCAGCTATAGGTAGGTTGGAGTTATCGCGTAGCAGTTTAATTATGTCCAGGTAAGCCAGGGCTGGTTTCACCATCAGGAAGTCTGCTCCCTCGGCAGTGTCCAGTTCAGCTTCTACCAGGGCTTCGCGGCTATTGGCAAAGTTCATCTGGTAAGTTTTCTTGTCGCCTGCTTTTGGGGCAGAGTCCAAGGCATCGCGGAACGGGCCGTAAAAGGAACTGGCATATTTTGCTGTATAGCTCATGATGCCTACTTTATGAAAGCCGTTTTCGTCCAGCATCTTGCGGATGTGTGCCACACGACCATCCATCATATCCGATGGGCCAACGATATCGGTGCCGGCCTGCGCCTGTGCAAGGGCCATTTTGCCCAGTACTTCCAGGGTTTCGTCGTTCAGTATTTCGCCGTTCTTCACAATTCCATCATGACCATCCGAACTATAAGGGTCCAGGGCAACATCGGTCATTAAAACAACATTCGGGAAATTCTTCTTGATCTCGCGGATCGCTCTCGGGAACAGGCCATCCGGGTTATAGCTTTCAGTGGCTGTTGTGTCTTTTAGCTGCTCGGGTATGCTGGCAAACGGTGCAAAGGCTTTAATGCCCAACTCTACGCAGCTGTTCACTTCTTCTAAAAGGGTATCGATGGAATAACGGTTGATGCCAGGCATCGAGCTGATCTCCACTTTCTGGTTCTGGCCTTCGATTATAAATAGCGGGAAAATGAAGTCGTTCAGGCCCAGTGTGGTCTCAGCCACCATGTTCCGGATCACTTCGTTCTGGCGGTTACGGCGTGGTCTTCTGGTTATCATATCTATAGGGAATAACTATAAAAAGCTTGTAAATCAAAGTGCTGCAAAGGTACGGCTTAATTGCGGAATGTTGAATGGTTTTGCCTCTATTGCAGTACAAAAACAGTTGTAAGCCGGATTTGTTGTAAACTATAAAAGCGACATGGTAGTGCCGCTTTTATAGTTTATAGTGTTATAGTTGCTTAGAAGCTCATTAGCACCGATTCTATAATGTCGCAGCATTCGTGCAGTTGCTCTTCGGTAATGACCAATGGTGGCGCAAAACGAATGATGTCGCCATGCGTTGGCTTAGCCAGTAGGCCTTTGTTCATCAGCTCTACGCATACATCCCAGGCAGTGCGGCCGTCTACAGTCGGTTCAATTACCACCGCATTCAGCAAACCGCGGCCACGAACTATGGTTACCAGTTCCGGGCGCTCCATTTTAATCTGGTTCATGCGCTCCCTGAAGATGTGGCCAAGTTTTTCAGCGTTTTCTGTGAGGTTCTCGTCTTTTATTACTTCCAGGGCAGCTATGGCAACTGCCACAGCCAATGGGTTGCCGCCAAATGTAGAACCGTGCTCGCCTGGCTGTATGCACAACATAATATCATCGTTGGCCAGCACACAAGATACCGGTAACACGCCACCCGACAAGGCTTTGCCTAAGATCAGGATGTCGGCTTTTACATCGTCGTAATAGCTGGCCAGTAGTTTGCCGGTACGGCCAATGCCGGTCTGTATCTCATCAGTAATGAACAGCACATCATATTCTTTGCACAGTGCGTGGCACTTGGCCAGGTAACCTTCGTCGGGTACCATAACGCCGGCTTCGCCTTGTATAGGCTCTACCATAAACGCACACACATTCGGGTTCTCTTTCAGAGCCAGCTCCAGCGCGTTTGTATCGTTATAAGGAATTACTTTGTAGCCTGGCATGTATGGTCCAAAACCTTTGGTAGAGTCCGGGTCGGTAGAGAAGGAAATGATACCGGTTGTACGGCCATGGAAGTTATGTTCTACTACGATAATCTCAGCCGAATTCGGTGCAAGTCCTTTTTTAGTGTGGCCCCACTTGCGCGCCAGTTTAATGGCGGTTTCCACGGCTTCGGCGCCAGAGTTCATGTACAAAGCTTTATCGTAACCAAAGAACTCGCAGATGTATTTCTCGGCTACGCCCAGTTTGTCGTTATAAAATGCCCTGGAGGTAAGGGTTAGCTGCTGCGCCTGCTCTGTTAGGGCGTTTATAATGCGCGGGTGGCAGTGGCCCTGGTTTACGGCACTATAGGCCGACAGGAAATCGTAGTAGTGTTTGCCTTCTACATCCCAAAGGTGCACGCCCTCGCCGCGGTTAAGCACTACAGGCAGTGGATGATAGTTATGAGCGCCGTATTTGTGCTCGATATCGATAGCTTCCTGGCTCGAAGAAATGGTCTGTGTGTTCATAGTTTTAAATAACGTAAGCTCTGGCAGGCGCAGATATGCTATGCCCTAAATACTATTACAAAAAATAGAGTTAATTGTTGTAAATGTAAGAAAACGCGGCCTCAATAAAAATTAAAGAACCAGCATATACTGTATTACGGCAACTATAAAAAGGTGATTGTGAAGCGTTTTTTTGCGAATGACCTTTATTTGCGGATATTTGCACCCGATACACGAGCAGGGTAAGATGCAGCCGCTAAAAGAAGGAGAAGATTACTACCTGAACGAGCAGGGCCTGATGGTGTTTACGGCAAAGTACCACCTGAAACGGGGCTATTGTTGCCAGAGCGGATGCCGGCATTGCCCGTATGGCTTTAAAAAGAAGCAGGCAGAACAGCGGAATAAAAGCGCATAATACAGCTGCTAAGGCGGTTTTAGTAAAAATGTTGCCCGCTATTTTGACATTGTGTATCATTTTGCAGATATTTGCACCCCTATTGAAATAATTTAGAAGATAATACAAGATGGCACGAGTTTGCGACCTAACCGGTAAAAGACCTCAAGTAGGAAATAACGTATCACACGCTAACAATAAAACGAAGCGTAGATTTTATCCAAACCTTCAGAAGAAGCGTTTCTACATCCCTGAAGAGGAAGCTTGGATCACACTGAAAGTTTCTACTTCAGCTTTAAGAACTATCAACAAGAATGGTATCACTGCTGTTCTTAACAAAGCAGTAGAGCAAGGCTATATCCTGTACTAATGGCCGCCTTCCGGCTATGCGTGCTGCTGGTTTGGGCAACTATAACAGCTGCCACCGCACAGTCGCGTATATCGCCGGACAAGCCATCTGATACTTTAGATAAAGAATTTCACCGGCAACGGAGAGAGCAATTGCGTAAGCAGTTACCAGCTCGCTCCGTTGCTGTTTTTTTTGCCGCACCCGTTCGCAACCGCGCCAATGATGTAGATCACTACTATCATCAGGACCCCGATTTCTATTACCTGACCGGCTACACCGAACCCAATGCGGTGCTTTTAGTTTATGCCGAGCCACAAACTATAGACGGCAAGCAGGTGCAGGACCTGCTGTTTGTGCAGCCCAGTAACGCTCTGGCCGAACTATGGAACGGCAAGCGCCTGGGTGTGGAAGGAGCCGCGACTACCTTAGGCATCACCACACAACCCAATACTGCTTTCAAATCCTATATTAATAAGGCGAGCCTTACACAAGTATTTGCCAAGCCATTGCCAACCGATGTGCGCGACGACGAACGCGACGATGCCGACCTCTATAGTTTGCTGCAGCAGTTTAAGACTAAAAACGCTCCGACCGATGTAAAAGGATTGCAGATGGTGATGGCGCAACTACGTGAGCAGAAAACTCCGGAAGAGATTGCGTTGTTGCGTAAGGCCATTAACATCTCGGCGCAGGGGCAGATAGAGGTGATGAAAGCCATGAAGCCGGGTATGTCGGAGTTGGAGATACAGGGCCTGCATGAGTTTGTACACAAAAAGTATGGTGCCCGCTTTGTTGGTTACCCATCTATAGTTGGGGCCGGCAACAATGGCTGTGTGCTGCATTACATTGAGAGTGCCAAACCAACTATAGCTAACAACGAACTGGTGCTGATGGACGTGGGTGCTGAATACAAAGGCTATACTGCTGATGTTACTCGTACCATTCCTGCCAACGGCAAATTCTCTCCCGAACAGAAAGCCATTTACGAACTGGTGCTGAAAGCGCAGGAGGCTGCTTTTGAGCAATGCAAAGTAGGTAATGCGTTTATGGCTCCCGGCCAGGCTGCGCAGGATGTTATTGCAGAAGGATTAGTGACGCTGGGTATTATAAAGAAGAAATCAGACGCGCGCCGTTATTTCCCGCACGGCACCTCGCATTACCTGGGCCTGGATGTACATGATGCCGGCACCTATGGTCCGTTTAAGCCCAACACAGTTATAACTGTAGAGCCCGGAATTTATATACCGGAAGGCAGCCCTTGCGACAAAAAGTGGTGGGGCATCGGTGTGCGCATCGAAGACGATATCCTAATTACCGAAAAAGGCTGGGAGAACTTATCTGAACTCGCGCCCCGCACCGTAGCCGACATCGAGCAAATGATGGCTCAACCCAGCGCACTCGATGATTTTACCCTTCCAGAGATAAAGTAAACCTAAGCTATAGTTTGATGAGACTCCTGTTTCTTGCTATAGTTTTTGCCATCACTGCCTGCTCACAGCCAGATCAAAACTCAAATTCTGAAACAGAGACTGGTAGACTTGCTACTGTCTCTTCTAAGAAAGCATCCAGTGCACAGGTCAAATCTATAGTTGCGAGCAATTGTGAATATGATAATCTGACCAAAACATTAGGGATAGGCTTGGTTTCAGTTCCTGCTGCTTTTGAGCTATTCAGCGACAGCCTTCTGACAAGCAGCTATATGCAGTGGGATATGTATTCCAGTGACGTACCACCAAAACCTGTTTGTTCTAAATACTATAGTCCGGAATACGGGATTGTGCAGTTTGTGTGTTTGGCGAAGACAACAAAGTATTACAAAGTTTTATCGGGCTACGATCAGGTGTTTTACTTGCCTGTAGAAGATGGTTATGAATTTACCACCTGGTATGATTACATTTTAAGTTCATTTGGGGTAAGACGAAACACTGACTTAGGAGATGAGTGGAAAAATCAGCCTTTGCGGAAACTGCCAGATTTATCGTCCGGAGAACTGAAAATACCAGAAGGGTTGGAAATGTTCTGTGCCATGGAAGTTAAAGGAGATTGGTTGAAAGTAAAGTATGATTGCTTTTATAATACAGAAACTCCTATAGAAGAAGGCTTGCCCTGCCATCAGTACATAGACAAGTGTAACGATACAGTAACAGGCTGGTTGAAATGGAAGGATGGAAATAATGTGCTGATGATATCATGATCATGCTTTAACAGAATGATTTTTCAACTCCTTAGTCCTAAAAGTTTAACTTAATCCCTGTTAATCACCGGTGAACTTTACAATAAAATTTATAGTTTGTTTGTAGTTAAGAATTTAAGATTCTATATTTGCAGTCCCAAATAAAAAATTACTAGAGAGATGGCTAAAAAAGCAAAAGGTAATAGAATCCAGGTTATTATGGAATGCACAGAGCACAAAGCTACTGGCCTGCCTGGAACTTCAAGGTACATCACTACCAAAAACAGAAAGAATACGGCTGAGCGTTTAGAGCTTAAGAAGTATAACCCGGTGTTGAAAAAAGTAACTGTACATAAAGAAATTAAATAACCATGGCTAAGAAGGTAGTTGCAACCCTAAAGACCGCCACAGGTAAAGACTGGGCAAAAGTGATCAAAGCCGTTAAGTCGCCAAAAACTGGTGCTTACAGCTTTAAAGAAGAAATGGTTCCTGTTGATAAAGTGCAGGAAGTTCTTGCAAAATAATACAGCCTACTCTACTATTTAGATAGATAAACGAAGAAGTCCCTGCATTGGGACTTTTTTAGTATATTACCGTATCATCGCAAAAGTTTACCCTACAACGATCACACCATGGGAATTTTTGACTTTTTCAGCAAAGAGAAGAAAAAGGAATCGCTGGACAAAGGACTTGAGAAAACCAAGGACAGCTTTTTTGGGCAGCTGAGCAAAGCCGTTATCGGTAAATCTACTGTTGATGTAGATGTGCTGGACGAGCTGGAAGAAATTCTGGTGCATGCCGATGTAGGGGTAGAGACAACGGTAAAGATTATTGACCGCATAGAGAAGCGTGTAGCCCGCGATAAGTATGTAAATACTTCGGAACTGGACCGCATTCTGCGCGAAGAGATTGCTGCCCTGCTGGAAGAGAATAAAGCCGGCGACGGAGCAAACTTTGATCTGCCTGCCGGTATAAAGCCATACGTGATTATGGTGGTAGGTGTAAACGGTGTAGGTAAAACCACAACCATTGGTAAGCTTGCCTCGCAATTCCACAAGGCTGGCAAAAAAGTAGTGTTAGGCGCTGCCGATACCTTCCGTGCTGCCGCTGTGGATCAGCTGATCATCTGGGGCGAGCGTGTAGGTGTGCCGGTTATATCGCATGGCATGAACACCGACCCTGCTTCGGTGGCGTATGATGCCGTGAAGAAAGGTGTAGAGATCGGCGCTGATGTAGTGATTATCGACACAGCTGGACGACTGCACAACAAAGTTGGTCTGATGAACGAGCTTTCGAAGATCAAGCGCGTGATGCAGAAGGTAACAGAAGATACACCGCACGAAGTACTGTTGGTGTTGGATGGCAGCACAGGCCAGAACGCCCTGATTCAAGCCCGCGAGTTTACCAAGGCTACTGATGTTACTGCACTGGCTATCACTAAGCTGGATGGAACGGCTAAAGGTGGCGTAGTGATCGGTATTTCGGACGAGTTCAAGATTCCGGTGAAGTACATTGGCGTGGGTGAGAAAATTGAAGACCTGCAGCTGTTTGATAAGCAGCAGTTTGTAGAGTCGTTCTTCTCGCGCAAGAAGTAAACTATAGTTATGAGAAGCATACTGTTTCTGATGCTGCTAACATTGGCTGCCTGCTGCGGTAGCAAGCAGGGCAAAACAACTACAGCTTCAGAAACAGGAACTATAACACAACCTGAAACTACGCAGGTGCAGCAAAGCCAGGCAGCTATCAAACAAGGAATAAGCGGCCGTATTCTGTGGGAATCCGGGAACAGGATGCCCTCGCCGGATGCGCCCCCAACCGAAAGTAAACGTGGTGTGCAGCGTACAGTTTACATCTATAAGCTGACCAATGCCAACCAGGTTACCACACAAAACGGTGTTTTTCACACCAACATTCAAACTAATTTAGTCTCTAAGGTTGTTACAGATGCTAACGGATACTTTTCTGTTGCGCTGGAGCCCGGCAACTATAGCCTTTTTACAGAAGAAGAGAAGGGGCTATATGCTAACCTTTTCGATGGAGAAATGAACATTTTTCCGGTAGAAGTGAAGAAGGGCGAAGTAACGACGATTGAGTTCCTGATAAATTACCAAGCAAGCTATTAATACGTGAAAGTAAGATCTCTCAAAAAAGATAAGGTAAACGTAATTACGCTGGGTTGTTCTAAAAACCTGGTGGATTCGGAAGTGCTGATGGGGCAGCTGCGTGCCAACGAATTTGAAGTGGCGCACGAGTCTGACAAAGATGATTCGAACATCATTATCGTGAATACCTGCGGCTTTATTGATAACGCCAAGCAGGAATCGATAGATACTATTCTGCGCTACGCAGATGCCAAAGAAGCTGGCCAGATAGATAAACTATACGTAACCGGTTGCCTTTCGCAGCGCTACAAAGATTCTCTGGAAGCTGAGATTCCGCAGGTAGATGCTTACTTCGGTACATTGGAACTACCGCGCCTGCTTAAGACCCTGGAAGCAGACTATAAGCATGAACTGATTGGTGAACGCTTGCTAACAACGCCATCGCATTACGCCTACTTTAAAATTGCCGAAGGCTGTAACCGCCCTTGTTCTTTCTGTGCGATACCGTTAATGCGTGGCAAACACGTAGACCGCCCGATTGAAGACTTGGTGCGCGAAGCAAAGCGTCTGGCTGGTATGGGAACGAAAGAGCTTATCCTGATTGCACAGGATCTGACCTACTATGGGTTACAACATTATGGCGAACGTAAACTAGCTGATTTGTTACGCAACCTGTCGGACGTAGATGGCATTGAGTGGATCAGGATGCAGTACGCATACCCGTCACAGTTCCCGATGGAAGTGTTCGACGTGATGAACGAGCGCGACAACATCTGTAAGTACCTGGATATGCCATTGCAGCACATCTCGGATAACATGCTGAAGACGATGCGCCGCGGTATCAGCAAACGCAGAACAATTGAGCTGGTAGACCAGATTCGTCAGCGCGTACCGGATATTGCGTTGAGAACAACGTTGATCGCAGGCCACCCGGGCGAAACAGACCAGGATTTCCAGGAATTATACGACTGGGTAGAAGAAACCCGCTTTGACAGACTGGGCATTTTTACCTACTCGCACGAAGACAACACGCACGCATTTACGTTGGAAGACAATGTGCCAGCCGAAGTGAAGCAGGAGCGTGCTGATGCGGTTATGGAGCTGCAGCAGGGCATCTCGGTAGAGCTGAACGAAGCTAAAGTAGGCAACACGTACAAAGTACTGTTCGATAGAAAAGAAAGCGGCTACTTTGTAGGCCGTACCCAATACGACTCACCGGAAGTAGACAACGAAGTGCTGGTGCCTGCCGATAGCAACTATGTTAGACTGGGAGATTTCGCAAACGTGAAGATCACCGATTCTTCTGACTTTGACCTGTACGGTGAAGTAATAGCGTAAACAACTATAGCTCAAATAAAAATCGTCCTTACCGGCAAGCACCGGTAAGGACGATTTTTATTTTGTTGTAATCCGATCTGTATCTATATTGAGCTAATAAAGATTGATGTCGTTTATTAAAACAAGTACAGCAGGTTAACTGTAGTTACTGTAGCACCCTGAGAACTATAGTTGCAGAATATAGCCGCAACACGTCCTTACTGAACATGAAGCATATAAAACTTCTTACTACCGATCATATCACCATCGAGTACAATGCCATCGACGATTACATTTATGCCGACTGGCATGGTGCGTTAACAAATGAGGTGATCATGGAGGGGTATGAAAAGATATTGTTTTTCTTAGCAAAGGAACATTGTCATAAACTGCTTGATAACCACTACCATGTGCAGGGACTGTGGGCAGATCTGGCAGAGTGGTGCGCCTACGATTGGAATCCGCGCTCTGTAGCAGCCGGCCTGCAATACCATGCAGTAGTTTATTCCAAAGATTACTTCAGTATGCTCTCAACAGATAAAGCCATACGCTTAGCCAAGAGCGGCATCATGAAAGGCTTTGATTCCCTGCAGGACGCCGAAAACTGGCTTAAGTTTATGTAAGGTTACTTCAGCACGTATTTACTGAGTACTTTGTAAGCTTCGTTTATATTATCGCCTTTCCGGAAATCCTGTTTTATAGTTGGTGCCGATTCGCCGGTCAGCCAAATCTTCAGCTCCGCATCAAAATCCATCATGCCGGCCGTTTCTTTTGAGAACATTTTAATGCTGCTGTAGGGTATGCTCTGGTAATCTACTTTTGAGCCGGTTAAGCCCTGCTTGTTTACCAGTATCAGGCGCTTGTTAGTAAATACCAGCATATCCCGGATTAGCTTGTAAGCTTTCTCTATCTGTTCGTTATCCAGCAGAATCGGCTGAAATTCTGCATTTAGCTTTTCAATAGACACTTCCGATGCGTGCCCCATCAGGCCACTTAGTAATCCCATAGTTTTATAGTTTATAGTTTGTCTGAATCAGGGTTTCAGGATTCACCTGCAATGTAGAATCTCCATCCCTTTCTAAATTATGAAAAATAGTGTTGGTATTAAAACCTGTAGTTTAGGTACATCTTACGTTGGTTTGTGAGCTAATGCTATGCTCTCATCCTGCAATTCTGAAAATCCTGTAAAGCCTTGGGGTAGGGGGCTACTTGAATTTCCGGCAAAAAAATAAAAGCCGTACTTTGCAGTGCGCGCGGTAAACTATAGTTTACCTGAAACACAAACCCGATTAAGCTGTTAAAGTAGCTATAAAAGAACTCCGGTATTGATGGAAGTAACAACAATGAAGATCACGAAGATGGATTATGCCGCCACCGGCGCCTTCTCACAAACTATAGCAGATTACCTTGCCCAGAATGAAAAGCTAAAACCGTTCTATAACCATTTCCCAACTATAGCTTCATTTGAAGCCCAGTTGCAGGAGAAAAGCTTTAGCCAGGAGCAACGCCAGGTATTGCACAAAGCCCTGCAGGAGCAGTATAGTTCAGTTTCGGAGATCAACCCAAAGGTGCAGCAGAACATGGATCTGTTGCTACAACCCAATACATTTACCATCACAACCGGTCACCAGCTCAACATCTTTACAGGGCCGCTTTACTTTGTGTATAAGATCGTAACGGCGATAAATACCTGTAAGCAACTGCAGGCGCAATACCCCAACTATAACTTTGTGCCAGTGTACTGGATGGCTACCGAAGACCACGATTTTGCCGAGATCAACCACTTTAATTTGTTCGGGAAAGGCTATAGATGGGAGAGTGAACAAAAAGGAGCTGTAGGTAGATTTACAACCGAAGGCCTGGAGCAACTGCTGGATGAGCTTCCGGAAAAATTCCCGGTGTTTGAAGAAGCCTACCGCAACAGCAAAACCCTAGCTGATGCCACCCGCGCTATTACCCATAGTTTGTTTGGCGAGTACGGCCTGGTAACTATAGACGGTGACCACGCAGAGCTAAAAAAAGCACTGACACCTATAGTTGAAAAAGAGCTGACTGAAAACCTGTCGCATAAATTAGTAACAGAAACGAGCGCACAACTGGAAGAAGCCGGTTACAAACCACAGGTATATTCCCGCGAGATCAACCTGTTTTATTTAGAAGATGGATTGCGCGAGCGTATAGTTCAGGAAGGTCACAACTATAAAGTGCTGAACACAAACTATAGTTTCACACAGCAGGAGATACTGCAATTGGTTAAAGAACACCCGGAGCAATTTAGCCCGAACGTGATTCTGCGGCCGCTGTATGAAGAGTTGATATTACCGAACCTGGCCTATATTGGCGGTGGGGCAGAAGTGGTGTACTGGTTCCAGCTGAAACAGGTGTTTGAGCACTATAACGTTGCCTTCCCGTTGCTGATGCTCCGCAATTCTGCCATGTACATAAACCGTGGTAATGCCAGCCGCATGCATAAACTGGGTCTTACTGTAGAAGAGTTATTCAAGCCATACCTGGAGCTGAAGAAGCACCTGTCCGGGCAATTGCATGATGAAGAGATTACCCTGGAAGCACAGCGCCAAACTATAGTTGCAGCTTTTAAAGAAGTAGAAAGTCTGGCACAAACGATAGACCCTACACTGGTAAAAGCAGTAGCTGCCGAAGAGCAGAAGGCGCATAACGCCCTGCACATACTGGAGAAAAAGCTAACCAAGGCCCGCGACAGTAAACACGAGCAAACCTTTAAGCAGTTAGAAAACCTGAAGGAAAAATTATTCCCGGGTGGCAGCCTGCAGGAGCGCCACGATAACCTGCTCTCTATACAGGCAAATAACCCGGATTTTATACCGGCGCTGGTTGATGCCTTTGAACCGCTGGAGTTTAAGTTTACCATTCTGGAAGAAGAGTAATGCAGAAAGCGGAATTACGGAAACTGATGCTGCGGCAACGGCGGGCCTTGCCTGCCGACGAAGTGCAGCGCCGAAGCGAAGAGATTACGGATCAATTTTTCGCTAATTTCCCGCTGCGGGCAGGTCTAACAGTGCATGTGTTTCTGCCTATAGTTAAGAACAACGAAGTAAATACCTGGCCCCTAATAGAGCGGCTGCGGCTGGAGCACCCCGAAGTGCGTGTAGCCGTGCCGGTAACCGATGTGGAGCAAAATATCCTGACGCACCACCACCTCACCGATGATGCTATACTTATCGAAAACCCATGGGGAATACCAGAGCCACAGAATGCACAGCACATATTAGCTCCTGAAGTAGATATAGTTTTGATTCCGCTACTGGCTTTTGATAGCGTTGGCCACCGCGTAGGTTACGGTAAAGGCTTCTACGATCGTTTCCTGGCCGATTGCCGCCCCGATGTGCTGAAAGTTGGGTTGTCGCTGGAGCCGCCCGTGGAAACTATAGCTGACCCTAATCCTTTTGATGTGCCGCTGGATGGTGTTGTAATGCCGGATGGCGTTTGGCGGAAGAATTAACAACTATAGGAAGCCTAATCTTTTTTCTTATCCTTCTTCTTTTCCTTTTTGTCATTGTCTTTTTTATTATGGCCTGAGCTACCAAGACCAGATTCATCCTGAATGCCTTTGTTAAACGCTTCTATAAACGCGTTGCGCAGCACATTCACAAACGTTTTCCAGTTATCGGTATCCATGGCAGTTATGCTGCCACTAATAGGTACCTGTGTTGCAATCCGGTCGCGTTTCTGGTTCTCAGCAGCTTCTGCAAACAAGCCGATTACCGCTTCTTTTGCAGCGCTTAAGATGCCACCTTCTTTCTTATCCTTCTTCCAGTTAAGTATTTTCAGGTTTTCAAAGAACGGCTTCATGTAACCATCCACCTGTCCGTTTCTGATGGACACTTTGCCGTACATATCCAGCCTGCCCCGCTCTACATCAAACTTACCATACGCTTTTATAAAGTCGTTCAGTTTGGTTAAGTCTACCTGGGTCAGCTCCATTTTTATGTCCATGTCTGGTATCTCTTTCAGGAAATTACCTTGCATGTTTACTCTTAGCTTGCCGCCCCCAATGGAGTTGCCTGTAATTGTAGCCGGAGATGGCAGCGCCTTTTGTTGTTTCTCCACATTTGCCAGGTTAAGCGCTACCAACTGCATGTTCTCAATGTGCATGTTTACGTCCGGCGATGCTTTAAAATCGAGGTAAGCCAGGTAACCATTGTTTACAACAAAGCGGTTAATTGTAATAGGCATCAGGTCTTTAACCACTTTTGTCCAGTCTTCCTGGTTGGTTTGTTTTATGGCCTCTTTGGTTGCCGGGGCAGATAAGATGTTCATGCGCGGCGATCCCATTACTACTTCCCCAACAAGCTCGCCCTTAAACAACGATTTCCATTCTATGGAGAGGTCAGTGCGTGGTATTTTAAGGAAGGGATATTTGGGATTACCTTTTTCTTCGATCAGCTCGAGGCCTTTTATAGTATAGGCACCGCGATACAAGTGTATATCAATGTCGTTTACATGCCCGTTGTAGCCGGGCAGCTCGTCCAGCGATTTGTTCACATAGTCCTTCACAATGTAAGGCAGCACTATCCTGAACGCAATGAGCAGAACTACAACTATAGCTGGTATAAGTAGTGATTTCCGTTTCAGCATGGCAATACACTGTTGCTGCTGTTAAAACGGAATGTGCCAAAAGGAAGTTAAAGTAGGTTAGAGGTTTATCTGTTCCAGTCCAAATCAGTTCTTATTTGCTGCGGCTTCAGCAGAATGTTTCCTGATTTTGTCCCAGGCTTTGCGTGTAAGCACTACAGCGTTTCTCTGATCCACATCCCAGATACTAATCAGGTTTTCGGAAATGGTGTAATGCTGTTTCCAGTTACTCATCTGGCCATACAGCAGCAGCGTACAAACATCTGTTGGAGTAAGGTAATTGCCCGTAGATGGCAGGTGGCTATGCATGGTAACTGCTTCGTCGGTTTTACTGCTGGCAAAGTCTATGGGGATAATGTTGTTATGGAGCTTCTTTTTAGATGAAACGTTACTGTTCTTATCAAACGTGAGCAGGTAATCGTTTCCTAGTATCACTACACCGTTTACCTGTGGCCCGGTCAACACATACACTTTCTTGTTATTGCCTTCAATAAGTGGTACCAGGTTCAGGCTGGTGTTGTTAAACCTTTGGAAGAGGGTGTCATTATTAATTTCATCCAATGCCTTTTTCCTGATTTGGTAAAGCGTGTTTTCCTGTTCGGTAAATGGCCGCTGCACAGCTCTGGTCTTTACACTATTCAAGTCGAGCTCCTTGCTAAATGTAAAGGAAACCAGGGATGAGGGCACATCGCCTTTAGAATAGAAAATACAGGTAACGCTATCCTGGTGTGGATAAGAAAAATAACCACCTGCCTGCTCCTTCAGATCCGCGTGATTAGCAAGAAAGAGATCGGTTCCGTGCCACGAAGCCATCTCTGACTGATATAGTTTATAACCTTCGTCAAGTACCTGCGCCTCTTTCTTCTTATCAACCTTTTGGGCGAGCGTTATAAATGGCAATAGCAGGAGGCTTAGGATCAGGAGTAGCTTGTTCATATAGTTTGTTTATAGCCTTTTTTAAATATATAAAATATAAAGGCAATTATGAACTTACTGTTTTTTGGCGTTCTCTTCTGCCGCTTCTTCCTTGCCTTCTTCAATCAATTCGTCTGCTTCTTCCTGGGTCTCATCATCTGCCTCAGGTTCTTCCTGATCATATTGGTTTTCCGGGGCGAAGCTTAATTTGATGTAGATCGGGAAATGATCTGAGCCAATGTCGGAGAGCCTCTTTATACTTACTACTTTAAAGTGGTTGGAATGGAAAATATGGTCTAAGGGCCAACGCAGGAAAAAATAGTTAACATTAAAGGTGTTAAAAAAGCCTCGCCCAAGTCTTGGGTCCAGCAGTTTGCTTACCTCCTGAAACAGTTCTGTGGTTCGCGACCAGGCCACATCGTTAAAATCGCCGGCTACAACCACCGGGTATTTGGAGTTGGCAATGTCACGGGCGATCATCACAATCTCTGCATCACGCCTTTCAGAGGTAGGGTCTTCTGTAGGTACGGGTGGTTTGGGGTGCACGGCGTGCAGTTCTACCCAGGTACCGTTCCGCATCTTAACATAAGTTTTTATAGAAGGCACATCTTTATCTAACAGGTAACTTACTTTCTGCTGACGAAAGGGCAACCGGCTATACAAATGCATGCCATAGGTATTCTCAAGCGGAATCTCTACACGGTAAGGGTAATGCTGGGTTACCGGAGTAAGTGCCTCCTGCCACACCGAATCAGACTCCAGTAGCAGGAGTATATCCGGTTTATGTTGCCGGACAAGCGATAAAAGCCTGTCGTGCTCCTTGTTATCCATCAGCACGTTAGATACCAGTAAACTCAGCCATGTAGTAGGGCGTGATTTTCTGTTTGCGTCTTTTACCTCTTTAGGAGCCAGAAAAGTGTAAGGGTAGATATTAACAGCCTGGTAAACGATCGTAATCAGTAAAGCTATCTTTAAATACTTATCACGTTTGCGGTGTCTTGGGGCCAGCCAGATGTAAAGTATGAAACAAACTATAGCAAGCCCGAAGAGCTGCAGGCGAGGATAATCGAACACCCGGACATACCACTCCTGCGAGTGCAGCAGGGGCAGGACAGTAGCCAGTATAGCAAATGTTGCCAGGGCTTGTAGTATAACTGTAATTGCTGCGTTTTTCATGTAAAAGGGCAAAGCTTAAGGCAGCAGATGCGTAAAATTAAAGTTGTTATATATTTTAATGGTGCAGTACGCAGTTACAGGAGGGAGGTTAAAAATGGAGAACCTTATAAACAGAAAGCCCTTCCAACGCGGTGGTCAGAAGGGCTTTATAGTTGAGTAGCCGAAGCTGTTATTTCTTTTTATTACCTGCGTTCAGGTTTTTCAGGTGTTGAACCGGGCCGAACTCAGCCTGCTCAATCGTTTTGCCGCTCAGGTAAATTTTGCGAAGCTTCACTTCTACAGGTGCCATAGTTCTGGTCATGTCAGACGACACTACTTTAGTGTAAAACTCTCTTGCTTCTAAGGCTGCACCGCGCTCAAATGCATGTGTCTGCTCATTTTTGCTAACCGGCAGGCCCGGTATAACCTGGTAAGTAGTACAAACCACTTCGTACTTCGACTGGAATGGTTTTGCAACGCCGCGGCCAATCGCCTTGATCGGGCTTACTATTACATTTGTAAATAATTTCTTCATTCTGGCTAAAAGGGTAAAGGATGTTTCAAGCTAATGCAAAATACTACATTATCCGGAAAGTTAAAGTTCACTTGCTAAATAAAAGTACAAGTGCAATGCTTGTCTGAATAAAGCTATAGTTTGCTTTAAGCCTTAAGTATCTAGCTTTCAGGGGTAAATGCAAGAGGCTGGGTTATGCTACCGGCCGGATGCCGCGCGTCATTTCACGTTTGCCGGGAGGGCCGGGTAGGGCCTCAACTATAAAGCCTGCTGCTTTTAAGGCACGTTTAAAGGAGCCTTTTGCACAGTACGTTACCAGCACACCACCTGGCCGCACAGCCCGGTATAGTTTGGCAAACACTTCTTCGGTCCAGAGCTCAGGCTGTTTTTCCGGAGCAAAGGCATCAAAGTAAACCACATCGTAATAGGCATCTGGCGGGCAGAACTCTTCCAGGGTTTCGTGTATCTTCTGCAGCGTAAAGTACGGAATCAGGTCTACAGGTTCGTTCCAGGGGGCAGCGTGCATCTGCTTATAGTAGTCGAATAGCTCCGGGTTAAGGATAAACTTTTCGAAGTGCAACTGCTCCACCACATCCTGTGTAAGCGGGTATTTCTCCAGCGTGTCGTACTGCACAAAAGCTTTCTGGGCAAGCGCAAACGGAAAGGTCAGGATCGCATTAAGGCCGGTGCCGAAGCCAACTTCCAGTATCTTTACATCGGGCTTCTGCTCCAAGGCATGCTCCAGGCCATGCTTAATAAACACATGCTGCGACTCCTGCATAGCGCCGTGCACAGAATGGTAGTGCTCGTTCAGCTCGGGCACGTAAAGCGTGTTAGAGCCGTCTTTGGTCTGCCTGATTTCGAGATGCATGATGATGAGAGTAAGCTGCAAATGTAATCATAATTAGCACGATGATTCAGAAGATTTTACGAATTATAAGATCAGGCTATAGTTGGCAGAGCAACATTTGATTAAAATTACAAGAGATGAGCAGTAAGTCTGGCGGCAAGAGTGGAAGTTTACTGGTACTTTTACAGAAATATGTCCGATCTGTTAATCATGGAAGTAATTCTCTTGTTAATAGATGCAGGCAATCAACAACTAACAAGCATTAATAAGAAGTGGCACGCATAAAGATAGCTATACCTGAACACATACACTTTACGGCAACTATACCGGTGCGCGTAACCGACCTGAACTATGGCAACCACCTGGGCAACGATGCCCTGCTGTCTATCCTGCACGAGGCGCGCATGCAGTTGCTGGGTAACTTTGGCTGGAGCGAGCTAAGCATTGGCGGCGCAAGCCTGATCATGGCCGATGTAGGCATCGAGTACAAAGGCGAAGGGTTCTATGGTCACGTCTTAACTATAAACATGGCTTTTGATGATATCAGCAAGTATGGCTTTGATATTACCTATCATGTGCTAAACCAACATGGCAAAGAAGTGGCTCGCGCCAAAACTGGAATGCTCTGCTTTGACTATAACGAGCGAAAACTAATGCCCCTACCCGACGAAGTAAAGGCTAAAATTGAAACTAAAGCCTAAGTATTTTTGTAATTTTGCAGTATGACTTTGATCGCAGATATTCCGATTTTAAATAAAAAAGACATCCGTAAGCTGACACTGGATGACCTGAAAGGTTGGTTAGTGGAGCAGGGTGAGAAACCTTTCCGTGCCAAACAGATCTATGAATGGCTTTGGAAGCACTCTATCCGGTCGTTTGCGGAGATGAACAATGTGAGCCTGGCCCTGCGCGAGAAGCTGGAGCAGCACTTTGCCATTAATGCCGTGCAGGTAGCTACAGAGCAACTGAGCAACGACGGAACTATAAAATCTGCGTTTAAACTATACGACAACAACATTGTAGAAGGCGTACTGATACCACACGAGGAGCGCAAGACAGCCTGCGTGAGCAGCCAGGTTGGTTGCTCGCTTACCTGTAAGTTCTGCGCAACTGGCTACATGGATCGTGTTCGTAACCTGGATGCTGCCGAAATTTATGACCAGGTAGTGCGCATAAACGAGCAAAGCATGCGCCAGTACGGCGAAGGCCTGACCAACATTGTGTACATGGGTATGGGTGAGCCAATGCTGAACTACGCCAACGTGATGAAGAGCATCGAGCGTATTACCGCGCATGATGGTTTAGGCATGGCAGCACGCCGTATTACGGTAAGTACAGCTGGCATTGCCAAAATGATCAAGAAGATGGCGGATGATGGTGTGAAAGCGAACCTGGCTTTGTCGCTGCACGCGGCAAACGACGAGAAGCGCAACCAGATCATGCCGATTAACGAGACGAATTCTTTGGAAGCGCTTAAGGATGCCCTGAAGCATTACCACCAGGTAACAGGCCGCAAGGTAACGTATGAGTACATTGTGTTCGATAACTTTAACGATAGCCTGCAGGATGCTGAAGAACTGCTTCGTTTCTCCAAGATCATCCCATGCAAGATCAATCTGATTGAATATAACCCGATCGCGAACGCTGATTTCGTGAATACGGATGATGATCGTTTGCAGAAGTTTATTTACTATTTAGCAGACCGTGGTTTGCAGGTAAACGTGCGCCGCAGCCGTGGCAAAGACATTGATGCCGCCTGCGGACAGTTGGCTGTGAAAGAGCAACAACAGGCTTAAACTATAGCCTTTTTAACTATAAACTATAAACCCCGGTTGTTAGGCAACCGGGGTTTATAGTTGTTGCTAAGTTGATTAAAGCTATAGTTCAGCTAACTATAGTTTCTATCAAACTTTCGACCTTCGCTGTTCCGGACAAAGAAGTCCGAAAGAGCATACTTGCTATAGTTCTATAGTTAAAGCTATAGTTGAAATTACTTTTACTCGCAGCCGAAACTATAATATAACGCGGCCAGAGTCCGCTGGTAACGCACACTCGCGGGACGCGAGCGAAAGCAACTATAGTTAGCGATCATTTTAAAATTTAACCAACCAGTTCTACGGGTTCTTATTATACCTGCCTTGTGGCTTCGGCCTGCCGCTGTCCTGGTCAGCTTTATTTGAGGTTTCCTCGACAGAGCGTACAAACACGGCGTGCGGTTTTGGCCGGATGTGCTGCCCGTAACGCTCGGCATACTGCTGGGTAAATTCCGCACCAAAAAACACGATCATCGACGAATAATAGATCCAGACCAGGATAACAATAATAGAACCGGCTGCACCATATGCCGAGCCCGGGTCTGATGTACCGATATACCAGCTGATCAGAAATTTGCCCAAACCGAAAAGCAGCGCTGTTACCACAGCGCCAATCAATGTGTCTTTCCAGCGGATAACCCCATCCGGCAGGTACTTGAATATCAAGGTAAACAGCAACGAAATAAGACCAACTGAAACTACAAAATCGACGAGCTTGATGAGCCAGACGCCAATGCCGGGTAGCATATCCGAAATATAACCGCTCAGGATAGCAATCGCCGCACTCATTACCAGTGAGAACAACATCAGCAGCGCAATGCTCAGGATAATGCCGAACGAGAAGAGACGTTCCTTTGCCATGCGCAGAATGCCGTTAGTGGACTTCACTTTCAGGTTCCAAACGGTATTTAGAGATTGCTGTAGCGTTACAAAAAAGGTCGTGCCCGCAAATAACAAGGTGCCTATACCAACCCATAGTGCCCAGCCGCTTTCGCTCAGGGTAGCATTCTGAACTATAGTTTCTACCTGCTTGGCCGCTTCAGGGCCTACTGCTGTCGAGATCTGGTTTGAGAGTTCGCCTGAAACGGCAGCTTCGCCAAGAAAAAAGCCGGCCGCCTTTATGATAATAAGCAACAAGGGCGGAATAGAGAAAATGGCATTGAACGCCAGCGCCGCCGCCAACCGCAACGAATCATTATCCAGGAATTCTGAAACCGAGGTTTTAAGGAGTGAAAATATATCTTTAAAGGTAAAAGTTGCCATATAGTGCGTTTGTGTAGTTCCGGCTTTTGATTACGTTCCGGTTGTATGATTGTTGGATACTGCACTTTTCGTACATCGGGAAATGACAAACTATCCTCTGGAAACGTATACTTTCTATAATATAAATGTAAGGCGTGATGTACAAATTAAGAAATAACTTTCAAGACGGCGTGTTTTGGCTGCTGTTGTTCTTTTCAATGGCATTTAACACAGCACCGGCCGCTGCGCAGGACAAAAAAGCACAGGAACTGGCTCAGAAAGTAATGCAGCAGATGGGCGGCAAACAAGGCTGGAACAATACCCGCTTTATAGCCTGGAGCTTCAGGGATCAGTACCAGGTATGGGATAAAAAAGCTGACCGTTTCCGGTGGGAGAAAGATAGCCTGGTTGCCATTATCAATACCCGAACAAAGGACGGACGCGTGTATGTTGACGGGAAAGAATTACAGAGCGGAAAAGAAAAGCAAAAGCTGCTGGACAAAGCCTATGCTGCCTGGATAAACAATGCTTACTGGCTGGTGATGCCCTTTAAACTACAGGACCCCGGCGTAAATCTGAAATACATTGGTGGAGGCAAAACAATGAATGGTGCAGCAGCGGATATGCTAGAGATGACCTTTGATCATGTGGGCCTGACACCTGAAAATAAATATCATCTGTGGATAGATAAAAAATCAGGGTTGATAACGCAATGGGCTTACTTTAAAGATTTTCACGACAAAGAACCCACGTTCATGCGCCGCTGGGCAGACTATAAGAACTACGGAACTATAATGCTGGCATCGGACCGCAGCAACCCCGAAAGCGACTTTACAATTGCCAACATTGCTACTCCCAGCCAAATACCTAACACCACATTCAATAGCCCCAGGCCAATCCGGAAACTATAAACGGCCACTTGTGTAGCGGCCGTTTATAGTTTAGTGGTCATTTGTAACTATAGTTTGTCTATAGTTGCGGTGAGGCTGCCTTTTGCATTTATAACCGCCCGGATGGCAGTAGGAGTCAGGTAAATGTTGTCCGTCTCTATGGTCTGTATTTTACCTTTCAGCATAACCGATTCGTGCACGCGGCCTTGTTTGTCCAGGGCTTGCTGCAGCGATTTATGGGCATCGGTCAGCTGGTCTTTCACCGGTATGTTTACCTGCTGCTGAATCATGTCCTTAAACTTATTCTTGGCTAACCAGCTGGCTGTGTTTAGCAGTTTATCTTTGGTTTCCAGGGTATAGTCCACATCTTTAACCTTTATAGATGCTGTAGTTGCATCGTAGTATGGCGTGCCGCGCAGGTATACTTTGCCTACAATCTTTTTAGTGAATAAACCGGCTTTTGTTTTGCCATCCACGTCCAGCATCAGGGTAAGCTGGTCGCCGGCCGGGCTAATGGCGGCATCTTTTACGGTTAGCTGGCTCTTGCCATCATCGAACTTATACGTCTGGTTGGCCACCTGCTGTTGCAGCATTTTGGTAGCGTGGGTGTAAGGTATATCTGCGGTTAAGCCTACCTGAATGTTATCGGTAAGTTTATTGTCGAGCACCAGTTTTGGGAGGGCTTTGTTGGTTTTAACTATAGGTTTACCATCAGTAGTCACGTTTATGTAAGAGGTAATGCCAATGCGCATAGCCAGGGTGCCGTTGCGCAGCTGAAGTGGCGTTACGCGTACATCCTGCGGCACTACCTGCAGCCAGGCGTTCATGTCGTCGTTAACTTTTACCGGCTCTTGCAGCATGGTCCAGGCTTGAAGTACGTATTTCTTTACATCTACCTGTTTCTGTAGCTCATTATCCAGCTGTTTGGTCAGGTTTGCCATTTGCTTGCGCAGCTCCGGCTCTACAAAGCGCGCCAGGCCAATTTTTAACGGACCTAGCTCCAATACAGGTTTGGTATTTCCCCACTCGAAGTTGCCGGTAGTGGTGGTTTTCAGCTTATAGTCCTCTGTCAGGTTTATCTTGCTTTCCGTGTTGATCACCATGTCGAACTTGGTGTCTTCGGTTTTATCTATGGCCGGGCAAAGCTGGCAAGGATCCCATTTCCAGCGACCTTTGGCGTAGATGTTAAGCGGCACGCTGAAGTATAGTTTGTCTTTATCGGCGCGGATAGTTATGCGGCCATTCTTGCTTACCGTTACGGCAACGTTGTCATCGTCCAGGTTGGTGTCGCGGTAAAGTACGCCGGCAAATTCGCGGTTCAGCATTTCTTCTATAGTTGCCACCTGCACGCTTACAGGAATGGTAATAGAAGAGAGCTTTGGCTGATATGCCGGAGCCGCCAGAACAGTAGTTTCAGGCGCCTGCGTCTGCAGTTTGGATGTGCTGGTGCAGCCGGATAAATAAAGAGCCGCCGAAAGCAGCAATGCAAGTGTTGATAAAGGGTTGGATCTCACAGGTTTTTAGTGATTTATAAAAATGCGGCGCAAGTTAGCACAGATTTAGGTCATCTAACAGCGTTGTTGCGAAAAGAGTGCCTGATTTGTGCCGGGAACTATAGTTTGACAAGAGCACTCGCTTAATGATTCAGCTATAGTTAGGGAAATAAAAAAAGGCGGGATGTTTTCCCGCCTTTGCTGTTTAAGAAGTAAAAATGTCAGGCCGCTACTGTTTCAGTATGGTCAGCCACATAGGTTACAAAATCGCCCACCGTGTTAATCGGCACTTCATCCGGAATCACGATATGGAAATTTTTTTCCAGGGCAAGAATAATATCTACTACATCCAGCGTATCGAAACCCAGTTTTTGTTCCAGGCTCACATCACTTTGTAAGCGGGATGGCTTTACTTTTTTTGTTCTGCTAATGATACGGATAACCTCCTGCTCAATAGCTTTATCAGTCGTAATCATGGGTACTCTATTAATAAGTGTATTCTCTAACTTTACCATTCACAGGCATTTGCTCCTGCTTTATCTTTAAAGCTGCGGCTCTTTTCTTTTTGCCTATCAGCTTGTCTTTTAATTTCTCGTTCAGTAAGTACATTACCGGCACAATAAGCAGCGTCACGATGGTCGCAAATCCCAGGCCAAAAATGATGGTCCAGGCGAGCGGGCCCCAAAAAGCTGCACTTTCGCCACCCATAAAGAAGTTTGGCTTAAACTCCGTAAACAGGGTATAGAAGTTCAGGTTTACACCCAACGCCAGCGGTATCAGTCCCAATATAGTTGCCATAGCGGTAAGTATAACCGGGTTAAGGCGTGTTTTGCCGGCCTCAACTATAGCTTCCTTCAGTTCCTTGCCTTCTTCCAGCAACAGGTCTGTAAACTCAACTATAAGTATACCATTCTTCACTACTATACCGGCCAGCGCAACTATACCCACACCTGTCATAACTATAGAAGCATCCATTCTAAAGATAGAAAAGCCCAGCAGCACCCCGATGATACTGAACAACACTTCTGAAAGTATGATAAACGGCTTGGATACCGAGTTAAACTGCGTAACCAGAATCAGGAAGATGATGAAGAAAGCTGCCACCAGCGCCAGTAACAGAAACTGGAATGTTTCCTGCTGCTCTTCCTGCTGGCCGCCCATGCGCACTTCATAGCCTTCCGGCGTCTGGAAATCCTGCAGCGACTGCTCTATTTGTTGCACCACCTCGTTTGCGTTGTACCCGTCCAGCACATTCGACTCCAAAGTTACAACTCGTTTTAAGTTTTTGCGCTTAATACCGCCATAAGTTGTACCATATTCTATACTTGCTACCGACGAAAGCGGAATCTGGCGCACCTGGCCTGTGTTCATGTCGCGGTAGGTCAGGCGCGAATCCAGCAGGGCATCTATGTTTTTGCGGTAAGGCTCAGCATAGCGCACCTGTATCGGGTATTCGTCTTCGTCCAGTTTAAATTTAGAAGCTTCTCTTCCAAAAATAGCTGTCCTGATCTCTTGACCAATCTGACCAGTACTGATTCCTTCGCGGTTGGCACGCTCGCGGTTAATGTTTACCACAATTTCCGGTTTGCTGTCTTCCAGGTCCGATTTAAGGCCTTCAATACCTTCTATCCCCTGGTTGTTGATAAACTGCTCCACGTTTTTAGACAGCGCAATCAGTTCGGTAAAATCTTCGCCGGAAATTTCGATGCTGATCGGTTTGCCTACCGGCGGGCCGTTCTGCTCTTTATCAACCGTAATTTCAGCGCCCGGTATTCCCTTCACAGCCTCACGGATTTCGTTCATGTAGGCCGATGTGGTCTTGTCGCCTACACGATACATGTACTCTACAAACGCTACAGTTACCTTCCCTTTGTGGGATTGTGCTGTGGCGCTTCTGTCGTTCTGGTCGCCGGCCCCGATCGCTACGTTCGAAATAACCGACTCTACATCCGGATTGTTTTCGCCGATTACCTTATAAATTCTCTTCTCTACTACTTTGGTAACCGAGTCGGTAACAACCTGGTCGGTACCAACCGGCATCTGTATGTAAGTGTATACAAAGTTCGGGTCGCTGTCGGGGAAGAAAACCACTTTTGGGGAACGTATGCCAACCAATATAATAGAGAGAATCAGCAGGCCGAATATGCCGGCAAAAACGGCAACCGGGCGCCAGCCTACCAACATCCAGCGCAGCAGGCGCTCGTAACCGGACATAAACTTGGGGAGCGTATTGCTCTGGAATTTGTTGATCAGGCGGGTAAATACAAAGCGGTTCAGGGCCACTAAAACTACACCCAACATGATCAGGTTTGCCGTGCCGAATGAGCCCATGATGTAAAACACGATGGCGATTACCACAATTACGCCTATAATAGTCAGGAAGCGCTTATTCTGTCTGGCAGTCGGGGCGGCGTGGTCTTTCTTCATAAAAGACACCGCAAATACCGGGTTAATAATAAAGGCCACCAGCAACGACGCCATCAGGGTTACAATAAGCGTAATGGGCAGGTAAAACATGAACTCCCCAACTATACCCGGCCAGAACAGCAGCGGGAAGAAAGGTGCTATAGTTGTAAGCGTACCTGCCAGCACTGGCACAAACACTTCGCCAGCGGCCACCTTTGCCGCTTTAACTATACCGAGGTTTGATGTATGGAAAATACGGTGCGTATTCTCGATCACTACAATGGCATCGTCCACCACTATACCCAGGGCAAGCAGAAATGCAAAGAGCACGATCATGTTCAGCGATACGCCCATCGAATCGAAGAGCAGGAAGGCTACGAACATAGAGATAGGCACCGACAAACCCACAAATATGGCGTTGGTCGTACCCATAAAGAACATCAGGATAATGGTAACCAGCACAAACCCGATGATGATGGTATTGATCAGGTCGTTGAGGGTGTGCCTGGTTTGGGTGGCCTGCTCGCCGGTAACGCTAACTTTCAAATCGGCTGGCAGTACAGAGCCTTCCATGTCATCTAAAAGCGCATCTATTTTGTCTGATGCTTCGATCAGGTTCTCGCCGCTACGCTTGATCACGCTGAGTGTAATTACCGGCTTGTTATCCAGGCGGGCAAAACTTTCCTGCTCTTCAAAGCCTTCTCTAACAGTAGCAATCTCTTTCAGTTGAATGTTGGCACCTGGCACCGATTTTACCACTATATCCCCGATCAGGTTTGGATCCGCATATTGGCCAACTATACGCACCGAGCGCTTCATTTCGCCGACAGTCACGTTACCGCCCGATAGGGTTAAGTTCTCATATGCGATGGCGTTAGAGATATCATTAAAAGTTACCTTGGCTGCCTGCATTTTGTACATGTCCACATCTACCTGCACTTCCTTGTCCAGGGCGCCCACCATATCCACACGGGTAATTTCGGTCAGCGATTCGATGCGGTCCTGTATGTCTTCGGCGTAGTTCTTCAGCTGGTCCAGGCTATAGTTGCCCGAAATGTTAACCTGCATGATTGGGAACTCCGAAAAGTTGATGTCCTGCACGTTTGGTTCCTGGGTAAGGTCGGTTGGCAGGTCGGGGCGGGCTTTGTCTACGGCATCTTTCACCTGCTGCTTGGCTTCGGACACATCTACATCGGTGTTAAACTCTACCACCACCATCGAGAAATCCTGGATGGAATTGGACGTGATCTTTTTAACACCGGAGATAGATTTTATTTCTTTCTCGATGGGGCGTGTTACCAGGTTTTCGATATCGGAAGGGGAGGTACCGGCATAAATGGTGCTCACAAACACCGTCGGGATCACGATGTCAGGGAAGTTCTCTTTCTGGATGTTGATGTAAGAGAAGATACCCCAGATCGAAATGATCAGCGTGATGATGTAGATGCTGGTTTTATTATTGACAGACCAACTGGTTGGCTTGAACTCTTTCATAGTTTTAGGTTAATAGTGTAGGCTTACTTCTGGCTCAGGCTGTTTGTAGTGGTAAATACCACCGGCTGTCCTTCGTTCAGGTTCTGGTAACCTGCCGTTATCACCTGGTCATTGGCTGCCAGTCCGCTTAATACTTCGGTGTTGCCTTTGTAGCTCTGCCCGGTTTTAACCATGCGCTTGGCGGCCACATAGCCTTCGCCCTCTTTCTGAGCCACATACACAAACTCCGATTTCTCGTCTCTCTGCACCAGATTTACCGGTACCACAATGGTGTTTTTGTTTTCGTAATCCTGTATGCGCACGACAGCTACCAGATTAGGGCGCATTTCTACCTCGTTAGCATTGTCCAGCTTCAGTTCCACCGTATAGGTGCGGCTTGTCGGGTTAATAAAATTCCCCACCACGTTCACTGTGGTCTGCACTTCTTTTTTCAGGTCAGGGAAGTAAACGATGGCTTTATCGCCTTTTTTGATGCGGGTCAGGTAAGCTTCTGATACTTCGGCTACAATCTTGCCGCCGGCCACATTCACAACTCTTATAATGCCAATGCCTGGTGCTACTGCTTCGCCGGTATTCGGGATCACTTCATCTACCACACCACTTACAGGAGCTTTAATATTGTACTGATCGCGCTGCTGTTGCAGGGCTGCCAGGTTGCGCTCCAGGGCTTCCTTGTTGTTTTTAGCTGTCAGGTACTGCATCTCGGTCCCGATCTTCTGGTCCCACAGGTTTTTCTGCTTTTCGTAAGCAATGCGTGCCAGGTCCAGGCGCGTGCGCAGTTCGGCCATGTTCTGTTCCAGCACCTGCGCATCTATAGTTGCCATGGTCTGGCCTTTGCTTACGCGGTCGCCGGGCTGCACGCGCACGCTGGTCAGCACACCTGGCACACGGGCGCTCACCAGCACGTTCTGGTCAAAATCAACGCGGCCCTGCATCTCCAGGTAGTGGCTAAAGGTTTCGGGCTGCAGCGCTACTACTGTTACCGGCACTGTCTTTTTGGGTCTGTTAACTTTTTTGCCTTCCGCTTTCAGTTGGGTTTCCAGTTCAGCAATCTGCTTTTCTATAGTTACCTGCTGCTCACGTAAGGCGGCCAGCTGGCTTTCTTTGTCATTGCCTTTGCTGCCACAGGCGCTAAGGCCTAGTATAAGCGCCATTGCGGCAATTCCGGTAATGCGTCTCATTTTCGGTTGGATAAGGTTTTTCATGGTTTTATTTCGTGGTCAGGGTGCCTTTGGCTTTTTCTAAATTTACTTTGGCAATCAGGGCGTCGTAAATGGCAGCGTAGTAATTGGTTTGTGCCTGGCGCAGGTCGGTTTCGGCGGTTATCACTTCCAGGTTAGAGCCTACGCCTTCCTGAAACTTGATTTTCGACACACGCGCTATGTCTTCAGCCAGTGTTAAGTTCTCCTGCTGCGATTTAAGCACATCCAGTGCATTGGTCAGTTCTGTTGATGCCTGCTCCAATTCCAGGTCTATACTTTGGCGCAGGGTCTCAAAACCAAACTTGGTGTTCTCTAAGCGTAGTTTTGCCTGCTGCACCTGGTAGTGCCTGCGAAGTCCGTCAAAAATGGGGAGTTGTAGTTGCGCGCCAACATAACCAAAATCAAACCAGTTGCGGTCTATCATATTGTTGGCTCCGGCACGCACGTTCATAATATCCGAGAACGAGTCGCCCACGCCACTGTAGCCGTACCGTGCGTTCAGGTATAGTTTAGGCAGGTAACCCGAGTTAATGTTCCGGACATCCAAAGCTGCCAGGTCGCGCTGCGTTTCCAGAATAGAGAATTCGATGCGGTTGCTATAGTTAAAGTTCTGTGTATTAGGCTTTGCTACATCAACTTCTACTTCGCTTAGTTCATCGGTCAGTACAACGGCCTGGTTCTGTGGCAGGCCCATCTGGAATTTCAGCAGGTTTTCGCTTAGCTGCATCAGGCGCTCGGCACGCTGCTGTTCCACTTTCAGGTTATTAAAAGACACGCGCAGGCGGTCTACATCCAACTGCTCAGCTACTCCATTCTGGAACATGATGCGAGTCTGGTTCAGAAGCGTGTCTAAACGTACCAGGTTCTGGTTCAGGAGTTCAATGCGCTCCCGGTTTACCAGCACACCGTAATAGGCTTTGCTCACCTGCTCTACAATGTCTATCTCGGTCTGGGTAGTGGTTTTGCGCGATAGCTCTGTATAGGTTTTAGCTGCCTTTAAACCAATCAGGTAAGAGCCATCGAACAGGAGCTGGCTGCCGGTTACAGTTGCGCTGCCGTTATAGGGCTGCACAAAAGTAATGGCCTGCAAGCCGCCTTCTCCGGGGCCTGGGTTTGGTCTGGAGTAAGTTGGTGTCAGGGTAATTGGCTGACCAGATGCCAGCTGTTCCGGGGTGATTACAAAGGGATCAAGTACCTGCGGGGCACCACCGAAATCGCTTACGTCTAAAAGGGTTTTCTGCTTGATGAAGTTATTGCCCACTTCTACGGCTGCATTTATCTGCGGCAAGCCCATGGCGCGTATTTCGCCTGTTCTGGCTTTGGCAATTTTCTCCTCGTTCTGCGCCGCTTTTAAGCTGGCCCTGTTTTGCAAGGCATAGTCTATGCTCTGTTGCAGGCTAAGTTGCATGGCGTCCTGGGCATAGGTTCCGGGTAAGCCGAGCAGCATCAGTACAGCAACGAGTAGTGTAGTACTTTTTTTCATGTTTTATTTTGGTCAGGTAGTAGGTTATTCTTCTTCTTTAATGTGCTTCAGCTCGTTTATCAGCTTGTGCCCCTTTAGTGTGGCCAGGCCCAGCATGTAGTGCTCCAGAGTAGCCATCTGCACCCGCCTCAGGTCGTATTTAAGTGGCGGAAACAGGATCGGGTTAAACGGCAACTCCACCTGTACCAGCCGTATTTTTGCCATTACATCCACATCCAGGTCTTTGCGGTAAAGTCCTTCTTTTATGCCGCGCAGCAGGTTCTCCCTTATCTTCTCAAACATGTACTCGTCGCGGTGCTTCATCCATAGTTTAAAAGCGTCAGGGTGGTATTTCTGCAGATCGTGGAAAACGGAAGGGTGAAACTGGTTGAAGAGCTCGCGCGTCATGGCCATGATGTTGAAAAGCTCTTCTATGGCATTGCCGGAGTTCTGAAAGTGTACTTCGCAACGTTGCTGCATGTCTTGCAGGTAGGCACCTGTTGAGGCCACTACAATTTCGTTCTTGTTGTCGAACCACTTGTAGATCGTCTTTTTCGACATTCCCAGAAACTGCGCAATATCATCCATCGACACACTTTTAATACCGCGCTGGCAAAACAACTGGAAAGCTGTTTCAGAAATTTTCTGTCTGTTGTCGGTTCTCTCTTCTAATTCGGCGTTGCTCATAACGGCGCAAAACTATGGAAACGTTTTTTATATCCAAAGTTTCCAGGGGCCTAATTTGTTTTAGAAATTCTGCTTAAAAATCTCATTTCCAGCTAAATTGCAAAAGCTTATATTGCAAGCAGAATTGGGTTTTTCTAGTGAGAAGTGGTGTTAAGCCGACTAAAATGAGCTGGAATATAGCAAAAGCGTTATCTAACTGATAGCCAGGAATGATAGCAGCATGAAAGATTCCAACAAAATTTTTTTATAGTCCCAGCACGGTGCGCAGCCTGGTGTAACCACTTTTACTAAGCGGAATTCGCTCGCCATTTTTGAGCAGAGCTACATGGCTGTCTTTTTCCAGAGGCTCTATGCGGGTGATCTGGGTGATAGGTACAAGAAAGGAGCGGTGCACGCGCACAAATTGCGCTGAGTCCAGTGTTTGCTCGTAGTAGCCCATCGTCTTCTTTTTCAGAAACAGGCCATCTTTGGTGTGGATCTTAACATAATCGTCGTAGGCTTCCAGGTACAGCACATCCTGCACCGGTATAATCCGGATGTCGTTACCGGCTTTTACTACAATGCGGGCGCGCTCTTCGGGTTGCTTGGCGGGTACTTCGCTCAGGTCTATAGTTGCGGGTTTGGCTATAGTTTCGGAAGTGCGTTTCTCCTGCCACTTTTTAAGGGCTGCATCAAAGCGCTCCTGGCTAAAAGGCTTGAGCAGATAATCCACGGCATTGGCTTCGAAGGCCTTCAGGGCATAGTTATCAAAAGCAGTGGTAAAGATCACGCCGGGCTGCTGCTCTACCAGTTCCAGCATCTCGAAACCATTTATTTTGGGCATCTGCACATCCAGAAATATGAGGTCGGGCTGGTGCTGCTTAATGGCTTTTATACCTTCAAAACCATCGCCGCATTCCTGAACTATAGTTACATCGGGGTGCTGCTGCAGGTACTCGGCAACTATGCTGCGGGCCAGCGGTTCGTCGTCAATTATGAGGCACTTGATCATAGTTTTGTGGTATGGTTACGGTGGTGATAAATTGGTTTTCGTGCTGCTGTGTTTGTACCAGGTCGTGGCGGGCATAGAGCAGGTATAGTCTGCGCTGCACCGAGCTTAGCCCAAAACCTGTTCCTTCCTGCGCCTGCACAGCATCTGCATCAAAGGGGTTCTGTACCTGTATTATAAGTTTGCCATCATCTTTTGCAGCGTTTATAGTTATGGTAGTATCGCCGGTGGTGCCATAAAGGCCAAACTTAATGGCATTCTCAACTATAGGCTGCAACAGCAAAGCAGGTAATGCCAGGGCTTTTGCTTCATCGGTTACATCAACTATAGTTTGCAGCCGGTGCCCGAAGCGTACTTTTTCGATGGCTAAGTATAGTTCCAGCTGCTTCAGTTCTTCTGAGAGAGTTACTTTCTGCTGGTTGTCCTTTTTTAAGGTACCCCGCAAAAAATCGGAAAGCTGCTGCACCATCGTCCGGGCTTGCTGCGGCTTTGTTATCACCAGCGCACTAATCGAATTCAGGCTGTTGAACAGAAAGTGTGGCTGCAGTTGCTGGCGCAAGGTATACAGTTCTGCTTCGCGGGCCAGTTTCTCGGTGGCGGCTTTTCGTGCTTCTAAGTGGCGCTGCTCTTTGGTATAAAACCAGAACCAGTTTAGCAGCAGCAACAGCAGCAGCAGCAACCAACCAAACACTAGCCGCATCGGCAACGAACTGCTGGCAAAGCGCAGGTACAGGTTATCAGTTATAAAATTGTCGATCAGCAAACTATAGCTTAATGTGCACATGCCGGCCAACCCTAAACTCCAGGCCAAAAGCAGCACGCCCTGGCGCACGGTTGGCTGGTAGTAGCGCAGGCCTGTGCCCGCCGCGAAACCGGCTATAGTTAGTAACAGGTTATAAAGCAGCGCATCCTTTATAGTTAAGGTCAGGCTATAGTTAGCCGGCAGCAACACCAGCACAAACACCACCGACCAGAAAGCCGCCCACCCCAGGTATAACCAAACCGCGCGCATCTGAGCCATCAGCTATCGTTTAGTAGCTTTTTATATCCAGTCCGCCAAACAAGGCTGTGCCTTTCAGAATAATTACTTTGTTAGGATCGTAGCCGCCGGGCAGTAAAGGGCGTTTATCTGATATGCCACCCAATATGGCTACCACTTCTGATTTTACTTCCCAATGCGGCGGAATGATGAGTGAAGTGCCGCCAAATACTTGTGTAGTATCAATTACAACCGGGTGCTGTATATCTGCCTGCGACAGGTTAATCTCGTTGCCGCCAAATACGCTTACCACTTCGCCACCTTTAAAATTTTTAGAAATCACGTTGCGCTTCACGCCGCCAAATATAGCGGTTGAGTCGAGGTGGTCCTGCGAGTAGTTTGCTTGGTCTCCGGCTGGCGCGTTTTCGGTATTTGACTGGGTACCGGTTACAGGGTAGGGTGGTGTAGCTGTTTTGCCTATATTATAGTCATCGTAGTGGCGTGTACTATGTCTGGGTTTAAGCATCACCCAAAGCCCGATAACAATGATCACGATTGGCCAAAGGTAATTGCGAAACGAGATGCCCGGTACATAATCATCAATCAGGAATATGACGCCTAAGGCCACCGGCAATATCCAGCCCGGGTTGCGGAAGGAGTGCCTGAAACCGATAAATAAACCGACCAGAATCGGAATCATCTGCCATGAAAAAAACCAGCGCGGTAAAAAGACGATATTCATTTTGTAAGCCAGCAGCACGACACCTACCAGTATAAGCACCAGGCCACCCATTACGCGGCCACTTCTGTTGTCGGAACGGTTTTTCCAGCCTTTGTAACCTTTGTTTGTGTTCAGATCTTGATTTTCCATAGTTGTTTTGTTTTAATTTCTGATCAAATGTACTTCAATCAGTAAGCGCCGGCTATAGCTAATAGGCTGGTAAAGGTAAAAAGTCGGTAAGCTACAGGGTTGCGTCGGTAAACGCCGAATTCGTTTTGTTCACCGCTGCTGTTAAGTATAGTAAAGATGGTATATTAATTTGATTCTGGAAGCTTTGAAGTTTTCTGTATCAGGATTTTAGTGATTTTTGATTTGCAAAGTGACGTTGTTATAGTTCCACTCTTGTCATGTCGAGCGTAGTCGAGACATCTTATATGGCCATTACATAATTGTCATTTCGAATGAAGTGAGAAATCTATCTCAAACTATAGCCAACTATAGTTGCAACTTGCCACAAGCAGTTTCTTTCATAGTTACCACTTATCCTGGGAGCTCTACCAACCTATCGTTTCAATCCAGCTTTGGTGCGCTCACGGCCGCGGGGCCCCGTCTTTGGGCATCGCGCTGCTGCCTTCTTGCTACCCTCGCTCTGCTCGTGTTGCCTGGCGGCACCGCAACAAGTCAAAGGCGCTCAACCCAAAGACTGATATCTTTCGATAGCTACCATTATAGTTTAGTTGAGAAGCTATTATTGCTTGGCTTCTCCGTGGTTATAGTTTCTTGGGGCAGGCTGCGCCTGCCTGCTCGTGGTCTGAACTATAGATGTATAACTTAAACTATAGCAACAGCAGAATTCCCCTCTCGGGAGGGGTAGGGGTGGGTTAATGCTAACAATATAACTATAGCAAACGCTCTTAATTCCCTCTCCTGTTCTTAGGTGAGGGCTGGAGTGAGGTAATAATTCCATGCCTTAGACAAGGAGGGGTTAGGGGTGATTGGACCAACTATGAAACTTTAGCCTAACCATAACTATAGCAGCAATCCCCCACTTTAAAAGGGGAAGGTTGGGATGGGGTAATCCTTCAATTTATTATCTTTGCATACTATGGTGGAGAACATACAACGAGTAGCACAAGAGATAGAAACCGCACCGCTTGGCAACGCAGCCGAACTGGAGCAGTTCAGAATTACTTATATAGGTCGTAAAGGCCAGATTGCAGCCCTTTTTGATAATTTAAAGGAGGTTGCACCAGAGCAGCGCCGCGAAGTAGGTCAACAGTTGAACCAGCTGAAAAACCGTGCCCAGGAGCGTTTCGACCAAGCTCAGGAGCAATTGGCTAACAGCACTGAAAGCAATACGGACATCGGCTTTGATTTTACGCTGCCAACTATACCGAACACGTTAGGCACCCGCCATCCATTGTCGTTGGTGCGCCGCGAGATCGTGCGCATTTTCGAGCGCATTGGCTTTAACGTGGCCGAAGGACCGGAGATGGAGGATGATTTCCACAACTTTACAGCCCTTAACTTCCCGGAGAACCATCCTGCCCGCGAAATGCAAGATACCTTCTTTCTAAGCGAAGATAAGAACCACCTGTTGCGCACACACACCTCTAACGTGCAGGTGCGTTTAATGGAAAATAACCAGCCACCGCTGCGCAGCATTATGCCAGGCCGTGTGTATCGTAATGAGGCTATTTCTGCCAGAGCACATATGGTGTTCCATCAGGTAGAGGGCTTGTATGTAAACAAAGGCGTGAGCTTCAAAGATTTGAAAGAAACGCTTTACTACTTTGCTAAAGAGCTTTTCGGCCAGGATACCAAAGTACGTTTCCGTCCGTCGTTCTTCCCTTTCACGGAGCCAAGCGCCGAAATCGATATTTCGTGCCTGATCTGTAAAGGCGAAGGCTGCAACATTTGTAAGCAAACCGGTTGGGTAGAAATTGGCGGTTCCGGTATGGTAGACCCTGCTGTGCTGGAAAGCTGCGGTATCGACCCAAATGTATATTCTGGTTTCGCGTTTGGTATGGGTATCGAGCGTATAACCATGCTGAAGTACCAGATAAAAGACCTGCGCCTGTTCACAGAAAACGACGTGCGCTTCCTTCGCCAGTTTGAAGGTATAGTTTAATGGCTAAATGGTTGAATTGCTTAATTGTTGGGCTTCGCAAATAGCTATTCTATAGTTACAGTGTGGCCTTTTAACAATTTAACCACCAAACAATTTAACCATTTAAAAATATGAAATTCGAGGATATACAGACGATTGGTATAGTTGGGGCTGGCACGATGGGGCAGGGGATAGCCCAGATTTGTTCGCAGGCAGGCTATAAAACTATCCTGTTCGATATCAATGCTACTGTACTGGAAAAGGCGCAGCAAACTACCGCTTCAAACTTGGATAAGGGCATTGAACGCGGCAAGCTAACTCTAGCTGAGAAAGAAGCAGCACTGGCTAATCTGACTTTTACCGGCAACACGCTGGACCTGCACTGCGATGTGATCATTGAAGCGGTGGTAGAGCGGCTGGAAGTGAAGCAGAGTATCTTTAAAGAGCTGGCCGATATCAACTCCGACCAGACTATACTGGCATCCAACACATCGTCTATCCCGATTACGCGCATTGCGGCGGGCGTTCCGAACCCGGAGCGTGTTGTGGGGATGCACTTTTTTAACCCGGCACACATAATGAAGCTGGTAGAGGTTATTTCAGGTGCTTCTACGAGCCCTGAAGTGGCACATACTATAAAAAAGCTGGCCCAGAAGCTGGAGAAAACACCGGTTATGGCGCAAGATTCGCCGGGTTTCATCGTTAACCGTGTAGCGCGCCACTTTTACGTAGAAGGACTAAAGCTGCTGGAAGAAGGCGTGGCCGATGTAGAAACCATCGATAAGCTGATGCAGGCCAGCGGTTTTAAGATGGGCCCGTTCGAGCTGATGGACCTGATCGGCGTAGATACTAATTTCTCTGTAACCAGCTCCATGTTCGAGGCTTTCCACTATGATCCTAAATTCAGACCGAGCCGCATACAACAGCAAAAAGTGGATGCAGGCCACCACGGCCGCAAAACCGGCAAAGGTTTTTACGACTATAAATAAGCTGCTTGCCTTACTGGCTATAGTTATCCTTAGCGCCTGCAGCTCTGATACCGTACGGCCTGGTGTACCCAATGTGCCGGTAAATGAACAGATCAGCGTAAACAGTTTGCAGTACCCGATGCTACGGCAGGATGGGGGCTACGCTTACATACAAGGGGGCTACCGGGGCATTATAGTGGTACGCCAGAACGCCAGTACTTATTATGCTTTTGAGCGCGCCTGCCCTTATGACCCCGATGCTAATTGCGGTGTTGTTTCGGCAGACCAATCAAACCTGTTTTTAACGCATAGTTGCTGCGGTTCTCAGTTTAATTTTCAGGGTGCGGTAACCTCAGGGCCGGCTGTTTATGGCTTGTTGCAGTACCGAACCTCGTTGGTGAACAATATTCTTTATATCACCAATTAAATTTTTGCTTTGAAAGTCAGATTCTTATAAAAAAGTAAAAGATTTTTTCAGAGTAGTACTTGCATAATCGATCAAGAGGCTGTAATATTGCATCATCATTCGGCGGTAGAAGCCGCCACTGGACATAAATTCCTCCTTAGCTCAGTCGGTTAGAGCACCTGACTGTTAATCAGGGGGTCCCTGGTTCGAGCCCAGGAGGGGGAGCAGAAGCCACTCAGAAATGAGTGGCTTTTTTGCTTTTATGCCTTCCTAAACTATATCCCAACCACTTTTATAACTACAGGTATTTAAAACAGAAAAGGTATGGTTGGGTGAAATGCTTCAACCAACCATACCTTTAACTTATGATTTGTATTGGCTATAGTTGCCCGTTTATCTAACTATAACTATACGGCGACTGTAGATCTTGCCCTGAGATGTTACAAGCACGGTATACACTCCCGGAGCATACGTTTCTGTGTTAAGCTGCAGCTGCATGCTTCTGTTCCGTTTGGTAAGTACCACTTTGCCCTGGCTGTTTACCAGGCTAACAGACTCAATCAACTTATCAGAACTGATGCTGAGGTATTGGCTGGCTGGGTTAGGATACAGCTTTAAGCCTGCATAATGCTCATCTGCAATACCGGTAGGCGCCTCGTAAACATCTGTTACCAGAATCAATTTAGAGGTTTCAAAGGTCATCCCACCCATATCCTTGGTCTGGATACGGATAGAGAAGCTGCTCTGCGTTTCAAAATCGAATATCTGCGCTGACTTCAGTACATTGCCCTCAATTGTGAAAAGTGCGTTGTCTGTGTCTCCGTCACCATCTACCAGCTTATAAGTGTGTTCATCTCCGGCATCAGGGTCGTTTGTTGAGAATTCACCTATTATAGTGCCCACTGCGCTGTTTTCTGCAATTGTATTCTTGCTTATAAGAATAGCAGTGGGTGCTTTGCTCTGCGCTACTTCAACCAGAATATAAGTATTTATATTATCCGGGTTTATAGTTCCTTTTACCAGCGTCAGTGTGCCAATCAGTTCGTAAACACCGGCTTCTGTACCCTTGTAGGTGTCTCCATTCCAGGTAACCGGAAGTGGTTCTCTTCTACCATCCAGGTAGGTGGCTTCTACAGTAGCAGGCAGACTGCTGCTTGCCTGCGCAAAAGTAGTCAGGAATGGCACTCTTACAGATGCTGGTCTTGCGGCGCCAATAACGTAACGCGTATTTTTTGTTGTCTGAGCAGTTGCCTTTGTTCCCGTGTTTTTAAACTCATCAGTTAGTGTAAGTGCAACAGTTAGTTGTCCGTCTGATAAAGGCGTAACATCAATAGAAGAGATATCAAATGCAGCTGTAGCTACTTCGCCTGCGCCTGTTACAGGAGTACCGCCCCCGGAACTGGTTATAGTATAGTTATAGGTCGCTCCAACTTCTGCTTCTGTTACCGTTATTGTGACATCGCTCTTAGTGTTATAGGTAATCAGGCTTTGATTAAAGGCTACCTTATAGTTGGCTGGAGCAATTTCATCCAAGTCGTTTACCTGTAGCACCAGTGCTTTCTCAAAGAATCCGTTCACTTTCCCATCACTGGTTCTTACCCTGATTCTATAAGAGCTTTTGAATTCGTAGTCAGGCGAATACCAGAGCTTAAGAGCATTATTACTTATTGTAAAGTAGCCGTTATCATTAGCTCCTTCTCCTGGTACCAGGGTATACGTATGGGTATCGCCGACATCAGCATCAGTTGTAATAAAGCCACTAACCACAACACCATCACCAATATTCTCATCAATAGTTGGGTTAACAAGTGCGATGTCAGTAGGCGCGTTATTAGTCGAGAAATTCATAACTGTAGCTCTTCCTCTATTAGATGAATCAAAGAAGATTACATAAGGTATGCCGTCAGGACTTAATGAGAAGTCATCTAATTGGTTCCCGGAGAAACCTGTGTTACCTACAATTTCCCATTCTGTACCATTAAATTTTATAACAGTTGCATAGTTACGGCTTTCCTTATTAGTAAAAGATAAATAAGGTACGCCATTAGCATCTAGTGCCAGATACGTTCGGTCGGCATGGTAACCAGGCATACTTGCCGCTCCTACTGTTATCCAATCAGTGCCATTAAACTTTATTACTTTGGCCTTATTGTTATCAGCTACGTCAACAAAGCCTACATAGGGAGTACCTGTAGCATCCAGCTCCAGTGAAGTATATTTTGCTTCTCCATTTGAAAAACTTCCACTTCCTATAGTTACCCAGCTCGTTCCATCAAACTTCATTACTTTGCCCTTGCCGGCATTATGCCCGTATTCTGAGAATACAACATAAGGCAGGCCACTGGCATCAAAAGCCATATCAAGGCCGGATACTGATCCGTTGTCGTTAAATTTGCTATTACCTAACACTACCCACGCTGTACCATCGAATTTCATAACGGTAGCGCCGCCTTCATTAAATGCCAGGTAGGGAGTGCCTTTTGCATCTATAACTAATGCCGGATCGTAAGCCAACCATGGAGTAAAACCTGCTGCTCCTACAGTAACCCACTCGGTACCATTAAACTTCATAACAGTTGCTTTACTAGCGTTGCTTTCATCTGTAAAAGCTACATAAGGTGTACCGTTGGCAGCAATTGTAAAACTCAGTTGGTCGGTTGTTACACTTAGCAGCATTCGTCCTGAAAAACCGGCACTGCCCACCAACTCCCATTGCTTACCATTAAACTTCATTACTGTGGCACTGCCGCCTGCAGATGCATCGGCGAAAGCAGCGTAAGGTGTCCCGTCCGGGGCAACAACTATTTTGGGGTAACCTCCATAACTCGAAGAAAAGCCCGGAGCCCCCACTACCTGCCATACCGTTGCGGTTTCATGCCCCTGCATACTAACAGTTAAGGTTGCTACATTGGAGGTAATAACAGAGCCATTGTTAATCAGTACACGGTATTTGTAACCGTCCATATAAATGGATGCTTTAGAAATTGTAAGAGCAGGAGTAGTAGCTCCGGCATAACCTAAACCATCCCGGATGTTTACAAATGATATGCCGCCATCTTGGCTAACCTGCCACTGATACCGCAAGGTACCTTCGCCGGTTGTCTCTACTGTAAAGCTCACGCTGGGGTCTCCTGCCACGCTCTTAGATACCGGCTGGCTTGTAATAACAGGTGCAGCAGGCACAAACTTCATAACAGTAGCTTTATCACCATTCGCGCCATCCTGGAAGGCAACATATGGTGTACCGTAGGCATCTATAGCTAGCGAGGGATAGTATGCAGCACCTGCTGAAATAGCAGCGCCAACCTGCTCCCAGGTTGTGCCATTAAACTTCCTTAAAGTAGCTTTATTGCCATTTGCATAGTCACGGTAAGCAACATAAGGTACGCCGGTCGCATCTATAACCAGCGAAATGGTGAGCGCCCCACCTTCAGCAAATTTTGTGGTACCTACATCTTCCCAGGCCGAGCCATTGTATTTCTTAACGATGCCCGCTTTATTAGTACCTTCAGAGTAAGCAACATACGGTGTGCCGGCAGCATCTATAGCAAGAGAGGGCTCTGTGGCCATATCATCTGAAAGACGATCGTTGCCTACAAACACCCAGTCGGTACCGTTAAATTTCGCTACACTTATTTTTCCTGATTTTGCGCCATCCTGATATGCCACATAAGGTACATCATTTGCGTCGAGTTTAAGTGAGGGGTTATACGCCACACCTGCAGAAATACCAGCAGTGCCAACTACTGACCATCTGAATCCATCGAATTTTAGGACTGTTAGCCTGTTGCTGTTTGTTTCATCCTGAACTGCCACATAAGGCAGGCCATTTTTATCTAATACTATAGAAGGAAAATCGCCGGCAACAGATATGCCACCTCCCTCGCCAGGGAACAGGCCGTCAAAGCCAACTTCCCACCAACGGTTATCCCTGAAGTTTTTAACTACTGCCTTAAAGTTACTTTGGAGAGAGCCTCTGTAGGCCACATATGGCATGCCTGCTTTATTGATTACGATAGAGGGAGAATAAACATCGGTATTTGCAAAGCCGGAGTAGTCAACTCTGTCCCACCCGATGCCATTATACTTCAAAACCATGCCGCGGTAGCTGTTAGTAATCTCTTCGCTAAGCGCAATATAAGGTACACCATCAGCATCCAGTGCAATAGAAGTGCTGGAGATTATCCCATCAGAAATACCTGCTTTGCTCACCGGTTGCCAGGTATAGCTGCTCTGTCCGTATCCTGAATTCAGCGATATGAAAAAAACGAGAAATAGCAGAAGCGGAACAGACTTAACTGAGATGCTGCCGTTTAGGAGACGATTTTGCCTCCTCTCTTTTCCAGCAGAGTTTGGTAAGCTTGTTTTTAGCCAGATAAAGGCCAATGAGTAAAATTGTTGCATAAGAGTGTATAGAATAAACAGTGATAATTGACCACTTTCTTCCTCAGCATATTCCGTTATCTATGCTTTAGAAAGCGCGATAAAGCTGAGTATGAAGGAATAATAAATAGTACACAATATATATAGTTAAGGCTCTATATACAAGTGTGTATGTATACTGTATTAAATTCCAAGTAGTGGCCTCATTACCGGAGCGGAAAATTTAAAGAACCAGGGCTTTAAATGTAGAGTAGGTAAAGCTCAACCTTTTAAGGCACAATACAGTATCTTTTAATACACATGGCGATATATTCATATAACCCGGTGATAGCCTTTAACAGGCAGAAGTCCATGTTGTTAGCGCCGGATTAAATGTTAAACTATGAACAACCTGAGATTATATATGGCCACGCTGTTTGTGCTGATGGCCTTTACCCTGAGCAGTTGCGAACTGGTGGGGAATATTTTTAAAGCCGGCATGTGGACCGCTCTTATCATAATTGTGCTGGTCGTGGTGCTGATCGCCTGGATATTCAGGAAACTGAGAAGATAAAAAAAGGAGCCGAAAGGCTCCTTTTTAGTTTTTAACGCTGCTGTCGTTTGGGCATGGTGCCCAGAATATAATCCCAAAGCGGCGACGATACACCATAGGCTACTTCAGGGTCTTTATAGTGATGGATGCTATGATGGATCCAGAGTGTTTTCAGGAAGTTTTTAGGCGGTGCATAGGCATGCACGGCATAGTGCACAAATAAATACATGGCATAGCCAAACAGTAAACCAGCTACCACGCCAAATACAAATGGCCCGAAAATCAGTTTAAATGTAAAAAAGAAGAACGAGGCTATAAGCACGCTAACTATAGGAGGCATGGCCAGGCGTTCTTTGTCTTTCGGGTACTCGTGGTGGTTGCCATGGAAAGTGTACTGTATGCGCGCTTTCATAGGTGTATCGGTGTCCATATGAAAAACGAAGCGATGGGCGCTGTACTCGATCAGGCTGAATATAAGCCAGCCTAAAAAGAAAAATCCGATGGCTTCGAGTACATCAATAAAGCCATAAGTTAAGCCATAGTAAATAAGCCCTGCCGAAATAAGAATGAAAATAGAAATAGGAAGGGCGATGTGGGTTCTGGTGAGCCGCTCAAGAACAGGGTTCTCGAAGATCTGAGCTCTTCCTTTGTGATTGGGTTTCATAGTTTATAGTTACGCTTTGGTTCTTTTTAGGCCGCAAAACTAAATAAAGCACAATAATTGCTCAACCGGGAACCAGGTAGTAAAAAGGGGTACAGCTGACTACAGTTACAGCAGGAGCAATTTCAGCAGTGCATTAATAGTATACGGAGGCATAGCAACTAGGTGCTTTGCTTGTACATAAAACTGGCGGCGGTCTGCTAATGTTTTGCCTAAGAACGAGATTAGTTCGGATTGTGTTTTGCCTGCCAGCAAAGGACGCGTAGATAAGTCTGACTGTGAGAGTCTTTGGACAAGCATTTTTATTGGCACGTCGAGGAAAATAGTTTCACCAGCCTGATTCATTAGCTGGATGTTATTAAAGAAACAAGGTGCGCCGCCACCGGTAGCCACTACTGCCTGGCTATAGTTCGCAACTATAGTTTGCAGGGCCTTGTGCTCCAGTTCCCGAAAACCCTGCTGGCCCTGCTGGGCAAAAATCTCAGCTATAGTTCTGCCTTCCTTTTCTTCGATAAAAGCATCCAGGTCCACAAAACTATAGTTCAGCTCTGCGGCTAACTCTTTGCCTAGCGTGGTCTTGCCACTGCCCATCATACCGATTAAGAAAATTAGCATTTTCTTTAAATTAGAAATTATGAATTAGAAATTATGAATTAGAAATTATGAATTAGAAATTATGAATTAGAAATTATGAATTAGAAATTATGAATTAGAAATTATGAATTGGTGGAAAGTAATGGAGTATAAAATCATTTCTAACTTCTAATTTTTAATTTCTAATTAGCGTAGCACAGCGTTAATCCAGTTTCACGCGTGGGTCCAGGGCGGCGTAGAGCAGGTCTACGAAGATGTTGATGAGCACGAACAGGAACGCGACGAACAGCGTGGCACCCATTACCAGCGGGAAATCAAGGTTCTGAACAGCTTGTATGGTTACAGAGCCTAAGCCTTTCCAGTTAAAGATATACTCGATAAAGAATGCGCCTGCCATTAGTGAAGCCATCCAGCCCGAAGCAGCTGTAACTACTGGGTTCAGCGCATTTTTGAGCGCATGCCCAACTACAACTTTACTTCTGTTCAGTCCTTTTGCGCGGGCCGTACGAATATAATCCTGCGACATTACATCAAGCATTGAGCTGCGCGTAAGCTGCACAATAACCGCCAGCGGACGGATACCCAGCGCAAAAGCTGGAAGTAGCAGATTTTGCAATTTAAGCTCTTTTCCTTCAAACGGATCTATTTCGTATAGTTGGCCGGTCAGGCTCAGGCCGGTCCAGTCGCTCCAATAAAAACCGAACGTAATGGCAATAAGGATAGCCGCTACAAAAGATGGTACTGATATGCCCAGTACGGATGTGGTGATTAAGGTATGATCTAAGGTGCTATGTGGTTTGAGTGATGCCAGTACCCCGAAAAGTATCCCAAATACAGTAGCAATGAGCATAGCTGCAACAGCCAGCCACAGTGTGCCCGGGAAATGATCTAACAAAATATCGGTTACAGGTTTGTTGCTCTGGAACGAGCGGCGCAGGTAAGGCATCTTCCAGACCAGCACATCGTCGCCAAAATAAACTATAGTTTTGTACTCGTATTTCTGTTGGTTGGCTTCCGTATCCTCATGCACCGACAACGGCGACACATCATTTATATAGTATAGCAACTGTGCAGGCAGCGGTTTATCCAGGCCCAGGTCTTTGGTGATGGCTTCGCGGGTGCTCAGATCGGAGCGTTGTCCGGCCAGCATCGCTACGGGGTCGCCGGGCAACACGTTGAACAGGAAAAATACCGCCACCAACACACCCAGCATAATCAGCAGGCCGTGCCCCAGTCGGCTAAGTATAAATCCTATGAATTTCATTTAATCTTAATGGTTAAATTGTTGAATGGCTTAATTGTTATTTTAAACCCGCTCTTCCGGACTAGGAAGCCCGGAACTATAGCTGCTAGTTTTTGCTGAAATCTATTCTGTCTATAATTTGCTTAGGCAAAAGTTTACCGAGTATTAATTTCTGGTCCTTGTCAACAACTACAAACCTCCAGTCTGTTTTTCCATTTTTTGAGACCGCATAAACGTCTTTCTCAGCGTAAATGTCATAGAACTCAGTTTTCTTATCATACTTTACATTTCCTTCGCCAAACATCTTCTCAAATGACAGTTTCATCAGGCTTATTCTGAACTTTCGCTCATCTTCAGTCTCAGTTTTCTCATCAGCATTATTAAACTTCATTTTAAGCACATTAGAATACTTTAAGAGCATGTAGTGCTTGTTTTCAATCTTTTCAGTATCTCCGGCATGTAGTATCTTAGGTTCTGAGATATTGAATTCCATCGAAGGGTCGCTGAAAACTTTCTCCATTGCCATAACCATCTGACTTCTCGGAACAATTTCAAACAACTCGTCAGGAGCGTAATCCATCGCTTTGTTGAAGTCTTTACTGATCATGTAATTTAGATATTCTGTTAACCTTGTTTCAACAGCCTTCTTGTTATCCTGCGCAAAAGCAACAGAAAAAACAAACAGGAACAGTACCAGTAGTAGTTTTGCTTTCATATTTATCTTTAAAGTATAGTTCTTATAGTTGTCATTTCGAGCATAAGCGAGAGATCTATCTGAAATTTTAAATAGATCTCTCCTGACGTCGAGATGACAATGTTGAGTAGCGATATCAATTAGCAAGCGCAGCCTTCACTTCGTCTATAGTTGGTGTGTTGTTGTGGTGCCACAGGCCTTTGGTGGTCCCATCTTTTAGCAGCCAGATGCCCGGGTTGGCGCGCATAATGGTTTTAAGCACCGTATGGTCGGCGAAGTAGTAAGGGGCAGCCAAGTTTACTTCGTGGCGGAACAACTCAAACTCTGGTGCGCTGCTGCTAGTAAGTACCAATGGCGTGATGCCTTCTTTTTCGGCGGCGGCAATTAGGGCGTTTATGCGTTCAAAGTCATCTGTGTCGGCTTTGGCTACACTATGCACAATAACTACAAGCTTGTTGCCGGTCAGCACCTCCTGGGTATAGTTGCCTTCATCGTTCCAGACATTGAAATCTGTAATTTTCGGGCCGGCTTCCGGGTTAACGGCTACCATTTCTTTAAAAGTCCAGGTGGTATCAGTTGGGTATTCTAGGAACTCTTGGTCTTGGCCGCCCTTGGTCATGATGTACTTGTACTTGAGCGGTGCTGATGGCTTCATGAGTGTCGGGATATTGTTGCCGATCTTATAAGCGCGGAAGTCGATGTACGGCAGGTTCTCGTAGGCAAACCAACCAATACCCACCGCAAGGATAGCCGTAAGAGCGGTTATAGTTGCACCCACTTTCTGGCTGATAAATGGCTGCAGGTAACGGCGCGTCATCAGCAGTACAATGATCATTACCAACAGCACAATGTCTTTGGTAAACGACTCCCAAGGGGTAAGCTTAATAGCATCGCCGAAGCAGCCGCAGTCGGTTACTTTATTGAAGTAGGCCGAGTAGAAAGTGAGGAAGGTGAAGAACACGATCATGGCCAGCAGCAGCCACAGTACTTCTTTCAGTTTCCAGCGCACCAGCAACGCTACGCCCAGCACAATTTCCAGCGCACTCAGGAAAATAGACAGAAACAGCGCAGCAGGCTCCAGCGATTTAAAGAACGGCGCAATATCCGTAGAGAAAACTTCGAAATACTCTTCCAGTTTAATGGCGGTGCCTACCGGGTCGTTTATCTTAATCAACCCCGAAAAGATGAACAGCACGCCCACAAAGAGCCAGAAGAATTTGGTGATGTATTTCATGATCTGCTTTCAGTTAGAAAGGTTAAGATTTAGAAAGTTAATAACTTTATAGTTTGTCTTTACTGATATTACAAGGATTGTCTAAATCAGAAAATTGGGTTTCTCCATTTGTGCCCTTTACCAACACATAAGGGCTTTCAGCTTCCTTAAAAATGGTATCTCCTTTTTCAACAAAATCAAACAACTCAGGAATAGCTAAAGTTAGCTCTGTTTCTTTAAAAGTTGACCCATTCACATTTATTGTTAAAGTCTTGAGTGCATGGTTTGGCTGGTCAATATATTTTTCAACTACTACTCCCTGAACAGAATGAGCTAAGTAATCATTATAGCGCCGACACTGCCATTCATCAACGGATTCTGCGCCTGTTATGAAGAAAACAAACATTAAAACTGGGCTTGCAATTGAAGCTAATAGTAAGGTTACATACTTCCTTTTCTTGCTTCTGTCTTCTGTGCCAGATACCAGATCAAACATCCTCACATAGTCAGCCGGGCTAACGAAACCACTTACTTTATATCCGCTCTTCTTTAGTATCTCCTTCATCCAGAAAAAGAATCCTATACTGAGCATAGAAAAGAAGATGGCCAGAATCAAGTTAACAACATTCATGTCGGGCTGTTTATAAAGTAAGTTTAAGAGTAACTATAAACCTTACTGTCATGTCGAGCGCAGTCGAGACATCTTATGTGTCCTCCTGCTATGCTGTATAAGATCCCTCGGCTTCGCTCGGGATGACAAAAAGGAAACGGCAACTATAGCATCAAACTATAAACCTACTGCACCTTCTCCCCGGCACCCAGCTTTATCAGCGCGAAGACGGCGTAGTTGATCATGTCGCGGTAGTTGGCTTCTACACCTTCTGAGATCAGCGTCTGCCCTTCGTTGTCTTCTATTTGCTTGGTGCGGTATAGTTTCATCAGGATAATGTCGGTGATGGAGCTGACACGCATGTCGCGCCAGGCTTCGCCGTAATCGTGGTTTTTGGCCGTGAGCAGCTTTATGTTCTCCTCGATGTGGTGCGTGTACTGGCGCTCTACTTCGTCGGCTGGCAGGGTTTGCTCGGCGTCGGCTGGCAGGCTAAGCTGCATCAGGGCGATCACGCAGTAGTTTATAATGCCTACAAACTCATCGCGGATATCGTCTTCCACCAGTTGCTTGCCCTTTTCCTGTATAGAGCGGATGCGCTGCGCCTTGATAAAGATCTGATCGGTAATAGAAGGTAGCCGGAGCACGCGCCAGGCCGTGCCATAATCTTTCGTCTTTTTAACAAAAGTATCTTTGCAGCGCTGTACTACCTGATTATATTCCTGGAGTGTTTGACTAATCAACTTTTTAGCTTTAATTTTAAAATCAATAGACCTAAATGCCTACATTGGATTCGAAAGATACGCTTTTTAAGAAAAAATCCACACTCAATTGCCGCGGAAAGCTGCTCTCTCTGGACACGCCGCTGGTGATGGGCATTCTCAATATTACCCCCGATTCTTTTTACCCCGGCAGCCGCCTGAGCTCCGCCGAAGAAGCTGTTGAACGTGCGCGAGTTATGCTCTCGGAAGGGGCCGATATACTGGATATTGGCGGTTATTCCACACGCCCCGGCGCAGCAGAAGTTTCGTCGCAGGAAGAGCAGGATCGGTTGATACCGGCCATCGAAGCTATAGTTAAAGAGTTTCCGGATGTGGTGATTTCGGTAGATACTTTTCGGGCAGATGTGGCTGAGGCAACTATAAAAGCTGGCGCGGCTATAGTTAATGATGTAGCAGGCGGTACGCTGGACGAAAAGATGTTTGAAACTGTGGCCCGGTTGCAGGTTCCGTACATACTGATGCACATGCGTGGCACCCCGCAAACTATGCAGACGCTGGCGAACTATAGCAATGTGACCGTAGAAGTGCTGGACGAACTGCAACAACAGGTGGCGAAACTCACCAAGCTTGGTGTTAACGATATCATACTCGATCCGGGGTTTGGGTTTGCGAAAACGACAGAACATAACTTTGAGTTGCTAAACAGACTCGAAGATTTCCGTATATTGGGTTTACCTGTGCTGGTGGGCATGTCGCGCAAATCAATGGTATATAAAACGCTGGGCATCCACCAGACCGATGCCTTAACTGGTACTATAGTTGTGAACACGATCGCGTTGATGAAAGGAGCCAATATTTTGCGCGTGCACGACGTAAAAGAAACTAAGCAGGCAGTAGAACTTTACAAGAAAACAACACTTTGATATTTTTATTCACGATAGGGTTTTTAGAGATCGAGCTGCTGGATATTATTGATATCCTGCTCGTAACGGTGCTGCTGTACCAGCTGTACAAGCTGCTGACCGGCAGCGTGGCGCTCAAGATCTTTTTAGGCCTGCTCTCTATTTACCTGTTATACCTGGTGGTGCGTGCTGCGGGCATGGAACTACTCAGTATTATTTTGGGTCAGTTTATGGGCGTGGGTGTGCTTGCTGCCATCATCCTGTTCCAGCCCGAGATCCGCCGTTTCCTGCTGCTCATCGGTAAAACCACCGCCTTTAACCACGATCGTTTCTGGGGCTTCCCGTGGCGCCGCGATACTACCGAGAAACTAAGTCTGACACCGTTTATTGAAGCCTCAAAGTCTTTGGCTGCCAAGAACACAGGTGCACTTATCGTTTTCGCAAAAAGCTCTGAACTGAAATACTACGCCGAGTCTGGAGATCTGATTGATGCAGTTATTTCTAAGCGACTGCTGATGTCAATCTTTAACAAGAACAGTCCGCTGCACGATGGCGCTGTAATTATAGCCAACAACCGTATTAAAGCAGCCCGTTGCATTCTGCCAGTATCCGAGAACCAGGAAATTCCGGCATCCATGGGTCTGCGTCACCGCGCTGCTATTGGTTTAACCGAGATCACAGACAGCATAGTGTTGGTAGTATCAGAAGAGACCGGTCAGATTGCCCTGGTGCGTAACGGCGAAGCCTTCCGTAACCTTTCATCGGCTGACCTGCGCGTAAAACTCAACCAGTTCCTGTTCGACACCGACCAGCGCCCCTCTATAAGCCCTTCCGAAAAATCAGTGAGTGCGGCTTAATTTCTGGTGCGTCTCTTCCAGAATACCCAGTAGGCTATCAAACCAACTATAGGCAGCAGCCACAAGGCCAGCATCCAGAGTAAACGTTCTGTTAAGTTATAATCTGATTTAAAGATCAGGTGAATGAGCGATACCAGTGCCCCGGCATAATAAACTATAAGCAAAGTTACGATGGTACTATAGCCTAATGGGCTAAGGCCGGGAGTGACTAATTCCATAAGGTATCTATTGTTTAAACGTCAAGTTAGTAATTCCGGAGCATAAAAAAAGCCACTCCTATAGTTGGAGCGGCTTTTCTACATTATTTTACTGGCTTATCACATGCCGGCGAGCTTTCAGCTCGTGTCACTCATTCATGCAATTAGTATAAAGGCACGAGCTACAAAGCTCGCGCCGGCATGTGATGAAATCCCATAGTTAAGCTTACTTGATCACACCCAGTTCTTTACCAACTTCGGTAAAGGCAGCAATACATTTATCAATATGCACACGGTCGTGCACGGCAGATAGCTGAACACGGATACGGGCCTGACCTTTTGGAACTACCGGATAGTAGAAACCGATCACGTAAATGCCTTTGTCCAGCATGCGGGCAGCAAATTCCTGAGCAAGAGGGGCATCGTACAGCATTACCGGTACAATCGGGTGGTCACCTGGCTTAATGTCGAAGCCGGCAGCGGTTATCTGTTCACGGAAGTACTTGGTGTTCCACTCCAGTTTATCGCGTAGTTCTGTAGTTGAGCTGAGCAGATCCAGCACTGCAATAGATGCGCCAACTATAGACGGAGCCAGTGAGTTTGAGAACAGGTAAGGGCGTGAACGCTGGCGCAGCATGTCAATGATTTCTTTACGGCCGGATGTAAAACCACCCATGGCACCACCAAGTGCCTTGCCCAGTGTACCAGTAATGATGTCGATCTTGCCCATTACGTTGTGGTACTCGTGCGTGCCGCGGCCTGTTTTGCCCATAAAGCCCGTGGAGTGCGAATCATCCACCATCAGTACAGCCTTATACTTGTCGGCAAGGGCTACAATTTTATCCAGCTGTGCTACAGTTCCGTCCATTGAGAAGGCGCCGTCTGTTACAATAATGCGGTGCTTGGCACTTTGTGCTTCCTGTAGTTTGGCTTCCAGGTCTTCGAGGTTGTTATGTTCGTAACGGAAACGCTGTGCCTTGCACAGACGCACGCCATCAATGATCGAAGCGTGGTTCAGGGCATCCGAAATAATAGCTGAATCAGCATCAAAAAGTGGCTCAAATACACCACCGTTGGCATCAAAAGCAGCTGCATACAGAATAGTATCTTCAGTGCCTAAGAACTCAGAAATCTTGCGCTCCAACTCTTTGTGGATATCTTGTGTACCGCAGATAAAACGCACCGAGCTCATGCCGTAGCCGTGTGTATCGATCGCGTTCTTGGCAGCCTCAATAACTCTCGGGTGAGCCGATAGGCCCAGGTAGTTGTTCGCGCAGAAGTTCAGAACATGCGCCTGCTGTGTTGTGTCGATATCAGCGCCTTGAGGCGTAGTAATGATGCGCTCTTTTTTATATAATCCGGCAGCTTCAATCTCTTTCAATTGCTGTACCAGATCCGGTTTTAAGGTTTCGTACATATTTCGTTATTCTTTTATCGTTGTTCGTTACTCGCTTTGTTAAAGGTACAAACTATAGTTATACGCCGCTTGCGTCGCCGGGCTCATCGGTTTTTGGCGGTGGCCTCCGGATGATCGGTCTTGGGCGCGGCGGCTTTGGATTTATAGTTTCATCTGCTGGTTCTTGCATTGGCGTTTCTGGTGCTATAGTTGGGGCAGCAGGCGCTTCTGGTTCCGCAGTTTTCTCCATAGTTGGCTGTGCCGGTTCTTGTGGTTTGGCTTCTGCTATAGTTGGCTCAGCAGGTGTCGGTCGTTTAATAACCGGGCGCGGCCTTGGCGGCTTTGGCTTTTCAACTTCCGGAACAGGTGCAGCTATAGTTTGTTCATCGGCAGATGTTTCTTTTGTTTCCTGAAGCTCTTCCGCAGCCGGCTTCTGTAGTGCAACAGGCCGCTTGATCACTGGTCTTGGGCGGGCTGGCTTTGGAGCTTCTGTTGCTGGTGCAGCAGTTTCCGCTTCGGCTGGTTTTATAGTTTCCGGTTCGGTTTTGCTTTCAGCCGGTTTTTCCTCTTTTGGTTTCTGAAGCGCTGCTGGTCTTTTTATCACCGGCCTTGGGCGTGGTGATGGCGTTGCAGGCTTATCTTCCGTAGCCGCAGCTATAGTTTGCTCAGGTGCTGTTGGTTCTGGCTTAGATTCGTCTTCTGCAGCAGGTTTTTGTAAAGCAGCCGGGCGCTTAATTACCGGCCGTGGGCGGGCAGCAGGAGCGGGGCTTTCGGTGGAAGGCTTTGTTTCTGTTTCACCTTCGGTAGTAGCAGCTGGCTTACTGATAACCGGCCTTTTGATAACCGGACGCGGCTTAGCTGGCTGCTCCAAAGGTTTAGCTGGCTCGGTTGGTGGTGCTGTTTCCGGAGCTATAGTTTCGCCTTCGGTTGAAGTTGGCCTGGCTATAGTTGGGCGTTTTACTACTGGGCGTGGTTTCGGAGTAGCCTCAGTTGCAGGTGTTTCCTGTGGAACAGACGGTGCTTCTGTCGTTGTAGCTGCAGGAGCAGCACGTCGCATAACCGGTCGGGCCGCTGCAGGGGCCGGAGCCGCTTTCGGAATATCCTCTTCTTTTAAATGATACCGCAGACGCACATCATTTATCACCATCTTCACAGCCACATAAAAGCTGTTTGGGTGCATCTGGGCGTACATATCCTGCCAGGCCGCAAAACGGTCGGGGTCTCCGGCGGCAAATGCAGCTTTGTTTATGCGCTTCTTTACAAGATATTCTTCAAACGTCATGCAGTATCAATCAGGCCACAGTGGCTCATACCTACAAATATAGGAAAATCCGGTGCGCAAGCCAGTACGGCATGAGCCATGTTATTTAATCTTTAAGTCTGTTGTCAGCGCTTTCGGAGCTCAGTTGCCGGGTGTACCTTTGTTTCAAGGTTAGATAAAAAGTTAGTTTAGTTTGGTATCAGGAAGAGCAGCTGCTGCATACGGTTGCTCTTTTTGCATTTAGGCAACAATCTTCTGCAAAGGCATGTGTTTCTTATAGTTTATACTTTCAGGATTGCACTGAAATAGGTTACTTTGCGTAACTGATTTTTCTTTAACTATGGCAAACACAAGCGACACGGTATTGGTGATTGGTGCCTGCGGGCAACTTGGCTCAGAGCTCACCCTGGAGCTGCGCAATATGTATGGCGGAAGTAATGTAGTGGCAGCAGATATTGCAGCACCCAAACAAGCCGACCTACGCGATTCCGGACCTTTTGAAAAGATAGACGTGCTGGACCCCAAAGCAATGGGCGAACTGGCCGCAAAATATAAGTTCAAGCAGATTTACCACCTGGCTGCTGTGCTGTCGGCAACCGGCGAGAAGAACCCGAAGTTTGCCTGGAAACTGAACATGGACGGTCTGTTTAACGTGCTGGACCTGGCCCTGGAGCAGAAAGTAGAAAAAGTTTACTGGCCAAGCTCTATCGCGGTTTTCGGCCCGAACACGCCGCGTCAGAACACTCCGCAACACACCATCATGGACCCAAACACCGTGTATGGTATCAGCAAGCAGGCTGGTGAGCGCTGGTGCGAATATTATTTTGAGAAATATGGCCTTGATGTGCGCAGCCTGCGTTACCCTGGCCTGATCGGTTACAAAGCCTTACCAGGCGGTGGTACTACCGATTATGCCGTAGACATTTACCACAAAGCCCTGGAAGATAGTGCCAGCTACGAGTGCTTCCTGAGCGAGAACACGTACCTGCCAATGATGTACATGCCGGATGCCCTGAAAGCTACGCTGGACCTGATGCATGCTCCGGCTGAGCAGGTAAAAGTACGCAGTTCGTATAATCTAAGCGCTATGAGCTTCTCTCCAAAAGAGATTGCAGCCTCTATCCAAAAGCACATTCCGGAGTTCGAGATCAGCTACAAGCCAGATTCGCGTCAGCAAATTGCCGACTCGTGGCCGCAGAGCATCGACGACAGTGCCGCGCAGCAGGACTGGGGATGGAAACCAGCTTACGACCTGGATGCCATGACTGCCGACATGCTCCTGAACCTGAAAAAGATGAAAGAAGAGCAGGCCGTTTAAGGTCCGAAACTATAGTTTGAGAAAGGCGATGTAGCAATGCATCGCCTTTTTTGTTTTTCTGGATAGGTTTTGGGAGTGAATTGCAATTAAATATTGATCGATTTATATATATGGAACGCTTATTGCTTGGATGTGTGGATTAATGACATATTTAAACCTTAACAAACTTTTATGAAAAACACATTCCTGGTACTGGCGTTAGCCCTCGTAACAATTTTCACTACTCAGGCGCAGGAGCTGCCTGCATCCACAACATCAGACTTTAAGCCTGTTACGGGAGATAAAACAGCTGAAGTTGGCTTTAACTTTAACAGCGGAACATTCCTGAATGGTGGCCAGCTTCGGTTCCGTAAGTTTACATCTGATGACAAAGCATTGCGCCTAGGGATCGGGGCTTTTTTTGAAGACACTCACCAAGGGGTTGCTGAAACAGCTCACTATGGAAAAATAACTGTTTCACCGGGTATCGAACGCCACTTTGAAGGTACTAGTCGGATTTCGCCATACATAGGAGCTGAACTTCCGTTATCATATGCTTACAGCAAATATGAAGATGATATAAGAGTGATAAATGGAGCATGGGGCGACAATGGTCCAAGGGGAAGCCACATTGGCGTAGGCCTGAATGCAATTGCGGGGGTGGATGTATATCTCATCAAGAACTTTTATCTAGGATTTGAATTGGGAGCAGGTGTTTCCTACAAGCATTTCAGTAAGATTGAAGTTGACTATAAAGAGCATGATTTTAGCGACAGAACGATAGAAGGAGAAGGTAAATTATCTTTCAGTACATTCTCTAGTGGTGGCCTCCGCTTGGGGTTTGTGTTCTAGAATAGTTTTGACATAGAATCTTCAAATAAAAATAGAAAAGGCGCTACACAGGTAGCGCCTTTTCTTATTGATCGTACAGTTCAGGACCCACAGCAAAACTATAGTTGCTGAGTACCCTAAAATCTTTTAATCTTGAAAATCTTAAAGTAATTGTGTTTCGATAGCTTAGAAAATCGAGATCTTGTAGTCTTTTAGTTTCTTATCCAGGGCTTTGGAGTTGCCGCAGATTTTTTCCAGCAGTTTCCAGAAGCGGGGGCCGTGGTTTTTTTCTACGGTGTGGGCCAGCTCGTGCAGGATCACGTAATCGCAGAGGGCATCGGGCAGGCGCATCAGGTGCAGGTTCAGGTTGATGTTGTTGGTGTGTGAACAGCTACCCCAGCGGCTTTTGGCGTTCTTAATGAACACGTTCTGGTAGCTAAACCCGAAACGTTCGGCGAAAAAGGCAACACGCTGCGGCAGGTATTCCTTGGCCTCTTTGCGGTACGCTTCTTCCACCGATTTACGGATGAATTTCTGAACCTCAGGTTCGCTTGCATCTTTAAAAGCAGGGTAAAACACGTTAATGTAACCGTCTTCAATTACACAGCGCATCGTGTATTGTGCATGTGTAAGCAGGCGTAGCTTGTGAAACTTGGTTCTGAACTCCGTGTCGGCATCGTAAACAGTAACTTTCGTTTCCTGTTCTTTCATGCGTTGCTGGTGTTCGCGTATCCAGTCGGCTTTTGTGTAAATAAGCTGCTCTGCTTTGTCGAAACTAATATGCGGCGGAACGGCCACTCTTACTCCTTTCAGAGGGCGTACACTAATGCTGATACGCTTAGCTTTGTCGCTGCGCTCGATCAGCACTTTCCCGATACCGTCAATGTGGACATTAACAGATGAGAGCTTTAAAAATGTTGCAGGCACCTTGGCTAAAAGTTAAAGTACAAAATCTCTAAAATCAAAGATAGAGAATTATTGCCTTAGCAATCCAATATATAGCAGCGTTTTTTTCTAACTTAAGTTTAATCTTAGTATTTGAATTGTTCTATATTGTGCAGCTATAGTTAGGCTTCAGTCGGTTTGTTGGTGTGCTGTTATGGCAATAAAAACACGCATTCAGAGCGATAGAGCGTGCTTTTGTGAGTTGCTGGAATAAGAAAGCCCTGCGCTATAGTATAGGCAGGGCGGTTATAGTAAAAAAAACACTTTTAGCGAATGTTACCTCCGCTTGGCAGGTCGTCGCCACGGTGTTTGTGTACCCGGCTGCTGTCGGTGGTAACACTGCGCAGCGTCGGCTCCTTGTTGGCAGTTGTGTGGCCGGTGCCCTGAGGCTTGGTAGCATGGCCCTGCGAAGCACTATCTGCAGCTGGCTTTTTTTGTTCTTCTGCGTTGTTCTGTTTTTTGTCAGTCGGCTTCATAGATATAGATTGTTAGGTTTATAGTATCAGTATACGGAATTTTATAGTTCGCCGCCCTTTTCTACATGCACCTGGCCTTCTGGCTGGTCGCTGTATTTCGGGGTGCCAAACGAAGGATCTGCGTTATGCTGACTTTGGTTGTGTGCTGCCTGGCGCTGTTGCTCGTGTTGCATGCTTTCCCATTCTTTAAAGCGGTCCAGTTCGGCTTTAATGCTGGTCATAAACCAGGCCAGCAAACTGGCATCATCCAGCAAGCCAATTACCGGTATAATGTCCGGGATAAGGTCTATCGGGGTAATAAAGTAAATAATTACAGCCACGCCACCTACCAGGGTAGTAGTCGGAATGCCTTTGTACTCGCCGGCAACAGCAGCCTTAATCATACGCGACAGCAACTGCAGGCTTTCCCAGGCTTCGGCTGCCAGGCTGCCCACGCTTTTTTTGGCGGTAGCTTTCTTAAATGCTTCGTTCAGCAATCTGGTTACCTCGCCCGGGTGCTTCAGGTAACGTTCGGCTTTGGCCAGTATTTTCTTGAAAAAGGAGCTCTCAGAGATATTTTTACCATCTGGTGCCTTCTGGTTATTCATAGTTGTGTGGCTATAGTATGTGTAAGTATAACGTTTGGGGTGGCCTTAAATGTATGTGCCGTTTGCGGTGCAAAGTTGATAAAGTATTAACAACCTACCTATACTTGGCAGCTATAAAATTGTTGTGCTCCCGGCCCACAAAAAAGCCCTACAGGTGGCTGTAAGGCTTGTAATATAGTTTAGCTGCTGCAGGTTAGATAACGCGGCCGGCTGCGTAAAAATTTTTCCTGTAAAAAGGTTCTTTAAGCGAGCTTACCATTACCCCGCCGTTGGTGGCAGAATGTATAAACTTGCCGTTTTTAAGATAGATGCCTACATGGAAGATCGGCTGCTTGGGCCCACGACGGAAGAAGACCAGGTCGCCGGTGCGGATGTTGTCTTTTTTAATATGCTTTACATCCTGAAACATGTTGTGCGAACTGCGGCTCAGGTCGATGCCGTATACATCGCGGTAAATACTGGTTACGAACCCGGAACAGTCGGTGCCTTTTTTGGAGCTGCGGCCATAGCTGTAAGGAGTGCCCAGCCAGTCTGCAACCGTCTCGATCAGGTCCTTATTCTGGTTGGTGGCAAACTGCATCTTCAGCTCTTTCGAGTAATAAGTTTCCGGTTCGGGCTCAGGTGCAGGCAGTGTAATAAGCGGCTCTTTGGCAATCAGAGCGGCCGCCATGTCTTCGCCGGAGTTAATGGCAAGCGGCGATATAGTTGCGACAGCTACGTGTTCAGTCAGTTCCGCCGACTCAGCCGGCGTTACTTCGTAAAAGTATGACAGAACCAGCGACATAGTCGCCAGGAGGCTTAGAATGATGGTTTTTTTCATAAAGTTTGGCTTGTTATCTCCTGCCCGGGCAGGCAAACAGTTACACCTTATTTAAGCAGATTTTTGTATCAAAAAACGCCAAGAGCATTAAAATGCCTTTTTGTTTTTGCTGCTATGTGCAAAATTAAGTACAAAATCTTTAACAGGCAAACAGGGGGCTTTATTGCGTTGGCTAGATATTTAAATCCATTCACCCTTAAAACCATGCCTTTGGCCTCTTGGTATCAGGCTATAGTTTAGCTGAATGTTAGGAAAAGTATAAAATCAGACTCTGAGAAAATGGACTATAAAATTGTAGAAAGATCGCTGTTTGCACGGATTGCACGCATGGTTTTAAAAAGCCCGAATGTGGCCATGGTGTTGGGGAAAAGCATCCATTTGAGCGGGGTAGACAGGCAAACCTTTTTAGATGATAAAGGCTGGTTTGAGCATGAGCTGTGCCACATCCGGCAGTTTCAGGAGCATGGATTTTTCCGGTTTCTGTGGCTTTACCTGAAAGAGAGCTACCGCGTAGGGTACTATAATAATAAGTTTGAAGTAGAGGCCCGCGAAGCCGGCATGAAGCACAAGCGCTTTTTTAGCGAGCAGCTCAAGAAAGAAGCCGGCGCAGTAAAACCATCTGGCTTACCGCTGCCGGCTGATGTTAAGAAGGAGGCCTAAACTATAGTTGTGCCTGCTGTTCTTTTGAGATCACTCTGAAGAACTCGCGGTCGAATACCTTAAAGTATACGTCGTGGCTGAAGTGCTGGAAAAGCGGAATGAACTGCCCGATTGTGTTTCGCTCTTCTTCGCGGAATGAATGTAAAAACTGCATTTTAGCCTCGGCCTGATCCTGTATGTTAACCTGTGTGGTAGGGTCTGGCATCCCTTCTGGGCCATAAACTTCCAGTGCCAGCATATAGGGGTTTGGGTAGCCCCATTCTTCCAGCTGTTTGGTCAGGCGCTCTTTCAGGATCTTGTCTTCCATGCTGTCGGGGTACACGGTCTGGTAAATGCGCTCGGCTTTTATAGTTCCGGCATTAAACAAATCGGCTACCAACTGGCTTACCAGCACATGCTCGGGGTGACCATAACCTCCAATCTCGCTATCCATGGTAAAGATCACGGCCGGGTTATAGTCGTTTATCTTTTGCGTTAAGAGCTGCGCAAGTTCTGCTTTGTTAAATACCTTCTCAATGTCGGCTTTGGTAATGGGCATGTAAGGTGCTTCGGTCTGGCCAAAATCGGAACGGCGCTGGTCGTGCGCTTTCCAGATAAACTCCACATCGTCCATAATCAGCTGCGCTGCCTGCACCAGTGCTGAGTCGCGCTCGGAGCTTTCGCTGGTGAAGGTGATCTGTTTTATGTCCCAGCCGTTTTCCTGTAGTTTGGCTATAGTTCCCGACATACCTACCAGGTCATCATCGTGGGCAGTAACTATAAGCGCCCGTTTTTGAGTAGCGGTTTCCAGAAAAGTGTCATCCGGAAAGGTCTCAGTAGGGGCTAGGGCAGTTAAATCTGCTTCGGAAGGGCCGCTGCAACTATACAAAGCTACCAGGCAGGCAAGGGCTAAAAGTTTACGCATAGGGTGTTTGGCTGTTAAATACTGAATTGTTCTCTGCAGATGTGCTGTTTCTCCACAACCGGATTTCCGGCTGCATCTGTCGTACGAACTATAGTTTCTTCACACTCCAGGTGGTCATTGCTTTTCCAGATAAAGAGCAAAGCACCCAGCGTGAGCATAACGATAGCTGCAAAAGCGTATAGTGGTTTCACTTTCATGGTGTAAACTATAGTTTGTGTTAGTTAATACCGGCCCCGCCCAAGATCTGAAGTTCCTGTCCTTTCTGCGGCATACCGGCCAGCAGCGGCATCGCCTGCGCTATTAGCTCCCGCACGCCTGCCACCTGCAGCGAGTTATCGTGGTCTTGTTTGCTGTCCCAGGCTTCGGTAACCCAGACAGCGTCCTCGTCAGCTTCATCAATACTCACCATATAAAGCTGGCAGCCTTTTGCGGTTGATACCAGCTTGGAAGCCTCTAACAGTATAGTTGCCAGTTTATCTCTGTTGCCCTCGGTAGCGGTAAGCTTACCATGCAGGCCGTAGCGTGTGCTCATGTTTTTATCGTTTGCTTGTTGCTTTAAGCTATAGTTGACTTAGTTTTATTAGGCGCTAGTTTGTATGCCAAGTAAGCCATTGGCAGGTAGGCAAACACCAGGTCAACTATAGTATACCACACTGGCGAAGGCAGCATAAACACGCTGGCAATTCCGCCTGCCAGGAAGAATACCCCAATAGCCATCGCGAATCTAAATTTGTGTGTGACTGCAACTATAGCGGCTACAAATGCGCCAAAAAAGGTGCCCAGGGCGTGCGCTAGAAACGGGAAGATAAAGTGCTTTGGCTCAAACGAGTGCATGGCTGCTTTCAGGCCATTGGAAGTGGTAACATCTGCGCCCTCGGGTGGCGGAATAATGGAACCGCTGATATTGAGGATACCCATATTTACGGTACTGCCGATAACAATACCAGCGACTATGGCTAAAATGTTTCTGATGATTGGGTGCATGGTTTGTGGCTTATAGTTGTGTTGTTAGGTTGTTAACGGTGCTGGTACATGTTTTGAAAGATATGAGCCTGTAATCATTCTTTGTTTAACTGATAATCGGTATCAACCAGGATTCTTTTTAGTCTGTCGTTTTCGAAGTTCAGATGTACCCAAACACCAGTTGAGGCTGTCTCTATTGTAATATTATTATAGCTCCTGAGATTGTGCGGCTCGCCTTTGCTGAAAAGGATTTCCCTAACTTCATTTCTCGTCAGGCCAACTTTCAGCCCGTTTATCATCTGGATAGATGGCTCTGTGATCTTAGCTGAAACGATAGCAATATCATTATTTTCTGAATCATCTTCTTGGGTTGTATGAAGGAATTTTACAAACCCCTTGTCCATCTTTAGTCTGTACAATGTTATTACCTCAGATCCGTCACTATATAAAGGTGAGGTTTCATCAACAAAGCTGAACCTGTTGCTATAGTGGCTTTTTAAATCCTCTGGTGTCGAGAACTTGCCGAAAGGATAGTAGAAGTACTGGCTTTGACTAACAAGCTTGAAAGTATCAGGCGAAGGTGGCATCAATTCGAAATTGTAGGTTGTATCGGACTCAAAAGCCTCCGTAGTAACTATAGCTTCTTCAGTTTTGGCAACTTCAGCCTCACCTGAATCTTGCTCCCGGGCAACCTGCTGGCTACAGGAATAGAAGAAGAAAACGGTTAATACTCCGGCTAAGAGGGTTCTTTTGTTTGTCATGATTTGGTTGTCTGCTTTGGTTTCCGTGTTTTAGGTAAGTGGATTTAGCAGGTAAGTGGATTTAGCCAAAGAGCTGCCCAGGTACCACAGATACTTAGGCAAACAGGGAAGTTATACTTAAAGTAATTGCTAGCACGGAAGCCAGTTGTCTATCCTGATCAGCTTACCGTCCTGAAACATGAGAATCCATTGCCTGTCAGTAAGTTCTTTAGAGGGTGGCAAGTTAACGGCGTCCGTCTCTTTACCATCTATAATATAATAACTCTTGCTGATGTCTTTAACTGCGTTTGGGAAGTGCTTTTCTACTTCTTCCAGAGTTGTGGCATGGTTCAGCTTCAAATTCCCACGCTGTAAAAACACATTGTGTTCCTTGGAGAAATTGACTTGTATGAAATTCAGGGAATCCCCGAACTGCTCGAACTCCACGCCCTTAAAATAGGCATTCTTTGAAGCAGCACTTCTGTAGCCTGATGAGCATGTGTTATTCCAATCTATACTCACCACACTGTCGGCCTTGCCTAAAATGCCCTCTATGTTCTTCACCGATGTAGTTAAGGGAAGTTTGCCGTTGATGCGTACGCTGTTCCAATCAAGATATTCCTCGTTTTCCGCTATTCGGGGAGCCTGGTCAACGGGGCTGGATGTAGCTTCCCGCATAACATCTTTGCCCGCATCAGGAGAATGCCCGTCCTGGTTCTCTACCTGTGCGTTGGGTGAATGGCAGCTAAGAAGGGCTGCCAGGGAGAGTAGCTGTAAAAGTTTAGTTTTCATGCTTTCTTTTTATGTTAACGGGTTTGCTATGGTGCGTTTATGCACTATAGGTTTGGTTGGGCAGTGTAGCTCTTTAGGCACTTATAAGTTCTACAATTTAAGACCAACTCCAAACCTTACACCAGCGTCGAGCATTCTTTGTTGATAATTTTCTGGATGAAATGGAATGATGGCATGTTGCTGTAAAAAGGGATTCACAAATGCAGAGACCTTTGGAGTAAAGCCATATTTAAACCCTATACCTGCCACAGCCCCGATTCCAGATTGGTTGTCTAGCATACCGTGTTTTGTTTCAAAATCTGCCACAGCACCGAAATTCACGAAAAGGTATTTTAGAAAGTTGGCCCTGAAAGCAACAGGTATGGATATAGTCTGTAAGTTGCTGCTGCTAAAAGTTTTGCCGCCGTCTTGATGAAGATGAGAAGTGAACATTATAGTATGTTTGGAGTAGTTCACACCTGCTTCTATATCAAGCCAGCTATTCAATGGCTTCAGGTAAGAGATGCCAATGCCATAAAACCCATCTCCATCATAACTTCCTGCTCCTTCTAACTTTGATCGAAGTATTTCACTTGTGCCTTTAGAAATAGAAACATGTAGCTCCCCTTTAGGTATATCTTGACAAAACCCTTGGGCACCGATACCCATCAAGCACAGTGTTAGTATTCCTTTTTTCATTCTTCTCTTATTTAAGTTTGTTCATTAATATATTGCTCAACGGTACTCGTGCAGCCGATGGCGAGGCGTAGCCAAGCATAAAGGCTGCACTTGGTTGGCAAATGTTTTTCTATTCCACTATTATACCTTTATTCCTGAAGACTTTACCGCTGTAGGTACTAAAGGAACCACAGTTTGCACCACTATAATATCTAACAGGAGTAGGTATACCCCTTCCATCTAGTGGAAAACCAGTCCTAAACTTATATTTGGTAGTATCCAGTTTATTAATTAAAATTTCTGTACCGTCAGCCACTAAATCCCATTCAAGATGTTCAGGCTGCCAACATATAGCAATTTCACTACCTAAGTCGACACTAATCATCCTTAATTTTACATAATTAGTATCAGGCACTGCGTTTTTGGAGCCATTTATAATGTATAGTATTGCTCCTTTTCTGATAACCGTTATTGTCTCTGCTTTATCTGGTGAAGCAAGTCTGGTTTTTTCTGCACATGATGTATTAAGGAACACTATGAGTGTTAGTAGAAGAATCGATATTTTGTTCATCCTAAATATTTGCCAACGGTTAGTATGAAAGACGGCGGAGGCCGTCGGCGGATGCTGACTCTTATACAATGTTAGTGGTAGGCTTTTTTTGTTTGGCTTGACTCTCTTCTGTAATGAGAAAGTCAATAGTTCTTAGTGTACCAGTCTTTCTTATTGTTATAAATTGTCCCTGCTCAACAGAGTCGAAGTGCTGCTGATTAGCTCTAATTACAAATAGATGCCATTTGTCTAACAATAGTATTTTAATTACTCCAAAACTTATGACTTCTGTTATCCTATAGTTGCTAATCCACTTATATGCCAAAAAGAAATCAATTTTTGTCCTTATTGTGTGAATTGTATATCCGATTAATAAAATTGAAGGTATGACAATCCAAATTGTTTGAGCTTGTGAAAAATACTCATCTAAATCATTAGGCGGTGACCAGTTACCCCATCCATAACGGGGAGGGAGATACGGACTTATTAATGATAAAGAAATAATAATCACGACCAGTAATATTAAGGATAGTGAGCCAGCCTTTGACTTGAATGAAATTAATTTAACCTTTTCTTTCAGGCTTTTAATTTCCCAGTCGTTAAGCCTTTCCTTGTATCTTGGCATTTTACTTTTTGTATTTATAGCTTACCACTAACGAACAAGGCCAGAAAGCGCCAAGGCTTGCCTGCTGGCCTTGGTGGTTTATGGGCGTAGTTATCCGTGCTTGTTTTTCCTTTTTTGTAGTGACTGCTGATC
>NZ_JAAGWD010000019.1 GCF_010686685.1 Pontibacter burrus | reverse complement strand
GATTTACACTTGGTAGGTACAATACAAAAAGAAGAAGAGTCTATAGTAGCTGATAAAACAAAAAAGCGAACAAAGCAGGTTCTCTTTCTTGAAAACACAGATAGAGAAAGTCTTCCTATAGAAATTTTCCTGTATTCAATACTCGACAATACCGGGTACGGCTCTTCCATAAGTTTACCTGCGCTTGAAAATGACTTTAATAGCCCTGGAAATATTTTTGCTCTAAGCAAAACGGGTCTTGTGACGAAGATACAAGAAGCACAAGAAAAGTACCCTAACGAAATCATCTATACGGATCATGCCGGGATTAAAGAATTACAGTTTAAGAGAAAGATCGATCCAATAGAAATGCTTACTTCTTATTATGAGAAATAATTATACTCCTTCTGTTAATATTATCCGTGATACAGATAGAGAAGTCACGTATATACCTACTCCTAATGCAAAGCGAACAGTAAGTCAAATTATTGATGACTTTAGAAACGGAGTCCGTTCGTTTAATCTAATTGGATCTTACGGCACTGGTAAATCTTCCTTCCTCCTTGCACTTGAACAAAGCTTAAGAGGAAAAAGACCTTATTTTAATGTCCCATTCATTAAGGATCAGACTTTCGGAACTTTAAAGCTTGTCGGTTCTTATGAGAGCATTATTGAATCTTTTGCAAGCCAGTTGGGAGTAACAGCTACAGAAGATTTTACAGAGAACATATTTACTGAGTTAATAAGTTTGTACAAGTCAGTTGGTAAAAACCCACTGCTTTTCATTGTAATAGATGAATTTGGTAAATTCCTTGAGTATGCTGCCCAAAATAAACCAGAGCGTGAATTATATTTTATACAGCAGCTAGCCGAGTTAGCAAATGATACCAAGTATAATTTGGTTCTCATAACTACTATACACCAAAGCTTTGAAAGCTATGGTTTTTCTCTTTCTGATTCCCAAAGACAAGAATGGACAAAGGTTAAGGGTAGATTTAGAGATGTTACTTTTAATGAACCTGTAGAGCAACTTCTGTACCTTGCATCTGAACATATTGCAAGTGTAAGAAAGTCAGAAACTACTTATGATAATTTAGATACAGCGCTAAATCTCTTTATAAAGTCGAAAGCTTTTAACTATAACGAAGGTTTTAGCAAAGAATTAAATCTTAAAATTTATCCGCTTGATTTATTATCTGCTAATACATTAACACTTGCATTACAACGCTATGGGCAAAATGAGCGCTCATTATTTTCTTTTTTAGAAAGTACTGATCATACTAGCTTTGCACACCATACAAGCTTACAGGATCCGTTTTATAATTTGGCAAATGTTTATGACTACCTTCACTTTAACTTCTATTCTTATTTAACTTCTCGATTTAACAATGACTTTGCAGCATGGGCATCCATTAAGTCTTCTTTAGAAATCGTAGAACGGGAATTTGCTGAAGATTTAGCTGCTTATACCAAGCTTATTAAAGCGATTGGACTTATAAATGTATTCGCTGCATCGGGGGCTATTTTGGATAAAGCTTTCTGG
>NZ_JAAGWD010000018.1 GCF_010686685.1 Pontibacter burrus | reverse complement strand
GATTATCTGTTATACCAAACGCCTTTAACCAGAACCTGATGGAAGCTACCATGTTTTTACCCACACCAAGTTCTATAACTGCATCCTCTTCTAAGAAGGACTTGCCTAATTGTAAGTAATCATAGCCCTTCTTTAGCCAGAGATGTCGGCATTGGAATTTCTCATGGCCAGAGAAGGTATATTTTAATTGGGGTGCACTTTCTACAAACATAATGTAATTAGTTGCCCTAAAAGGGCCCACATTGGTATAAATTGAATGGTCAGGTTTTACTATCAAAGATAGTAAACCTCTATACAAGAGCCTATCTTAAATGGTAGTAAAAAAATGATTTTTGATACTAATTTTTAGTAATGCGCCTTTACTCTTTTAGTGCCTAACATCTTGTTATTACTTTTAACTTGTGATTATAAAGTCCTTTAAATTTGAAACCTCTTTTATAAATTTCTACTCAAAGTAAATAAGGAGTTGGATAGGCAGAGAATTTTGAGATATTTAGTCCCACTATATCACTAAGCATATTATAGCATGATAGTAGATGATTTTAAGTACTTAGGCAGGATGTTCTCTGACCTCACTACATTCATTACAATGACACGAGAGGAGTATAAAGGTTATACTTTTAAAGAGAATAACGAAAAGTTAATTGAAGCATTCCTTTCTGATCAATTAAATACTATTACTGCTGAACTGAAAAAATTTGTTAAGTCTATAACAAAGGAAGCACAGTTTCCTCCTTTCGATACGGCAATTCCTTTACTTTATATCGCTCATACTAATTTGCAGGGACTAGTAATATCAAGTAACTCTTTTCTGCAGGAGCTTCTAGAATTAGATCCAATAGCCTATGATTTAGCAGAAGGTGAGATACAACAATATTTAAAGCTACATGCAGATGGAGAATTTGAAGAAAAAGAGTATCGTGTCTTTCGAGCCAAGACAGAACAGCAGACTAAAACTTCTTTAGGCTTCCAGGGTGAGATCTTGATACCTCTACTGAGAAATGTAATTCATGTATTTAAGGAGCAATTGGTAGACTTTGAACATTTCTATAAACCTATCTTAAAAGGTTTAGATGGCGATGTAGTAGAGGGGAAAGAAGCAGCAATTAAAATAAGTCAAGCGTTCCTAGGCATAACCCATGATAAAGATCTCTATACTTTTATAGATATTACAAAAAAAGGGACATTAACAGATGATAAGGCTTACACAAAGCTTACTAAAACTGACATGTCACCAGAAGTACTAGCAATCTTGTTCTACTATTTGCGTGAAAAAGGATTAGTAACTAACACTAATATTTCACAGATAGCAAGGCTTATAAGCCTTTTGACAGGGGTTTCCCATAATACTATTCGACCTGCATTGGGGCTTGTTATGCATAAAGACCCTACTAACTCCTATCTAATAGATGGAAACACGAGTTCTGCTTATGCTAATCAAGTTAAAAAGCTCCTAAGAAACATAATTGAGCTGATTGATAAAGATATAAATCACAACTTGCAAAAGTTGTAACCCATTCTGCGCTTTATCTTGTAATCCAATTGCTCCCTCAAGCCATTTTACCTTTGCTTCGTCAACATACAAAATTAAAAGATGAAGCAATCTTATTACATCGTTCACTCGAACGGAATACAACAACTTTTAGAAAAGTTTGAAGAGATACAAATAGTCCTACAAAAGCAAGAAGAGAAACAATTAAAAAGCCGTTGGTTGGACAACGAGCAGTTGATGGCTCTACTGAAGGTAAGCAAACGCACCCTGCAGAACTGGAGGGATTGCGGGTATATCTCTTTCAGCCAGATAGGACATAAAATTTACTACCAATATTCTGAGGTAGAAGCTATGCTCCAGTTTCACAAGAACACATCGTTCAGATAAGCATCACGAATAAATAGCAGGTTTCTCAGCTATCAGCAGCGCTACACGCATACATGAGAGTTGATAGCTAAGGCATCTCATTTTGACAGATGGCTTAATCAGAGTGATGAATTACGGAAGGTTATAAGGCGCTCCTTCCTACAAGAATTAAAAAGCGCTTACAACTTAAATTAATATTAAAATGGAAATAAGAATTATAAGAAATACATCTATAGAAAATGTTGCTGACCACTTGAGAAGCTTCGACATTATCGGTATGGTAAAGTATAACCAC
>NZ_JAAGWD010000017.1 GCF_010686685.1 Pontibacter burrus | reverse complement strand
CAAAGGCCATTACCGTGCAGCTTGATGCAACAGGCAAAGCCACGATCAAAGCAGAAGATGTAGATAATGGCTCTACCGACAATTGCGGCATCGAAAAAATAGCATTGGATATAACTGCTTTCGATTGCAGCCATATTGGCGATAATGAAGTAGTGTTAACGGTAACCGATATTAACGGCAACGTTGCTTCGGCTACAGCTATAGTTACGGTAGTGGATAACACCCCTCCGGTTGTAATGACGCAGAACATCACTGTTCAGCTGGATGCCACAGGAAAGGCAACGATAACTGCTGATCACATCGACAACGGTAGCGCAGATGCCTGTGGGATCACGTCTTTAAGCTTAAGTAAAACAGCATTTGATTGCAGCAACCTTGGTGTTAATACTGTAACCCTGACGGTAACTGATAACAACGGCAACGTAGCAACCAAAACAGCTACCGTTACAGTAGAAGACAAAACAGCTCCAACTGCGCTTACCAAAAACATCACCGTAAAACTGAATGCTACAGGCAAAGCAACTATAGCAGCTGCTGACGTAGATAACGGCTCATCGGATGTATGCGGAACGATCACCTTAACGATAGACAAAACCGCATTTGATTGCTCTAACATCGGCGACAACACGGTAACGCTTACCGTAACGGATGCCAGCGGCAACACGGCTTCTGAAACGGCCGTGGTAACGATTGTAGATGACCTGGCACCCGTTGTAGCTACCCGTAACATCACGGTTCAGTTGAATGCCAGCGGCAAAGCAAGTATTACAGCAGCGGATGTTGACAATGGTTCGACTGATGCCTGCGGCATTGCCAGCATGACACTTGACCAGACGGAGTTTACCTGCGGCGGTACGACAGCCGTAACCTTAACCGTAACCGATGTAAATGGGAATGTTGCTACGGGTACAGCCATTGTGACGGTAGAAGACAAAGTCGCGCCGGTAGCCAAAGCCAAAAACATCACGGTTGAGCTGGATGCTACGGGTAAGGCAACTATCCTGGCCTCGGATGTAGACCATGGTTCGGAAGATAACTGCGGCATTGCTTCTATCACGCTAAGCAAAACAGCGTTTGATTGCTCGAACGTAGGTGACAACACCGTTACCTTAACCGTTACCGACAACAGTGGCAACACGCACACCGCGCAGGCGATCGTGACAGTTGTAGATAAGATCAACCCAACGATTACAGCCCCTGCTGCCGTGGTAGTAGAGGTGGATGCTGGTAAAACGACCGCTTCTAATGTTTCACTGGGTACACCGGTCACCGCCGACAACTGCGCGGTAGCCACGGTTACAAACGATGCACCTGCTACCTTCCCAACAGGGAATACCACGGTGACCTGGACCGTGACAGATGCAAACGGCAACACGGCTACGGCGACGCAAATCGTAACGGTTCGCCGCGATGTGATAGCGGTGGCTACACCAGCTACAGTTAATGTTCCGATCCGGACAACGTTTGCCAATGTACCGCTGCCAGCAACGGTAACGGTAACTTACTCGGATAACGCAACAGCGCAGGTGGGTGTCACCTGGAAACAGGGCAACTATAACGGCCTGGTAGCTGGTAACTATAGCCTGAGTGGAGAGCTGGTACTGGCAGCCGGTACCACCAACACAGGTAGTAAAACTGCCACCATTACGGTAGTGGTGGAGCCAAACAAAGTGCCTACTGCCCTTGCCTTCAGCGCCACCACCTTTGCGCCGAACCTCAAAGCTGATGAGGCGATTGGCACGCTTTCCACCACCGACCCGGATGATACCCAGTTTGTGTACACCCTGGTAAGTGGCAGCGGCGATGCCGACAACAGCCTGTTTGAGATCATCGGTGACAAGGTGTACCTGAAGTCAAACAAGGGCTTGTCTGGTAAAACAGCGTTTAGCTTCCGCGTGCGCAGCACCGATCCCTACCAGAACACGATCGAAAAGGCCTTTACCCTGACCAAAGGTACCTATGGCGTGGCCGCAGACAAGCTCAAAATAGTGAATGCGTTCTCTCCGAACGGCGACGGCATCAACGACACCTGGAGCATACCGGAGCTGCGCTTCTACAACAACGTGGAAGTGGAAGTATTTGACCGCGCAGGGGTGCGCCTGTTCCATAGCACCAACCCTGAAATGACCTGGGACGGACGCAGCGTGAACGGGCAAATCCTGCAGGGCGCTTTCTTCTACATTGTGCAGATCAAAGACATCAACCTGGTGAAAAAAGGTGTTGTGACCATTCTTAAGAAGTAATTAAAATGAAAAAGATAGTATTAACCATCGCCCTTTTGGCTTCTGTTCTGGGCGCCAGTGCCCAGAACAGAAAACATGTGGCCAATTTCTCGCTGTTTCAGCAGTATTTTAACCCGGCCCTGACCGGCTACGAGGGCTCTATGCTCAAGACCTATTACCGCAACCAGTGGACCGGTTTTGAAGATGCCCCCAAAACCATTTTCGCCTCTGCCGAGTTGGACCTGGCCGACATGGTGTCCTGGAAAAAAGACGGGTTGCTAAAAACCAGCCAGGACGACAACTATAGCCGCCAGCTGGAAGCCAAGCATGCTTTCGGCCTGGCTGTTATGAGCGACCGTTTCGGTCCTTTCTCAGAAACACAGCTGCACCTGAGCTACGGCACGCGCGTGCGCTTGTCAGAAAAGCTGAGCCTGCGCTGGGGTGCCGCCGCTACCTATAGTACGCAGCAGCTGGATGCCAGCAAGCTCATCACCGATGTGATGGGGGATCCGGAGTTTGAGAATTTTAACGGGCAGAGCGCCAAAATAGGCAAGCTTGACCTGAACATGGGCCTGATGCTCACGGCTGATAATTTTTATGTTGGCTATGCCATGCAGGACATCCTGAAAGGGAAGATGCGCACCGGAGACGATTACCTGAATACATCTTTCCCGCAACACCACGTAGTGCAGGCTGGTTACCGCACCGCTCTTACCGAGCAGATCGGGGTGGTGGTCAATGGCCTGTACCGCTACGACCAGAAGCTGGAAGACACCATGGAAGGGCAGCTGAAGGCAGTCTATCAGAACATGCTGTGGGTAGGAGCGGGTTACCGCAAAGACCTGGCGTATTCGCTGCAAGGCGGTGTAAGGCTAAACCAGCTGCGGGTGGGCTATGTGTATGAATTGCCTACTGCCGATGCCCGCTACATCGACAAAGCCACCAACGAGATCATGCTCACTTACAACCTGATCCCGGTGAAATATCCCAAGTATGGCAAGAAAGTAACGATCTGGTAAGCGAAAAGGAAAATAACACATGAAGAAAATACTCTACACCATCGCCTTTTTACTGGCTACCGGAACGATAGCAAATGCCCAGACCCCTGTGCTGCAATCGCAGCAGGAGATGGCGGATTTTATCGTGCTGGAAAATCAGCTGCTCCTCTTTACACGCAAGCAGGCCGATGGGCAGTACATCTATTCTGAGCGTTCGCAGCAGGACGGCAGCAAAGTCATGCAGAAAGAAACGGTTCTCAATGCGGGTACCCTGAACACGGTAATCGGGAAGAACGAAGCAGGAACGGAAGTATATGTTTACCAAAAGAACGGCCGCAAGCAGGAAGTGATCTCCTTTTATCGTTTAAAAGAGGGCAACTTTGAGAAAACAGGCGAACGCAGGCTCCCAAAACTGAAGAATAATTCGGCTAACCTGGGCCTGTTCTTATCGGCAGATAAAAACACCTTGCTGATAGCAGCAGAACTGGGCAACACCCGGGGTTACGATGACCTGTATGCGAGCCAGTGGGAAAACAACCGCTGGACTAAGCCGCAGAACCTGGGGCCTCAGGTTAACACCCGTCAGGTAGAGTTTGCTCCGTTTGTGGCGGATAACACCCTCTACTTTGCCCGTCAGCAAGGAGAGCAAAGCATGATCTACAGTGCCCCGTTTGAAGGGAATACGGTAAAGGGAGAGGCTGTGAAGCTGGATGAGACGGTGAACAGCTCAAGCACCTATAACGCCTACTATAAAAAGGGGGAGAATGGCCAGTACCGGATCTCGGCAGCTGCTGAAAATAGCTATGCCATCTACAAAATAGAGAAGGACAATTTGCTTGCTTTTGCAGAGGACCCGTTAAGCTTTGCCGATGCCGTGTCAGGCTCCCAGGATCCGGGAACCCTTCGATCCGATAAGACAACCGAGGAAGAGGTGGAGCTGTCTGGTTTGGTGGCCCATTCCCAAAGCCCGGACGATGCGTATGTGCTGGACTCGGAAGAAGCCGCAAAGAGCCACATGGTGACCCGCCAGGCAAACGGCCTGACCATGCACTATACGTTGAACCAGGTGTACATGGGCGGCAAGCAGGCCCAGCTCCTGAACACCTACCTGAAGGCGTTGCCCAACGGAGCCACCCTTACGATTAAAGGTTTCTCGGATGGGTTTGGTCCGGAGCCCGCGAAGGCACGGGTGAGCCGGCAGCGGGCCCAACTGCTGAAAGCGTATATCCAGCAAAACTTCGCCTCCAAAAACCTCAACATCACCGTCGATACCGTCGTGCGTGAAGAAGTAGGCCAGCACTTCCGCATTGCTGAGATACGGACAGTAAAATAA
>NZ_JAAGWD010000016.1 GCF_010686685.1 Pontibacter burrus | reverse complement strand
TTTCTGCCTCCTGCCCAACTATACAAAGCTATGATTAATATGCAACTCCTCGGCTACTTGAAGGGGTAGTGTTATACAAGAATTTAATTATCAGCTTATAGCCAAATATTTACCACTTTTTTTATGAAAAAAGTCTACTCCCCCTTCAGCGTAGGGGAAGCTCTTCGGCAATCCAACCCTTTGCCGTGGCTTAAACTATTGTTGCTCTTTATTACACTTGGAGCCTTTTTAAATGATGCTAATGGCCAAAATAAAGCAAGTAAATGGCATTTTGGTAACTTGTCTTATTTAAGCTTTGATACCAGTCCGGCTAAAGTAGTAAACGGAGCATCTTCTGTAACTTTTTATAGCTCTGCTGTTACAACTATCTCTAATAATGCCGGGGTAACCCAGTTTATTCTTGGTAGAAATAGTATCTATAAAGCGGATGGAAGTGTAATGCCTAATGGGCAAAACATAGTTCAGATTTCGCTATATAATACGAACTCTGCTATAGCTGTACCAAAGCCTGGTAGTACATCTGAATATTTTATCTTTTCAGCAGAAAGGTTACTGGGTAATTACTCTGTTGTGGATATGACAGTGCAACAGGTTAAAGCAGATAAAGTACGAATTCCTTTATATAATTCTACTGATTTTGAAGCTATTCGTGTTACTGCTGTGAAAGGCAACCGCAATAACTATTGGGTAATATTTGCCGGTCATATTGTAAGCACAGGTAAGATAGCTTTTAAAGTTTTTGAGCTATCGGTAACAGGTATATCTACAGTGCCCGTAACATATGAATTTACTGCTCCATCTGCAATAAATTCATATACGCAGGGTCACGTGAAGGTAAGCCCTGACAGAACTAAAATAGCATATAGCCTATATTTAACAAATGTAAGGCTCAACCTGTTAGATTTTAACGCAACAACAGGAGTTATATCTAATAATAAAATTTTAAATACTACAGAATATACATACGGTATAGATTTTACGCATGACTCTAAGTATTTATATGCAATTCAGCAAAGTAGTGGTAACCCATTAAACAGATATACTGTTAATGCCGGAACTCAGGCAGACATTATTGCATCAAAACAGGTTGTAAAGACTAACGTTTTTGGTGACCTGCAGTTAGGGCCAGATAAAAATATCTATTTATTTGGGGATTCAAGTCCAGGAGTATTTATAAATCCTGCAGCTGCTAGTGTTGCAAATATCACATATCAAGCAATAGCCGGGCTCTCATCCAATTATCTATGCGTTAATTATCCGGTCAATCTTATCATAAATTCAATTGAATTATCTAACTCAAGCATTACAGAGGGTAACAGCGCAGGGGCTGTTATAGGCACTTTGTCTGCTTCTTTTGAAGACGGAAGCACAAATGGAACCTTTAGTTTAGTAGCAGGAGATGGTGATAATGATAACGCCCTATTCACGATTACAGATGGAGAGCTAAAGGCAAATGGCGTATTTGACTACAAAACTAAATCCGCTTATACTGTTAGAATTCGTGCTACTCCGGCCTCTGCAACTGAAACGCTGGAAGATGTTTTTACTATAACTATAAAGCCATCTGTACCTGTTGCCGGTTACTTAAATGGCCTGCAATTCGATGGCGTTAACGATTATGTAGAAATTCCTTCTCAGGCTTCTAACCAGTTCAATTCTGAGACAGAAACTACTATCTCCATGTGGTTTAAGGCCAATACTATGGCTGAAGCAGGTCTTTTCAACAGACGTTCAGGTGGCGGCGATATGCAGTACTGGCTAACCGCTGCGAATGGGAAATTTACTTTTGGAATTGACAAACATGGCTACGGCTGGACTTGGGTAGGAACAACAGATGCTTATAAAGTAGGCGAATGGGTTCACGTTGCTGCTGTAAGGCGCAATGTTAGTGGCCAGCGCAAAATGGAAATTTACGCCAACGGCGTTTTAGTTGGCTCTGGTACATTATATTGGTCTTCATCAGCGTCCAGTGCGCCTATCCGCATTGGTACATACATGAATGCAGATGGTGCTTTTGCAAACGCTCAGATCGACAACGTTTCGCTTTGGAAAAAAGCTTTAACCGTTGAAGAAATAAAAGGCTTGGGTGCTACTACCCTAAATGGTAACGAAACTGACCTGGCTGGATACTGGCGTTTTGATGAAACTACAGGTACTATAGCTTATGATGCCACGACAAATGCAAACCATGGCACGCTCATAAACATGGACCTGGCAACAGCCAGAGTTGCATCAACTGCGGGTGATATCATCACCAAAAAGAATGTGGCTTACACTGGTAAACTAGCTGGTAGCGACCCTGCAGGAAACTCTTTAAGCTATAGTTTAGTTACCGGGCCATCTAAAGGCACGATTGTACTCAATGCTAATGGAGCCTTTACCTATACACCTAGTACCGATGTGATTGGCGCTGATAATTTCTCTTACAAGGTAAGTAACGGAAGCATTGCCTCAAATATAGCTACTGTAAATGTAACTATAGTTGAGCTGGCAGCCCCTTCCGCGCCAGACCTGTTAAGCTCTAGCGATTCTGGTTCAAGCGATACTGACAACATCACCAATAATAATTCGCCTGTCTTTCAAGGAACAGCATCTGCCGGCACAACTGTAACACTATATGCCAATGGAAATGCGGTGGGCAGTACTACGGCCAATAGTACAGGCACCTGGTCTATAACTGCCAGTAGTTTAGCGGAAGGAACTCATACATTCACGGCAAAGGCAGTGGATGCCTCAGGTAGCGAAAGCCCTGCGTCGTCGGGCTTAAGTGTAACAATCGACTTAACGGCTCCTGATGCGACCATTACCACTGGGCCTGCTTCCATGACTAACTCAGCCAATGCCACCTTTACTTTCACAAGTAGTGAGGCGGGCACGTTTGAAGCAAGCATAGATGGAAGTGCGTTTACTGCTGCTACTTCACCGCTTAGCTTAATAGGGTTAAGCGAAGGGAATCTTACCCTGATGGTGAGAGCTATAGATGCAGCCGGAAACATAGATGCAACACCAGCATCTTATACCTGGTTAATCGACACGACAGCGCCTACAATAACAGGCATCACTAGATACATCCCATCAGAAGCATACATCAACACAAACACAGTTACCTATCTGGTAACCTTAAGCGAGGCTGTTTCAGGCGTAGATGTAAGTGATTTCTCCTTAACCACTACAGGATCAGCAGCAGGTACTCTAACAGGTGTAAGTGTATTTCAGGAGGATTATCTGGTGTCTGTCTCTGGCATTAGCGGAAGCGGTACCATGCGCCTGGATGTAAAAGCGAGTGGTACCGGCATCACGGATCAGGCTGGGAATGTGTTAAGTACAGGCTATAGTTCCGGTGAGGTTTATACTATAGATACCACCAATCCGACTGTCACTTCTCTCTCAGTACCAGCTAACAGTACCTACAGAGCGGGTCAGCAACTGGACTTCACTGTAAGCTTTAATGAAGTTGTAACAATCGGGACAGCAGGCGGTACTCCAACACTTAGCCTTACCATCGGCTCTGCTTCCCAACAGGCAGCTTATGTGAGTGGTTCGGGTTCAACATCCGTGATTTTCCGCTATACTGTACAGCAGGGTGAGCAGGACATGGACGGTATCACCTTAGGAGGTATTACCTTGAATGGAGGTACTATAACGGACGCTATCGGCAATTCGGCTGTTTTATCGCTGAGCGGAGTAGTTCCTTCAACAGCCGGTGTTTTAGTTGATGCTGTTGCACCAACGCTGCAAAAAGTAACTATAGCCTCGTCTAACAATGACGCTACAAAAGCAAAGGCAGATGATATTGTTACGCTTAGCTTAGAAGCTTCTGAGCCAATTGCTAAGCCAACAGTTACTATAGCAGGCCAAACAGCAACGGTAACAGCAGTAAGCACTAGTGTCTATACTGCAACTTATACGTTAACTACGGCAAATGCAGAAGGTGTAGTTCCTTTTACCATTACCTATCAGGACCTGGCAGGTAATACTGGTACAGCTGTTAGTGCCACCACAAACAGCAGCAGTGTTACCTTCGACAAAACAGCGCCGGTAGTAAATGTAAAGGACATCACGATCCAACTGAACAACACGGGAGCAGCAACTATTACAACAGCAGCTATAGATAATGGCTCTACTGACAACTATGGCATTGCATCGATGACCTTGTCTAATACTTCATTCGACTGCAGCAATGTTGGGAATAATAATGTGATTTTGACTGTAACCGATTTAAGCGGCAACACTTCAACAGCAACTGCTACAGTAACAGTAGAAGACAAGGTTGCGCCAGTTGTTGTAGTGAAGTCTATTACGGTAGAGCTGGATGCAGCGGGCAAGGCAACTATAACACCAGCCGACATCAACAATGGTTCTACCGACAACTGCTCTATTCCTGCAAACGGCTATAGTTTGGATAAGACCAGCTTTACATGCGCTAACCTTGGTACGAACACGGTAACTCTGACTGTAACCGATGCAGCTGGTAACTCAGAAAGCAAAACAGCAATCGTTACGGTAAAAGATGTAACTGCTCCAACTGCTAAAGCGAAGGATGTTACGGTTCAGCTGGATGCCAATGGTGCGGCAACTATAACACCGGCTATGCTAGATAATGGTTCTTCGGATGAGTGCGGAAACGTAACCTTAGCACTTTCTAAAACCACGTTTGGTTGCGCTGACCTGGGTACTCACACCGTAACCTTAACGGTAACAGATGCCAGCGGTAACCAATCAACTGCCGAGGCCACTGTAACTGTAAAAGATAACGTTGCGCCGGTAGCTAAAACCAAAAACTTCTTGGTAACATTAGATGCCACAGGCAAAGCAACTATAGCAGTAGCTGATGTAAACAACGGCTCTTCTGATAATTGCGAAATCGAAACATTAGTACTTTCTAAAACTGCATTCGACTGCGGCAACATAGGTTCTAATACGGTTACTTTAACTGCTACTGATAAGAGCGGTAACAGTCATACTGCTACGGCTATAGTTACGGTAGTAGACGAGACACTTCCGGTGGCTGCTGCTAAAAACATAACAGTGCAGTTAGAGACAAGCGGCTCAGTTACAATTGCTGCCAGCGACGTTAACAATGGTAGTTCAGATGCTTGCGGAATAAAGTCGATGACGCTGAGCAAAACTACGTTCGATTGTGCCAACGTAGGAGATAACACAGTAACCTTAACAGTAACCGACACCAATGGCAATGTGGCAACCGCTACTGCTATTGTTACGGTTGAAGATAAGGTTGTGCCGGTAGCAAAAGCTCAGAACCTAACAATAGAGCTGGATGCAAATGGCGTGGCTACGATAACTGCAGCTGCTGTAGATAACGGTAGTACGGATGCCTGTGGCCCTGTTAGCTTATCGCTATCTAAAACCACGTTTGGATGTGCTAATATTGGAGCCAACACAGTAACACTTACCGTTACCGATAAGAATGGCAACAAAGCAACTACCGAGGCCACTATAACAGTAATAGATGAACTGGCTCCGGTAGCACGTGCAAAGGCCATTACCGTGCAGCTTGATGCAACAGGCAAAGCCACGATCAAAGCAGAAGATGTAGATAATGGCTCTACCGACAATTGCGGCATCGAAAAAATAGCATTGGATATAACTGCTTTCGATTG
>NZ_JAAGWD010000015.1 GCF_010686685.1 Pontibacter burrus | reverse complement strand
GGGTGGGGGGATTAAAACGCAAAAGCCCTGTCCTTTTGTAGGGGACAGGGCTTTGTAAGGGGTTGGCGGCCACCTACTCTCCCGGCGGTGAGGCCAGTACCATCGGCGCGTCCGGGCTTAACTTCTCTGTTCGGGATGGGAAGAGGTGCTCACCGGAGCCATAGCCACCATTATTTTCCTACGGGGTGTGCCGTAGCTTATGCTTTGTAAAGTCAGTTGATAAGTTGTGGAGGAAAAGAGCAGCAAGCGGGTAAAAGCTGCGGGCCTGTCCTTTACAAGGAACCAGCCAGCACCTTGCGGTGTGGGAACGCACCCGGGCAATTAGTATGGCTCGGCTGTGACATTTCTGCCTCTACACCTGCCACCTATCAACGTGATCGTCTCTCACGGCCCTTCCAGGGAGATCTCATCTTGGGGTGGGTTTCGCACTTAGATGCTTTCAGCGCTTATCCCATCCGAGCGTAGCTACCCTGCGCTGCATCTGGCGATACAACAGGTGCACCAGCGGCTCGTCCAACCCGGTCCTCTCGTACTAAGGTCAGAACCCCGCAAATCTCCAACGCCCGCAACAGATAGGGACCGAACTGTCTCACGACGTTCTGAACCCAGCTCGCGTGCCACTTTAATCGGCGAACAGCCGAACCCTTGGGACCTTCTCCAGCCCCAGGACGTGACGAGCCGACATCGAGGTGCCAAACCTCCCCGTCGATATGAGCTCTTGGGGGAGATCAGCCTGTTATCCCCAGAGTACCTTTTATCCTTTGAGCGATGGCCCTTCCATGCGGAACCACCGGATCACTATATCCGTCTTTCGACCCTGCTCGGCTTGTAGGCCTCACAGTCAAGCACCCTTATGCTATTGCGCTCTGCGTACGGTTACCAAGCGTACTGAGGGTACCTTTGAAAGCCTCCGTTACTGTTTTGGAGGCGACCACCCCAGTCAAACTACCCACCAAGCACTGTCCCCTTTTCGTCAGGTTAGGCGCCAAGCAACTCAAGGGCCGTATTTCAAGGATGGCTCCACGATGCCTAGCGACACCGCTTCATAGCCTCCGGCCTATCCTACACATGAGTTACCCAGCGTCAATGCTAAGCTATAGTAAAGGTTCATGGGGTCTTTCCGTCCCGTTGCGGGTACTCGGCATCTTCACCGAGACTACAATTTCACCGAGCTCACAGCTGAGACAGCGCCCAGATCGTTACACCATTCGTGCAGGTCGGAACTTACCCGACAAGGAATTTCGCTACCTTAGGACCGTTATAGTTACGGCCGCCGTTTACTGGGGCTTCGATTCAATGCGTCGCCTTGCGGCTAACATCCCCTCTTAACCTTCCAGCACCGGGCAGGTGTCAGGCCTTATACGTCATCTCTCGATTTGGCAAAGCCATGTGTTTTTGTTAAACAGTCGCCTGGGCCTTTTCACTGCGGCTTCTCTAATAAATTAGAGGAAGCGCCCCTTCTCCCGAAGTTACAGGGCCATTTTGCCGAGTTCCTTGGCTGTGATTCACTCGAGCACCTTAGGATTCTCTCCTCGACCACCTGTGTCGGTTTGCGGTACGGGCGGCTACAGCTTTATAACGCTTAGCGGGTTTTCTTGGGAGCCGGATTAGGGACACTATCTCCGTGGCCGAAGCCTTGGAGTACTATCAGCTTTCAGCTAGCCCAGGGTACTTGACTCCCGGGCTACTACCTACGGCCTTCAACGCACTATTCCGTCAGTGCGCGGTCCTTTCACTTCTCCGTCACCGCATCGCTTGCTGCAGCCGGTACAGGAATATTAACCTGTTGTCCATCGACCTGCGCTTTCGCCTCGGCCTTAGGACCCGACTAACCCTGATCCGATTAGCGTTGATCAGGAAACCTTGGTCTTTCGGTGTGCAGGTTTCTCGCCTGCATTATCGTTACTTATGCCTACATTTGCTTTTCTGACCGCTCCAACGCTCCTTGCCGAAGCGCCTTCACTGCTGTCAGAATGCTCCCCTACCAGTACACCATACGGTGTAATCCGCAGCTTCGGTGCCATACTTGATGCCCGATTATTATCGATGCCCTGTCGCTCGACCAGTGAGCTGTTACGCACTCTTTAAAGGAATGGCTGCTTCCAAGCCAACCTCCTGGCTGTCTAAGCAACTGGACCCCCTTTGTTCAACTTAGTATGGACTTGGGGACCTTAGCCGACGGTCTGGGTTCTTTCCCTCTCGGCCAGGGACCTTAGCACCCCTGGCCTCACTGCCGTGTATATCAAAGCGGCATTCGGAGTTCGTCAGGATTCGGTAGGATGTGACTCCCCCTAGTCCTATCGGTAGCTCTACCTCCGCTTGACTCCACCACGACGCTGCCCCTAAAGGCATTTCGGGGAGTACGAGCTATTTCTCAGTTTGATTGGCCTTTCACCCCTACCCACAGGTCATCCAAATCCTTTTCAACGGAAACTGGTTCGGTCCTCCAGTTGGTGTTACCCAACCTTCAACCTGCCCATGGGTAGATCACAAAGTTTCGCGTCTGCCCCCTCTGACTGCACGCCCTATTCAGACTCGCTTTCGCTGCGGCTCCGACCCTCAAAGAGTCTTAACCTTGCCAGAGAGGAGCAACTCGTAGGCTCATTATGCAAAAGGCACGCCGTCACCCCACGTAAGGGCTCCGACCGCTTGTAGGCGCACGGTTTCAGGATCTATTTCACCCCCTTATTCAGGGTACTTTTCACCTTTCCTTCACAGTACTGGTTCACTATCGGTCTCTCAGGAGTATTTAGCCTTAGCGGATGGTGCCGCTGGATTCAGGCGGGATTTCTCCGGTCCCGCCCTACTCAGGATCCCACTAGGGCCAAAAAACTTACGTGCACAGGACTTTCACCTTCTGCGGTGTACCTTCCCAGGTACTTACACTTCACTTTTTGGTCCCACCACGTGGTCCTACAACCCCAGCACTGCCGTAACAGCACTGGTTTGGGCTAATCCGCGTTCGCTCGCCACTACTTACGGAATCACTGTTGTTTTCTCTTCCTCCGGGTACTTAGATGTTTCAGTTCCCCGGGTTTGCCCCCCGTAGGGTACTAGCACTTCATGCTAGTGGGTTGCCCCATTCGGATACCTGCGGATCACAGGGTATGTGCCCCTCCCCGCAGCTTTTCGCAGCTTGTCGCGTCCTTCATCGCCTCTGAGAGCCTAGGCATCCCCCGTACGCCCTTCTCTGCGTTCCCGGCCGTCATAACCCGAAAGTCATGCCGGCCCGCAGTCTTTACTCTACTTGCTCGTATTCCAACTACTTTTCAGTAGTCAAAAAACTTTTTCTCTTTTCTTTCCAAACTTGTCAAAGAACTTTTGCTTAAGGGACAAAAGACAGAGGACATAAGACGCTAGACATCTTGCTGTTTCTATCTGTTTCCTTAAGTAGTGAAGTAAAAACCTGTCGTCTTTACTTGGTTTTAAACTGGTGGAGAATAACGGAGTCGAACCGTTGACCTCCTGCGTGCAAAGCAGGCGCTCTAGCCAGCTGAGCTAATCCCCCAGGTAATCCTTACGCAATACGTAATGCGCTTTTAGTGGGCCTGCGTGGACTCGAACCACGGACCTCTACATTATCAGTGTAGCGCTCTAACCACCTGAGCTACAAGCCCCCGCTGTCAGGGCTACGCCTTCTATAGCAAATCCGTAGTAAAAACTACCGCCAAAGGCCGGCCACCAGTACAATACAGTAAAAGAGCAGATCTACTAAAGGATCTTTTGAGAAAAAGAATTGAAACAGGCCCGCGCCTCGTGTCTTTTCAAAAAAAGCACAACAGCAAAAGAGCCGGAAAAAGTCTCTAGAAAGGAGGTGATCCAGCCGCACCTTCCGGTACGGCTACCTTGTTACGACTTAGCCCCAGTTACCAGTTTTACCCTAGACGGCTCCTATGACGGTCACCGGCTTCAGGTCTCCCTGACTTCCATGGCTTGACGGGCGGTGTGTACAAGGCCCGGGAACGTATTCACCGCGCCATTGCTGATGCGCGATTACTAGCGATTCCGGCTTCACGAAGTCGAGTTGCAGACTTCGATCCGAACTGAGACCGGCTTTTTGAGATTGGCGCCCTATCACTAGGTGGCGACCCTCTGTACCGGCCATTGTAGCACGTGTGTAGCCCTAGGCGTAAGGGCCATGATGACTTGACGTCGTCCCCGCCTTCCTCACTTCTTGCGAAGGCAGTCCCTTTAGAGTCCCCGCCATGACGCGCTGGCAACTAAAGGTAGGGGTTGCGCTCGTTGCGGGACTTAACCCAACACCTCACGGCACGAGCTGACGACAGCCATGCAGCACCTTGCTTTGTGCCCCGAAGGGAAGCCTCATCTCTGAGGCCGTCACGCGCATTCTAGCCTAGGTAAGGTTCCTCGCGTATCATCGAATTAAACCACATGCTCCACCGCTTGTGCGGGCCCCCGTCAATTCCTTTGAGTTTCACCCTTGCGGGCGTACTCCCCAGGTGGATGACTTAACGCTTTCGCTTGGACGCTGACAGTATATCGCCAACATCGAGTCATCATCGTTTACGGCGTGGACTACCAGGGTATCTAATCCTGTTCGCTCCCCACGCTTTCGTGCCTCAGCGTCAGTTTCGGCCCAGCGAGCTGCCTACGCAATCGGGGTTCTTGGTGGTATCTATGCATTTCACCGCTACACCACCAGTTCCGCCCGCCTCGACCGAACTCAAGCCCGGCAGTATCAACGGCAGTTCCAGGGTTGAGCCCTGGGATTTCACCGCTGACTTACCGGGCCGCCTACGCACCCTTTAAACCCAATAAATCCGGACAACGCTTGCACCCTCCGTATTACCGCGGCTGCTGGCACGGAGTTAGCCGGTGCTTATTCATCAGGTACCGTCAGTTACCCCCGCAGGAGCGTTTTCTTCCCTGATAAAAGCAGTTTACAACCCAGAAGGCCTTCTTCCTGCACGCGGCATGGCTGGGTCAGCCTCTCGGCCATTGCCCAATATTCCCTACTGCTGCCTCCCGTAGGAGTCTGGTCCGTGTCTCAGTACCAGTGTGGGGGACCATCCTCTCAGAACCCCTAGCCATCGTCGCCTTGGTAGGCCTCTACCCTACCAACTAGCTAATGGCACGCATGCCCATCTTCCACCGCCTCAGCTTTGACCATCTCCCGATGCCGGGAAAAGGTGTTATGCGGTATTAATCTTCCTTTCGGAAGGCTATCCCCCTGTGGAAGGTAGGTTGCATACGCGTTACGCACCCGTGCGCCACTAACCTGAGAACCGAAGTCCTCAGATTCGTTCGACTTGCATGTATTAGGCCTGCCGCTAGCGTTCATCCTGAGCCAGGATCAAACTCTCCATTGTAAAAAAAATCTTAAATGTGTCTGCTCGATCCGGCCCTTGTTGTATGCTGTTGCTTCTGCTTCTTTTCCGTAGCCAGAAGAGCTACGTGCTGGCTTGCTTGCCAGCAAAAGACATTGTGCTTGTCTGTTTCAATTCCACTCTCTCAAAGAACTCTTCTCTTTCCCCTCCCCTCACCTGTTGTGAAGTGGCAGAAAGTTTGCTCCTGGCGCGTTTGCCAGAAGGCGCTACGTATAATGTAGCTTGTGTTGTGTGTGTTTCCCCGCTAGGCCTGCTGCCGTTTGGGAGTGCAAAGGTAAGTGCTTTTTTTCAATCTGCAAGCCCCTGCATCAAAATCTTTTTCTTTTTTTCACCTGGCCTTCCCTTCTAAAGCAAAGACCTGAACTGCGTCCGACTCACTGCCTGAACCGGGTTGCAAAGGTAACACCCTTCCGGTGATGTTTGCAAGCATTTACAAAAAGATTTTTTTGGAAG
>NZ_JAAGWD010000014.1 GCF_010686685.1 Pontibacter burrus | reverse complement strand
TATGAATTATGAATTATGAATTATGAATTATGAATTATGAATTATGAATTATGAATTATGAATTATGAATTATGAATTATGAATTATGAATTATGAATTATGAATTATGAATTATGAATTATGAATTCTCATCACTAATAAAATTGAAATAACTCAAAGGGAAAAGTCCTGACTATAGTTTGTGGGTAAAATGCTTCACTTCGGCTATAGTTTGGGAATATTGATTGTATATCAAGGTAGCTGCCTTTCATTCATAATTTCTAATTCATAATTCTGATTAATCGTACCTTTGCAGCTGCTTTATTGCTGATGAAGAAAAGTATAGATATTCCTTTTTTGTATTACCCTGTCTGGTTGCTGCTCAAAGGGCTGGCTGCGTTGCCGCTGTCGGTGCTGTATGGGTTTGCCAACTTTCTGTACTTCCTGATGTACCATGTGGCAGGCTATCGCAAAAAAGTAGTGCTGCAAAATCTGCGCAGTTCTTTTCCGGAAAAATCTGAGGCAGAACTGCAAACTATAGCCAAAGCCTTTTATCGCCAGTTTGCCGATGTGATTGTGGAGATACTGCGGATGGCTGGAATGCCTGCAAGTGAAATGCGCGAACGGGTAAAGTTTACCAACCCGGAAATGCTGGAAGAATTGGTGGCGCAAGGCACGCCGGTGCTTATATTGGGTACGCATGTAGCCAATTGGGAGTGGGCTTTGTCGGCAGCGGCGGTTACGTTTAACTTTCCGGCCGAAGGTGTTTATAAAAAGTTGAACAACCCGTTTTTCGAAAGCTTTATGCGCTATACCCGTAGCCGGTTAGGTGCCCGCCTGATCGAGATCAAGCAAACATCCCGCGATTTTATCCGCCATCGTAATGTGCCACGCGTAGTTGCTCTTTTATCTGACCAGACGCCGCTGCTGCACGAGACCGAGTTCTGGACAGAGTTCCTGCACCAGGATACCGGATTTTATGTAGGCGCAGAAAAACTACAACGCATGTTCAACTATCCGGTGCTTTTCCTGGATGTGAAACGTGTAAAGCGTGGCCATTACGAATTAACTTTTGAGCCCGTAAGCACCGAAACTATAGTTCCAGCCGCCGCCCTTGGCGATTTCCCGCTGACACAGGACTTCGTGAATAAACTCGATGCAGCCATCCGTCGTGCCCCGGCCGATTACCTCTGGACACACCGGCGCTGGAAACGGCAACGGCCAGCCAATATTTCCTGAAATATAGCGTTGCAGGTATATTCATAAAAACAACCCACGTATGGTCCGGATCGGGAACTATAGTAAAAGCTACAACCACAGACTGGTGCTGCAGGTACCGGCGCTGGAACTGGAAACCGGCATTTACTGGCTGAAAGGGGAGAATGGAAGCGGCAAAACGACTTTCCTGAAATCTGTGGCAGGCCTTTTACCTTTTGAAGGAACTATAGCTGTGCAGGGCGTAAGTATCAAGAAAAATCCCATCAACTATAGGCAATTGGTAAGTTACGCCGAAGCCGAACCACTTTACCCAACTTTCCTGACAGGCGATGATCTGCTGAAATTTTACCGCCAAACCCGGAAGGCAGACTCATCGCAGATCAATACATTAGCAGAAGCTTTGGGAGTTAGTAACTATAGCCAACATAAAATTGGTGCCTACTCCAGTGGTATGGCTAAAAAACTGTCGCTGGTATTAGCGTTTACAGGTGCTCCCAAACTTATCCTGCTCGATGAGCCTTTTATTACCCTGGATGATCATTCTCAGCAGATACTTACTAACCTGATTGCTGATGTTGCGCAACAAGGCATAACATTCATCATTAGCTCGCACCAACCTTTCGAGGCATTGCTGCCTGTAGCCTTAGCTGTAGCCAACCAAACTATAACGCCGCAACCTGCTTTATGCTAAGCGTTGCAACTATAGTGGCCAGGGTACTGGTCGGGCCATTCTACAAAGAGAACACCGGCTTTTTCCTGTTTTTGTTTTACCTGCTTTTCGGGTTGATGAATGCCCGTGAAGTTGTACTGTACCACAGCAGCCTGATGCATACTATAGTTGCCACCAACATAGGGATGGGAGTAGCCATGCTGGCGGCACTGCTCTACAACTATAAATGTGCGGCTTATGTACTTGCAGCCATCTCTAAACCGGAAAATGGATTTCTGATAAACCTGCAGGCGTTAGCTGTGCGGAAGCAGTTTAGCGTTTTACTGTTCTGCCAGATTTTACTCGCATTGCCGGTGCTGTTTTACTTAGGTGTAACTATAGTTATAGGCTTGCAGCAGGGGTTTATAGTTGCTTCACTCTTGTTAGTGCTTTTCTTAATGCTTGCCTGTGCCGGCAGTGCCTGGCTATATGTCCTTAACCTGAATGGCTACCACAGGGCAGCGCTCAGATTACCGATTAAACTTACCGGTAACTTTGCAAAATGGCCCGCTCTTTATCCATTGCATCATTTACTGCACGAGCGCAAACTGGCGCTTTTGGTCGTAAAGGTTTTCTCGGGCTTTGTGTTCTACATGGTGTTCATTGTGAACCGCGATATGTTCTCGCTCAACTATTTCCGGTTATTGTTTCTGCTTTGCGCAGCAGCCCATGGTATGCTAGTATACTATAGTTTTGAATTTACAGAAAAGCAGCTGGCGTTTACCCGTAACCTGCCTGTTAGCAGAACAAAACGCCTGTTAAGTTACCTGCTTACCTACCTGCTGCTGTTACTCCCTGAACTATGCCTATTGTTTAATTATTCCATCGGCCTGATGAGCTGGACAGACCTTTTGCAAACGTTTGCAATTGGCCTGGGACTGTTACTGCTGCTCATGGCAATCTTGTACCTGCAAAACATGCACTTGCAGCGTTTCGGGCTGTTTACTTGCCTGGTGTATCTGGGCCTGGCCATGCTGCTGCCGTCCGGCGCAACTATAGTTTTAGCGGTCGAAGTAACTATCGCGCTACTCATCTTCTACCCCCGCTACTATAAGTTTGAATTAATGACTAATGAATAGTGAGAAATGAGTAATGCGTACAAAGTAATGAGTATGAATAGCAAGAAGTAAACTATTAGCTTACCTTTCTAACTTACAAACTTCTCAACTTTCTAACTTATAACAACTCCCAAACTATAGAAATTCTTCAATGTCGCCTGCTCCCTGGCGTAGTACTTCAAAATCATTGCTAGTGGCGTCTATTACCGTAGATGCGATGTTGTTACCATAGCCTCCGTCAATAACGGCGTCTACCAGGTTTCTATACTTCTCATAAATTAGCTCCGGGTCGGTGCTGTATTCCAGTACTTCATCTTCGTCGCGGATAGAGGTGGAGAGGATAGGGTTGCCAAGTTCACGTACCAAAGCAAGGGCTACCTGATTATCGGGCACACGAATACCTACTGTTTTCTTTTTTGCTGCTGCATATTTAGGCACGCTGCTGGTGGCATTAAGCACAAACGTAAACGGACCGGGCAGCGCCTTCTTCATCACCTTATAAGTGGGCGTATCTATTTTGGCGTAGTCGGAGATGTGGGTAAGGTCGGAGCAGATGAACGATAGATTGACCTTATCTGGCTTCACGCCTTTTATCTGGCATACCCGCTCTATAGCCCGTGCGTTGTGTATATCGCAGCCCATACCGTAAATGGTGTCGGTAGGATAAATGATCACGCCGCCATTGCGCAGTATCTCGGCTGCCTCCCGGATCTTTTTCTCCTGTGGGTTATCGGGGTGAATACTTAAAAAGATAGCGTTACTCATAGTTTTATAGTTCTGTTTACAGTTGCAGGCCAATGGTAGACATACTCAACATCAGCAGTAAACGTTATGTTTCGGCGGTGTGTGGTTGCACTGTGCTGCAAAGATAATTCAGGTAATCGTAAGGTAACAGGTTCGCAATTAGGAAGAGAAGTGTTATTTTTGAGGCTGATATAACATTGGGCGCGGAACCTATACACCCTGTTTGCGCCTTTAAAACTTACTATGGCTAAGAAAGTCACTACATCAAAAAGAAAAAAGAAAGAGAAAAGTAAGGTAATTCCGGCGCTGTCGGTGCTGTTTGTGTTTCTCTTTGTAAGCTTCTCCTACTACGCATACCAGATCGTGTACACCATGAATGTGGACACAAAAGATCAGGAAACCTATGTGTACATCCCAACGGGTGCCACTTATGAGCAGGCCATGGATTCCATTGAAGCCAGCGGCGTAATCATTGATCCGTTGTCGTTGCGCTTTATGGCCAAGCTGATGGACTACCCTGAACTGGTAAAGCCGGGCAAATATAAACTAGAAAATGGCTGGGGTAATCGCCAACTGATAGGTGTATTGCGTGCCGGGCAGCAAACCCCGGTAAAGCTTACCTTCAATAATGTGCGCCTGCGCAGCCAGCTAGCCGAGAAACTTGCCGCTGAAGTGGAGCCATCGAAAGAGGAAATTGATGCCCTGCTATCAGATCCGCAATACCTGGAAACACTGGACTTCGACACGACCAACGTGGTAAGCATGTTTATTCCGAACACCTACGAAGTGTACTGGACCATAACAGCCGAAGAACTATTGCAGCGCATGAAAACCGAGTATGATAAGTTCTGGTCGCAGGAGCGCCTGGATAAGGCAGAAGCGCTGGGTTTAACGCAACGCGAAGTATCAACGCTGGCATCCATTGTACAAGCCGAAACAATTAAGAACGATGAAAAACCACGTGTGGCAGGCGTTTATCTGAACCGCCTGGAGAAAGGCATGCTGCTGCAGGCTGACCCGACCGTGGTGTTTGCCGTTGGTGATTTTACGATACGTCGTGTCCTGAACGTGCACCTGCGCCACGACTCGCCATACAATACTTATATGTATAAAGGCTTGCCACCGGGACCTATTAACATGCCTAACATTTCCAGCATCGATGCGGTGCTTAACCCGGAAAGCCACGACTATATTTATTTCTGCGCGAAAGAAGATTTTTCAGGGTACCACAGCTTTGCCAAAACCATGAGCGAGCACCTGGCCAACGCCCGCCGTTACCAGCAAGCCCTGAACCAACGCAACATCTTGAAATAACACCTGGATGAAAGACTATTTGACAAAGGACAAAAGAGCAATTTATAGTTTCCTGTCCTTTGTCTTATGTCTAAAAATCCTTTGTCAAAATTAAAGCTATGTTTGAATCAGAAGTGCAGATACGGGTGCGGTACGCCGAAACCGACCAGATGGGCTATGTATACTATGGCAACTATGGCGCTTATTACGAGGTAGCCCGTACCGAGGTATTCCGCAGGCTGGGTATCCATTATAAAGAGATGGAAGCTACTGGAACCATGATGCCTGTGCTGGAACTCAAATGCAAATACATCCGCCCTGCCAAGTACGACGACCTGCTAACCATAAAACTGTTTGTAAAGCATAAGCCGCACGGCACGCGTATAAAGTTTGAATACGAAGTGTATAACGAGGAACAAACGCTATTGAACATTGGTGAAACAACTATGGTGTTTGTTGATATGCAGACCGGCAGGCCAACCGCTATCCCGGAGCTGATACACCAGAAAATGGATTCGTATTTTAGCGAATGAAGTATAACCAGCAATACCTGAAGCGCCGCCGGGCTTATCGTAAGTTTATCGTTTTCCTGAAAAGGTTGCGATTTAACAACGGGCAGTCGTCGGTGTACGATGTGGCCGATGTGCTGCTGGGCGAGCTGCGCCTGGACTCCATCACCAAGCGAGCTTCGTACATGGCCTTCAACTTTACGCTGGCAATTTTCCCGAGCATCATCTTCCTATTTACGCTCATTCCATATATCCCAAGCGTTTTGTCGCTGGACCTGAGCGAGAGCATCCTGAACTTTATCTCCGATTTTCTGCCTGCCGAAATGTATACGGTAGCCTACGGAACTATAGAAGACATTGTAAACAAACCACGAGGGGGCTTATTGTCTTTCGGTTTTTTGTTTGCACTGGTGCTCTCTACCAATGGCATTATGTCGCTGATGGATGCTTTTGATAAAAAGTATCATACCTTTTATAAGCGTACCTATGTTAAGAAACGACTGATTGCTACGGTACTGACAGTGGCTTTATCGTTGATCCTTTTCCTGGCTGTGGCGGCTATCTTCTTCGGGCAGTGGATACTGGATGCGCTGGTGTTTTATGAGGTAGTAACTGAAAGCTACACCTATACCCTGATCGTGATCCTGAAGTATGTCGCTATTATCCTGCTTTTCCTGCTGGCAACATCGCTAATCTATTACTATGTGCCGGCTATTGAAGATAAGTGGCCATTCTTTTCGGCGGGAGCTGTGGTGGCTACGGGGCTGATCTTCCTGGTGTCAATGATCTTCTCGATGTACATCAGCGCATTTGATACCTACAACAAATTCTATGGGTCCATCGGGGCATTGATAGGTCTGATGATCTGGCTCGACTTTATTTCGATGATCCTGATACTGGGCTTTGAGATTAATGTGAGTATCGACTCAGTTACCAAGCGCCTGGTGCGCAAACGTAATCCCGACACAACTATAGCTGCCGCATAAGTACCGCTTCTTTATATAGCATTTCTGCTATTTTCTTCAGATTTATAGTTACCTTATTTCCTGGTTCCCTGTGTTGGACGGGAGCCGCTACCTGTAAGCTATAAAACAACATGCAGTTTCTGAAGAATATTTCCCTGCAACAGCTCTTAAATGACGCTGTGCAAACCTTCCTTAAATTTCCGTTTGCGCTGCTCTCTGCACTAACCGGAACTATAGCTGCTATCACACTTATTGAGATTGAGGCCAAAAATTTTGATGAAAATGAGTGGCTGATAAAACTGATCATCGTCAGCTCTGCGGGGCTTATCCTGTTCTTTACGCTCGAGTTACTGGCACGCAGGCTCAATTTCTCTCTTAAAGCACGTGCATTGGCATGGCTGGGTGGGCTGGCTTTCCTGAGTGTTTATTACTACTTCATTCAGCCGGAACTGCGTTACATGATCCGCCACCTGGCTTTGGTGTTGGCACTGCATCTGGCGGCTTCTTATATTATGTTCCTGAATAAGCGGGAAGAGAATGCTTTCTGGCAGTTTAATAAAGCGATGTTTCTGCGCATTCTTACGGCAGTGCTCTACACCACTGTTTTATACCTGGGTTTGGTTATAGCTATAGTTGCCCTGGAGCAGTTGTTTAACCTGGACGTGCCTGACAAGATTTACCCGGAGCTTTGGGTGTTTATGGTAGGCATGTTTAATACTTGGTTCTTTTTAGCTGGTGTGCCAACCAACGTAGCGGAACTGGAAGAGACCCATACTTACCCCAAAGGCCTGAAAGTTTTTACACAGTTTGTGTTGCTGCCGCTGGTTACCATTTACCTGGTGATACTATATGCATACATGGCCAAGATACTATTGCAGTGGGAGTGGCCTGAAGGCTGGGTATCGGTGCTTGTACTTTGTTTTTCTATAGTTGGCATCTTATCCCTGCTGCTGATACATCCGATCCGGAACTTAACTGGGAACCGGTGGATGCATACCTTCTCAAAATGGTTTTACAGGGCACTCTTTCCGCTTGCGTTTCTGTTGGTGCTGGTTATCTGGCGCAGGGTATCGGAGTATGGCATCACCGAAGCACGCTATGTTGTGATAGCCCTTGCTGTGTGGCTGGTGGCAACAGTACTGTATTTTGTTTTAAGCAAGCAGCGTAACATTAAGTTTATCCCTTTCACACTTAGCATCATTGCCCTTCTGGCTGTTTTTGGTCCGGTAAACATGTTTCGGGTTTCCGAGTGGAGCCAGGTAAGCCGCCTGCGCCACTTACTTGAGCAGAACGGCTTATTGGTAAGCGACAAAGTGCAGCCCGCAAGCCAGAAGCTAAAACAGGAGACTGCCGCCCAGATCAGTTCTATAGTTGATTACCTGGCCGAGCACCATGGGTTTGAAGCCATGGAAGGCTGGTTTGATGCAAAAGTGGCAATAACGCTCGATTCCATTAAAACTGGTGCTGAATCGAAATGGACCATTCGCGAAACTTCCCGCAACGAAATTCTTGACCAAATGGGGCTCGACTATACATCTGAAAGTGGTATAAAAAGTACCCAATACTTTCATTATTCGCTCGATAAGTATGATGACAAGGGAGAAGTTTTCCAAATTGACGGCTATAGTTATATGGCCGAACTATGGCTGCGCACCGACAACAAGAATCAGGACCTGAAGCTTGGTAACCTGCCACTGGTGGTGAGTTTAGAGAATAACGTGTTGCACCTTGCTTTTGAAGAAGAAACGCTTCGCCTGAATTTGGAGCCGATTACCCGTAAATTAAGGAAAGGAACCATTGGTTACAGAACAAGAAGCGAAATGACGTTTACTCTGGCTGGAGATAAAAAGCGTGCAAGAGTTACTTTCCGGGAGCTTTCAGGGAAGGAAGAGAACAAAGAGGTAGAAGTTAATGCGCTGGAGTTGCTGCTTTTTATAAGCGAACTATAGTTGCTGTAAAATTTTTATAGTTCGTAATCAGGGGGTTATAGTTTAAGTACTAAAACAAGTGAAAAATATTGTCGTATAGTTTTGAAAATTCGGAGCACTACCATACTTTTGTATCCGAATCAAGTACAGAGAGTTGGCGGAGTGGTCGAACGCGGCGGTCTTGAAAACCGTTGACTGTAACAGGTCCGGGGGTTCGAATCCCTCACTCTCTGCAAAGCCTGAGCTACACAGCTCGGGCTTTTTTCGTTTATATGCCCTCTCAAAGCTAAGCGCATTTAATTGCCACACATCTTTACTCTATCTTCAAAGTTATTTTATTTTGTACTTTTTTATGATTTTTATTCTTGTATCGAATTGATAAACAATTTGTTATATTGCATTTGGTGGTATGTGTAGTTGGATGTTTATTCTAAAAAATAGGTTTTACTAACGATTACGAGAGCATGAAATCTGAACTTGATATCCTAGAAAAGATTGAAGCATTGCAGGCGCATAACCGGAATATGACAGATGAAATAGAAATGATTCTAAAGAAATCCAGCATTACACAAGGTGATAGAAGTACGCACGCGCTTTATAAACAAAAGATCAGTGATAATCAGAAACAGATTGATGCTCTAAGGTGGGTGCTTAGGAACTAGTGGGCAGGTTACAGGGACTAGGCTATCTTATGCAATGTATTTGTTTTAACTGTGTACTTCGTATAGTTATGATACCATAACTAGGGAGCTCGTACTTCAGTAGCATTAAGAATAATACTAAATAGTTTGATTCTTTTTAATTAAAAGGGTTTTATTTTACATTTACAAAACATATAGTTTTGTATATGTGATCTCTCTTACTGCACTTTAAATCAAGTTATCCGAAGCCATGTAATGAATGAAACCCCATTACATTTTACTGAAGCAAATCCGGAAGATATAGCACATACGATTGGCCTGCTAGCTATGGTGCATCCTATAGACGCAGAGCTACAGGCTGAATTCTATAAGAATACAAAGGCTCTTCAACTGGAGAAAGGGCAGCATCTGGTGCAGCAGGGGCAACTGTGTCATCACATGTTTTTTATCCGTAAGGGAGCGGTGGCAGCTTACTCTTTGCATAAACATAAAAAAATAACCACCTATATTTCTGTTGAGAACGAATTTGTGAGTTCTTTGTCAGGACTTTACGGTCAGGAGCCCTCTAAAGAAGCTATAGTTGCCATAGAACCTACCCATGTGCTGGCCGTGCATACAGATCTGCTGCAGGACTTATATAAGCGTTTTTTTGATCTTAATTATGTAATCCGGCAGGTTTACGAAAACTATTACCGCGAAGCACAGGAGCGATCGCACGTAGTTCGTATTGGCAATGCCGAGGAGCGCTACCAGTATTTTATTAAATCAAAGCCCGGGTACATCGACCGTCTTCCGCTCGATATTATTGCCTCCTTCCTGGATATGAAGCCGGAAACATTATCCCGTATAAAAAAGCAGAGCAATTTACCAATGCAGGTACAAGAGGCAGAAGGCATTCTGGAAAAGTTAGAGCAATTTATGATGGAGACAGAATGTTTTCGGGATAAGACCCTGAAAGTGCAGGACCTGGCCACTCGCATAGGTGTTCCCACATACAAGCTTTCTATGGTCTTAAACATGTATCTTAAGAAAAGCTTTAAAGATTTCTTAAATCACTACCGCATCACTTATCTGAAAACACAGCTAGAGAAAGAGGGGTCTTTGCAAAGCTTTACTATAGAAGCATTGGCTCGACAGGCAGGTTTTGCCTCTAGAAGCGGGTTTTACAAGGCTTTTAAAAAAATAGAAGGTATTAACCCCAAAGAATACCTGGTTTCAGTAAAAGATTCGATCTAAAAAACTCCGGTTTACTGATTGTACGAGTGCCCTTCCTAACTATAAATTAACCAATGCAATGTAAGAGTGTACTACACGTGCATTAGCTTACTTAGTAACCTCTTCGGGCTGTTTTACCTGCAAATGGGTTGGAGTTTAAAACTCCACTAACTATAGTCTGTAATCCCCAACCCATGAGTCCAGGTTTAACCTGAACAGGTGTTCACACTTTTAATTTGTCTCCGTTTTCAAAACAAGACAAATTAGTCCAAACCCTTATAGGAAAGACGCAAGCACAACTTGTAACTTGCGGAATGAAATAAATGCCTGTAAAAGTAAGGTTCTCAAAGAATTAGCTTTTAGAATCTGACTTGCCTTCAGGTGTTTATTTTGGGTTTGTGTACTGTCGAAAACAGTCTGAGTTTTTGAGTTTGTTTTTATTGGTGCAAAATACTTACCC
>NZ_JAAGWD010000013.1 GCF_010686685.1 Pontibacter burrus | reverse complement strand
TTTCACCTGGCCTTCCCTTCTAAAGCAAAGACCTGAACTGCGTCCGACTCACTGCCTGAACCGGGTTGCAAAGGTAACACCCTTCCGGTGATGTTTGCAAGCATTTACAAAAAGATTTTTTTGGAAGACTTTCCAAGAAGGCAGCCGCGCTCATCGCTCCTGCCGGGCTATAAAGAAAAGGTTTCGATCCCCTTTCCGTCCCTTGCTCCTCTTTCCAACTTCCTTGCCCTTCCTGCTGAACGGGATGCAAAAGTACACCTCTTTTTCCAGCTTGCAAGCCCTGGCCCTGATCTTTTTTACCGGCCCGGGCTAAGTAACTGATTGCCTGCGGAATTATTTTCTAAAACTAGCCGTCTTGTCAAACCCGTGCCCTGTGGGCGCCATCATGGGGAGTGTTTTTGCTGCTTTTCCCCCGGCCCTGCCGGCCGGACGTGAAGAAAGAACAGGCTGAGGCAGGTTTATAGTTCCCAGTGAAGCAGATATTTTTAATTTTCTTCAACCTCTCTCTACACTTTCTATAAGATAACTATAGCAAAAGGCCCCGGGTATGTACCTGGGGCCTTTTGCTATAGTTATAGTTGTAAATAATTCTAAGCTTTTACGGCTTCTCTCTTTAAGGTGCTCTTCCTATCTGGCCCTACCGAAACTATAGTTATCGGCACATGCAGATGAGACTCTATATAAGTAAGATAATTTCTAAAGGCGTCTGGTAGCTCATCAACTGAATCTATTTTATTAAGATCTACTCTCCAGCCTGGCAACTCTTCATAAACTGGCTCCAGTTCATCAGCTTCTAAACTATGCGGCAGTCTGTCAGTCAATTCGCCGTTAGGTAACTTATAGTGTGTACAAACTTTTATAGTGTCAAAGTCTGTCAGCACGTCGGCTTTCATCATGTTTAACTGAGTAACTCCATTTAACATGATGCTATACTTAAGAGTTGGTAAATCTACCCAACCGCAACGGCGCGGACGACCGGTAGTTGAACCAAACTCACGTCCAGCCTGACGAATGGCTTCACCTTCTTCATTTAACAGCTCTGTAGGGAAAGGGCCACTACCTACACGCGTGCAGTATGCTTTAAATATACCGTATACTTCGCCAATATACTTAGGTGCAACTCCTAAACCTGTACAGGCTCCGGCCACCATAGTTGTAGATGAAGTAACAAACGGGTAAGTTCCGAAATCAACGTCCAGCAATGACCCTTGCGCGCCTTCAGCTAGTATTCGCTTACCGCTATTAAGGGCATCGTTGATCAAATACTCTGTATCCGCAAGCTTTAAGGTACGCAGGTAATCTACAGCGGCAAAGAAGTGCTGCTCCTGCTCTTCAATTTCCAGCTTTTGTCCGTAGTACTCTATCGTTTTACGATGACGCTCCACCAGCTTATTGTAACGCTCTTTAAAATCAGCTGCCAGAATATCGCCTACTCGTAAACCAACACGACCAATTTTATCTTGATAAGTAGGGCCTATACCTTTTAAGGTAGAACCAATTTTGCCACTACCCATTGCTTCTTCCGAAACTCTGTCTAGTACTTTATGTGATGGCAGGATCAGTGCGGCCTTTTTTGAGATAAAAAGGTTTTGAGCTGCATCAACACCACGATCCTGTAGCTTTTTCATCTCAACCTGGAACACAATCGGGTCGAGCACTACGCCATTGCCGATAATATTCTGGATATGCGAATGAAAAATCCCTGATGGAATCTGGTGCAATACGTGTTTTGTACCTTCAAACTCTAATGTATGACCTGCATTAGGTCCTCCCTGGAAACGGGCTACAATGTCATAGGTTGGTGCCAGTACGTCAACGATTTTGCCTTTGCCTTCGTCGCCCCACTGCAGACCTAATAATATATCAACTGCCATTTAAGTATTAGTAAATAGATTCCTGTAAGAACTGGGCTGCAAATTCGTCGTTCTCAGCTATCGTAAATATAGCGTTGAGTTTCGTAACAATGAGCAGCTTTCGGATATGATCAGATGGTTTAATAAGCACCAGCTCGCCACCCCGGTTTCTGAACTTGGTAAGTAATGATACAAGCACACCCATACCGCTACTGTCCATAAATCTGACATTAGAAAGATCTATAGCGCAAAGCAACAGTTTTCTGTTCTGCAAACCATCCACTTCCTCAATCATCTGCTGTGTGTCTTTGCCCGCTACAAGGTCGCCCTCCAGCCGTACAAACAGCAAATTATCTTTCAGCTCGGTCTGGTACTTCATGTGTTTGCTCTTTGGTAACTTTTTTGGCGCGGCAATCGCCACATATGCCATATAGGTTCAGAGAATGGTGCAAGATATGAAAATTTAATAGTTCGCCCACCATTGTCTGGATCTGATGTACCCTTGGATCGCAGAATTCAACCACTTTATGGCACTCGGTACAGATCACGTGGTCGTGCTGACGATAACCGTATGATTTTTCGTATTGTGCCAGGTTACGGCCAAACTGGTGCTTGCTTACAAGGTCATTTTCTACCAGCAGGTCCAGGGTATTGTATACTGTAGCCCGGCTTACCTGGTAGTTCTTGTTTTTCATACTTATATAAAGCGACTCCACATCAAAGTGCCCGTCGCGGGAATATATCTCCTCCAGAATAGCATAGCGCTCCGGTGTTTTACGAAGCCCCTTGCTCTCCAGGTAGGCGGTAAATATCTTCTTTACTTCTTCAAATTTTACAGGATCTAATGCCATGTCGTTTGTCTTATAGTTAGGCTAAGCCTTAATCAAAACGCTCAACGGTAAGTATACCGTTCACTTTCCCCATTCGCTGCATCAACTTATCAAGGTGGCCGGTGTCGTTTACAAACACCATTATGTTCCCTTCAAAGATGCCATCATGCGAATCTATAGTTATTGAGCGCATATTTACTCTTAAACTGTTCGAGATAATGCGGGTTAAATCGTTTACTAACCCTACTCTATCTGTCCCTTTAATCCGGATACCTGCCAGAAACGCCAGTTCTTTCTGATCCGTCCATTTGGCACGAACGATACGGTTGCCATAGTTTGACATCAGTTCGATGGCACGCAGGCAATTGGTACGGTGTATCTCAATATCGTCGTCGCCGGTCTCAAAGCCGAACACATCATCGCCAGGTATCGGGTTACAGCAGGCAGAAATTCTATAGTTCATGTTAGAGGTCTTCTCCCCTATCACCAGCATATCCGAATTTACACCGCGTATTTTCTGCACTTCCCGGTCAAAGGTCTTCGGATCAAGCGTAGAACTGCCTTTTTCAGATGTGGCTGTAAAGATTACTTCTTTAATATTTTTCGGATCCACGTGCCCCATTGCCAGCCTATAGTACAGGTCCTGTATAGTTGGCACATTAAAGAAGGCCATCAACTTATTCAGGTTTGCCTGGTTATCGGTAATCTTCAGTTGCGCCAGTCGTTTTTCCAGCAACACCCTCCCCTGTTCAGATTTGTGTTTCCGTTCTTCGCGCAGTGCCTCTTTTATGCGGGACCGCGCCTTTGAAGTTACGGCATAGTTCAGCCATTCTTCGTTAGGCTTCTGCTTCTGCGATGTCAGGATCTCTACCTGGTCACCGTTATACAACCTGTAACTAAGCGGCACCAGTTTCTGATTTACCTTTGCCCCCAGGCAATGCAGCCCTATCTGGCTGTGTATTTCAAAAGCAAAATCTAGGGCTGTGGCTTTGTCCGGAAGTATGATGAGTTCGCCCTTCGGAGTAAACACAAACACTTCTTCCACGAAAAGGTTTTTACGGAACTCATCCATAAACTCCAGTGCATTGCCGGTGTTGTTCTCCAGCATATCACGCACTTTGTTTATCCATTGCTCCAGACCAGACTCGTTGTTGGCGCCATCCTTATACTTCCAGTGCGCGGCATAACCACGCTCGGCAATATCATCCATGCGCTGCGATCTGATCTGCACTTCCACCCACTGCCCTGATTTACTCATTACAGTTGTGTGCAACGATTCGTAGCCATTGGCTTTTGGGGTGTTTACCCAATCGCGCAGGCGGTCCGGGTTAGGCTGATAGAAGTCCGTTATAATAGAGTATACCTGCCAGCATGCTGCCTTTTCATTCTCAAAAGGCACATCCAGTATGATCCGGATCGCAAACAGGTCATATATCTCGTCAAACGTGATGTTCTGCTTCTTTATCTTTTTAAGGATAGAGTAGATTGACTTCGGCCTGCCTTTAATAGTGAAGTTAAAGCCATGCTTGCGCAGTTCTTCTTCTATCGGAGAGATAAAATCTTTAATAAACTTATTACGGGCACTGCGTGTCTGGCGGATCTTGTTCGAGATATCCTTATAAGTAGCTGTATCTGTATACTTCAGGTAAAGGTCTTCCAGTTCCGATTTGATGGCATACAAACCCAGACGGTGCGCCAGCGGAGCGTATAAGTACATGGTTTCGGAAGCAATCTTCAACTGCTTGTGGCGTGGCATGCTGTCCAGCGTTCGCATATTGTGCAGGCGGTCGGCCAGCTTTATCAATATAACCCGCACGTCATCGCTCAGGGTGAGCAGCATTTTACGGAAGTTCTCGGCCTGCTGCGAAGAGCCATAGTCGAAAACGCCGGATATTTTGGTAAGCCCTTCTATAATGCGTGCTACACTTGATCCGAAGTCACGTTCAATGTCTTCGATCTCCAGCTCCGTGTCTTCAACCACATCGTGCAAAAGCGCTGCAACTATAGAAGTAGTACCTAAGCCAATTTCTTCTACCGCTATCTGGGCAACTGCTATCGGGTGGTAGATATAGGGCTCACCGGATTTGCGGCGCATGTCTTTATGCGCCTCCACTGATGTGTTAAAGGCTTTCTTTATGATCTTGGCATCGTTATCCTTTAAAAAAGGTTTTGCATGCCGAAGTAATCTTCTGTAAAGTCGTAAGATCTCTTTGCGTTCTGCTTCCGGATCGATTATCATAGTTGGTATCGGAAAAGCGGGCAACTATTATGCTGGTTTACAACACACTACATTAAATATAAAACAGTTGCTCTCGTTCTAAGTTTCAAATATACAGGATAAATAGCTGCTTTCAATAGCCTGAATTAAAAGCTATGAAACAGCGGTCATGAAAAAAACTTTACTTTTTTTTCGACCAGGTATTGCAAATAAGAATCTGCGTTGTAATTTTGCATCATCATTACAAACAAGCACACATTATGCGGATGTGGCGAAATTGGTAGACGCACTAGACTTAGGATCTAGCGCTGCGAGGCATGGGGGTTCGAGTCCCTCCATCCGCACAACAAAGATAAACCCTCAGCAGTTATGTTGGGGGTTTGTTATTACTGGATATATCAAATTAAAAAATAATAGCCTTGAATATTACATTAAACCAAACCGACAGCACGAACGCACAACTGAAGGTGGTACTGGAAGAAGCAGATTACGCTTCTAAAGTAGACCAGCAGGTAAAAGAATTCAGCAAGAAAGCCCAGATCAAAGGTTTCAGACCAGGTAAGGTGCCTGCCGGACTCGTTAAAAAAATGTATGGCAAGAGCATCCTGGTAGAGCAGATCAACAAACTGCTTCAGGAAGAAATCTCTAAATACATTAAAGAGAATGATGTAAAACTACTGGGCGAACCACTTCCAGAGCCAAGCCAGGCTAACATTGACTGGGATAACCAGAAAGAATTTGAATTTACTTACGCTGTAGGTCTTCTTCCTGAATTCAACCTTCCGTTGGATAAGAGCGTAGATGGTTACGCTGTTGAGCTTGACCAGAAAACTATCGACGAAGCGTACGAGAACATCAAGCGCCAGTTCGGTAAAACTACAAACCCAGAAACATCAGAAGAAGGTGACTTTATTTATGGTGATCTGAAGCAGGTTGACGGTGAGTTCGAATCTAAAACCTTGATCCCAACTACTCGTGTTGTAGAAGGCAAAGAGCAGTTTGTGGGTGTTAAGGCTGGCGATGTAATCCGTTTCGATATCCGTAAGGCATTTGGTGATGATAATGCGGCCCTTGCACACGTAACTGGCCTGAGCAAAGAAGTAACTGCTGACCTGAACGGCGAGTTTGAATTTACTGTAGAGAAAATCAACCGCACAGAGGAAGCTGAACTGAACCAGGAGCTGTTCGATAAACTGTTTGGCAAAGATGCTGTTAAAACAGAAGAGGAGCTCGATGCTAAGATCCGTGAAACGATCAAAGAAAACTACGATCGTGAGGCTGATAACCTGCTGAACCGCAACATTATCGACACACTGGTTGATAACGTTGATGTTGAGATCCCTGCTGAATTCTTTAAGCGTTGGTTACAGGTAACAAACGAAGGCCGTTTAACTACTGAACAAATCGAGGAAAACTTCGATAAGTATACAAAAGAGCTGAAGTGGTCTATGATCAAGAACAAGATTGTAGAAGAGAACGAGCTGAAAGTAACAAACGAAGAAGTAGTTAACAGCACGAAAGAGAAGATGCTGGCGCAGTTTAACATGACCGAAATGCCTGAGGAACTGGCTGAAAGCATGAACAACTATGCTCAGCAGTATCTGCAGCAGGACAACGGCCGTAACTACATCAACGAGTACGAGCAACTGCTGGCCGAGAAGGTGCTCGCTAAACTAAAAGAAAAGATGACTGTTGTAGAGAAAAACATCTCTGCAGAGGACTTCAGAAATCTATCGTTCTAACTATAGCACGATATAAATAATTATATTACCAAAAAAGTCCTTTAGTATTAAAGGACTTTTTTATTTTTGACAAAACCGTAACCTAAACAACTATGATGTTTAACAAAGACGAGTTCCGCAAATTCGCTGTAAAAGGCCAGGGCCTTAGCGGGCTGGGCGTAGACCAATATATCCACCACATAGAAGGCAGAGCCATGCATAATATCGAAAGCATGACCCGCTCTGTAATTGAAGAACGCCCTACGAACTTCCGTGAAATCGACGTGTTCTCGCGCCTGATCATGGACCGCATTATATTCCTGGGCACGCAGGTTGATGATTTTATTGCCAATATCATTACAGCGCAGTTGCTGTTCTTGGAGTCAGCGGATGCAAAGAAGGATATCCTGCTATACATTAACTCTCCGGGTGGCTCTGTGTATGCCGGTCTGGGCATTTATGATACCATGCAGTATGTAAACCCTGATGTGGCTACAATCTGTACTGGTCTGGCTGCAAGTATGGGTGCTGTGTTGCTGGCTGGTGGTGCTAAAGACAAGCGCTCTGCCCTGCCACACTCCCGTATTATGATTCACCAGCCAATGGGTGGTGCTCAAGGCCAGGCAACTGATATCGAAATTACAGCCCGCGAGATCCTGAAGCTGAAGAAGGAACTATATGAGATTCTGGCACTGCACTCAGGCAAATCGTACCAGGACATTTACGACAACTCGGAGCGTGACTACTGGATGCGTGCCGAAGAAGCAAAAGAGTTTGGTCTGATTGACGAAGTACTAACCCGCAAGAAACAGTAACCTTTACCACGTAACTATAAGTATAAACCCACTCCGGTTTCGGAGTGGGTTTTTTAGTATTTATACCCCTGCCAGCTTCCTGAACTGGGGGTAATACCTGAAAAGTGATAAGAGTAAGAAATATTTATCAACAGGAGTGTGTGGAAACCCACCTTACACAACCATCTGTATATAAGACAGTTATCAAAAAATAGTCTAATATGGATTTTTTAATAAATAGGCATATTTTTAGATGAATGTGTAGCTACTGTTAATTTTTTTGTGCTTTAATAAACTTCCAATTTTGTACCTTTGTTTTGAGCGTGGTATAAAACGCTTCTAATTCCCTGTACCAAAATAAACTTATGGCTGAGATTACGTGCTCATTTTGCGGCAAAAATAAGAAAGATGTATCGGTAATGATTTCCGGTATAAACGCGCACATCTGCGACAGATGTATTGGCCAGGCCCAACAGATCCTGAACGAAGAAAACAGAATCAGAGCAAGCAGCCGTAGCCCTAAGTTTAACCTGATGAAGCCACGCGAGATGAAGGAGTACCTTGATCAGTTTGTGGTTGGCCAGGATGATGCGAAGAAGGTAATGTCTGTAGCGGTGTATAACCACTATAAGCGCCTGATGCAGCACAGTGACAACGAAGAAGTAGTGATCGAGAAATCGAACATTATTATGGTTGGCGAAACCGGTACAGGTAAAACTTACCTTGCCCGCATGATGGCTGGCATTCTGCAAGTACCTTTCTGTATTGCTGATGCTACTGTACTTACTGAGGCCGGTTATGTAGGCGAAGACGTTGAAAGCATACTAACCCGCTTACTACAGGCAGCAGACTATAATGTAGAAGCAGCAGAGCGTGGCATTGTTTATATTGATGAGATTGATAAAATTGCCCGTAAGAGCGATAACCCATCTATTACCCGCGACGTGAGCGGCGAAGGTGTGCAGCAGGCTTTGCTTAAATTATTGGAAGGTACTGTGGTAAACGTACCACCACAAGGCGGACGTAAGCACCCGGAGCAGAAAATGATCACTGTAAATACAGAGAACATCCTGTTTATTTGCGGTGGTGCCTTTGTAGGTATCGACAGACTGATCAAAAACCGTTTGAACACCCGCCCTATCGGTTTCTCTAAATCGAAGCAGGATGATAACGAAGAAGGTGAAAATTTCCTGAGATACCTGTCAGCGCAAGACCTGAAGAACTTTGGTCTGATACCGGAACTGATTGGTCGTTTACCAGTACTGACGCACCTGAACCCGCTGGATAAGGAAACACTTCGCCTGATTCTGTTGGAGCCTAAGAACTCAATCGTGAAACAGTACAAGCGCCTGTTTGAAATGGAGAACATCAACCTGAGCTTTGATGAAAGTGCGTTAGATTACATCGTTGAGAAAGCATCAGAATATAAGCTGGGTGCACGTGGTCTGCGTTCTATCTGCGAAGGCATCATGACGGACGCGATGTTTGATCTGCCATCCGAAGAAGGAACCAAAGAGCTTGTAATTACAGGTGACTATGCCCGTGAGAAGTTCGAGAAATCAAGCTTAAAGCAATTGAAAGTGGCGTAATTTCTACTTGCAGATATTTAAAACAAAAGTCCCCGGTAGTTAAACTGCCGGGGACTTTTGTTTTATAGCTATAGTTCATCAACTACTGCTTATCTAATACGCTGCTCTTTCGGACTTCATAGTCCGAAAGCCACCTGTCGGGAATTTCCTAATCCCCGTGTTGCAGGTAGCGCGGACAAGGATGTCCGAAACAGCAAAATTACAAACTATAGTTTTTTGGCTGGCGCGGATCTGTGATCCGTGACGAACTTATAATGTCGGATTTGCAATCCGACTGGGCATGACGCCCGAACTATAGTTCAACACGAGCGAAGACGCTCGCGCCATACTAGCCAAATTATAGTTTGATTACGCGACTATAGTTTAATCCAGATCCCTATCGCCACGCTTCAATTCATCTACAGAGCGCATTACTTTATCTTTCAGGCCAGACTTATATTTCTCCAGTTTGTCGGCCACGGCGGCGTTGGTTGTGCCTATAATTTGTGCAGCCAGTATTCCGGCATTTAATGCGCCATCCAAAGCAACAGTTGCTACCGGAACACCGCCTGGCATCTGAAGGATAGACAATACAGAATCCCAACCATCAATAGAATTGCTTGATTTTACTGGTACACCAATGACTGGCAAAGTTGTAAGGGAGGCCACCATGCCCGGCAAATGCGCTGCGCCGCCGGCGCCGGCAATAATAACTTTCAAGCCTTTTTTGCGGGCCTGCTCTGCATACTCAAACATGCGGTGCGGTGTGCGGTGCGCCGAAACTATAGTTAGCTCGTAAGGCACGCCCAGCGTTTCCAGAATTTCAGCAGCGGCATCCATAATTTTAAGATCAGACTGGCTGCCCATGATAATGCCCACTAAGGGTTGTGTATGTGTTATTGCTTCGGCCATAGTTTATGCTTTTACTTTAATTACGTTTCTGATTTGCTCGGCACGTTGCTGCGCTTCTTCTATAGTTTGACCCAGCACGGTAATGTGTCCCATTTTGCGGGCTGGTCTTGTATATTTTTTACCATACAGGTGAATGTAAACTCCAGGCACTGCCAAGGCTTCCTGAAGCCCTTCGTAAGCAGCTTCACCATCATATCCTGGTTCACCTAACAGGTTCAGCATTACGGCTGCGCTTTGTATTTCGGTAGAGCCCAGTGGCAGGTTCAGGATGGCACGCAGGTGTTGTTCGTACTGTGATGTATAGTTTGCTTTTATGGTATGGTGACCACTGTTATGCGGACGCGGTGCCACCTCATTCACCAGTATTAGTCCATCGCGGGTCAGGAACATTTCCACGGCCAGGATTCCCACCATATCAAAAGCTTCTATGACGCGGGTAGCAATCTCGATGGCGTGACGCTGCAGTTTATAGGCTACATTAGCCGGTGCAAAAAGCGAATCCACCAGGTTGTGCTCCGGGTGGAAGCTTAGCTCCACTACCGGGAAAGCGGTTACCTCGCCGTTGGCATTTCGTGCAACTATAACCGATATCTCTTTCTCAAAATCTACCAGTTTTTCCAGCACGCTCGGCTCTTCGAAAGCTTTTCCGAAGTCTGCTTCTGTTGTTAAACGCGTAACCCCTCTCCCATCGTAGCCCTCGCGGCGCAGTTTCTGGAAGGCAGGCAGAAACTCAGTATTTTGCTCCAGCTCCGTTTTATCTTTCAGAACTATAAAGTCAGAAGTTGGAATGTTGTGCTTCCGGAAGAATTCTTTCTGTAGGCCTTTGTCCTGTATGGTTCTTATGGTTTTAGCGTCCGGATAAACTTTCACACCTTCCTGCTCCAGTTTTTCCAGGGCATCGGCGTTTACGTGCTCAATCTCTATAGTTAGTATATCGCAGTTTTTGCCAAACTCATATACAGTATCAAAATCGCGGAAGCTGCCTACGAAAAACTCGTTGCAAATGTCTTTACAGGGAGCATTCTCGTCGGGGTCTAACACTAAGGTATAGATGTTAAAATCGAGCCCGGACTGCATCAGCATACGGCCCAGTTGTCCGCCGCCAAGTATACCAAGCTTTACTTCTCCTTTCATAGATGGGTGTTTTGGGTGATCGTTTCTCAAAATTAAGGATTATAGTTAAACCTACCTGCCCTAACTATAGTATTTGCCTCTGTCGTTACATATACTTTGATTTATATACGTAATCCTTTATATTGTTAGCTTACTTTTTCTGAACTGTACCTTAGATGGAAATTATTCTTGCCACTTTTTCTGCCCTTTTCTCTGTCGTTAACCCCTTTGGTGCCATGCCCGTGTTCCTGACCCTGACCCAGGACGACACACCGGCCCAGCGTAACCAGCAGGCGCTTAAAGCTTGTTTGTACATGGTAGGCATTCTGGCAGTTTTCTTTCTGGCAGGCCAGTACGTGCTTAACTTTTTCGGTATCCGTATTCACGACCTGCGTATCGCCGGTGGTTTGATGATTATGCGCGCCGGTTTTGAATTACTGAGCCCGGGCGCAAGCAAAAAGAAGATCTCCCCTGAGGTAGTGGAAGAAGGTCAGCATAAAGAAGACGTTTCGTTTACGCCCCTGGCCATGCCGATGCTTTCCGGCCCCGGAGCCATTGCAGTAAGCATCGCTATGTATACCACATCGTTGTCTTACCTAGATATGGGTCTGATCCTGATCTCGATCGTTTTGCTCGCAGCAGTTTGTTATATCATTCTGCGTTTCTCGCACCAGCTTACGCGCTATATGGGCAAATCCGGTTTGTCAGCGCTTTCCCGCATTATGGGCTTTATCGTGCTCTCTATCGGCGTAAACTTTATTGTTTCGGCTATTTATGCGCTGTTCTTTACGGAGCGGTAATAGATAATTCAAAAGTGTATGTCCAAGCTTCTTTCAACTAACTTATTTCTCCTTGCCTTTTGGTTTGTTTCATGCCAAAACAGGAATGCAGCGAATACGAATGTAGTTTTAGAAGGCACTAATACAGAAGAAGAGCAAGAAGCGCAACATGCTGAGAGAACATATTTAAGGGAATTTGCTTGGCAGGAAGGGCTTTGTGACTATACTGGTTATTACCAATCGGGTAAATACACTGAGAGACAGATTGCAGACACTTACTTTCTGGTATTCGGGTATAATAGCGTTACTTCTTCAAATACAGATGCTACATTGGATGAGCCTGAATATTATACTGTGGCTTATATTGAAAATTCATTAAAAGAACTCGAAAACAACTATAGCAAAGCCATTAAAAAACTACAAAGCTTAGATGTTGTTCCTGCTCCGTTCTGGCAAGAGCATATAAAGTTATCTATCTTGCAATTAGAAGAACTTTACCAACTAGAGAAGCTTACGTTAGAAGCGCATTTAAATCCTAAACTGCTTATTGGTACTGCCTACTCTAAGCAATGCATCGAATACATAAATGGGCTGACTTCTGAAGATACGACTCATTTATTAGATTCTTGGAGAAAGCTAATTGAGTACAATAAATCCATCAATGGATACCCTGAAGGAGTTGAACGCAGGTATCAAGAAAATTTAAGGTCTGCTGATAGACTACTTCTAGCCCGAATTGATCTGATGACTTATGGCTGGTGGAATTGTGCAAACCGACAAAGAAAGTATGTTAAGGGTTTTAACCAGGAAGGACAAATGACCAAAGAGTTTAAGAAACTGTTTGATCAAGTGGTAGAGTCAAACTGCGAAGAATAATAGTAAGACTGATTTTGTAACTATAGTTCCTCCTACCCCAAACCACACTTCCCACAATCAAGTAAACAGCTCTTATAGTTTGGTGATAACAATCACCTTCCCACAATCGGCAAATTAGCTTATCTTTGTGTTATGCAACTGAAGAACGACCTGCTTATTAGAGCTGCCAAAGGAGAACCTGTTGAGCGCACCCCGGTATGGCTGATGCGCCAGGCCGGCAGAATTTTACCTGAATACAGAGCTGTACGCGAAAGCCTTAGCGGATTTAAGGAACTTGTAGAAACGCCGGAACTTGCCGCTGAAGTAACGATACAACCCGTTGACATACTGGATGTAGATGCAGCCATTATTTTCTCAGACATTTTAGTGGTGCCAGAAGCAATGGGCTGCACCTACGAAATGATTGAAAAGCGCGGCCCTTGGTTCCCGAATACAATTCGCACTGAAGCTGATCTTGCAAAACTTCGCGTAGCTGACCCGCACGAACACCTGCACTATGTGCTGGATGCCATTAAAGTAACTAAAAAAGCCCTTAACGGACGTGTGCCACTAATCGGTTTTGCCGGTGCCCCGTGGACTATCCTGGCTTACATGGTAGAAGGTAGTGGCTCCAAAACATTCTCGCATGCACGCGGCATGTTATATACCAACCCTGCATTGGCGCACCAGCTGCTCCGCATGATTACGGATACAACTATAGCTTACCTGAAAGCACAAGTAGAGGCAGGCGCTAACCTGATACAAGTATTTGATTCGTGGGCAGGCATTCTTTCGCCGGCGCATTACCGCGAGTTCTCGCTACCATACATCAGCGAAATTTGCAATGCCATCCGCAACGTGCCGGTAACGGTGTTTGCCAAAGGCGCTTTCTTCGCTATGGAAGATTTCTCGAAGCTGAACTGCGAAACGATAGGCCTGGACTGGCATATGGATATCAACACTGCGAGAGCGCAGGTAGGTCCTGATAAAACACTTCAGGGCAACATGGACCCGTGCCTGCTGTATAGTTCATTCGATAAGATTCAGAGTGAAACTATAAAAATGCTGAAGGAATTCGGTCCGCAACGTCACATTGCTAACTTAGGCCACGGCGTTTATCCTGATACTGACCCTGAGAAAGTGAAATGCTTTGTACAGACGGTGAAGGAATATGGTGAGTTTAGAAATTAGAGAGTTTTTGAGTTTAGGAAGTCTGAAATAAAATTGACTTCAATATTTATAAACTATAAAGGCCTGCAAAATTGCAGGCCTTTATAGTTTATATCACTCTTTAACTTTCCTAAACCTCCCAATTTTCTAACTCCAAAACTCTCTAACTCCTTAATTCTTCAACTTCCTCTACCCTACCGGTAGTTGAGTAGTTGGATACTTGTAAGCCGCGGTGCCTGTACGTGTACTTAAGGCAAGTGCCAGTGTAAGGGTTCCTACTCTACCAATGTACATAGATAGAATAAGTACAAGCTTACCCACATCAGACATACCAGCCGTAATGCCTGTACTCAGCCCTACCGTAGCAAACGCTGAGACCTGCTCCAGCGCCAATCGAATAATATCGTACTTCGGGTCGGTGATAGAAAGAACAAACAGAAAGAACAGATTAAGCAATGCAGCAAACGCGAAAACACTGAAAGCCTTATATGCCACTGAATGAGGAATTGTTCTTCTGCCAATCTCAATATTCTTTTTATTCCGGATTGTAGCAGATACAGCCAGCAGAATGATTACAAAGGTTGTTGTTTTGATACCCCCACCTGTTGAGCCCGGAGATGCTCCGATGAACATCAGGAAAATAAACATCAGCATAGTTGGAGTAGATAACTGCGAAATATCTACAGAATTGTACCCTGCAGTACGCGTAGTCACTGACTGGAAAAAGGATGTGATGATAGCTTCCCCAAAGCTAAGGCTGGAGAGAGTGTTGTAATACTCCAGAAAAAAGAACCCTATAGTTCCCAGAAGGATTAAGGCAGCAGAGGTATAGATTGTAACCCGGGATAAAAGCTTCCAGTTTCTCCAGGGCAACCGCATACGCATGCGCATCGATTTAGGAGAAAGCACATCTACTATAGTTGGGAAGCCAATGCCGCCAAAAATTATAAGCAAGGCAATTACCAGGTGCAGGATATAGGAAAAACGGACAGGTTCAGTATACAGACTAGCCGGATAAAGAGAGAACCCCGCATTACAGAATGCTGACACCGAGTGGAAAACAGAATAAAATATTTTACTCCCAAGGCTGGTGAACTTCACCTCGTTTCCCCAACTAATGAAGACGAAAACTGCGCCTATCGCTTCTATCAGAAAGGTAAGGAAAACTAGTTTTCGCAATAGCCCTTTCGAGGAGAAAAGTGATTCACTTTCTAACAATTCGTGGATTGCTACGTGCTGCTTTAAACCGATCCCTTGCCGCATGAGCGAAGCAAAAAAGGTAGCAAAAGTAAGTATTCCTAATCCGCCCAGCTGCACGAGTACCAACAGCACTATCTGCCCCGACAAAGTAAAGTAGGTACCCGGGTCTACTACAGCCAGCCCGGTTACACACGCGGCACTGGTAGCCATAAAGAGGGCATCCAGAAAACTTATCCCATCAGGCGAGTTGGTCATTTTAGGCATCATAAACAGGCCTGTACCAACCAGGATCAGTAAAACGAAGCTTAGGATGAAAGTGATAGATGGCTTAAGCTGAAGGGTTTTAAGGTGCACTTTGGTTTCCAGTAGCTCAATAACTAAGAGAAACAGCATGTAGAACGATACCAGAACACGGTATAGTTCTACTGAAAGCGGCACCCCAACCCTGTCGAACAGGTTATAGATGACCGGATAGTCGAGCAGGTAAGTACCCGTGTGGTTAACCAGGATGATGGCCATCAGTAAACCCTCGAACCAAGTCCGCTGTAGAAACTTGAGTCGCTCGAAATTGTAGAGGATGCGCAGAAAATAAATCAGCACAAAGACAGCCAGAATACCATCCAGGGCATAGTACAGGGACTGCAGCATAACCGGATCTGACACCACGCCGTGGGCATAGATCAGCAGGGCCACCGAAACCAGGGTGAGCACATAAGTGGTGCGCCGCATCAGCGCATAAGCCCGCAGCTTGCTGTCGTAGAGTAGCCTGTTAAGCCGTTCGATCTCCATAATGCTAGAAACTACTTAATGGTAGCAGGGCTTATCCTACGGCCAGGTGCGTTTCAGGGTATTTGTATGCTGTAGTATAAGCACGTGTACTGATTGCCAGAGCCAGCGTTAGTGTGCCCACCCTGCCTATGTACATCGACAGAATCAGGATAAACTTACCTACATCAGACATACCTGCTGTAATACCAGTGCTTAGCCCCACAGTTGCGAATGCCGATACCTGCTCAAAGGCCAGGCGCAGAATATCAAACTGAGGATCGGAAATGGAAAGGATGATCAGGAAAAAAACATTGAACACTACAGCAAAGGTAAACACGGCAAACGCCTTATAAGACACCGAAGGTGGTATAGTACGTTTGCTGATCTCGATGTTTTTCTGCCCGCGTATAGTTGCCCACACCGAAAGAATTATTACTGTAAATGTTGTGGTTTTGATACCGCCACCCATCGAGCCTGGCGAAGCCCCGATAAACATCAGGATCATCATGATGAGTAATGCAGGAACAGAGATAGCTGAGATATCAACCGTATGGAAACCTGCCGAACGGGTAGTTACAGACTGAAAGAATGCAGTTACCAGCGCCTCGGCAAAATTCAGATACGAGAGCGTGTTAAAATACTCCAGTAAAAAGAACGTAACGGTACCGAACAACAATAAAGCCGCCGAAGTGTAAACGGCAACGCGGGTCAGCATTTTCCAGTTACGCCACGGTGTATGCAGGCGCGCGCGCAACGCCGACGGTGAAAAGAGGTCGATTATAACCGGAAAACCAATGCTCCCGAATATGATGAGTACAGCTATAGTTAAATGCAGAATGTATGAACCACGCAATACATCTGAATAAAGCCCTTCCGGGTAAAGCGAAAAACCCGCATTACAAAACCCGGATACAGCATGAAAAACCGAGTAAAATATTTTGGTACCCAGATCGGTAAAAACAACATCCTTACCCCAGGTCATAAAAACGATTACCGAACCAACAGCCTCTATAAAAAGGGTCATGGCGAGCAGTTTGCGCAACAGGCCGCGCGTAAACGAAATAGACTCGCTTTCCAAAATCTCATACATGGCCACGTGGTGCCGTATGCCTATCCCCTGGCGCATGAGCATGGCAAAGAAAGTGGCAAAAGTCATGACGCCTAAACCGCCCAACTGCACTAAGACCAGAAGCACAACCTGTCCCGAAAAAGAGAGGTAAGTACCTGGGTCCACTACGGCAAGCCCGGTTATACATGAGGCGCTGGTAGCCATAAAGAGCGCATCTATAAAGCGCATACCACCCGGCACCATCGACATTTTAGGCAACATGAAAAGAGCCGTACCAATGGCAATAAGCACAAGAAAGCTTAACAGGAACGTAATGGCTGGCTTTATCTGAAGTGCCTTCAGGTGCACTTTTGTCTCGAGCAACTCTATAATGAGCAGCATGAGCATGTACAGCGAAACCAACACCCGGTAAAATTCTACCGAAAGTGGCATCCCGATCCCCTCGAACAGGTTGTAGATGACCGGCTCATTGAGCAGGTAGGTACCAATTTGGTTTACGAGGATGATGGCCATCAGCAGCCCCTCAAACCAGGTGCGCTGCAGAAATTTAAGCCGTTCGAAATTGTAGAGGATGCGCAGAAAATAAATCAGCACAAAAACAGCCAGGATGCCATCGATGGCATAGTACAGGTACTGCAGCATAACCGGATCTGACACCACGCCGTGGGCGTAGATCAGCAGGGCCACCGAAACCAGGGTGAGCACATAAGTGGTGCGCCGCATCAGCGCATAAGCCCGCAGCTTGCTGTCGTAGAGTAGCCTGTTAAGCTGTTCGATGTTCATGCATGTGGTATAACTTGAGCTGAGCCGCTTCCTGCTGCAGGCGTTGTTTATCAACTGGCACTACACCCACCTGCTCGCATACCAAGCCACCGCCCAGGTTACTTAACCCGGCCAGGAATTGCACCGAAGTGCCCAAGGCCATACACAAAGCAGCTATACTTATCACAGTATCGCCGGCACCCGAAACGTCGGAAATAGAACGGAGGTGCGCTTCTATGTAAGTCCGCTCCTGCCCGTTGGCAATAAACACACCCCGCTCCGAAAGCGTAACCAGCACCTGCTTTGTTTTCAGGCGGGTCTGCAGTTGTGTTACGGCTTCTTCAAAAGCTGGCAGGTTCTCGTCCGCAAAATCTACTTTCAGTCCTTCTTTCAGCTCTTTCAAGTTTGGTTTGAAAAGTGTACAGCCTATATAGCTCAGGAAATTCTTCTTTTTAGGGTCGATTACGGTTGGTATGTTTCTTTCGTTCGCCAGCTGAATAAAATGCCTTATATTCTCTTCCGAGAAAACTCCTTTATCGTAATCTTCCAGAATCACTACATCAGCACGGTCCAGCAGTTTTAGGTAACGCTCCTCCAGGTGGCGGTTATCATAGTCAGCCAGCTCTGTTTCAATCTCGGCATCTACACGGAGCAGCTGCTGTGCGCCGGCAATAATGCGGTGCTTTATAGTTGTAACCCGCTCCGGGCTCTGCACAATGCCTTCCGTCGAAAGTCCTTTTTCTTCCAACAGGCGCAAAAAGTCGCCGCCATCCTTATCGTCGCCAACTACAGAGCAGAGCAGTGGCGTAGCACCAAGGGCCTGCACGTTAAGCGCAACGTTTGCCGCGCCACCTAAGCGTTTTTCGCGTTTTACCACGTTAACTATAGGCACAGGCGCTTCCGGTGAAATACGCGTCGACTTACCCCACAAATAGGAGTCAATCATTACGTCGCCAACTATAAGCACACTCAGCCGGTTGAAGGCTGAAAAAATATCTTCTAAAGTGTTAATCTGATTCATTACTGAAGTTTAGCCAGGCTAAGTTTTATGCGATGCAGGGCCTCGGTCAGCTTTGCGTCTGATGCGGCAAATGAGAAACGTACACACTGTGGTGCACCAAATGCGTCGCCGTTAACTATTGCTACAAAGGCATCTGTCAGCAGGTACATGCACAGGTCCTCTGCATTCTGAATAGTTTTACCTTCGTAGCTCATTCCGAAATAATAGCTCACATCCGGGAAAATGTAGAAAGCGCCATTCGGTACATAGGTTTTAATGCCCGGAATTTCGTTCATTAGCTCCAGCACCAGGTTGCGGCGACGCAGGTAGGCATCGCGCATTTCTATTGCCGATTCTTTGCCACCCTGCAGGGCTGCATAAGCTGCTTTCTGGGCAATGGAGCAGGTGCCCGACGTAATCTGGCTCTGCATTTTATCGCAGGCCGCGGCAATGTCTTTATGCGCTGCAATATACCCCACGCGCCAGCCGGTCATAGCATAGCCTTTAGAGAAACCGTTAACGGTAATAACGCGGTCTTTTATAAAGTCGAAGCTGGCCATGCTGGCGTGCCTGCCTTCAAAGTTGATGTATTCGTAAATCTCATCGGCAATAACATGCACCTGCGGATATTTCTCCAGCACCTTTGCAAATGCATACAGTTCATCAGAAGAAAAAACAGAACCGGTAGGGTTACACGGCGAAGAGTACATCACCACTTTTGTATTGGAAGTTATAGCTGCCTCCAGTTGAGATGGTGTAACCTTATAGTCGTTCTCGATGTTGCCCATTACCTGCACCGGCGTCCCTTCTGCAAGCTTCACGATTTCTTCATACGACACCCAGTACGGTGAGAAAATGATCACTTCATCGCCGGGGTTTACCAGGCATAGCACCGCGTTTGCAATGCTCTGCTTGGCGCCTGTTGATACAACTATGTTTTCGGACTTAAAGTCCAGGTTATTGTCACGCTTAAACTTTTCTACAATTGCCTGGCGCAGTTCCGGATAACCGGCTACCGGCGTGTAAAAAGTGAAGCCATCATCTATTGCCTTTTTAGCGGCATCTTTTATGTATTGCGGTGTCTGAAAATCAGGTTCTCCGAAGCTGAGGTTGATCACATCATGCCCCTGTGCAGCCAGCTCGCGGGCCTTTTTAGCCATAGCGATTGTTTGCGATTCGGCCAGCGCCATTATTCTATCAGATAAAATGTTGCTTTCTTTCTCTATGTCCTGCATGTGCTTGTCATTTAAAAGGCCAAAGGTACTTATTATGTTACACACTTTCCAGAAAGCGAATCGGTAAAACATTACCGGCCAACTGGCATGCTGTAAGTTAATGAAATTGAGGAGGTATGGGCGTGTGAGGATTAGTAATTGAGGGGTGTGATGGGTTTGTCTGTGGCTATAGTTGGAGTTTATAGTTGACTTGGTTCAACCACCCCTTTATACCCTCCTGGTCTAAGGCGGGGATTTTACCTCTCCCCAGCCCTCTCCTAAGAACAGGAGAGGGAGATTATATGTGTTAGGATAGTTGTGTAGTTCAATAGTTGGTAGTTAACATCCCTGTGAGCTACGCTCGCAAGTTTCGAACTCCCATACTCACTTGTCCTCAAGGGGACCATTTCTGCCTTTGCTATAGTTTACAGCTATAGTTCTATAGTTACAGTTAGTCATCTCCCTACCCCTTTCAAAGGGGGGACTTTGGGCTGTTGCTCTATAGTTTGACTATAGTTCTATAGTTGGCAATTAACCCACCCCTACCCCTCCCAAGAGGGGAATTTTGGCTATAGCTATAGTTGCTTCTTTAGTTTCATAGTTACAAGACTACGAGCAGGCAGGCGCAGCCTGACACAAGAAACTATAACCACGGAAAGGCTCGAGCTATAGTTGATCAATTAAACTATAGCTTAGCTATCGAGTGATTTCAGTCTTTGGGTTGAGCGCCTTGTAGATTTCTGGTGCCGATAGGCATTGCGACGCAGGAGCAAAAGAAATGTACACCGCGCGATGCCCGAAGACGGGGCCTCGCGGCCGTGAGCGCACCAAAGCCAGATTGAAACTTTAGGTAAGTAGAGCTCTCAGGATATGTGGTGGCTATAGAATGAGCTGCTTGTGGCAAGTGGCAACTATAGTTGGCTGTAAAATGATAGCGTGTGATTAACTATAGTCTGTAATAGATTTCTCATTGCATTCGAAATGACAAATGAGAGTCAATTGGACATATAAGATCCTTCGGCTGCATTCGACATTACAGAAAAGAAACTATAAACCTATAGACTTTGAAAGTTATAACCCATGACCGATCACACACTAATATCGAAATAGCAACAAACTAAACTTTACCAGCTGTTACAACAGGAGCTTTAACGAGCATTATCTTCAGATTTAAACGTACAAGATCCCCCATGCATTTACATTTGAGAAACTCATTTGATTTATGATGCTCCGCTAACTCCTGCTTCAGTTGTGCAATCTTTTCCGGTGTTGAGATGGTATCTTTCCGCATACAGTCGATCAGGTCTTTGAGGCGGTAACGGGCTGATTTGAGGCGGCGGAACATGAGCGTGCGTTCCTCGTTCTGGTACTGGCGCACTACGTCTGGCTTTAACAGGGTAAGCACCAGGTTCACAATCACATTGTTGTCTTTAAAGAACTGGGGCAGGTACATGGTTTTCTTGCCTTCGTACGACTGCTGGTCGAAGTCGATGGGGCGTACGCGGTACTGCTCGTCCTCAAAATCGGGGGTTACGTCTACCACATAGTTGTAAGAGCGCATGTCGCCGAGCAGGCGGATAAAGCAGCGCTCGTTGAACTTCACAAACTCTTTGGCTATGCGTACCTTGTTAGCAGTTTTACGGTTAAGGTAATCTTTAATGAAAGCATCGCCAGGAATTCCGGCAATGTGTTCCTCAATCAGGCTATCACCATCCACCAGGTAATTCAAACGGCCCGGCGACAAAATGTGCTCCAACTCCAGGCCATAGATACGTGAGGCATCGGCGCGCTTCACATAAAAATAGTCGTAGTTGTCGTTCAGCTGGTTCATGATTTGAACCCTAAATGGGTTGGAATTTCCGAAAGTGCAGTAATCAATCCGCGACACATACAGGTGCTCCATCACTGACATATCACCGTCCGTTTTCAGCAGGGCATAGATCATGGTCAAACCAGTATTCAGTTCCTGCTGGCTCTGCTGTTCGTACATCACGGTTTCCCAGAGCGTATCCACCCCTTTTGTATCGAAGTACGGGAACGAATCAGTGTAATGCAGCAGGTCTTCGTAGTGAACCGGCAACTGCGTTTCGCGATCATATGTGCGCATGTAGCGACGCAACCGCTCCGACACAGGGTAAAACAGCTTCTTTTTGGAGATGGTGTTCAATTTAATTATGAATTATGAATGGTCGTATGTGCTGAGAGCTATACTTTAAAGCTGCAACTATAGTTTAAACGCACCTGATAAGTTACGCAAACTATAGTTTAATGAAGTACTCTGCTTATAGTTTCAGAAACCTACAGCAAACAAAAAGGGGCCAGAGGCCCCTGCTATAGTTCGGCACAAGCGCGGACGCTCGCGCCATACAACCTGTGCTTAATTCATAATTTATAATTCATCATTCATAATTAGCCAAAAGCTATGCTTCCAACAGGTTATTTCTGCCCAGTATCTGCAGTACTTCGTTTTTGTAGAGGCGGCCGATCGGGATTTCGGTTTTACCCAGGTCTACAGCAGTGGCAGAGAAGGCCTGCACTTTGTCTAGCGCGATGATGAAGGAGCGATGGATGCGCAGGAACTTGTCAGAGGGTAACTTTTCTTCCAGGAAGCTGATTTTCTGATACGAGATGATTTCTTTTGTCTCGGTTTTAACACGAATGTAATCTTTCAGGCTCTCGATGTACAGGATGTCGGAGAGCATGACCTTCACCATTTTTTTATCGGCCTTCAGGTAAATAAAAGCTTCTTTATAATCCGGTTCCGAAGTGTGTGCAGCGGCTGGCAGGTGATTTTCCTGCGGTGTTAGCTTGGCTACAGTTTTTAAGAAACGATCGAAAGAGATAGGTTTGAGCAGGTAATCCAAGGCGTTCAGTTCATAACCTTCTACGGCATAATCGCGGTAGGCGGTAGTGAAAACCACTTTCGGCGGGTTAGGCAACGACTTCAGAAAATCGATACCGGTCAGCTTAGGCATCTGTATATCCAGGAACATGAGGTCTATCTGCTCGTTTTGCAGGCAGTTGTAGGCTTCCACAGCGTTGTTGCAGCGGCATACCAGTTCCAGGTTATCCAAACGGGCGATGTACGTTTCCAGCACGTCAAGGGCCAGGGGCTCATCGTCCACTATCATGCATCTAATTTTCATCGGTTCTATCGCTAAGGTCTAACTCCATGTGCACGGCATACACATCCGGCTCATCTTCTATTTCTAAACTATAAGCGTTCTTGTACAACAGCTCCAGGCGGCGGCGCACGTTCTTCAGGCCAATACCTGATGCCATTTCTTTCGCGGTACGCTCCGCCGACTCTGATTTGCAGTTCTCAACGCGCAGGCTCAGGTGGCTTTGGTGTACTTTCACATCAATGCGTATCCAGGCATTCTCCATTTCGGTGCTTACCCCATGCTTAAACGCATTTTCTACAAATGGTAACAGCATCATGGGGGCAATTTGTTTGCCGGCTATCATTCCGGATTCGTTAAAACTGATGTCTACGCGGTCGCCGTAGCGCATACGCTCCAGGTCTATATAATTGCGGATATAATTCAGCTCCTTCTCCAAAGATACCTTGGCGGCAGTGGCATCATTGAGCATATAGTCCATCAGCCCCGACAACTTTAAAACCATTTCCGGGGCGTTGTCGGATTTTTTAAGCGTCAGCGAGTACAGGCTGTTAAGCGTGTTAAACAGGAAGTGCGGGTGAATCTGCCCTTTCAGGAATTTCAGTTCGGCCTCCAGTTTGTCCTGCGACAGGGTGCGGGCTGCCCGCTGGTGCTGATACCAGTTTCGCAGCAAAACGATAGTTGCCGAAATAAGCACCAGGTAATTGATGTTCACAATGTTTTTGACAAAGCGGTACAGCGTAAGGTTATCTTGGGTACAAGTAGTGGGGCAGATAAGCGGGTGAATGAGGAAAGGCAGCAACACGTACTGCATTAGGCCGGCAATGGCGCCCGTCAGCAAAAAAAGGTATACAAAAAACTCCAGGTAGCGCTTAGAGAGCAGAAACTTGGGCATCAGGTAGTACATGTTAAAGTATACCAGCGCCACCTTAAATGGCAGTTCTACCAGCTCCACCATAAAGGCGTTATAGTAGTCGTCGATGTAGCTACCGTAAAGCAACCCAAAAAATACCACATACACCACCCAGAAAGCCAGGTGCAGCAACATCGGGTTTTTTAAGCTATTACGCAGGTCGGGCAGGCTCCAGGTTCTGGCACTAACCACCGATTCCGAACTCAACTTTACTTCCATTTTACAAAGGTAATCTTTCTGTTGCACGGCCTTATGTGGTGCTTCGCGCTTTTAGACGACCGGCCAAACTATAGTTACCGGTAACAAACTATACCTGACCAACAGCATTTGGGTCAAAAAGATTTAAACCAGTTAGTTAACTATTCTCCTGAAACGGCCACTTTATACTATAAGCTGGTTTATAGTTCAGTCGTTGTGGTATTTTTCGCCGCGCAGAATCGTGAAGCCGCGGTATAGTTGCTCGGTAAAGAACAGGCGGATCATCTGGTGGGTAAAGGTCATGGTAGAGAGCGCCAGTTTATCGTTAGCCCTTGCATACACAGCCTGCGAAAAACCAAAGGCCCCGCCAACCACAAAGATCAGGTTGGTAGTTACGCTGTTCAGCTTTTTCTGCAGGTAATTGGCAAACTCGCCTGAGGTAAACATTTTGCCTTTTTCGTCCAGCATAATCAGGTGATCGCCTTCCTGCACTTTCTGCAAAATCAGCCTGCCTTCTTCTTCCTTCAGTTTGTCCGGAGTGTACTTGCCGCCCTGCTTTATGTCGGGTATAACTATAAACTCTACGGGGTGGTAATGCTTCAGGCGTTTCAGGTACTTGTCTATCCCTTCTTCCAGAAATTTTTCGTCGGTTTTGCCTATCGCAATCAGTTTGATCTTCATGGGTAATGCAGTTTGGGCGAAGTTCGGGGGATTGGCGGGATTTTACAAAGATAAAGCTGTTGGTAAATCTATAGTTATTTATATATTTGATATGATGTGTTGACTAAGTCTCTTTTTCCTGTCCACAGCGAATTAAAAGGAATAGCAGTGTATTCAAAATTCTCAAAATATAAAACCGGAAAAACTGATGCCATTAGTTAACTCAATTCAAATTACAACAGAGCCTTTAAAAGATTTACAGAACATAAAAGATGCCCAGCAAGATATGCGCGTTTCGTACCTGAACGGTACAAGCGGTGTGCTGGTATCAGGAACAGTTTGGCTCATTTCAGGGCTTGTAGCCATGTATGTGTCGCCGGAAAAAGCGGTCTGGGCGCTGCTTATCGGGGGCACTCTCATTCATCCTGTCAGCATTCTGCTTAATAAGATACTTGGAGCGAGTGGCGTGCACACACAAGGCAACCCGTTGGGAAGGCTTGCAATGGAAGGGACCATTTTTATGATCATGTGTATGCCGCTGGCTTATGGGCTTTCGTTTCAAAAAACACAATGGTTCTTCCAGGGCATGCTCCTCATCATCGGGGGCAGGTATCTGATGTTTGCCACGCTCTATAGTTCGCGGCGCTACTGGGTATTGGGCATAGGGTTAGGCGTTGCAGCTTACCTTCTGTTTACCCTGAATGCATCTTCGCAGATTACGGTTTTGGTGGGAGCAGCGATCGAGATCATTTTTGCACTTGTTATGTTTACTATAGTTCGCTGGAGAAAGACTGCTATAGTTTAAAGAACTGGACAAAATGAGCGTGAGCGACTGGTAACGTATCCTACTAACGGTTGGAGGCTAGACGTAATTGGTTTCGTTTATACTATAGTTGTGCTTAATATAATTTAATAAACTTAATACAATTTAATAAAATGGAATACAAGTTATGGACTCCTTGGAAGGGAGATTCTTATTTAGAGTCTAAATATAAGTTGCTCTTAATAGGAGAAAGTCATTATTCTGTTGATGATGATGGAAAGTTTGACAAAGCTTGTTACAATGATTTTATAAGTAATAAGAATACGACAATTGATATTGTTAATAGATTTCTTAATTCAAGTGATGAATGGAAACTGTTTAACAATACTCACAAAGCATTATTTGGCGCATCCAAGTTTAAAGTTCGAGATTTCTGGTCCAAAGTTATGTTTTATAATTTTATTCAGAGACCTATGAAATCTAAATCCGAAAGACCAAGCCCAACAGATTTCAAAAGCTCTTACAAGTATTTTTTCGAAATCATAAACAACTATCCTGTAGACACTTGCATATTTTTAGGCAATAGTTCAAGACATTATTTTAATGAGCAGTTGAAAAGATACGGGAATGGTTACGAACTATCCTTTGAGCAAAATTTTAAAATAGGAAGATATGGAAGTTCAAAGAAGACGATTATCAAAAATGGAAAAAAAGTAAACATATATTTTATTAAACACCCTAGTAAATATTTCTCTTGGCAACAATGGAATAAGCTTTTGGTAGAAAATGAAGGGGAGTTCTCAAAACTACTTGATATTAAACATTACCAATAACAAGACACATAAGCCAAGATTCAGCTACGCGTCGCTCATTTTATGAACTTTCCATTACACGCAAACCAAAGAAAGACTACATGAGAATCACAGCTATTCTTCTGTTATATATCATTTTATTGAGCAGTTGCGACGGTTCGAAGTGGGAAACTATTAAGGGCAGTGGAATTAGCGACGAGCCGAAGTCGATCGGGAAAGTAATTTATTTTGAAAATGAGAATAATGGAGTTGTTGGAGGGTATACTTTAGTTGAGGACACAAACTCAGATAACGAATCCGGCCTGTCTCCTAAACCGGTATTGTTTATTACCCGTGACGGAGGCAAAAACTGGAAACAGGTGCCATTTACCTCAGATCTAAATGGGTCTGTAGGCAACACCTATTTGCGTGGAGATACGCTTATCTGTCAAATCGATTCTTTAGTATTCTTATCATCAGACGGAGGTCAGCAAAATCTATTACTTACAGATTTAATTGGGCAGAATATTATCAGAAAGCACTTCAGTGCAAACAGGTATGCTATCGAACAACATGATTTCTCTCATAATGACAAACATTATAACATAAAAGAAACCTACCAGAATGAGTTCGCAATTGTAAATGTATGCCACGGCGACGAAACACTGACCGACTATTACTTTGTTTCGTTTGACAAAGGCGACACCTGGACTTTTCTGCAAAAAACGTTTGGTGATAACAGGGCCAGGTTTCTGTTAGAAGACAAATTTCTGTATTCTTATAACTTTCCGTTCGGGCTGCAACGATTGAAATTGAAGTGATTTGCCGGGAAGTGCTTTTATCCGCGATCCCTGCAATGCAATCACTACATTACACCAACACACGCCCACCAAACTATAAACATCTAACCCAAAACATGAATAGCGATACCGAACATAAGTTGGCCAGCAAGAACACCAAACCTACCAGTATGCGGATTCTGGTGTATGATTTTCTTGCTTCGCAGCAGGCTGCCTTGTCGCTATCCGAAATCGAAGCCCATTTTGAGCAGGCCGACAGAGTTACGCTTTACAGAACGCTTAAAACTTTCGAAGAAAAAGGCATTGTACACAGCATTCAGGAAAATGTCACCACCCGGTACAAGTTATGCAGCGATGCCTGCAGCGAAGAAACCCACAAAGACTGGCATCTGCATTTTTACTGCAAAATATGCCGGACTACTACCTGCAAAGAAGATTACATCATCCCCGCAAACATAAAAAGCGACTTCAGGATCGACGAGATCCGCTTCTTTGCCAAAGGAATCTGCGAAAACTGCCTCTCTGAAACTTTGCAATAGAGTTGCATTGCCTCTGCTCCTAGTTTTGCATTAAATTTTAATGCATCATGGAACATCATTCACATCACCATCATAAAAACGGGCTTACAACAGCCTTCTGGCTTAACCTTTCCTTTTCAATCGTTGAGATCATCGGCGGTATATTCACCAACTCAACGGCCATCATCGCAGACGCTTTCCACGATTTTATGGACGCCATGGCCATCGGGATGGCGGTATTGCTGGAGAAACTATCAGGCAGGAAGCGGACACCAGCATTCTCTTATGGTTATAAGCGTTTCTCTTTACTCTCAGCGCTTGGCATGTCGCTGTTTCTGCTTACCGGAGCCGTCCTGATGGCCATCAGTGCCATAAAATCACTTCTTAACCCTGAAGCGGTACATAGTGTGGGCATGTTGTGGCTGGCCGTGCTTGGGATAGCAGTAAATGGATTTGCCTTTTTAAGAATTAAAAGCGGTGGCAGTCATCATCACGCGCATCACCATGCACACGCGCATGGGCACAACCATAACAGCAGGGCCATTATGCTTCACCTTTTAGAAGATGTGCTGGGTTGGGCTGCGGTACTGGCTGGCGCTATCGTTATCTACTTTACCGGCTGGTTCTGGATAGATGGCGTACTGGCTTTAGCTATAGCTGCATTTATTGGCTATAATGCTACCCGAAACCTGATCAGCACCATGAAGGTATTGCTGCAGGCTGTTCCTGAAAACGTGAACCAGGACCAGATAACCCACAAATTAAGCCAGATCAATGGTGTTCAGAGCGTGCACGACCTGCACATCTGGAGCCTGGACGGTAGCTATCATGTCGGTTCGCTACATGCTGTTGTCAATACTTCCGACCAGGTGCTGGAAAATAGTATTCGCACGGCTATAGTTGCGCTGCTTAAAGAGCATAACATCCACCACCCCACCATCCAACTCGAAACTGCGCAGTCAGATTGCAGCCTTGTGCATTGCTAAACTAGGGCGCAGAAAAGAATAAAATGGAGCAACTAGCCGGCCTGGGAATGTCGTATCTTTAAGAAGATAATTTCCCTTTCTATGAAAAGTTACCTGTTCCTGTTGCTGGCCATTATTGCTGAAACGATAGCCACCTCGGCTTTAAAAAGCTCAGCGCAATTCTCTAAGCCTATTCCAAGTATTATTACGGTACTGGGTTATGGCTGTGCGTTCTACTTCTTAAGCCTGACCTTAGAGAAGATACCTGTTGGTATAGCCTATGCGATCTGGTCCGGGGTGGGCATTATCCTGATCACGCTTGCAGGCATAGTTCTATTTAAACAGGTACCCGACCTGCCCGCCATTATTGGCCTCGTGCTGATTATAGTTGGCGTAATTGTGATTAATGTGTTTTCTAAAACTGCGGCACATTAAACTTTAAGCTGTAAGTACATGCTTAAAACGATAGCTATAGTTGTTTTCTGTTTGCTCAGCCACCTGGCTCTGGCACAGGACAGTACATACCTGGAAGTACATTTCCTGTATGGCTCCAGACCTCACCAGAACTATAAAACTGTAGAAGAAAAATGGTTTGGCAGCATTTTAGGCGGACATGTAGGCATTGGCGCAAACTATAGCAACCAGATCTTAAACTTTGTGCGGAATGGAAGTTTCCACTGGTTCCCGAATAAGCAGAAGCCGCACGGCAACTATACGCAGCATACCGAAGAGGCTTTTTACGACCACTATAAAACCAGTTCGGATAGTATCAGGAAAGCTATAGTTTACATACCCATAACTCCAAAGCAAAAGCAGCAGTTCGACAGTATTTCAGCAGGCTACCTTACCCGAACACCCTACGATTACGCCCTGACCGGTATGCGCTGTGCCGCCGCTACGTACGAAATCCTAGCCCAACTCAACATTGTACCCGCCTATAGTTCCGACAGCAAAACAGCCAGAAAAATACTGTACCCGCGTAAGCTACGTACCAGGCTTTTTAAGCTGGCCCAAGCCAATAACTGGAGAGTTGAACACGAGCCCGGAACAAAACAACGCATCTGGGATAAGGACAGGCCACTATAAACTATAGTTTGAAAACTTGTCTCTGCCAGACAGACACGTTTAATCAGCAGAAACTATAAACTATAGCAATTCCTTGCTTGGGTCCCAGAACAGTTTATCAAAATTTACTACCTGGTCTTTCTCCACCTTTACACCTTCCTGCTCCAGGCGCTCCTGCATGGCATTGCTACCCTCAAAATGTTGCTTCCCGGTAAGCATCCCAATCCGGTTAACTACCCGATGGGCCGGTATTTTAGTAAATGGCTGCGAGGCGATTAAGGCCCAGCCTACCATTCTTGCCGAGCCTTTGGCGCCTAAATAGCTGGCGATAGCGCCGTAACTGGTTACCCTGCCTTCCGGTATCAGTTTTACCACTTCGTATACATTCTCAAAAAAATTCTCCTTCTTATCTCTCATTGTATCTTAGCTGCTGTTTATCCTGCTATCTATACTGTTCAGCCATTCAATTTATATTTATGCAGATTAATCTGCAATCTATTTCTGTTTCAGTCATTAAGGTTTTAACTTTAAATTCCGGACTGATGTGTGGCCAGTGATTACGGCACTTTTTTTGAGCCTGAAAATTAAACCTTTGGCAGAACTTATTGTCAAAGTCATCGGCTTACTTTTGTGGTTTCTGTCTGCGCTTTGCCGCCCGGAAATGCACTTATACGATTTCAATCTAAACTAAACTATACTTTACTATCTAACCCCTCTTCAGGAGGAAATTAACATCACCTATGAAGATTAAGTACATCGTTTTCACCTTGCTTATACTTGGGTTTGGTTCCCTGGTAGCGTACCGTATTATGCAGAACAAAAGCGAAGGTGGCGGTCCTAAAGGCCCGGGCGGACCAGGTGGCGGAGCGCCGGCAATGCGGGTAAGCGGCGTGGTGCTGCAACCACAAAGCTTTTCAAACACGCTTTCTGTAACAGGCTCCATCGAGGCCAACGAGCAGATACAGATCCGTCCGCAGGTAGCAGGCGTTGTGCAATCCATCTCCTTTAACGAGGGCAGTAAGGTTAGCAAAGGCCAGGTACTGGTAAAAGTGGATGATTCTGAACTGCGTGCGCAGCTGGCACAGGCCCAGACCCGCCAGAGTCTTGCCGCCGAGAACGAACGCCGCGCAGAGCTTCTCCTGAAAAAAGAAGCAATCAGCCGCGAAGAATACGATGTAGCGCGTGCCGACCTGAAATCAGCACAGGCCCAGACTCAACTGATACAGGCACAACTTGCCAAAACAACTATACGGGCACCTTTTTCGGGCCGCATTGGTCTGCGTAATGTATCAGAAGGAAGCTTCATTTCTCCTGAAACAGTTATTGCCAACCTGGTTAACACCGACCCTCTGAAGATCACTTTCTCTGTTCCGGAGAAATATGCGGGCCAGGTAAAGGAGAATACTACCCTTAATTTTACAGTAGCTGGTTCATCCCAAAAATATACAGCTACCGTTTATGCTATAGAACCCGGTATTGAGGCCAGCAGCCGTACGTTGCAGTTGCGTGCACGTGCCTCTAACGGAGATGGCGCCCTGATGCCAGGCTCTTTTGCCAACATCCAGCTACCATTAACGGTTATAGATGATGCCCTGCTGGTGCCTTCAGAGGCTGTTATACCGGTACAGAATGGTAAAAAAGTGTTTGTTGCCAAAGACGGCAAAGCCAAGGAAACCATGATAGAGACTGCCACACGTACCGAAAAGGATGTACTTGTAACTGCCGGCCTGCAGCCAGGCGATACGGTATTGACCACCGGGATAATGACGTTAAGAGAAGGAAGCCCTGTTAAAGTAGCTGTTGGTAAGAAATAAAAGCGCAAACGTATGAGTTTATCCACCACAAGTATAAAGCGGCCGGTTTTTACAATTGTAATTAACCTGATGCTGATCCTGTTCGGTATGATCGGGTACAGCTTTCTGGGTGTGCGCGAGTATCCGTCCATCGACCCGGCCATTGTTTCGGTAAGTACCAGCTACTCTGGTGCCAACGCAGACATTATTGAGTCGCAGATAACGGAGCCTCTTGAGAAAGCCATTAACTCTATTGATGGTATCCGCAACATTTCTTCTTCCAGTAACCAGGGCCGAAGCAACATCAACATCGAGTTTAACCTGGATAAAGACCTGGAGGAAGCGGCAAACGACGTGCGCGATAAGGTATCGCAGGCAGTTCGTAACCTGCCACAGGATATTGATGCGCCACCGGTAGTATCCAAAGCCGATGCCGACTCCGAGCCAATCATTACCATGACCGTGCGTAGTGCCGAACGCGACCAGTTGCAGCTGAGCGATTACGCCGAGAACGTGATTTCGCAGCGCATGCAAACTATACCGGGCGTAAGTAGCGTGCAGATATGGGGACAGAAACGCTATGCCATGCGCCTGTGGCTCGACCCGGTTAAGCTTGCCTCTTATGGCCTTACAGTAGGCGACGTACGCACAGCCCTGAACCGCGAAAACGTAGAATTACCTTCTGGTAAGATCAGTGGCGACAATACCGAACTGGTAGTAAAAACCTTAGGTAACCTGTCTACTGCCGAGGAATTCAACAACCTGATCGTTAAATCAGATGGCGGTAAGATCATCCGTTTCAGTGATCTGGGTACAGCAGAACTTGGCCCTGAGAACCTGGAAACTAAAATGAGTGAGTCAGGCCAGCCAATGGTGGGCCTTGCCATTATTCCGCAGCCGGGTACCAACTACCTCGATATTTCAAATGCCTTCTACGATCAGTTTGAAAAGTTGAAAGGAGACCTGCCGGAAGACATTGACCTGAACATTGCGATGGACAACACCATCTTTATCAAGCAATCGGTTACGGAAGTAGCTGAAACTATATTGATTGCATTGGTACTGGTAATTGCCATCATTTACCTGTTCTTCCGCGACTGGAGTATTGCTTTCCGCCCGCTTATTGATATTCCGGTATCGTTGATTGCCACTTTCTTTATCATGTACCTGTGCGGGTTCTCGGTAAACGTGCTTACCCTGCTGGCTATAGTTCTGGCTACGGGTCTGGTAGTGGATGACGGTATTGTGGTAACTGAGAACATCTTTAAAAAGGTGGAAGAAGGGATGTCGCCGATCGAAGCAGCTATAAAAGGCTCAAACGAGATCTTTATGGCCGTTATCTCTATCTCGATCACGCTGGCAGCCGTATTCCTTCCGGTTATTTTCCTGGAAGGTTTCGTAGGGCGACTCTTCCGTGAGTTCGGGGTGGTAATTGGTGCCGCCGTACTCATCTCGGCCTTCGTGTCGCTTACGCTTACCCCAATGTTGAACGCCTACCTGATGAAAAAAGGTGGCCACAAGAAAACCAGGTTCTACAACTTTACAGAGCCTTATTTTGAGCGTATGAACGCGGCCTACGCAAGCGCGCTACGTGGCTTTATGCGCAACAAATGGCTGAGCTTCCCGATCCTGATCGCCTGTCTTGGCCTGGCAGCACTTTTCTATACAATTCTTCAGAAAGAAACTGCCCCTTACGACGACAGAAGCATGATCCGTGTGATGGCTACCGGTCCTGAAGGTGCGTCGTATGACTACATGGACCGCTTTATGCAGGAACTGACTCAATTGGTAAACGACTCGGTGCCTGAGAAATCTGTGAACCTTGTGATCACGTCTCCGGGTTGGGGCGGTGGTTCTGTAAACAACGGTATGATGCGTGTTGCCCTGGTGCCGCAAGGTGAACGCGAACGTTCGCAGAAAGAAGTTGCAGATTACCTGACAAGCCTTACACGCCGCTATCCGGAAGCCAGAACTATGGTTACCCAGCAGCCAACTATATCTGTAAACCGCCGAGGTGGCCAGCCGATACAGTACATTATTCAGGCGCAGAATTTCCAGAAGCTGGAAGAGAAGATACCGGCCTTTATGGAAGAAGCCAGCAAAGACCCGACCTTCTCTAACGTTGATGTAAACTTAAAATTCAACAAGCCGGAGATCAACATTTCTATCGACCGCGAAAAGGCACAAAGCCTGGGCGTATCAGTTATAGACGTGGCGCAAACCCTGCAGTTATCGCTTAGCGGGCAGCGTTTCGGGTACTTTTTAATGAACGGACGGCAGTACCAGGTAATGGGCCAGTTTGACCGCCCTGACCGCGACGATCCATTGGATTTGACATCCTTGTTTGTGCGCAGCAAAACCGGAGAACTGGTACAGCTGGATAACCTGGTAACCCTGACCGAGCGCAGCAGCCCGCCGCAACTATACCATAATAACCGCTACATGTCGGCCACCGTTTCAGCAGGTCTGTCACCGGGCATGAGTATAGGCGATGGTATTGATGCCATGGACCGCATCAAGGAAAAAGTACTGGACGAAAGCTTTACCACTGACCTGGGCGGTGAATCCAGAGACTTCGTGGAAAGTGGTTCGAATACGATGTTTGCCTTCTTATTAGCGCTATTGCTGATCTACCTTATCCTGGCAGCGCAGTTCGAAAGCTTTGTGGATCCGCTCATCATTATCCTGACCGTGCCGATGGCGGTGGCCGGTGCCATGCTTTCGTTATGGCTGTTTGGCCAGACCTGGAACATTTTCAGCCAGATTGGTACAATTATGCTCATAGGGCTCGTCACGAAGAACGGTATCCTGATAGTCGAGTTCGCGAATCAGCTCCGGGAACAGGGCAAGCCTAAGATGGAGGCCATTCTGGAAGCTTCGGAGGCACGTCTTCGCCCAATCCTGATGACAAGTTTGGCCATTGCTTTAGGTGCTTTGCCAATTGCGCTGGCGCTGGGTGCAGCTGCTCAAAGCCGTATGGGTATGGGTGTTGTAATTGTAGGTGGTACCATGTTCTCGCTTATACTTACTTTATTCGTTATCCCGGCTATCTACTCCATGTGGTCCAGAGAGCGTAAGCATCATCCGGAATTTGATCAAATAGAAGAGTTCGAAAAAGCGACAGTTTAATTTTTCACCCGATCTATCTTACAACCTTATATGAAGTATAAAATTGCTGTCCTGTTTGCATTTGCCTTACTCCTGCTGAATGGCAAGGCAAATGCGCAGGAAGTGCTCACCCTGGAAGAAGCCATCCGGATAACACTGGAGCGCAACTATGACATAAAGCTTGTAGCCAATAACCTGGAGATAAGCCGAAATAACGTAACCACTGGCAATGCTGGCATGCTGCCGGTAGTTACTGCTAACGTGGCTCAGAACAACACAGTACAGAACAGGTCCGAAAATCGGGAAAGCGGCCAGGTGATAGAACGAACCGGCGCCCGTGGCAACACCCTGAACTATGGCGTGGGTCTGAACTGGACTGTATTTGATGGTTTTGGAATGTTTGCCCGCTACGAGCAGCTGAAAGAGCTGGAGAAACTGGGAGAGGCAAACTTAAAACAAACTATACTTACCCGCATTGCCGATGTAACCAGCGTGTACTATAACCTGGTGCAGCAACAGCAGCAACTAAATGCCCTGGATACGGCTATGGTTATTTCGCGTGAGCGTGTAGGAACTGCACAGAACCGTTTCGAAATTGGAAAAGCATCGAGATTGGAAGTACTGAACGCACAGGTTGACCTGAACACAGATACAACCAACATACTACGCCAGCGCGAACTATACCAGAATACGCAGACTCAGCTGAACGAACTGATGGCACGCGATGCTTCTATCCGTTTCAGGGTAGCAGATGAAATTACTATTGACGATCAGCTTAATCTGGCTGAGCTATCTGAGAGAGCAACACAACAGAACCCATCGTTGCAGGCTGCCCTTATAAACAAACGCGTAGCCGAGCTGGATCTGAAACAGGTAAGAGCAAACCGCCTGCCTACTGTTACACTTAACTCCGGGTACAACTTTAACCGTTCCGAATCAGCGCTGGGCTTTACTACGTTGGCAACAGGGCGTGGCCTGAACTATGGCATAACGGCATCTGTGCCTATTTTTAATGGATTTGAGCAGCGCCGTAACCAGCAGAACGCTAACATTAACATCAGCAGTGCACAACTGGAATTCGAGCGTCTGAACCAAACTATAAATACGCAGCTTACAACAGCCTATAATACTTATCTCACCAGTTTATCATTGGTAAACCTGGAAGGAAAGAACCAGGAAATTGCAAAGCGCAACCTGGAAATAACAATGGAGAAATTCCGCATCGGTAGCATCACGCCTATCGAGTTCAGAGAAGCGCAGTTAAACTATGTGAATGCTACGGTACGCTACAGCAACGCACAGTATCTAGCTAAGCTGGCCGAGGTGTCGCTAAAAGAGATTGCCGGTGCCCTGACCTTTTAATAACCTACTTTCCTGTTTCATCATAAAAGTATAGCGCTTTGCTATACTTTTATAGTTTATAGCCATAACTTCGAATAACAAAAGTAACCTGTTGTATGCCCCACCTCGAAATTTTCCAGACACTGGCAATATCACTGGCTCTTGGCCTCCTGGTTGGACTACAGCGACAGCATCAGAACGCACGCATTGCAGGCATCCGCACGTTTCCTATCGTTACAATGTTTGGTACGGTCTGCGCTCTACTGGCCGGCGACTTCGGAGGTTGGATAATAGCTGCCGGCGCCCTGGCTGTAACGGCGCTTGTAGTAACCGGCAACTTAATACAGCGGGATATAAAGCCGGATGATGTAGGGCAAACAACCGAAGCCGCCCTGTTGCTGATGTTTGCCGTTGGCGCCTACCTTGTTATTGGCAATACAGCAGTGGCTGTAGCCATAGGTGGTGCTGTAGCGGTGCTACTGCATTTAAAAGAAACCCTGCATCAGGCTGTCTCCAAACTGGGCGAAAAGGACCTACACGCCATCATGCAGTTTGTGGTTATCTCCTTAGTGATCCTCCCGGTGCTGCCAAACCAGGCTTACGGCCCTTACGATGTGCTGAACCCTTACAACATCTGGCTGATGGTGGTGCTTATAGTTGGGATCGGGCTGGCCGGCTATTTTGCTTACAAGATTTTTGGCGATAAAGCAGGCACCTTGCTCGGCGGCGTGCTGGGTGGGCTTATTTCGAGTACAGCTACTACGGTTAGCTATGCAAAGCGCTCTAAGGCAGGTGAGACCAAGAACACCAACTATAACCTGATCGCGTTGGTTATCTTTATTGCTACCGCCATCTCTGTGGTGCGCATTACGGTAGAAGTGGCAGTAGTGGCGCCGGGCGGCACCCTGGCTATAGTTGCTCCACCGCTGGTAACCTTGCTCCTGCTCATGGCTGTGCTTATAGTTCTGGGCTTCTTTTTTAAGAAGGAGGATGCAGGTAGAATGCCGGAACAGGAAAACCCTGCACAACTTAAAACCGCGCTCGTATTTGGTGCCATCTATGCTATCGTTATAGTTGCTACCTCTGCTGCCAAAGACCATTTCGGTAACAGTGGCCTTTACATTGTCGCTATCATTTCAGGCCTTACCGATGTTGATGCTATTACCCTTTCCACCTCCAGGTTAATGAACGATGAGGTTATAAACCAGCAAACTGGTTGGAAGGTGATCATGATCGCTGCCCTTTCCAATATTGCTTTTAAGGGCGCCATGGTAGCCGTACTGGCCAGGCGTGCACTGTTTACCAGAGTGGCAGTGCTTTTTGGGATCTCACTAGCAGCCGGATTGCTTATAATCTGGTTATGGCCGGAGAACTTTCAGCTTCACTGGTTAACAAAACTATAGCCCTCATAACTATAGCCCAGGTGCGGCCTTGCTCTCTTCGGGCAGTTGCTGCGGCGTAAAACCACTTTCTGCACCTCTCGGCACTTTCTGGGTTGTATAGCTCTTGTATAGTTTCTTCAGAAAATTTACAGAAGGCTGCTCCACATACTGTGTTATCAGGTAAGCACAAACCATGCTCACAACCAGCGGCGGCACAATAACCAGTATACTGTCTCCGAAATAGGCTTTGGTCTCGTTGATGATGATAAAGCCGATGTATTGATGAAACAGGTAAAGCGCATACGAAATGCTACCCAGGAACAGCAGGGGCTTGTTAACCAGAAAATTCATGCGGCCATTCAGGCTCAGGTAAAATACAGCGTATAGTACAGCCACCACTATCATATCGGCCCATCCCTCCAAGGCAAACATCGAAAGTGCCACAACAAAAGAGGCTGCCAGGTGTAGCTGCACTGTAGACTTTTTACCGGTATTGGTATAGAGCATGTAAAACAGGATACCTGAGTAAAAGAACACACCGTGGTACAGGTTCAGCAGGCGGGCTGCATACCCCAGGTGCAGGAAGTGCATGTTAATTACGTTCAGAACCAGCCAAGCAGCTCCTACCCAAAGCATTTTGTCCAGCTTCCTGAATATAAACAGAGTTACCATCATCAGGTAGAACATCCACTCGGAAAACAGCGACCAGTACACGCCATCCACATCGGGCACGCCCACTGCTTTCTGGAACATGGTCAGATTTACCAGCATATCTCTAAAACTGGTTTCCAGTCCTTCCAGTCCGAAATATTGCACACAGCCAAAAGTGAGCAGCATACAGAAGATATAGGCCGGATATAATCTTACTACCCTGTTAAACAGAAAATCGCGGGCGCTGCTGATGCGGGATAGGGTAAGAAAAATCACAAACCCGCTGATCATAAAGAAGAATTCTACGCCATATAAACCAATCCCGAAATCAAACTTTTCGCTGAAACTATGGCCATACAGGTGGCGGTAAACGGAAGTATAGTGGAAGTAAACAACCGCGATGGCAGCAAGCCCCCGCAGCGAATCAAGGAATAAAAGTCTTTGCATAATAAGCGTACTCTAAAATATATACTATGCCCTAAAGGCTACATAAGGAATACCGGCGTTGGTTATAGTTTAAAGCAAACGAGGTTATAGTTTGCAGAGATCCGGAAGCACCCTGTTGCCCTGCGGAGGTACTGCTGAGAAGTAAATCAGCCACAGGTTATAGTTCTTATACTTAGATGCTGCTATATAGATGCAGAAAAGCGAAGGATAATGTTTTGTTTTTTGAAGAAGATTTGGTTTACAGCCTAAAATAAACAGGCGGAAAACTTAATGCTGAAAAAGCGAATCTGCTCTATTTAACCGTCACTGAGAAGCCGCTTACTTTACTGCTATAGTTGCAGCGGTTTAAATTACACTCCTTAAAGCGCACAATTCTCACTATTACATCAGTCATAGTTAACTATAGTTTATAAAAAATCAGGCTTTCTGCTAGTAGCAGAAAGCCTGATCATGGTTTGGGTCTTATTTTACTGTCCGTATCTCAGCAATGCGGAAGTGCTGGCCTACTTCTTCACGCACGACGGTATCGACGGTGATGTTGAGGTTTTTGGAGGCGAAGTTTTGCTGGATATACGCTTTCAGCAGTTGG
>NZ_JAAGWD010000012.1 GCF_010686685.1 Pontibacter burrus | reverse complement strand
CATTTATGCCTTTGGCTCTTTTACAGGTACTTTCCTTTTCATGAGCCTGTGATCCCTTCCTGCCAGTAAAGCCTGAAAGCTTCGCCATTTTTAAATTTGAAAATAATCCCTATGACGGATTAACTATAGTATAAACCACAACATACGCTTATCTGCACTATGAACGTAGTTGTGATCTTCACCTTTCCTGAGGCCAATAACCATATAAAGCCATGAGCTGCAGGTTGTATATTATTTATACAATATATTAGGTTCGTGTGAATTTGGCAAGCTAAACTATAGCTTGTTCTGTTTGGGCTTGTGAGGGCCGCAGGTAGTATATTAGTAATGGTCTTGAAGGCAAAAATCCACAAAAATGGCTATAGTTTATCAGAAGGCTACAACCGTGTTTTAACGCGAATATGCACGTTTAAAAGCAAAAGCTCCTGCCACTGAATGTTTTGTGGTTACTCTACTTTTAAAACTTTAACAGGTTCAATTTGCGCTGCCCGAATGGTTTGCGATAGGACAGTTAGTAGCCCAACTATGGCAACCAGACCAAAGCCTATGCTTACATTTTTAAAACTTAAATCAACAATACTGCTGCCTAAATCCTGTCTAATTAAATCACCGCCAAACAAGCCGGCCGGAACACCAATAAATCCGGCAATCAGGATAAGCATGCAAAAATCCCGGGTAACATTCCACACCAATTCCTTGTTGCTTGCCCCCAATACTTTTCTCATACCCAGTTCTTTAACGCGTGTTTCTACGGAGTAACTTGCTATGCCTAAAATGCCCAAACCAGCGATGATCATAACTATAAGGGCAAAGAATCCAAAAAAACCTAATCTCTCTCCGCTGCTTGCATAACCATCTTTTAAATTCTGAAGATTTGCTGTTTTTTCAGGAAAATGGTTTTTCCATAAAGTTTGAATGGCTTTGGTTGCTTCCGATTCTGTATTAGGATTTATTTTTATGGTTAGGGTGGCTATTTCATCTGGTAAATACCGATATAGTAAAGGAGTTGTTTCGCCAATAATTTCATTGGGCATGATACCAATGACCTGCACATAAGCAGAATCCAGCAATAGCGTTTGCCCCACTATACGCTCCGATCCAGTCTCCATCAGTTTTGCGGCAGCTTCATTTACCAACACATATTGCTCCCTGTTCCGGGGCATATTTTCAGGGAAGTTTTGCCCGGATTTTAAGCTGATACCTTCTGTTTTAATTATTCTGGGGTCGATGCTCACGTGTTTTATTTCCAGCGCTTTACCGTTTAATGTTACAGTAGATTTGCCCGCTTTCATTGGTTTGTGATACCAGTTCGTCGCCAAAGTCGTTTCTACCTGGCTTAACTGGCTTATCTCGTTTTGCAGGTTCTCATATTTCTCTCCTTTTAAATCAAGTGTCAGCACATTAGGCGATATGGTTGAGTTAATGATTGCATGGTTTTTAATTTCATAATCAGCTAATATAACAACCAATATCATCAGCATAATGGTTACTGAAAACTGGAAGACGATCAAAGCTTTGTAAATAGCAATACTCCTAAACAGCTTAACATTCTTCATCTTACGCAAAACCTGTATGGGCTTAAACGCTGACAACAGCCACGATGGAAGCGCCCCAGCGACTAAGCCCGTGATAACTGCGTAGGTCAACAAGCCTAATAGTAAGGTGGTATCATAAGAGAACTCCACATCCATTTCGGGTACACTGTGCGTTAAAATCTCAACGCATGGCATTGTAAACAACAAGGCAAAAAGGGCAACAAGGGTCGATTCCATTAAAAACTGACCAATAATTTGCCTTCTGGTTGCGCCTAATGTTTTGCGAATACCTACTTCCCGCGCTCGGGATAAGGCACGCGCCAATGTTAAACTGATATAGTTGAAAGCAGATAAAAGGGTTAAAGCCAGAATCAACAATAGCTGTGTTTTTATACCTGCCCAATCGGTGCCCGCATTGTAGTCGTTTAGGATGTCTTTGTTTCGGGGGGTAATAGCCTCTATGGGTTGTGCCAAAAATTGAAGACTGCTCTTATCCAATCTCCGGTTATAGTTCTGGAGCGTTGTAAGGAGCTGCTTTAAATCACCTTCTGATTTTAAACGGGCATAAATTGCTGAACTCTTAAACTCTCCCCAATTCTGTGAAGCAGGGGGGATTGCTTCTTTTTTTTCGAGCAATTCAGCAGCATTAATAGGAAGCATTGCCTCAATGGGCAGGTGTGTTTCTAAAGGCGGGTCCTGAATAATTCCCCCAACGGTATAAGAACCTAATTTTTCAAATTGAACCGTTTGCCCTATGGCATTCCTGTCTCCGAATATTTTTTTTGCTGTTTTTTCGGTTAAAAAAAGGGTGGTGGTGTTATAGGTAAGGCTTTGTGCGCTGCCAGACAATAGTTTAAAGCCAAAAACATCAAAAAAAGAGGGCTCTGAGAATTTTATGTTAACAGGTATATCACCTCCATCGGTTTGCAGATTGTGCTTTCCCGCCAGGCGTACCTTTACCGTTTTTTCGACAAAGGAGACACTTTCTAGCTGCGTAGCCAATGGCAAGGGAGCTGTTGCCCATTTGGTTTGTTCCACCTCATTTGTTTCCTGCGTCAGTATCCGTACTATTTGATCTAATTTTGGATGGAAGTGGTCTGTGTCGTGATTGGCTTTTATGTATGTAAAGAGAATAACTCCAACTGCCATACTCAATGACAAGCTCAGGATATTGACCAATGAAAAGAGTTTGTTTTTCCAGAGTATCCTTAAAGCGATTTTCAGGTTGTTCTTTAGCACGACTTGAAGTGTTAATTTTTAATGGATAAGAGACCAAATATTGAGGGGATCCTGCTCAATCGCATTGGCAAAGCTGGTGCCAAAATACAACTAATTAGTTATTAGTGATTTATGGGGTTGGTTGTCAATGCTGTAGGTAACTGTTTCTTAAAGTCTGTTCGATTTCGTACACTTAACTGTACGATTTGATACAGTCTGCTATAAGGGATCTAACACCGCAATGAGACTACGACATTTAGTTTTATCTTAATGAGTGTTCGCTGTGGAGATGCTTATTAGTAGGGTTGTAAGATGCTTCTTTATTGTCTGGGAACATTGTGGGGCTACTTGGAAGGGTGTTACGGCTAGGCTAAACGACGGTCTTGAACGTAAGTCCAAGGCTGAAATATAGATCTTGTTAGGGTGGTTGTTCTTTTTATTGTCAAGGTGAGTGTAGCTGATATGCTAAAAGCAGTAACCAATAGAAGCCCATACCTGCATATCTGGGTATCCACCTGAATAAGTATTAGGGTCTGACCAATCAAGATTTAAATATCTGCCATAACCTAAGCTAGTTTGTACATCAACATTTATTCGGCTCGTAGTGAAATAAGAAAGTCCAAATGAACCACCTCCTCGGATAGAATGCCCAGCAAATTGTCTGGAAGGATAACCAAAGAACCCTACACGATCCAAGGATTCCCCGCTAGTCTGGATGGATCGGTGTAAATTCCCAACGTAAATTCCTGCGTAAGGTATTATAATTTCATGATCAAGGTTAGCAAAATACTTTTTTCCTCTTAATAAAAATCCATTGTATTCATACTGGTCAGTAAATAGTATATTCTTAAATTTCCCTTGGGTATAGGAGGCTTCGAGGCTAAAAGAATTATCAAATGTTCTTTCAAGGGAAATTGTTGGTTTCTTTGCAATTAAACTTAAAGCATTCGTTTTAACAATCCATCTATTCCCTAACGGTTTTAATGGTTCCTGCCCATACAAAAGCAGTGGTAAAAGGCAGAAAAATGTAATCACCATTTTTTTCATAAAGCTTTTTTGCTTTTAAAATTAACCCTAACGGTTATGCTAAACGACGGGCGAGGCCGTCGGCCGGAGGCTGGCGTTGAGGTGTGGTTACCCGTTATAATTTTTTATTTACCATTTAGGGTCCAACAAATGTTCAAGTTCTGAAGGTGTATCTATAAGATGAGTTGAATCATCAAGATTGAGAATAAAATCTTCAGCCCATTTCAGTTGAATTTTATGAGTTTGTTCACCATTAAATATATATAAGCCTTCTTCAATCGGTCCTTCATTTTCTAAGCAGATTGCTTTTGTTGACTCACCATTAACTTTAAGTGTCCCAATCCTGTCAAATCCTTTTGCTTCAGTATATTGAAAAAGAGTTAGTATTTGGTCACTACTGTTATTGTTTTCAAACTTTAAATCAACAGGAGATGAAGCACCGAAACAGTAAAATGGAGATTCCACACCATTACAGTTTAGGAAAAGTGTCGCAAACAGAATCCATACTATTTTTTGGAGGGGCTTCATTATTTAATTTTCAATATTACTGGTAACGGTACTCGTACATGAGGTGAGCGAGGCGTAGCTGAAGCTTTACTCATGTGCTTGGTTAGGCATAGTATTATTTATTATTGGCTTAAAGATTCCGTAGTCTGTGAATTCGCTTAAGTAAATGGTTTTTAGTGGCTTGAAATAATAGATTCTTAAACAAACTACTGGACTGCTCTCTTTTCTCTCAATGACTTCTGCCGTGCCTTTTTTATATTTATGCTTATTGGCTTTTCCCTTAAATAGCTCTTTTATTTCCAAACGCATAAGTTTGCCATTTGAGTCAGTAATTAGCTTTATGTTGCCTTTTTGAAAACCAACATTCTCTTTTCCCTCCAGATTTACCCCAAAGATTTTTTGAAGGCCAAAAAGATACAGACTATCTTTTGTTTCTTTAAAAGTTTGAAATTGGTATTCATTTAGGCCACAGCCTGCATCCGAGTACCCACTATACTGTTTATAGTTATCAATCTCTAAATGAATGTCAGAAATACGTACTTCATGTTTCTCTATAGGATTCAAAGAAGTACTGTCATCATCAGCTTTTTGTAGGCTTATTGCATGGATTCGGCTACTGTTAGGAACTTCCGTGAAGTATGAAATCGGTAGATTCCGAACCTTGTTTACTTCAAAATCTTCTGTCGAGTCCATTATCACAATTCCAAACTGATGTGAGTCTCGACCACCCCATGCATCATATTCATAGATAACTTTGTTGCTACTCGGAATTCGTTGAACATACAAAGACGTATCCCATTCGCCACCATCACAGGAAGACAGAAACAATGCAACTATACAAATGCTCTTTTTATGTTTCTTCATATTGGGCCTAACTACTGTATATACCACAACATACGCTTATCTGCACTATGAACGTAGTTGTTCGTTTGGTTTTCCTGCCGCTGAAATCCTTGAGTAAACTACCTGCTGCAGAGCATATCTTGTTCATACAATATATTGGATTTGTGTGAATCCGACAAATTAAACTATAGATTGTTCAGTTTAGGATCGGTGATGAGGCGGGCATTATGCTGCGAATACTTTTGTAGGCAGGGAACCAGAGAAAACGGGCGTACCTGTCAGAAGCGAACCGCTGCCCGTAGCCGAGTTACAACGCGGATATACACGCTTATACACGGCTAAAAACAAAAGCACCTGCCAACCGAATGACAGGTGCTTTATAATTTATGCTATAGTTTGCGGCTTATGCTTCGCGCCACTTAATGGTGCAACCGATGGCTTTGGTGTTAGGCTGGCTCACGGCTTTGTTGGCTACCAGTTCATCCAGAGCGGCTTCGGCATATTTCTTTTCCACTTTAGAAGCATCGCGGCTGTTGTCGTCTATAGTGCCAATGTAAGCTACTTTGTAAGTGTTGTCTTTCTGCTTCTGCACAATGTACAGGTGTGGCGTACGGGTAGCACCGTAGGCTCTGGTAATTTCCTGGGTTTCGTCGTACAGGTAAGCAAACGGGAACTTCTTGTCTTTTGCGCGCTGCTGCATATCGGCATAAGAGTCTTTTGGCGATGCAGTTACATCGTTGGGGTTAATAGCGATAACCGGGTAGCCTTTAGGCGCATATTTGTTATGCAGGGCAATAATGCGGTCCTCGTAAGCTACAGAGTATGGGCAGGTGTTGCAGGTAAACGTAACGATAAAGCCTTTGGCATCTTTGTAGTCGGCCATCGATAGCATTTTGCCGTCAACGTTCTTCAGTTTAAAGTCGCGGGCTTTGTCGCCAACCTGGTAGCCGGTGTTATTGGCAGGTGTAGCGGCAAGCAACATACCCACAACCAGCAGGCAGAAGGTGTACATGAGTGGTAAGATCGGTTTTTTCATAGATCTATAGTTTATGGTTTGAATTGCTTTACCAGGGCTTGCAGCTCGTCTTCTTTCAGTTCTTTTTCTACAAAGTTGTACTGCTTGCGCTTGTTGTTAAACAACATAGTAGCCGGTATGGCGCCACTCCACTTTGGCTCCAGTTTATCTATCCAGGCATTGGCATCGGTCTCATCCAGCAGCCAGACATCCGACGCAATTTTACGGCGCTGCATAAATGTTTTCACCTTTTGCAGGTCCTCGGCGGCATCCATGCTTACTAAAATAACTCGCACAGGCTGGCCTTTGTACTGTTGGTTTATAGCTTCGAAGTAAGGCATTTCTTTGATGCAGGGGCCGCACCAGGTCGCCCAGAAATTTACCACATACAAGGTATCGGTGGGGGAGTTGCGAAGCTTCTGCAGCTCATCGAATTTAATCACGTTTACGCTCTGCGCCTGCGCGGTAAAGCCGGCTAAACTGAGTACTGCCACTATAAATGCGATCCGGAAAGGCTGGTATAGTTTCATAGGTATACAACGTGTTGCTGCTATACTGTATTATAGGTATAAAGTTAAACGGAGCGCCTTAAAATCAGAAGTTTAATGGTAGGTTTTAGACGAACAGATGATGAGGGAGTATGAACCTGCTCTTTAACTGGATGTAAAGGATTTGCAAGTGCCAGCACTATAGATGGGTATAAAAAACAAAAGGCTCCTCTTAACAAGGAGCCTTCGTTTATGAATAAGTTTATTTAAAAACTTTTCAACTTTTAGCCATCCCTTTTTACGGGAGTGTTCTGGCGATGGTTACGTTATTATAAAAAAAAGTGAAAATATTTTTTAGCAGGGCCTAGGCAGCAGCTATAGTTCTTGGTTTCAGCTTCTTCTTCGATTTCTTTTTAAGCTTGTTGATCCAGATCAGGGTGCCGGTAACCGGTAAGCTGGTTGCCACCAGACAGGCCAGGAAGTACAGGATTTTTGAGAACGAGCCATACACATCGCCCAGGTGCAGCGGCTTTATCAGCGAAACAATCTGTTCGTTTAGCGGCTTCTCTGCAAAGATCTCCACTTTTAGGGGCTGCCCGTTATGCTGGTCCAGCTGCACCTTGTCCGACGCGTTCAGCGCCATAAAGCCAGCCTGGCTCTTGGTTACAACTATAGCCGTGCTGTCGTTATCGGGTAATGAAATGCGCATGTTGCCTTCGTTTGGCAGCAGTTTGTTAGCGCGGGCTATAAAATCTTCGGTAGTCAGGGCGGCGGCATCGGCACCAGCAAAAGTAAACATCGGCTTTTCTTTACGGCCTTTAAATACCTCGGCGCCCATTACCTTGCCCAGTGCATCGCGGTACCACTCAAACGACCAGCAAAGGCCCGTCAGCGCCATGATCAGGAGCAGAATAAAACTATAGAAACCAAAGGTGTTGTGCAGGTCGTGGTTGATGCGTTTCCAGTTGCCGCTGGTTTTTACTTTTAAGCCCTGTTTCCAGTTCTTCAGTTTTTTAGGCCACCACAGCACTATACCGGTTAAGCAAAGTACCGCGAATATGATAGTAGAAATACCAACTATAACACGGCCTACGCTATCGCCCATCAGCAGCCAGCGGTGCATCTTCATTACGGTTCCGAAGAATTCTGTTGCCGGACCTTCGGTGGTACCCAGCACTGCGCCGGTATAAGGGTTAACAAAGTACGATGTTGGTTTTGGGCCATCTCCACTACGGCCTTCGCCTTTTCCTTTGCCTTCCGGCTTTTCAGTAGCAGGCGGGGCGATGCTCACTTTATAGCTTTCTGCTTTATCGGCAGGCATTTCCAGGCTCAGTACTTTACCGTTATGCTCCTGCTCCAGTTTCGCGATCAGCTCATTAGCCGGCAACGGTGTTGCGATAGCTGGCACAGCCACTGTATACTTATCAGGCTCGAGCATCTGCTCAATATCTGTGCGGAAAGTATAGATGGTGCCGGTAAGGCAAACGATGAAAAGAACCAGTCCGCTGGCAATGCCCAGCCATAAGTGCACATCGTTAAAAAGTTTACGCCAGCTAAAGCTCTTCTTCATGGAGGTGGTTTTGGGTTGTCAAAAAAAGCTGACGGTAAATATCGCCAGCTTTTTTGTTATTTGGAATAAATCTAATTTAAAATTTATAGGTAACTATACCAGAAACATTTCTTGGCTGAATTCTGTCGATAAAGCTGGTGCGGTAAGCATCGTAACCTACTGTGTCGAACACGTTGTTGAACAGCGCTCGCACGCCCCAGTGCTTTTTAAAGTCGTAGCCAAGTTGTGCATTAACTATAGTATAGGCTTTGTTGTACCACGGGGCTGTGTTCGGATCGATGTTATGGTACTGCACGCCAGCCTGTGTCCAGTCGTTGTAAGGGCGCTCGCCTAGGTAGTAGGCACCGGCACCAATGTTAAGGCCCTGCAGCAAACCGTTTCTTACCGTATAGTTGGCATAAGCGTTAAAGGTGTGCTTTGGCGTGTTGTTCGGAGCCGAGCCCGGTACAAATGTGGTGTGGTCTTTAAACTGCGCATCGATGTAAGAATATCCGGTTACAATCTCCAGGTTCTCCAGCACGCGGCCCGTAAGCTCTACTTCCATTCCCTTGCGCTCGTCGTTACCGCCTTTTATATAGTAGTCCTCTGCCTGCACTACACCGTTTTCATCCACGGTAAAGGCTTGCAGGTTCATGTCTTTGTTGTTGATCTTGAAGAAGGTCAGGTTAAAGCGAAGGCGGTCGTTAAGCCACTCAGATTTGATACCGGCCTCTATCTGGTCGATGCGCTCGGCACCCAGTGGGTTGCCATTTACATCTACCACAGAGGCAGAGCGTGGGTTGGTGCTGTTGGTGTAAGAACCAAAGATATTCAGACCATCTTTAATGGTAAACATAAGGCCGGCCAGTGGGTTCCAGAACTCAGTGGTAGCGCTTGTTTCGCCGTTGTCTCTGGTTTTGTTTGTGCTGTAGCGAACGCCACCATAAACTCTGGCCCAGTCAGTCAGTTGAATCACATCCTGTAAAGTAACCCCGAAGCGGTAGTCGTAGGCCTGGGTGCCGCCGGTGCGCTCAAAAGGTGCTACGTTCTCAGGCAGTGTGTGGCTTATAGTTGCCGGGTCAAAAACGTTTATATCGTCTATAGCTATAGAGTTGAAAGTAGGCTGGAACAGGTCGATGTAACGGTAATCAACACCTACCTGGAAGGTGTGGTTGATCTTGCCGGTCTGTACTTTGCGGCCTACCAGATCCAGTTGCAGCACGGTGCTATTGTCTTCGCGTGTAGAGTTATGGGCAATAGAGCGGCGGTACCAGTTTACTTCATTCACGTTTACGCCTGTATTAGGATTGGCTTTCAGCGCCGCCAGGTTAGACTTAACGGCATCGTAGTTATAGTTGGAGTTGAAGAACGCGGCACGCAGGTACAGGTTGTTGGTCAGGTTATAGTTGTAGCGGGCGGTGTAGGTAGTGTGCTTCAGGTCCGTTTTATCAGACTCAAAACCCAGGAAGCGGCTGGATGGCAGGTCGTAGATCTTGTTCTCTTTGTTACCTACCGACAGGTTTACGGTACCCACGTCAATGCCCTGCGCTTCTTTAAAGTAATCCATCTCCAGGGTTAACGTGCTCTTAGCATTCGGGCGCCATTCCAACGATGGGTTAATGTAGAAGGATTCGTTATCCATATGGTCGCGGAACTTGCCACCATTTTCGTAAGCTCCGTTCAGGCGGATGGCTACTTTGTTGTCTTTATCCAGCACGCGCTGCACATCAAATGTCGGTCTTATTAAACCCCAGCTGCCTACGCGCATCGACACAGCACCGGCATTCTCGAACTTAGGTGTTTTGGTTACGATATTTACAATACCGCCCGGACCACCCAGGTCGGTAGAGGCACCCATGGTAATAGAACTGGCACCTTTCAGTACCTGCACGCTTTCCACACCCTGCATATCCGTAGAGAAGCCTTGGCCACGGAAATCGGTCATAACACGCACGCCGTTTTTAAGCGTTGGAATACCACGGAAACCGCGTGATGAGATACTTTCTCTTACACCGCCATAAGTGGCATATGTATAAACACCCGGCACGTTGCGCACACCTTCAATTACAGTAAGGGCACCCTGCTGCTCAATCAGTTTCTCAGAGATAACCGAAATGCTCTGAATCTGCTCGCTTGGCTTAAGCGGCAGACGGGTAATGGCATCCAGTTTTTCAGGCTGCTTATCTCTTATACCGAATACCTCTACCTGGTTAATCAGGCTGGCTTTTGTAGTTAGTTTAAGGGCAATGTTTGCTTTGCTGCCGGTAGTGAGGTGTATTTCCTGCGGCTTGCATTCGAAACCAAGCAGCAGCGCACGCACCTGGTAAGTACCTTCCGGAAGATTATTGATTACGAAGGCACCGTTGCTGCCAGTTACGGCACCAAAACGTGTACCCTCCAACACGATGCTGGCAAACTCCATTGGCTTCCCGTTTTCGTCTGTTACTATACCTTGTATAGAGGCAGCATTTTGTGCTAGCAATATGCCCGGCATCATTATGAAGAGGCATATCAGTGTAAATCTGTAAAGCATGTAGCAGTGTATATATGAGTGAGTGTGGTTTGTTGTTTTTATTTAGATTAATTCTAAACAGTGCAAACTTAAGAAACGAATTGCTACAAGTCCAAACAAAATTTCACTTTTTGAAAATTAACCCGTGAATCCAGCATAGGCAGTTATAAAGCAGGTTGAAATGATAGCTGGCAACTGGTGCAGGCACACAGGCTGGCTTTAACCTATCAGGCTATAGTTCGTTAAGTAGGGATGATAAAAACCAAAAACAGAAAGAACTATGGCAAACAAACTTGAAGGAAAAAAGATAGCAGTACTGGTTGAAGAAGGATTTGAGCAGGTAGAATTAACTGAACCAATGAAGGCGCTGAAAGATGCCGGCGCTGAAGCCCATATCATATCGCCGAACAAAAACAGCGAGCTAAAAGCCTGGAACCACACCGACTGGGGCGATAAATTTAAGGTAGATAAGAAGCTGAGCGAAGTAAACGCAGAGGAGTATGATGGCCTGCTGTTGCCTGGCGGCGTCATGAATCCCGATACCCTGCGTGCCAACAAAGAGGCGGTAAGCTTTGTGAATAAATTTATGGAGAGCAGCAAGCCGGTTGCCGCCATCTGCCACGGCCCCTGGACACTAATTGAGACCGGCAAAATAAAAGGCCGCAAAATGACCAGCTACCACACGCTGCAAACCGACCTAAAAAATGCCGGAGCCGAGTGGGTAGACCAGGAAGTGGTAGTTGATAATGGCATGGTAACAAGCCGCAACCCCGACGATATTCCTGCCTTTAACCTGAAGATGGTAGAAGAATTTGCCGAAGGCCGACACGATTAACAAACTATAGCTTACAACTATAGTTCGGCATCGAGCCAGTTAAAAGGTATCACAACTATAAACTATAAAAGCCGCGGCGCTAAACTGCCGCGGCTTTATAGTTTTGAATAATTCCAGCTATGGAATCAGGCTATGCAGTGTGGGAGCCTTATCTTCCAGCATGGCTGTGAGCACCACATCCAGCACCAGCAGGAAAAGGCCTTGCAATACAATGGCTTGGCCCCAGCCTTTCAGCTGTTCTGTTTTTGGCGAAAAGCGGGAACGCTCCTGTAGCCATATGCCCATCATCAGGTAAGCTATATCCAGGCCAATGTTCAGGTAGAGCACCTTCTTAAACCAGTGGTGTTGGGTCAGGCTTTGGGCAAGTGTGTAGTTAGCAATATCGGTGGTCAGCAGAGAGTATAGAGCCGCCGAGGCAATAACCAGGTTTACAATGTTCCAGTAAATGTTCATCTGAAAAAAGAAACGCTTGTTGCGCGTCGCTTTCATCAGCCTGAAACTCCCGATCAGAATATTCAGCAGCGCCCATCCACCCAGCACAAACATGCCTATCCTTAATATTCCGGACTGCTGCAGGTTAAATGTTGCCAGCGCGTCGGGTTGGGCACTTGCACCGGTGGCAAGCAGCAAACACAACAGCAGGCAAAAGTACTTTTTCATACTCAAAAAGGTTGGTTGTTGTAGTTACAAACGTCTGCAATTGTATTTTAGCGTGTAGTGGGTACGCCAATACAGGAGCTTTACCTGTGCTTTTGTATGGCTACAAGGTTTATATCTATGTTCACATCCGGGTGAATGGTCTGGTTTCCCAGTGATTTGTCGGAGCGGTATATTAGGTCCCAGTCGGTGCGGTCTATGTTAAAGTTGGCGCGGGCTTTCAGCAGGCTGTCCTGCAGGGTGATTCTGGCCGGGAACCGTATGCTTTTAGTTTTATCCTTTATAGTTAAGTTGCCTGTAAGGTAGTGGGTGGCACCTTTTACGCGTAGGTCGTTATCAGGGGCGTGGATTGGTGGTTTAGCTTCGCGGGTGCTGTCGTAAGGAGCTATGCTGGTAAGTACGAAGCGGGCTCTGGGAAAGCGTTCTACATCAAAAAAATCGGCAGATCGCAGGTGTGTGGTAAGTTTCTCGTTTCCGGCCTCATCTAAATGTTTGTCGTCAGACCGGGTGGCAAGCATGTTAAACTCAATTTTACCACCGGTCAGCAACTTGTTGTGCATCGTCAGCTGGCCGTTATCAATTTTAAAGATGCCGTTGTGCCTGCCGGTAAGTTTTGCGCCTATCCAGGTTACCGTGCTTTTGGCGGTATCTATAGTATATACTTCCGTTGTAGCAACTATAGCCTGCGCTTTTACAGGTGCCCCAACTTCGGCTTTGTCGGCGTTCACGGTGGTGTCGCAGGCGGCAAGTACAAGTCCTGTAACTATAAGTGCTATATTATGACCGTACCTGCCTGACATAGTTTGATAATTTTTAAAAGCCTAAGCCAATGTATAGTTGTAGTACGTTGTTCTTCAATCCTCTGCCTATCGTTAATCCGTTATCGCCCTCGTCCAGCAGGTCGGTGAAGCCTCTGTTGTAGCGGGCACCTACTCTTATAAAACTGAACCGGGCTTCGGCACCGCCGGCCAACCCATAGTCAAAGGTATTCAGGTCGTCCAGGTTCAGCTCACGGCCATCCTGTTTGGCAGCCATCATAATGCTGATCTGCGGACCCAGGTGCAGGCTAAACCTGTCTGATATATTATATACGGCCAGCAGCGGCACTTCCAGGTAATCAAAGTGGTGTTCTACAGCCTCCATTTCAAAGCCCTTGCGCGAATAAAGGCTTTCCACCTGCAGCGAGAACGACCGGCTTAAGGCAAACTGCGCATAGACTCCTGCATGAAAATCGGTAAGTGGATCTGTATTTACGAGGTTTTTATGACCATATACGTCGGCAAAGTTAACGCCGCCTTTAATGCCAAAGCCGGAGTTTATAGCATCGGCACCGCTAAGCTCGTTGTGGTTACGCTGTATTTTTCTGGGGCCAAGCGCATCTTCCACTTCCTGTTCCTGGGCGTAACAGGTTGCCAGCGTTAAGAGCATAAAGAGTGCCGATAGTAGGTGTTTTTTCATGGTGCTGTATGGGTTAGTAGCCGGGTGAAAGCATTAAAGAATATCTCTATAAGTAGTATACTATAAACCCTATGTATAAAGTTGCAGAGGGTGCAGGTTGCCGCCCTGAACAAGACCGGTTTAGCTATGAATAGAGGGTGGGTGGCCTGATGCGGGTAAAAACTATAGTTATAAACACCATGATAAAATATTTAGTAGTTTTTATACTATAAGGTTTTGATATAGGATTTTATAATACTTTTTGAGGGGATTCCACAGCGAATGCACAAGTGTTAGTGGATAACTTTGTTGATTCAACATAGTTATCCACATTTGTGAACATCTGTAAAGGTTGATTTCAGAGGCTTTTGGCGCGCTTTGTAAAACTTATGCACCGTTACTTTATGGGCTGCTAAAAGTGTTAGTTTTTGTACTTAAAAGATGCCCTTTAAGAGCTATTATAAACCTGTGGATTAGTAATGTTGTTACCTTTGTATGATGCTTAAAATTGCCTGGTCCCGAATGTATGCGCACGCGTTGCCTGAAGGCCATCGTTTCCCGATGGCGAAGTACGACCTGCTTCCCGAGCAACTGCTGTATGAAGGCACCATAACCGACGCCAACCTTTTTGCACCAGGTCCGCTGCCTGAAAAGTTTATAGTTGATACCCACGACCCGGTGTACTGGCAACGCCTCAGGCAACTGGAGTTAACGTCTTCCGAAATCAGAAAAACGGGTTTCCCGCTATCAGAAGAACTGGTGAACCGCGAAATCGTTATTATGAACGGTACGGTGCAGGCTGCCTTGTTTGCACTGGAGTACGGCATAGGCATGAATATAGCCGGCGGTACACACCACGCCTTTACCGACCGGGGCGAAGGTTTCTGCCTGCTAAACGACATTGCCATTGCAGCCAATTACCTGCTCAACTATAAGGGTATTCACAAAGTATTAGTTGTAGACCTGGATGTGCACCAGGGTAACGGAACTGCCCAAATCTTCCGGAACGAGCCACGGGTGTTTACCTTTAGCATGCACTGCGGCCATAACTATCCGTTCCACAAGGAACATTCAGATTTAGATATACCTTTAGCGGAAGGCACCGACGACAAGGCTTACCTGACCTTACTTAACAACACCCTGCCACGCCTGCTGGATGAAGTAGAGCCGGAGTTTGTCTTTTTTCAGTCGGGAGTTGATGTGCTGGCAACAGATAAACTGGGTAAACTGGGCATGACAATAGCCGGCTGCAAAGAGCGCGACCGCCTGGTGCTGGAACTATGCAAGCGCCATAATCTGCCGGTTGCTGTAAGTATGGGTGGGGGATACTCCAAACAAATAGCGCATATTGTGGAGGCTCACGCCAATACTTTCAGACTGGCTCAGCAGATCTGGTTTTAGAACTACAGGATAATTGAAGTTTTTCTTTTGTCATGTCGAGCGTTAGGCGAGACATTTTATGCGTCTTCTACTCTATTGTCATTTCGACCATCGGAAGAAATCTATTACTAACTATAGTTATTTCTTTGTCATGTAGAGCGCAGTCGAGGCATCTTATGTTCTATAGCTAACTATAGTTGCTACTTGCCACAAGCAGTTCGTGCTATAGTTACTTTTTATCCTGGGAGCTCTACTTACCTATCGTTTTATAGTTGCTTTGGTGCGCTCACGGCCGCGGGGCCCCGTCTTCGGGCATCGCGCTGCTGCCTTCTTGCTACCCTTGCTGCGCTCGGGTTGGCTACGCCACCGCAACAAGTCAAAGGCGCTCAACCCGAAGACTGAGATCGCTCGATAGCTAATGTTCTTATAGTTTTGATAAGCTGTAGTTCTTGGCCTTTCTCGTGGTTGTAGTTTCTCGCGCCAGGCTGCGCCTGCCTGTTCGTGGTCTGAAACTATAGGATGATCTGAAACTATAGCAGTCGCAGAAATAGTCCCCTTGAGGGGACTATAGGGGTGTAAACCAGCAACTATAAAACTAAAACCCAAACTATAGCAGAAGCAGAAAATTCCCCACCTTAGACAAGGAGGGGTTAGGGGTGGTTGGACAATTTTTATTATAGAACTATAGCCTCAACTATAGAGAGAGCAGAAATTCCCCTCTTGGGAGGGGTAGGGGTGGGTTCAAAATGCTGATACATCGTCTACCTTAATACTAACCCTTAACCTTTAATGGCGTTTGCCGAGTTTGTCGTCTTCGTCAACGGTTTTCTGGCCGGGGATGATCAGGCGAAGGACCAGGTACACAATAGGGGCAAGGGCTAAAATCAGGAGTACCATCAGAATCACTTTCAGTGCCTTCACGAAAACGGAGATAAGAATGGCAGAGATAATGATGGAGATAATAAACAGGACCCAGAAGTTTATAGTTTGGCGACTCATGTGTTAGTTTGTGTTGTTTGGTCAGTTATACTCTGTTCAGCTGTTTTAAGATGTATGCAGCACCAACTGCCACCTGAATGCCCACATCCAGCGCAAACTATAGTTGGTAATTGCTGACTGGGCCAGCAGTTCCTCTAACTCTGGTCTTTTGAAAGCGCGCCATACCGATAGAGGCGCATCATGTTGCACCAGCCGGGAGCCGGAGAACAGCCTCGTAATGTACTTGATGGAATAATAAGCGAACCAGTGCCGGTGCAGGTCGTTGATAATGACAGCCAAGCGTGCCTGCCGGTATAGTTGCCGGAAAAGCTGCACCAGCTGGGCATCGGTAAAATGATGACAGAACAGGCTGCAAACTATAAGGTCGTACTGCTGGCTGGCAAATGTGCCGGAGAAAACATCGTGCTGTGCTATAGTTATGTTGCTATAGTTGCTGCAGTGGTGGCGGGCGTAGTTTACCATAAAATCATTGGCATCAATCCCGGTTAGCTGCACATTTATCCTTTTGCGCTGTGTCCAGTTGGCTATAGTCTTTAAAGTATCGCCGCCGCCGCAGCCAATATCGGCTATAGTTATAGTTTGGCCTTTATAGTTGGTAGTTAGCTTATCGAGTGCATCCAACACTACTTTATGTCCGCCCAGCCAGTTATTGATCACTTCCAGCTCCCGCAGATTCTTTCGTAATTCGTCCCCAGACAAACTCAGGTCGTCCATTAACTCGGGTTGGTTACTCCGCAGCGCCAGCATAGTGTACTTTTAACAGCATCGATTCCAGCGTAAGGCCCGGGCCAAAAGCAAAACTCAGCACTGGCTCATCTTTATCGGTGGTGGTCAGGTTATCCATCAGCGCCTTTAATACAAACAGCACCGTTGCCGACGACATGTTGCCAAACTCGCGGAGCACCTGGTAAGCATAGCGGTTGTCGTTGCGGGTCATGCCCAGTTCCTGCTCTATTACCTCCAAAATGCGCCGCCCTCCAGGGTGAATCGCGTATAATTTTATCTCGGATAAAGTAGTTTTCAGGCCTTGCAGCAGGCGTTCGGTCAGTTGTTTTATGCCGGATTTTATAAGGTCGGGCACGTACGAGGAAAGCGTCATTTCGAATCCAGTATCGCCGATGTGCCAGGCCATGTCGCGCTTGCCGGCAGGAGCCAGATCACAGTGGAAAGATTGCAGCTCCAGGCTCATTTCGCTGCACGGGCGGCCCTGCATCAGTACGGCAGCTGCGCCATCACCAAACAAAGCATTCGATACCAGGTGGTCTTCTTTCGGGTTATTCTGGAAATGGATGGTGCAGATCTCAGTACAAACCAGCAACACATTAGCCGCAGCATCGGCTTTACAAATCGCATCGGCCAGTTTAATGGCATTAAAAGCAGCATAGCAACCCATAAAATTTACGGCAGTGCGCTGCACGGTTGGTGCCAGTTGCAGTCGCTCTACCAGCTCAATGTCCAGCCCCGGAGCATACATGCCGGTACAGCTCACAGTTATCAGGTGCGAAATATCAGTAAGTTTTATAGCTGGCGTCTGGGTCAGGCAATTAAGTGCCGCCTGCTCTGACAGGTCTACTGCATGCTGTTTGTACACATCCATGCGCTGCTGCACCGTCGGGAAGGGCTCGAGACCGGGCGTGTTCGGGTAAAAAGTAAACTCTCCGTTCCGGCGGGTATAATCCTGCAGCACACTATAGCGCTGCCCAATGCCCGATACACGGTAAAGTGCTTTTAGCTTTCGGGAGTCCTGCTCATCAAACTGCAGAGCGCTGGCCATGAACTCTGCCACTTCCATCTGCGGTATTTTGTGCGGTGGATTGGCCGTGCCTATCGAGCAGATGTAGCTTTTCATATGTTGTGTGGAGTTTGATGCCTGGCGACCTGTATATGCTGATCGCTAATCTAATAGAACGAAGTACGTCTCTGCTTACGCAGCCGGGTACGGATTAGATTTACTTTGCGTACTGAGTGAAAATCTTTGTGTGTCTCGCATTTCAGAAAATACAAGGACCTGCAGGAGAGGCGTAAAGCAACTATAGTTTAAAAGGGCTGGCCGTGGGTTTGGCGCATCAGCATTTGCACCAGAGCGGGCAAGTGTTTCAGTGTCTTAACGGTAACTTCGGAGAGCAGCGGGTGCCCGAATAAATGTTGTACTGTACGACCCAGTTGCAGGCGGCTGGCAAACTGCTTTTTCCAGGTCCGGCTATAGTTTGCCTCGAGTTGCTGCCTGCTATAGTTGTTCCGGAAATATAGTGTAGTATGGGTTGCAGCCAGCTTTCCGGCGTGTATGGCCATGGCCATGCCATTCCCACACAAAGGGGCTATCATGCCGGCTGCATCGCCACACATCAACATATGGTTCTCAATACAGGTTTTAGTAGCAAAAGATATTTCATTGATCACTTCCGGCTGGGCATACAAAAACTCCGCTTCATTAAATATCCGGCGCAGGTGCGGGTTCTGGTGTAGTACAGCCTGCTCCATAGCAGGTATGGTACCGTGTTGTTTCAGGTTTTGGCGGGTAGTGAGGTAGCAGAAACAATACGTATCGCCTTCCACTGCCGAAATACCGGCATAGCCATCTTTAAAATTATGGAGTGCAATCAGGTCTTTCGGCTGGTTATAGTTCAGATGGTATTTTACCCCGATATAAGGCGAGCGCTTTGCAAAAAAAATACGGTTAAGCTGCCGGTCCAGGTTGGTACGTTTACCATATGCTCCCAGTACAATTTCAGCGTATAATTGCTCGCCGTTATTTAGCTGAAGCATAAACTGTTCCTGCTCAAATGTAACGTATTGCACAGTAGTGCCTTCCTTAAACTCTACGCCCTTTGCTTTTGCCAGTTGGTACAGGTAATGGTCCAGGGAAAACCTGCTGATACCGAATCCGCCCAGGTCTAGTTTTGTCTCTAAAAAATTGCCCAATGGGGACGAAAGCATAAAACGGTTGATGCGCGCCGGTTTCAGCTGCTCTAAGTCTACACCCAACTGCTGCAGGTAGGGCAGAACCTCATTCGAAACGTACTCGCCACACACCCTGTGGAAGGGGTAAGTTTTCTTTTCGATAACGAGCGCTTGTATGCCCTGATCAGCCAAAGATAAGGCAGCGGTAAGGCCCGCCAGCCCGCCACCAACTATAATTACCGGCCAAGTGCTATTATTCGATTTATGCAAATTGTTAGTAGCTAAAATTTGGTGAACGCCCTCATTTTAAAGGGTATAATGCAATAACTATTTAAAAGCTTGCTCGTTTTAATAAATGGAACGACTTTTGTAATTCCAATAGATAAAAGGATCTGATTAACTGATTTATATGAAGCAATTTATACTTACGATTTTACTTTCACTTTCGATGCTGGCATTGCAGGCGCAGGAACAGAAGCCAGGACAGCAAGCGGAGAAAGCGAAACCACTTACTGTAAATCAAGACGAAAAGGATTTCACTATATACCCGAACCCAAGTAACGGTGTTTTTACAGTTTCGCTGGCTAATACCGATGCCAAGCGTGCTGAACTGCGCATTATGAACGTGATCGGAAACGAGATTTACCGCGAAGTACTTACCCGTGACAGTGCACAGCTTTCAGCAACTATAGACCTGAGCCGCTACTCCAAAGCAAAAGGCTTGTACTATGTAAAACTGGAAACAGATAATTTTAGTGTGGTGCGGCGTATCATTGTTCGGTAGAGACATATCAGGATAACGCATAAAGCGGCAGTTCTTTTAAGAGCTGCCGCTTTTTTTATGTTCTCTTAACATGTAAAGTATCTTGTTTCTGTATTTTTACGCTGTAACCAACTATTTATCTTCTCATGCTTACTTCTGCAAATTTGCTGCTGCGCGTATTACCGCTGCTTTTTATAGTTGCCGCCTGCCAGCAACCTGCTACCAAAACAGTCCAGGAACCTGTTGATACAATTGCGTTTGGCTCGTGCAACCGCCAGGATCTGCCACAGGTTATATGGCCGGCTATTAACCAGAACAACCCCGATGTGTGGGTGTGGCTGGGCGATAATATGTATGGCGACTCAGACGATATGGCTGTACTGAAGCAGAAATACGATATAGTGCTGCAGGAACCTGGCTACCAGCAACTGATGGCAAAAGCAAAAATTACCGGCACCTGGGACGACCACGACTATGGCCTGAACGATGGCGGTAAAGAGTTTGCAATGCGCGAGCAGAGCCAGCAACTTTTCTGGGATTTTATAGGCGAGCCTGCTGACAGCCCGCGCCGTAAGCAACAGGGTGTTTATAGTTCGCACACGTATGGTCCGGAAGGCAAGCAGGTAAAGCTGATCCTTTTAGACAGTCGTTATAATCGCGATTCGTTGCTGCGGATAAACCGGGTGTACCAGATAAACCAGACCGGCGACGTGCTGGGCGAAGAACAATGGAAATGGCTGGAAAATGAGCTGCGTAACAGCAAAGCCCAGGTTCACATTATAGGCAATGGCATACAAGTGCTGCCCGAAGATCATGCTTTTGAGAAGTGGGCGAATTTTCCGGCCTCCCGCAAGCGGTTTTTAGATCTGGTTGCAGCTACCCAGGCCCCAGGCGTTATACTGCTTACCGGCGACCGACACATTGCTGAAATCTCTAAAATGGAGCTGCCTGGCCTGAACTACCCGCTTTACGAGGTTACCAGCAGTGGCATGACCCATGTATACAGCGGCGCCAACTCAGAGCCTAACCGGCACCGCGTTGGCGACCTTGTAAACAAACTGAACTTTGGTGTACTGCAGTTTAACTGGGGTGAGCAGGTGCGTGTAGAGATGCAGATAAAAGGCGTGGACAACGAAATCTATTTGTCGGAGAGTGTTGTGTACTAGTGTTTTATAGTTCTATAGTTGGCATGTGCTCAGTTAGCTGAAAAGTTTGGCCGCTTTTTTGTAATAGGTTGGTCAGCGGGTTAAACCATTGTGGTAACGCCCAGTCAAATAATCAACTATAAAACAGAAATACCATGAAGACTAACCTCCTTAAAAAAGCTTTTGTATTAGGTTTAGGTTTGTTCCTGAGCGTAGGCGCTATGGCACAACAAGGCCAGCACGATAAAGCCCGCAAGCAACTGACGCCAGCAGAGCGCCAGGAGAAAATGCTGGAGAACTATAAGAAGAACCTGGACCTGAGCGATGCCCAGACACAGAAACTGAAGGCCATTAACCAGAAACACGTACAGGAAATGCAGGCTTTGCGTAATGACCAGAACCTGACCCGCGATGCAAAGAAAGAAAAGATGAAAGCCCTGCAAGCCAGCCGCGAAGCCGAAGTTACCGCTATCCTGAACGCTGACCAGAAGCAAAAGTATGCTACCTGGAAAGCTGAGAAAGCAGAGCGCAAGCAAAAGATGCGTATGAAGCATGAAGGCAAGCGCGGGCAGCGTCCACTGAAGCAAGGCAAATAAGCCGCTTTAGCTGAGCAGTAGCTTATAAGATTAGTTTGTAAAAAAAGCCTTTCCGGATGCACCGGAAAGGCTTTTGTATTTATAGTTGCTCTGGTATAATAGCCTTGGAAATATAGCCGGTATAGTTCTCTTTGTTACGGTAAATGCGCGCCTTAAAGAACATCACATTGCTGGTGTCAAGCAGTTGTATGAGCTGGGCCGTGTCAAAATGCATCAGCGATACACTTTCAAAATCAGGCTCACTGTACAGGCTTCCACCGATCAGAGGTTTTGCCGTTGCCAGCACATCTGCAGGCAGGGCATAGGTACCGCCTTCATGCGCAGCTATAGTTTCAGGTTCGGGTTTGCTGTTGTCGGAGCTGCAGGCAATGCAGGCTATAGTTGCCATAATGCCTAGCAGGTAGATCAGTTTCTGCATCTCAGGGCTTATTAAAAAGTATGTCGCCTTCTGAGGTGGTACGCTATAGTCCTGTTTCGGGTTAATTTACGCCAGGTTCCCTTTTTTCAGTTCAGCCAGTATCTCATAAGAGCGTAGTCTCGCAGCGTGGTCGTAAATGTTTGATGTTACCATAATCTCATCTACCTGCGTGCTGTCCAGGAACTGCTGCAACTCTGATTTTATAGTTGCCGGGCTGCCAATAAAACTATAGAGCAACATTTGCTGCACCGCATACATCTCCGACATATCCCACTTGTCATCCATACTATCTACAGGCGGTTTCATTTTGTTAGCCGTGCCCCGTATCACATTCAGGAAAGACATGTACAGGGAAGTGGCCAGATGACGGGCCTCCTCATCGGTGTCGGCGGCAATTACGTTTATGCCGGCCATGGCATAAGGCTTTTTCAGTGTTTCGGATGGCTGGAAACTATCGCGGTATACTTTTAAGGCCGTGTGCAGCAGCGTAGGGGCAAAATGACTGGCAAAGGAAAATGGTAAGCCCAGCAGGCCAGCCAGTTGTGCACTGAAAGTGCTGGAGCCAAGCAGCCAGATAGGTATGTTCAAGCCTTCGCCGGGTACAGCTCTTACGCGCTGACCGGGTGTGGCGGGTGCCAGGTAGCTGCGCAGTTCTTCTACGTTGGCCGGGAAATCTTCGCCGGCGCTGTGCAGGTCGCGGCGCAGGGCCATGGCTGTTACCTGGTCTGTGCCTGGTGCGCGGCCGAGGCCCAGGTCAATACGGCCGGGGTAAAGTGTTTCCAGGGTGCCAAATTGCTCGGCCACTACCAGCGGTGCATGGTTAGGCAGCATAATGCCGCCGGAGCCTACACGTATCGTTTTGGTGCCGCCAGCAATGTGCCCGATAAGGATAGAGGTAGCCGAACTGGCAATGCCCGCCATGTTGTGGTGTTCTGCCAGCCAGTACCGGGTGAAGCCCCATTTTTCTGCATGCTGTGCCAGGTCTGTGCTGTTCTTAAACGAGTCGGCAGCTGTTTTGCCCTCCAGAATGGGCACCAGGTCCAGTATCGAAATTGCTGTATCGGAGAGTTGTTTTTTATCGCTCATCTTTAAAATAACTATAGCTAGTGTAATGTATACTTGCTGTATGAACTATAGATACAAGTGCAAGTAGTTATTAACAGAAGAGCATACAGATGGTTTACAGAAACCCAAAATCACGTTGCTGTAACTATAAACTATAGCATTAAACCGAAAGGGAGATCAGAATTAGCAACTCCGAAAAATATAAGTGATGTTATGCTACAAGGTGAGCCAAGCCATGGCCTTGTCTTTATCTGAAAAGATTTTGAGCTCATAGGTAAGTTTCAGAGATTTCTTGATCAGATGAAAGTTTTCTTCTGCTCGGCCTTCCACTTCTGTATCTGCAGATTGTAGCCTGGCTAATTTCTGCAGCCTTGTATTTGCTAAGCCTGAGGCCATATAAACCGAAACATCAGTGCTTTCTTCTGGCTTTATAGATACTATAGTTTCTCTCGAGTCCAGCAACACTTTTTTTACATCGTAGCTGATAACTGTTTCTAGCAGTGTGTCGATGCTATGTCTGATCTCCGGAAGCAGATAACCAAAGAGGTCTGGATATTTTACATCTAGGATATCTGTAGCCGGATTATATTCCAGCTTCATAATGCTGTTCTCTAATAGGATCATAGGCAATGTTATGTATCTACAGGTTGCAGCCTTACCTCAAAAGATACAGCAAGGGGTTTGGTGACTTAATTGCAATCTAATATAAGAAAAAACTAATTGCTGTACATGTTATAGTTCCATTTTTTCGTGAGCCCAATAGAATCCGGTCAGTTGCCCATCCTGTGGGTTAAAGCAGGCAGGTAGATGTAAAGCAAACTATAGGTATCGGGAGGATTCTGCTATTAATTAGTCTTTTGATGGAGCTGCATTTTGTTCCTTCTCCCGGAACTCCCTAACGTAATTGGATTCAATATGAACGCCCTTCTTCTTTTTAGGATAAAAGGTCATGAATAGTGCAAGACCAGTCCATCCCCATAAAAACATCGCAAATGATGCCATAGGGTTGCTTCCTCCATAGGTCTCAAAAAACGTGAAAAAACACGCTAAGGCCCCAATAACCAGTGAACTGGCAAGTCCCAGTATCTGAGTCAGGATATTTCTCTCTTTCCAGGCCAGAATGGGGAAAAATACACCTGCCAGAAGCGAGCACCCCAAAATATAAAAGAGAGAATCCAGGCCTTTTAATGCTCCATCCAGCAGAATAAGGGTGTTCACCATAGGTTGATTAGTGAAGGTTAGCTAAGGTATTAGCGCGAGAAGTTAAAAACATAATTACATAATCAGCCACTCATGCAGGCCATCCCGGTCGGTAAAATGACCGAAAAGTTAGTGCTCAATTAACTATAGTTCGAAAGACGAGGACATCTCACGAAAAGCAGGAAAAGGCTTAATGTAAATAGATGAAAACTATGCCGCAATAGATTGAAGCTGGGTATCTGGCTCTAATGCAACAGTAACAGGGACATGCTGTGCTGCTCTGCGGGCTCTTCTTCGGCGGTACTGATTTTTGAGGCGTTTGTACTTGATGTCCCAGCGTTCAGGGTAAGTAAACGATAGCTCAACAACTACTTCAAGGATGAATAAAAGGTAATGCATGGTAAGTTTATTCTCAGGTAAAGTGCGGCGGTGTTAATGTATTATGCTGCAATTTATATATTTATCTTTAAATATTAAAAGAATAGAGGCCAGATTGGTATCTAATTTATATCTAATAAAACAAAAAGCCGCTATACATCACGTATAGCGGCTTTTTTGTGGCCCCGACAGGAATCGAACCTGTATCAAAAGTTTAGGAAACTTCTATTCTATCCATTGAACTACGAGGCCTGTAGTTGTAGTTCTCCGGCAAATTTAAGTATTTAAACCTACAAACCAATCTGCGCCGTTGCAGTCGGTGTGTCAGAAAAATAAGCTACAGATATACCAAAAGCGATTACCGTTAATACCAGCCCTAACATGAAAATGGTATAAGAAATGCGTAGGATCTTGTACTTGCGTTTCAGCACTTCGCCCAGGTAATAAATATCAGTTATCATGTTGTTGTACAGCGATTTCTTGTCGCGCATAATGTTATGCATCCCATGCTGAAAATCTTCTAAAGGAATGTTGGTGAAGTTTCCGAAGAAGAGCAGGTTTACTTTGCGGGAGTTGATCTTATTCTTCTTAAAAGAAAAGCTCGTGACCTCCGGCTGTGCTGATATAATGGCAAAAATAACAGAACCAAGCGCAGTAAGCAGCAGCGTGCCAACAGGTATAAGCAGGGCGCGGTGCTGGGCAAACTCAGTTCCGGTAGTAGAGGTTTTGGCACTCAGGTAGGTAATCACAACCGACAGGATAATGGCATTCAGGCTGATCATCATGTTGGCCTTGTTATCTGCAATGGCGCTCAGGTTAAGGTGCGTGCGGTACGTGTTCCGGAACATAGTTTCAATGCCCCGTTTGGGTTGCGCCAGCGTCTCGTGGTGGTGCTTATCCTGCTTTTTCTTTTTCTTGATCTCCTTATGCAGGCGGTTGCGTTGCTCTTGTATGTTCAGGCCTAGTTGCCCGGCATATTTGCGCTGCGCCTGGTATGTATAAAAGGTGGTTGACAGCAGAAAGTCCATCTGGAACTGCGCCCATTCCCTGTCTGAAAAGGACTTATCCTTATAGATCTCCCATTCTACGCGCAGCAGCTCAGCCGTGCTGAAAAAAGATTCCTTCCCGATATTCGACATGTCCGCATCTACAAGCAACTCCTGCAGCATAGTAGTAGGCTCTACAGTATGGCGGGTAGCATGTATGCACTCGGCTATGCGCTCTATACGATCCTGGGGGTGGTTGTGCTGCTCCAGCCATTCGCGGGCAAAGTGTATACTTTCGTCTTCGTGGCCATCGTAGGTATTTACATAGCCGGTATCATGAAACCAGGCAGCCAGCAAAAGGTCTTCCAACTCGTCGGAGGGTAATTGCTGCATTTCGCCCAGTTCGCGGGCTTCGTTTACTGTTTCAATGGTATGGCGGTAGTTATGGTATACAAGCTTTCTGGAGAGCTGACTCTTGAAAAGCTTAAAAACATACTCACCAGCTTGTTTTACGAGTGTATTGTGTTCCATCTTCTTGTATCTGTGCGGCAGCCTGTCGTAAGTGGCGGGTAGTACTCTTTATATAAGGGTAATGGCGCCTGCACTCTGCGTTACGCGATTAGGCTGTTTTGGTTAAGTGCAATCGGGCTATAATTGTACTATATACCTATAACTAAATAAACTGGATACACGTTAATTCAGGTCAGCCTGGTAACAGGTTGGCACACCACTGCCTGCCACCAGCCTGTATGCTGAACCTGCCATACAGTTTTTCTTACCAAACTATGAGAAAGAACTACATTCCACGGCGCTTTACCACCCTCGGGGCTGGCATAGTGCTGTTTATAGTTACACTTACATCCTGTGCCCTTCCCCATGTATACTATGGTCCGCAGGCCGCTAACTGGCAACAGGCCAAACCCTCGCCCGGTAAACTGCAGTACACCGTTTTCCTGATTGGTGATGTGGGTGCACCGGACCTTGTAAACGGTGAGCCATCGTTAAAGCTGATGCGCCAGCAGATGATGGAAGCCGGTATAAACAGCACCACTATTTTTCTGGGAGATAACGTGTACCATAACGGCTTGCCTGAACCGGGAGCCTACGACCGCGAAGTTTCTGAAAAGCGCCTGAATGCCCAGTTAGACATTCTGAAAGGCTACCCCGGCGAAAAGTACATGATACCTGGTAACCACGACTGGAACCATAGTGGCCGCGGTGGACTGGAAGCTGTTATGCGGGAGCAGCGCCACGTAAACGCCTACCTGACCGAAGAAAACATTGTAACCGGCGGGGATTTTTATGTACCCGGCGACGGTTGCCCCGGTCCTTACGAGGTTAAGATATTCGACGACATCGTACTGATCGCGCTGGACACGGAGTGGTGGCTGCATCCATTCGACAGGCCGTATGGCGACAACAGTAACTGCGGCGCTGCTACCGAAGAAGAACTGCTTATTCAGCTGGAAGATATAATTGAGAAGAACAGCGGCAACAACATAGTTATAGTTGGGCACCATCCGCTCAAGAGTCGGGGGGTGCATGGCGGCTTTTTCACCTTAAGAGATCACATCTTCCCATTTACCCTGCTCCGCGACTGGCTGTATATTCCGCTGCCGGTTATTGGCTCTATTTACCCCTTTGCGCGCAAGTATGGGGGTATTCTGCAGGATATTCCGCACCCGCGTTACCAGGCGCTTATAGAAGGCCTCTACAACATCTTTGATAAGTACGACAACATTATTTATGCTGCCGGCCACGAGCATGCCTTAGAGTATTTTAAGCACAACAATGCCGGGCTTATAGTTAGCGGTTCCGGTTGCAAAATACAGGACATAAAAGGTGGTGGCGATGCACACTATGCCCATAAGATTAAAGGTTTTGCCAAAGTCTTGTACTATGATAACGGGGAAGTATGGACGGAGTTCTGGGCACCTGAAGGAGATGGTTCTACAGGCAAAATCACTTTCCGGACGCCGGTTTATTCCAAAGAACCGCGCAAAGAGCTTCCGCCGGTGCAGGACGATACCAACTATGCCGACAGCACACTAACTATAGCAGCCAACCCCAACTATGGCGCAGGCAAACTTAAGCGCTTCCTGCTCGGCGACCATTACCGCCAGGAGTGGGCCACGCCGGTTACAGTGCCGTTACTGGACCTGAAGAACGAACTAGGTGGGCTGCGGCCTTACCAGAAAGGCGGCGGCAGGCAAACCACCTCGCTCAAAGTGCGCAATCCAGATGCCCGTGAATATACGCTACGCAGCGTAAACAAAGACCCAACCATGGTGCTGCCTGCTTACCTGCGGGAAACCGTTGCCCGCGATCTGCTGCAGGATCAGATATCAGCGCAGCACCCGTATGGCGCACTTGTGGTACCTAAACTGGCCGACGCTGCCGGGGTGTTACATACCAACCCTAAGCTGGTATATATTCCACAAACGCCCTACCTGCGGCAGTACATGGATGAGTACAGCAACATGCTCGCCATTTTGGAGGAAGATGCTGACGAGAACCACGAAGATGTGGCTAGCCTGGGCAATGCCGAGAACCTGGTGGGCACCGATAAGCTGCTGGGAGAATTGGAAGAAGACAATGATAATGAGGTTGACCAGCAGGCTTTTGCACGTGCACGCTTACTGGATATGCTCATAGGTGACTGGGACCGCCACGAAGGACAATGGCGCTGGGCCGAAAAGAAAAAAGACCCGAAACCCGGCGACCTGTACATACCGGTACCCGAAGACCGCGACCAGGCCTTTTTTAAAGCAGATGGCGTATTGCCGTGGCTGGCTACCCGCAAATGGGGCATCCGGAATATCCAGAACTTCGGGTATGACTATGGCGATATCATTGGCCTGAACCTGAGCGCACAATCCGTAGACAGGCGTTTCCTGACCAGTGTATCGCGGCAGGACTGGCTTCGAATTGCCGACGACATTAAAAATAACCTAACCGATGCTGCTATTGAAGAAGCTGTTCGGGATCTGCCGGAAAGCATTTACCCGATTTCCGGGGAAGAGATTATTGCCAAATTAAAAGCCCGCCGCAATAAACTGCCGCAGGTAGCTGAGCAATACTATGAGCACCTGGCCAAATTTGTGGATGTAGTAGGCTCCGATAAGCACGAGCGGTTTATAGTTAACCGTAAGTCAGATAACGAAACCGATGTTACCGTTTATAAAATAACGAGAGAAGGCGAGCTGCGCGATACACTTTACAAGCGCACGTTCTATACATCCGAAACAAAAGAGATACGCTTGTTTGGGTTGGCTGGCCAAGATGAGTTTATCGTGAACGGCGATGTTGGCAAAGGCATACTGGTGCGCATTATTGGCGGCGACGAGCGAGACAGCATTGCTGATAACTCACGTGTGAGCGGGCTTAAGCGCTATACTATAGTTTATGACGAGACAGAAGGAAATGCTTTTGCCTTTGGCCCGGAAACGAAGGATAAAACAGCACCTTATGCTGATGTGAACATGTTTGACCGCAACACCTACCAGTTGCCTTATATTGGTCCGCGGTTTTCGTTTGAGTATAACGTAGACGATGGCTTGTTTGTAGGCGCAGGCTTGTTAGCCCGTACCCATAAGTTCAGGAAAAGCCCTTATGCTACAGAACAGTTGCTGGAAGCCAATTATGCCTTTTTAACAAAATCATATAACATCCATTATGCCGGTGATTTTAGGCAGGTAATGGGAAGCTGGCATTTATTGCTGGACGGAAAAGTAGAAGGACCGCAATACCAGCGTAATTACTATGGCTTGGGCAACTATACTGAAAAGGCACCCGAAAAGGATGAGGCATACTATAGGGTGCGGTATGAGCGGCAGCGGGCAAGTGCCATGCTGTATAAAGATGCAACATCCTTTTTCAGAATCGGGGTTGGGCCTACATACGATCGCTTTAAAATAACCCAGCCAAAACGCGAAAGCTTTATAGTTGACCAGGCGCTTGCAGGCAACCTGGAGCCCGGTACTTTTGACCCGGAAGAGGGAAGGTTTAAGGCGCAGCATTATATAGGTGTAGAGGCATTTGCCAATATGGATGTGCTGGGTGGCGGAACAAGTGCTAACCCAAGAATAGGTCTGCGCTGGTACAACAACATCAGCTACAATTACCAGTTAGGCGAAGAGAATCTGAAGTATACTCGCCTTAGCTCCGAGTTTACATTTTACATAACGCCGCATTTCCCGTTTCAGCTTACCTGGGCCGGGCGTGTGGGGGCGGCACATAATATAGGCGATTACGGGTTTTACCAGGCCAATACACTGGGTGGCACCGACAACCTGCGTGGCTACCGGCGTACCCGTTATTCGGGGCGTACTGCGCTTTATGGTAATGCCGAGGCGCGTATCCATATTTCGGAATTTAACCTGTACCTGGCCCCTGGCAGGTTTGGTGTGCTGGGGCATTACGACGCCGGCCGTGTGTACGGCAACGATAACCGCTCCGAGAACTTCTTCAGGAGCCTGCACAGCGGTTATGGAGCCGGTATTTGGGTCGATTTTCTGAACCGCTCGGTGTTTACGCTGACGCATTCGTTCAGTAAGGAAGACAAGCTATGGATGCTCAACTTCGGACACCACTTCTAATTATTACACCTAAACCATCAACTGCCGTATGATGAACATGCAGTAGTTGATGTGCTGTATGCCAACTTATACTACTAAACTATGAAATTTAAAAAGCTACTATTTATAGGGGCTGTAACTATACTTTGCACACCTTTTGCACAGGCTCAGCACCCCGAAACAGAAACTGTAGAAGAATTTGCCAGCCCCTCGGTTCGCAACACAGGTAAAAGCCGGGGAATTGTATTAAGCTACGAGCGTCTTCCGCAGTTTAATATAGATTCAAAATCCAGAGACCCACGGATTGATAGTGGCAGCGGCCGCGTGAAGCGCAACAACAAGTTTGATGCAAGGGTATATGCCCCACTAGTCAACAAACCACAAACCAAGGTTATTTTTGGGCTGGAGTACGGCCTGGAAGAGTTTAACTTCGGTGAGGTAACGCCTTCTGACTACGCCCTGTACCGCTACCTGGAAGATAAGAACCTGCACAGCCTGGGTGCCCAGCTCGCCTACCTTCGTTCTATAGACAATCGCCGTTTTTACTTGTTGCGCATAAAAGGCGACCTGAATGGCGACTGGGAGAAAGACGGTGCCAGCAATAACCTGATTGACTACCTGAAATCTACTTTTGAGGCAGGGTATGGCTGGAAGAAATCGCCGGACTATGTGATCGGGGTTGGTTTCCAGATCGGTTATACGTTCGGACGCCGTAGCATTTATCCTGCCATTATCTACAACCGCACCTTCAACGACAACTGGGGTGTGGAATCGATCTTTCCGGCCAATGCACGCCTGCGCTATAACGTGAACGAAAAAACGCTGCTCTACACAGGATATAAAATTGATGGAGCAAGCTACAACCTTTTTGTAGATGAAGGTCCGCTTTCTAAGTTCAAAGAGATAGAGCTTCGCCGTACCGATTTCAAAGGTTTTCTGCGGCTGGAACGTGAGATCTATGATTTTCTGTGGTTCTCGCTGGAGGGTGGATTCAGACAATACTATCGCAACCGTGTTTTCGATGAAATTGGCTCTCGCGACGAAATTCTGCGAAATGACCTGGCTGGTGCCGGCTACGTCCGCTTCGAACTATATGCCGTCCCTCCCAGAAAGTTTATGGAAAAACAGAAACGCGGAGGCTGATCTGAATGGGAGAACTAGCTAAGAAACTATAGAACTATAACTTCAACTATAGCAAAGGCAGAAAAGTCCCCCTTTGAAGGGGGTGGGGGATGACCTGCGGTAACTATTGAACAATAATCGAAGCTATAGCAGTAATAGAAAATTTCCCGCCTTAGACAAGGAGGGACTAGGGGTGGTTGGACAACCGCAGCTATAGAACTATAGCCAGCACTGTTACAATTGCCTGTCCCTTTCAGGCCAGTTGAGTTACAAAATCAACCCTATAGTTCAATACGGTTTACAAGCCCGCGCCAGCAATTTTGCAGCAACTATAAACTATAGCTACTCTGGCTTCTGACGTTTATCCGTGAAAGGCTGGTTATGTGTGGTAAGTTGTACCGGCTCGCCGCGGAAACCGCTGTTCTCGTTATGGTTATCGTAAGGTACTTTAATGCCGTGGTAATAATCCTGTAGCTGATAATCCTTGCGGAGCGGATGGCCTTCCCAGTCGGCAGCGCACAGAATACGGCGCATATCCGGGTGGTTGGTAAAGTAAATGCCCAGCAGATCAAATACCTCGCGTTCTTGCCAGTCAGCGGTGAGCCAGATGTGGCTTACAGTTGGGACAGATGGAATTGACTCGCCTTCAATATTGCGTGGCACCTGCACTTTCAGCATCAGATGGTGGTCGTAAGGAATAGAGTAAAGATGGTAAACAACTTCCATAGTGCCGCTTGCGGAGCCATTATCAATTCCGGTAAGGCAGGACAGGAAATCGAAATAGGTTTGCGGGTTGTCGTGCAGCTCCAGGCACACGTCGGGCAGGCGTTCGGTTTGCAGCACCAGGTAAGGTTGCAGGTTATCCGCCTTTTCGGAAACTATAATATCAGCCCCAAACCTGGCAACTATAAAATCCCTTAATTCCGCAAACGTCATTTTTAATTATGAATTAGAAATTATGAATTATGAATGGGAAGCAGGCTCTTCTATAGCTTTATCAGCATCGGCTACTGGCTGATTTAATTGCTGCGCACGACTTGCCATTATTTGTTGCACCGCACGGGGCTCCCGTATTGTCTCTTTCCTGATGATCTCCTGTAGCTTCAGGAAACCGCCGATCAGGGCCTCCGGGCGTGGCGGGCAACCAGGCACATACACATCCACTGGTATAATTCTGTCCACTCCTTTTACCACATGGTAACCATGCTCCCAGTAAGGGCCACCACAATTAGAGCAACTCCCCATCGATATAACATAACGCGGCTCGGGCATTTGCTCGTAAAGGCGGCGCACGCGGTCGGCCATTTTAAAGGTAACCGTACCGGCAACAATCATTACATCAGACTGCCTCGGCGATGCACGCGGAATAATACCAAAGCGGTCCAGGTCGTAGCCTGAAGCATAAGCACCCATCATTTCGATGGCGCAGCAAGCCAGGCCAAACCCCATTGGGAACAGCGATGTAAGCCGCGCCCAGTTCAGGAGATCGTCCAGTTTGGTGATTACAATGCCGCCTTCTCCGGTTTTATCCACTTGCTAATTATAAATTATGAATGACTCCAGGAAACTATAGTTCGCTTGCCTGTTGTCCTTCGTTGTACGTTTTAATTTTATACTTCCGCTCATTTACCTGCTGGTATAGTTCTGCTGGTATTTTAGAACGGCTCTTAGGGATAATGGGTGCAGGTTTGATCCAATCTAAGTGACCTTTGGCCCAGGCATAAGCCAGCCCCAGCACCAGTACGCCTATAAAGATGAACATCTCGATCAGTGAGAACCAGCCCCAGACACCATCAGTAGCTTCAATCAGGTCTTTGCGGCCAAACACCGTAGCCCACGGGAATAGAAAAGCCAGCTCTACATCAAAAATGATGAAGATGAGTGCTACTACATAAAACCGCGGATTAAACTGTACCCAAGAGTTTCCGATCGGTTCTTCACCAGACTCATAAGTAGTCAACTTCTCCGCGTTTGGTCGGTTAGGCCGGATTAGTTTGGCTGCAAATAAACCTATTACCACAAAAATAGCTCCTCCTACCAGAAAAAGTAGGATTGTTCCGAAGTCTGAAGTATAGGTTTCTGCCATAGTTAGCTGCTGTTCAGGCAAATTTACAACAAAAATGTGGGAATGTGTGCCTGTGCTTAACAAGGCCTGTAATGCTCCGAAGTGCCAGTGCCTTTAATTATGTCTAAGAAGAAAAATTGCACCAGATTTTGAAGTTGCACTCAGGCAGGATATAGTAGCTTGTTAAATATGGTATGTTTGTAATATTTTTTTTGACACAAGTGCATGATGTGTTATATAAAGAAATGTATATATAAATTGCCTTAAAATGGTAATAAATACATATATAATAAATGTATTATATATGTACGTATGATTTTTCTAATTTATCACAACATAATAGAAGATTTTAAGTAAACGAAATTGTTCAATATGTATAGTTGCATCTATATATATTCTACTCTTGAAATATCTTACTTCAGAATCTTAATATGAATAGATTTCTACTGCTTATTTGTTGCATTTGGTTTGTCGGCATTACCCTTAGCCACGGACAAACTGCAGATGTACTGGGAAGCGCAGGTAGTTATGCAGTGCTTGCCACCACCCAGATAAATAATAACGGAGCCTCCGGCATTACAGGAAATGTGGGTGTTAGCCCCGGCGGACTTATATACGGAGAGTCGTGGTTGGTTGTAAAAAACGGCAAGATCGAGAAGAATACATCGTCGTCGGCAGCTGCTCGCGAAGATGCGCTTGCTGCTTTTAATACGCTAGGTGCGCGTACACCCACAAAACCACTCAACGGCGACCTGGGTAGCACCATTCTTCCGCTTAGCCCGGGCACTTACAAAATAGATGGCGATGCCAGTTTTAAAGGCGTACTTACCCTGACCGGTAACGCCGATGTTAACTCCGTTTTCGTGTTTATAGTTGAAGGCGACCTGCTGACCGATGCTCCGGCGGCGGGTGTTCTGGCAATGAACGGTGCGCAGCCACGCAACATTTACTGGGTTGTAAAAGGCAAAGTAGTGCTGGGTGGTTCAACCGGTTTCCAGGGAACAATACTGGCGCAGGGCGATATTACGCTGGGCCCAGGTGTGGTTGTGATCGGGCGTGTGCAGTCGGTAGGTGGTGAGGTAAACCTGAACTATAACAACATCTTTCTGCCAAACGTGGTGGTTACCGACCTGAAAGTAACCAAAAAAGCAGGCGAAGGCACCTATACACTTGGCTCGGAAGTAACCTATACTATTACGGCAACCAACAACGGACCTGGTACGGCAACCGACGTAATTGTACGGGAAAATGTGCCGGCCGGATTGGAGTTTGTGCGTGTAGAGAGTCGCTCTAAAGGCACTTATGACTCAGACACACATACCTGGGACGTAGGTACCCTGGAAAATGGCCAGACGGCTACCCTTACACTGGTATTTAAAGTTACAGCCACCGGCGAACTCCGCAACAATGTTACGATAATTGGCCGCGACCCGGACCCGAACCCGGGCGACAATACCGGCGAAGACCCGATAGATGTGCCGGAGCCATCTGCTGACCTTAGCGTAAGCAAAACAGCAAGCCCGGGACCGCACAAAATAGGCGACATCATTACCTATGCGATAGTTGCTACCAACAAAGGCCCTTATGCAGCTACCAATGTAGAGGTTACAGAGCAACTGCCAGCCGGCCTGGAATACAAAGGCCACACTATAACCAAAGGCACATTCGACCCTGCAACAGGCAAATATAAAGTAGGTGACCTGGCAAACGGCGAGACCGCCACCCTGGTAGTAGAGGCCCGCATTGTATCTGCAGGCCCTATCAAAAACATAGCGGTTATTACCAGCCCGGATCTGCCAGACCCTGAGCCCGGCGATAACGATGATGAAGAACCGATTGATGTGGTTTGCGATGATCCGAAACTGGCTTTTGGTGGAAACACGCCGGTTTGCGCTAACCAGGAACTAACCTTGACTATAACTGAAGTAATAGGTGGCACTTATGCCTATACACTGCCGGCAGGCTTTACGGAAGTAGCGCGCACAGCCACTACTATAACCCTGAGAGCAGGCAATGCAAGTGGTGAGATCACTGTAAAAGTGGTAGACCAGTGCGGTGAAGAATACACAACTTCTGCAACTATAATCGTAACGCCTGCGCTAGCTAAACCAACTATAGCCGGGACAACTACAGCCTGCGCAAATGCAAAAGGCCTGACCTATAATATAGCTAATGTGGCAGAGGGCGCGACCTATGAGTGGATCGTGACCGGAGATGTAATTATAGTTTCAACTACGGCAACTACGGCAACTATAAATGCAGGTGCCAACGGCGGAACGATTGCTGTAAAAGCCAGCAACGGCTGCTTCGATAGCACTTCTGATCCCGTAACTATAGCCATCACCAAGGCGCCAGCTCAGCCGACGTTTATAACATCAGCATCAGAAGTTTGCGCCGGCAGTTCCACCACGTTTGAAGTTGCTGAAGTAACAGGCGCAACAGGCTACACCTGGACGCTGCCACAAGGCTGGACGATTACGGCAGGTGAAGGCTCGCGTAAGGTAACTATAAAAGCAGGCACAACTGCAGGTAACATATCAGTAACTGCTGATAACGGTTGTGGTAACAGCGCAGCAGCAACTATAGCAGTTTCGGTAAATGCAGTACCTGCACTGCCAACTATAGCAGGCACTATCACAGGCTGCATTGGCTCAACTATAACCTATAGTATAGCTGAAGTTGCAGGCGCTACCAACTATAACTGGACAGTTCCGCAAGGCTGGAGAATTGTTTCTGGTGAGAACACACATACTATAGAAGTAGAGGTAGGCGAGAAGGCAGGTAACGTAACTGTAAGCGTAACCAACGGTTGCGGCGATAGTGAAGCAGCAACTATAGCGGTAGCACCAGTTGTGCTGCCAGTTAACCTGACCATTACAGGCCCTGCCACAACTTGTGCCGGAAGCTTCGATAATGTGTACACTGTAACAGCCGTGGAGAATGCTACTTACACCTGGACATTACCACAAGACTGGACAATTGTGAGCGGCGAAGGTACCAACAGCATAACGGTAACAGCTGGCACTGCCGGCGGCCAGGTGAGCGTAACGGTAACTACGCCTTGCCACGAAACCAGAACGGTAGCTTATAACACCACGATTACTACACCACCAGCATCGGCAGGTATAATTTCAGATAACAGTACACACTGCGATGGACTTGCCTTTAGCATTGCAGAAGTGCCGGGCGCAACAGGCTATAACTGGGTGGTACCTGCGGGTTGCACTATCATCTCTGGTCAGGGCACTACAAGCATCAAAGTAAGGGCAGATAATCCGAGCGTGAAAGGGGACATTAAAGTGGTAGCCATTACAGGAGGCTGCGCTAGTCCGGAGTCGGTGCTGGCCCTGGATATGAGCAAGGTAAGCGGCAACCTGAACTTCCCGAAAGCATTCAGCCCGAACGGGGACGGCAAAAACGACACCTGGCACATCGGGCAGCTGGAGCAGTATACCAGCAACGAAGTAACCATCTTCAACCGCTGGGGCACCGAAGTTTACAGGAAGAAAAACTACCAGAACGACTGGACCGGAAATGGTCTGGAACAGGGTACTTACTTCTATAAAGCGCAAGTAAAACTGTGCGACGGCAGAGAGCAGGTGTTTACAGGCTATGTAACCATCTTCCGCTAAGCACCAGGCCAAACAAAAGGACAAAAACATTTAATACAATGAGAATAGTTTACACCCTGCTGGCCCTGCTTATAGCCGTTGCGGCAAGCGCCCAGCAAAACCCACAGTATTCGCAGTACATCTTCAACAGTATGGGCATAAATCCTGCCTATACCGGCAGCAAGAATGTGCTTAACGTAAATGCCTTCCACCGCGCGCAGTGGACGGGCATTGACGGAGCTCCTACCACACAAGCCCTCAGCGTGGATGGCATATCGGCCAACAACACGCTGGGCCTGGGCCTGGCCCTTACCCGCGACCAGATCGGGGCACAGTCTACCATCTCGGCGTATGCTAACCTGGCGGTTAAACTGCCGGTAAGTGCCAATGGCGTACTGAGCTTTGGAATTGCGCCGGGGCTGGTGCAAACCAGAATAGATGGCAACGAACTTGGTATTGAAGACGATCCCGCCATTCCTGCAGAGCCGATGAACAATATTAAGCCGGACGTAAAGATCGGGGCATACTTTCATACACAACGCTTTTATGCCGGTATCTCTGTCTCAGATCTGCTGCAGTACAACGACATGGACCAGATAGAACCGGAACGTCATTACTATTTTACAACAGGATATGTAATGGACTTAGGCCCATTTGTGAAGCTGAAGCCAAGCGTACTGTTAAAAGAGGATTTTAACGCTCCTACAGCCATCGATCTGAATGCCTTTGTGCTGCTCGCCGACAGGCTGTGGCTGGGCAGCTCGTACCGCACCAGCATGAACCTGTTCAACAATACGCCTGAGATGGCCGGCATGAGAAAACGTACGGCGGTTGCCTTTATCGGGGAGCTGATGGTGCACAAATCGCTGCGCCTGGGCTACGCTTACGACAAAATGCTGAACGGCCTGGATTCATTTAATACACACGAGATTTCGGTGGGCTACTACTTCTTCAGGAAGAACGACACGAAAATGCTGACACCGCAATACTTTTAACCGCTAGCCAGAAAGGACATGAACTATAGATTTACACCCTTATGCCTTGTTGCGGCTGCTATGCTAAGTTTCGGCACAGTGGCACATGCACAATCTGATCTTAAAAGAGCAAACAAGCTTTTTAACGAGAATGCGTATGCGCTGGCACTGGATCATTATAAAGCTGCTATCGCGAAGCGGGAACCGAATGCTGAAACTACACAACGCATAGCCGATGCATACCGCCTTACCCGCCAAACAGCACATGCCGAAAAATGGTATGCCAAAGCCGTACAGTTGCCGGGCAGCAACCCCATGAACCACTACTTTTATGCTGATGCCCTGCGTAGCAACGGTAAATACCAGGAAGCAAAAGACCAGTATATGAAGTGGGCCGAAGCCATGCCGGAGCACGCCGAGCAAGCGCAGAAGCTGATGGCTGCCACAGATCAGGCACAAAAATGGATGCAGTTGCCAACAGCCGAAGTGCAGAAGCTGACAACTATAAATGCAGCCGGCTTCTCCGATTTCAGTCCGGTACCGTTTGGCAAAGGCATTATCTTTACCTCAGACCGCGGCGTGCCATCTGATAAGAAAATGGATGTGTATGGCTGGACCGGCCGTCCGTACCTGCAACTATTTACTGCCGAACCGGATGGCGATGGTAACTGGGGAGCACCGGTTGCTCTGCAGGATGTACTGCAGTCGGAGTACCACAATGCTACGGCATCGGCAGCTGAGGATGGGCAGCAACTATACTTTACACGCACGCACATGGTGCGCCAGCGCAAAAACGTAAACCCAGATCCTACCAGTTGGGTAAAAGAGCCTGAAAAACCAGAACACATCAACCGCCTCGAGATATTCTCGGCACAGAAAGAAAACGGCACCTGGAGCAACATCCAGCCTTTTTCTTATAATAATGTTACTGAGTATTCAGTAGGTCATCCGGCGCTGTCGGCTGATGGGCAGATCCTCTACTTTGCTTCCGACATGCCTGGCAGCCTGGGTGACACTGATATTTTTTATGCCGTGCGCCAGCCCGATGGGAGCTGGGGCGAACCTGTAAATGCCGGACCAACTATAAATACGCCCGGTCGCGAGAGCTTTCCGTACGTTGATGCAGCCGGTAAACTATACTTTGCATCAGACGGGCATGCAGGTTTAGGTGGCCTTGATATCTTTTCGGCAGAAGGAACACACGGTAACTGGGCTGGCGTGCGTAACCTGGGTTACCCGATCAACTCACCTAAAAACGATTATGGTATTATGTTCACCGAGCCCGGTGAGCGTGGCATGCTGTCATCTAACCGTGATTCTGAAAACGGCACCGACGATATCTATAGTTTTAACGTGGTGCTGAAGCCAGCTGTGCTGGCCATTACTACGCTGGAGCGCAAGCAAAACACCAAAGCAGCAGATACGCCACTGGCACAGGTTAAAATTGCCATCACCCAGGATGCAAACAGCACAACCGAGAACGTGTTCTCAGATGCTAAAGGGCAATATTACCTGGATGCGCTGAAAGGAGTGAACTATACCCTGAATGGCACCAAAGATGGTTACCTGAACCAGAAAGCTGTAGCAGCCATACCAGCCACCGCCTCAGATACGGTACATATTGCTATGCTCTTCGATAAAAATGAAGTGAATAAGGTGATCGTGCTCGAGAACATTTATTACGACCTGGATAAGTGGGACATCCGCCCGGATGCAGCAACTGAGCTGGATAAGCTGGTAACCCTGCTGCAGAGCAACCCTGAACTGAAAATAGAACTGAACTCGCACACCGATAGCCGCGAAAGCGAGAGGTATAACATGGTGTTGTCGGAGCGCAGGGCACAGGCCGCTGTAGATTACCTGGTGTCGAAAGGGGTAGATAAGAGCCGCTTAACAGCAAAAGGCTACGGTAAAACAAGGCTGGTAAACAACTGTACAGATGGCGTGGAATGCCCGGAAGAGCAGCATCAGCAGAACCGCCGTACCGAGTTTAAAATCAGATAAGATAAATCGGCTTAGCCCGATAATAAAGTATTCTCATTAGCTTTCATAGTTTGGAAAGGCTCCGCAGTATCTTCGGAGCTTTTTTGTTTTTATAGCTTTGCATCCGTAACTATAAACATTGTATCCTGTTGCACGTTCAGCAATCAGTTTTAACCCGCAAATGAGAAAAATAGCAGCCTTATACTTTCTGATTTTTTTACTTCCTGCCTTGGCTACAGCGCAAACTATAGTTAGCGGTACCATCACCAACGCACAAACTGCGCAACCTATAGTTGGGGCAACAATAAAAGCCAGTACCGGAGAATCCACCCAAACAAACTATAGCGGTAACTATAGCCTGTCTGTTTCTGCAGACGCTAATTACCTGGTTGTCTCACACATCGGTTTTGTAGCGGATACAATAAGGATAGCGCTTGGGCAACAAGCAAACTATAGTTTACAGCTGCAGCCACGCCAGAATGTACTGTCAGAGGTAAAGGTGCAGGGCTACGAAACTAACCGCCCGCTGCTCGAAACAGCTGCTGCGATAAGTATAGTAAGCAGTGATGTTTTGCAGCAAACAGATGAAAGTTCGTTGGTAAGGGCTGTGAATACGGTACCGGGCGTGAAAATGGATGAACGTGCGCCAGCTAGTTACCGCATCTCGGTAAGGGGAAGCACACTCCGCTCGCCATACGGCATCCGGAACGTGAAACTATACTATAATGGCATACCGCTTACTGAAGCTAATGGCACTACCTCGCTTAACCTGTTGGACGCAGCCAGTATAGGAACTATAGAAATACTGAAAGGGCCAACGGGCAGTATTTACGGAGCAGGTACGGGAGGAACGTTGCTGCTGGAGCCTCGCAGGGCAGGACTGGGGAAGGAAGTTGGCGCAGGGTTAACGGTCGGCTCATTTGGTTACCGCAAATATAATATCAGTGCCGGCGCAGGTTCGGCTAAACATAATGTCCTGGTGCAGTATAACCAGCAGCAATACGATGGCTTTCGGGAGCAATCGGCCGTAGATCGTAAGGTGTTGCTTATCTCACCTGAGTTCTATCTTTCAGACAGGCAAACACTTACTTCGCATGTTATCTATTCTGATCTGTACTATGAGCTTCCGGGCGGGCTGACACTGGAGCAGTACAAGCAGAACCCACGGCAGGCGCGTGGCGGCGAGTTTGGCAGCGTAAAGCAGCAGGCAGCCATGAACCAGGAAACTATAAACATCGGCCTGAAGCACGACTATAGATTCAACGATAACTGGAGCAATTCGACACTGGTTTATACCCTGCAGCGCTTCCGCGATCACCCGTTCAATACCGACTATGAGCGTAATGCAACACAGGAGATTGGCGCCCGCAGCAGCTTTGTATATAATACGACTATTGGCAACGTAGCTACTGCTTTTACTTTTGGCGGGGAGTTTCAGCGTGGCTTTGAAGTGGCCCGCACCTACGATAACAACAGTGGCACAGCCGGCAAACTGCGCACCGACGATGAAGTAACTGCTAAAACCGGTTTTGTTTTCGGCCAGGCCGAGCTGGAACTACCTTCTGATTTTATTCTTACACTTGCCCTTAGCCTGAACGACACCCAATACCGGATCACAAGGCTGGTACAGGTAGCATCGGGCAACTATAACTTTGTAAAAGACTTCGAAGCGGTTTTGTCGCCGAGGGTGGCGCTGCTCAAAAAGCTGTCCGATCGGGTTTCGATACATGGCAGTGTGAGCGCTGGCTTCTCGCCACCGACTGAAGAGGAGATCTTAACATCGGATGGCGTACTGAACCAGGACCTGGAAGCCGAGAAAGGAACAAACTACGAACTGGGCTTACGTGGCTATGCCTTACAGAATAAACTATATGTTGATGTAGTGGGCTATTATTTCCGGCTGAAAGAAACGATCGTAAGCCGACAGGACGCCTCGAGTGTGGCCGTGTTCCGCAATGTTGGGTCTACATCACAGAAAGGCATTGAAGCGGCACTGAAGTATACTATAGTTGATGCGCCCGCTGCCTGGGTAAACTATAGTAATGTGTGGGCCAGCTATACCTACAGCCATTACCGGTTTAAAGAGTATCAGCAAAACGAAGCCAACTATAGCGGAAACCGTTTAACCGGCGTAGCACCACACATGTTGTCGGCTGGGTTTGATGTAACTACACAGTCGGGATTATACCTGAACCTGCTGGCAAACTACTCTGATGAGCTACCACTGAACGATGCGAATACCGTTTATGCAGACAGCTACCTGGTTACAGGAGTAAAACTAGGCATACGACGAACTATAGCCGGAAGCCTTAAGCTTGATGTGTTTGCCGGGGTAGATAACCTGACGGATGAAAACTATAGTTTAGGGAATGATGTGAATGCTTTTGGCGGGAGGTTTTACCAGCCGGCGCCGCCCCGCAACTTTTACTCAGGCCTCAATTTAAAATACGTATTTAATTAAGGTTACTCCGCATTAGCAGGTATCGGAGGGTAATTGGCCATTACATTCGCAATTGCTTTATTTATCTGATGGCCACCTGCTAAAGTAGGATCAATATCTGCTTCGTACCAGCCGCGCCAGATCAGGGTATTATTGTCGGGGTCTATCAGGTCTACAATGATGGTGCCCGGAGGCAGGCTGGCTATACTTTTATAGCCTGGCAGGGCAGTAGTGTTGTATCGGTAGCGGTAACCATACCAGTAACTATAGCCGTAGCCAAAACCGGGTGCATAGGTGGTGTCTGCATCGGGGGTGGTGTTGGCAGGCAGCGCAATGTCATAAGCTATCAGCAGGTCCGGGGTTTCTTCGTTGGGGCTAAGCCCGTCTTTAACCAGCTCGCTTTCTATAGCCTGCTTTATCTGTTGGTCCAGCAAAGTGCTGTAGCCCGCTCCGCTTCCGGATATCGGGCTTGGCAGCTCTGCCTTATACCAGGCATAGGTCTGGTAATTTCTAAAGTTTGTTTCCTGATTGTAGGTGCTGCTGATTGCGGGGCCTGGGGTGCAGGCAGTGTGCAGCATTAAAAGTAGTGTCGCAATTGCCGTCCACAAAACAGCCTTTGTTGGGTTAGTGGTGTAGTGCATGGTGTAGTTTTAGCTGAAGATATCTAACCTATACGCACTACCCGCCGCAATGGCTAAGGCAAAGAGCGGTAGACTCTTACTTCTTTTTACGGAACCAGTTGCGCTGCTTAAGTTCGCGCTCCTGAGTAATGAACATGCTAAGTTCCTGTGCCATGCTTACCTGGCCTTCAACAGCAGGCTCTAGTGAGAAAGCAGGTGCTACTGGAGTTGTTACCTGGTTCTGTGCTGGCTGAATAAAGATTGGCAGAACTGCTACGTGAACTTTGGATGCAGAAGCAGCTACTGTACCACCAGAAGTTAGCATCACGGCGCCAGTTGGAGTTTGCGTAGAACCTTGTGCTAAACGTAAAGCCAGGCTGCTCATTGTCGCTACCTGTGCTGTTGCTGAAGTATAACTAAATACCATTATTGTTAAAATAGCAAGTAGTAATACTGGTTTTTTCATATCTTTTATAGTTATTTGACTAATCTAACGAATTAACGGTTGCAAAGTTATGCATTTTATATATACAATTATATATTTTCTCTAATATTTATTGTAGATTAATATTGGCAAAGTGATAAAAGCGCTTTTAGCAGAAATAGACGCAGATTTTTTGAGGAAAAAAATTTTAAAAAAATTGAAAAAAAAATTAAAAGTCAACTATAGTCGTAAGGATTTTATGGGAATAATACAGTTTTTGCGCGTTTTAGGAGTTTGGTCGATGAATATCAGTGCTTTGTCGATGGTTTAGAGGGGTGGCAAAAACAAAAAAGCCTGACCAAACTGGCCAGGCTTTCTGAAACTATAGGATAATTCGGTTAGCCGATAGCTACCATCTCATTTCCGTCTTCATTATAAGCTTCGATTGGAGCACATGAGCAAACCAGGTTACGGTCGCCATAGGCACTATCAATACGGCTCACAGTTGGCCATACTTTATTGTCGCGCAGGTAAGCCATCGGGAATACCGCTTTCTCGCGAGAGTAAGGTCTTTCCCAGTTCTCTACCATCACTACTTTTAAGGTGTGTGGCGCGTTCTTCAATACGTTGTTTTTCTGGTCCGCTTTGCCGGCTTCAATCTCACGAATCTCTTCACGGATCGAGATCATCACATCGCAGAATCTGTCCAGTTCTTCCTGTGCTTCAGATTCAGTTGGCTCTACCATTAAGGTGCCCGCTACCGGGAACGATACGGTTGGCGCATGGAAACCATAGTCCATCAAACGCTTCGCAATGTCTTCTACCTCTACACCGAACTTCTTGAACTCACGGCAATCCAGGATCATCTCGTGCGCGCAACGGCCTTTAGAACCAACGTACAGTACCGGGTAGTGCTTCTCTAAACGTGCCTTCATATAGTTGGCATTCAGGATAGCGAACTTCGTAGCCTCTGTCAGACCATCAGGTCCCATCATGGCAATGTAAGCATAAGAAATAGGCAGGATAGACGCAGAACCCCAAGGCGCAGCAGAAACCGCATGAATCGCATCTTTACGACCTAAGTCAACTACAGCGTGGCCCGGCAGGAACGGAGCCAGGTCTTTAACCACACCAATCGGGCCCATGCCAGGACCACCACCACCGTGCGGGATACAGAACGTTTTGTGCAGGTTCAGGTGGCAAACGTCGGCACCAATGTGAGCCGGCGAAGTTAAGCCTACCTGAGCATTCATGTTGGCACCATCCATGTAAACACGGCCACCATTGTCATGTATGATCTGGCAAATCTCAACGATTGACTCCTCATATACACCGTGTGTAGACGGATAAGTCACCATTAAGCAAGACAGTTCATTCTTATACTGTTCAGCCTTAGCGCGCAGGTCAGCTACATCAATGTTACCTTTCTCATCGCACTTAACTATAACTACCTTCATGCCGGCCATTACTGCAGAAGCAGGGTTTGTACCGTGTGCTGAAGAAGGAATAAGCGCTACCGTGCGGTGATGATCGCCACGTGACTCATGATAAGCACGGATCACCATCAAACCAGCATATTCGCCTTGTGCACCTGAGTTTGGCTGCAATGATACCGCATCGAAACGGGTGATCTCGCAAAGCCATGCTTCCAGGTCTTTAAATATCTGCTGGTAGCCTTTTGTCTGATCAGCAGGAGCAAACGGGTGCAACTGACCGATTTCAGGCCATGTAACCGGGATCATCTCGGCAGTAGCGTTCAGCTTCATAGTACAAGAACCCAAAGAGATCATCGAGTGAACTAAAGAGATATCTTTGTTCTCCAGGTGCTTCATGTAGCGTAGGATCTCGTGCTCAGAGTGGTGCTTGTTAAATACTTCGTGTGTTAGGTACTCGCTGGTACGGATCAGGCTGTCAGCCCATGTTATTTCTGTTTCCTCTGGTAGCGCATCTATAGTTAGCACGTCCGCAGACTTACCAGCCACTTTTGCAAACACAGCAACTATAGCTTTCACATCGGCCAAGTTTGTGTTCTGGTGTAATGAGATACCGATGTTGTTCTCTCCGAAGTAACGGAAGTTAATACCTGCAGCCTCAGCCTCAGTACGGATGGCATCTCTCAGTTCAGCACTTTCAACAGCAATTTTCAGTGTGTCGAAGTACTGCTCGTTCTGCTGCTCAAAACCTAAGGCTTTCAGACCTTTCTCTAACTGCTGTGCCAGTGAGTGTGTATTCAAACCAATATACTTCAGGCGACGTGGGCCATGATAAACGGCATACATGCCAGCAATAACAGCCAACAGTACCTGTGCAGTACAAATATTGGAAGTAGCTTTCTCGCGACGGATATGCTGCTCACGTGTCTGCAGGGCCATGCGGTATGCTCTGTTACCTTCCGCATCTACCGAAATACCGATGATACGGCCTGGAATAACGCGTTTAAAGGCATCTTTTGTAGCAAAGTAACCTGCGTGAGGACCACCAAAGCCCATTGGCACACCAAAACGCTGGGTAGTACCCACTACAGCATCAGCGCCCATCTCGCCCGGAGATGTTAACAATGTAAGCGAAAGGATATCAGCAGCAACAGCTACATAAGCCTCATTCTCGTGCGCTTTCGCAATAAAGTCTGTGTAGTCGAAAATGGCACCATCGGCAGCAGGATACTGTACCAGGGCACCAAATAAGTTTTCATCTGTGAAGTCAACCTCGCGGTGATCGCCGATAACCAGCTCAATGCCGATTGGTGTAGCACGCGAAGTCAGTACATCTATAGTTTGTGGAAGTACCAGGTCAGATACGAAGAAGCGGTTCGCGTTTTTGCGCGCGCCTTTACGCTGTGCATAGAACATTCCCATAGCCTCGGCAGCAGCTGTACCTTCGTCCAGCAACGATGCGTTGGCAATCTCCATACCGGTCAGGTCCATTACCATCGTCTGGTAATTGATTAAAGCCTCAAGGCGGCCCTGCGCAATCTCTGCCTGGTAAGGAGTGTAGGCGGTATACCAACCCGGATTCTCCATAATATTACGGAGTATAACCGGAGGCATAATCGTATCATTATATCCCAAGCCAATGTATGACTTGAAAATCTTGTTCTGCTTTGCGATCTGAGAGAACTGGTTCAGGAACTCTGTCTCTGTCAGGGCTGCTGGCAGGTTTAAAGGTCTTTTTAGACGGATGGCGGCCGGTACGGTCTCCTCAATCAGCTGGTCCAGCGAGTCTACCCCGATGGTTTTCAGCATGTCCTGCATCTGCTCTTTGTCAGGGCCATTGTGGCGCTCCTTAAACACGTCTGCAGGTTTGGTTTTAAATATCATAACGATGAAATATTGATTGGGAAATTTGGGTTAATTAATTTCTTAGAAAGTTAAGGATTTCAGGCCTTCTGTGATTTTCTACAAAAGTAACAGTATTTGTTTTTATATTGAACCATGAAAGGGAAATACTTAATTCCTCTGCCAGGCGCTGTTTATACTTATATTATATAACAGATATAGCCTTTAATTTCAGTCATATAAAGTGTCCGGGTTTATACTTGTAACCGGCACAGCCGACTATAGTTTCAAACATCAGAATTCAAAGAACAATTCAAGAATCTACAGATGAGCAAAGTAAAAGTAGGTATAATAAGAGAAGGGAAAGTGCCTGTAGACAAACGGGTGCCGCTTACACCAAAAAAATGCGAGGAGGCCTTACACGAGTTTCCGGAACTGGAAGTGGTGGTGCAACCAAGCGAGGTTAGATGTTTTTCGGATGAAGAGTACACAGAACTAGGAATAGAGCTTCAGCAGGACCTGAGCGGTTGCGATGTGCTGATGGGCGTAAAGGAGGTACCCGTGGACCAGTTGATCCCGAACAAGACCTACTTTTTCTTTTCGCATACTATAAAGAAGCAGCCGCACAATGCAAAACTGCTTAAAACGATACTTGAGAAGAAGATCACACTGATAGACTATGAACTGCTTACTGATAAGGATGGGCACCGTGTGGTTGCCTTTGGTCGGTATGCTGGTATCGTTGGTGCTTATAATGGTATTCTTACTTATGGCAAAAAGCACAAGCTGTTCGACCTGAGACCAGCCTATCTGTGCCACGACATGGATGATATGCGGGAGGAGTTCTTTAAAGTAAAGCTGCCGCCTATAAAGATTGCAGTAACCGGTGGCGGTAGGGTAGCAGGCGGTGCCATGGAAGTGCTGGATGAAATGGGAATCCGGAAGGTCAGCGTGTTCGACTATTTATATAAACAGTTTACAGAACCTGTATATGCCCAGCTACACTCCGGCGACTATAACATGCGTCCGGATGTAGAAGTATGGGACTCGCCGGACTTTTATGCAAATCCACACTTATATAAGAGTACTTTCCGGAAATTTACAAGAGTAACTGATCTTCTTATGGCCTGCGCCTACTGGAATCCGCAAGCGCCAAAGCTATTCACAGAAGAGGAAACCCGACAACCAGACTTTAAGATTAATACCATATCCGATATCACCTGCGATGTTGACGGATCTATACCTACAACCAAACGTTCTACCACTATTCCGGAGCCAGCTTACGACTATAACCCTGAAACTGGAAAACTGGAACCAGCTTATAGTTCGAATAATAATATAACAGTGATGGCAGTAGATAACCTGCCATGTGAATTACCCCGCAACGCATCCCGTGATTTTGGTCGTAACCTCATAGACTATGTGTTCCCACAATTCTTTAACAACGATGAGGGCGGTATGCTGGCAAGAGCAACTATAGCTAAGGCTGGAGAGCTAACTGAGAAGTATAAATACCTGCAGGAGTATGCTGATAAAGCAGCAGGAACAATGAAGGGGCAAGAGAAACTATAGTTCTAAAGATTTTCAAGAAGACTATAGTTCTGCTATATGTACCTATAGTTGCGCACAAAGCAAGATAATAGACTAAGCTCTTAAAATATCTGCTTCACTGGGAACTATAAGCTTGCCTCAGCCTGTTCTCTCTTCACGTCCGGCCGGCAGGGCCGGGGGAAAAGCAGCAAAAACACTCCCCATGATGGCGCCCACAGGGCACGGGTTTGACAAGACGGCTAGTTCCAGAAAATAATCCATCAGGTTTTCAGCCACTTAGCTGGTATAGGCAAAAATCTTTTCCCGGGTTGCTTGCAAGGCGGGAAAAACTCCCTACTTTTGCATCCCCGTTCAGCAGGAAGGGTTGGAAAGAAAGGAAGAAGAGGCGAGGGC
>NZ_JAAGWD010000011.1 GCF_010686685.1 Pontibacter burrus | reverse complement strand
TTTCACCTGGCCTTCCCTTCTAAAGCAAAGACCTGAACTGCGTCCGACTCACTGCCTGAACCGGGTTGCAAAGGTAACACCCTTCCGGTGATGTTTGCAAGCATTTACAAAAAGATTTTTTTGGAAGTTAAAAGCGGATGTTGCTTTTAAAACAAGCCGTAGCGCTCCTAGAGATCGGTTGCCCGCTCCGTTTAGCCCTCGCCTCTTCTTCCTTTCTTTCCAACCCTTCCTGCTGAACGGGGATGCAAAAGTAGGGAGTTTTTCCCGCCTTGCAAGCAACCCGGGAAAAGATTTTTGCCTATACCAGCTAAGTGGCTGAAACTCTGCGGAATTATTTTGCAGAGGCCTGCCCCGCCTTTCCACCGGCCCTGCTGGCCGCTCGCTAAAACCGGTTGGGAAGCCCTTATAACCAGGTCCCGCCGGCCGGACGTGAAGAAAGAACAGCCGCAACCGGCTGGATAGTTCCAACTGTGCATCAATTTTCTTACAGCACCTTTATTCGTTATAAAAAAGTAAAGCCTTACTGAGTGGTAAGGCTTTACTAAGTGCTTCAATTATTAAAGAACTTAAACTTTTGGCCTTTTATATAATGGCACTGTGCTGCATGGCTCGCCATACATCAGACTACTTACTACCGGTAAAAGCTTGCGCATAATTTCTACGTAAGCATAAGTAGGCACTGGTATGCTTCCACAACCTTTGATCACCACCTTACCATCGCGGTATTCTTCCGGATCTATCTTAGCTATTGCTTCCTGCATTAATGCCTGCTCCAAAGCATCCAGATCTCCGAACACATAGTAATTTGCGTGGTTCTGTAGTTTTGTAGCTAACAGCATATAAGCCCATGTGGGAACTATAGCATCAACTGAGCATATGATCGCAACGTTCTTGCCATCATAAACCGACCAGTCATTCTCCTTTATAAAGGCTCTGAAATCTTTCTCGCGCAGCATCAGGCCGTGGAAAAGATTATCTTTAATATCATAGACCACACGCTCGCCTGGATGCAGGAGCTCTTCCAGGTTTATAGTTACCAGCGCACTTTGCGCCACTTTATTTATTATCTCTGACATAGCTATCGTTATTTATGCCTGTTTTGTGCTTCCTGTATTATAAACATCTTTCAGATAGAAGGGTTCATAGTAGGCCACATCTTCAAAAAGCCCCTGCTCATACTTACGCATGGCCAGCTCGCCTACAGGTTTGGCTGAGAGCATTACATCATCTATAAACAATGCATTCGGGTTACCTTCCTGGTATTGCTTAAACTTACCTGCGCCACTTCCGAAAAAGATGATCTGCTTTGACTGTAAATTTTCGTTAAAGCTTTCCGCTGTCAGCACCACAGGCTCTATTGGCAATACTTCATTCAGTTCATGATCCAGCAGACAAGTGTAAACTTCCATACGGCGGGCATCAAGCATCGGGCAGAACAGGTATTGCTCCGGGTTTGGAGTTGCTTTAATTACTTGCAGCGCCAAACTATGCAGCGTCGAAACCGAGATCAAAGGTTTATCTAAAGCATAGCAGATTCCTTTTGCCGTAGCACTTCCAATGCGCAACCCTGTATAAGAACCTGGTCCTCCAGAAACCGCTATGGCATCAATTTGTTTCAGCTCAGCACCGCAGTTTTCTACCAGCTGGTTTATCATTACAGTTATGTGCGATGAATGCGATTTCTCGATCTGCAGTTCAGATGCGCCCAACAATTGTTCGTTTCGGTGCAAAGCCACGGAACAAACCGTTGATGATGTTTCCAGGGAAAGAAGTAAAGGCATACTATTATATACTTGTGTAATGCAAAAGTACTGCTTCCTGCTTACACTATAAAGCTATAGTTTATAAAAGCATAAGGGAGACACTTTGCAGCATCTCCCTTAACTATATACTTTACTATGTATTCTTACTTTGAATTTACTTTTAAGTAAGAAGCATATTTTTGTGGATCATTTAAAACGCTTTTCGCCATCAGTATATCCGGGTCATCGTCGAAGCTAGCTTCGATGTAGCCTTTCTGCAGGTAGTAACGAGAAGCAATTTCGGCTTCCAGCATTTCCTGTAACTCGGTACGGAAGCGCTGCAGGTCGTTAGCTTTGTTGTGCGATACCTTTTTACGGATCACTTCCAGCTCTGCTTTAATATCGTCGTAGTGCTTTCCTTCTTTTGATGTGCCGGTCAATTCATCGAGTTCTTTTTCTACATTAGTAGTGTAAGACAAGTCCTTATCAGCCAAGAAATCGACGAACTTCTGGTAATCCTTATCTGAAAGCTGGAATTCTTTGGCTGCTGCTATAGTTGGATGATCAGCTCTGTACTTGTTAGCAAACTCAAACATGTACCCTTTGGTCACTATAGTTCTGGTGATCTCAGAATATTCAGGCTGCTTCACTTCTACATCCGGGCTAATGCCACCACCATCGTACACGGTGCGGCCGCCAGCAGTTTTAAAAGCTACTCTCAACGAATCCGGAATAGTGCCTACACTACCGTCCTCGTTGCGGTGCGAATAGTCGATGGCCTGAATGCAGCGACCACTTGGTGTATAATATTTAGCAGTAGTTACTTTTAACTGTGAGTTGTAAGACAATGGACGCGTTGCCTGCACTAGCCCTTTACCGAAAGTACGCTCGCCAACAAGCACCGCACGGTCGTAGTCCTGCATTACGCCGGCTACAATTTCGGCAGCCGATGCACTACGCGAACTAGTTAACACCACAAGCGGCACCTCTTTATCGAGCGGCTCGTCTAAGGCTTTGTAGGTCTTGTTCCACTCTTTTACTTTACCCTTTGTGCTAACTATATCTTTGCCTTTGTCCACAAACACGTTCGAAATGTTTACTGCTTCGTGTAGCAGGCCACCCGGGTTATCGCGCAGGTCAAAAATAATCTTCTTGGCCCCCATTTCTTTTAGCTTCTGTACAGCCTGTTTCACTTCGCGGGAAGCATCCATAGTAAAGCCTGATAGTTGAAAGTAGCCAATCTCATTATCGAGCATACCAATGTAAGGCACGTTTTCAACGGTAATATTAGCGCGGGTCAGTTCTACAGTGCGGGATTTATTTTGTCCGTAGCTCTTAATCTCGAGTTTAATAGGTGTGTTTGCCTGTCCCTTCAGCAGACGGCTTACCTCTGAAGACGATTTACCGGCAACACTTACACCATCAATTTTCAGTATCTCGTCGCCAATAACAAGGCCGGCCTTTTGAGCTGGTGAACCTTCGTAAGGCATCTGAATAACCACCTTACCGTTATGGCTGCCTATTCCCGCCCCGATTCCGCCATACTGACCGGTGGTCATGGTACGAAAATCTTCGATATCATCTTCCGGGATGTAGTTGGTATAAGGGTCCAGCGACTTAAGCATGGCATCAATACCGGTGCGCATCATTTGTGCAGGCGGTACATCGTCCACGTAATAAGTGTTTACTTCTTTAAAGAGAGTGGCAAATACATCGAGGTTTTTGGCAATCTCGAAGTAACGGTCAGAATCAGATTTGAAAGACACCAAACCTAAGCCTAAACCAGCCACAACTATGCCGGCAAGATATTTTTTATACATAATATTCGGGTTAGGGAACGAGATTAGCCTACGTATTCAAACAACGTTCCAAACCTGAATTTAGTTTTTTCTGGATAGACTGAAAGGATTTTTTTTCTTTACCGATATACAGGATACCCAATAAAGCAGGAGCTTTGGCCGGATTGGCGAGCAGGAAGTGTTTGTTAAGACGATAGGCCTCGCGGATTTGCCGCTTAAGGCGGTTGCGGTCTACGGCGCGTTTAAAGTGGCGCTTAGAGACAGAGATTACGACCTGCGTGGGTACAGGTGTAGCGCCAGGCTCAGTATAGTAAACAAAGCGAAGCGGATACAAATTAAAAGAAGAACCCTTGGAAAACAGCAGCGAGATTAGTCGCTTACTGCACAAGCGTTCTTCTTTCGAAAATGTATGTTTTGTGGGCTGCCCGGCTTGCTTTTCGCTAGCTGCTTCTGTCGTCATTAGCGGCTATACTATAGCAAAGCTGATTCCTTTTCAGGAATTAAGCTGCCTTGTGTCTTTTCTCGTCAGAAACAGTTAGTCTCTTTCTGCCTTTGGCTCTTCTGCTAGCCAATACTCTTCTACCGTTAGCGGTCTCCATTCTAGATCTGAAGCCGTGCTTATTTCTTCTTTTTCTCTGAGAAGGCTGGAATGTTCTTTTCATCGTATGCCAATGGTTTTATTATGGCCTGCAAAATTAGAGAACCTTTTTTAATTATCAAACCAAGTGCCTACTTTTTTACCAAATACTTGTTGATTGTTGATTGTTTTAAAATTTATTTTCCAGAACTATAACTTATAGCCTTTACTTTATTAACGGATTCTTTAAACGGAATGTGTTATAAGCTGGTACAACCATTTAACAATTTAGCAATTTAATCATTCAGTAATTTAACTATCATCTAACAACTAATAACCAACAACCAGCAACTAAAACTATGATCGCGTACCACCTGAGCTATACTTCGGCACTGTCGCATATCCTGCACATCAGCATAACTATAACCGGCAACAAGCAGCAGGAACTATACCTGCAGCTACCTGCCTGGCGCCCGGGGCGTTACGAATTGCAGCATTTTGCCCAGAAACTTTACAAAGTAACCGCTACTGCACATGGCGCAGCTATAGCCATCCGGAAAACAACAAAAGACAGGTGGGTAGTAGAGGCCAATGACGCTGAAGCGGTAACTATAAACTATAGTTTTTATGCCCGCCAAATGGATGCCGGTGGCTCGTGGCTGGATGAGCAAATGCTTTACGTAAACCCGATAAACTGCCTGATGGCCGTGGAAGGGCGCGGGCACGAATCTTGCGAAGTAACTATAGCCTTACCCGAAAAATGGCAGATTGCCTGCGCCTTACCTGAAATCAGGAAGCATATTCTGAGAGCTGAAAACTATGATGAACTGGTGGACAGCCCGTTTATAGCCAGCAACTCCCTGCAGCACGCGAGCTATAGTTTAGCCGGCACCACTTTCCATATCTGGATACAGGGCGACTGCAAACCCGACTGGCCAAAAATTATCCACGACTTTGAAGCCTTTACCAAAACACAGCTTGACGTGTTTGGCGATTTCCCGGTGCCTGAGTATCATTACCTGAACCTTATATTGCCATACCGCACTTACCACGGCGTGGAGCACAGCCACTCCACAGTTATTACACTGGGCCCCGGAGAACTACTGATGTCACCGGCGCTTTATAAGGAGTTTCTGGGCGTGAGTTCGCATGAGCTTTTCCATACCTGGAACATCAAAAAGATCCGGCCGAAAGAAATGCTGCCTTACAACCTTGCGCAGGAGAACTATTTCAGAACCGGCTATGTGGCAGAAGGAGTTACTACCTACTATGGCGATTATATGCTGGCCCGGGCAGGCGTTTTTACTGCACAACAGTATTTTGATGAACTGAACACCACCCTGCAACGCTACTTTACAGACTATAGCCGCTATCAGATGTCGGTTGCTGATTCGTCGTTTGACCTTTGGCTGGATGGCTATAAACCCGGCATCCCGGATCGTAAAGTGTCTATTTATGTAAAAGGCGCTTTAACGGCTATGTTGCTCGACCTGGAGCTACGGAAAGCCACCGACAACCGGGCAAGCCTGAATAATGTAATGCGCGAACTATGGGAACGTTTCGGGAGGCAAACTATAGGTTATACTGAACAGAACTATGCCGATCTGGTAGACGAAGTTGCGGCCCAGTCTTTTAAACCATATTTCGAAAACTATATAAACGGCACCACAACTATAGATTCTGCTTTAGACGAAGCGCTGCATTATGTGGGCTGTACCCTGAAGCAACACGAAAACACGTTACTTTACGAGAGCCGGTTTGGGTTTAAAGTATCGCAGGAGCAAACTATAAAAATCACTTCTATAGCACCTGGCTCTCCTGCCTATGATGCTTTAAGCATTGATGATGAACTGGTTGCCTTGAATGGCCGGAAACTGGAGCAGAACCTACAGCATTTGTTGCAACAGCTCTCTCCTACCGAAACGATAACACTTACCCTTTTCAGGGAGAAGCAGCTGCGACAGGTTATGTTAACACCTACTGCTAAAACATTTTACCCGAAGTATACTATAGAAAAACTGCCAGACGCAACAGCAGCGGCAAAAGAGAATTTTAAACTATGGCTGAACCAAAATTTTGAGGCATAAAAAAACGCGGACAAAAAGCTTTAAACTTTCTGCCCGCGCCTATTAATCATAGTCTTATTCTGTTTCGTGTACCTTACTTTTTATCGTAAGGCGTGTTGTTGCCACCTTTCGCCAGGTTCCTGTTCGGATTCTGGACTTTGGTGTCAGATTTATTAAGCGCATTGCGTGGTGGGTTGTCGTCCACATTTCCCATCAGCTTCTTCGAATCCTCCTGGTTCGGATTATTCTTCTTCAACTCGTCGAGTGTTTTCTTGTTCTTATTTTGTAAGCTCATAGCCTGGATTCTTAAGTAGTTTGTACTATAGTTTTACAGCTGTTTGCCCCGATTAGTTACAAAACTATAGTTTGAAGTACTGCTACCGGCAAGGTATCGGCCAACAAAAAAGGGAGACTTTCGCCTCCCTTTTTCTATAGTTTATAGGTGCTGTTTTACTGTAGCACGGTATCAAAAGCAACCAGGTTCACGAACTTCTGTACGCGGTTTTCAATCTCTTCCTGTGTCAGGTTTTTCAGGCGCTCGGTACCAAATTTCTCTACGCAGAACGACGCCATGGCCGAGCCATAAATTATAGCGCGCTTCATGTTCTCGAAGCTGATATCGTTGGTGCTGGCAATGTAGCCAATAAAGCCACCTGCAAAGGTATCACCGGCTCCGGTTGGGTCAAACACTTCCTCCAATGGCAAGGCTGGCGCGAAGAATACTTTGTCTTCGTTAAACAACAGTGCTCCGTGCTCGCCTTTCTTGATTATCAGAAACTTAGGCCCCATCGCCATGATCTTTTTAGCAGCTTTAACCAATGAGTATTCACCGCTCAGCTGACGCGCTTCTTCGTCGTTGATCGAAAGTACATCTACCAGTTTCAGGGTTTCCATCAGCTCTGGTAAAGCAATGTCCATCCAGAAATTCATGGTATCCATCACGATCAGCTTTGGCTTGCTGGTAAGGCGCTCGATCACGGTTTTCTGAACTTGCGGTGCCAGGTTACCCAGCATCAGGTATTCGCAACCCTGGTAGCTGTCCGGAATAATCGGGTCGAAATCTCCCAGTACGTTCAGCTCTGTAACCAGCGTTTCGCGGCTGTTCATGTCGTTGAAGTAGCGGCCCGACCAGAAGAACGATTTCTCATTTTCTTTTACCTGCACACCTTCGGTGCTGATGTTGCGCTCGTGCATCAGTTTAATGTGGTCCTGGTCAAAATCGCCACCCACAACTGATACCACGTTTACCGGCTTCACGAAGTATGAAGATGACAAAGAAATATAAGTAGCTGCGCCACCTACAATCTTGTCTGTTTTCCCGAAGGGAGTTTCCAGCGCATCAAACGCCATCGAACCTACTACTACTAAGCTCATATCTTTTGCTAATTATGAATTACGAATTATAAATTACGAATGGGTTTCTACTTTAAATCAGTGGTTTACTCATTCGGCAAGTTAGCAATTAACCTAAACAAAAAAGCCCCTGAAGGTTAGCTTCAAGGGCTTTGGGTGACCGATGGGATTCGAACCCACGACTTCCAGAATCACAATCTGGTGCTCTAACCAGCTGAACTACGATCACCGTGTCTCGTTTGAGAGTGCAAATATACGGACGAAATCACACAATGCAATAGGCTGAGCGCGATTTTGGTTATTTTTTTTTATTAAACCGCAGCTTTATACTTTCGGAAGCAACTATAGATGTAGGCCAGCTCAGCCAGCAACAAAGGCACAGAACCAATTAACCATTTGGGCATCTGCATGATATCAAATTCTGATAGTGTAAATACCAGCACCAGCCAGAACCCAACAAGAAGTAATAACGGCATTGCCCTCCTATTGCTGAAAGCATCTTTCTTATAGATTTCCCAAAAGCTTGGTTTGTTTTCCATAGCAACTATAGTTTGTTTATTAAATATAGCTGATCTGTTCGTATCAGGCAATTACTTGCTCAGCTTTGTGCCGCACCACGGGCAGTAGTTGATCACTACCATCGTAGCGCCACCGTTATGTACCGGTATGCCATATAAGCCTTCATCCCACTTGTTTATGATCACTTCCGGGTCGTCGTACTTTATCTCGCCGTCTTCATCCAGGCTTTCGAAAACTTTATCTGCCATCATCATGCAGCAGTAGTTTTCGTAATCAAAGCCCTTTGACTTCAGCTTTTCAGCAGTGGCCCAACTGTAGCAGGCTTCGTCTTCGTGTATGGCTTCTTCGTATGCTTCATACTCTTCCGATTCCAGCACTTCCTGCGGCAGCTCCTTCCCGAAGAACTTATAGTGTAGCTCCTTGAACTTCTCTAACTCCATAACAAACTATAGTTATTAGCGGTCAAACAGCAGCCTCTCCCCTTTCTTGCTCTCATCAAACGCGCCGTTGCTAAAGGCCAGGTGCCCTGAAACTATAGTATGGGCTATAGTTGAGCTGAAGGTGTGCCCTTCGAAAGGAGACCAGCCGCATTTATAGTAGGTGTTGTCTTTGGTAACGGTGTAAGGTTTGTTCAGGTCTACCAGCACCAGGTCGGCCCAGTAACCTTCTCTGATGTAGCCGCGCTCGCGCACGTTAAAAAGGATAGCCGGCGCGTGCGCCATTTTCTCAACCACCTTCTCCAGTGTAAGCTTGCCTTGTTTCACAAACTCCAGCATCATCTGCAGCGAGTGCTGCACCAGCGGAACACCAGAGGGGGCTTGTTTGTATTTGCCTTGCTTTTCTTCCCACAGGTGCGGCGCGTGGTCGGTGGCAATTACATCCAGTTTATCTTCCAGCAGGCCTTGCAGCAACCCTTCTTTGTGGCGATGCTCTTTTACAGCCGGGTTACATTTTATCTGCGAACCGTACTTATCGTAATCTTCCTTATCGAACCACAGGTGGTGTACGCACACTTCAGCGGTAATGCGCTTCTGCTCCAGCGGAATATCATTTCGGAAAAGTTTCAGTTCTTCTTCAGTAGAGATGTGCAGGATGTGCAGGCGCGTGTTATGTTTTTCGGCCAGCTTAACCGCCAGATAAGACGATTTAAAACAGGCTGCTTCGTTACGGATCTCGGGGTGGCATTTTACCGGAATATCATCGCCGTACTTCTCCTGGTAAATGGCCATGTTATCGCGGATAGTTTGCTCATCTTCGCAGTGCACGGCAATTGGCAACTTGGCTTTCGAGAAGATCTGCTCCAGTGTTTCGGCATTATCCACGAGCATGTTCCCCGTGGAAGAACCCATAAATATCTTGATACCGCAAACTGTATTCGGGTTGGTCAGCAGCACTTCGGCCAGGTTATCGTTGGTGGCCCCCATGTAAAAAGAGTAGTTCGCCAACGATGTCTCGGCTGCAATTTTATACTTGTCTTCCAGCAGTTCCTGGGTTGTGGCATTCGGCACCGTATTCGGCATCTCCATAAAAGAAGTGGTACCGCCTGCTACAGCCGCTCTTGCTTCGGTGCCTATAGTTGCTTTGTGCGTCAGGCCTGGCTCCCGGAAATGTACCTGGTCATCTATTACGCCGGGCAGCAAATGCAGGCCAGTCGCGTCTATCGTTTCATCAGCTTCGGCAGCTATAGTTTGACCTATCTGTACAATGCGACCGTCTTTCACCAGCACATCGGCAGTGGTTATAGTTCCTTCGTTTACGAGTTGGGCGTTCTTTATCAGGATGCTTTTCATGTTGCTAAGATACGGGAACTGTGACGAAGGTTAAAAACAATACCGGAAAGTGTTTATAGCTGGGGTAAAACTTATTCGCTGAGAGTAATCCTATAGTTCATTAGAAGTTCTAGTTATAGGATTACTTTGAAATATCTCTTTAGTATAGAAGAGCCCATCTATTATTTGTGGCAATTTCATACGTATTTCCTGATAGCCAAACAGTCTTGCAACAAGGTGTTCCTGCAGCCAGGTGGGAAGATCAGGTCTGTTCAGATCAAGAAAAAGATAAGGATGCTCCGTTTGCCCCAGCACATACTCGATGCTATTCTCTTTATGCTTCTTTACTTTTATCAGATGGAAGAAAAGTAACTTACCTATTTTACCTCTATAGCCTGTGAAGCCAATATTATAGTATTTATCGCCATAGGCTTGCTTTATATAATCTCCTAACCTCAGGTTTTGTTGATAAAATTCCCGGTCTATGTTGTGCCCATTATAGGTAAGATGTGATGATGCAGCCCAAACTATAACTTTCTTGTCCTTGTAAAGCTTATCTTTCAGGAACACGAGATTGTCTCCCATCTGCTTGTCGCGCACCTGGTCTTTTGAAAACTTCCGGGTCACTTCTGCCAAGGTACTTCTGCAGAACTGCTGCCAGAATAAACTCTTCTGAGAGTCTGTGTCCTGCGAATCATAATTAGTTGTGATCTCTCTAAGCACAGAATGCAATACCTGCTGTACAACCACTGTATCTTCAGGACCTGGTTTGGTAAAATAGTCTGATACAGCAATTGCTCTTCTCATAGCTTTACCAAAAGCTGACCACTGAGCAGTATCCTGTAAAACTTCAGAATCTATTTCCTTTAAGTAGGCTTCGAAATCGTTCAGTAAATTGTTGGTGGAGTAAGCCCCTGAAAACTTGCAGTCTATGCCAGCTAAAATCAAAGGCCGGTCTGAATTCTTCTGGCTATCTATATACTTAAATAGTTCTTCCGTTTCTGCAGTAATCCACAACGGGTAAACAGAGTTCCTTGCGGCTTCTATAGTTTGCTTACCTTTTTGTATCTCTTGCCAGGCTTTATAAGTATCGTAAAAGCCACTTTCAAAAGCGATGACTTCATACCCAAGTTCCTGGTGCAAAAACTTAACTAACCTGGTTTTAGCTTTAAAAGTACTACCATCGTAATGCGTTTGCTCTCCCAGACCAACAATCTCCGTATCCTTTAACACAGACTTGAGCTGTGCCAGGTCGCTATAGTTCTCATTAGTTGGCTCCGTATTTTCTACAATAGTTGCATGTGTTTTAACATAAGCAACCCTATCAGCTATAGTTTGGGCAAATGTGGTTTTAGCTAACAGAACAAGGCTAAGTAAGCTCACTATAAGTTTTGTTTTCATATTATGCGGTAAAGTATAGCTGCTCAAGTTAACGAAAAATATAGTGTTTAAACTATACATAAAACTTGAGGCAAAGTGGCTTCTAAACTGTATTAACCATTTTTACCGTACCTTTGTAAAAAAACTTTGTAATAGTACCATGGCCGAAGAAGCAGAGAAAGAAATAACCACGTTCGAGGATTTTAAGCTGAATAAACAGCTGCTGAACGCCATTGCCGATGCCGGTTATGAGAAGCCGACGCCCATCCAATTGCAGGCTATTCCGCTTATTTCGGCGGGGCACGATATTTTAGGCATTGCCCAGACCGGAACGGGTAAAACAGCTGCTTTTTTGCTGCCTTTGCTGATGAAGGTAAAGTACGCACAAGGCCAGCACCCGCGCGCGCTAATAATTGCGCCAACCCGCGAACTGGTGATGCAGATAGAGGAGAGCATTAAGCTACTGGCCAAATATACCGACCTGCGCTACACGGCTATTTATGGTGGCCTGGGCCCGAAAACACAGATCGAAACGATAAGCAAAGGCATCGATATTTTAGTAGCTACGCCTAAGCGCCTGATGGAACTATACCTGAAGGGCGACCTTATACTGAAAGAACTAAAGACACTGATTCTGGATGAAGCTGATAAGATGATGGACATGGGCTTTATGCCGCAGATCCGCCAGTTACTGGAAGTGATACCGCGCAAACGCCAGAACCTGCTTTTCTCGGCCACTATGCCGGATAAAGTAATCCAGCTTTCAGAAGAATTCCTGGAATTCCCGATTAGAGTTGAAGTAACGCCACAGGCCACACCTGTTGAGACTGTAACCCAGACCCTTTACCGCGTACCGAACATTCGTACTAAAATTGCTTTACTCGAGCACCTGATACAGGACAACGCGAACTTTAACCGTGTTATCATTTTTACGCGCAGCAAGAAGAATGCGGAAAACGTAGCCAAATACCTGGAGCGCAAAGAGTACGGCGAAGTGCGCGCCATTCACGGCAACAAAGGCCAGAATACCCGCATCAACTCCATGGAAGCTTTTAAAGGAGGCGATGTGCGCTTTTTAGTAGCTACCGATGTAGCAGCCCGCGGTATCGACGTAACGATGGTTAGCCACGTGATCAATTTTGATGTGCCGTTTGTGTACGAAGATTATGTGCACCGCATTGGCCGTACAGGCCGCGCCGAGCAGGAAGGCGCTGCTATAACTTTTGCCAACGAAGGCGAGATGTACCACGTGCGCCGTATCGAGAAAATCATCCGCATGCAGATACCGGAGCTGCCTTTGCCGGAAGAAGTAGAAATACACGAAACTACTTTTGAAGAGCAGCAGGAGATTGCCATGGAAATAGACCGCCAGAAGCGCCGCGATAATCCGGACTTTAAAGGTGCTTTCCATGAGAAGCAGAGCAGGCACAAATCGAATTTCGAAAAAGGCAAAAAGAAAGGCGACCCCAGGGATTCGGGTTGGAAGAAGACCAAAAAGAAAGGAAGCCGTAAACGCTAATTAACCAAAAGGGCCTGCAATTTAAAATTACAGGCCCTTTTGGTTATAGTTTAAACTATAGTTAAAAGTACTTTGAGGCAAGATCGCCAAACTCAAATACCATCAGGTTCAGCAAAGCACTCCAGATCACGGCGCTCCAAAGCATGTGTATAAATATCTGTTTGCGTGGAGCCCCAAACAGCGCTGCTACCACGGTGCCAACTATAGGCGTCAGTAAAATAGGCGTTAGGAAAGCTACACCCACCACACCAAAGTTTTTCCAGATTTTAATAATACGGCGGTTCTTCTTGCTGAATACCGGCTTATGCTTTTCGCGCTGCCTTCTGGACCACCACTTCGAGAATTCTCTTCCAATAAAGGAGAAAACCAGTACGGTGGTCATCATACCAGCTATAGTCAGCAACACCGACTCCATGTAGGTTAGCCCCACCGAAACACCTGTTACCGGCCCGGCAAAAAACTTGACCATGCTAACCAGGTACACCGACAAATATTTTATGATCTCCACATTACCCTTCTTTACGATTGCCTATCAACTGCTTCTGTAGCTATAGTATACGCAACTACTGTTCCCTGAAAATATAAGTATACCAATAAGTTAACTGGACTATAAACTATAGCACGGAGCTTATTTCTGGAATAAAACGATCGAAACTATTAATTCAGTATCAGATCTTTGGACCAAAAGCTAAATCGCCGGCATCGCCCAAGCCAGGCACAATGTACGACTTCTCATTCAGATGATCATCCAAAGCTCCGAGCCAGACATGCGCTTCCGGTATTTCCTGTTGCAGGTACTTCACGCCTTCCGGAGATGCAATAACCGCAGCCACGTGCACTTGCTTTGGCTTACCATGGCGCAGCATGCCTTTGTAAGACTTTACCAGCGATTTTCCGGTAGCCAGCATCGGGTCAGCCAGGATCAGGATTTTATCGTGCAGGTTGGTAGAGGCCAGGTATTCCATGTTTATCTGCAGTTCGGTATTCTCTTCTTCCACGCGGTAAGCACCCACAAACGTACTGAAGGCCTTATCGAAGTAGTTCATGATGCCATTATAAAGCGGCAAACCAGCCCGGAGTATAGTTGCTATAACAGGTTGCTCCACTAAAAGCTGTGTCTGCATTTGTGCCAGTGGTGTGGTAACGCCAGCAGTGGTATAAGGCATCGTTTTCGATATCTCGTAAGCCAGCAGTTCGCCCAGCCGTTCCAGGTTTCTTCTGAAGCGCATGCTGTCGTGCTGCACGTTTATGTCGCGGAGTTCGGCTACAAAATGATTGGCCAGCGAAGGCGTGGCTGTCAGGATATGCAGGTTCTCGTGTTGCATGGTCGGTGTATTTTCCTGCTAAAGATACAGAAGTACCGCCGACGCACCAATCTCCAACTATAAATTTATAGTTACCGAGTGCCATAGCTATAGTTCCGGAATATACCGCATTGTCAATCCTGTATATTTTCTATCACACCCGAACAAAATCATATAAAAGCAGTAAATTCGGCTTTCAGGATATTACTTTTTATCCACCTGAACGCACCACACATGAAGAAAATAGCGTGTTTGCTGATGCTGCTTGGCCTGGCCGGCAGCACAACCCTGCAGGCCCAGGATACTTACGTGCCCTACGACCCGGACATTTACCGCCTGATAGACCGTTACCAGATTTTGTATGGCAACCAGCCTATCAACAACGAGACGCAGCGCCTGCACCCTGCCGTTCGCCCGTATGGCCGGCAGGATGTAGCCCAACTGGCCGAAATCAGCGCACGTAATGCCCAATCCAGAGTAGATCAGTTTAACACCGAGTACCTGCTGAACGATAACTGGAACTATACCAACCAGGAAAACAACACCAGTGCCCGCCCCATTCTAAACACCTTTTATAAAAACCGTACCGACTTTTATCATTATGAAGGCCGTGATTTTATAGTTCGCGTTAGCCCGGTGCTGCATTTTGAGTTCGGCAACGATAACCAGTCGGACGGGCTGCGCTATACCAATACCCGCGGTGTGCAGGTAGAAGGAATGATTGATGAGCGGCTGGGTTTTTATACTTACATAGCGGAGACACAAGCCAAATTTCCGGAGTATGTGGTACGCCGCTTTAAGCAGGAAAATGTGGTGCCGCACGAAGGCTGGTGGAAACGTTTTAAAGGCGACGGCTTCGATTTTCTGCAGGCACGCGGTTACCTGAACTATAACCTGACAAAGCACGTGGAGATACAACTGGGCCACGACCGCCACTTTATAGGCAATGGTTACCGCTCCCTTCTGCTGTCAGACTATGCTCCGCCAGCTTTCTTCCTGAAACTGAACACGCAGGTTTGGCGCATACAATACATGAACCTGTTCCAGGAGCTTACCGCCGAATACCGCCGCCTGTCGCAGGACGTGCTATTCGATAAAAAGTACATGGCTTTCCACCGCCTGGGCGTGCAGGTAACCGACAACTTTGACCTGGGTATTTCCGAGACTGTAATTTTTGGTCGCCGCAAAGGCCGTTTTGAGCTACAGTACCTGAACCCGATCATTTTTTACAGAAGCATTGAGCAGGCCATCGGCAGCGAAGACAACGTAACGCTGGCAGCTGATTTCAGGTGGAACATCTGGAACCGCGTGCAACTATACGGCCAACTGATGCTGGATGAATTCCTGCTGAAAGAAGTAAAAGCGGGCAACGGCTGGTGGGCCAACAAACAGGCTGGTCAGTTAGGAGCCAAGTATATCAACGCATTTGGCCTGGATAACCTGGACCTGCAAGGGGAAGTGAACATCATCCGGCCTTATACTTACCAGCACCTCGACAACTTCAGAAATTACCAGCACTTTAACCAACCATTGGCGCACCCAACTGGTGCCAACCTGTACGAGCTGATCGGCGTGGTGCGTTACCAGCCAATTCCGCGTCTGAACCTGACCGGCAAAGCCATCTATACCAAATATGGCCAGGATGAGTACTCAGCGACCGACACGATAAACTGGGGTGGTAACGTAAACCTGCCTTACACCAAACGTCCGTCAGACTATGGCCATAAAATAGCACAGGGTAACACTACCAACCAGATTCACTTAGACTTTACAGCCAGTTTCCAGCTACGCCACAACGTATTTATTGATTTAAAACAGATCATCCGCAGAACAGATGCTGAGATAAACAGCGGCGACCTGAATACTGCTTATTCTTCTGTATCTTTCAGGTGGAACATACCGCAGCGCCTGCACGAGTTTTAACAGAAACAATAGTTTAAACTATAGCGGCTATACTTGCAGCAAGCAGGTATAGCCGTTTTTTGTTTACAAATGGCACCATGCGTTAAAACTGCTTGTTATCCGTTATCTTTGCACCTGATTCGGCAACAAGCGGGTCAGATAAAACAGAATTATAGTTCACTGTCTCAGAAAAGCAGGAGACAAATGTTGCCTTAACACCTTCTACACAAGCAAATAGACGGCAACACAAGATTTTAACATGAAGACTTACCTTCGGATACTGCAGTTTGCAAGACCTTATAGCCGGTTCGTTCCGCTCTATACCATTTATACTTTTTTTGGCATCATCTTCGGCCTCTTCAACTTCACGCTCCTCATTCCACTATTGGACGTGTTATTTGGCAAAGTTGGAGACGAGCAGGTGGCAGCGATGGTGGCCAACAAGCCCCATTTTAACCTAAGCATCGATTTCTTCCAGGATTTCTTTTATTACCATTTCGGACAGATCATTCAGCAGCAGGGCCGCGAAGGAGCCCTATTGTTTGTCTGTATCATCATTATCGTTTCAGTTTTCCTGGCAAACCTGTTCCGTTACCTGGCCTTCAGGGTAATCGGTGCCTTGCGTGCACACGTGGTGCGTAACATGCGCCGTGCGGTGTACCAGCGCGTAACCGAGCTGCATATGGGCTACTTCAGCAACGAGCGCAAAGGCGACCTGATGACACGCCTGACTGTAGACATACAGGAAGTAGAAGTATCGGTAGTGAGTACGCTGACCGTTGTAGTGCGTGAGCCGGTTTCTATTATCGCCTTCTTTGTGCTGCTCTTTAACATGTCGGTGGAGCTTACGCTGTTCTCGCTTATACTGCTGCCACTGTCTGGTGGTATTATTGCCGGCATCTCAAAAAGGCTGAAGCGCAAAGCCCAGGAAGGGCAGAATTCACTCAGCTTTATACTTTCTATTATAGATGAAACGCTGAGTGGCATGCGTGTGATCAAGGCGTTTAATGCAGAGCCATTTATACTTGGTAAGTTCCATGAGCAGAACGACCGTTATGCCCGCATTCAGCGCTCCATTGCCAACAAACGTGACCTGGCCTCCCCCCTTTCGGAATTCCTGGGCGTATCGGTAGTGGCTGGCCTACTACTTTACGGTGGTACTATGGTGCTGCGTCAGGAGTCTGATCTTTCTGCGGCAGAATTCATTACCTACATCATTCTTTTCTCGCAAGTGCTTGTGCCGGCCAAAGCCATGTCCGGGGCATTCAGTAATATTCAGCGCGGCCTTGTATCCGGCGACCGTGTACTGGAGGTGATCAATACAGAGCCATTGATTGCCAATAAACCAGACGCAAAGGTATTGCCGTCATTCAGACATGAGATCGAGTTCCGCAACGTTGGGTTTGCATACGGCAAAAAAGCAGTACTGCAGGATATAAATTTCCATATCCCGAAAGGTAAAACGATAGCGCTGGTTGGCCCGTCTGGCGGAGGTAAATCCACGTTAGCTGACCTGGTGCCGCGCTTCTACGATCCTACTTCCGGAGCTATTCTGGTCGATGGCCACGATATCCGCGATTACACGGTAGAATCGGTGAGGGCGCAGATCGGGGTAGTAACCCAGGAGTCTATTCTCTTTAATGATACCATCTTCAACAACATCGCTTTTAATAAGACTGATGCCACTGAAGAAGAAGTAATAGCGGCAGCAAAAATTGCCAATGCCCACGAGTTTATCATGCACACCGAACAGGGTTACCAGACCACTATCGGCGACCGGGGCGGCAAGCTTTCGGGCGGGCAGCGCCAGCGCTTAAGCATTGCCAGAGCTATACTTCAGAACCCGCCAATCCTTATTCTGGACGAGGCTACTTCGGCACTGGATACCGAATCAGAGAAATTAGTACAGGAGGCATTAACCAACCTTATGAAGAACAGAACATCCATCGTTATTGCGCACCGCTTAAGTACTATTCAGCACGCCGATGAGATTTTAGTGTTACAGAAAGGGCAGATTGTAGAGCGAGGCACGCATGAGGAATTATCGCAAACCAGCGGCCTGTATGCCAAACTAACGCAAATGCAATTGGTGCAATAATATATAAATTGCACTATTTAAACCACAACCGTGTGTAATTAAATGAATTAGCGGCAGAGTGTTTAAAATAAAAATATCTTTTTATAGATTTATAAACACGATACTTTACACTATAACACACCCTGAAGCATGAGAATACTTAATACTCTTTTCAACATTGTGGCAGTGGCCTATGCACTGACCCTGACGCTGGTGGTTACCGGCCTTGTTGCCGAAAGTGCAATATTCACAAGGGTTAGATCTGAAGCCGACATTCTGCTGCTTTATAAGACTTTTGCTGGAGTCGGTGCTTTCCTGCTGCTGGTTAAAGTTGTGCTCAGCACATTATATAGCGGCAACCTGCGTTATGAGAATCACATTGCGCAACTAAAGGTAAACGACCTGAAGGTTGAGCTTTATGAAAGACGTCAGGAGTTCCGCAACAACAACTTTAAGACGCCGGCTACAGAAGAACGCCTGCAGGCCGCTGCTGTTTAAAAACTTACAATGACTACAACAATTCTGGCAGAACTGGAGCAGGCCCAGCAAACGCTTGCAAATTTTATAGCGGATAAAAATAACCTGTCAGCTATTGAACAGGCTGCCATAACTATGGCCGCTGCCATAAAAGCAGGTGGTAAGATCATTTCGTGCGGAAACGGTGGCTCTATGTGCGATGCCATGCACTTTGCCGAAGAACTGACCGGCCGCTACCGCGACGACCGCCAGGCACTGCCAGCCATTTCTATTTCAGATGCCAGCCACATGAGCTGTGTAGGCAACGACTATGGTTACGACCATGTGTTCTCGCGTTATGTACAGGCTCTGGGAAATGCCCATGATGTGTTACTTGCTATCAGCACCAGCGGCAATTCTGCCAATGTGCTTAAAGCAGCCGAAGCCGCCAAAGCCAAAGGGATGCTGGTTGTTGGCTTAACAGGTAAAGACGGTGGCAAACTGGCTCCGCTCTGCGATGTCGAAATCCGGGTACCTCATTTTGGTTATGCCGACCGTGTGCAGGAAATCCACATCAAGGTAATTCATATCCTGATCATGCTGCTGGAAAAGCAGCTTACATAACAACTTATAGTTTACGCCGTGTGGTTTAGCACGTATAAACGGATAAAGCCGCTGAAATAACAGCTGTGATTGGATCCTATAGTATGCGCTACCTGCTCTATATATTGCTTATAGTTCTGTTGCAATCCTGCTCAGATAAAGATTCCAAGCGTCCGGAAAATCAATTGCCGGAGCAGGCTGCTACTAATACTTCAACCCCAGATACTACCAGTTTACCACCCCAACCTATAGTAGAAAAAGCTACTCCCGATTCTACATTCCTGATTATACCGGGGCTGCGTATCGGGCAGGTAAGGCTGAACCAGACTGCTGAGCAGGTAAGCAATAAGCTTGGGAAGCCTGATAGCGGAGATGCGGCCATGGGAAAAGCACTCTCTTACTGGTTTAGCAAGAGCAAAAGAAGTCATGTAGTAGCCGTATACTTTAGCCACAGCTATACCGACGGTCCCGAAGATTACCTGTTGGTACGCCAGGTACGCGTAAACTCCCCTGCTTTTAGGACTCCTGAAAATATTGGTGCTGGCAATAACATAGCAACTATAAGGCGGCACTATACGATAGCTCCCATTGCTTATTACCAGGTTGGGCGGCAACGCATTTATATTTTCGACGATGACGCAAAAGGTATCGCTTTTGAGATGGCTGTACCCGATAGCAGTTGCATAGCAGTTACCGTTCATAAAGCAGGTGAAGACGTAACGAACAGCTACCTGCCCATGCACCCCGACATGACCAGACTGTAGCGTAACTGCTACTTTTCAGGTCGCACCTTACCTCAATTTGCTATCTTTACTCCGGACAGTCCGAAACCGGAATTATTTTCAAAAAGGTGATGTTCCGACTCCAATCAGGATAAATTTATACTTCTTTTATCAGAAAGTATGCTCATCAAAACATTTGGCAGCGCAGTACAGGGCGTAAATGCCTATACCATTACGGTAGAAGTTAGCGTTACAGCAGGCACGAAATACTATTTGGTAGGCCTCCCCGATAATGCCGTTAAAGAAGGCGAACAGCGCATAGAAGCAGCATTAAAGCATTACCACTATAAAATGCCCCGCCAGAAAGTGGTTGTTAACATGGCTCCCGCCGATATCCGGAAGGAAGGCTCCGCCTACGACTTAACTATAGCCACGGGCGTACTGGCTGCATCCGGCCAGATCGCATCCGATAAAATTTCGCAGTACATGATCATGGGCGAACTGTCGCTGGATGGCACACTAAGACCTATAAAAGGTGTACTACCTATTGCCATACAAGCCCGCAAAGAAGGTTTTAAAGGCTTTATACTTCCCGCTCAGAATGCCAATGAAGCTGCTATAGTTAATAACCTCGATGTGATAGGAGTTAATAACATAAAAGAAGCAATCGATTTCTTAGATGGCAGGCTGCATATTGATCCTGTCACAAGCGACACCCGCGAACTTTTCCAGAACCAGGCCGACCAGTATGCTGCCGACTTTGCAGATGTGCAGGGACAAGAAAACATTAAACGTGCTTTAGAGATAGCTGCTGCCGGTGGGCACAACCTGATCATGATCGGACCGCCGGGTGCCGGTAAAACCATGCTGGCCAAACGCCTGCCTTCCATACTTCCGCCATTATCGATGCACGAAGCATTGGAGACCACTAAAATCCATTCTGTTGCCGGTAAACTGGGCGAGGCATCCTCTTTATTAACTACACGGCCTTACCGTGCACCACACCATACTATATCAGATGTAGCTTTAGTTGGCGGTGGTGGCGTACCACAGCCCGGCGAGATCTCACTATCCCATAACGGTGTATTATTTCTGGATGAGCTGCCGGAGTTTAAACGCACGGTACTGGAGGTAATGCGTCAGCCGCTTGAAGAGCGACGTGTGACTATATCCAGAGCAAAAACAACGATAGATTTCCCGGCTAATTTTATGCTGGTAGCCAGTATGAACCCGTGCCCATGTGGCTACTATAATCACCCGGAGAAAGACTGTGTTTGCGGACCAGGCGTGGTGCAACGTTATTTAAATAAAGTAAGCGGCCCACTCCTCGACCGTATTGACCTGCATGTAGAAGTAACGCCTGTTACATTTGATGAGATGACGGCAACACGCAAATCTGAAGACAGCACTATCGTTAGAGAACGCGTAGTAAAAGCTCGCGCCGTGCAGCAGGAACGATTTAAAGACTTCCCACAGATTCACTCAAACGCCATGATGCCGTCGCAGATGGTGAAAGACATTTGCCAGATAAATGATGCAGGACGTACACTACTGAAAACTGCTATGGAGCGCCTCGGTTTATCAGCTCGCGCTTATGACCGTATTCTGAAAGTTAGCCGCACCATTGCTGACCTGGCTGACAGTCCTAACATAAAAATTGAGCACCTGGCCGAAGCTATACAGTACCGTAGTTTGGACCGCGAAGGCTGGGCAGCATAAACCCACTATAACATACTAACCATAATATAGTTACACAGAGCGTTACCCCATAAAGGTGACGCTCTTTTTTTAGTATAACCTGTCCTTATGTTCGCTAGTTTTGCCATACTGCTACCGTAAATCAGCTTGTAAAAGCTATACCTTTCCGGCAACTCTGCGTAATAGGCATACAATTGGCGGATAAATGTATCCGTTGTAGAATTATTCAAATTACGATTGCAACTATGAAAAAATTACTCTTCTTATTTGCCCTTGTTCTGACAACAACGCTATCGGCTCAGGCCCAGGTAGGAGTTGGTTTGCGGGTTGGAGCAAACTATTCTGGTTTCAGAGGAGATGACTCCGGAGATGCTGACAGAATTTTTGGTGCACATGCAGGCTTAACGGCTAACATACCGGTTTCAGCTGATAACTTTTTCTCGATTCAGCCTGAATTGCTGTTCTCGATGAAGGGGGCTGAGGGTGTAGGTGAAGATCTTCGCCTGTATTACATCGATATACCGGTACTGGCAAGAGTAAATACCGGCCTGCTTTATTTTGAAGCTGGTCCCCAACTGGGGATAAATGTTGGTGATAACCAGGATCTGGACGGGCTGGATGTTGACTACAAAACGCTTGGTCTCGGTTATGCTGCCGGTATAGGTGTTGGTACCCCGCTTGGAATCAGTGTTGGTGTCCGCTATAACAGCGACTTCTCTAAGTTATTTGATGAAGGTAATGCCAAAATTTATAATGATGTTTTTATGCTTACGCTTGGTTATACCTTCGGCAGCAGATAATATTTGCCTTAGTACAACTTAAAACTATGGAACGAAGCCCGGCTCAGGCCGGGCTTTGCTTTTTTATAGTTACCTGTTCTCCAATCGCTTACTAAATACCTCCTATATAAATGCAGCCTATATAGCACTAAACTATATTTTGGCATCGTTGTTGTATTGTCGCTATCAGATTGCAATCTATAGTTTAGGCCCGGTACCAAATCAGTTAACTATTACCTGGCTTCTGCAGAGTTTTACCAATTAATATTGAACAAAAAGAATCTAAATACTAATGGTTTGCCGTATACGGCAACAAACACAACTGAAGTATTGTAGTACAATTTATAAAACTTAAGAAAATGAAAAAATTACTAATTATAGGCGCTATGCTGTTTGCAGGCGCTACAGCAGTACAGGCTCAATCAGGCGTTGGTTTCAGAGGTGGTGCAAACTTGTCCAATCTTTCCGGCGATCTGCGTAACGAAGACAACTTCGAAAACAAGTGGGGCTTCCACGGCGGTATCACGTACAACATTGGCCTTGTTGGCGATTTCTTCTCTATTCAGCCTGAGTTACTTTACTCACAGAAAGGTTTTAAAAATGCAGATACTGAATTTTCGACTCCGCTTGGCGATGTGCGCCGCGTAGGTAAGGTAAACTATAACTACCTGGACCTGCCTATACTTGCAAAAGTAAAAGCCGGCCCGTTGTACTTTGAAGGCGGTCCGCAGGCATCTTACCTGTTGAATGTTAACAACGAAACCAAAACGTATTTGAACGGAGACCTGCAATCATCATCCCGCGACGAAGGCAGCAAAGATGGCCTGAAGGAATTTGAAGTAGGCTATGCAGCTGGTGTAGGCTTTGCACTGGGTAACAGCCTTAACTTAGGTGTGCGGTACAACGGCAGCTTCAGCGATTTTGTAGATGAAGACGTAAACTTCAACAATGATATCAGAAATGCACGCCACTCAACCATCATGTTTACATTAGGCATTACTATCCCGAGTGGCAGATAACCTAGTAACTATACAAACTATAAAAAATCCCCGGCACTGCATCAGTGCCAGGGATTTTTGCTTTAGGCTAAACCTATAGTTACCTGCTCATTTCGGCATAGTATTTATAGAACAACGGAATGGTTTCGATGCCCTTCATGTAGTTGAATACACCAAAGTTTTCGTTTGGCGAGTGGATTGCATCCGTATCAAGGCCAAAGCCCATCAGCACCGAATCCAGGCCAAGCTCAGATTTGAACATGGCAACTATAGGAATGGAGCCACCACTGCGCACCGGAATAGGTTTGATGCCAAAGGTTTCTTCGTAGGCTTTAGCAGCCGCCTGGTAAGCAACAGAATCGGTAGGCGTAACAACCGGCTCGCCACCGTGGTGTGGCTTAACCACTACTTTTACGCTGGCCGGAGCGATGCTTTCAAAATGTTTGGTAAACTTTTCAGTTATCTCTTCTGAAGTCTGGTTTGGTACCAGGCGCATCGAAATTTTTGCATAGGCTTTAGAAGGGATAACCGTTTTAGCACCTTCGCCAGTGTAGCCACCCCAAATGCCGTTCACATCAAGCGTCGGGCGGATAGAAGTGCGTTCCATCGTTACATAACCTTCTTCGCCATGTACATCTCCCAGATCCAAAGCCTGCTTATACTTATCAAGGCTGAATGGAGCACGCGCCATCTCGGCCCGTTCTTCCTGGCTCAGTTCTGTTACATTGTCGTAAAAGCCTGGTATAGTAATGCGGTTGTGCTCGTCGTGCAGCGATGCGATCATCTGGCAAAGAATGTTGATCGGGTTCGCTACGGCGCCACCATAAAGGCCGGAGTGCAAATCGCGGTTAGGGCCGATCACTTCCACTTCCATGTAGCTCATGCCACGTAGGCCAGTGGTAATAGATGGTGTATCGTTGCCCAGCATACCGGTATCTGAAATCAGGATAACATCGGCGTCCAGTTTTGCCTTGTTGTTTTTCACGAACGTGCCCAAGTTAGCCGAACCTACTTCTTCCTCCCCTTCTATCATGAACTTGACATTGCATGGCAGCGCGTTGTTGCGCATCATTACCTCAAAAGCCTTCACATGCATGTACATCTGGCCTTTGTCGTCGCAGGCACCACGGGCGTAAATTTTGCCATCTTTTATTACCGGCTCAAACGGAGGCGAATTCCATAGTTCGTATGGGTCAGCAGGCTGCACGTCGTAGTGGCCATACACCAGCACAGTTGGCAGATTTGCATCAATTATCTTTTCGCCATATACAATCGGGTAACCAGCAGTTTCGCATAGTTCCACGTTATCGGCTCCGGCCTCGCGTAATCTTTCTGCTACAAATTCAGCAGTGCGCAACACGTCCTGCTTAAACTTTGGGTCTGCGCTAACCGACGGAATGCGGAGCATGTCAAGCAATTCGTTCAGGAAGCGGTCTTTGTTTTCGGAGATATAGTTATTCATTCTTGTATCGTTGATTTGACTTAAAGTTAATAAAAAATGCCACCCTTATGAACAAAGGGTGGCATCTTATGATAGTGGCAAACTATAGTTTTTTATTTTCTGAGGCCCAGCTTAATGTTGGCTTTGCTCTCTTCTCCGGCAATCAGGCGATTGATATTTTTACGGTGTGTGAGCACAACTACCGCAAAAAGTATAAAGCCGAAAATTATAAGAATCGGGTTATCCGGGTGAAAGCGTGGCAATAACAGTAGAATCGGGAAAGCCAGGGCCGCAATCATAGAACCCAGCGATACGTAGCGCGAAGTAAACAGCACGATCACAAAGATTACCATACATAGCAGGGCAACATCCGTCTGAATGGCCAGCATCATACCCAATAAAGTAGCAACACCTTTACCGCCTTTAAAGCGCTCGTATACCGGGAAAATATGGCCAACTACAGCCAGCATACCCATTATCAGCTGATAAATGATCAGATCATCGGCAGGAATGGCATTAAACAATACTAACAGTCCTGCAAGCGAAGTAGCCAGCCAACCCTTAAAAATATCGATCAGCATAACTATAGTTCCCGGTCTTTTGCCCAATACCCTGAAAGTATTGGTTGCGCCAGAGTTTCCGCTACCATGTTGCCTGATGTCGATACCGTAGTACCATTTACCAAGCCAAACAGCAGTACATACAGAGCCAATCAAATAAGCTGCTACACATAGTACAGCGATCAAAAGTATATTCATCAACGTAAGGTTCTTTTTTTAATTCCGGCGGAAGTCCTTAAAATACTTCCGGCAAGCCGCGGGTGGCTCCTAGAAGATTCAAATATATACAAAACTTAATTTTATTTCTATACACCGCCTTATAAATACTATACGCTTCCTATATACCTATTGGTTATTTATACCAGGCCCGGGCTCCGTTTCTCCGCCGTCATTTCCTTTCTTTCTTTTTTTCTTTTTCTCCTTCTTTGGTGCATCATCTACAAAATCAAAGGTGTCAGTAGTTCCCGGTTCAGGCTGTTGTGTCACAACTTTAAAACCTCCGTTGCCACCCAGATACGTTTTGGTGAAATGTTCCAGGAAGGTATTCTTCTCTATTGACTCGCCAGGGTAAAAGCCATAGCTCGTGGTAGTACCGCGTCCGCGTTTTGACTTTGCCTGCACTGCCTTGTTAAACTTGTCGTTAGACGATACCAGCGTAAGCCCGTTTTCATAGTAGCTAAAATAGTACCATGTATACTGATCGGCCTGCAAGTACAGGTTCAGTGTTGGCTCACCATTAAGGTCCTGCTTTATTTCCACATATCCATCTATTAACGCATTAATATCATCCTTCAGGATACTGGCCACACCAATTTTTCCGGTACTATACCATGCCTTGTGCTCGCTGGACCAGTTCAGGTCTACTTTGTTCAGGATCAAACTACGGACAAGTGCTTTATCCAGCTTAGGCAGCGAAATATAGTTACGTGACGTTTCTGTAATGTACCGGCGAACGCCTCTGTCGCCAATAAATTCGCCTAGTTTATAGTAGGTGGCATCGCTGCCATCAAGGGCTTCGGGTGCTGCGCCGGAACTTTCTTCTATGTGTTCTGCCATTGCCTGCAGCGCCTGCTCCGGCATGTTCATGGTAAAGGCCAGAAATGCATCCAGCTTATATTTGCTGCTATCTACGTTGGCTACTCCGCTACCTGATGCATCGATTTTGAAGTTACGTGTCGGCTTCAGCAGGTTCAATTTACCTTCAAAGTGCAGGGTATTGGTTGCTTCGCTGTATCGCAGCACACTGCCTTCATACGAGTTGGCATACGCCCTTTCTTCTCGGCCTATTTTAAACTCTTTGTTCGATTTGTTGTAGGAAATAGAGCCATCAACCAGGAACAGGTCCAGGTCATCTTCGTTCTGCTTCTGAGACACAAAGGTATTGTATAGTTTGGCGGTAGATGCCGATAAGTGAATACCCGTGCGCAGTGGCGTTCCGTCCGCTGCTTTGGCTTTCTGTATCGGTATCCGGACATTGGATGGGTTCAGTGTATCTTTTTTATAAGAGAACCAGTCGGAGTCAGCTTCGTTTCCGGTAAAAGTCAGCTTCAGTTCACCATCAAAATCCATGTACGGTTTGGTAGCGTGCATCAACACTTTACCACGATACAGGATGCGCGGGAAAATGTAGAATTTATCCTTCTCCTCTACAGTAGCCGTTGCAAAAGAATAGATCGGCTTACGCTTGCCCTGCGGGTTATCGAAAGTGAAGTTTGTAAAGTGCAGTTTAAACGAATCTTCGGCAGCATTCAGGTAGGTAAGGTAAGCAGAACCATTCAGTAACTTTCTGGCTTTTACATCCAGGTTGCCCTGATATAGTTTATGGTACTGCTGTGCCGAGTCGGCCATAATGCGGGAGTTACGCAGCGTCCGGATCGTAGCATCGGCTGTTACTTCTACTTTGCCGCTATCCGGAATCACATACATATCGGCAACGGCTATGTAGGGTACACCACCGGCCAGGATAGTATTCTTCTTCAGGTCGTACACACCAGTAGCCGCCATAAAGTTAAGCGAGTCTTGCTGTGGGTGCATAGAGTAAAAGTAGTTCTTCCCTTTATCGTCGGACTGCAGCGTAATGCGTTCTGTTGCAAAGTCCCAGCGGGCACTGCGCATCGAGGTTTTATACTGGGCCCTCGGAAACTCCAGACTTGCCTGCCCCTGCTTCTCAATACCAAAATCTACGGTTCCTTTGGTCATGTCATAGTTAAACTCCACACCCTGCGCTTTAATAGCCGGGGTTACCTGCACATCCGACTTGGCAATCATCTGCGAGTTATTACCCGAGAAGCTACGCTGCTTAAACAGGAATTGCGGAGAGGTAACGTTAGCTATAGGGTTATCGAGTTCGCCTGTACCATACATACCGCCCGGCGATAGTTTGGCTACTCCCTTAAACTTATACTTCTCTTTATAGATGAGCATCGGTTCTTTGGTAGTAGAGAGGTACATGGAGTCGGCTTTAGGCATCCAGTTCATGTGGAAGTTGCTCAGCGTTGCCACCGGGAACTCTGTACCGTTCAGCTTTTCTTCTTTTATAGTTGCTGTAGCGCCTTTTTCAGTTTTTACAGCCTCGTGGTAGTATGTGTATTCTGGTGCTTCGAGGGTAGCTGTTAAATACTTAAGCGTGCCTTTGCTCTGTATCCCTGCCGAACTCATCATGATGGTGTCGTAGGCGATGCCTTTACCGCCGTAAGCTGGCAAACCATTGGCCGATGGCTGGTAATAGAAGCCCAGCGTCTCGTCCGGCATCATGGTGAGCTTGGTTTTAATAGGCGGGAAGATGCCTCCGGAGTGGAAAGTACCATCGAAGCCGATAGCACCCTTTCCTGCACTTAAACTATCGAGCTTAAAGGGTGGCATGTCAAAGTAAACGGTGCTATCATATGCCCCGCCCAATACATCAGGCCGGTTAAAAGTTACCTGCGCCCCCACCGGAGCATCAAACTTAGGGTACTCAGGATAAAACTCTTTGCCGGATTTATTATTGGGCTTGTTGATGTATAGTTTACCAGTCAATTTGCCGGAGCGGCTCGTCAGTACCTGGTCCGTCACTTTACCTCTGGATGAGCGTCGCTCTTTGGTTACAAGCGCAATTGTATCCAGTTGCTGCATATCGATCATGAACTCGTCGTAGTTGAACTTGAACTGCGAACCTTTAAATGCCAGCCTGCTCGCAAAAACCTGTCCGCCAAATTCAATGTTCCGGTTATCCAGAATGCGAACTATGGCACTATCCGGGATAATATAAACGCTGGCTGTATCGATGTTGAAAGCAATTTTATTTACCCCGCGCACTTCCAGCTTGTTATTGTCCATGTTCAGGGTAGCGTTCCGGCCAGATGGCACAACAGAGCGAATCACAATATGGTCGTAGTCTGTCAGCTTCTGGGATGACCCTACATACAGCCAGGCTTTCTTCTTAAGCGCAATGTAGCCGGTACCGTTGTCATAGTCCACAAATCCTTCGCGCGAAAGGTTATGTGCCGCCTGCCGGATGGCCTGCTCATTCAGCTTATTAAAGGCAGATACATCCGCGGCATAAAACTCGTTCTTCTTGTGCTTGGCAGCGTATGCAATCAGCATTTGCAACGGGTGAAACGTGGCCACACCCACCATCTGCTGGAAGCGGTTGTTGGAGTAATAATTTGTAGACTCCAGCTGTACTGGTATAATGGTTTTAGTATTGAGTACCGAGAAGTTGATGTGTGGCGTATTCAGGTCCCAGTATACGCGCTCCGCGGTAATCTCCATGGCGTGGTACGTATCGTAGAATGGCGTGCGGCTGTAGGGTCCTTTGTCTTTGGTGAGGGTAAGTCTGTTTAATGGTTTGGAATAACGCAACTGTAAAGCCTGATGCGAGATAGAATCTTTTTCCTGGTAGATGGAAACAGCGGCCCGCGAGGCTACGATCAGGGTATCGTTCAGGGTATAGTTAAGCGCGCGCGAACTGAACTTCCGCTTGCCGCCATCTACAACTGTAATTTCAGATAAACTGCCATCCAGCGCGCGGCTTCCGATCAGGTCGCCGGCCAGCGAAAAGCCACCACGGTAGTTAATTCTTTCGCCCAGGCTTTTTACCTGCGCATCGTTGGTAAAGGAAGCAAACCGTGGGTACAGTTTCTCGCCCTCAGCGCCACGCTTGGTGCTCCTGAACTCAAAAGAGCCTTCTATGGGGCTCTGCAAAACAGCATTATAAGTTAACGTGGCATCCGGCGCTTTAAAGCCTGCAAAACTGGTATCGAAATTATACTTCCGTAGAATAGCAGATGCCGGGCTGCCACCAGCTTCCCAGTCGTAGGAGCCACCTTCACCTACAAACATTCCTTTTGTCAGCATCAGCTGGCCATTGGTTTTTTGAATGGCTGTGGAGTCGTAGTTAGTGGCAAAAGTAATATCAACGTTCTCAAGCTTGAGTATAGGGCCTGAGACGCCAGGTTGAGCAGGGATAAAGTGCTGTTTCAGGCTTTCCTTACGTCGCTGAGCTGCTTTTTTAGATTCTTCCTTTTTCTGAGCTTCTGTTTTAGGTTTCGCTACCGGTGCGCCCCAGCCATCATCTATCGTTTCGCCGTTGGCATCTACTTCATCATCCCAGGAGATATTGTCCCATTCGCTGGTGCCGGTTGCGTTAGCGTCATCGTTTTTCTTAGACACCCCTTCGTAAGCAAAGCTAAAACTGCCCCCGGTGGCATACAGTCTATAGTTTGGTTTCTGAAAAATGCGGCCTGTGGTTAAGTATAGTTTACTGATATTCAGAAAACTACCCACATTTGCCAGGTCCTCATTCTCTATTGTTTTCTCTACCACATCCAGCATATTGTTCAGGCTGCTGCCGCGCAGGCTGTGCTTGTTTACAGCAGCTGTCAGTATGGTAAAGAAATCGGAGTAATGCGGATTAGAGCGCATTTTTTTGCGGTACATGCGCTGCGAAATGTCTATTACCTGCCCCTTCTGTTTGTCCGTTAGCTTGCCACTGCTCCAGATATCATCCAGTTCAGCGTTCAACTGCTCGGCGTTCACCACCTTGCCGGCAACCATCAGGTTCTTGGCTTCGGTGATGAACTCGTCGGGCTTATTTGAAAATTTGCTCTGCGCCTGCGCTACAAAGGTTGTCAGTAAAAAGAGTAAGGGTAAAAGTTTGTACTTCATAGAGTAGTACGTTTATGGTGTTTGCTATTTCCGGAAGATGCCAGAAACCCAGTTATTCTTCACGCGGTGCGACAGGTATGTTAGCCCCAGTTCGGTTGCCCGTTCCTGCAGTATCGGGAGGTCTTCGGTATAAAATCCGCTCAGCAGCAAATAGCCTTCTTCTTTAAGAACTGCCACATATGCAGGCATATCATCCAGCAGTACGTTGCGGTTAATATTGGCTAAAATAATATCATAAGGCTGATCACCTTCTATAGTTTCAGCGCCACCTAACCGTACATCTATCTTTCCGTAACCGTTCAGTTCAGCATTTTCACGCGCATTCTCTACGGTCCAGTCTTCAATCTCTACAGCTACAATCTCATTAGCTTCCAGCTCACCGGCCATAATAGCCAGAATACCGGTTCCGCAGCCCATGTCCAGTACGCGCTTGCCCTGGTGGTCCAGTGTCAGCTGGTTCTCGATCATGAGCGTGGTCGTTTCGTGGTGGCCCGTGCCGAAAGACATTTTCGGGTTAATCACGATGTCGTACTTTGCATTGGCAGGTTTCTCGTGGAACGATGCTCTTACCGACACCTGATCGCCAATAAAAAGCGGCTCAAAATTACGCTCCCACTCTTCGTTCCAGTTCTGACGCTCAATTTTCTCAGTTGTATACGTTACCTGCACAAAATCTGAGTAACGACTCAGGGTTTCTTCTAAATCCTGCTGGTTATACTTGTCTTCGTCAATGTAAGCACTAAAACCGTCTTCGTTCTCTACAAAGGCATCAAAGCCCAGCTCTCCCAGCTCGGCGGTAAGTATGTCCGCAAATTCTGCGTTTACTTTCAGGGTTACTTCTATAAAATCCATGTGTTATGTTATTCTCGGCAAGCGGCAAAAGACCGAACCGTTGTAAAATGCACCGTTATGTCGGCCAGATTGCGGTTATCGGTTACATATAAAATATGGTCTGCAAATGCTTTGGTAGGTGTAATATACCACACGGCAGTAGCATCGGCAAAGAGTTTGTTGCTCTCGCGGTACACTACCATGTCAGCAAAAGCTTCGTCCTCGTTCAGGAAAACTGTATGCGATGCATTGTTCTTGTACCGGGGGTCGCGTTCCAAATAGATGGACCCGTAAATGCGGCAGTGATCGTTACCGGCGGCAGGTGCATCGGCCACAGCAGGCTTCAAAAAGGGCAAAAGTGCCAGCCAAAAGGTAAAAAACAAAGACATAGACTACAATTTACTCAAAGATAAGGATTAAGGTAACAAAAAAGGCTGCCAACACCGAGTATTAGCAGCCTTTTTAACTATAAATCCGGAAGATTAAAACGATTTAATAATATCTGCAAAGTCTCTGGACTTTAACGATGCACCGCCGATCAGGCCGCCATCTACATCTTCCTGAGCGAAAAGCTCTTTAGCATTGCCCGGGTTGCAGCTGCCGCCATACAATATAGAGCAGTTAAAAGCAGCTTCCGCATCAAACATTCTGGACAGTTGCTCACGGATGTAAGCGTGCATTTCCTGTGCCTGCTGGCTGCTAGCCGTACGACCGGTACCAATCGCCCAGATCGGTTCATAAGCCACTATCACCTGGTCAAACTCTTCGTTGCTCAGGTAAGACAGGCTGTCGTGCAATTGCTTGCCTACATAATCGAAATGACGGTCAGCATCGCGCTCTTCCAGTGGTTCACCACAGCAGAAGATCGGCTTCAATCCCTGTGCTATAGTTGCTTTCAGTTTTTTGTAAAGTGTTTGGGCATCTTCGTGGTGGTACATGCGGCGCTCACTATGGCCGATAATTACATATTCCGTACCTACCGACTTTAGCATGCTTGCTGACACTTCGCCTGTATAAGCACCGCTTTCGTGCTCGCTTACGTTTTGCGCAGCCAGGTACAATTTATCGTTGCCCTGGGTCAGTTTGCCTACGCTTTGCAGGAATGGGAAAGGAGGTGCCACGATTACGGTTACATCGCCGTTCACTTCGTCTTTCACCATATTATCGATCTCCGACACAAGCGACAATGCTTCTTCGTAGGTCTTGTTCATTTTCCAGTTGCCGGCAACAATTCGTTTTCTCATGTTTTATAGTTTGATGATGAATTTATAGTTGTTTATCAGCTTCCGCTGCTTTACGGCAAGTTAGTAATTTATGGTTTATAGTTTCAGTTTAATGTCATTTCGAGTTTCAATGAGAAATCTGGCTTAAACTATAGTTCTCTTTTGTCATCCTGAGCGTTAGTCGAAGGATCTTATTTGTCCTATAGCTAACTATAGTTGCTACTGGATACAAGCAGTTGCTTTCATAGTTCCCGTTTATCCTGGGAGCTCTACCAACCTATCGTTTCAATCCAGCTTTGGTGCGCTCACGGCCGCGGGGCCCCGTCTTTGGGCATCGCGCGGTGTACATTTCTTTTGCTCCTACGTCGCAATGGCTACGCCACCAGAAATCTACAAGGCGCTCAACCCAAAGACTGTGATCACTTCGATAGCTACTACTATAGTTAATGAATAGCTATAGTTGCATCGCCTTTCCGTGGTAGTAGTTCCTTGGGGACAGGCTGCGCCTGCCTGCTCGCGGGCTGTAACTATAGAGCAAAAGCTTTAATTATAACAATGGTAGCAATTCCCCGCCTTAGACAAGGAGGGGTTAGGGGTGGTTGGACCAACGCCAGCTATAGAACTACAGCCAGCAATTCTACCTGTCCTTTTATACCAGTTGAGTTGCAAACTCAACCCTATAGTTAGACACGGGTTGCAAACCCGCGCCAGCAGAAAAGTAGCAACTATGGAAATAAAGCGGCAACTATAGCGAAGCCCGAATCCTGTAAATCCTGATTCAGACAAAGTAAAAAAGCCGCAGCAACTATAGCTTTGCTGCGGCTTTTCAAAGACCTATAGTTCAATCTATAGTTTATCCTTCAGGAAACGGGCAGTGTGGTTGTCTTCCAGCTTTGCCATGTCTTCCGGGGTGCCTTCGAATAACAGGTGTCCGCCATTCAAACCACCCTCCGGACCAAGGTCGATGATCCAGTCTGCGGATTTGATGATATCCATGTTGTGCTCGATAATAACAACTGTGTTGCCGTTCTCGATTAGCGCATTCATGGACTGCAGCAGCTTGCTGATGTCGTGGAAGTGCAGGCCGGTACTTGGCTCATCGAAAATGAACAGGATGTTCTCGTGGTGCGGCTGTATGCCTTTTGTCAGGAATGACGCCAGCTTTACGCGCTGCGCTTCGCCACCCGATAAAGTATTGCTCGACTGCCCCAACCGGATATAACCTAACCCAACATCGTTCAGCGGTCGCAGCTTTTCAATGATCTTCTGCTGGTCGGCAAAGAAATCAATGCTGTCGGCAATGGTCATGTCCAGTACCTCGGAGATGCTCTTGTCTTTGTACTTGATGTCGAGCACGTCCTGTTTAAAGCGTTGGCCGTGGCAGCTTTCGCAGGTCAGGAAGATGTCAGCCATAAATTGCATCTCAATCTTCACCTGTCCCTCTCCCTGGCACACTTCGCAGCGGCCTCCATCTATATTAAACGAGAAATGCGATGGTTTAAACCCGCGCGCTTTAGCCAACGGCTGATCTGAATAAAGCGTTCGGATAGCATCATAAGCCTTCACGTATGTTACCGGGTTGGAGCGCGACGATTTACCGATCGGGTTCTGGTCCACAAACTCTACGTGCTTGATCTTGTTATAGTCGCCAGCCAGTTTATCGAATTTGCCGGTTGCCTCAGAAGTAGAGCCGTGCAGCTTCTGCATAGCCGGAGCCAGAATTTTCTTGATCAACGTCGATTTACCTGAACCACTCACGCCTGTAACCACTGTCATCACATTCAGCGGAACCTTCACATTCAGGTTTTTCAGGTTGTTTTCACGGGCACCAATTATCTCAATTGCATTGCGCCATTTTCGGCGTTGCGCAGGCACAGGTACTTCCATGCGGCCACTCAGGTAACGGGCAGTGTAAGTGTCGGCTTTTTTAGTGAGCTCTTCTAAAGTACCCTGAAACATCAGGTTCCCGCCACCCGAGCCGGCTTCCGGACCAATATCGATCAACTGGTCAGCAGCGCGCATCATTTCTTCTTCGTGCTCCACTACTATAACCGTATTGCCCAGTTTCTGCAGCGAGCGCAGTACACCAATCAGCTGTTCTGAGTCTTTTGGGTGCAGACCTATACTTGGCTCATCCAGGATGTACATAGACCCCACCAGCGCACTGCCCAGCGAGGTTGCCAGATTTATACGCTGACTCTCGCCACCGGAAAGTGTATTAGAAAGTCTGTTTAAAGTAAGATAGCCCAAGCCAACACGTTCCAAATAACCTAAACGGTTAGTTACTTCTGTTACCAGTCGGTCAGCTACTTTCTCTTCGTGCTCAGTTAGCTCAAGATTCTGAAAAAAGGGCAATACCTGCGTAATAGGCATCAGTACCAGGTCGGTTATACTTTTGCCGTTCACTTTCACATAACTGGCATCTTTGCGCAAACGAGAGCCTTTGCAGTCGGGGCAGGTAGTGCGGCCACGATAGCGTGACAGCATCACACGGTATTGAATCTTATGGGTCTGCGCCTGGATATGTTTAAAGAAATCATTCAGCCCTTCAAAATACTTGTTACCTGTCCAGAGCAATTCCTGCTCGGCTTCGGTCAGTTCGTTGTAAGGGCGGTGTATCGGGAAATCGAAGCGGATGCCATTCTTCACCAGGGGCTGCAGCCATTCGTTCATTTTATCTGATCGCCAGGGCGCAACTGCTCCCTCATACACGGTCAGGCTTTTATCAGGAATAACCAGGTCAGGGTCTATGCCCAGCACAGAGCCAAAACCTTCGCAGGTCTGGCAGGCGCCATAAGGGTTGTTAAAGCTGAAGAAGTTAACCGAAGGCTCTTCGAATACGATGCCATCCAGCTCAAACTTATCTGAGAAAACACGCTCTTCACCATCGCCGAACTTCACACGGCACTCGCCTTGCCCTTCAAAAAAAGCAGTCTGCACCGAGTCGGCAATTCTGAACTGCAGATCCTCGTCCGATTTATAGATTACCGCACGGTCGATCAGAATATAAACTTCTTTGCCGAGCTTCGGATTCTTCTGCTCCAGCAGCTCCTCTATAAAGTAAACCTCACCGTCGGCATAAATTCTGGAATAACCCTTCTGCAGCAGTAGGTCCAGTTCTTTAGCCAGAGTTCTGTCCTTTTGCAGGTGCAGCGGCGCCAGTATCATTACACGGGCTTCATCTTCCAGCGAGAAAATAAAATCCACCACATCAGCAACCGAATCTTTGCGCACCACCTCACCCGAAACAGGAGAAAAGGTTTTACCAATGCGCGCAAAAAGCAGCTTCAGGTAATCGTAGATCTCAGTGCTTGTACCAACCGTAGAGCGGTTATTTTTTATACTTACCTTTTGCTCTATAGCTATGGCCGGGCTGATGCCTTTGATGTAATCCACATCAGGCTTATCCATTCGGCCCAGGAACTGGCGTGCGTAAGAGCTCAGGCTCTCCACGTACATGCGCTGCCCTTCGGCATAAAGTGTATCAAAAGCCAGCGAAGATTTGCCTGAACCCGAAAGACCGGTTACCACTATAAATTTGTTGCGCGGCAGGGCCACACTCAGGTTTTTCAGGTTATGCACGCGTGCGCCCTTAATAATGATATTCTGGCGCGCATCAAGCTGATCTATTTCTTCTTTGTTATAGTCTGGAGTAATTGCCATAGTAGCGTTGGCCTCCGGCAAAAGCACCGGCAGTACCTGTTTTATCTTATATGATCCTGTAAAGTTACGAATACCTGCCCTTTTTTAGAAGCAGGCAAAACCTTATGCTTTTAGTCCGAAACAGAGCCAGCAATTAGGTACCTGCCCTCCCCGACCGCTCGGAATAAGGCATCTTTTTGTAACAGCATCTGAAACAAAAAGGTTTAGCATTTCTGCACTATATCTTACCTGTGCAGTGCAACTTCTGCGCCCACCAAACTTGTACTCTATTTACTAAAAATCAAGATGTTACTTTAACGAGAAAGTGCAGCAATCGTACACCTGTATATAGCCGCTGCATATATTAGTTACTGCAGGCTTTGCACAGAGTTGTACTGCTGGCAAACCAAAGTAGCTGCACCGGTGCCGGGAGCTTTACCCTCTCCCGACTAAATCAGCGCAATTTAACCCCTATCTGCCTTACCACTTCACCCGGGCATAAGGCACAGAAACTCCGTTACCCCACACAACCGGGTATGCAGCTGCAAATTATATCAGACCACGCCTAACTACCCATGCTATGAAAAAGTTTACATGTTTAATTATACCTCTTTTGTTTACCCTCCTGAGTCTGGTTCCGAACAGGACTTCAGCACAAACTACCCAAATACCCGGCGACCAACCTTGTTCTTTCACATACAATGATTGTGTTCAAGTTGGATTTTTAAGTGTAACACCAAGCATAAACCAGCCTGGAGGCCCTCAGGACCAACAACTTGATGTTGAAATATATTTCCAGGATATATGTGGTATTGTATCAGATATTACCATAAATCAGGTACAGGGGCGTCCAATAGTTGTCCCTGATAGCGAGATCTCAGAAACAGTAAATACAGTAGCTTTTCAGGTTAATGCCAATTCTTTTAATGATGGATTACTTAGAGTAGAGATTGGGCTTGGTGGAAATGACAGAGTAATGGTAACGCTTGCATTTGCAGAAGAATTTGAATGCGGTGCCATTATTCCGTTACCGGTAGAGCTCACCAGTTTTAAAGGCAAGGCAACAGAAAGCGGGATAGCGCTAAACTGGGAAACTGCCAGCGAACTGAACAACAGCCATTTTGATATAGAGCGCAGCACTGATGGCGAATCATTCAACAGTATAGGCACAGTACAAGGCAGGGGAACTACATCAATACCATCAAGCTATAGTTTTGTGGATGAACTTCCAGGAAAGGGCACAAATTACTACCGCCTGAAACAGGTTGACTATGACAATGCTCAAAGTTACTCCAGCACTATTGCCGTTAAATGGGATGCCGGTGATGCCATGCAGGCCGCATTAATTCCAAACCCGTGTGCTAACAGCAACTGCAACATTACGGTAAGCAATGCCGCTAATCAGTCTACTTTACTGCAACTGAAAGATGTGGCCGGTCGGGTAGTGTTTTCCAGAACTATAAACAGCAGCGGCCATTTGTTTGAGTTGCCGATGCACGAGCTGCCCAAACTAAAAGGTTTGTACTTTCTGACAGCTACAACCGGTAACCAGGTAGTGCACCAGCGGGTAGTGCTGGAATAGTAAACTATAACCAATTCCCATACTATAGCCGTATGAGTAGGCATAAACTAAATGCTAACTAAAACTGATTATGGGAAAAGGAGATAAAAAATCCAGAAGAGGCAAAATTGCGAAAGGCAGCTACGGTAACAGACGCCGACACAAACCTCACAAAGCTGCAGCAACTACTGAAAAGCAAAAGGCAGAAGAGTAGACAGCGACAGTCAGAAGCGGCATTACAGAAAATGTAATGCCGCTTCTGTTTTTTATAGCTATGCTGTTTGTGGTTCCAGGTCCAGGTTGCGGAGTTTATCTGCTTTCCAGGCGGTTATACCAACTACACCCAGCGTAATAAAACCACCCAGCACTACTGATGGCACTGCACCCAGCCAACTAGCCATGGCGCCTGCCCTGAATGCCCCGATCTCGTTCGACGACCCAATAAAAATACTGTTTACCGACGATACACGACCTTTCATATACTCTGGGGTAAGCGTATGAATTAATGTAGAACGAATAATGACACTGATGCTATCAAAAGCGCCACTCAAAATCAGCATAACAAGCGAAAACCAGAAACTGGTAGAGAAGCCAAACAGGATCAGGCTCAGGCCAAAGCCGGCCACGCACCACAACATTTTTTTACCGGCTTGCACCGTTATCGGGTGGTAAGCCATCCAGACGGCCATCGTTACAGAGCCTATAGCCGGCGCAGCACGCAGGAAGCCAAGCCCCTGTGGTCCGATTTTCAGAATATCAGATGCAAAAACAGGCAACAGCGCCACCGCCCCACCAAACAGCACAGCAAACATATCCAGCGAAATGGCATTCAGGATAACCTGGTTACCAAACACAAACTTCAGCCCTGATCGAAGACTCTCTTTCAGGTTTTGCGGGTTCACATTTTCCGGCAGCGGCTTAGCCCCGATCAGCGCAAACGATACCAGCGACAAAAACACCAGCACAGCATCCGTAGCGTAGGCAGCGGTAATACCATAAAACCCATATACCAGGCCACCTATTGCCGGGCCAACCAGCGACGCCGCCTGCCAGGTAGTACTGCTCCAGGTAATGGCATTAGCGTATAGTTGCTTACCCGTAACCAGTTGCGGCATAAACGAGAAAACAGCGGGGTTCATAAAGCCACGTGCTATTCCGCTGATAAAAATAACCACGTAAACCGGCAATACACCAAAAACAGCTATGGCCTGGCTCATATCCAGCGTAAAATAGAGCAGGGCCAGCGAGCACAGCATCAGCACCGCTACCACCACCATAATGATCTTTTTGCGCGGCACAATGTCGGCCAGGTAACCGGCGTATAACGACACAACTATAGACGGAATAGCCTCGGCCAGCCCGATGAGCCCCAGTGACAAGGGGTCTTTGGTAATATCGTAGATCTGCCAGCCAACTATAACAGCCTGAATCTGCATGGCCAGCGTAATGCACAAACGTGCCGAAATGTATAACCTGAACTCCGGCAGCCGCAGCACGGCATACGGGTCGTGTTTTATAGTTTTGCCCCCTGGCTTACCTTCCATTTTTATACCTGCAAAAGGGTTAAAGTTTCTATAGTTCGGTGCCCTGGCACCAACTAACTAAAAGCAAAGGTAAGCAGCGCCATAGTGTGTTTTTAGCATCTGTGGTATTTTATTGCCGGCAGTTCTATCAATTGTGCATTTAGCAGAAAGACCAATTTTAACATTTTTGCTTCCTGATCAACCCAAAAAATAATTACCCTCTGGTTTACAACACCTTACAAGCAAGAAGAGCCTCTTAACACTTTTTCAACAACTTTACTGTAACACTCCTCTTATCTAAGAGGTATAACTTTTTAGAGAGCGGGACATTATTCCTCAGCAACAGCTTCCGTTTTCTGTCTGTGTGCCTGTATCGCATTTCTTCAGGATCCTGTTTAGAGGCGCACGCAAAAGACAAAATGTAAACAAAGACCATTTGGGTTTAACTGGTATGCTTCTGGCAATGCGCTACAGGAGCAAAGGGGCATACTACCTTTATACTATTTTACAATTTTAGATTCGACACTATGGAATTACTGGACATCAGAAGTTTATTAGGGAACATTGAGAAGAAGGTGAGCCAGCAGGAAATTACAACAAGCGCTGAAGTAACAAAGCTGATAAATGCTGAAATAGCCAAAGCTATAAATATTAAAAGCGCTGTCACCCAGAACGACGACTCCCTTAAAAATGTATCGTGCACCACACTGGAGTGCTACCTGGCCCACCTGCAGGCACTGGAACAGAAACTACAAAAGCCAACCGATATTTCGGCACAGTGCAAGCCCGTAGAAGAACGGGATATTAACCGACGAATACTGCTTATTCTTAACCGTTTAAAAAAATATAGTCGCGGATAAAAACTTTACTTTAAAACAAGAATCCTTCGCCGGAGCCGTAACTCCCCGAAGGATTTTTTTATGCGCTATAGTTTAACTGCCTGATGTTGACCAATATCATTTTATCCCCGCCCCGGCCGCCTTATACTTGCAGTTTTTAAAACTATAGTAAAGCCAGGAGCAGCATAAATGAAACGCGACATTGAAAACGAAGACGATATAAAACTATTGGTAGACACCTTTTATGACCACGTAAATCAGGACGAGCTGCTGGGGCCGGTGTTCAATGATTTTGCGAAGATAGACTGGGAGCACCACCTGCCACTGATGTATAATTTCTGGAGCACGGTACTGTTCGGGAGCATGGCTTACAAGGGACAGCCTTTTCCGAAACACATGCGTCTGCCTATAAAACGTGAGCACTTCGGCCGCTGGGTTGAATTGTTTACCCAAACTATAGATGCTCTTTTTGAAGGGGTAAAGGCCGTAGAAATAAAACAGAAAGCCACCAGCATTGCCCAGGTTTTCCAGATGCGCCTGGGCCTGATAGATTACCAGGCGGTTTAAGATAAAAAAACAGACCTAAAACTATAGATACGCCTGTGGAGCGGCACTTACCTGGCTGCTTCACGGGCGTTTTTTATGTGCTTACCAGATTAGAAAGCAGCTTTACCAGCACCCAAAACATCTAAAACAAAAGATACAATATATTGGTATACAACAGCTTACTATATGTGGAAAAATAAATTAAATTTAAGTTATACTCTTTTATATTTTACTAACGTATACTAGCTATTGCAAGCGGAGCCTAAACGTTTAGCAAACTATAGTTCGTGTACCAGATGTTAAATTTTTATTTCGGTTAAAGCCGCTACACCTGTTGCATAGGAAAATAGCATTACATATATTTGACACTACACTTCAAATAAAAACTGTTTAAAAACCTCTAAAGCGCACAATATGATATAAAGCTCTACGTTAAACTAATGTAGCTTTACGATGAATACAACTACCCAGCTGAGCGACTCTGCTTTAGTCTCGCTCTACATCGCAGGTAATGAAAATGCGTTCGAACAGTTAGTAAACCGACACAAAAACAAAGTATTTACCACGATCCTGTTGATCGTGAAAGACACTTATATCGCCGAAGACTTAATGCAGGATGCTTTTATTAAAGCAATCCATACCATGAAGAGCGGCAGGTATAACGAAGAAGGTAAATTCTCGTCATGGATATGCCGTATTGCCCATAACCTGGCAATCGACTTTTTCAGGAAAGAGAAGCGAAGCCCGATGATCACGCTGGAAGATGGCAGCAATGTGTTCAACACCCTGGCGTTTGCCGCCGACTCTGCCGAGTCGCTGCAGATACAGGAAGACACCTTTGCCCGTCTGCGCGAGCTGATCCAGACGCTGCCACAATCGCAGCGGGAAGTACTTATGATGCGCCATTACGCCGACATGAGCTTCCAGGAGATAGCCGACGCAACTGGTGTGAGCATCAACACAGCCCTGGGGCGTATGCGCTATGCGCTGATCAACCTCAGGAAGAAGATGCTAAAAAGTAACATTGCGTATGATAAAAACTTCTACACAGAATGAGCTTATCCAGTATGTATATAACGAATTGGCAGATGATGCCCGTGAACAGCTGGAAGTAGCGTTAATGCACGATAACGAGCTGGCTGAAGGCTGCTCCGATCTCCTGCTGATCCATCATTTATTAGACGGCGCGACCAGAAGCCCTGGAGACCGTGCCATAAATAACATCCTTAATTACTCAAAAAGCTTAAGTTTGCAGTCGTAAAGACTGCAAACTTTTTTTATGCGCAAACGAGAACGCTACAAGCTCCTGATCGATTATTTTACCAATAACTTTCCGGAGCCTGAAACCGAACTGGCCTATACCAACCCGTACGAACTTATACTGGCTGTTGTGCTGAGCGCGCAATGCACCGATAAGCGCGTGAATATGGTAACGCCTGCCCTTTTCGAAGCTTATCCTACCCCGGAGACACTGGCCGCTGCCGCACCAGAAGAGATATTTGAATACATCAGAAGTATATCGTACCCGAACAACAAGGCAAAGCACCTGGCCGGTTTGGGCCGCATGCTGGTAGAGCAGTTTAACTCCGAAGTGCCCAGCACCGTGGAAGAGCTGGTAAAACTGCCCGGCGTAGGTCGCAAAACAGCCAACGTAATCGTTTCGGTAATCTGGAACCAGCCGGCTATGGCCGTAGATACGCACGTGTTCCGGGTTAGCAAGCGCCTAGGGTTGGTTGATAAGAAAGCAAAAACGCCGCTGGAAGTTGAACGAGAACTGGTAAGCAACCTGCCTGAAGAACTGATTGCCAAAGCACACCATTGGCTTATACTACACGGCCGTTACATCTGCATTGCCCGCCGCCCAAAATGCGAAGAATGTCCCCTTACCCATTTCTGCGCCTTCTTCCAGAAAAACTTCCCGAATATACCCGATGATCCGGAGAACAAACTGGGCGGAATATAATTAGCTGAGCTGATAAACTATAAAAGCCTGCTGTAACTATAGTTGCGGTGGGCTTTTTTGTTGGTATATAGTTTTTCGGCTATATTAGATAGCTTAATTCGCTTATTTATAGATTTCGCAGCCAAACTAAATATGAGAACAACTCTTTTAGCAATCTTCTTGATTTTACCTGTTTTTTCTTTCGGCCAACGATATTTCAGCATTGCAATTGTAAATGAGCGAACAGGAGAGCCAGTTGGGCCACTTTATTGTACAGTTCTGAAGAATAATGACCAGTTTGTGAATTGTGGTATGTCAAAAGAGAATGGATTATACCGTTTTTATGTAAAGGATTATGACTCCACCGCTACTTATCAAGTAGAGATTTTGAATCGATGGCAAAACTATGTTGAGTCGGGGAGGCACGATATCAGCACTATGAATGACACCATACCAATTGTAAAAGTAAGGCCTGCAACAAGCGTAACTAATTATACTTGCCCCACAATAAGCTACTCTAATTACACTCCTAAAGAACCATACTCTTTCGATGAACTGCCAAAAAACATACAAAAAAAGGTAAAGCAACATCTTGTAAAAAGAGTTGGTAAGAGCTTTTATGGAAGGCTTAAATTAAATGGAGGACAAATTCTAAATCTTAATAGATTTTATGAACTAAACCCTGAAGCAAAAGCTGAAGGATATGTTCCCTATAGTTATAATTTGTGCTTTAGGGTTACTGATTCTCAAGGTGAAGGTAATCTGTACAGTTTCAATTTGGCCCTTGACCAAAGCGGAGACCTAATGAAAGAGATTGATTTACCGGATATTAAGAACAATCCTAAGAAAGCACAAATTATCTCACTTGCTCAAGCAACCGAGATAGCTCAAAAAGGCATATTGATTGATAGTTATACCCGAACTAATTCTTACTATGACAGTGATGCTGGTTCTATTGTATGGGAATTTGAACAAATAACTTATGAGCCTAAAGTAGGGAATAAGTCAATAAAACTGATTGTAAATGCCCATTCTGGTGAAATAATCGGTAAGCGTACAGATGATATCATCATACTAGAATGACTTTGTTAAACCATGTACATGTAAACATTTTAGCCGATAGGCTCACTCTAGTCCCACGCAGGTGCGAGCTTATAGCTCATACTACACTTCCTTTTGCAGGCTATAAAAAGAGTACCAGCTACAAGCTCGCACCAGCATAAAAATGAAACTATAAATTTCAAAACCCATCACTCCCATGTTCTTAGGTCATTTTGCTGTTGGTCTTGCAGGCAAGGCCGCAGCTCCGAAGCCATCACTTGGCACTTTATTCCTGGCAGCGCAGTTCCTGGATCTGCTTTGGCCTACGCTGCTTATGTTAAACATGGAGCATGCGCAAATCGCGCCGGAGCCTGGTGTGTTGGTGCCGCTCAAATTTACCCACTATCCTATCTCTCATAGTTTGCTGTTGGTGCTGGGTTGGGGCTTGCTGTTCGGGCTGGTGTACTGGCTTATCAGAAAAGACACCCGCTCGGCTATAGTACTTGGCTTGCTGGTTATAAGCCATTGGCTCATCGACCTTATCGTTCACATGCCAGACCTGCCACTTTACCCCGGCGATTCGCCAATGCTGGGACTCGGCTTATGGACATCAACTATAGCAACTATAGCCCTTGAGATGCTGCTGCTTATAGTTGGCCTATGGCTATACCTGCGCACAACTAAAGCTAAGAACAAAACCGGCAACTATAGTTTCTGGGCGCTGGTGGTGTTTCTGGTTGTGATTTACTTCATGAACCTGTTCGGTCCGGTGCCACCAAACATGGAGGCTGTAGCCTGGGGCGGACAAATGCAATGGCTTCTCGTTATCTGGGCATACTGGGCCGACCGCAACCGCCAAACTATAAACTATAGTTCTGAAACTCACCGACAAACTATAGCACCAGCACAGTAATACCAACTATAGGTCTTACGCCTCTACAAATCGGGCTAATAAATAGCCAGAAACTATAATATGAAAGCCTGCTGCAACTATAGTTACAGCAGGCTTTTTTGTAATGATTATCCTAAATTTGACGATGGCTCAAACTATAGCCAACTATAGTTTAGAACCTGAACAGCGTATTGCCGCTGGTGCTGCCAACTTTGCCACCAAAATTGCGAATGTTGTAGGTAAAGGTCAGCATACCGTAGCGGGTTAGTGTTACCGTCTGGTAATCTTCAATCATATTTTCCCTGATGATGCGCGAAACACTGATATTCTGGTCCAGCAGATCGTAAACTGATAGCTTCAGTTGTGCACGGTCGTTCTTCATGAACAGGAAAATAACTGCAGCATTCAGCCTGCCAAAGTTGTTTTGTATGCCAGGCACGGTATTGGAACTATACCAGCTCTCGAAATTAGCTTCCCAAACAATCTTTTTCGGCATGCGCAGTACTATGCCTGTGTCTGAGGTTCTAGTAATAACATTTTGTGCTGCAAATGCTCCCTGCTCGTAATTATTGGTTTGTATGTTAAACCTCAGGCTCTGGCTAAATTCAAATTTATCGTTCAGGTTAAGTCCGGCGTTTACAGACGGGCTGATATTCCAGCGCTTGCTAAAACTCTCTGTTCCGTTTAGTAAAAGAAGCGTTTTATTATAACCACCAAATACTCCGGCGCCTAACGAGATCTTCCTGGACGAATCATATTTAAAGTCCTTCGAGATTCTTGCGCTGCCATTCAGGTTCCAGTTACCATCTGTGTTTACCGGGCGGGTAACCTGCACACCATTGGCTTCCACTGTCCGCTGCCTTGTAATGGCATCGTTGCTGATGCCACCATAAACAAAGACGTTATAGTTCAGGCCCTTCTGCATATCGAACTTGTAGAGGCTCAGGTTTACATTATGCGAAACAGTAGGTTTCAGTTCGGTGTTGCCGTACCGGATAAACAGTGGGTTAGTGTTATCTACTACAGGTTGCAGATCAACCGCATCCGGCTCACGCAGATCAACATTGTAACTCAGTGAAATCTCCTTCCACTGCAGGTTTAGCGAAGGAAACATATAAAAGTAATCCTGCTCGATCGGGGCACGCTCCCTGAAATCGCTTTCTATAGTTAGCGCCGTAAAACGAACTGAAGGTTGTACGGTTACTTTGCCTACTTTCCACTTCAGGCCGGTAGTAATATAGTTTCTCCACCCTTTGCGGTCGAACTGTGTCGATAGATCATCTTCAGGAAGATCATAATAATTGGTCTCAGGATTCCGTGAGAAAGCGCTTATTGTATTTTCATCGTTAAAATACTCAGAGTTAAGCCTGAAAACTGCGCTCAGGTCCTTTATGATCGGCTCTGTGAAGGAAACAGCGTTTTTAATACCTAAACTATACCGGTTGTTATCCCGGTACTGGTCTTGTTCTGTAGTTCTGGGTTGTGGCTCAAAAAAGCTGTTCCGGGCCAGGCTGTACTTGTCCTGCAGCACTTTTGCGTAATCGTAAGTACCGTTCAGGTTAAAGATTCTCCCCTTTTTAGCGAAGCGCCGGTTCAAAGCGTAATTCCCGGATAAGCTTGCTGCTTCATCTTCCTGCCTTGTATCGTTAATACCTGTGTTCACAGGCCCGGTAGTTCCCTTGTGGGTATCTGTAAATTCACCCAGGTTAGTGAAGCTGTTGGTAAAAGATAAGCTCGGCGTAAAACTGAGGTCCGTGAGCGAGTTTAGCTTCCAGTCCAGTTTACCACCAAGCTGGTGTTTATTGCTGTTGCCACTTTTATCTTTTCGCTGCAGGGTATTCAGTGTGTCGTTTTGCAGCGACTGCCTTGTGTTGATGATCTGGTTCAGTTCATCCTGGATGCCGCCATAAAAGTATTGCAGGTTTAGTTTTATGCCATTTTTGGTAACCGTGTTAAAGTTAGCACCGCCCCCCGATGATTGCTGGATTCCTTCTCCCATGCCCCCGAAGCCGATACCGTTAATCGCATAGCCTCCATTACTCATCATCATAATGCTGTTCATACCGCTCCGGTCAAAGCCGCCTATTCTTCGCATATCACTCATGCCAAAGCCTGGCCGGTTCAGGTTGTTGGAGTAGCCCAGCACGCTTATCTGCATGGTATCCCGGAAAGCATTCAGAATACCTCCGCCTTCGTACCTGCCGTCTGTTCCGGCACCGCCATACACTTTGCCGAATGTTCCTTTCTTGATGCCCTTTTTAAAAGTCAGGTTTATTACCTGTGGTATTTCACCTACAGGCATGTCGGGGTCACGGCGCAGTACTTCGGGGTCGTTCATTACCTGTACTTTTTCAATTACATCGGCAGGCAGGTTACGGCTGGCAATTTTAGGGTCGCTGCCAAAGAACTCTTTCCCATCTACCAGTATCTTATGTACAGTTTTACCGTTAACCGTAATATTACCTCCGCCATCAACAGCCACGCCCGGCAGCTTTTTCAGCAGGTCTTCCACCAATGCAGTAGGCAGTGTCTTGAAAGAGGATGCGTTAAACTCAAGTGTATCGTTCTTAACCAGCACCGGTGGTATCTCGGCCACCACTACAATTTCCCCCAGCATGCTCGACGATTGCTCCATTTTGATCTGGCCAAGGTCTTCCGTGAGCTTATCTGCTGTCAGGGTAAACTCTTTGCGGTAAACCTTTAGGCCGACCATGGTAATGACGGCTCGCAATTGCTGGTTTAGGGGCAGGCCCGGTACTTTAAAGTTTCCTTTATCGTCGCTCATCCGGAAGGTAACCATTACTGTGTCCTGTGCTGTGTAAACAGCAACAGTGGCATACGGCAATGCTTCTTTTGTTTCAGCATCAGTCAGGGAGCCTCTTAATTCTCCTTTCTGGCTCTGAGCCAATGCTACCTGCGGGAATGTAAAATAGGTGATTAAAACTATAGCAGAAAGTGCTACTTTAAGTAGAGTTGTAGTTCGTTTTGTTTTCATAGGTAAACTTTAGCGTATGGTACTTAATTAGCACCATTTCGCTTCAAGATATGAATTTAGGTTTATAAATATAGGATAAACTGCATATTTTTATGAGCTTTTATGACAGTATCATCCGACCTACATGCACCCAACTATAAACTATAGCACCCGCATCAGTAAGCTTCCGCACCTGCCGGGACCTTATATTGAAGTGCTGCCAGATGTGGTACAGCAGTTAGGCGGTAAGTTTAAGATAAGACTACTCTGCACCTTAAATGATAAGCTAACTTTCCAGGGTGGGTTAGTGGCCTTGGGTGGAGGAAGCGGCTACATCAGTATCAACAATGCACGGTTAAAGCAATTGAATTTAAAACCGGGCGATGAAGTACGGGTGAGGCTGAAGCCAGACAACAGTGAGTTTGGGGTAAATATTCCGGAAGAGTTAGCCGAACTATTCGCACAAGATGATGAAGGGAAGCGCATGTTTGAGTTACTACCGCCTGGTAAACAGCGTTACCTCATCACGTATGTGGCCGACGTTAAAAGTAGCCAGCTTCGCATCGACAGGGCACTGCTATTGGTAAATAATCTGAAACAACTGCCTGCAGGCAAGGCCTCTCTCCGGGATATACTCGCTAAATAAGCTTACTGATCAGCTACACGCTTAAGGATAGTTTCTACATCCTTCACTAGTTTGTTTCTGTCGAATAGCTGGCGGGCTATAGTTGCGCCCCTCTCTCCTGCTACTGCAAGTTGCTCCGACTCACTCAGCACCTGTGCTATAGTTTGCGCTAATAGTGCGGGCTGTTCTGCAGGTGTATACCAGCCACAACTATAGTTTTCAACAAATTCTTTCGTCCAGCCTGGGTTGGTAACTATAACTGGTGTTCCGCAGGCCAGGCTATCGTAAAATTTGGCGGGTGAGTTAGAGCGCAGCACAGGCAAGTCGTTAAACGTCACCAACGACAAATCAGCTAGCTTAAACAGCGTAAAAACATGGTCGCGGGGTTGAGGCTTAAGCAGGATAAGATTCGGTACGCGTTGCGCCAGCGCCTGTAGTTGCGGCTCGTAGTAACCAGTGCCGGCCAGCACAAAAACTATAGTTGGGTTGTTTGTCAGCAGTTCTATAGTTCGCATGATAGTTGGGATGTCGTTCGCACGGCCATAGGTGCCCGCATACAATACAATCTGCTTGTCGTGCAGCTTATAGTTTGCCCGGATAGCTTCTACTTCAGCTTCTGTTACAGCGCTTGCCTGCTCAACATCGGTGCCATTCAGAACAGTGGAAACTTTGGCCGGATCAATGCCTTTGGCAATTACATAAGCCGTCATGTCCGGTGAGAGGGTAATGATGTGCGAAGCCTGTTTATAGAGCGATAGCTCCATCCGGTAAAGCAGGTTCTGCAGCCACTTATATTTTACTGCGCCCATCTCTATCGGGAAGCTCGGCCACAAGTCCTGCACTTCAAACACCCACGGCACCCGCCTTAACCTTGCCACCTGTGCGATAACAAAAGGCACCGACAGTGGCACCGACACCGCCCACATCACATCTGCTTTAGGCAAGCGCATCAGTTTAAAAAAAGAACAAGCCGCAAAAGCCACAAACGATACCAGCCTGGGCAGTACACCCATTTTGTTCGCATAAGCTACCTTACATTCATGCAGCTCTACACCATCAGGTACCCAACTATAGTTGCGCTGCATACGCAAGGCACGCCAGGCATTGGTAGCTACCAGCGTAATGCGATGCCGCTTCGCCAGCTGCTCCATAAAGGTATATTGCCTGCACGTGGCAGGACAATCGGGGTTAGCGTGGTGCTGATGAAGGATAGAGATGCGCATCAGGGGAGCCGGAAAGGATTAGCGCTTCTCCGGTTTATATTTCGACTCGTTAAAAATCTTTTTGTAGTCCGTTTCCGCCATCAGCTCAGGGAGTGTTACTGATGGGTTACGTTCCATATACTTCTTCACGATCTGCCAACCTACCCAGGCACCGAGCCTACCTGGCGCTTTCGCATCAATTTCAGGTGTATTAGGGCGCTCGCCGGTATACTTTTGTATCAGGAAAGGGTTCTTTTCATAAAGCAGGCTCTTTTCAATAAAATGAGCCCAAATGCGGCCTTCGTTGTGGTAAATATCAGCAACTTCCTGATCGCTGTAGCCAATTATAGTATGCTCCGGTGTGCACGGCATCGCGGTTTGCACAAAATAGTACGCCTTACCAGCATTTATCATCTCAGACAGCATGTTGCGGTCTGCCAGATTGGTCTTGTTATACTTATTGGAGAGCAGCAGAATTGCAGCCGGCACCATGTATTCTTTTTCGTAACGATTCAAGATATACTCATACACCTGAGGACGATACAGGGCATCCTTTCCTATAAAGAACTCCAACCCAAACAGCACCAGACTATCCGATACCATTAAATCCTGGCTCAGACCGGTTACAAATGTCTGTACACGTGGTGGCTGGAAATCAGGGTAATAATATTTGATAACCTTAAACGCTACTTCCAGTTGCTCCTTTTCCTGCTCCATGTCGCCAAAGGTTTTCATGGCCTGGCGTGCAAGCGAGTCGAGCGACGGATTGGTAGCCAGCCCGTACAAGGAATTCACAAGAATAGAATCGTTAGGATAGTTACTGGCCTGCAGAAACTTTTCAGCAAAAAGCGGGTGTTCGTTCAGAAACTTTTTGACTTCCTGTTTGTCTTCAATATCAAAAAAGTCTTTCTCAAGCCGTTCTATAGTTACTTCAATCGGAATGCGGTCAATCTCTTTTGGTATCTCGCAGGTATTGCTGCTGCAGCCAACTAAAAAAAGAACTAAGGCTATATATACTATTCTATATGACATTACTGTTTATTTTTGTACAAAAATAGAAGGTTCCTGCGTAGTAAGGAAACGTGAACATTACAAACACTTATACAAATGAAGAAACTCACATTTTTATTCCTGTTTTTGTGCTTCGGATATGGCGCAGCAGCTCAGGTAGAAATAGGTTTAATGGTATCGCCAACTATATCGGGCAACCGTTTTATTGCCGAAGATAGGTATAACTTCGAGAAAGAAAACAATAACCTGCGCCTTGGTGTGGGTGTGGTAGCCGATTACTTTTTTGCTCAGAATTATGCCTTCAGTACCGGCCTTGTGTACCGTAGCAAAGGCAGTGAGATCAGCTATAACTATACCCGCGACGAAAACGGCAGCAGCATCAACACACAGGGTAAGGACGATATTGCCATCCAGTATATAGAACTGCCATTAACCCTTAAGCTCTTTACCAACGAAATAGCACCTCAAACTATTTTATACTTCCAGGTAGGCGGCTCGCTCAACACCAAAGTTGCTGCTAAGGTAAATGATAGAAAAGTGATTGATGGCGAGAAAACGTCTAAGCGCTTCAACATTTTTGAGGCGGCAGTAATGCTGGGCGGAGGAACCGAATTTCAGTTCGGCGAGAGCACCAAGCTTTTTGCAGGCCTTACCTACCACCGCGGCCTTTCTGATATAGACAACAAGTACTATAGCAAATTGCTCGGCGATAAAAATATATCCCTTAAGAACAACGGCGTTTCATTAGATGTTGGCGTTAAGTTCTAAGCTGCAAACTATAGCAACTCAAAAGAGCCGCTCTGGAAATATCCTGAGCGGCTCTTCTTTTATAGTTTAATCTTCTTTTTCCTGCACAATGCTTTCCTCTGCTAAAGCGGTGCGCAATTCTATTTCTTCGCCACGGTCATCCATCACCTTAAAGTCGGTAATGCCAAGCGAAGTATCTTTTACGAGGCTCACCCACCTGAAATACTTAAAGAACCATTTAACCTGTTTCGAAATAAGTCCTTTTGTATAGTAATCGTACACAAACGGGTGCAGGTAAATAGTTAAGTTTTTGTGGTTGTGGCTCACAAGCAGGTCGTCTACAGCTGCTTCAATTTCATCTGTTACCAGTATACTGGCCGATATTTTTCCGGTGCCGCCGCAAGTTGGGCAAACTTCTCCGGTTACAATGTTTTGTTCCGGCCTTACACGCTGACGCGTTATCTGCATCAGGCCAAATTTAGAGATTGGGAGAACTGTAGATTTTGATCGGTCTCTCTTTAATTCTTCCTTTACAACCTCATATACTTTCTGGCGGTTTTCCGGCGACTTCATATCAATAAAGTCAACCACTATGATACCACCTATATCCCGGAGACGTAGTTGGCGGGCCACTTCGCGGGCTGCCATCATGTTTACGTTCAGAGCCGTAGCCTCCTGATCGGTTTCGGTATTAGATTTATTCCCACTGTTTACATCAATTACATGCAGTGCTTCGGTGTGCTCAATTACCAGGTATCCGCCGCCTGGTATTGTAACTGTTTTCCCGAAAGCAGCCTTTAGCTGTTTCTCGATGTGGTAGTGTTCAAAGGTCTTGGTTTTGCCGGTGTACTGCTTCAGGATCTTTATCTTATCCGGTGCAATACTGCCGATGTATGTTTTGATCTCATCATAGAGCTGGACATCGTCCACTACTATATTGTCAAAACTTTCGTTTAGCAAATCCCTCAAAATGGAAGAAGAACGGCCAAGCTCGCCTATTACTTTGTCGCAAGGCTTTGCTGTTTTCAACGTCTTAAAACCATCTTCCCAGTTAGTGAGCATGTTACGCAGGTCTCTGTCGAGTTCTGCCACATCACGCCCTTCGGCCACCGTGCGGATGATAACACCAAAGTTTTCTGGCTTGATCGACGTGATCAGGCGTTTTAAACGGGTGCGTTCATCTTTACTAACGATTTTTTTAGATACACTTACCGTGTTTGAAAACGGCACGAGTACCAGGTATCTACCTGCAAGGGAAATTTCGCAGGATAGGCGTGGCCCTTTTGTTGAGATAGGTTCTTTAACAATCTGCACCAACAGCTGCTGTCCTTTTTTGAGCACATCAGCTATTTTGCCCAGTTTGTCTATCTCTGGTTCAAATTTTAACTGGTTTAGTTTTGGCGTTGCGTTCTTCTGAGTCTGTGCTACCTTAACAAACTTATTAAGTGTTTTAATATTGGCACCCAGATCATGATAATGCAGGAATGCATCTTTCTGGTAACCAATATCAATAAAGGCAGCATTAAGGCCTGGCATTACTTTCTTTACAGTACCAAGAAAGATATCGCCAACAATGTAGTTGGTATCTTTTCGCTCGTAGTGGTATTCTACTAAGCGTTTATCCTGTAAGAGTGCAATGCGTTCTCCATCCTGAGTAGAATTGATGATTAGTTCATTACTCAATTTCTCTCAAAGATTTAGTGGATGTATAGACCAAAGCCCACATTGCGGTTGCAAAGTGGGCTCCCTGAAACGCAGAAGAAATTACTTCTTCTTATGTCTGTTTTTTCTCAGGCGCTTCTTTCTCTTGTGCGTAGCGATCTTATGTCTTTTTCTTTTCTTTCCGCAAGGCATAGTCTTGGAGTTTTTTTATTTGTGGATAATCTCTTTTAATTATTGAAGTCGGGCCAGGTACTCATCAACTGAGGCAGCCAGCGCCGGATCATCTCTCATTGTTTTCACCTTGTTAAACAAGGCCTTTGCTTCTTCATTCTGCCCGGTCTCAGCCAGCGATACAGCCAGGTAGAAATTACCTTCTACGTGTGCCGGGTTAGCTTTTACCAGGTTCTGGAAGTGCCCAACCGCTTTATCATACTGCCCAGACTGTATAGAAAGTATCCCCAGGTTAAACAGGGCTTTCTGGTTGTTCGGGTCAGCAGCAATTACTTCGCGCAGCATCGTTACACCCTGCATTGGGCTGGAGCTGGCAATATAGGTCATGGCTACGTTTGTTTTTGCATCCAGGTCGGCAGGGTTGTTTTTTAACACCTGCTCATACATGGCACGCGCCTTGGTTCCCAGTTCTGCAGCACGCTCCTGCGATGCAGCATAAGTAAATGCTTCGAAGTAATTATCACCAGCTCTGCGGTAAGCACGCTCGCCTGGTCTTGCCTGTGCTACGGTCTCAAAATAATAACCGGCGCTATCATATCTACCAGCCGAAGCATAAGCCTGGGCTAGTTCGCCGGCAAGCAGTGTGCGCTGCTGCGTTTCGGTAGCTTTATTGTAGCGGGTTCTTATAGTTGCCAGTTCCATCAGCTGCTCAGGTGTAGCCTTGGTATGTGGGTCGGAAGTTGTAGCACCGGTTCCTGTACCATGGTCATGCCCATCATCAGCAGAGTGGCCTTCTGGCAGCGTGCTTTCGGCACCGTTAGCGGCAAGCTTATCTTCTTTATCGTTTACAACCACCTTTGGCAGAAAGAAAATACCTGCGATCAGGGCAATGGCCACTATAACTATAATAAGCTGGTTACGTGTCATTTCTATAAAAATTTAGTTGGTTGTAAAGATAAAAGTATCAGAATTCAGTCCGCAAAGATACGAAAGAATTAAGAATGAGCCAGTTCTTTAATCTTTTTGCTGTTTTTGATCTTGGCAATGAACGTTTTAGATGGCTTAAAGCTCGGGATAAAATGTTCATCGATGATGATCGAAGTGTTTTTAGAAATGTTACGAGCTACCTTTTTGGCGCGCTTTTTATTTACAAAGCTTCCAAAACCTCTCACATAGATGTTGTTACCATCAGCCATAGAGTCTTTTACAACTTTAAAGAAAGCCTCGATAGTTGATTGCACATCAGCCTTATCAATCCCTGTTTTATCAGCAATCTCTGATATTACTTCTGCTTTAGTCACTTTTTTAAGTTTTATAAATTTTAAGATATGTTAAATTCCCAATATAAAAAGGCAATAATTGCACTTCATCCGTAATTTTCGGGGCACAAAGGTAATTTTACTTTTCGAGATGTAAAAGTTTTACGCTTAAATTATTAAGTATAAATTATCCCCTGTTATCATCACCTACTCAATTAATTACACTGCCTGCAAGAGCAAAACAGATCCATATGCCGGCGCAGGTACAAACTTTACATAAAGCGCCGCCTGATTCAGGTATCACAACAAAACAATAACTTTAACAGTTCTACTTTTAGTATCTGCAGCTACCCACTCATGGCTAAACAGGCTCCTTACTTCGCCCAAACACTGATTAACTGGTACAACCGGCATAAAAGAAATTTACCCTGGCGAGCCACTACCGATCCTTATTTTATATGGCTTTCAGAAGTAATTCTGCAACAGACGCGCGTAAACCAGGGCCTGCCCTACTACAATAAGTTTACAGAAACTTACCCTACCGTTCAGGATCTGGCTGCCGCCCCTGAAGATGAAGTTTTGCGACTATGGCAAGGGCTGGGTTACTACTCACGGGCACGCAACATGCACCACACAGCCAGGCAGATTGTGCAGGAGTATGGCGGCAACTTCCCGGATAACTATAGCGAGCTATTGAAATTGAAAGGTGTAGGCAACTATACGGCCGCAGCTACTGCAGCTTTCGCCTTTAAAGAACAGGTAGCCGTTTTGGATGGCAACGTTTTCCGGGTGCTGTCACGCGTGTTTGGAATTTCAGAGGACATTGCACTACCGGCATCACGCAAAGTGTTTCAGGAGCAGGCGAACGAACTGGTGCCTGCCGATGAACCAGATACTTACAACCAAGCCATTATGGAGTTTGGCGCCATACAGTGCACGCCAGTTATGCCAGACTGCCTTTTTTGCCCCCTGCAGCAACAGTGCTTTGCCTTTACGCACGGCCTGGTGCAGGAGCTACCGGTAAAATCGAAGGCTAAAGCGGCACGACCGCGTTATTTCCATTATTTAGTTTTTAGCTGGCAGGGCCAATACTATATGCGCAAGCGCCTGGAAGGCGATATCTGGCAAGGGCTTTACGACTTTTACCTATTTGAAAGCACAGATAAAACACTGGCAACGGAAGCGTTACTGGAGGAGCTTAACGCAGCAGGCATACCCGTTGCAGCGGAACAATTGCAACCTCCCCGTAAAGAGTATAAACACATCCTCAGCCATCAGAAAATAACAGCTAAATTTTACCTGATACACCTCACCGAAAAGCTGAAACCTGAAGTGGAGCAGGAAACACGCCTGGCGCTTTATACGCCCACAGAAATCGATGAAATTCCGAAGCCAATTTTGATAAATAACTATTTGAAAGATGAGAAGATTTTACTACATTTATAAACTGAACTAATAAACTTCTAAATTTGTAGTTCAGTAAGCCATATTGCCTCCGGCTTGGTTGTCGGAGTAGCCCAATTCAATTAACTATTTAACAAAAGTAAGCATGGCAAGTGTAAACAAAGTAATCCTTATCGGAAACCTGGGCAAAGACCCTGAAGTACGACATTTAGAAGGCGGTGTGGCAGTAGCCCGTTTCCCGCTGGCAACCTCCGAAACATTTAAAGACAAAACCGGCCAGCGCCAGGAAAAAACCGAGTGGCACAACATTGTTTTGTGGCGCGGTTTGGCCGAAGTAGCAGAAAAATACCTGCGCAAAGGTCAGTCTGTATTTGTAGAAGGCAAGATTCGCACAAACCAATACCAGGACAAAGAAGGCGTTCAGCGTTACTCTACAGAAATTGTAGCAGATAACATGACTATGCTTGGCGGTCGTGGAGAGGGCGGATCATCGGAAGGTGGCACCAATTACCAAGGCGGCAATACTGCTGCAGCTGCTGGTAGTTTTGGTGGTGGCAGCACTGCTGCAGCCGGCGTTGCTCAAAACGACGAGCCGGACGACCTGCCGTTCTAATTATGTTTAACTAAAACATTACATTTTGGGAAGTTTAGATCCTGGAGACCCCCTGAGTTATAGTTTACTGCAGTTCTTACAAAATACATCTGCTTTACTCAGGATTGAATATATCGCAGCTATAGTTGGCTGTACTATCCTTTTGCTGCTTTCTGCCCTTACATCAGGGGCGGAAGCAGCTTTTTTTTCGTTGCAGGAGAAAGACCTGGCTAACCTCAAAGCCGGCACTCACCCTTCTGACAAACGCATTACAGCACTGCTAGAAGACCCGCGCAAGCTGCTCACGCATTTACTCATCATCAACAACGGCATTAATGTAAGCATCATCACCCTGTTTGCTTACTTTGCCTGGTTGCTTTTCGGGATGCTGGAGTTCTGGGAACTGGCAGGCTGCACGTTGTTTGCCACGTTTCTGATCGTATTTTGTGGTGAGGTGCTTCCAAAGGTATACGCCCATAAAAACCCAGTAACGATAGCCCGTCGTACGGCTCCCGCAATAACTATAGTTGAGCCGCTCGTGCAGCCGCTTGCTAAATTGTTGATGGCCATAAACAGCTGGCTGGATCGTAAGTATGGCACCCGCAACTATAACCAGACGGTACAGGAGTTAAAGTATAGTCTGGACGTAGCCCTTACGAACGAAGACACCTCTCCGGAAGAGCGACGTATTCTGCGCGGTGTGGTAAACTTCGGCTCTATTACCGTTCGGCAGATCATGCGCCCCAGAGTGGATATAGTTGCTTTCCGATCATCGATGACCTTGCCCGAGCTCCTGCCTGAAATTACCAAGTGGGGCTATTCCCGTGTGCCGGTCTATACCGAGAACACCGATAGGATTGAAGGCATACTATACGTAAAAGACCTGTTGCCTTACCTGGATAGAGGGCCTGACTTTAACTGGCAGGAACTATTGCGCGAACCTTTTCTGGTGCCAGACAATAAACGCATTGCCGACCTGTTTGAAGATTTCAAGAACAAGCACGTGCACATGGCCATTGTGATGAATGAATTTGGCAATGCAACCGGCCTGCTTACCTTGGAAGATATAGTTGAAGAAATCGTAGGCGAAATAAACGATGAGTTTGACGACGACGAGATCATCTATTCTCAGTTAGATAAAAATACGTTTATCTTTGACGCCAAAACATCGCTGCACGACTTCTGCAAAATCACAGAAGTTCCGTTCGATGCTTTTAATGAAGTTAAAGGAGAAAACGAGTCGGTGGCCGGATTGATGCTGGCACTTTTCTCACGTATACCAAAGCCGGGCGAAACTATAAACTACGGCCATTTCCATTTCACTATAGAATCTGCGGATAGCAAACGCGTAAAACGAGTAAAAATAAATGTCGGAAGTAAAAAGAAGCGCTACCACAAAGTGGACTAAACTACAATTCGGGCTATGGTTTGCCCTGGCACTTTTAGTTGCATCATGTGGTACGGAGTATATCCCAAAACCAAAAGGCTATAACCGCATCGATCTTCCGGAACAGACTTACCAGCCGCTTAAAGCCGACTACCCGTATTCGTTCGAGTATTCTAGCCATGCCAAAGTGCGCCCCGATTCCTCCATGATTGCGGAGCCGCATTGGATACACATTATCTACCCAAACCTGGGCGCCGATGTGCAGCTAACTTATAAGGATCTGCAAGGCAGCGACAAGATGCTGAATGATATGGTAGAAGATGCCCGTAAACTAACCGGCAAGCACCAGATTAAAGCCTACTCTATAGAAGAAACCGAAATCCGAACCCCAACCGGCGACATGGCCTCTGTTTTTGAGCTTGAAGGCGAAGTACCAAGCCAGTTTCAGTTTTACGTAACCGATTCAACCAAACATTTCCTGCGTGGCGCCCTCTATTTCCGCACCGCCACCCAAAACGATTCATTGGCTCCTGTTATCGAATTTATAAAACGTGATGTAGTGCACATGTTAAACACGTTAAAGTGGCAGGAAGGCAAATAATTGCTGATTGCTGGTTTAAACCTCACAGCGTTTAACAAACCTGTGAGTGTTTTTTTGCTACAGTTAGTAAGACGCTCACAGGTCTTAAAGACACGGTGAGGTCATCCCACAAATCCTGATTCAGACAAAATCAGTATCTTTATCTCATTCATAATTCCTAATTCACACCCATAGGTTTTGAGCAACTTCTTCCATACCAAGATCGAGTATCTGAAAGGGATTGGGCCGCAGCGCGCTGAGCTGTTGCAGAAGGAGCTGAACATGTATACTTACGGCGACCTGATCCAGCATTACCCTTTCCGCTATTTAGACCGCACTCAGTTTTACCGTGTTGCTGAACTAGAGGAAAGCATGCCTTATGTGCAGGTACGCGGGCGTGTGCGGGGGAAACAGCTCCTGGGCGAAGGGCGTAAACAGCGCCTGGCCGCTACATTGGTAGACGAAGCCGGCGACGAGTTGGAGCTGGTATGGTTTAAGGGGGTGAAGTGGATGGAAAAAAGCCTGAAGAACCACACCGACTATATCGTTTTCGGGAAGCCGACGGAGTTTAACGGTAAGTTTAGCATGGCCCACCCCGAGCTGGAAGAACTGAGCGAGGTAAAACAAACTACAGCTTTCCTGCAGCCAGTTTACAATACAACAGAGAAACTAAAAGCTCACCGCATCGACAGCAAAGTGATCTCGAAGTACATCGAGACACTACTGAAAATTGCGGCTCCCAACATACAGGAAACCCTCTCCCCTGACCTTATTGACCATTATCGCCTCACCGACAAGCGTAGTGCATTGCAGAATATCCACTTTCCGGAATCGGTAGAGAAGTATAATGCAGCCAAGTTCAGGCTTAAGTTTGAAGAGCTTTTTTACGTGCAACTGCGCCTGCTACGTCAGAAATTTGTGCGTCGCGCGGACCTGGCCGGGCAGGTTTTTAAGCAGGTGCCAACCGTAACTGAGTTCTACAAGAACCACATGACTTTTGACCTGACGGGTGCGCAGAAAAGAGTCATCAAGGAAATCTACACCGACCTGACATCGGGCAAACAAATGAACCGTTTGCTGCAGGGTGATGTGGGCTCCGGCAAAACTATAGTTGCCTTTATTACCATGCTGATAGCTGCTGATAACGGAGCGCAATCAGTATTAATGGCCCCTACCGAGATTTTGGCAGACCAGCACTATACCGGATTAAAGGCATTTGCCGACCGCTTGGGTATAAAAATTGGTAAACTAACCGGCTCTACCAAAGCTAAAGAGCGCCGTGAGCTGCACGAGCAGCTTCGCTCCGGCGAGATGAAAATGATCGTGGGCACACATGCCTTGCTGGAAGATGTGGTACAGTTCCATAACCTGGGCTTGTGTATAGTTGATGAGCAGCATCGTTTTGGCGTGGAGCAACGTTCCAAACTATGGCGTAAGAACCCGCGTGTTATTCCGCATGTGTTGGTCATGACCGCCACCCCTATACCGAGAACGCTGGCCATGACACTTTATGGCGACCTGGATGTATCGGTGATAGATGAAATGCCGGCTGGCCGTAAGGAGATCATTACATCTCACCGATTTGACTCCCACCGTTTGCGTGTTTTCCAGTTTGTGCGCGACCAGATAAACCTGGGCCGCCAGGTGTATGTGGTTTACCCGCTGATAGAAGAATCGGAAGGCATGGACTATAAAGACCTGATGGACGGCTACGAAAGCATACGGCGGGCTTTTCCGGAGTTCCAGGTAAGTATGGTGCACGGCAAGCTAAAAGCACAGGATAAAGATTACGAAATGCAGCGCTTTGTGAAGAACGAGACGCAGATTATGGTGGCTACAACTGTAATTGAAGTAGGTGTGAACGTACCAAATGCTTCAGTTATGATCATAGAAAGTGCTGAAAGGTTCGGGTTGTCGCAGTTGCACCAATTGCGTGGGCGCGTTGGCCGTGGCGCCGAGCAAAGCTATTGTATACTCATGACAGGCTACAAACTCAGCAAAGACAGCAAAACCCGCCTGGAAACCATGGTGCGCACCAATAACGGATTTGAGATTGCCGACATAGATCTGAAGTTACGTGGACCCGGAGACCTGATGGGTACACAGCAAAGCGGTGTGCTTGATCTACTCATCTCAGACCTTGCTAAAGATGCACCGATACTTCAGGAAGCGCGTGCTGCTGCACAAAGAATATTACAGGACGACTCACAACTGGAAAAGCCCGAGCATCATAATATCCGCAGGCATATTCAGTCGTTGAGCGCTAATACTGTAAACTGGAGTCGTATCAGTTAATATCCCTACTCTATAATTGCCGGTTTCGCTAATAAATTCTTTACAGGTTTATCAGGCACATCTGTGGATAATTGCGTATTACCGCCGGTTTTATGTACCGGCAGATGCTCCTGTGCACTATGCTGTGTTGTGCTAACTAAAACCTGAGGGCTCTCAGCAGGACTGGTTGCCAGTTCGTTTTCCTTAGTTAATTTGCTTATCAGTAAAAGTGCTGTAAATAATAAAATCTTTAGTATAAATTTCATTCAAATCATAGTCATAATAGGTTTACAAGGTGTAAACTATACTGGTTACAGCCCTTCGTGGCTATTGGGTAAACTATAGGTTTATACTGCCGAATGTATTATTTTAAGCTGTGAGCAAACATGTCAACATGATCATATAATAGTACATCCTTACTCAACTATAGCTTAGAATTTTAGGTAGGCTTCTGATTTTTTATTAGCCAGAGCGTATCTGCTATAGTTCGTTTCAGCACTGAAAAAAATCTCTTGGTAAATCTGGAGCTATAGTTTAAGTTTGAGATAACTAAACTGTTTTTACCTGTGAGAACCCTGCTTTTTATCCTTGTTCTTTCATTGCTGAGCGCAACAACTATAGCCCAATCCAGAACCCGTGGCACAATGCCATTCGAGTATCATCCGGATCTCTCAGAAGACAGGTATAACCAGCGAATCACAAACAAAACCATCCCAACAGGCCCCGAGGAATTTGTCATTCTGAGCCGCAAGGCAGATGGCAGCTATGCTGTAGAAAAATATCAGGCCAGATTAAAGCAGCAGTGGAGCACCGTGATTCCGCTTACCAATGCGCAAACGGTATATGCATTTTATACTACCAAAGATGCGGCCATGGTAGTAGCATATCAGAAAGACGGAGCAAACCAGCAACTATACGGTTACTACATTGACCTGGCAAGCGGTGCACTGAAAAATAAGCAGGTATTATTAGAAAGCCCGGTTACAAATCGCGAGCCAGGCGTAGCGTTCTCGCAGGATGGCTCCAGGTTACTGGTTTATGACTTTAAATCCGATAGCAACTATAAGATAAGAAGTATAAACGGATCCTTGTTCGATGGCAGGCTGGCTAAATTAAAAGACGTAAACTATAACCTGAACGACTTGCGCGATATTTTATCTGTAGATATACAGGTAAGCAATAACGGTGACCAGTACATAAGCCTGATCTCCGACAACATGAACCGACTGACGGTGCGCCGCTACACTCCTAATGACCCGAAGGCAAAAGTGATGAGTGTGCTGGTAGGAGGCGTATTTGATGGCAGGAAAGTTTACATTATGGATTCCCGGTTTAAGCTGATGGCCGACAACCAACTATACGGTGCTGTAATAACTGCTGAAGAAGCCTCAGGTTTATACCATAGTCTGAAAGCTGTAAAGTTTGATTTTGAGAACGAGGACATGGTATTTGCTGACGAATTCAGGTTCACCGCTGACTTTTTAGGTAAAGTAAACGATTTGAACAAGACGGACCAGAACAAGCCAAAGCGCTTTTCGGATATTTACCTGACAGACCTTCTTAAAACAGACGACGACAAGCTGCTTGTGCTGGCAGAGAAGAAATATACGATGGGCGGAAAATCATCGCCCTACTTCGCAAAAGAGATGCTGCTGTTCGCCTATACCGAATACATGGGTGCAGACTGGAATTCAGTGCTTATGAAACACCAGGAGGCCCCTGCCGAAGATGCCTTCTCTGGAATTTCATACAGTGCTTACCTGAACGGTAAAACCCTGAGCCTGCTTACGCTGGAAGAGTTAAACGGAAAATACGACCTGTATTTGCGCCAGATTGACACCAAAACCGGCCAAACCAGCGAACCAAAAGGAGTTCGCCTGAATGTAGCCAACGACAAAGAACTGGCTTATGTAAAAGACTTTACAGCTTGGTTCTCAGATAAAGATGTAAGCGTGGTAGTACGCCCTAAGAAGCGCGATGCCAGCCTTAAACTATATCATATTCAACTAAAATAGTTTTTAAGGTATAGCTGCGACTGCTTCTTGATATGATTTGCTTCAGGGTAATGCTTTAGTCTTTTGGTAAATGATGCCAGCTGCAGGCACATATGCGAAAAACCGACATAGTTTACGATATCTACATACATCTTAAACTCTTTCCGGGAGCCATCCAGTACGCCCAGCTTATCCACCTTATAGGTGTTCATGGCGGACCATGGCATCCAGCGAACTACTTTTTTGTGGCGCAGCATGTAGCGGTTTATTGCCACCTCCAGCTGGTAGCATTTCAGCTTCTGTCTTAAGACCTGTTTCAGGTCTGCAGTCTGCAGGATACGCTCGCCAGAGAGGAGCACATCGCTACGATACCATTTCACAAACCACGGGGAGTTTATGCGTCGCATGATGATCATATCCACAACAGTATAGTTGCGGTAAGCTTCCAGAGCAGCTTCCAGCTCATCTTTGCGCAGGTCCTGGAGATCGGCATCCATCATAAGTAAGGTATTGTGCCGCACAAACTGCAGACCATGTCTTATAGCTTCTGTTTTGCCTTTGTTGGCTGTTAAACGCAGCACCTCCACTTTAGGCCAATGTTCTTCTATATAATCCGCAGTGCCATCTACGGAGCCATCATCTACGCATATAACCTGCTCTATAAATCTTGTACTAGCTATAACGCTTACCACCTGGGCAATCCGCTCACGCTCATTAAAACAAGGTATAAGGCAGGTTACTTTCATAGCTTGTATCTAAACACTGTTTCTAACGCCTATATCAATACGTAAAATGCGCCGTTGTTTTGGTTTAAGGCTTGTAAATTTTAGTAACAGATACTCCGAAAGCCGGCAAAATCACCTTCTGTGAAAAAGAAAAGGCTCCCTCACTAAGAAGAAGCCTTTCCAAACTATAAATTGTCAGAAGTTAATAAACGTATTCGTTTGCTTCGATAAGCGCTGCTGCAATACGACGACGGGCGTCTTTTGTATTGTACAGATCTTTCTTGGTGAAGCGTTTTAAGCCCATAAACAACAGTCGCTGCTCATCGCCTTCAGCCATAGCTGCAATGGCGTCTTTACCAGCTATAAACGACGCATCTACCGCATCATTTACCACCACTCGAGCAATATCAATCTGGTTGGCAGCAGCTTCTTCACCTTTGTTGCTCACCAGTTTCTCCACGCGCAGCACCGTAGACTCTGCCACATAGGTTTTAATCGCCATGTCTGCAATGGTCATCAGGATCTCCTGCTCTTTTGCCAGTGATTGCATGTACTTTTGTACGGCTGTGCCTGCTACTAACAGAATAGCCTTTTTCAGGTTACGGATAGCTTTATATTCTGCAGCAAATAAGCCGCCTTCTTCTTCCGCACCAAAATCTGGAATAGCCATCAGTTCGTTCTGCACGTTCTGCGCAGGTCCCATCAGGTCAAGTTCACCGTTCATGGCTTTCTTCAGAATCATGTCCACGGTAAGCATGCGGTTGATCTCGTTGGTGCCCTCAAAAATGCGGTTGATACGTGAATCTCGGTAAGCGCGATCCATTGGGTAGTCAGCTGAGAAGCCATAGCCACCATAGATCTGCACGCCTTCGTCTACCACATAATCCAGCACTTCAGAGCCTTCTACTTTCAGCATAGCGCATTCCACGGCAAATTCTTTCGCAGCACCAAGTAATGCCTCGTTCTCGTCTTTGCCGGCAGCCATCAGTTCCTGCTCCATGCGGTAAATATCCATACCGGCACGGTATTGCGCCGATTCTACAGCATAAATTCTGATTGCCTGCTCTGCCAGTTTATGGCGGATAGCACCGAACTTAGAAATAGGCAATTTAAACTGCTGGCGCTCATTGGCATACTTAACTGACAGGTCAGCTACTTTTTTAGAAGCACCCAACGTAGCAGCGCATAGTTTAATACGGCCAATATTCAGGATGTTGAAAGCGATCAAATGGCCTTTCCCGATCTCTCCCAGCACGTTTTCTTTTGGCACTTCACAGTCTGTTAAGAAAACCTGGCGTGTAGAAGAGCCTTTGATACCCATCTTATGCTCTTCGTTACCTAAGCTCAGGCCAGGGTAATCTTTCTCAACTATAAAACCTGTGAATTTATCACCATCTACCTGTGCAAAAACGATGAATACATCCGCAAAACCAGCGTTTGTGATCCACATCTTCTGTCCGTTCAGGATGTAGTGCGTACCGGCCTCATTCAGTACCGCTTTGGTTTTAGCTGCCAACGCATCCGAACCAGAACCTGGCTCTGTTAAGCAATAAGACGACATCCACTCGCCGCTCACCAGCTTTGGAATGTACTTTTGCTTCTGCTCCTCAGTGCCAAAGTATAAAATTGGAAGTGTACCAATACCTGTGTGCGCCGCAAAAGCAACCGGGAACGAGTGACCACCACCTACTGATTCTGTAACCAGCAGTGACGTGTTAAAGTCCATGTTCAGGCCGCCGTACTGCTCTGGTATAGATACTGCGAATAAGCCAAGCTCCCCTGCTTTTTTCATCAGGTTCTCCATCAGGCCTTCTTCGTGGTTATCCAGTCTGTCAAGCAAAGGCAGCACTTCTTCCTGCACAAAATCCAGGCAGGTCTGGGCCATCATGCGTTGCTCTTCGGTAAAATCTTCGGGCGTAAATACGTCCTGCGGATTCGTTTCCTTTATCAGGAACTCACCACCTTTAAGTATCGCGGTTTTATTTTGAGTTTCCATTGGAATGATATGTTTAAGGTTTTGGATACTGTTTTAGTTAGTTTAATTATGCTGATTTTATTGGCACTTGCGCTGGCGCGGATCTGTGATCCGTGACTTGCCTATAAGGTCGGATTTGTAATCCGACTGGGCCAGAGGCCCAACTATAGTTCGTTACGAGCGAAGACGCTCGCGCCATGGAGTGCTGCTACTTCAGCAATTCATAAATCCCAGCCACACCCTGGCCACCACCTACGCAGGCGGTTACCATGCCATACTTTTTGCCTAAACGGCGGAGCTCGTGGAACTGCTGTACGCTTAGCTTAGCACCGGAGCAACCCAGCGGGTGACCTAAGGCAATTGCACCGCCATTCACGTTAAGCTTATCCGGATCAAAATCCAGATGGCGCATTACCGCGATAGATTGGGCAGCAAAAGCTTCGTTCATTTCGATCAGGTCGATATCGTTCAGCGTCATGCCAGCCATTTTCAGGGCTTTCGGCACAGCTGCGATCGGGCCCATACCCATGATGCGTGGATCAACACCACCGGAAGCATAGCTCACTAGTCTGGCAATCGGCTCCAGGTTCAGTTCTTTTACCATGCGCTCGCTCATCACGATTACAAAGGCAGCTCCGTCCGAGGTCTGAGACGAGTTACCGGCTGTTACGGTACCGCCCGCTGCAAACACCGGTTTCAGTCGCGCCAGCGCCTCCAAAGATGTGTCGGCACGTGGGCCTTCGTCGGTATCTACCACATAAGTGCGCGTCTTCTTTTTGCCGTTCTCGTCCAGGTATGTTTCTTCAACGGTAACCGGCACGATCTGCTCTTTAAAGTAACCATTCTTGATCGCGTTAATAGCCTTCTGGTGCGAGTTATAAGCAAACTCATCCTGGTCTTCGCGGGTAACGCTATAGTCTGCGGCTACCGCTTCGGCAGTTAAGCCCATGCTCAAATACCAGTCAGGGTTGTTTTTAGCGATTTTATAGTTTGGTACCGTCTTCCAGCCAACCGTTGGCACGAGCGACATAGACTCCGTCCCGCCTGCAATGATACACTCGGCCATACCAGCCGAAATACGGTTGGCCGCAATGGCTATAGTTTCCAGCCCCGAACCGCAGTAACGGTTTACCGTCATTCCACTAACCGACATCGGCAACGCCAGCAGGGAGATCATTCGGCCAATCTGCAGGCCCTGCTCCGCTTCCGGTACCGCATTACCAACTATAAGGTCGTCTACACGCTCCGGATCTAAGCTTGGAACGGAAGCCAAAAGGTGTTTGATGACATCGGCGGCCAGGTCATCAGGTCTGGTGAACCGGAACCCGCCACGTCCCGCTTTACCCACGGCGCTACGAAATCCGGCTACGATATATGCATTGTTCATATTTTCTAATTGCTAAATTGTTAAATGGTTGATTGTTGATTTCTCGTTAAGAGCTTAATCATTACCCATTATTCATTAGTCATTAATTTCTCAGCGGCTTGCCTGTAGTCAGGATGCTCTGGATACGCTCCAATGTTTTGCGCTCACCTGTTAATGACAGGAAGGCTTCGCGCTCCAGGTCCAGCAGGTACTGCTCGCTTACTTCAGTTGGTGCAGACAAGTCACCACCACACATTACATAAGCCAGTTTCTGAGAGATCTTCAGGTCATGCTCCGACATGTAGCGACCTGTCATCATAGCGTTGGCACCTGTCAGGAACATTCCTAATGCTCCCCGGCCCTGCACTTTAATGTCTGTGCGTTGTACCGGTTTCGTGTAGCCAGATTCGGCCAAAAGTATCGCCTGCGCTTTCGCATCGGCTATCAGGCGGTTACTGTTTATAGTTATGCCATCCGATTTGCGCATAAAGCCCAGGTCAACCGCTTCTTTAGCCGATGTAGAAACTTTTGCCATACCAATGTTCAAGAACACGTTTTTCAGGTCGTTCAGCTCTATATCACCGTCGGCATACATATCAGCAGCACGAAGCGTCATTTCTTTGGTACCACCACCGCCTGGTATCAGACCAACACCAAACTCTACCAACCCCATGTAGGTCTCAGCAGCAGCCTGTATGTGGTCGACGTGCAGGTTAAGTTCGCAGCCACCACCCAGCGTTAAGCCATGAGGAGCACCCACGACTGGTATAGCTGAGTAGCGCATGCGCATCATGGTGTTCTGGAACTGGCGGATGATCATGTTCAGTTCATCGTAATCCTGGTCCAGGGCATACATGTAGATTAAGCCTACGTTTGCACCGGCAGAGAAATTAGCTCCCTGGTTACCAACTACCATTCCCCGGAAATCTTTTTCAGCAAGGTCAATACCTTTGTTGAGTGCCATGATCACGTCGCCGCCCATGGTGTTCATTTTGGTATGGAACTCTACGTTCAGGATCCCATCACCTAAATCAGTTATAGTTGCTCCGGTGTTTTTCCAGATTATGTTGTTGCCACGCAGGTTCTCCAGAATAATAAAATTCTCGGCACCCGGTATGGCTTTGTATTCTTTGCTTTGGATGTCGTAGTAACGGCGCTGACCATTCTCTACAATGTAGAAAGACTCTTTGCCGCTGTTCAGCATTTCTTCTACCCAGGCCGCAGGCTGATAACCGGCTTCGGTCATGCGCTGCACACCTTCGCGGGCACCAATGGCATCCCAGTACTCAAACGGACCAAGCTCCCAGCCAAAGCCGGCACGCATGGCATCGTCTATTCGGTATAGTTCGTCGGAGATCTCAGGTATGCGGTTGCTCACGTACTGGAACAAACCATAAAGTGACTCATTAAAGAATTGTGCAGCTTTATCCGACTGGCCAGAGAACATTTTCACACGCTTCTTCAGGTCTTCGATCGGCTTCAGTACTTCCAGGCTCTGGAATTTGGCGCGTTGTTTCGGTCCGTACTCCAGCGTGTTCAGGTCCAGTGTCAGGATCTCGGTTTTGCCTTTCGCGTCTTTTGTCTTTTTATAGAAGCCCTGACCAGTTTTATCGCCCAGCCACTTATTCTCTACCATTTTCTGCAGGTAGCCCGGCAACTGGAACAGCTCTCTGGACTCATCTTTCTCGCCTGTCTGGTAAAGTCCGTTTGCTACGTTAGCTAAGGTATCCAAACCAACCACATCCAGCGTTCTGAAAGTAGCTGACTTCGGACGACCGATGATAGGGCCGGAGATTCTGTCTACTTCATCTACATTCAGGCCCAGTTTGTTCATTACCTGCAGGCCCTGCATAATGGCATAGATACCCACACGGTTGGCAATAAAGGCTGGTGTGTCTTTCGCCAGTACAGTGGTCTTACCTAAGTACAGGTCACCGTAGTGCATCAGGAAATCAACTATAGCCGGATCCGTTTCAGGCGTCGGGATGATCTCGAGAAGCTTTAAGTAGCGTGGCGGGTTAAAGAAGTGCGTACCGCAGAAGTGTTTTCTGAAATCATCAGAGCGGCCTTCCAACATTAGGTGAATCGGAATGCCTGATGTGTTGGAAGTGATAAGTGTACCAGGCTTGCGATGCTGCTCCACCTGGTCGTACACCAGTTTCTTTATTTTAAGGTTCTCTACTACCACCTCAATGGTCCAGTCGGCAGTAGTGATGTCCTTCATGTTGTCCTCGAAGTTACCTGTCTGTATCAGGCTTGCATCTGACTTACGATAGATTGGCGACGGGTTGGAAGCGATAGCAGCTTTTAGCGAACTATCAACAATGCGGTTACGCACAGCTTTGCTTTCCAGCGTCAGGCCTTTTTTCTCTTCGTCAGGCGTCAATTCCTTTGGTACGATGTCGAGTAGCAGCACCTGCACCCCGATGTTGGCAAAGTGGCACGCAATGCGCGAGCCCATCACACCGGAGCCAAGTACGGCTACCTTCTTAATAATCCTCTTCATAGAATAGCTTATAGTTGTCTATGGTTAAAATATCTCTTTATTCTCGATCATGCCCTGAATGCGGCTGCACACTTTAAAGAACGTTTCCAGCTCTTTGTCCGGAATCTGTTCCCGCACTTTGTGGTTAAACTGTTTTACCGTCTGGCGCGATATCTCCTTTTTCTCCAACCCTTTCTCCGTAAGGAAGATGCGTACCAGGCGTTTATCGCTTGGGTCCGATACTTTATAGATCAGTTGCTTCTCTTCCATGCTCTTCAGGATGCGGGTAAGGCTGCGAGCCTCCAAACCAAGCAAAGGAGCTATTTTAGTAGCGGGCGTGCCTTGCTCCTGATCAATATTAAGCAGCACAAATCCGATGGATGTAGTAATATCTGCCTTGGTCGCTTCTGTGTTATACATACGCGAGATGGCGTGCCAACATACTTTAAAGTTATAGTCTACAGTTTCTTCCGGCTTCATTGTCATACATGGTGTATACCAAATATAAACAAAATTGTTATGCTTGCATACCTTTTTAACAAAAAATTTACTTTAGCCTTCAGCGCAACCACTGAGGTTAAATTATATACCATACAAGCATAGTTATAGTTAACTAACAGGCGGGACTGGTTATAGTTTTGAAACTATGGTTGGCGTTAATAAAAAAGCCCTTCTGGTGAGGGAGGGCTATGATCGTTATAAGCTATCGAGTAAAGATTGGCTAGGCGTAAAGTTAGGCGGGGGAATTATAACATCTTTAGCAGTGCTAAACTTATGATTCCCGCTCTTCCTCAGTTCCTGAGCTTCTACTATTTCTACTAGCTCCCTAATCTTACCCTTATTTTTAGCATCAAGAGCACCTCTAAATCGCACTTCCCCATTAAACATCGTAAATGCAATAGAGAAGAATGAAGCATGCTCTTCATCATAATTCACAAACTTTAGGGTGTTAAAATCAATCGAATCAAGCACAGCAAGTACTTTACTCATACTTAAAGAGTCTAGTGTACCAGTATAGTTTGCTTTTATAGGACAGCAATACCGGTTTCTTAACCGATAATTGAAAGTACCATCCTTGCGAATCTCATAGTCTTTGTCATATTCCTCATTATTCCACCCTTGCATCACAGAGAAAGTAATCTTTTCGAAATGAATTTCGCTTTGCACCTTAGTTTCTTCTGGCTCAAAATCATCAGCAACTATAATTTTGTCTTGTTTTTGCTCCTTACAGGCAAAACAAAGTAGAGCTAAGAAAACAAATGAACATCTGAACATGGCAGCTATAGTTTGTTTCATAAAAAAATCATCCTGAAAAGTCCCGAACTATAGACAGGACTCCTCAGGATGACAAAAAAGATTTAACAATCTATAGCTTGTGCTAAAAGATAACACAGCTATAGTTAATAGTTTAAAACATGCTATCGATCTCTTTTCTATAGTTTGCGCTGATGATTTTACGCTTCACTTTCAGGGTTGGCGTTAGTTCACCGGTTTCTACGGTCCACATGTTTGGGATAAGCGTAAACTTCTTGATGGTTTCGTACTGCGCCAGTCCCTGGTTTGCTTTATCGATCTCGCGCTGAAACTTATCCAGAACCTCCGGCTTTCTGATCATTTCGGCATCAGAAGTATATGAAATTCCTTTGTGCTGGCACCAGTCCTGCAGGCCAAGGAACGACGGAACGATAAGTGCAGCGGCATACTTCTGCCCTTCACCCACAATCATAACCTGCTCTATCACTACCGATTCCTTCAATTTATTCTCGATAGGCTGCGGAGCAACGTACTTACCACCCGAAGTTTTAAAGATCTCTTTCTTACGGTCAGTAATTTTCAGGTACTTACCACTCACCATCTCCCCGATATCACCGGTATGGAACCAGCCATCGCTGTCAATTACTTCAGCAGTCAGGTCGTCGCGCTTATAGTAGCCCTTCATTACGTGCGGTCCGCGGGTTAGAATTTCACCATCCTCTTCCGAGATTTTCACTTCTACACCATCTATAGGCAACCCTACTGTCCCGATCATGTTGTTTTCAGGCTCAAAACGGTTTACAGATATTACCGGCGAAGTTTCTGTTAAGCCATAACCTTCCATTACCCGGATGTTGGCCGACCAGAACACACGCGCCAGGCGTGGCTGCAGTGCCGCACCACCTGAAACGATGGCAATTACGTTACCCCCTAGGGCCTCGCGCCACTTACTGAAGATAAGCTTATTTGCCAGTTCCAGTTGTTTGTTGTACCACCAGCCCTGGTCTGTTTGAGTATCATATTTAAGGCCAAGCTCCAGTGCCCAGAAAAATAGCTTACGCTTAACACCAGTCAGCTCCATACCTTTTGCCACGATCTTGTCATAAACTTTCTCGAGCAGACGTGGAACAGTGGTAAATACGTGCGGCTGTACTTCTTTCAGGTTATCGGCTACTTTCTCTATGCTTTCGGCATAGTAAATAGATACCCCCATACGCATGTATAGATACAACAGCATGCGCTCAAAAATATGGCAGAGCGGCAGGAAACTAAGCGCGCGGTGGGTGTTATTTACCGGTACGTAAGGCACAGTACCCTGCACATTGCTCACCAGGTTATCATGGGTAAGCATCACGCCTTTCGGGTTGCCGGTCGTGCCGGAAGTATAGATAATGGTTAAGGTATCGTCAGGGGCAACAGAAGCACGCATTTGATTCAACTCATCTGCCTGGTCAGACTGCTTGCCCATTTCCACTATTTCGCTCCAGTGTTTGGCGCCATGCACCTCATCAAACGTATAGATCTCCTTTACGCTATCCATACCATCAGTGGCAGCAACTACTTTGTTGTATAGTTCGCTGTCGGATACGAAGATGGCCTTTACCTCAGCATCGTTAAAAATGTAGCGGTAGTCCTCTACGGTTATAGTCGGGTACATCGGCACACTAATAGCACCAATCTGCTGGATACCAAAATCAGCAAAAACCCATTCTGGCCGGTTAAAGGAGATGATGGCGACCTTGTCGTTTTTACCGATGCCCAGCTTCAGCAGGCCAAGGCTCATAAGGTTTGCCATGTTCTGCACATCCTGGGTACTATACTTTACCCACTGCCCGTTCACTTTGGATACAAGGCAATCAGGTTGCGGGTAATTCTCCAGCTGGTGCGACAACAGATCAATAGTACGGGTGATACTCATGTTAGTGTAGTTTGATTAAGGTTGCTTGCTGCATCTGCAGAACAGGGAAGCCTGTTACAGGCCTTTGTTAGTGCATTTTACTTATTTTTTTTCATTTACGCTACTTTCAGCCGCACAAAATATTTATTTAGGCTTATATTTAGAGTGCCATATTATACGCTATCCGGTTTCGTAACTATAAGCCCTTACAACTATGGCAGCCGTACTATAAAAGCAGCATTACACATGAACCTGTCGATTTTTTTTGAGCCGCTGAACGAAGATATTTTTGCCGCTTTAAACAAGCCCCGCACTATGGGCGCCTACATAAATCGCTTTGTAAGCAAGTTCCCGGACTGGCGCTCTGCCGATATAGCACTGTTTGGTGTAAACGAAATGCGTGGAAGCGGCCTTACCGACAACCCTGAGCCAGCCTTGGCCCCTGCCCGTGCCGTACGCAAAAAACTATACACCCTTACCAAAGGTACCGGCAGCTGCAAAGTAGTAGACCTGGGTAACCTGCGCCCTGGCATTACTTTAGAAGACACCTACTTGCGCATAAAAGAAATTGTGGAAGTGCTGATCTCACACAATACCATACCGGTAATTATAGGTGGCTCGCACGACCTGGAATATGGCCAGTTTATGGGCTACGAGCACCTGGAGCGTGTAGTGAACATGGTAACTGTAGACAGTAGCGTGGACATGGACGAAGACATGGATGCCACGCCGAACAAGAAACAGCTGCGCCAGATCCTGATGCATGAGCCAAACTATCTATTCAGCCTGGGCCAGATAGGATATCAGTCGTACCTGGTAGAGCCGGAGGTAATGGCTACCCTCGAAAAGCTACATTTTGAAGCCTACCGCGTAGGCGAAGTGCATAAGCATGTGCAGGAAATGGAGCCGGTAGTGCGCCAGGCCGACCTGCTAACTATAGATATTTCCGCCATCCGCCACCAGGACGCGCCGGGCTATGAGCCTGCTAACCCCTTTGGCCTGACCGGCGAAGAAGCCTGCCAGCTATGCTGGTACGCCGGCCTGAACGACAACCTGACCTCACTGGGAATTTACGCGTATAACCCTGCCCTCGATACCCGCGACATGACCTCCATGACCATCGCGACCATGATCTGGTATTTTATTGAGGGCTTTTACCACCGCAAAAACGAGCTTATTTTCACCAGCAGCCAGTTTACAAAATACGCGGTAGCCTTTAACGAGAACCCCGACCGCATGGTATTCTACAAAAGTAAGCAGAGTGAAAAGTGGTGGATGGAAGTGGAGTCGCTTACGGAAGGCAAACTGCCGCACATAGTACCATGCAGCTACGAAGATTACCTGCAGGCCACAAACGGCGAAGTACCTAACCGCTGGATTTTAACCCAGGCAAGAATTGGGTAACTTTACAGATTTGGAGATGCACAAAAAATCTAAGGTACTTTACTTTGTGAGGTTGCTATAGTTTGCAACTATAATTTAAACCATAGCACTAGATTCTCTTTATCATCTTCAAATTCCAAAATTTTCAAATCAATAAAATGAGCTTACCAGAATATACCTTACAACAACTAGCCCTGCGTAATGGCCAGGACCGGGATGAAGTATGGGTAGCGTATAAAGGCGTAATTTATGATGTCAGGAAGTCGAGGTTATGGCGCACCGGCAACCACTACGAACATTGGGCCGGCCAGGACCTGACCGAAGAATTAAAAGATGCCCCGCATACTGAGTATGTTTTTGATAAATTTGAAGTGATCGGACTGGTGAAAAACTCGGTATACCGTACTGAAGACTCCAGCCAAATGTAAAAACACAACTGGCAGAATATTAAAGTAAAAGATAAACTATGGTTCTTATTGCAGATAGCGGTTCTACCAAAACAGACTGGAATACATTAAATACTACTGATGTATTGCAAAATGTGCAGACTATTGGCTTTAACCCTATGTATCAGGAGAGCGACGACATATACACCGAACTGGAAAAATCGTTGCTGCCGCAGCTGAAAGAAAAAGCTCCTTCAGCTATCTACTTTTACGGTGCAGGCTGTAGTTCACCCGAGCGTAACAAGCGGGTTTCTGATGCGCTGGCACGCCTGTTCCCGCAAAGCGACATACACGTTGACCATGACCTGCTGAGTGCAGCTCGCGCAGTCTGCGGCCACAAGCCAGGCATTGCATGCATTCTAGGCACCGGATCGAACACCTGCCTTTATGATGGCAACAAGATAATAGACAATGTGCCATCGCTGGGATTTTTGCTGGGCGACGAGGGCAGCGGTGCTTACTTAGGCAAGCTCCTGCTTCGGGCTTACTTTTACCGTGAACTGCCCGAAGAGTTGGCAAAATCGCTTAAAAACACCTATCAGCTCTCAAAAGACACTTTCCTGGATACCCTTTATAGCGCTGAAGTCCCGAGCCGGTATGTGGCTACCTTTGCCAAATTTATGCACGACAAGCGCAAGCATCCGGTTATAAAAGAGATGATCTTCGAGAACTTTGAGCTGTTCTTTGACAGGCATGTGGTTAAATACGACGGACATGATGAGCTACCTGTAAACTTTGTTGGCTCCATTGCCTACTACTTTTCCGACATCCTGAAAACGGCAGCTAAAAAATATGGTCTGCGGGTCGGTACGATCATCCAAAGCCCGAGCGAAGGTCTGATTAAATACCACCAGGAATTACTACAGAAGTCTGGGGCACCCAACAATGAATAAACTATAGTTTCGGCCTAATTCATAATTCTAAATTCATAATTAATACGAGTGTCTACTACCGAATCAGCATCGAACTACAACAGCCTGGAGCAAATGCCAGTACGCCAGCTGCTGGAAAGCATTAACCAGGAAGATAAATCAGTGCCCCTGGCTGTAGAAGAAGCAATTCCACAGCTGGAGAAACTGGTAAATGCAACTGTAGAGCGTCTGCAGCAGGGAGGCCGGTTATTTTATATTGGGGCCGGCACCAGTGGCAGGTTGGGTGTAGTAGATGCGTCAGAGTGCCCGCCTACATATGGAGTGCCTCACGGGATGGTTATTGGCCTGATAGCTGGCGGCGATACAGCGATCCGGAAAGCAGTTGAGTTTGCCGAAGACGATGAGGAACAGGCCTGGAAAGACCTGCTGGAGCATAACATAACAGATAAGGACATTGTGGTTGGCATTGCTGCATCCGGCCGCACCCCGTATGTGATCGGAGGTCTTAAAACCTGCCGCGAACATGGTATAGCAACCGGCTGTATAGTTTGCAATGCAGACAGCGCCGTTGCTGCACAAGCCGATTATCCTGTAGAGGTTATTACCGGACCTGAGTTTGTAACCGGCAGCACCCGCATGAAAGCCGGCACAGCACAAAAGCTTGTCCTTAACATGCTTACCACATCTACTATGATTCGGCTGGGGCGCGTAAAAGGCAATAAGATGGTAGATATGCAACTATCAAACCTGAAGCTGGTAGACCGCGGTACCCGCATGATAATGGAAGAACTACAGTTAGGCCGGCCTGAAGCTGCTGCTATGTTGCAGAAATTCGGAAGTGTGCGCGCCGCTATAGAAGCCTACCGCAACGGCACGCAGGAGTAAGAAACTATAGTTCTTCTGCAAATAAGGCAGTATCTGCTATTTCATGTCCCTCGGTCAGTACTTCAGCAGCATCTCTGCTAGGCACTACATAATGCTTAACGGACCAGGTATTGGCAAACTTAAAACGGTTGTCCTGCAAACTATAGAGTACTTTTTTACGGTAGTCGGCTAATGGCTCAAGCCCTAGAGCGGTGCGGCGAGCATTAATGTTAGCTTCTTCTTTATTGCTTACTTTCTCTACCAGGTACTTATTCAGCAGCTTTAGTTTTTTATTGCCTTCACAATCTTTCCGGTTTGTGCAGGATACTTTTACAAGAGCTATTGTTCTATAGTTTCGCTGGCCCTGCTGGGCTTCCATTAAATAGGCTGCTGCCTGCGGCAACAAGTTACCCTGCTGCACTGCCTCTTGCAATATAGGTGCAAAATCAAAGCCTTTCTTTGCTTTAGTCTGCCGTTCTATCACAATGCTGAAGCGTGGCAACTGCTCAATTGTATCGCCTACGCCAATAAGCCGTTCGCCCGGGTAGCCACGTTTTACGATGGTACGAAGCAGGATATCCACGTTCTCGTTCTCGATCTTACGGAGCGTATCCGCATAAACGCGCAACCCGCCTTCAGCAAATCTGAAATACCTGTCGCGGGCATACAGTTCATCCAGGTCGGCTCTCAGATCCAGATCGGCGCGGTGACTGAACTTCTTACGGTTTTTGGGATAGTGCTTAACAAATTTTTTCCAGGCCTTGGTCTCATGCAGACCTTTAAACACCTCCTGCTTCTCCAGGTAAGGCAACTCTACTCCTTTCAGCACCAGCTTTTCCAATAAGTCTAATGTCTGTTTCTGATCTTCGGCCAGTACGGCACATACAGCAGCATTATAGTAGTCGCGGGCAAAGGGCTCGTTCACAGCATCAAAAGCCTGTCTGTATTTATTCAGAGCAGCTTTATAATCTTTGCTCAGCACCAGCATTTCGGCTTCGTGCACCACAGGGTGGTAAACTTTTATGTAATCTGGTTTAGAGGCCAGCACGGGGTGGGCCAGTAAAAGCAGGAGCAAAAAAACAAAGTATAGTTTACGTGGCAACATAACGCGGATAAGGGTAAATTACCGGCAGGCACCGGCATAATTTCGGGTTTATATGCTGTAAGTTTTTTATTTTTAGTCTATACTTAACTGATACAACTATAGTTTAAACCATTAGTATATTCCATGAACAGGAGCGGCTGATTTTATGTTCTAACCTGTGTTATTTTATCTAACGACCCGATTTTCTGTTTATGCATACAATTGAGCCTTTTTATAACTGGCTGGAACTATACACTGCTTCTGAAGACCCGCGCTCGCCGCTATTTGGTGCTGAAAACAGCCTGTCGCAGTATACTAATACCATTTATGGCTACTACATACACCCGCAATGGGACGATATTGAATCAGAGACGCTGTTTCTGAAGATCCTTTTTGCCGACTATGAGCTTGGCTTTGCCATTATCGAGTTTATAGGCGAGTGGAATGATGCGCTCAACAACGACATTATGAAACTGAAACGTAACGTTATAGACCCGATGGTAAACGAAGGTATTAAGCACTTTATCCTGATAGGTGAGAATGTGTTTAACTTCCACGGCTCCGACGATTCTTACTACGAAGAATGGTTTGAGGACGTGGAAGAAGGCTGGATCGTGGCCATCGGGTTCCAGGATTTTGTGCTCAGCGAAATGAAGAACTATGGGCTGGATTATTACCTGAACTATGGCGGCAAGCTGGAGATGGTAAACTGGCGTACGCTGCCACCTAAACGCCTGTTTGCCTTACTCAAAAACCTGATGCAGCGCCGGCTGGGTGCTTAAACTAAAAAGGCGACCTTATTAGGTCGCCTTTTTAGTTAGATGCTAGAATTACATAACTTCAGTAGTATCTGTCATATCATCGGCAGCATCTTCCATATCATCAGCTGCTTGCTCAGCATTATCTTCCATTTGTTCTGCATTGTCTTCTGCACGGTTCTCAGCAGGTGAGTCGCAGGAAGCGAATGTAAATAATCCTGCTGCCATTAACATAAAAATAGGCTTTTTCATAATCTATTTGTTTTGGTTGATGTCTAAAATCACCGGCAACTATAGTTACCTTAAATAATTATTCACCCAAATACGTACATAATCCTATATAGTTGTATAAAATAAAAGCGGCTCCTGAAAAATCAAGAGCCGCTTTCTTCCCCGGCCATGCGCCGGGCGGTTACTTCTGCTGATTAAAGAACCTCTACTGAATCAACTGGAGTTGCAGTAGTGTCAACTTCCATATTAGTAGTGTCTTCAACTACAGTTTCTTCTACTGTAGTTTCAGTAGTTTCAACTTCAGTAGCTGTTTCTTCTGCGTTGTTGCAAGATGCGAAAGCGAACAGACCAGCAACGAATAATAAACCGAATACTTTTTTCATGATGTTTAGTTGTTTTTTTGAAAACGAGTTACAAATATATAACTATATTTTAATGCTGTAATGCTTTCGGCTTAAATTTTTTATTTCTTCTTAAAAAGCACCTTTATCGGCACACCTGTAAACCCGAAATGTTCACGTATCTTATTCTCTAAGTAGCGGGTATACGGCTCCTTAATGTACTGCGGCAAGTTGCAAAAGAACGCAAACGTTGGGTTATGCGTTGGCAGCTGTGTTACGTACTTAATCTTAATAAACTTACCCTTAATGGCTGGCGGCGGGTAGCGCTCTATATCCGGCAGCAAGGCATCGTTCAGCTTCGAAGTTGCGATTTTCTGCCTCTTATTCTCGTATACCTCCATTGCTACTTCTATCGCTTTGTGTATACGCTGCTTCGTAAGCACCGATGTAAAGATTACCGGCACATACTTGATAGGCGCAATCTTACTCAGAATCTCTTCCTCAAATTCTTTGGTTGAGTTAGTATCCTTCTCTATCAGGTCCCACTTGTTTACCAGAATTACGATCCCCTTACGGTTCTTCTCAGCCAGCGTAATAATGTTTACGTCCTGCGCTTCAATACCACGGGTAGCATCCAGCATTACAATACATACATCTGAGTCTTCCAGTGCACGAACAGAGCGCATTACAGAATAAAACTCGATGTCTTCGCTTACCTTGCTCTTACGGCGCAGACCGGCTGTATCAACTATAATAAACTCTTTCCCAAAGGCATTGTAACGCGAATGGATGGCATCACGGGTCGTACCCGCAATATCAGTTACAATATTGCGTTCAACGCCCAGCAGCAGGTTTACAAACGATGATTTACCCACGTTCGGACGGCCAAGTACCGCTATTTTCGGAATACCCGCATCCGGGTCTTCAATTCCTTTATCTTTAAAGTGCTTTACCACTTCGTCCAGCAGGTCGCCGGTGCCGGAGCCGCTCTGCGATGAAATAGCATGAATCTCGTCTGCAATTCCAAGTGCATAGAACTCGCCCACCTGGTGTGCACGCGCATTAGTATCTGCTTTGTTGGCAACCAGGAAGATAGGTTTATCGGTGCGGCGCAGTACGTTGGCAAACTCTTCATCCAGGCTGGTCAGGCCAGCATCCACGTCTACCATAAACAGGATTACATCGGCTTCTTTTATAGCCAGTTCTACCTGCTTGTTAATCTCACCTTCAAAAATATCGTCGGAGCCGTGCACGTAGCCGCCGGTATCAATAACAGTAAAAAAATTACCGCACCACTCGCCGTGGCCGTAGCTTCTGTCGCGGGTTACACCGCTTTCGTTGTCCATAATAGCCTGTCTGCGTCCGACAAGCCTGTTAAATAAAGTAGACTTACCCACGTTTGGGCGGCCTACAATAGCAATAATGTTAGTCGACATTATTAATGTATAAAATAGTTAAAGTGCCCCCGGAGCACCTTGCCCCGAAGCTTTAATACATGCGCCTACTTACTCGCTGTAACCAAATCGCCTTAAAAGCTTTTGGTCTGTTCGCCAGTTTTCGTTCACGCGCACATACAAATCAAGAAATATCTTTTTCTGGAAGAATTCTTCCATATCTATGCGGGCCTGCATGCCCACTTTTTTAAGTGCTTCGCCTTTGTTACCGATCACAATTCCTTTTTGACTTTTGCGCTCCACACTTATCTCGGCCCTGATCCGGATGATCTCTTCCTCTTCCTTAAACTCCTCTATCACTACTTCGCAGCTGTAAGGAATTTCCTTTTTATAGTTCAGGAAAATTTTCTCCCGAATGATCTCCGACACAAAGAAACGTTCCGGCTTGTCAGTCAGTTCATCTTTCGGATAAAATGCCGGATGTTCCGGCAAATAGTGCAGCAACCGCTGAAATAACTGATCCAAGCCAAATTTGTGCAGCGCCGAAATCGGGTGAATCTCCGTAGGATTCATTTTCTCCTGCCAGTAAGCCACCTTTTCCTTCACTTCCTCTTCTGTAGCCTGGTCAATTTTATTGATCAGCAACAGAATAGGCACCTGCGCATGCTGCAAGCGCTTGATCACGTCATCCTCATCGTGCTTCTCATAAATATCAGTCACAAACAGGATCACATCGGCATCTTCCAGCGAGGTACGCACGAAACTCATCATAGACTCGTGCAAAGCATACTGTGGTTTGATAATGCCCGGCGTATCAGAATACACGATCTGGAAGTCGTCGCCGTTCAGGATACCCATGATGCGGTGCCGCGTAGTCTGCGCTTTTGAAGTGATAATGGAGAGCTTCTCGCCTACCAATGCATTCATCAGCGTTGATTTACCCACGTTCGGTTTGCCAACTATACTTACAAAACCAGCCTTGTGCGGAGTTTCTGCCATGCTTTCGAATTTAAGGATGCAAAATTACTTCTTTTTTACGAGACCCCACGCTAATAGCTGAATTATTGAGTAACAGGTGGATAGTTAGGTTGAATGACATTTATAGTTTTGTCATTTTGAGTGAAACGAGTAAGCTATCACAAACTATAGTTCTCTCTTTGTCATCCTGAGCATTCTGGAGGCGAGAGTCGAAAAGAGCCAGCGTAGCTGTGAAGGATCTTATATGTACTATAGCTAACTACAGTTGCCACTGGACACAAGCAGTTCCTTTCATATTTACCTCAAATCCAGGGAGCTCTACTAGCCTACAGTGCTATAGTTGCTTTGATGCGCTCACGGCCGCGGGGCCCCGCCTTCGGGCATCGCGCGGCTGCCTTCTTGCTACCCTCGCTGCGCTCGTGTTGCCTGACGGCACCGCAACAAGTCAAAGGCGCTCAACCCAAAGACTGAAATCACTCGATAGCTAATTTATAGTTTGATTCTATATCTATAGTTCTGTAGCCTTTTCGTGGTCGTAGTTCCAAGGGGCAGGCTGCGCCTGCCTGCTCGTGGGCTGTAACTATAGAGCAAAAGCTTTAATTATAACAATGGCAGCAATTCCCCTCTCGGGAGGGGTTGGGGTGGGTTAATTGCCAACTATAAACTATAGCTCAAACTATAGTAGTAGCAGAAAATTCCCCGCCTTAGACTACCGAGAAGCGATTTCGAAGGTAGCGCGCGTAGCTCTGATGGGTTAGGTATGGTTGGACCTGCACCAACTATGGAGCTATAGCAAGCAACTATAGTAAACAACCCAATCCCTTTTTAATCTGTGGTCCTGATAAAAACAAAAAGCCTGCTCAGGTTGAGCAGGCTTTTCTAAAGTATAAGAAGTATTACTTATTTCTTTTTAGCTGGAGTCTTGTTGATTTCTGCCAGTGCAGTTTTAGCTTGTGCATTCGCAGGATCTAACTTCAACACTTCCTGGTAATGTTTTACGGCCAGTTCTCTGTTTGGCTGAATATCATAATAGTAGTAAGCCAGGTAGTTGTTTGCATCAATCAGAGCAGCTTTAAACTTATCAGGTTCTGCGCTTGCCAGCTTCACAAACTCTTCGAAGTGTGGCTTCGCAAGGCCTTTTGAGTTATCTAAGTCAATGTTGGCATTGGCAATAGCTCTCCAATAGTGGCCATATGCATACGTTGGGTTGCTTGTGGTAACGTTTGCGTAAGTTTCGTCAGCTTTTTTGAAGTACTCAAGTGCTTTCTGCTCATTCTTAGCTTCTCTTGCTTCTGCCCCTGCTTGCATGTAGATGTTACCAACATAGTAGTAATCCGCGTTAGAAGGCTCGGTTCTCTCACGCTTCTTATCAAATACTGCCACAGCTTTGTCGTACTGACCAGCTTTAGCGTAAGCGTTAGCAAGTTCTTGATACAGCTCAACTTTTTCAGGAGACATATCTACTGCTTTCTGCAGGTTCTCGGTAGCTTTTGCGTGCTGGTTATTCTTGCTCAGTATACGACCATAATATTCGTAGTCTTCAGCAATCAGCTTGCTCTTATCCACTTTCTGCAGGTAGCCTTCCATTGCCTGAAGCGCTTTTTCAGGCTGGCCTAATTCCATATAGGAGTAAGCCTGCAGACGGTTCATAACCGTGTTGTTCGGATCTGTCTTCAGCACCTCCTGTACTTCGGCAAGGGTCTTATCGTAGTTCTTTGTCAGGAACAGGAAAGATGCATATTTCGCTTTGGTTTCAGGAGTGTTTTCTGCAAGGTCTACATACTTCTGGAAAGTAGATAAAGCTTTATCGTACTGGCCTGCAAAGTAGTACAGTTCGCCCAGGTCTCTGTAAGCAGGTGCATAGTTCGCATCGATAGACGTTGCTTTCTGGAACGCCTGCTCAGCTTCTGTATAGTTTCTTGAACGTGTATACAGCTGGCCTCTTCTCAGGTAAGCTTTCGGATTGTTAGCATCAATACGGATAGCGTTATCATAAGCTGTCATAGCTTCGCCACCTTTCTTCAGCTCAAGCTGTGCATCACCTAACAAAATATAAGCAGCTGCATTGTTTTTATCACGCTGCACTGCTGTCTTCAGATGCTCAACTGCTTTCTGAAGATCAGCTTCTGTTCTTTTGTCAGCATTAATGTAAGCTTCTGCTACCGCAATAAGTACAGCTGCATCTTTAGACTTGCTCTGCTTCAGTGCCTGGTCAAAGTTCTTTTCAGCCTCGGCGCGGTTACCCTGCTCCATAGCCAATTTGCCTAAACCCGCAAAGTTTAAAGCCGATTTCTTGTTCTTGGCAAGACCCTGGTTAAAGTAGTAAGCAGCAGAGTCCAGTTTATCAGTTTTCAGATAAATATCACCTAACGTATAGTACGCATTATCAGCATTTTTATCGTTTAGCTGCTTTTTATAGATAGACTTAGCCTCCTCATATCTTTCCAGGTCTAAGGCTCTCTTTCCTGCATCACCAGACTGCGCAAACGCAGCTGCAGTCGGGAAAGCGGTGGCCATCAGAAGGATATACTTCCAGTTGTTCGTCATTTTAATTTGTTGTTAAGGTTATGTGTATGTGTACTATTGTTGAGAAAAGGTTCTCCTTAATTATTGTTAAGCCCAACTATACGAACCGGCATGGTGGCAGGTACTAAACCAGACTTTAAAATTATGCGTTGTCCTTTGTCTCCTGCTACATATGCTGCAAAACCTGTGCCAAGGCCGGTTCTGCCTTCGGTGCTGATAATGTAGAGGTACCGCAGTAACAGATAGTTTCCTTGTGCAATATAGGCCTGGTACGGCTGATAATAGTTTTCTGTTGAAGCAGGTGCAGGATCTCTGCTCAGCCCAACTACTTTTATTCTGTTCTGAAAGCCAATGGCTGTCGTATCGTCCAGGTCACTAATCCAGTTAACACCAATTACACCTATTGCGTTCTCGTTTTTAGCCACATAATCAATCAGTGCGCTATGAGAATCTGATGCAAATGTATTCTGAGGCAGTTTATGATCAGCTATCAGCGAATCTTTAACGTAACGTGCAGTACTTGAGTTGTTATTATCAAATACCACCACTATATTTTTAAGATTACTCTTCTTGTTAAGTTCCTGCCAGTTTGTTACATCGCCGTTAAAGATCTTACCCAGTTGCTCCATCGTTAGCAAAGAGTCCGGGTTATTGCGGTTAACTATAATGGCAATCGCATCTATCGCAATCTTTGTAACGCGCGGTACCAGGTTCTTATTCTTGAATACAGCATTTTCATCCGCATTTAGTTCACGCGAGAGTACTGCAACCCTAGTGCTATCATTGATAAGCTCTTGCACCACTTGCCCTTCCGGTCTGTAGTTGGCTGTTATATCGGCGTATTTATAGATGCCCTCAAACGTATTGATCTGCGTTTCTATAATCGGCTGAAAAGACTCATCCACGCTTATCGTTATCGCACCTGATGTAGGTGTGTCGGTTGGTGAATTACCTGAGTTACCGCACGCTGACACTGCTGCAATACTGAAAGCAAGCAGGGCCAAATTAATTTTACTCTTCATACCTGTTTCTGCCTTTGTTAGAATTGGACTGATATAGTCTGACAAACCGCACTATGCTGTAGAGGATAAGAATACCGCCCAGCATGTAACGCACATTATCTGTTATGTTCAGGTTAAGGCTGGATTCATCTGCGAATATGATAAATACGCCAAACACCATGTACATAGTCGTCATCAGCAGGCCAAAAATTCTTACGGCTTTGGCGAATTGAGTTGTGTTAGGTCTTTCTCTTTTTGGTCTTAACATGTTACGCTATCTATGTAACATACGCTTTCTTTGATCACTAAAGTTAATGGTATCACATTAAAATTGAAAGCAGAGACCATAAAGCTTACACTTTTTTAGCCTCTGCCTCCAATTTATAGTCTGATTTCTACTTTTTTAATGAAAATTTAATGGGTAATGTGTAACGTACTGCTACCGGTTGGCCATTCTGACGGCCAGGATTCCAGCGCGGCATATTTTTTACGACACGTACTGCTTCCTCATCTGTACCGAAGCCGAGCCCTTTTAAAACCTTCACATCGTTTATCTCCCCGTTTCGATCAACTACAAAGGTAACTACTACAATACCCTCAACACCCGCTGTTTGAGCTGGTGCTGGATAGCGTAATTTATTGCTGAGATATTTTATCAGATCATCCATTCCCCCTTTGTAAGAAGGCAATATCTCCGCATTCTCAAATACCGCGTTTGGAGCTGGTTCTTCTGCACCTCCATCAATACCGTTCAAGTCATCTGCTGGTATAACGGCATCAAGCTCACTTGGCTTTATACCATCTATTTTTGCGGTACCAAAATTAACATCCCTCAATTCATCCTGGCTTGCCAGCTCGCCTTCCTGTTTTACCAATTCGTCGCGCGTTACTTTCATTTCCGCATATGCTGCTGTAGCTACTTCCGCTTTTTCAGGAAAGGCGGGTGCAGCCGCTGCTTTCTCGGGAGCTGGGTCAGGAACAGTTGGTGGTGGCGGTAAATGTATAACTATAGGCTCGTTAATAATGTAAGTTGGTTTCACATACTTATCAGATTCCCCAGCCCATATACTGTTTACTAATGACCCAATCAGTGCTGCAGAAAAAATAGCTATTGCCAGAATAGCAGCTATTGCAATGTGCCTGTGATAAGCCTTTCGCAGATTGTATGCACCGTAGGCTTTATTTCGACCCTCAAACACAATGTTGTTCAGGGTCATGTCGAATAAATAGCTCTCTTTCATGGCTGTTTGGGTTTTAGTTTAACAATTTATCACGTACTCATTTTATGCTATAGTTGGTTTATGGTTTTAGTTTTAAATAGTGATAACTGAATATACGGAATAACTTTCAAATAGTATGCATGGCGAACAATTTTTATTAAAATCAAAAAGCCCGACCAGTTTCCTGATCGGGCTTTTATTATTGTCTAGCTAAGCTATTAACGAATTGTGTAACGAACCGGTACGGTAAATCTTACTGGCACTGCACGGCCGTTCTGCTTACCTGGGTTCCACTTAGGCATCGACTTGATTACGCGGATCGCTTCTTCGTCAGTACCAGCTCCCAATCCCTTCAGTACTTTTACTTCAGAGATCTCACCAGTTCTGCTTACTACGAACGATACCACAACAAGGCCTTCGATACCTGCTCTTTGAGCTGCGGCTGGATAGCGAATGTTTTTCGAAATGTATTTATGCATTTCCATTTCACCACCCGGGAATTCCGGCATCTGCTCCACATACTCATAAGGCTTCTCTTCTACTACTTCAGCAACAACATTGCTTGTACCATCGATATCACCTAAGTCTAGTGGGGCATTCTTAACACCTTCTACAGTTTTTGTACCGGCGTCAATCTCCTTCAGAACTTCCTGATCCGGAATTTCTTCCTCCTCACGTACTTCGTTATCACGCTTAACTACCGGTGGCGTGTACTTAACTTGAGCACGTACCGGTGGTGGCGGTGGTGGAAGATCTGGTGGCGGCGGTGGCGGCGGTGGAGTTGATTCATCCAACGGCGGCGGCGGGGCCAGGTCTACTTCTGTTACAATTCGCTCTACCACCTGTTCCTTCTCCTTATCTCCTTGTATCATTTTACTGATAAGCGGGAAGCTAAGGAATAAGAAGAACAGTAAGATTGCTACAGTTGCGGCAATCGTGATATGCTTGTTGTAAAGTCTGCGAAGCAGGTAGGCACCATACGCTCTGTTACGTCCTTCGAAGACGATATCATCAAGCGATGCTTTTGCTAACTTACTTGCGTCCATATCTTAATTCCCCATTTTTTGTTGCACCAATTGCTTATCTGCATCGGAAATGTCAACCATTGCAAACTTCTTGGTGTCAGTTATTTTCAATTCGTCCAGGATATCAACCATGTTCTTGTATCGCGCACCTTCCATTGGCTTCACCATCACAGTCATTTTGTCGTTAGACTTAACTTGTGGAGATACCAATACTTTACGGATACCATCAGCTGAATAGTTAGACTCAACCAATTCCGGATTATCTTCAGCCAACCCGAAGTAGTAATACAGCTTGTCGTTCTCGCCAAGAATAATAGTCATAGCGTTACTGGCCTTAAGCTCTATTCTTTCATCAGGTGTATCTTCTTTCACAGGCATGTTAATTTCCATGGTCTGTGGCTTATTGAAGGTTGTAGTAAGCATGAAGAACGTAATCAGAAGGGCGGCAAGGTCTACCAGCGGTGTCATGTCAATTTTGGTCGACTGGCGTTTGGCGCGTTTTTTCCCGCCTTTGCCGCCAGAGTCGGCCTTTTGTTGCATTTCTGCCATTTTCTTATCTCCTTTCTAATTATTAGTTCGTTGGCTTCATCTCCATATCAGTGATCAGGTTAAATCTGTTAACCTTTCTCTCCTGAAGAATATCCATAACGCGCTTAATAGTTGGGTAGCTCACATCCTGGTCACCTTTGATGGCAATAACCACCTGAGGGTTAGTAAGACGAGTTTGTAATACCCAATCACCAAGTTCGTTTCGTGTTGAGTCAATTGGAATTCCCGGCTGGTTTACTTCTTTGCGTGCATCTGATTCCATTGCCAGGTAAGATTTGAGTTGGTTTACCGGTACACCGAAGTTACTCAGAAGAGAGAACGTCTTTTTCTCCTCCTCGGTAAAGCTCACCCCATACTTGCCTGCCATTTTATCAAGCAATGCTGCCTTAGTCTGCTGTCCGTCCACGCCAAAAAACACTCTGTCGTTTTTGTCAACCGTAATGGTTATTACGTTTGTATCCGGAATTTTAATTTCTGAAGCAGATGAAGGTGTGTCTACAATAACAGCTTCGTCAGGACGGGCTGTTGCAGTCAACATAAAGAAAGTAACCAGCAAGAAGAATAAGTCCACCATTGGCGTCATGTCCAATGAGGGGTTCGTTCTTTTTACTTTTACTTTAGGCATTTTATCTGGTTAAATACAGTTTAACTTAACTTATACAGTTTGTGGTCTTGCATTAGCAGTGTCGTGCTGAGCTGTGAAAGTAGACACCATGCTGAAACCAACTTCATCGATGCTGTAAGTAAGCTCATCGATTTTGCTTGTAAAGTAGTTATACGCTATAATCGCGATAGTAGAACCAGTAATACCAAGAGCTGTGTTGATAAGAGCCTCAGAGATACCGTTTGCAAGAGCTACTGAGTCAGGAGCACCTGAAGTTGCAAGAGCCGAGAACGCCTTGATCATACCAAGTACTGTACCGATAAGACCTACCAGTGTAGAGATTGACGCGATAGTTGAAATAACAACCAGGTTTTTCTCCAGCATTGGCAACTCAAGAGAAGTAGACTCTTCGATCTCTTTCTGGATAGCAGCAACTTTCTCTGCTTTCAGCAGTTCAGTTTCGCTCTGCATTTCTCTGTACTTAAGCAGACCAGCTTTTGCTACGTTTGCAACAGAACCTTTTTGTGCGTCGCAGGCAGCAATAGCACCGTTTACATCGCGCTGGTTAAGTTTCGCAGCAACTGTACGTACGAAGTCAGTAACGCTTTTAGTACCTTTTGCTTTACCGATAGTAAGAGCACGCTCGATAGCGAAGATAAATACCAACAGGTTAAGGGCAAGTAGAAGAGGCACAACCCATCCACCTTTGTAAACTATACCAAGGTAGTTACCTGGTAAAGGCTGATTATTTGGATCATTACCCTGGAAGTTAGCAGGGGCACCAAATACGAACATATAGATAAGCACACATGCTATAAGGGCAAGCGGAATAACTATGGTCGCAAATAGAGAACCTACTGCACTTGGTTTTTTCTCTACATTAGCATTCTTGCTCACTACTGCAGTCTTTTTTTCCATTTTGATTAAAGTTTAAAGTTTAGCTGTTTGTGTTGTAATTAAAAATTGATTGTGTAATTATAAAAATGTAATTGTTTCAGTTTTAGTTCTTTACGACATCATCTTTTTTTTTCTCAGCAGCACATCGGCCTGTAATTATACCTACCTGCCCTACTTTTTTTACATGCCTGTTTTACCTAAAAAAGCCTAAACAGATAAATGCACATTCACAAATCTATGTATTTAATAATATTATGCAAAGCATAAACTTATTGGCTGTGCATTCTCTTAGAAAAATCTAACAATAAAATTAAGCACTACCATTATACATAGGTGGCGCACATTTGTTACATATTAAAGTATAAGGAGAAAACTATGACAATATACTCGCCTTTATCCGCAGCATAAAGCAGGATAATAAGGGATGTACTCCAGATAAATTATATAACTGCACTATTTTAATGTCTAAACACCTTTTCTGTTTTTATCAGAGAAAAGTGATTTAAATATAGTAAAGGAAAAAATACATTGTATGCGTGCCTACCTATTTTTTGCACGATTCCAGTAAATATCCATTTCTTTCAGGGTCATATCCTGCAGCTTCTTTCCATCTTTGGCTGCTTCGGTCTCCAGATAACGAAACCGTTCTATAAACTTCAGGTTGGTTCGCTCCAGTGCTTCCTCAGGACTGATATCTATAAAGCGTGCAAAATTAATCAGTGAAAACAGAAGGTCTCCGAACTCTGCAGTCGCTCTTTCCTTATCTATAGTTGTGGTATCGACTACATTGAATTCAGCTTCGAATTCTTTCAGCTCTTCCTGCACTTTCTCCCATACCTGGCTTTTATCATCCCAGTCAAAACCAGCCCCTCTTGCCTTTTCCTGAATACGCATGGCTTTAACCAGTGCAGGCAACGAAGTTGGCACCCCACCCAGCACCGATTTGTTGCCCTCTTTCAGTTTCAGCTGCTCCCAGTTCTTTTTAACCTCTTCTTCGGTATTGGCAGTAGCATCACCATAGATATGGGGGTGCCGGAAGATCAGTTTCTCACACTGTGCATTCAGCACATCAGCTATATCAAAGGCATTTTGCTCAGAACCTATTTTGGCATAAAACACCAGATGCAGCATCAGGTCTCCTATCTCCTTCTTTATTTCCTGCTTATCCTTCTTTAGTATAGCATCTGAGAGCTCGTAGGTTTCTTCTATAGTCAGGTGCCTAAGGCTTTCCATCGTTTGTTTACGATCCCAGGGGCACTTCTCGCGCAGGTCATCCATTACATCCAGCAGGCGGTTAAAAGCCTTTAGTTGTCTCCCGCGCGGCGTATCATCAAAAAAAGTTTTATCCATAAAGCAAATATACTAAAATACGAAGGTAGCTGTTTGCAAACTATAGTTTAGCACTACCACACATCGTGAACACTTAAGAGGCTTATTCAAGTGCCCGGCCACTTATCCAGAAGTATACTAAAGTTTAAACAAGCGCATATAGTTAAGGTGTGCTATTTAAAGGTAAATATTACTACTTTTGCAGTCTATTAACATTAAGATCAAGTGGCTTTAATAAAATCAATTTCAGGAATCAGAGGAACGATAGGTGGGCAGGCAGGTGATGCACTTACCCCTGTGGATGTAGTTAAATTTGCCGCAGCTTACGGTACGTGGGTACTACAGACCACCCAGAACAATACGATTATAGTTGGCCGCGACGCGCGCATTTCCGGCGACATGGTAAATAAGCTGGTATGTGCCACCCTGCAAGGCCTTGGCATTAACGTAGTGGATGTAGGATTGTCTACTACGCCAACCGTAGAAATGGTGGTGCCTGCGTTAAAAGCGGGAGGCGGTATTATACTAACAGCCAGCCATAACCCAAAGCAGTGGAATGCCCTGAAGCTCCTTAACAATAAAGGTGAATTTATTTCGGATGCAGAAGGCAAGCTGGTTCTGGAACTGGCCGAGAAAGAAGCGTTCGAGTTTGCTCAGGTAACTGAATTGGGTAAGTACACTCAGAACAACGATGCCATACAGCAGCATATAGAAGCAATATTGGCTCTGCCTTTAGTAGATGTAGAAGCTATTAAAGAAAAGAACTTCAGCGTAGCTATTGACTGTGTAAACTCTACCGGTGGTATTGCAGTACCTATGCTGCTCGAAGCACTTGGCGTTAAATCAGTAGAAAAACTATACTGCGAACCAGACGGCCACTTCCCACACAACCCGGAGCCACTGCCTGAGAACCTGCGTGAAATTTCCAAGGTGATTGAAAGAGGCAAATTTGACTTGGGTATAGTTGTAGACCCGGACGTAGACCGCCTTGCGCTGATAAACGAAGACGGCAGTATGTTCGGGGAAGAGTACACTCTGGTAGCCGTTGCGGATTATATCCTGAAGAATAAAGTAGGCAATACTGTTTCTAACCTTTCATCAACCAGAGCGCTGCGCGACGTTACGGAGAAAGCAGGCGGTAACTACTATGCGGCTGCTGTAGGTGAGGTAAACGTAGTGAACATGATGAAAGAGCAGAATGCTGTAATTGGTGGCGAAGGCAATGGGGGTATCATTTACCCTGAATTGCATTATGGCCGTGATGCACTGGTTGGCATAGCGTTGTTCCTGACGCACCTGGCAAAATCAGGCATGAGCATGACGCGCCTGCGTGCCAGCTATCCTAACTATTATATCTCTAAAAACAAGATAGAGCTTACACCGGATGTGGATGTAGATGCTGTACTGACCCAGATGCAGGAGCGCTACGCAAAACAGCCTATCAATACGATAGATGGTGTTAAGATTGAGTTCGATAAAGAGTGGGTGCATCTTCGCAAATCCAACACGGAGCCAATCATTCGTATTTATGCCGAATCTGATAGCAACGCAACAGCTGAGCACTTGGCCAACAAAATAATTGCTGACATTAAAGAGGTTATTTCTTAGAAAGCCTAATGTGTTGTTTAATGTGTTGTTGTAAGTATCAATCTTAAAGGTCATTTTAACTGCGCCAAGGAGAGAAACTGGTTTTCTTTCTTCTTGGCGCAACTTTTTTTCATACTTTAGTAGTTCGTTATATAGTTATGCAAACCCAAACCGACATGCGTGTATATTTAGATAATGCTGCCACTACTCCTTTAGATAAGGAAGTTTTTGATGCCATGGCCCCTTTTATGCTGGAGCACTATGGAAACCCATCCTCTATTCACTCGCACGGCCGCGAAGTGCGCGCAGCTATCGAGAAGGCACGCAAAACGGTAGCAACTTTACTGAACACCTCTCCTGCCGAGATCTTCTTTACATCCGGCGGAACCGAAGCTGATAACGCTGCTATAGTTTGCACCTGCCGTACTTTGGGTATCAAGCATGCCATTACTACAAAAATGGAACACCATGCTGTGCTGCATACTATGGAGATGCTGGAAAAACAGTTTGATGTGCAGGTGAGCTATCTGCGCCACGATGAACGCGGCAACCTGGATCTGGAGCACCTGGAAGAATTGCTGGCAAACCAACCACAAACGCTGGTTTCTATTATGCATGCTAACAACGAGATAGGCACGCTCAATAACATCCAGGAGATCGGTGAGATCTGCAAAAAGTATAACGCCGTTTTCCATTCAGATACGGTTCAGACAATGGGCCACTATAAGCACGATCTGCAAACGCTGGGTGCTAATTTTATAGTTGGTTCTGCGCACAAGTTTCATGGCCCTAAAGGTGTTGGCTTTTTGTACAGCGATGCCAATATTAAAATTCAGCCACTCATACAAGGTGGTTCGCAGGAGCGCAACATGCGTGGTGGCACTGAGAACGTGTATGGTATTATTGGTCTGGCTAAAGCACTGGAAATTGCTTACCGCGACATGGATGAGCATCAGAAACACATTCAGGGTTTGAAAGACAGAATGATTTATAAGCTACGCGAGCAACTGGATGATGTCTGTTTTAATGGTATGTCGGAGTTTGGGGATAAGAGCCTGTACACAGTACTGAACGTAAGCCTGCCACCATCAGACATCAACGAAATGCTGCTATTCAGTCTGGATATCAACAAGATTTCGGCATCTGGCGGTAGCGCATGCAGCAGTGGCGCAAATGCTGGCTCGCATGTACTGCAGGCACTTAATGTAGACCCGACCCGTGGCTCTGTTCGTTTCTCTTTCAGCAAATACAATACACTTGAAGAGATAGATTATGCTGTTGAAACTTTAGCTAAGCTATATAACAAGGTAACAGCATAACAACTTTACTTAAAAAGATAAACCTAAAGCTCCGGTAAAATGCCGGAGTTTTTTTCTTTAACTATAGTATCAGAAATTTATGAAAAGTATAGGCATATTTTGCGGGGCAAACACAGGTTCAAACCCAATTTACAGCGAGGCAGCAGCAGCATTGGGTAAGTTAATGGCCGAACAAACTATAGCGCTGGTGTATGGCGGCGGTAACGTGGGGCTTATGGGCGTGATTGCTGATGCTGTACTGGAACATGGCGGTAAGGGCATTGGCGTTATTCCGCAAAGCCTGGTAGACCGGGAAGTAGCACATGCCGGCTTACAGGAGCTACATGTGGTACAAACTATGCACGAACGCAAAGCAATGATGGCTGCCCGATCGGATGCTTTTGTAGCCATGCCCGGTGGTTTTGGCACCTTCGATGAGATTTGCGAGATCATTACCTGGAACCAGTTAGGTATTATCAAAAAACCTGTTGCCTTTTATAACGTGAATGGCTACTATGATAAGTTTCTGGACATGATAGACCATACAGTAGCAGAAGGCTTTGTAAAGCAAGACCACCGCGACAACCTGATCGTTGAAGACGACCCTGCACTTCTTCTCAAAAAACTACGCGAGTATTCGGATGCTACTTCAGATTACTGGGTTGACTTTAAGCGGATCTAGCAAACTATAGTTTAGCCAGGTATAGGCGTCATTTAACTCTGCTTTATCTGACCTGCTCAAAATGGCAAGACCACAACTATAGCCGCAACTATAGAACTATAGATTCCGGGAGAATAACATACCTTATCTTCCCTCCTGTTATCAAAATGCTGAATTAACATAAAAAGCCGCTAATGTAGATCAGCGGCTTTTTTGCTAAAGTTTTGCGGAGATTATCTTTTTTCAAATCTCCACATTTACAAATCTTATCAATTCTCCAATACCATCTGGCGGAGTGCTTCCACCCACGGATCAGAAGAGTTCAGGCTTTCTACCAGTACCCATTTCTCTCCGCCGGCGTGCAGGAACATCTCTTTAAATTCATCTCCAACTTCTATAGTTGTTTCAAGGCAATCAGCTACAAAAGCCGGGCTAAAGGCCAATACTTTCTTATAACCTTTGGCAGGCATTGTTTTCAGTATTTCGTCGGTGTAAGGCTGCAGCCACGGATCGCTCAGCAACCTTGACTGGAAAGCAACAGTGTACTGATCTTCGCGTAAGCCCAAGGCTTCGGCCAGTAACCGTGAAGTAACAAAGCAGGAAGCCCGGTAGCAGTACTTATTGCGTTTGTTATAGCTGTTGCAGCAGGTGCCAAGCTTACAGTAACCATGGTCGCTTCCTTTCAGCACCTGGCGCTCCGGCACCCCGTGGTAGCTGAATACTACATGGTCGTAGTTATCTTCGGCCAGGTATTTCTTACCCAGTTCAGCAAATGCATTTATAAAGTTCGGATCGTCGCAGTAGCTGGAGATAAAGTTGATACTAGGTATAATCCACCAGTCCTTTACGATCTCCATGATCTTATCGTGTACCGAACCTGTTGTGGCAGCTGCGTATTGCGGGAATAACGGCACTACAATGATGCGGTCTACACTTTGTTCGCGGAGCTCCTCCAGTGCGCTTTTAATACTCGGATTCTGGTAGCGCATACCAAAGGCCACATGATATTTGTCGCCAAGGGCAGTCTGTAACTTTGCCTGCAAATCACGGCCGTGGTACATAAGCGGCGAACCGCGGTCGGTCCACAACTCACGATATACTTTAGCTGACTTTGGCGCACGAAACGGTGCAATTATACCATTTACCAGCGCATAACGGCCCACTGGGTTAATATCAATCACGCGTTTGTCCAGCAGGAACTCGCGCAGGTACTTTCTTACATCAGGCGTTGAGGGCGTATCAGGTGTACCGAGGTTCACCAGTAAAACACCTATCTTACCAGTCTTTTTCTTGCTCATCTATAGTTTATAGTGCTGTTGCCTTACAAAGATACGAAGGATAACCCGTTAGTTGTAAATCGATAATTTCTATCCCATGATTGGCAATCCTTATTACATCAAGCAGCAAAGGCCAAAATTGTTTACTCCTGGTTTTCGTATAGTTCCCATTTCTCCAGTACGGCTGTAAAATCTTCAGGCAACTCAGAGTTAAACTGTAATTGCTGCTTTGTGATTGGATGTATAAACCCAAGCGATTTGGCATGCAGCGCCTGGCGTGGCATCAGCTTAAGTGCATTATCAACAAAAGCTTTGTAGCTACCATTTGGCGTACCATACAGAATTTTATCGCCCCCATAAGTTGTATCCGAAAAGAGCGGGTGCCCAATAAACTTCATATGTGCCCGTATCTGGTGCGTGCGGCCCGTTTCCAGGTTACATTGTACCAGCGACACATGCTTAAATTTCCGCAGCACCTTATAGTGTGTAACCGCATGCTTTCCGTAAGAGCCATCAGGGTAAACGGTCATCACCTTACGGTCTTTAGCACTACGGCCTACGTGGCCAACTATTGTTCCGCTATCTGATTTAGGTATGCCCCAAACCAGTGCGTAATAAGTACGTTCTATAGTATGATCATAAAACTGCTTCGCCAGGAAAGCCATACTGTACTCTGTTTTGGCAATTACCAGGAGTCCGGATGTATCTTTATCGATTCGGTGTACCAGGCCCGGGCGCCCCTCGCCATTGCGGCCTGTAGGCAGGTTTTGCATGTGGTAAGTCAGGGCATTTACCAGCGTGCCGGTCCAGTTGTTATAAGCAGGATGCACTACCATGCCTGCCGGTTTATTTACCAGCAACAATTCGTCATCTTCATAAACTATATCCAGCGGAATATTCTCCGGAACTATGTTTGTATCACGCGGCGGCTCAGCCAGGGTAATTGTGATTACATCCAGGGGTTTTACTTTATAGCTTACCTTCACCGGCTTATCGTTTACCTGCACCGACTCTGCCCGGATAGCTTCCTGCAGCTTGTTACGTGTAACATTCGCCAGTCGATCCATCAGAAACTTATCTATGCGCAGTAAGGCCTGCCCTTTATCCACTACAATGCGGTGGTGTTCGTATAGTTCGTCTGAGTCTTCTGCGGTAATTTCCTGGTCTTCGTATTCTGCCACGGGTATTGGAAGTATAGGCTATACATAAAAAGAAAGCCGAAGTTTATCACATCGGCTTTCAAAACTATAAGAAAGTACGTTATTAGTTCTTCTTCTTAGTATTAGATTTTGCTGGAGTTTTAGCTGGCGTCTTAGCCGGTGTTGCCGGTGTAGCTGGCTTAGCAGCAGGCTCAGCTGTAGTTTGTGCTTTTGATGGATCTACACCCAGTTTCTTCAGCACAAGCGGAGAGATATCACCATCCTCAGGACCAGCAAGTAACGCCTGGTTGCTGATGATATAGGTATAACCATTCTCTTTTGCTACATCTTTGATAGCTTTATCGATTTTAGCGATAACTGGGTCTACCAGAGATTTTTCTTTCTGCTGCAACGACTGCTGAGCATTACGCTGGAACTCCTGGATAGAAGTATTCAGGCTCATCAGCTCTTTCTCCTTGTCCTCACGGATGGTTTTGTCCATAGTAGGAGCACCTCTCTCGTAAGCCTGCAGCTTCGTTTCGTACTCGCTGTATTTGTTTTTCAGCTGGTTCTCAAGTTGTGTGCTGTGGTCTTTAAGCTGAGACTCTATCTGCTTGCTTTCTGGTAGCTGCAGTAAAATGTATTCAACGTTAGTATAACCAATCTTCAGGGGCTGGTCATTGCTCTGGGCAAAAGACGCAAAGCTGATCAGTAAAAACGCTACTACTAAGGTTTTGATTTTGTTCATCATTGGTTGGTTAATTTGTATTACTTATTGTGATTAGTTGTTAGACTTCTTTTTGGTTGTTGTGCCTTTGGGCTGTTTTACCGGAGGTTCGTTCTCTGTTCCAAGCTCAGGCAAATCATCCGGATTATCTTTCAAAGCGTCGGCCGGCTGCTTACCCTTTGTATTGGCTTTATCCGAAGCAAGCCCCAGTTCTTCCAGCACATATTCTGTATAATCATGTACCGGGTTGGTATAGATCATAACCAGATCACCGGATTTATCAAACATGATAGCAATCTGACGCTGCTTTGATACCTTTTCTACGGCAGTAAAAACCTCGTCCTGTATAGGGCGCATCAGGTCTTGCCTGCGCTTAAACATCATGCCTTCGTAACCAAACACCTTGCGCTGGTACTCCCGCACTTCGTTTTCCTTCTTCGCAATCTCAGCCTGGCGCTTCTTCTTCATTTCTTCTGTAAGAAGCACTTCCTCCGTACGGTACTCCTGCTTCAGCTTATCAGCCTCTTTTTGCAAGGCTTCAATTTCCCGCTGCCAGGTTTCAGCATATTTGTCCATCTCCTGCTGTACCTTATTATAAGCAGGCATTTTGCTAAGTATAAAGTTCGAATCAATATACCCAATCTTCTGCGCATTGGAAATATGCGTCAGAAAAAAGCCAGCTAAAAAGATGAACAAAAACTTTTTCATACTAATTCATTTTGGTTAGCGCAGCTGCTGCCCCAGAATAAAGTGGAACATACCCCGCTTTGCATCAGGCTGTCCAGGTAAATCATCCAGTCTCCAGCCATAGTCAAAGCCTAAAAGGCCGAACATTGGCATAAAGATACGTGCACCTACACCAACCGAGCGATACAGCTTAAACGGATTATATTCTGAATACGACCCGAAGTTGTTACCGGCTTCCATAAAGGCTAAACCATAGATAGTTGCTGCAGGGGCTGGCGAAATCAGTTGGCGTAGTTCTACCACAAATTTGTTGTAAGCAATACCACCTGCCTGTAACGCATCAGAGTTATTCGAGTTTACAACGCTTTCGTCGTCGTAACCACGCAAGCCGATGTACTCAGTACCCACAAACACGTTACCGCCGCCTAAGCCAGAACCACCCAGTTTAAAGCGCTCAAACGGGCCAAGCGTAGCGTTTGAACTATACTTACCCAGGAAACCAAAGTGCGCTCTTGTATTCAATACCAATTTCCCTGCCAAGTTTATGAAATACGATGCATCGAACATCCATTTATTAAACTCAACAAACTCATACTTACCTGCATTGTCCTTAAACAGCGAGTATGGTGGCGTTAAATTCACGCTAAGAGACAACTGAGAACCTGACGATGGGAAGGTCGGGTTGTTAATGCTATAGCGTGAAATTGTATTTACAACTGATATACTGTTCGATATACCATTTGTAAAGTCTGAGAAAAGGTATGTATAGTTATCCAGCGTATAACGGCTATAAGACAGGGAATGGCTCATGTTGAAATAGTCATCCGGCCACTGAAGTCTTCGTCCAAGTGTTATGGAACCACCGTTTACATCCAGCTTTGAGTCTGCCTCAAAAGCACTTGCTCTACGATACACTGTTTTGAACAAGCTTACTGTTAAAGAGTTTGCTCTGCGGCCACCCAGCCAAGGCTCAGTGAAAGACAACGAATAAGACTGATAGTACTTACCATTTGCCTGCACATGAAGCGACAAGCGCTGCCCATCGCCGCTTGGTATTGGCCTCCACTCATCCAGATCCCAGAATTTGCGTGTAGAGAAGTTATTAAGTGTTAAACCAACCGTACCGATAGCACCAATAGCGCCACCCCAGCCACCAGATAAACTGATCTGGTCATTTGGTGTTTCCACTACAGAGTAGTGGATATCCACGGTACCATCTTCCGGGTTCGGGATCGGCTGCAGACCAATATTTTCAGGATCAAAGTACCCTAGAGCAGCCAGTTCATTTCTTGTTCTGATCAGGTTATCGCGGCTATACTTATCGCCAGGTAACGTACGTAGCTCTCTCCGGATTACATGATCGCTGGTTTTGGTGTTACCTGTAACAACTACATTCTTTATTGTTGCTTGCGGTCCTTCGTATACACGCATCTCCAGGTCGATAGAGTCGCCTTCAACACGTACTTCCACAGGGTCAATGCTCTGGAACAGGTAACCGTCGTTCTGGTAAAGGGCCGACACGTCTATTCCTGTTGGGTTATAGTTCAGTCGCTTATCCAGTTCCTGACGGTTATAGATATCACCTTTCTCTATACCTAATACTCGGGTCAGGTACTCATCATCGTACAGGTAATTGCCCTTCCAGGTAATGTTACGGTAGTAATAGCGCTGACCTTCGTCTACTGTAATTCTGATACCTAAGCGGTCATCACTGATTCTGTACACTGAATCAGAAACTATAATCGCATCGCGGTAACCTTCTGAGTTATAAAAGTCTAAGAGTAACTGCTTATCGTTCTCAAACTCGCTTTCCTGGAATTTAGAAGAGGAGAAAAGGTTGAACAGGCTTTTTTCCTTTGTCTTCTTCATCTGCTTCTCCAGTTTTCTGTCAGAGAAGGCTTCGTTTCCAACTATATCAATGTTACCTATCTTAACTTTATCGCCTTTGTCAATGCGAATATCCAACACTACACTGTTTGGCAGCAGCGAATCAGGGCGCTGTACAATGTTTACTTTGGCATTCAGATAGCTCTTTTCGGCAAGGTATTTTTTAATAATGGTGCGGGTACTGTTTAGGGTAGCATCGTTTACTGTACGGCCACGCTGCAGGATCACTTTTTCGCTCAGAGCCTCCTTCTGCGATTTATTGATACCTGAGAACACAAACCTGGAAAGACGCGGACGCTCCTTCAGGAAAAAGTCTAAGTAGATCTGGTTGCCTTCGATGCGGGTGATGCTTACATCAACATCCCCGATGATACCCTGCGCCCAAAGCTTCTGGATAGCCTGACTGATGTCTTCACCAGGAACGGTGATTTCATCGCCGACCTTAAGCCCGGTAACTGCTATAAGTGCATTGGGATCAAGAAATTTTGCTCCGCTTACAGTTATGCCACCAATCTGGTATTGGCGCGGCTGCGTGTAATCTACAGGGTTTGTTTGTGTAGCGTTGTTGAGCACTTGTGCGGAAGCTGTACCTGCCAGAAACAGGAAAAACAGCATCCAGATGGATCTTGTCATTAATATTTTACTTGATTAGTTGTTCACTCGTCTTTCCGAAGCGCCTTTCACGACGTTGATATGCTATTATCGCCTCGTATAGGTGCTGTTTCCGGAAATCCGGCCAAAGCAATTCTGTTATGTATAGTTCTGTATATGCTAATTGCCACAGCAGAAAATTACTGATCCGCATTTCGCCACTTGTCCTGATCAGCAGCTCCGGTTCCGGCATACCCGCTGTGGCCAGGTGATTTGCAACTACGCTTTCATTTATATCATCAGATGAAAGCTCACCTTGCTCAACTTTTGCTGAGATCTTGCGCATGGCATGGGTTAAATCCCAGCGCCCACTATAGCTGAGGGCAAGCACTAATGTCATGCGGGTATTACCTTTGGTAAGCTCCATGGCTTCCATCAGCTCGCGCTGGCAGCTTTTAGGAAGGCTTTCCGTATTTCCTATCGTCTGCAGGCGTATATTATTCTTATTCAGGCTGGAAGCTTCTTTGCGTATACTTGTTACCAGCAGTTGCATCAGTGCCGACACTTCGCTTTCAGGCCTGGACCAATTCTCTGTAGAAAAAGCATAAAGGGTAAGATACTCCACACCTAAGTCGGCGGCTGCCTCAACGGTTTCGCGCACAGCTGTTATAGCATTTTTATGACCAAAAATGCGAATTCCCCCTCTCTGCTTTGCCCAACGCCCGTTACCGTCCATTATAACGGCAATATGCTTAGGTAAATTGTTCCTATCTACTGTTTCCCTTAGATCCATTTAACCACAATTTCCTTGCAAGTTACAAAAAGCAAGATAAATTAATTAAAATTTAAGTGGCTAATCCAATATACCTGGCTGGCGTTTGTAAGGAGGCGGGCACTTAATGGTCCAGATGGTATAGGAAATGCTGATTCCGTTATAGAAATACCAGTCTTTATCGTACGGGTTTGCTACATGTTTTCCGTCTGCTTCAGTCAGGAAATCCAGGTTATCGTTAAAGAGCATGCGTGTGCCAAACTCAAGACCAAGGTTCCAGTTTTTGGTAAGGGCGTACTTTACCCCTACCCCAAACGGTACACTTATGGTCAGGTCCGTATCAAACGGTTTGTTCAACTCATCCAGGGTCGGATTATCGGAAGTGAGTTTCTTATTATAGATCAGGCCGGCAATACCTGCAAAAAAGTAGGGTGTTATTCTAACCTTTTGTGAGAGGTCATAATAATCGAAGAAGTTATATTCCATTACCGCCGAAACTTCCGCCAGGCTCAGACGCAGCTCGGCTTGCCTATAGTTAGGCAAAGGCAGATCCTGCACCCCATCGCCGATAGTGTTATCATCAGCTATACGGTGGCTAAGCATAACTCCTCCGCGGGCCGTGAAGGTACGGCTCAGGTCACGACGGTAGAATAATGTAATGGCAGGCTGGTTATTCAGGAAGCGGTAGTTGGGTGCAAGCTCCCCTTTATAGTTGGCACCGCCCAACCCTACACCAATTTCGCTGGTAACAAAGGATTGTGCTTCGGCAGGAGTAGTAAAACAAGCACTCCCTATTTGCAGTGTTACACAAATAAGGAGTGCTTGCTTGATTTTATGTAAAGTCATTTATTCGCTAAACAGAGGTTTAGGTAACAACGAACAGGGGTTTGTTCTATTATCTAAACTTCGGACTTCTGATTTGTGGAGTTAAGATATAGCTAATATTCACACCTGTAACGATGTACCAGTCTTTATCATTTCTGTCGCCACGCATGGTATTAGCTGATGTTCCGTAACCGTTCAGTCGCTGGTAAGGTACGCCCGGGCTTGGGTCTGGTCTTACTTCACCCGGGAAATTTGCACCGCCACCTTCAAAGCTTCTGTCAGAGAAAATAGCCGATGCTTTAGGGTTAGGGCTGCTGTTGTTGCTGCTCAGGAGGTCTGCTTTGTTTGCAAACGATGAACTGGCATCATCCAGGTAATCTGTAAATGTTTTTCTCCAGCCAACTTCAAAGCTCAAATCCCAGTATCGGTCCAGTTTATAACGTACGCCCAAACCAAATGGAATGGCAATCTGTACGCGCTTATACGGACTTGGATAACCCTGCCCTTCTACATACTGCCCTTCAGTACCTAAGGGCTGTAGTTCGTACCAGCCTGTCGGAATGTCATCGGCACCCGAAATATCTGAACGAGACCCATTTCTATAGTATGCCTTCGGATTATGATGGAGAACAGCTATCCCTACAAAACCATATGGCACAAAGTCCGGGCGGCGGCGGTAAGTCTGGCGGTTCTCAAATAAATCCACAATCCCTACTACACTCAGCTCTTTAATATCATTCCGGAAAGAGAGGTTACGTTTGTAACGGCCAAGGTTCTCCGACTCGCTTTGAGACGCGCTCAGCTGATCATCACCTAAAATGCGTCCCCAATGGAAACTACCGCGTACTGAAACGCGTGGCAGGTAACGATACGTATAATTTATCCCAATGTTTGGCCTCGTGGATTTAAAACGGAGACTGGTAAAATCAGGCTGGGGTACAATATCCCCGAAATAGTTCATGGCTCCCAGATGCACCCCTACAGATGCATAACGCTTCCTTAAGGTAAAGCGCTGCGCCTCTGCATCAGTAGCTACAAAGCACATGGAGAAAGTAAGCAACAAAACGAGGGTACAGATTTTTCTCATATTGAACGAATGCTATGTAAGCGGCTACAAATTCCAGTCACTTTACCAAAGATATAAAGACAAAAATAGAGATTATGAATTATTAAAAAAATAATATTAGATATATTTAATCTCTACTTCTGGAAAAGGTTTCTGTTGTCCATGCCCCAATTTAATTTACTACGCAACGTAGATAAAAAGTTTACATGGTGTAACTTAACAAGCCGGGCCACAAAGTTTTCTCTTCTTACAGCCAGCCGTACATTAATATCAACGGGCACAGACCTGGAATCAAGGGATGCAAGGTAGCTACTGCTTCGGCCTTCCACTTCAAACGAGATCACGCTTCTGTCTGAAACAATCAAAGGGCGCACATTCAGGTTGTGCGGACATACGGGTGAAATGACAAAATTGTTGGTTTGCGGAAGCACAACCGGGCCGCCAGCGCTTAACGAATAACCGGTAGACCCGGTTGGTGTTGCTACAACTACCCCATCTGCCCAATATGAATTCAGGTATTCCCCATCAATATACGTATGCACTACTATCATAGATGAGCTATCGCGTTTTAATACGCTAAACTCATTTAATCCAAAGTTAATGCCTTCAAATACCTCCTGATCAGAGTCTACCCGGATCAGTGCTCGATCATCCAGCGAGTAGTCCCCTTCGTAAAGTGCATCCAGCGCTACATTTATACTGTCGTGCGAGATGGTAGCCAGAAAACCCAGACGTCCGGTGTTTATCCCCAGTATCGGAACTTCCTGCGCCCCTACATAAGTCACGGTATCCAGCAAAGTTCCGTCGCCACCTATACTCAGCACTACATCCACACCTGCCAAACTATCGCCGCGCTTAAACACCGGTATATCGTTTGGTATCTGAATTGTATTCTGTAAGTATAACTGAAAATGCTCTACCAACATCAGGTCTGCCTTGCGGCGCAGCAGCTCGTCGAATAGTTCTTGTATATAAGGCGCGATTTGCTCGCTGAAAGGTTTACCTAGTATAGCAATTTTCATAAGTTTCTGATTAAAACGGGTAGCCAACATTCAGATATAAGCCACGGTTGCCTTCGCGGTTAGCTGTATACTCGGCACGGAGCACAATATCGTAAAATGTAACGACATGCAAGCCAAACCCGCCACCCAGCAATAATCTGTTCGTAAGCGGGTTCCGGGCTTCGTAAATGTTATCTATGGTATAACCGGCATCAGTGAAGGTGTTCAGGTACACAGCCAGCGGTACCGTATTCAGTTTAGGGTTACGAATAAATTTAAGGTGGATGCCCTTTATGTTGAATAATTCTTTTGAAAGCCCCTGCTTGAACAGGCCATAGTGCTGCCCCCCAACCACGTATAGTTCATAGCCGCGCACCAGCGAACGGTAGCCCAGCGCTACATTGTCGGTAACTGCAAAATTATTACCCAACCGCACCTGCGCCTCTCCGCCAACACTATAGTAGAATTTGCGGGGCAGCGGCACATACTGCACATACTTGGCACGGGCTGTAGTAAAACCCGTGCCGGTATTGTTCAGGAAAAAGGCATGCCCTATCCCTGCATCAAAATAGCTGCCCGAGAGCGGATAGGCAAACGTATTGCGCCTGTTAAAAACGTGTGACAGGTCGAGGCGGATATAGTTGCGGTTCGAAAGTCCGGTATTAAAATAGTCGCGGTTCAGGTGAACTATAGTATCGGCGGTTTCTTCGTGGTAGTAAGCTACCCGCAGCGCCGACTGCCGCTGCACATTCTGGCGATGCAGCAAGGCCAGCGCCGCCGATGTACGCCTGATCGGCATACTCTCCTTTTCTTCGTAAAAATACTGTCGGTTATTAAGGATGTTATAGTTGATGGTATGGCTTCGGTAATCTGCCACCCCGACCTCGTAGCCCAGGTTACGGTTGCCTCCCAGATTGGGTACCCGATAGGAAAGCTCTATACGGCGGTTGAAGCCATGTTGCAGACGCAGACGCACATCCTCGTTACGTCCTCTGAAGTTTCTGCGGGTTAAAATAAAACCATAGTCCAGGCGGCTAAGGTCTTTTTTCTCGAGCCAGGCATTAAAGTTACGGTCTGCGAAGTCGAAATAAGGAATGGGATATAAATATACACGCTCCTTTACCTGGTAGGTTACCTGCACCAGGCCGTTATCACAGGTATAGCTATAGTTTACAGCATGAAAAAGACGCAGGTTGTAGATGCGTTTGCGGCTCTCTTCGAGTTGCGCTTCCAGGTCTTCGGTTACAATAGTATCACCAGGCTGAAAGGTGAGTTCGCGGGTAAGGATAAACTCCTTGGTAACTTCGTTGCCGGTAAAGTCTATAGTTTGCACCACTACATGCGGCTCTGTACACAACGATGCGTTTGCCACCGTCAGGCAGCAGCACCATAAAACAGCAGCACAGAACAGGTAACGCCGCAGCAACAAGGTTATATATCCAGATACTTGAACAACATATCCAGCCGGTCTTTACCAACATCAAATGAGCTGGCATCCTGAAACTGTGCTGTGATGCGGTATTCGAAGCGCTCCAGCGTGGCAATAATGCGTGTCAGGTCGGTGGTATTCAGTTTTAGGGTAAGCTTTATTTTGTAAGGATCCAGTTCATCCGGCGACACATAAGCGCTCAGAATTTTGGTATGATCTTCTTCTATCAGGCGACTGATCTGGCTCAGGGAGTAATCACGCTCCGGCATGCTTAGCACAAGTATGCTGCCCTGCCCCTGCAGCGCCGACATCTGACCGAAAGCAGCCAAGGTATCGTTTATAGTTATAATACCCATGTACTCTTCCATCTCGTCGAGCACGGTAACTACCTGTATCTTGTTTTTGACTGCAATCTCCATGATATCGTAGAAGTGCTGCGAATACATTACGTGCACATCCTGGTAATCCAGTTCTACTTCTTTCAGGGTATGATTGCGGTCGGTTTGCTCTACCAGTCCCAGCGCAGTCACCATGCCCAGGTATTTACGGTTGCTAACTACAGGCAACTCATTTACACGGAACTCATCCATCCAGCGCAACGCCTTCTCTACGGTATCATAGAGCTTAAGCGGCGGGATCATTTGGTTGATGAGTTCTTCTGCAATCATGTGGGTTGTTCTATACTGGTCTTGTCAAGAAATTTTTCTAAGATACTATTAAAACGCTCCGGATGTTCCATCATAGGCGCGTGTCCGCACTTATCTATAAAATATAATTCTGAGTTCTCCATCAGCCTGTTAAACTCGTGTGCTACAAGCGGCGGTGTTATGGTATCGTTCAGGCCCCATATCAACAGCGTTGGCACTTTAATGTTTGTGATATCTTTAGCCATGTTGTGGCGCTGCGCCGACTTTGCTATAGCTATGATACGTAAACACTTGGCATTGCTGTTGGTAATGTTGAAAACTTCATCTACCAGCTCCTTTGTCGCCGTTTCAGGACTATAGAAGGTATACTCTACACGCTCCTTTACATATTCATAGTTACCACGTTTCGGGAACGAGCCGCCCATCGAGTCCTCGAAGAGGCCGGAACTGCCGGTAAGCACCAAACGCTTTACTTTTGCAGCATTATTTAAAGAATACACCAGTGCCACGTGTCCGCCCAGCGAGTTGCCCAGCAGTGTCAGGTCGCGCAGGTTCTTAAACTTCACAAAATCTTCTACAAAATTTACCAACCCGGGTACACCTGCCTTGTGCAACGCCATTTCGTAGATCGGCATCAGCGGAATAACCACGCGGTAATTTTTAGAGAAATGATCTACGACGCCATTCCAGTTGCTAAGGGCACCAAACAGGCCGTGCAGTAACAGCAGCACTTCGCCTTGTCCCTCATCAATATACTGAAATTCGCCTTCTCGTTTAATCTGTAGATCCATAATAGAGGGTAAACTAACCAAAAAAATATAATTTATACTGCAATATTAGCAATACTCAGCCAATTTCGTAGCATTTCTAAGCCATAAGTAGTAAGCGCCGCCTCCGGATGAAACTGTAACGCGTACAGTGGCAAGGTGTTATGTTTAAATGCCATTAGCTCACCAGAAGCCGTATGCGCCAGCGGAACTATAGTTGGCGGTGCGTGGCGCAATACCAGCGAATGATACCGCACAACCGGCATCTTCTCCGGCAGATTTTCAAAGATCGGATCCGGCTCGCAGATTATTTCAGAGATCTTGCCATGCATGGGCTTTTCACCTTTATCCAGCGTTGCTCCGAAAAACTCTCCCAACGCCTGGTGCCCTAAACAGATTCCGAGCATCGGTACACGCACATGGTATTCGTGTATCACGTCCATTAGCACTCCTGCTCCCTTGGGCGTGCCCGGCCCCGGCGACAGAACTATAGCTTTTATCGGCAGCTTTTTAATCTCCGACAATGGCACATCGTTCCGTACCACATGCGCTTCCACTCCCAACTGGCCGAAATAGTCCACCAGATTGTAGGTAAACGAATCAAAGTTATCGAGCAGAAGCAGCATTTTAGATTTGGGAATTTGGAGCTGAATACTAATACTATGATTTATTTTTACGGTGTCTGATTAATTTTCAAATTTTCAAATCTCCACATTTTCAAATCAACTAAAAAAACCCTTTCAACGAATCCATCAGCGTTTTAACAAACGGCAATACATAACTCAGTATATCCAGCGCATAAGGCGTGGTTTTGAGTACCACCGGGTAAACTATAGATTCGGAAGCGGTCTCATCTGTAATGCTGATACCAGCTATGTCTGAAACATAAAGCAACAGGCTAATGGCGAAGCACCACTTTAGCGCACCAAGCACTGCTCCCAGAAAATTATCGAAGAAACCGAAAGGTGTAAAGTCGATGGCCTTTTTGAGGATAAACCCGGTCAGGTAAACTATAAGGATGATGGCAATAAAAACAACTATAAACGTAAGGTAAGGCAGCACCCCCACATCGCCTACGAAATCCCGAACTATAGGCAATGCTACATTCAGAAACTTCAGCCCGCCAAGTATTGCCAGCACCAGCGCCAGTAAAGACACCAGCTCCATTAACAATCCTTTCCGGAAGCCCATAAATGCCCCAAACAGGATCGGGACCAGCAGGAAATAATCGAAAGTGCTCATGGCGCAGAAACTATAGGATCAAAACAAAACGCTGCTGCACCGGTGTAAAGCCAATGCAGCAGCGCTAAGATAAAATAATCGGTTTAGGCTACCAACTATAAATTGATGCTGAAACTATAGTTTCGCCAGCGATTAAAAATCAGTGTTGTTCAGTAAAGCACCTACTGCAGCAGAAATTGCCCGGCCATCTGCCTGTCCGGCCAGTTCTTTTGAAGCTACACCCATTACGCGTCCTAAGTCCGAAGGTCCGGTTGCTCCCACGCGCTGAATAATCTCTACCAGCTTAATGCGCAAGTCGCCTTCATCCAGCTGCTTTGGCAGGTATTCTTCAATTACGGCTAGCTCGGCCAGCTCAATCTGCTCCAGGTCGGCACGGCTCTGCTGCGCGTAAACTTCCGCCGATTCACGTCGCTGTTTAGCTGCTTTGGTCAGCAGTTTCAGTTCAGTATCCTGAGTCAAGCCTTCGCCGCCACCTTTTTCGGTTTCGGCCAGCAGTATCAATGATTTTATGCTTCTAAGGGCTTGCAGGCGCGCCTTATCTTTTGCCAGCATGGCCTTTTTAATATCGGCCTCTACTCTTTCTTTTAAGGTCATAGTTTTATATTTTTTATAGTATATATAAGCTAAGGGCATTATGCTACTTCTACGGGGCTTTTACAGTTGCGGCAAAAAACCAGTCGTAACATCTTATTTAAATTTCCATTAATTTAGTCATCTCGTTTATAAGTAAAATTAGCCGGCTGCAAAAGCGGCCACCAAGCAACATGACCAAACTCAGTGTAAATATAAACAAAATAGCTACGCTTCGGAATGCCCGCGGCGGCGACAGACCAAACGTAGTACAGGCAGCCAAAGATTGTGAGCGCTTCGGAGCGCAAGGCATAACCGTGCACCCACGCCCAGACGAGCGCCATATCCGTTACCAGGATGTATACGACCTGAAGCCAATTGTTACTACCGAGTTTAATATAGAGGGCAACCCAACCCCTGATTTTCTGAAGCTTGTAAAAGACGTGAAACCGGAACAGGTGACACTTGTGCCCGATGCCCCGGATGCCATTACATCCAACGCCGGTTGGGACACGATCAAGCACAAAGATTTCCTGACGGATATAATTTCAGAGATGAAAAGCCTGGGAATCCGCACCTCTATTTTCGTAGACCCCGTGGAAAGCATGATTGAAGGTGCCGCTATAGTTGGCACCGATCGTGTAGAACTATACACCGAAGATTACGCCCGCCAGTACCACGCCAACCGCGAAGCAGCCATTGCTCCCTATATGAAAGCGGCTGTTAAAGCGCAGGAGTTTGGCATTGGCCTGAACGCCGGCCACGACCTAGACCTGGACAACCTGAAATACCTGAAAGAGAACTTACCGGGTTTGCTGGAAGTGAGTATTGGTCACGCCCTGATCTGCGATGCCCTGTACTATGGCCTGGAGAACACCATACAACTATATCTGCGCCAGCTTAAATAAGCCATTTTGATAAACCCGATAGCGATAGAAGAGTTTCTGCAGAAAGCTGAGAAGCTGCCTGTACTGGATGCGCGTGCACCAAAAGAGTACGAAGCCGGCCACATTCTGCAGGCGCAGAGCTTTCCTATCTTTACGGATGAAGAACGGTCAAAAGTAGGCACTTCTTACAAGCAGCAGGGCCACGATCCGGCGGTACTGTTAGGCCTGGATCTGTTTGGGCCAAAGATGTCGGAGTTCGTGAAAAATGCTACCAACATTGCTCCGGATAAGGAAGTACTGCTGCATTGCTGGCGGGGTGGTATGCGTAGCGGGGCAATGGCCTGGCTGCTGAGTTTTGCGGGGTTTAAAGTGCACCTGCTGCAAGGCGGTTATAAGGCCTACCGCCATTTTATACAGGAACAATTCTCAAAGCCATGGCCTATAGTTGTGCTCAGCGGTTTTACAGGTAGCGGCAAAACAGACATCCTACCTTACCTGCAAAAGCTTGGCCAGCAAACTATAGACCTGGAAGGATTGGCTAACCACAAAGGCTCTGCCTTTGGAAGTATAGGCATGCCCGCACAACCTACTACAGAGCAGTTCGAGAACCTGCTTGGCTCTGCACTTTTAAAACTAAATCCGGAACAGGCGGTTTGGTTTGAAGATGAAGGCGAAACGATTGGTCGCATAAAAATGTCGCATGAGTTCTTTACTTACATGCAGCAGCGCCCAACGATAGTGATAGATGTACCCAAAAAGCTGCGCGTGCAAAAGCTGGCGCACGAATACTGCCGCACCGACAAAACCGTACTGGAAGCATCTATAGTTAAGATAAAGAAACGCCTCGGAGGTTTAGCTACCCAAGAGGCACTGGATGCCATTGCGACAGGGGATATGGGAAAGATGGTGGAGATTGCGCTTACCTATTACGACAAAGCATATTATTATCAGTTAAAACCAAAGCAACAGGTATACATGCTGCCGCTGCAAACTATAAATCCGGAAGAAAATGCACTGGAGATCATACGCTTCGCCAAAACTAACAACCTGATTTAACCATGGAAGAAACATCCACACAAACTATAAAACTTACCCAGTACAGCCACGGCGCCGGTTGCGGCTGCAAAATTGCACCAAAAGTACTGGACGCCATCCTGCATTCCGACATCAGCTATCCCGAGGATAAAAAGCTTATTGTTGGTAACAGCTCCCGCGACGATGCCGCTGTGTACGACATTGGCAATGACCGCGCCGTTATCAGCACCACCGACTTTTTTATGCCTATAGTTGATGATGCCTATGATTTCGGTCGGATTGCATCGGCTAACGCTATTTCGGATGTGTATGCGATGGGTGGAAACCCGATGATGGCAATTGCTGTGCTGGGTTGGCCGATAGATAAACTGGCACCAGAAGTTGCCAAACGTGTAATTGAGGGGAGCCGCAGCATCTGCCACGAAGCAGGTATCCCCTTAGCCGGCGGCCATAGCATCGACAGCCCTGAGCCTATTTTTGGCTTAGCTGTAACCGGCCTACTCGACATTCCAAACCTGAAGCGTAACGACACCGCCACTGCCGGCTGCGAACTATACTTAACAAAACCGATTGGTGTAGGCATCCTTACCACCGCTCAGAAAAAAGCGATCCTTAAACCAGAACACACTGATCTGGCACCAAAGCAAATGATGCAGCTGAATAAGATCGGTGCTGAGCTTGGCAAACTGCCACAAGTAAAAGCCATGACCGACGTTACCGGTTTCGGCTTGCTGGGACATTTATCTGAGATGTGTGAAGGCAGTAATTTGGCTGCAGAAGTTCACTTCGATAAGGTACCGGTTATACCAGAGGCACTCGAATACCTGGCGCAAAAAGCCATACCAGGCGGCACGCACCGCAACTACGACAGCTACGGCCATAAAATTGCAGGCCTTACACCAGACCAAAAGTACCTGCTCTGCGATCCGCAAACAAGCGGCGGCCTACTAGTTGCCCTTGATCCGGCTGGCCGTGAAGAAGTATTGCAGCTATTTGCCAACTATAGTTTACACCTTCAGCCATTGGGTATTTTAAAAGAGCGGGAATCTGAGAAAAAACTGATAGCTGTGCTATAGTTACTATAGTTTATATCTCTCAAACTATAGTTCCGTAAGCCTAAACTGATAACGATTGACTGTTAACTGATAACTGAAATAATGAAATTACACTATAAAGAAATGGGCCATGGTCAACCGCTGTTGATTCTGCACGGACTGTTTGGCACATTAGATAACTGGCAAACCTTGGCAAAACGATTTGCTGAGCATTACAACGTTTTCCTAGTTGATCTTCGCAATCATGGCCGTTCACCTCACTCCGAAGAGCACGATTATGATGCCATGGCAGAAGACGTACTACGCCTGGTAGATGAACTACAGATTCCGACGCCGGCTATAATGGGCCATTCGATGGGTGGTAAGGTTGCCATGAATTATGCGCTTAAATACCCGACCCGTATCACAAAACTTATAGTTGTGGACATCGCTCCCAAAGCCTATCCGCCACACCACGACGAAATTATAGATGCACTGCAGTCAGTAGATCTGGCACGCGTTACAAGCCGTGGAGAAGTAGATGCACAATTAGCGAAACAAATACAGGAAGAGGATGTTCGCCTGTTTCTGATGAAGAACTTGTACCGCAAAGAGGACAATACCTTTGGCTGGCGCATGAACCTGGATGCGATTGAAAGAAACTATGAAAAGGTAGCAGAAGCCATTACATCGGATGTACCTTTTAAAAAGCACACGTTGTTCATTAAAGGTGGCAGGTCTAGGTATATCAAACCAGAGGATATATATGGCAGCATCGAACGTTTATTCACATTAGTTGAAGTTGAAACTATACCAAACGCCGGACATTGGGTACATGCCGAGGCCCCCGATCAAGTGTACGAGTTGGTAACAACTTTCCTAAGTGCGGATTAACTATAGACCTGTTATTAATAGTATAGTCCTCCTATTGTTTCAAAGCTGTCTTTGCTTAGTAGCCAAGGCAGCTTTTATATTTATATACCTTTATAGTTAATATTTTTGTAGTATGAAAAAGACCGGTACTATATACCTAATCCCAACTATATTGGCGGAAGGCACAGCTGATCAGGTTATCTCACCACAGGTAAAAGAAACTGTTCGAAACCTAAGCTATTTTATAGTTGAAAATTTGCGTACTGCGCGTCGTTATGTAAAAATGATTTGCCCGGAGTTAACTATAGAAGAACTAACTTTTGTACAGATTGATAAGGACGCAACGCCGGCACAGGTACAAGCTTCACTAAAACCTATAGTTGAGAAAGTTATAGATGCAGGTATTATCTCAGAAGCTGGTTGCCCAGGTATTGCTGACCCTGGCGCAGAAGTAGTAAAATATGCACATCAAAAGGAAATCAAGGTTATCCCCTTCGCAGGCCCATCTGCTATACTGTTAAGCTTAATGGCCAGTGGCTTTAACGGACAACAATTTGCCTTCCATGGTTACTTACCAATAGATAAAGGACCACGCGTACAGGCCTTAAGGCAGTTAGAGAAAGAGATGCAGCAGCGTAACCAAACTCAGATTTTCATGGAAACGCCCTATCGGAATAACAAACTCCTGGAAGATCTGCTCACTACGCTCCATCCGGAAACAAAGCTCTGTATTGCAGCAAATATCACGTCACCTGAACATGAATTTATCCAAACAAAAACTATCCATCAATGGAAAGGGAAGTTGCCCGACATTCACAAACAACCAGCAGTGTTCTTGATCTATAGATAGAGTATAAGTACTAACCGAAAGGGCAGCCATTTTAGGCTGCCCTTTCGGTTTCTGAAGTAGCATCGAAACTATACCATCAAAATAAGCTTTACCTCCAAAGTTTAAGTGCATATATAAGTTAAAATAGCTGCACAATGACTTGTAATGATGCAGTGTCTTCGAGGGATAGACAATAAGAATAAAGGCTGATCAAGTTGAAGTAACACTGCGGAGGTGTCCCATGTCCTCCCTTTACAGTGATCTCGGCAAGCTTTCCTGCTCTTAGTCCATCCCCTTCCGCTGGCTTTGGTTCGGCAGCTGTTGTTGCTGGGTGGGGGTGGGGGGATTAAAACGCAAAAGCCCTGTCCTTTTGTAGGGGACAGGGCTTTGTAAGGGGTTGGCGGCCACCTACTCTCCCGGCGGTGAGGCCAGTACCATCGGCGCGTCCGGGCTTAACTTCTC
>NZ_JAAGWD010000010.1 GCF_010686685.1 Pontibacter burrus | reverse complement strand
AAGTAGGGAGTTTTTCCCGCCTTGCAAGCAACCCGGGAAAAGATTTTTGCCTATACCAGCTAAGTGGCTGAAACTCTGCGGAATTATTTTTTATCTTTTACAAAGGGACTGTTTCTAACCTTGTCTCATCTTCTAATTAGATGTTATATACTATAGTATTAGGTTTCATCTATATCACTTAGTCCTCTTTATACAGGTCTTTACATAAAAATAAAAAAGGCTACCATAACTGGTAGCCTTTTCATTTAGTTTAGCGATTGTTAGTTAACGTCCCACCATAACTTGGTGCTGCTTTCATCACCACCGATTGCGGATGCTGCAGTTGAACGGTTTTCCGGGTTCAACGTCTGCTCATTTATTGGGTAGATAATTCTTGTAGGAACTTTCAGCCCTTCAATAGGCGGAAGAAGTGTTGGAGCATCTAACCTTCTCCAGGTTATCCAGGCGTCATAGCCTCGGTTATATAGTGCAATCCACTCCTGCTTACCAATCTTCTGTTTCCAATCACCAGGTGCAGTCGCATAGTTCACACCTGGCTGAGCGATGTAAGCAGTTGCCTGTGTTGCTGTGCCTCCCCAGTACTCAATAGAAGCCTTGATACCCTCGTGGTAATGCTCTGCAGCAGTACCACCTACAGTGTAGCCTCTTTCAACTGCTTCAGCCAACAGGAACCTTACTTCTGAATAATCCAATAGAAGAGCTTCGAAAGTAGGATCTGCAATTTTTGCGCTAACAGTAGAGTGTTTTGAGAAGTCGTTAGTGAAACCATACTTGCCACCTACATAGGCACCATTCACATCTGTGAAGAAAAATGGTCTTCTTGGGTCGTTCAGATTATTCATTACATCCACAAGGGTGTTTGCAGCAACGTAATCTTCACGAGTTGAAAGAGGGCCCTTCACGTTTGAAGAAATAGGGTTGTTGTTTGGTGGAGCACTCAGGTATTTAAATGCGGCGTTATCCGCATTACTTGTAAATACTCCTGCCGCAACAGCTTCTTCAGCAGACTTCTTCGCTGTAGCGTTGTCAACATCGGCAACCACCATACCAAGCTTTAACTTAAGAGAGTTAGCAAAACGGTGCCATTTCGCCATGCTGCCACCATAGATAACATCACCTCCTGTGAAACCAGCAGCAGATGGAGTAATCATACCAATAGCTGTATCCAGACGCTTTAAGATATCTGCATAGATAGTTTTTGCATCATCGTAAGCAGGAAGCGCATTTTGAGAATTCAATGCTTCTGTGTAAGGTACATTACCAAATGTATTTACAAGCACTGACCAGGCATAGACTTCCATGATCTCAATCTGGGCCAGCTGATTTTTCTTTACGTTCTCATTCAGAGTCTGATCAGCATTCACAAGTCTTTTTGCTTCCTGCAGGTCATTCAGAACATCACGATACAAAGCTGTCCACATAGCCTGTGGAATTGTACGTGAAGTCATGTTATATCTTGGCTCATCCAGATACTGTGTGGATGTCCAGTGCTGAACGTAAAATCTAATGTTATTCGTGTTAACGTTAGGCGTAGTCAACACATCCGTCAGACCTTTAACAGCATTCGTGTACAGAGTAGCTGCCGGAACATTTGTTGCTCGTTTCTGGTCGATATTGAACTCATCCAGATCGTCCACACATGATGTCATAAACATCAGTGAGAAGGCGCATATTAAAAGTTTCTTCATTTTCAGTTATTTTAGAAATTTAATTTAACGTTGAAGCCATAAGTTCTAACAGCTGGGTAAGCACCAGACTGGTAACCTCTACCAAAGTTACCTGAGCTTAGACCTTCTTCCGGATCAGAGTATTCCATGTTTTTGTGGATGATCCAAAGGTTACGACCGATAAGCTGGAAGTCAACGCCTTTAACGAACCCTAAGTTCCCTACAATTGACTCAGGTAATGCATAAGTTAATGCCACCTCTCTTAGCTTTACAAAGCTACCATCAAACACATACATTGCTCTAGGAGCACCTGCATAGTCGTCAGCAGCATAACCATAAGGAGTCAAGCCGTCACCATCCACGTTTTCAGCATAGATATCGTTAGGAGTACCATCTTCTTTAACACCTGGCAGCAATACACCACCACCTTGGTCAACTGGCAGACGAGAAGGATTACCTTTAGCATTCAGGCCTGCAGTATGCTTGTAAAGACCTGTTGCCTCACCATACCACTGGTCAAGAGAGAACACATCGCCACCATGACGAACATCAATCAGGAAGCTAAGTGAAACACCTTTGTAAGTAAGGTTGTTGTTGAAACCGCCTGTCCAGTCTGGGTTAGGATTACCAATAACGAGGTCTGATCTGCTTGAGCGCAGGTAGTAACCATTCTCGCCAACTGTTCTCTGACCATTTGTATAAACAAAGTCGTTACCACGGATAACACCGTAAGGCTGACCAACAGCAGCGTTAAGCGATACACCACCCTGGAAGGTAGCAAGCGTCAGGTTCTCAACATCCTCAAACAAGCTGATAACTTTGTTTCTGTTACGAGCAAAGTTAAAGTTCATTGTCCAAGAGAAATCATTTGTCTGGATTGGGTTAACGAAGGCACTAACCTCAATACCTTTGTTTTCTACTTCACCGGCATTCACGAAACGTTGTGTATAACCAGAAGCAGCGGTTTGGTTAACAGGCATGATCTGGTCAACTGAATTTGACTTATACCAGGTAAAGTCGAAGCCAAACATACCATTTACAAACTCTGCTTCAATACCAGCCTCTAAGCTCTTTGTTCTCTCAGGCTTCAGGTTAGGATTATTCTTTATGCTTGGAAGCGAGAACAGAGGAGTTGAGCCGAAACCGGTTGGCTTGTCATAAACATCCAGGATACTCAATACTGGAGCGTCGTTACCTACCTCTGCATAGTTCAATCTAACTTTACCGTGTGATAACCATGAGGTCTCTACCAGGTTAGAGAATACAACGTTAGCAGCAGCAGCTGGGTAGAAATAGCTGTTTTCACCTTCTGGCAGGGTAGTTGACTTATCCTGACGTGCAGAAAGTTCTACGAAGTAGGTGTCTTTAAACCCTAAGTTTGCATTCGCAAAAATACCATCAACACCTCTTCGAGTATATGTTTCAGTTGGAGGGTTGATCGGGCTAACAGAGTTAGACAACGAATACAGTTTAGGTACAACCAAACCACCGTTTGTAGCAGCAAAAACAGAGCTTGAACGGTCTCTGCGCAGGTTAGTACCCACTAAACCATTCAATTTCAGACTTTCGGTGATGTCTTTGTTAAAATTTAACATCAGGTCGAAGTTCGTCTCGTTGAAGTCTCTGTTATATCTTGAGTAGAAAGGTAGACCAGCACTACCAACAGCTACACGCTCTTCCTGAAAGTCGTAAGTCGAGTTAAAAGAGGCTCTACCCACTGCACTTAACCAGTCTGTAAGCTTGTAAGTAGCACTTGCATAACCATAGATGTTATCTCTATTGTCATTTGAGTAGTTCTCGTACTGCGTCCAGTAAGGGTTGTCAGAGTAGATCGGACCAGTGTTAGTACTGTTCCAGTTCCAGGTGATGTTTTGCCTGTTTCTGAAATAAGCTTCTTTCTGCTCTTTCAGGTCAATGTTAGTTTGCCACCACTGTCTGAACTGCTGGTTAGGGTTTGTACCGCTGTAACCAGTACCATATCTACCCATACCATTTGTGCGGGTATAGTTAGCAGAAGCGGAAACTGTTAAACGATCAGTAGCCTCATAAGAACCATTAAAGTTAAAGAGGTCTTTATCGATTGTAGAGTTAGGCAGGTTACCTTTAATATCGTTACGGGTGTAACCAAAGTTAAAAGTAGTTTTATCACCTCCACCATTGATTACAATGCTCTGGTTGGAATTCAAACCTGTTTCGAAGAAAGAGGTAGGTCCATTTTTAGCCGCTACCCATGGTCTTGTTTTACCATAGTTTGGAGAAAACGGATCAAGCGCATCCCACTGGTAAACCTGGAGATTTGGATCAAATTTCGGACCATACGAAGCATCATCCTGGAAACGAACTACTGGCGCTACACCATCACCTACCTCTGGTATCAGGTCGCTGCTAGTTCGGAAGCCCTGAAAATAACCTCCACCATACTCATCCTGGTATTTTACATAAGTGCTCTTATCGATGCTGCTCCAGGTTACACCACTATTCACTGTTACGTTAAGGCTATTTTTCTTGCCTTTTTTAGTAGTGATCATGATAACACCTGCAGAAGCACGAGAACCGTAAAGCGCTGTTGCAGCAGCACCTTTCAGTACGTTTACAGACTCAATGTTATCTGGGTTAAGGTCAGCAGCTGCGTTACCGAAGTCAGCACCACCACGACCAGTAGCCTGGTTAGATCCGTTGTTGTTGGCGTTACTTACCGGTACACCATCAATAACAAATAGCGCCTGGTTGTTACCAGTAAGAGAAGAATAACCACGAATGATTACGTTGGTTGAACCACCCATTGTGTTGTTCGTTCTGATATCCAGACCTGCCACTTTACCTGAAAGTGCGTTTACAACGTTCTCATTTCTGGCACGGGTAAGCTGATCTGAGCTAACCTGCTGAGCTGAATAAGCCAGTTCATTTCTGTTACGCTCGATACCAAGGGCTGTTACAACCACTTCATCCAGTTGTTTTGCATCAGTTTCAAGGGCTACGTTAAAAGTAGTTTGATTTCCAATAGCGCGTTCAACTGTTTTGTAGCTGATATAACGGAACTCCAACGTGTTTGCCCCTTCAGGCACGTTAAGCGTAAATGTACCATCTACACCGGTAGCGGTACCTACGGTTGTTCCTTTCACCAGAACGGATACGCCTGGTAATGGCTGGTTAGTAGCGGCATCTGTCACCTTTCCGGAAACTGCCCTACTTTGAGCCATTGCTTGCTGCACTAAGACAGAAAGCAGCACAAAGCTCAATAATAGAAGTTTTTTCATTTGCTTTAGTTTTAGATAAGAAAAAAGTTAAGTTGGTATTAGGTAATAGATAATAATCCTTTAAAAAAAAGGCACTAAAAGCCTTGCATACTATTACAAGTAAACCATGGGCTTCCGGCGAGTATAGACTACAGGGAAGCACCCAATAACGTACATTGCCAGGACGGCACTGCAGTTACACTTAGACTCTGACTGTTAAATTGTGGCGATGAGACAGAGGACCTACCATTTAATTTAAAACAAAAAGCTTTCTTGTTTTAACAGGTTGGCCATCTATAGTTGAGCAAATAGTTTCCTCTTATAGAAACGGCGCTGCATTGTTGGAAAAAGGAAAGTTTAGTAAAGGTTGTTTCATGCATTAATCTGGTTTTAAGGTAAGTGATAATTCAATTATATAAATAAATGCTATTTAATACAAATGTTTAATATAAAACTTTTCCACCCCGATATCACCCTATGATTCATTATCACTTAATTAATTGAGGGAAATTAAATTTAATTATATCTATCCGTAACATGATTTTTGACAGACTTACGTCTTTTACGAGAATTGGTATATTTAGTTATTGTGATAACAGGCCTGGAAATGGCTTTTTACACTTTTTAGAGCTGTTCTGGGAGGAAGCACAAACTATAAATGGCTCCTGTTACAACAATGCAGTATTTGAGGCTCAGGCAATTGCATTTCAATCTGGTATAAATTGATGCAGATAGGATAGGCATAAAAAAAATAGCCTGCATTTTTTACAAATGCAGGCTATTTTTCAAACTATAGATATAACTAGCTAAAGGCCCGGAATGTAATGAGCGCAAAAATATAAGCTAAACCACTCATATAAACCATTTGTGCCATCGGCCACATCCACGATTTAGTCTCGCGGCGAACTATAGCCAGTGTGCTTACACACTGCATGGCAAACAGGTAAAAGATCATAAGCGAGAAAGAACGTGCCGGCGTAAAGAAAGGCTCTCCCTGCTTATCTGTTACCGTCAACAGTTTTTCTTTTATAGTGGTTACATTCTCTTCTTCGCCAATACTATATATAGTAGACATGGTCCCTACAAATACCTCGCGGGCTGCAAAAGAAGTAATCAGGGCGATGCCAATTTTCCAGTCGTAGCCAAGCGGCTCAATTGCAGGCTCTATCGATCGGCCAATAATACCTGCGTAAGATTGCTCCAACTGGTGTGAGCTGATCAGGTTATCTAATTCTGTCTGTGACAAATTCAGCTCTGCTGCTTCGGCTATAGCCTGCTGTTCAGCTCTTTCAAAGTTATCGCCCGGGCCGTACGATGCCAGCACCCAAAGTATAACCGAAATAGCCACGATTACTTTACCAGCCTCGAACAGGAACGTTTTCGATTTCTCGACCATGGTTAGGCCTACGTTTTTCCAGCGCGGCATTTTATACACAGGCAGCTCCATTATAAAGTAGCTGCGCTCACGCGCCTTCAGTACCACCTTCAGCAACCACGCCGAAAGAATGGCAGCAATAAAACCAATCAGGTAAAGCGCCATTAGTACAAGCCCCTGCAGGTTCAGGAATCCGAAATAGTACGTCTCAGGCACTACCAGCGCAATAAGTACTGTGTACACCGGAATACGGGCCGAACAGCTCATAAGCGGCGTAACAAAGATGGTGATCATCCTGTCTTTCCAGTTCTCTATCGTTCGGGCCGACATAACCGCAGGCACCGCGCAGGCTACACCAGATATAAGCGGAACAACACTTTTTCCGTTCAGGCCGAACTTGCGCATAATCTTGTCCATCATGAAGGTAACACGGGCCATATACCCGGTCTCTTCCAGTATGGCTATAAAGGCAAACAGAATGGCGATCTGCGGCACAAACACCAGCACGCCACCCAAACCAGCAATTACACCTTCAGTAAGCAGGTTAATGAGTGGTCCGCTAAAGTTCTCTTGTATAAGCCCATTAAGTGCGGCTACACCTTCATCTATCAGGTCCATGGGGTAGCTGGCCCACGTAAAGATGGCCTGGAACACAAGGAAGAGTACTCCCAGGAATATCAGGTAGCCATATATTTTATGGGTAAGCACCTGGTCCAGGCGGTTGCTGAACTTTTCTTCTTTTTCTACACGCTCAACTTTTACTGCATCCAGCAGCAATTCATTAATATAAGTATAGCGCGCTATAGTTTCTTCCGCTTGTAGTGTATTCGATTTAAACCCGTGCACCTGCACCAGTTCACCTATAAAGGCTACATCTTCGGCAGAAAGAAATTTAAGGCTTTTGTATTGATGCGCGTAATGCAGCGCCAGGTAATTGTTAGAGATTCCGAAACGGCTTTTTATGCTTTCTACAACCGGCTTAAGGGACTCCGGCACACTATATACAGGTGTTGGGATGGTATCAAGCTGCTGCGACATCAGAATCTTAAGTGCAGCTATACCTACACCCTTGCGGGCATTCATAGGTATTACCGGTACGCCCAGAGCTTTGTGCAGCGCCGGGATATCAATTTTTACACCTTCCTGCTCTGCCACATCAATCATGTTCAGGGCAAGGATGGCCGGAATCTTCAGATCTGCAAGTTGCGTGAATAGCAGCAGGTTGCGCTTCAGGTTAGAAGCATCGGCAGTAACAATAACAAGGTCAGGATAGCTAGCGCCCTTTTTGTCGTAGAGCAGGTCTATAATTACGCGCTCATCCAACGACTTAGGGTACAAACTATAGGTACCAGGCAAATCAATGATTTGTACTTTCTGGGTTGCACTGAGGTGACAGCTACCGGTTTTTTTATCAACGGTAACACCCGGGAAATTACCAACTTTCTGGTTCAGGCCGGTAAGCTGGTTAAATAAGGAGGTTTTACCTGAGTTAGGATTACCAACAAGTGCTACTCTGGCCATACCACGGGCAGCTGCAACAGGCTGGTTCTCTTTCACTTCAGGTGAGGCTACTACAGTCATGTAAGAGGTGCTACTTGAGCATTATAGTTTCGGCTTCGTCCAGGCGCAGAGAGAGCGTATAATCATTCACGATGATCGTGATCGGATCGCCGAGCGGGGCACGGCTGTTGAGTTTAACTTCGGTACCTGGCAAACATCCCATTTCCAGGAGCTTTAATCCCATATCAGGATCTTTCAGGCAACAAATAACACCCGTCTCTCCGATCTTCAGATCGCGGACACTTTTCTTATCGATATGCTCTTCTACCCTGTTCTGCACTTTAAGACGTTTTTATTTAGACTGTTTATAAACAACTGCAATTTACAAGGTGTTCATCTTTAAAGCAAAAGTTTTGCGCAATTGAAAGCAATAAGCCGCCAAGACAGGAAAATTCGAAGATTTGAAGATGAGGCGATTAGATATTATCAAGATTCTGGAAATGCAGAATAAGTGAAAGCTATAGTTAAGCTTTCTTAATTGATTACTGTAACTATAGTTCAACTATAGCATCACGCACATGATAAACCTTTAACAGCTAATCACTAAAACCCTTATTCCGCAAAGAAAATGCGCTTTACACGGCTACTAACGTTGGTAAGCAGCTCGTACGGGATGGTGCCTATCCGGTCGGCCATATCGGTGAGCGTAAGTTGTGGTCCGAAAACAATGGCCTCGTCGCCGGCTTTTACATTTAGCCCGGTCACATCTACCATACACATATCCATGCAAACATTGCCGATGATGGGACAGCGCTTCCCATTTATAATTACCTGTCCCGCGCCATTACCGAAACGCCGGTCGTACCCATCGGCATAGCCAATGGCTATAGTTGCAATCGTTTTATCCGAGTCGGCAATGCCTTTACGACTATAGCCTACGGTTTCTCCTTTAACTATAGTCTTCACCTGCGATACAGTAGTCTTCAATGTGCTAACAGACCGTAGCGCTTCCTGCTCCGAGCCCGTTGCCTCCACGCCATATAAACCAATCCCCAGTCGCACCATATCCAGCTGATGTTCCGGGAAGCGCACAATGCCAGCAGAGTTCAGCACGTGTTTGATCACGCTATAACCTAACCTTGCCTCTACCTCAGCGGCCATGCTCCTGAAATTACGGATCTGTAATTGCGAGAAATCATCATGCAGTGCTTCGTCGGCACCAGCTAAATGGGTAAACGTACTTATAACCTGCACCCGCGGGAACTGCTGAAGGAGTTCAAACAGTGCATTAAAATCTTCGGGGGTAAAGCCCAGGCGGTGCATGCCTGTATCAAGTTTCAGGTGGATGCGGTGGCGCTGCGTGCTTGCGGGCAAATCTTTGAGGTATAGTTCCAGCAACTCCAGTGAGTAAATTTCAGGTTCCAGGTTATGCTGATGCAGTTTGGCAAAACTATCCGGCGACGGATTCATAACCATTATAGGCAGCGTTATGCCATGTTCGCGCAGCATCACGCCCTCATCTACATAAGCTACAGCCAGGTAATCTACTCTATGGAACTGTAACAGATTAGCTACCTCAAAACTGCCGCTCCCGTAGGCAAAGGCTTTTACCATTACCATCAGTTTGGTTTCCGGGGCCAGCTTAGAGCGGTAATAATTCAGGTTATGCACCAGCGCATCCAGGTTTACTTCCAGCACCGTGCCGTGCACCTTCTGCTGAAACGCATGTACAATCCGCTCAAACTCAAACACACGGGCGCCTTTTACCAGAATCAGCTCATTCCGGAAATCCTCAGATTTAAATTGCTGCAGAAAATCGGAGGTACGCTGGTAAAAAGTTGCTTCATTGCCAAAAGCCGTTTTATAGTTGCTTATAGTTGGCCCGATGCCGATTACCCTATCTACCTGGTGCGCTTTAATGCGCATGGCTACCTGGCTATACAACACTTCTTCCGGCAGCCCAGACTCCAGAAAATCAGAAAGAATAACGGTGCGTTTGCTGCGCTTTGGTTGGTTGGCGAGTAGGTCGAGGGCAATGTGCAAACCGGCCAGATCATTGTTATAGGTATCATCAATAAGGTAACAGCCATTGATCGCTTCCTTCATTTCCAGACGCATAGCTACAGGCTGCAGCCTGTCCAGCCGGTCCTGAATTTCAGCTAAAGGCACGTTTCGGTACAGCAGCACCGCCAGGCAATGCAGCGTATTTTCCAGAGAGGCATCGTCGGTAAACGGTATAGCCAGGCGCTGCTTCTCACCTTTATAAGTATAAACAACTATAGTTTTATGGCCGGCTGTAGTGGTAGCGGTAATAGTAATATCAGCTTCGTGCTCACGGCTCCAGGTAAAGGAGTTTATAGTCTGCTCCTTAACTTCCTGGTGCAGCAACTCGTGGTCGGTGCAGTAAATGAGCACATCCACGCCGGTAAAGAGCTTCAGTTTTTCCTGCACTTTTTGCTTACGCGAGGTAAAGCCTTCGTCGTGGGCACTGCCTATGTTCGTAAATATGCCTATAGTTGGCTGAATGATGGGCTGTAGTTTCTCCATCTCGCCGGGCACCGAAATACCTGCCTCAAAAATTGCCAGCGTATAGTTGCTGTTCAGTTGCCACACCGACAGCGGTACTCCCAGCTGCGAATTGTAGCTGCGCGGGCTTTTAACAACCATCTCATCGGGGCTCAGCAGTTGGGCCAGCCATTCCTTAACTATAGTTTTGCCGTTGCTACCCGTAATACCTATAACCGGGATAGCAAATTGCGCGCGGTGCCAGGCCGCCAGCTGCTGTAATGCCTGCAGGCTGCTCTGCACCAGTAACAGGTTTGCCTCCGGGAAAAGTAAACTATAGTTCTGCCCTGCTTCGTTCTGCTCTTTTTCAACTATAAACTGCCGCACGCCCTGCTCATAAAGCGACGCCAGGTACTTATGCCCGTCGTTATACTTCCCGTTTATCGCAAAAAACACCGTCCCTGCCGGCTGCGAGAGCTTACGGCTATCGGTGAGCAAGTGGTTAACCGGAAGCGGTGCTGCAAACTGCAGCACTTTTCCGTGAGTTATAGTTGCAAGTTGCTGAAATGTGAGCATAGGTAGGGTACTATCGTTAAGAGCCGAAAGTTAGGAGATAATTCAGTTAGAAAGTTAAAAAGTTTGGAAGTTAGAAAGGTGGCTCAGTTTGGGAGTTTAAGAGTTAGAGAGTTTAGGAGTTAAAGAATTAAGAGGTGTAGAGACGCAATACTTTGCGTCTTTTTGGCTACAGAGCAATTAGATCCTGAGAATCCATTAACCCTGTAAATCTTGATTCAGACAATCAACAATTCAATAATTAACTACTAGCAACCCATTACCTTTGCCTACTTTTTATAACTGCACATGAAAACAATTAAAGCAAATCCCTTTTATGCAGCTGGCATTGCGGCGTTCGTGATCTGGGGATTTATACCTTTCCCGCTTAAAGCACTGGCCGAGTACCCAAGCGGACTGATCCTTTATTTCAGGGTTGCTTTGTCGGTAGGGTTGCTGCTGTTTATTTCTGTGTTTTTCCGCGGAGGCAACATTCAGGCAACCTTAAAGGCAGTAAAAAACGCGGCTTCAAAAGAGAAACGGCAGTTTATAGTTTTCACGTTGCTGGGCGGGCTACTGCTTACTACTAACTGGCTTACCTTTATTTATGTCGTAAACCACATCGACATACAGACCGGTTCCTTCTCTTATCTGCTTTGCCCGATACTTACTGCAGTGCTCGGCTTTTTATTGCTGAAAGAAGAGTTGCGTCCCAACCAGTGGCTGGCCATCGGGTTAGGTGTTGTTAGCTGTGTGCTGATTGGTACCGGAGAGTTAACCAGCCTGTTGTTTAGTTTGATGATTGCGCTGAGCTATGCTTTTTACCTGATAACGCAACGCATCCTGCGGGCTTACGATAAAATTGTGCTGCTTACACTGCAGTTGCTCCTCGCCTTCGCCCTGATCGGGCCATTCTATAGTTTCTTCAAAGGCGATTCAACTATAGTGCTGGACGGCAACTTCTTCCTGAATGTGAGCATCCTGAGCGCCTTTTTCACTGTGCTGCCGCTGTTCCTGAACCTGTTTGCCCTCAAAGAGCTTACCTCTGGTACGATCGGTATTTTCATGTACATTAACCCGATCATGAACTTCGTGATCGCTTTTGTATACTTTAACGAAGAGACCACCCTAGTAAAAGCTGCTGCCTATGTGCTGATCTTTATTTCGGTGATCATCTACAACATTAACCTAAAGAAGCGGCGCAAAACGGCCGATGGTATGCCGGTGCCGCCTACCTCGGCGGCTACAACTATAGAATAAACAAAAGGCCCTGCTGCAGTAGCGGGGCCTTTTTGTTTATAGTTAAATCCTGAAATCTATTGCTGCTGTTGTGGCGGGTTCTGCTGTTGCTGGCGGCGCTGTTCTTTCTGCTTGTCCAGCTTTTGCATTTCGCGGGCTGCCGAGTCAACGTTTGGCGGCAGATCTCCGAAATAGTCTGCTTGGTTGCCGGTTTCGGCTGTATCACCAATCGGTGCCGGGCGTGGGTTATTCAGGTTTGCTGCAGATGAGTCTCCAGCCACAATGGCTTCTGCTGTACCTGTATCTCTTTCAGATTCCACATCGGCCTGTTGCCCGCAGCCAAAACCAACTATAGCAGCAAAGGCCACGGCTGCGCCTGTTTTAAATATTGTTAAGTTCATTGTTTTCTTCTTCAGTAAATTGCTAATACTGATTTTTTAACGGCTTTGCTTCCTAATTAGTTATGGGAGTTATGCTAAAACCCGAAGCCGACTACTACGCCAGTGCGCGCCTTCTTCCCTTCCTGGAAAGAAGTTACAAAATCTACCCGCAGAAATTTGAAGATGTGTTCGATGCCCAGCCCCAACTCCAGGTAGTTGCCCGACTGCTGGGTGTTCAGGTAATTTAAGCTAACCACTTCCTGCAGCTTCAGCTTACGGAACAACGGTATTTTATTAAAGATGAAACCGTTGAAATGATGTGCGTAATGCGCTTCCAGGTAGTTGTTGTTGGTGCTGTATCTATAGTAGTCTAATAGTTGGAAGCCTTCGTAAGCGCCTGCAAACAGCGTACGGTTGCCGTTAAAATGGCGGTAATCCATCAGCGTCATTTCCTTTTTGTTCCAGAACACGCCACCAGTCACGCTATAGTTGCTGGCACCCAGCAAGCCCAGCTTCAGGTCATCGCTCACGCGCAGCGCGGCTGTACTATACTGCACGTCGCCGCCCAATGCTTTTATGCCCGTGCGATAAGCCAGGCTTATAGTTGGGTACTTAGAGTCCAAGTTTATTTTCTGATCGGGCCGTGTAATGTAGCGCTGGCCTGGTTTTATGCTCAAACTGAACGATGCCATCAGTACCTGGTGCGGATTAAAAGAAGCATCTTCCAGTTCGGCATTCTCAGGCACATTCGAAGTAAACCGGCTTACGCCCTCCGGGTCGTTGTCGCGGAATGAGTAAGATGTGGTATTGTGCATCGGCATGCGGTGGGCGTATTCCATGCTGGCCGTTAGTTGCAAGCCATTCCGTAGTTCGCCGCGGTGCGCCAGCCGTATAAAGTCGCGCTGGTATAGTTTCATGTAGTTCCGCTCAGCCACCAGCGTATAAAGTGTGTTTATAAAAGGCGCGATCGGGTTAGTGCTGTTGATCTGGTCTACGTAGCGGCCGCCCTCGATCTGCATAATGCTGTTGGTAGTGGTGTTGTACACATAAGCGGCCCGCAGTTTGGCATTCAGCTTTTCGTTCGAGAAGCCATAGCGCACAGCAGGTTCTATTATATACCGGCGGCGGTCGTCGAAGCGACGGCCGTAGGTTACTTTTACATCGGCTACTACGCCTTCAACGGTATTGTACTGCAGAATGCTGGCATTGGTCGGGCTCACGATCGGGTCGAAGCGCAGGTAAGTATCTTCGTAGCTGTTGCGGTAGGTGTAGCCCCCCAGAAACAGGTTGCCAAACGTAGGCTTGTTGCGGATACGGTCCAGCGAGTCCTGGTAAATTTTCGATTCTTTGATGATCTCCAGACTATCCTTTTTCATATAGTCTTTGGATTCATCTTTGGTAAGCGGCACCGGCCTGATCTTATCCCAGTACAATGAGTCACGTTTGTTGGCTTCCTTATCTACTACCAGAATCTCTTTGCTGAAGATCTTATCGTTGTGAATTGGTTTTTCGTTCGGGTCAGCTTTTTCGGGTTCAATAACTTTAAATCGTGGTTTAGGTGTAGCTTTTATAGCCTGGTTGGCGGCAACTATAGCTTCCTGGGGCTCGGGTTCAATTTCCTCTACTACAGGCGGTTTTTTGTAGGCGGCCTGCACTTTATAGTTGGAGTACACGCCCGTCACATAGCCACGGCCTTTAAAGCCCAGCCCTGCGCCTTCAAACGTAAACTCCTGCGACACCGGCATCCAGACGTGTTCCAGTACCGGGGCATACACCTGCCGCACTTGTATGTAATCCACGAACTCGATTCCGGCATTTTTCGTCAGCCTCAGGTTGGTGCTGTGCAGACGCCAGGTGCCATCCACAATGTAAATATAACCTTCAAACACCGGGTCATTGCGGCGGCGCGGGGTAACTTTTATTTTGTTAATGCTGCGGCCGTTCTCTTCAAAAGCACCCATGTACTGGTAGCGGTAAAAGAACAGGGCATTGTTTGCCAGCGGCGACACAAACCCGCGCTGGCTCAGGCCTTCAATTTTCAGCAGGTTTTCGTAAAAGCTTATATTCATTTCCGAAGCCTGGTTAAACGTAAACCCTTTTTTCTGCCCGCTTACCCGCGATGACAAGACCCGCTCGTTTATTTTGTTAGGACGTTTCACGTGCAACTGCGACACAGACTCCGAAAGGTAAACAATGCCCGTATCCACATCCACCACCCGTATGCCCAATACTTTGCTGGGTACCTTATCCATTCGGGCAACGCTTTTCATGTACACCCGGGCGCTCCAGGCCAAAGCTTCGTTCAGGTGGTATTTGCGCAGCCGGATGGCGTTGCGCATGATCGGGTAAGCCGGATCTTCGTCGGCGGCACGTACCACTACTTCTTTCAGGTTCAGCACTTCGGGTAGCAGCTGCACGTTTAGCTCTTTTGCATGCCCGTTTATGGTTACAACCTCAATTTTAGATTTGTAGCCAACGTACTTAAATTCCAGTGTGTAGGTACCGGAGTCGAGCTGTAGTTGGTAGTAGCCGTTTTCGTTGGTGGCGGTGCCGCTGCTGGTTTCTTTTATATAAATGCTGGCAAATGGCAGGCCCTGGCCGTTCTCGTCTGTAAGGCGACCACGCAAGGTGCCTCCAAAACAGAACAGCGGTGCAAACAATAAGAGGATTAATAACCAGGTTAAGCGCATGTAGGTTAGATTAGCTATGGCCTTATATGCAATATATATAGCTAACGTTACATATTATACGCTTAGTTTATAGTTTCTCTTGTTTTATACCTACTTAAATTTTTAAACGCTGCCTGATTCCGCTGTTTTGTCTTGCTTACTTTTGTAGCGGATGTTGAAAATAACGCCCAGCAGCACCAGCGCCATCCCAGCATAAGAGCCGAATGTAAAGCTCTCGTCGAACATAATATAGCCCAGCACCAGCGCATAAAAAATACCAATATAGTTCAGGTGGACCACTTTCGAGAGTTCCTCAGACTGGTACGACATGGTCATGTAATACTGTGCCAGCTGGGTAAAAACTCCTACCAGCAAAAGGATCAGCCAGTCCCAACCGGCAGGTTGCACCCATTCAAACAAACTATAGAATCCTGAAACGGGCAAGGCCACCAGCGGGAAGTAAAAAACTATGACCAGCGGATGCTCGCGGGTATTGAGCTTGCGGATAATGTTATAAGAGATACCGGAAATAAGCGCACCAGCAACACCTATGCCCAGAAAAAGCGGCGAAATACGCACATCTACTCCTTCAATTACCAGAATACCAGCAAAAGACAGCAGAAAAAATGCCCACTGCCAGGGCTTCACATGCTCTTTAACTATAAAAATGCCCAGGATGGTAGTAAAGATCGGCGAGAGGTATTGTATAGTCACAGCCGTAGCCAGCGGAATATTCTGCAGCGTGGTAAAATATAAAATGAGCGCAATAGCACCGGTTATACCCCGTGTTATCAGTAGCCCTTTGTGCGTACCCCAGATATTAACCTGCAGGCGCCGCAACACAGCATAACTCATAACTATAGAAATAACAGACCGAAAAAAGATGATCTCCCCGGCCGGAATATGCGGCACCAGCTTTACGCACACGTTCATCAGCGCGAAAAAAAACGTTGACAGCAACATGTACTGCACTCCCTTCGAAAACATAAGTATGCTATAGTTTGGGTTACAAAGGTAGCTGATTGTTAATTGTTGATTGCTGGATTGTTAAATGGTTGAATTGCTAAATTGTTGCACGAAACTCTATTTAGGACCTTAGTCCAAGGATCTACAGGATTAAAGGATTGGTAGGATGTCTAACTTTCTAACTTATACCTTTCTAACTTTTTAACTCCAAAAACCCCCTTTCTAACTTCTAAACTTTTTAACTTTCTAACTCTATACTATGTTTATAGTTGAGTAAACGGATTATAGTTTGGAGAAGAAAAAACAGAAAACCTACACCCCAAAGGAAGCTTTAGTGAAAGCTGCGGCTTATTGTGCTTACCAGGACCGCACCCAGCAGGAAGTGCGCGACAAACTCTATAGTTACGGGCTGGAGCATGATGACGTGGAAGAACTGATTGTGCGCCTGAGCCAGGAGAAACTGATAGACGAAGAGCGTTACGCCCAGAGCTATGTTCGAGGGAAGTATGGCCTTAAAAAATGGGGCCGCCGCAAGATTATACAGGGATTAAAGGCAAAAGGCATTTCTGATTATTGCATTAAGCAAGGCATGAAGGAGATAGACCCTGAACTATACGAACAGAACCTGCACCAGCTGCTGGAGAAGAAAAACGCTACCGAAAAAGAGAAAAACCCTTTTGCCCGTCGCCAGAAACTCAGCTTTTATTTAATGAGCAAGGGCTATGAAAGTGACCTGGTGCAGGACGCACTGAAAGGGCTGGATCTATAGTTGAAAAAAACAGCGCTATAGTAGCTTAAACAAGCTGCTAAGCATTGCACTTAGGCAAATCTTCTGAACGCGGATGCCCTCGTAAATTTTAATCTTATCTGTATCATTTGTACCGTAACCTTCGCTTCCTACCTCCGGTATAATGCCAGCTATTGCACTTAAATCTCAACAGCGTGCAGCAAAAATTGTACAGAAATTCAAAAGTAGCTGCGCTGTTTACCCCATTTTTTCCTATTTTCGCAATATGGTAGAAAGCACACTTTAATTGGTAGTTATCCTACTTCCAACTTCATTCCCACGTTCTTACTGCCATTTTATTTCCAATATTATCCAATTCCTTATTACAGCTAAAACGTTTTTATGCTACTTCTACAAATTAAAAAAATGAGATTGTTACTACAGTGGACAATCATCATTCCCGTTTTGGCCTGGCTCCTGTTCTTTTCCGGACTGATTCCAGGCAGTGATATCTTTAAGCTTGCAGCAAGTGTACTTCTCATTTTCAGTGTGATGTCTGCTGTTCATCATTCAGAGGTAATTGCACAGAAAGTTGGAGAACCCTATGGTACTATTATACTTGCCGTTTCGATAACAGTAATTGAAGTTTCCATTATCATCTCCCTGATGGTATCGAACGGAGGCGAAGCCGTTTCGCTGGCCCGTGACACGGTATACGCCGCCACCATGCTGATACTAAATGGAATTGTCGGCCTTTGCCTGCTGATAGGCGGCCTTAAGCATCACGAACAAGATTTCTCAAAGCCTTCTGTAACTATAGCGCTGGTTTCGCTTATCTCGATTATAGTTTTTACGCTGGTTTTCCCCACCTTTACAGAAAGTATTAAAGGCAATTATTACTCCACACCGCAGCTTATTTTTGCTTCTGTTGCCTGTTTGGTTATTTATTCCTGCTTCTTATTTGCACAAACCAAAAGGTACAGAGAGTACTTTGTTTCGATAGGTGACGGACAGGATGCAGAAGATGTAGAAGTTAGCAAATGGGTTTTCATCACAAGCCTTATTTTCCTGATTGTTAGCTTAGGTGTGGTAGTATTGCTGGCCAAAACGCTTTCACCAACAATTGAAAGTATTATAGTAAGCAATAATTTGCCTCAGGCATTAGTGGGTGTTATTATTGCAGCTATCATTTTATTACCTGAAGGGATTGCAGCTATAATGGCGGCAAGAAATAACAAACTTCAGACAAGCCTTAACTTATCGTTAGGTTCTGCTTTGGCCAGTATTGGCTTAACTATACCTAGTGTGGCGCTGGTTTGTATCATTTATGACATGAAGATCATCCTGGGGCTGGACATCAAATCTATTATCCTGCTGGGATTATCGGTATTTACAGTAATGCTTTCGCTTACTAACGGTAAAACCAATGTAGTTTACGGGGTAGTATTGCTGGTAAATTTAGCAGCCTTCATCTTCCTGATGATTTATCCTTGATAAATAAAAACTATAGTGCGGGCTCATACTTCTGGCAGAGTCCGCACTATAGTTTACATCAATCCCTTCTTCCCAACCTGTAACTTTGCTTAGCGTTTTGGGGGCAGCTGTGGATTCTCGATTCTACGTTGCGGCACCAGCACAACACGCTTCCCGGTTATTTCCTCCAGCATCGGCTTCAGTACTTTTTCGGCATTTACCTGCGTCTGGCGTAATATGCCGGAGTTAAGGGCTGCTCTTTTCACGTTCTGCTCAGCATATTTATAGCTTTCCTCTACCAGCGCAGCATCCTGGAAATACGTATTCTCCTTGCTGAACACTTTGGATTGGCTGTGGTCTACTTTATAGTAGCAAAGCTCCGGTTCGGGTAAGGCGATCTGAACTATAGAGTCGCCTTCAAACACAATGTCGCCGGGCTCAATTTTTGTAAAGTCCACGCACCCTACTGCCTCTCCGGCCACAATCAGTACCACTTTAGAGTCTGGTATAAACCGCGACACTTCCTTTTGATACTCCACTACATCCTTAAAATTATAGCGCACCAGCTCCATTTTGCCAAGGTCCTGCACCGAGGTGAGAATAGTGTTATAGTTCACCGTAACAGCAGGCGCATCATTTGCATCTGTGCTAAAAAAGTCTTTAAAACTGCGCCAGATAAAAATACCGGCTACAATAATCAGTATCAAGGGAAGTAGTCGGATCAACAGTCGGAGTAAGGGCATCTATAGTTTATAGTTAAAGTTTCTTCAGGTTAAAACCATGCAAACAGACCAATAGTTACAAAAACCGTTCCTGTTCGTGTTACACCGCTATACCAAGTCGCTCAGCTATAATTAGAAGCGAGGAATACATAAGCAGCCTGGTAACTCTGGTTCTTTTACTATAGTTTGTTATTTCCTATCTTAAATACTGTTGAACTATAGTTTGTTGTACCTTTAGCCTGAATATTTGCGAACAGTTTAACCTTGCCACCACCTCCTGCGCATGCATCAGTACTTTGTAAGTCTCAACCAGGAAATTCAGAAGGTGCCCGGATATTTAATATTCTGTGGCTTAGCCATACTATGGCTTATCGTTCAGTTTTACTTTTTGCAGAGCTTAGGCGTGCGAACTGTACCTGACAGTACGTTCCGGTATATCCCTTATGCCACACAGATAGCCGAAACCTGGCAGCTGGGTGAGAGCCACGACAACAGGTATTTCCTCTACATTGCCTTTCTGGCGCTGTTCGTTAAATCAGACGGAGGCCTGACTATAAGTATCATTGTGCAAACTGCTTTATCCGGAGCAGCCTGCATTTTATTCTATAAAGCGGTAAAGCACCTTACAGACCAGAGCAGACTGCCTGCTATCCTGGCAACTATCATTTTTATTCTCTGGAAAGACATCCAATACCTTAACGTTTACATCCTAACAGAGTCACTATTTATCAGTGCTTTAGTTTTGGTATTCTACGCACTGGTTAAAAGCAGAAGCTGGAAAGACTATCTGGTTGTAATTGCCTTATGCGTGATCCCTGCTCTACTGCGCCCGAATGGTTTTATAGTGCTGCTCTCCGTGTTGGTTTGTTTCGGCTTACACTACAGGCAGTTGCTTTTCCGCTACAGAAAATTGGTAATAGGCAGTGCAGTGGCAGGTGTTATTATCCTGATTGCTATTCTGGATAGATACCTTTTAACTACGTTTGAGATAGTAGAAACCTATGCCAGAGGCGAAGTGATTTATGCGTCAAATATATTTGCGGTACCTGCTGACGGTGTAACGCTGCCAACAGAAAAGGACTCGCCGCTGCTGCGCATACTTTACTTCATCTTACAAAACCCGGTATTCTTCTTTAAGCTGTTCTTTGCAAAACTTATCGTTTTCATAGCCTACATCAAGCCGTATTATTCTTTGCTTCACAACCTGAGTATAGTTTTCGTAATACACCCGCTTTACTTTTTTACGGTCTGGTTATTCTTAAAAGACAAGAAAACCGCAGCGAGAGCATTTGCCCCTACAGTGTTCATACTACAGGCATGTATAGTTGCCGCAACTTCCGAGGATTGGGACTCCAGGTTTATTACGTTACTGCTTCCGGTCATTATTGCCAGTGGCGTAGCCGGAGTTTATAGTTTCGTAAAGCATAAACTAAGGTAAACTATATCGCTATACCGAGCCGCTCTCTAAAGCCGGCATTGCCCTGCAGGCCACCTGTATGCACCGCCACAATACGCGTACCTTCCGGGAAATAGCCTTTCGAAATCAGGTAGAAGAGGCCGTAGAATAGTTTGCCAGTGTATACCGGCTCCAGCGGGATGTGGTGCTGCTCCTGAAACTCCCGGATAAATTGCAGCAACTCCGGTTTTACTTTAGCATAGCCGCCAAAATGATAGTCGGTGATGAGTTGCCAGTTGCCATAGTGTTGTCCGCTATAGTTGTAAACCAGTTGCTCAATTTCATCTCTCAGGAAATCACCTCCCTTTAAAGCCGGAAAACCGAGTACCTGCCTCTGTCCTTTAAGCCCAGCTATAATACCAGCTATAGTTCCGCCGGTGCCGCTGGCGCAACAGATCACATCAAAATCTATAGTTATGTCATCTATAATTTCGGTGCAGCCTTTTACTGCTAACTGGTTGGTACCGCCTTCCGGCACGATGTAGGGCTGGCTATAGTTTGCGGATAGCTCGGCCAGAAACTTAGGTTCGTTTTTAAGGCGATATGCTTCTCTGGCGATGTAGTGCAGCTCCATCCCCTGCTCCGTAGCAAAGGCTAACGTTGGGTTTAAAGGCAAATGTTCTTCGCCCCGTATCATGCCAATGGTTTTAAATCCGAACTCCGCTCCGGCTGCGGCAGTGGCAGCAATGTGGTTGGAATAAGCGCCGCCAAATGTAACTATAGTTTGCTTGCCCTGTGCTTTTGCTTCCTGCAGGTTATACTTCAGCTTGCGCCATTTATTCCCTGAAATATGCGGGTGCAACAGATCTTCGCGCTTAACCCAAAGCTCAATGTGGTGCTTTTGTAAAAGTGGATGCTGTAGTTGCTGTAATGGTGCCTGCATAAAGTATAGTTACGCAAAAGCCCCGGCCTGCTATAGTCGGGGCTTTTTATAGTTTGAATTAATCTCAAAACGTCATTCTGAGCGCAGTCGAGGAATCTTATACAGCAGTAAGGCATATAAGATGTCTCGACTGCGCTCGACATGACATTATAGCGTTTTCTACACCGCTAAGGCTTCTTCCCGCTGCTTTTTCTTGAAGCCATAGGCAATGGCGCCTGCAATTACCAGTAGTAACAGGATAGACGAGATCAGCGAAACGGTATTTCCTATGTAGTACGTTTGCGGTTCGAAACGGAACTCGATGGTATGTTTGCCAGCCGGTACCTGCATCGCGCGCAGAATATAATCGGCACGAAGATGATCTACAGGTTGGCCATCTAAATATGCCTGCCAACCCGCTTCATAATAGATCTCAGAGAACACCACAAAACCAGGCGCTTCTGCCTGATACTCATACTTCAGATAATCCGGCTCGTAAGTGGTCAGTTTTATAGTTGCGTTTCCGGCATTAAACTTGTCTTCCTGCACCGGGAACTTTGTAACATCAACTATAGCTGTCGTGCCGGCATCAAAACCACTTAACGCTTCCAGTTCTGCATCCGGGGTATTTACTTTTTCGATCTCCTCTACAAACCAGGCGTTACCCAGCGCACCTGGTACACGCTGTACTGGCTGCTGCGGATCACCGGTAATGGCATAGCGCGTGTTAAGCATGCGCAGCACCTCCAGGTTGTTTTGCGAGATATGGCGGTCAATGACATCCTGAAAACGGCGCAGCTTGGCACCATGATAACCACCCACCGATTTGTGGAAGTAAGATGCACGGGCACTGTTAAACGGATTAGTCGCATCGAACACACGGTAGCTTAATCCTTTACCTGGATCTTTATCTTCCAGGATCAATTTATCGGCTGGCGTTGGCTGGAAATAGTTTGTGATCACCTGCTCTTTAAAATCACCATTATTCAGGTAACGCTTGTCCACAGCCCAAAGGTCGGCTAAAACCAGTACTCCAATCCCTGCTATAGCTATAGTTGCCGATAGTTTATTTTTCAGGTAGAAATACAGCACTGCTACCGCAAGCACTATAAATGCAAACGAGCGGAACGCATCTGCTTTCATCATGCTCTCACGGTCGGCACGAAGCGCATCAACCGGGTATTGTGCCTGCTGTAGTTGCACATCTACTGCCGATGTAAAGCTGGCCATGCCGCCAAACATCCACACCAGCAAACAGATACCAGCCGTAATTCCACCCGAGATCAGCAGTTTCTTATCAAGGTCTTTTATAATTTCGCGGTCGCGGAACAAGCGCCACAGGGCCAGCATAGCCAGCAACGGCATCGTGATCTGCGCAATTACCAGCGCCGACGATACCGCTCTGAACTTGTTATACAGCGGGAAATAATCGAACATGAAGTAGTTGAAGGCCGAGAAATGATGCCCCCAGGCCAGCACCAGCGATAGTACAGTTCCGGCTACCAGCCAACTCGTCCACCGACGATCCACAATAAACAAGCCCAATACAAACAGGAAACAGACGATAGCGCCTACGTAAACCGGGCCGCTCGTCATGGGTTGCGGTCCCCAGTAAGTTGGCATACCCTGGCTCACAATCTGCTCGGCCTGCATTGGCGGAGCGCCCATGCCTACAAAAGCTTTATAGGTTTCAGAGTCAGTATCTAAAGGTGTGCTGCTTCCGCCCCCATAAAAATCAGGAATAAGCAACGTGATGGATTCGCCAATGCCATAGCTCCAGTTAAAGGCATATTCGCGGTCCAGACCAGAGCCGGTTTTATCGCCGCTGTTAGGTACCGTCAGCTCTGATTTGCCACGGATGCTATACTTAGTGTACTCGGCTGTAGTTGCCAGTCGGCCAAAGTTTACACCTACCGCCAGCATAGCAGCCAGCAAAAGCACCGAACCACGCTTCAGCAGCTCAACTATAGTTCCGTTTTTAAAAGCGTAGTACACCTCAACTATACCCCAAACCAGAACCAGCAACAGCATGTAGTAGGTCATCTGCAGGTGATTAAAGTGCAGATTAAGGGTTAAGCCAAGTGCAAATAAGGCAGCTCCTATCCATAGGTTTTTGCGCAGCGCGTACAGCAAACCGGCCAGCACCATTGGGATATAAGCTATAGTTAAGGATTTGGTATTGTGCCCTGCTTCCAGGATGATGATATTATAGGACGTGAAAGCAAACGCGATGGCGCCAACTATAGCCAGCCACGAGCGCATGCCCAGTGTAATTAACAGAATATAAGCGCATAGCAGCGTCACGAATATGTTACCCGCCATGGCCGGCAGGTTCAGCGAAAGCACTGTATGGATAATACCAGATAAGTCTCCGGAATAGCGTGTGTTGATCAGGTAAGAAGGCATCCCCCCAAACATCGAATTCGTCCAGAGGGCTTCTTCACCGGTCTTTTCGCGGTGCTCCATTATTTCCTGGGCACCACCCCTGAACTGCAGAATATCGTGCTGGGCCATGCCCTTGTCTTCGAACACGACTGGGGCAAAATACACTACGGTAAGTAACAGGAAAACAAGTACCGCGATCAGGTGAGGGAGTACATCGCGTTTAAAGTTAATTGAAGCTGTCATATCTGTTTTAGATGCGTCAAAATAGAGATTGAAAGATATGACTTTTATTTTATTTCTGCATTATAGGCAGGCCCAACAGCAGTTTCTGAGGTGTAAACTATAGTTGCGAACTATAGCAACTGCCCTTGTGAGCTATGATTGGCGTCCCCCCACATTTATCTTCAAACTATAAAGTGCAGGTCACTATTAAGTATGGTTAACGCGGCTAGAGTCCGCTTGAAACGCACACTCGGGAACGCGAGCGAGAGCAACTATCTTTAAATATAGACACTATAGTTTACAAGAGAGCGGCAAAAACAATATCATCTGCTGTTCCGGATTTGTAATCCGGAACCTACTAATCCGCGGATTTGCAATCCGCGCGTTTATCAGTTGAGAAGGCCTTAGCTGTTGCGGATTACAAATCCGCAGTTACTTTACTTTCGGTTTGCAAATCCGAAAGAGCAATGCCAAGCGATGAGCTCATCCGTAAAAAACAAAAGCGGCAGAAACTCATAGTTGCTTCTGCCGCTTTTATAGTTTATAGTTCTTAGCTATAGTTTAGCCAACTATATTTATCTCGTTCTGCCACCAGCCCGGCCGCCGCCGAAATTGGCCTGCAAACCTATCGATGGAATAATGGTTACACCTGAGAACTCAAATTGCTTGCCCTCCAAAAAATCATAGGTGCCATAGTCCTGGTAGTACATGGTAAGCGAAGGCAGGATGTACACATATTTAAATCCGATCTTTCCGTTCACGAAAAAGCCGAACGACGGGAAATTCTTCTTTGCAAAAACGCCCTCTACCGGCACTCTTTCACCGGCTGCATTTTTTACGATACGGCTTGGCTCAAACCCGTATTTTATGAACGTGTGGTTGTAAACCGGACCGAACGAAATGTTCCCCATCTCTTCTTCCGGCCCGAATGACTTACTGAACACCAATGGCACAACGATGTCGCGGCGGGTAGCCGAAAACTCCAGCACAGGTATCAGCTTATCTAAGTAAAGTTTATCGAAAAGGCCGCTGCTCTGGCCGGAGTACTGCATACCAATGCTGCCATACCAATCGCCAACGCCGGGGTTCTGAGGAGTGCCGGTCGGGCCCATAAACTGGTACATGGCATCGAAAACGTGCACACCGGTAGCATATTTGTATCCTACATCGACACGCTCTGCCACGCCATAGCGCAGGTAAAAATCAAATGTAGTGCCTACCGGGTCCAGGGCGTAGCTCATCAGCGCTTTCGAAAACACGTCGATCTGCTCGCTGTATTCTACTTCGCCTTCTTTAGCAACAGCATCTACAGCGGCCTTGGTTACATCACCTAACTGACTTATAGGCTCGCTGGCTATATTGCCGCCTACGTTAAAACCAGCCTTAAACTGCCCTTTTGGCGTTACCTTGCCGGAATGGATAACAGAACGAGGGGCCGTACAGCTGCTGACTGCAACCGCAAGTATAGCCACAACATAAAGATAGAAGTGCTTCTGCATATAAGCTCAGATAAAGTAGTTGCTACGAAAAGTATTAAAAGGCAGCTTACAAGTATCGTGCCTGCAGAAGCCTGAAAGGAACTATACGCTTATTTTACTTCTTCGTAATCTACGTACTGGCCACCTTTAAAATCATCGCGCTTGCCCTGGTTTGGCATGTAGTCTATTTTTACATCGCCGGTAGCGCGGCCATTGCCGCTATAGTCAGCGTTTGGCTGCTGGCGTTGCTGGTTCATGTTGGTGTAAAAAAACGTACCATTGCGCATGCTCTTCTTTAAAAACATCCGCAGTAAGAAACGGAACAGCACGGGCGCTACCAACCTGAGAAACAAAATAACAAGAAAGGTAATAATGATGAACTTGAGCATCTAAATCGGAGTTATGTGTCTGCTTAAAGCAGCTTTTAATTAAAAGTTTATACTTATACTACACAAAGCCCTTGCCAATTGTTCAGAGCCTGACAGTTTGCCTGTGCTTCAACAAAATTAAGATAAAAGCCTTTAAACACCGAAGCTTGCAGGGTTATGTTGTGTTTAATCTTGCTATAGTTCCGGTTTAATCTTAAAAACAGTTAATTTGGAGCCACTTTTGGCAGCAAGCCATTTGTTGCTCAAAACTTTATACAACTATACTTTTAGCCAAAGTCATGCTTAAAAATAAAAAGTTTACGTGGCAGAATGTGCACGTGGCGTTAGGATTATACCTGTGCCTTTCGATGGTAATGTTTACCATTGCGCGTGTACTTTTCTACCTGTTCAACAAAAACCTTTTTGAGGCTACAAGCTTTCCCGATTTCCTGTACCTGTTGCTGCCCGGCCTGCGCTTCGACCTGTCTGCAGTGCTGTACACTAACATATTGTTTATTGCGCTGCAACTGCTGCCCTTTCGTTTCCGGTGCAGGGCTGCTTACCAGAAAGTATTAAAGTATATTTTTATAGTTACCAACGCTATTGCCTTAGGTGCCAACCTGATAGATATAGTTTATTACCGCTACACTATGCGCCGCACCACCTGGAGCGTGCTGCAGGAGTTTGCCAACGAAAACGGTTCGGCCCTGGCTGGCAGTTTTATAGTTGATTTCTGGTACATTCCGGTACTATGGCTGCTGTTGATCTGGTTTATGGCGTGGGTTTATAACCGGATTCAGATAAAGGAACTGCCGCGCGTTTCGGGTTGGATGTACTATCCTGGCCATATGGCCATCATGGGTATGGCCGCATTCCTGATGATTGCCGGCATGCGGGGCGGGTTTGCACACAGCACACGCCCTATCACACTCAGCAATGCCGGTGAGTATGTAAAACGGCCCAACGAGATGTACCTGGTGCTTAACACGCCATTCTCCATGTTGCGCACTATAGGCAAAACCGATTTTAGAAAGGTGAATTACTTTGAGGAGCAGCAACTGAACACCATCTACTCTCCTATTCACAGGCCTGCGGGCACAGCTCCGTTTCAGAAAAAGAACGTGGTGATTATAGTACTGGAAAGTTTTGGCAAAGAGGCCATGGGAAGCTTTAACGGCGACAGCCTGCGCCGTGATGGCTACCAAACCTTTACACCTTTCCTGGACCAGCTGATGCAGCAAGGCAAGGTATATTGGCACTCCTTTACAAACGGACAAAAGTCTATTGATGCATTGCCGTCGGTACTTACCAGCATTCCGAGTATACAGGAGCCCTTTGTGCTTACGCCATATGCCAGCAATAACCTACCCAGCCTGCCCCGCATTTTAAATGCTGAAGGCTACCATACCGCCTTCTTCCATGGCGCGCCAAACGGCTCTATGGGTTTTAAAGCTTTTATGAACCTGATAGGTGTGCAGGAATACTACGGCAAAGACGAGTACAACAACGATGCTGATTTTGACGGTATGTGGGGCATCTGGGACGAAGAGTTTCTGCAGTTTACCGCAGCCAAATTGAATACGTTTGAGGAGCCGTTCATGAGCACGGTGTTTACGCTGTCGTCGCACCACCCATACAAGTTACCGAAGCGCTACGAAGACAAATTTAAAGAAGGGCCCCTACCTGTTTTTGAGTGCATCAGCTACACCGACATGGCCCTGCAGAAGTTTTTTGAGAAAGCCAGCACAATGCCGTGGTACAATAATACGCTGTTTGTTATCACTGCCGATCACCCGGCCGGGCCGCGCCATTACCCGCAATACAACACGGCCATAGGTGCTTTCTCAGCACCAATACTGTTCTTTGCCCCCGGCGATGCTACTTTTAAGGGCACCGAACAACGCGTAGTACAGCAACTGGATGTAATGCCTACTATACTTGGCTACCTGAACTATGACAAGCCTTTTTTCTCGTTTGGTAAAAACATGCTGAATAACGCTGCGCCGCAGTTTGCAATTGGTTATAATGCTGGCGTATACCAGTGGGTAGAAGATGACCTGATGCTGCAGTTTGACGGGAACAAAACCGTTGCGCTTTACAACTATCAGCAGGACCAGATGCTGCAAAAAGACCTGAAAGATGTGCTGCCACAAAAACGCCAGCAACTGGAAAATCATGTAAAAGCCTTTATTCAGCAGTACAACAACCGCATGATCGAGGACAAACTACAGGTAGAATAAGTGCTTCACTCATGTCACTTCTGCTATAGTTTACTTCCCGAAATCTATGGACTAAGCTATAGTTTATAGTTGAAGCTATAGTTATAAATCATGCAGCACGTTGTATCCAGTGAATAGATTTTCCCTTACATCAGCCTGCAGTGATGCCTGATTAAGACTAGCCCGGCAACTATAGTTTAGCTTTGTATCGTATCACTGATGCCATCTAACATTATGGCAAAATGCCGGTTTACCCGGAATACAACTAACGTGGATACAACTATGACTGATAAGATAAACGAAGCATCCGAAGAAAAATACCTGCATGGCTACTCTACCGAAGAGCAGCAGCGCCTCTATAAACAGGCCCGTTTCATGGAAAACAAGATCTACTCCGATATTGATTTCTCTACGGTTACAAACCTGCTCGAAGTAGGCTGTGGTGTTGGTGCCCAATCCGAGATCCTGCTTCGCCGCTTCCCGCACCTGTTCCTGACCGGTATCGACTATTCTGAGAAACAGATCTCGCAGGCACAGAAGTTTTTATCTGAAGTTCCATATGCCAAAGACCGTTTTAAACTGAAGCAGGAAAATGCCATGGATATGAGCTTCAGCTCGCAAGCCGAGTTTGACGGGGCTTTTCTGTGCTGGGTTTTGGAACATATTCCGGATCCGGCAAGGGTGTTGTCGGAGGTGCGACGCGTGCTGAAGCCGGGCAGCCCTATCGTTATTACCGAGGTATTGAACTCCAGCTTTTTTGTAGAGCCCTACTCGCCGAGCGTACTGCAATATTGGATGCGCTTCAACGACCTGCAATACGACATGAGCGGCGATCCGTTTGTAGGCGCCAAGCTCGGTAACCTGCTCCAATCAGTAGGGTATCAGCGCATTACTACAGAGCCCAAAACCTTTCACCTGGACAGCCGCAACCCGGCTAAACGTGCCGAAATGATTGCTTACTGGACAGAACTGCTCCTGAGCGGACTGCCACAGCTTCTGGAAGCCGGCTACGTAGACGCAGACCTAGCTGATAAAGTAAAAGAAGAAATGCACATCGTAGCCAAAAACCCGAATGCCGTATTCTTTTACACTTTTATACAGGCAAAAGCATTTACCGCATAGACTAGACACAAATAATATTACAAATTAAAATTTGCAATATTATAATAGTAAATTTTATATATTTGACTGTAGAAATTAAAACTATAGCCAAATGAAAAAAACTTTTAAACTGATGGCAGCAGCAGTGCTGATGTCATCGATGCTGACATCATGCTATACTTACACGACAGTAGTAGGTAATGGAGCACAGGGCAACACACAGGTAAGAAAAATGAACCACTATGTGATCTACGGTCTTGCTCCTGTTGGTGTATCTAATCCAGCTGAAATGGCTGGTGGCGCCAAAGATTACACAGTAAAAACAGAGCATACGTTCATAGACGGCCTGATTGCTGGTATCACCTTTGGTATATATACGCCTACTACTACAACTGTAACAAAATAAGTAATAAGGGGAAGTTCTGCTTCCCCTTATCATTTTCCATAGTTATGAAAGTATTCCTGCTGATCGTTTTCTTAGTATTGTTTGTTGTGGTAACCAATGCGGTATTTTCACTCGACTTTGCCCGCTTGTCAGAATATGGCTGGGGCTACCTGAGTGGCCAGGCGATACTTATGCTATTGAGTTTAGCAGGTGTGTTTTTTACAGGTCGCAGCATCTTTAAAAAAATAGCTGCTTAAGTTATTTCTTAAGTTCTCAGATACGGTCTGAGCTTTTCGTATAGTTCAGGTGTTACCAGCTTGATCTTCTTCAACTCTTCCACGCTCTCAAAACGCCCGTGCTGCTCACGGTACGCAACTATAGCTCTCGCCAGATTTGACGTCATGTACGGGTGGCTGCGTAGTTCTTCTACTGTAACTGTGTTTAGGTTAAGCTGCTGCGGGGTATGTGATTTGGCCACAAATGTATATTTATGCAAACTATCCACAACATTAGGTTGCAGGCCATATACTTCACGTAACTGCTCCAGGTTGTTAAAGCCGCCCAGCCGTTCGCGGTACTTTACAATCCGTGCCGATAGTTTGCTTCCTATGCCACGTATCTGTTTTAGCTGAGTAGTATCGGCAGTGTTGATGTTGAAGGGTGCCAGCACAAAACGCTCGCGGGGCCTGTTATCCCAGTTCGGATTTGGCAAAGGTTGTTTGTTATCAACTGTGTTTCGGGCAAACCTTTCCGGACGATTCTCCGGCAGGTCGATGTATGGGTACAGGCGCTGAAATACAGTATCAGGTAAGCCATAGATTCTCCCCAGCTCTGCTTTATAGGTAAGGTCCCCTACTTTGTTGCGGTAATTTAGAATGCGTTGCGCTAGGTATTTCGGCAAACCAAATGCCTGCCATTGCTCCAGCGTAAGCTGGTTGGGATTAAACCTGTAAAGCGGTACAACTGGCACAGCATTTCGTTCCCGGCTATAGTTATCGGGCACCTTTTCCAGTTGCACAACCAGGCTGTCGAGCAGCTGCTGGTCGGCAGGATCTATAGTTGCTTCCCGCTTATTCCCTGAAAGTTTAGAAAAAAGAAATGGTGCCGCCGTAAGCAGCACCATTAACGTTATCAGCCACAGAAAACCGTTTACCTCACGCTGAGAAAAGCCAAAGTAGTTACGAATCCAGAGCTTCAGTTTATTCATACATTTTGCTAGATGTGTTCCTGCCGGCCGGGCTCGTCATCGTTATCCAGATACGAGTCAGGCTCAGGTTTGGGTGGCGCATTTAGCACCCGCCAGAAAAAGTATACTGTTAATGCTGTTACCGTAAACATTGTGGTAAGCATAATAACAAGTGCAGAAGTATTCATAAGTTCTAAATTTTACCTTCTCTAACTCTCTTTTTATAAGCAATGTATACCAGCCCGGCAATGCTGAGGAATACTACTACCAGCAGTATACGCGATGCATTTACATAGAACAATGTATCCTGCAGTTGCGCGATCACGGCTGGGTCAGTGGCCTCCGCAATCTGGCGGTGTAAACCACTATTCATCAGCTTTTTAATGATAGAGCTATCGTCCAGTTCCCAGTTACCGCTTAGAGCAGCTCCCCAATCATTTGCTTTTGGAGTAATAAGAGCTCCGATAAATACAAACAACAGAAGCAGCGGCGTAACATACTTAATGATGAATTTGTAAATGTTAGGCACTTTAATATCAGAACCTGATATGATCTCACGCCAGCCTTTATCAATACCGAATATCCACGCGAACAGAATAGATTCACATAAGGCAAACACTACCAGCGATACAGTTCCTGCCCAGTAATCGTACTCATCAAATACACCATAATGGAAGAAGAGCACTGTAGGCATACCCAGTAGCAAAACAATCAGTCCGAAAGACCAGGCAGCAGATTTGCGGCTCCAGTTAAATTCGTCCTGCATAAAGCCCATCCAAGGCGTTCCCATTGCCAGAGAAGATGTGATACCGGCAAAAAACAGAAGACCAAACCACATTACACCCGCAATAGCGCCCAGCACTTCGCCCCATTGCGTGAACAGGAACGGCAACGTTTTAAAAGCAAGGCCAAGACCACCTGACTGCACAAGTTCGGTTACACGATCGATGCCCAGGTAACCAATTGAGATCGGGATAAGAATAGAGGCGCCAAGTACAACTTCCACAAATTCGTTCATCCAGCCTGCAGACATGGCACTAAGCGCAATATCGTCTTTAGATCTTACATAAGATGCATAACAATGGATCGTACCCATACCTACCGACAGGGTAAAGAAGATCTGACCGGCAGCAGCCAACCAAACCGTAGGCGACCATAGTTGTGTATAGTCCGGGGTCCACAGGAAGTTAAGACCAACAGAGCTGTCGTTGATAGCGCCTGCTTCACCGGCTGTAATAGTAAAGCCTTTGTAAGCCAGAAACATACCAAAAACAATTAGAAGTGGCATACCAATTTTAGCCACACGCTCTACTCCGCCTGCCAAACCTTTTGATAGAATCCAGGTGTTCAGCAATAAGCAAAGTACATAGAATACAATAGCCTCCAGCGGTATACCAAGTGTAGATTCGCCGATGCTAACATAGGTATTAAAGAAAGCAGCAACACCCTCCTGATCCATGCCATTAAAGGTGCCTAATACGGAGTGCACAACATAAGATAGTGTCCAGGATTCGATGTAGCAGTAATAAGCAGCTACGGCAATGTTTGTCCAGATACCAAATACGCCTATGTATTTCCAAAGGCGGTGTTTGCCCATTGTGTCTACAATGTAGGGCGTGGAGTGATTTCCGAATCTGCCACCGAAGCGGCCCATCGACCATTCAATCCATAACAGCGGAATACCCATTACCAGGAAGCAGACCAGATATGGAATGATAAATGCACCGCCGCCGTTCTGTACTGCCTGTACCGGAAACCTCAGGAAGTTACCGAGACCAACAGCATTACCGGCCATAGCCAGAATGAGACCCACTCGCGAGCCCCAGGATTCTTTGTTAGCACTCATAAAAAAGGGTAAAAGTTAATCAGTTTAGTTAGGTTGTAAAAGGTGTAGGTACTATAGTATTTAAGCTTACAATTTAGGAACTGCAACTGACAGCTCCATGCTATATTTCATATTTTTAATATTAACGCGGTAAGCAACAGTGCTTTTCTTCCGGATTTCTGGCTAATTCCGGGCGGCTTGCTCTGCTACTATTTGTATTCCTTCTGCAAAACTATGAGGCCTGTAACCTAGGTCTTTTTGTGCCTTACTAATGATAAACCCAGTTTTAGGAGGGCGTTTGGCCGGCTGACTAAAGCTGCTTGCATCAGCTTTATCTATAAGAGCCTTATCAAGGTTAAAATAATCAGCTACTTGCAGGGCCATGTCATACGGGGTTAGCATCTCGGAGCCCGAGATGTTGAAAATACCCTCGGCATCGTGCTTGGCAGCCAGCCAGCAGCCTTGTGCCAGGTCCTCGGCCAGCGTTGGTGTCCGGAACTGGTCTTCCACTACCTTTATCACTTTGCCGGCCTGCAGGCTGTCGCGCACCCAAAGTACTATGTTTGTGCGGCCATAGTCGTGAGCCACACCATAAACCAGCACCGTACGGAGTATTGCCCACTTGCATCTTGCTTGCTGCACTATTTTCTCAGCCAGCAGCTTGGTTTCACCATAAAAATTAACAGGATTGGCTTCGGCAGTTTCGGTATAAGGCCCGTCTTCGCCATCAAATATAAAGTCGGTAGATACGTGGATCAGATGTGCACCATATTTTTCGCAGGCATTTACCAGGTATTGTACTGCATCGCGGTTCAGCAACAGCGCCCCTTCCCGATCCGACTCGCACTGATCTACGTTGGTCATGGCAGCGGTATGGATGATGTGCGTTGGCCGGAATAAACTAACCACCGTTTCAACCTGTATTCTGTCCGTTACATCCAGCGAAGCAAAAGGCAACTCCGGCATTATAGTTTCAAGTTTGTTCTCGCCGCGGCTGGTGGCAAGCACTTCTACGTCCGGCTGTGCGAGCAATAGTTCAGCTAGTTTCTGCCCTAAAAGCCCGTTAGAGCCTGTAATCAATATTTTCTTCATGCGTTACTTGCCGAGGGTGTGGGTGCTATAGTTGTATTTATACTTTTTGGCAATCTTCTTTTTCTTCACGTTTTCAACCGTCACCTTCATTTTCACATCTGTCAGTGGTCGGTTACGCGGGTTGGTTGGCTGTTCGGCAATTTTATCGATCACATCCAGACCATCTACTACCTGTCCGAAAACGGTATAAGCCTGGTCTAGCATAGGGGTTCCGTTATGGTTCTCTACAATATAAAACTGCGATCCGCTGGATTCTTTCATCGGGTTAACCTGGTCGCCTTGGCGCGCCGCAGCTACTGCTCCACGCACATGCTTAAATTCAGGTTTTATCTCGGCTGGGAGCGTGTAGCCTGGGCTACCAGAACCATCGTTATTCGGGTCTTCGTCTTTGGTATTCGGGTCGCCGCCTTGTATCATAAAGCCATCAATTACTCTATGAAAAGTGGTGCCATCGTAAAAACCTTCATGAGCCAGTTTCAGGAAATTTTCTTTGTGCTTAGGTGTTTCGTCGAAAAGGATGAGTTTGATATCGCCCTGCGGTGTATTTATAGTTATCAATTGGTCCTTACCCTTGGGTTTCTGGGCAGTTGCGGCGGCCGGCATCAGCAATACCAGAGCCATTACAGCCAGAAAAAAATGCTTCAGTTTCATAGTTTATTTAAGTTTTAGAAGCTTGAAGATTTTCATTTTTTCGCTGTAATCCAAATCAAAACCTGTGATTAAGGAGATTAAACCGATTTTATATGATTTCTGTCGGACCTTGGATTAAGGGGTTTTGTCTGAACCGGGGGTAATGGGAATTTATCTGATTAGGCGGGAGTAAAGACGCAATACCTTGCGTCTCGGCTACGACACTTTAGGTTTGAGTTTGATTGATAGCTGTTTGGATGATGCTGTAATGTTAACTCAACTATAATTTTTAATTAATCGGCTTATTAGCTCGCAAACGGCCGTCTGCGGTAGCAAACTATAGTTTAGTAAATCTGTAGTTTAAAAATTAAAAACTATAGTTAAGGTTGATGCCGCAACTATAGTTCTATAGTTGCGGCTATAGTTATTAAAGCAAATAAAATGTCGCCGCCAGAATCTGGCTAGTGGCATAGTAGGTGCGAGTCTCCAGACTCATTGGGCTATAGTTGCAGAGTCAAAGTCAAACCCTATTCAGACCTATAGTTCATAGCGGGGACACAATGTATTGCGCCTCAAATCCTGTTAATCCTTTGATCCTGCAAATCCTGATTCAGACAAAAAAAAGAGGCGCAACATGTTGCGCCTCTTCAAATTCAGTTTACTCCGTTTAAACTATATGTTTAGCTGCGGTGCTCTTTAATTTCTTTCAGAATTACATCACCACCTTGTGAGAGGATCGTTTCAGCCAGCTTTTTACCTATCGTTTCTGCCTCTGCAATTGGGGCTTCGTATACTTCGTACAGGTGGCGCTGCCCGTCCAGGCTAACGATACCACCTTGTATCTGCAAGGTATTTTCGTCTTTTAGGGTAGCAAGCGTAAATGATGGTATGCTGCAACCGCCTTCCATTGTTCGCAGGAAAGCACGCTCGGCCAGCAGGCAATGATGTGTTTCCGGGTGATCTACAGCTGCTTTGATACGGGCTTTCAGTTCAGGCTCCATGTTCATGGCAGACTCAACAGCCACACTTCCCTGCCCGGCCGCCGGCACAAATTCGTTTTCCGGAAATACATGCACGATCAGGTTATCGTACTCCATGCGGTGCACCCCGGCATAAGCCAGCATCAGGGCATCAAACTCGCCATTTTCCAGCTTTTTAAGTCGTGTTTGCAGGTTACCGCGCGACTCGCCTGTTATCACATTCGGGTAATACTTATTTAACAGCGCCCGACGACGTGTAGAAGATGTTCCGATACGCGCATTGCTGTTTGGCTCCAGCTTAAAACCCGGGTTCAGCGACAGCAATACATCGTTTACTTTTTCGCGCTCCATAAACGCCAGCAGTTCCAGGTCATCAGATACCTTAGACTGCACATCTTTTGCACTATGTACGGCAATATCAATGCTGCCATCGCGCAGGCCATCTTCCAGCTCTTCAGTAAAAACACCTTTTGAGCCCAGCTTGTCCAGCGATTTATCCAGCATACGGTCGCCTTTGGTGGTAATAATTACCAGTTCGGTAGCAAAGCCGGCAGCCTGTAGTTTAGCGGCTACTGCATTTGCCTGCCACAACGCCAGTTTGCTTCCGCGTGTACCAATATTAATGATTTTGTTATGTGTAGTTTGCATGATTCTGTTTAATAGTTTCCGCGCAGGAAATGTGCAATCTGTATAGAACTATCCACAAAAACAATTTTGGGATTGGCGTTCCGCTCGATGTGGTAGTGGGCCTGGCTTAGTTCTTCAGCCATGCGGGTACCGTTATCAGCATTCAGCAGCCTCGAAAAGTCCTGCACAAACTTCATCTCATCGGCTGGCAGGTAGGTTATCAGGCTGGCATCTACCCCATACAACATCACTTTCCGGAAAAGGTTAAGCGCATAAAGTAAAAAGTTCTTTTGGTTCTCGCGGCCCAGCTTCTGGAAATCCTCGCTCATATCGAGCAACTCGCCAAATTTGTAACTATAGCAGTTACGCAGCCAGTCGCGGAAAAAACCGAAGTAATCGGAGCTAACCTCAGAAAGCAGGTTTGCTGCCATATTTAGATTGCCCTCGGCCAGTTGTGCCACCTGGTAAGCGGCTGTAGCTTCGGTGTTATAGTTCTGCTGGAGCCAGGCAATTACTTCTTCATCAGTAAAGCTGCGTACCTGCACAATCTGGGTTCGAGAGGTTATAGTTGCCAGCAGCTTATCGGCCTGTTGCGATACCAGCAGGAACAGGGTTTTAGCAGGCGGCTCTTCCAGCAGCTTCAGCAGCGCGTTGGCAGCAAACGGGTGCATTAGTTCAGGCAACCAGATCAACACAATCTTATAGTCGCCTTCAAACGCTTTTAATGAAACCAGTTTTACCAGCTGACGGCTTTCTTCTTTCGAGATAGCTCCCTGCTTGTTTTCGGCGCCGATGTGCTGCATCCACTCGTTCAGTCCCTGATACGGACTGGCCAGCACAAACTCGCGCCACTGCGTCAGGAAATTCTGGCTCAGCACATCTTTACCCGTTATGTTTTTGGTAGCCGTAACCGGCATCACAAAGTTAAAATCCGGGTGCACCAGCTTGTTCATTTTGGTACAGCTGCTGCATGTTCCACATGAATCATCGGCCTGCTTGTTCTCGCAGTTGATGTAGGTGGCATAGGCCAGCGCGAGCGCCAGGTTGGCACTTCCCTCCTTGCCCAGAAACAGCTGCGCATGCGCCACATGGTTCTGCCGCACCGAATTTACAAGCATCTGCTTGGTGTCCTGCTGTCCGAGTATCTGAGAGAATTGCACTTTGGTTAATTATGAATGATGAATTATGAATTGACATTTTGATTATTTGGCAAAAGACAAACGACTTCTTATTCTTTTATCTTTTGTCAAAAAGTCGTTTGTCTCAAAAGCTACGCTTTTGCGTCCCACACCCTGTACTGCTGGGTTTGGTTGAAGATTTCTGTTAAGATCACTTTTTCGGTATCGTCGAGCACTTTGTGGCGGCGTTCCATTACCTTTTCGGCTACTTCGTAAACTTTGTGCAGCTGAAATGTTTCGAAGCCGGCGGCACCGCCCCAGCTAAACGAAGGTATAAAGTTACGCGGAAAGCCCGAACCGAAAATGTTTGCACCCACACCTACCAATGTTCCGGTATTAAACATGGTGTTAATGCCACACTTGCTATGGTCGCCCATAATAAGGCCACAAAACTGCTGCCCTGTATTCTTAAAACCGCCACGCGCATAGTTCCATAGTTTAACCTGCGCATAGTTGTTCTTCAGGTTCGAGGTGTTGGTATCAGCACCCAGGTTACACCACTCGCCCAGCACCGAATTGCCCAAGAAACCATCGTGCCCTTTGTTGGAGTACCCCAGAATTACCGATGCACTGATCTCACCGCCCACTTTAGAGTGCGGGCCAACTGTTACGTCGCCGCGCATTTTGCCACCCATGTTCACGTGACTGCCCTCGCAAAGCGCAAATGGCCCTTTAATCAGCGCGCCTTCCTGCACCTGTGTATTCTTCCCGATATAGATCGGCCCGTCTTCTGCGTTCAGCACAGCTGCACGGATCTTGGCGCCCTCTTCTATAAAGATGTTCTCTTCGTTATAAACTATAGTATGCTTGTCGTTTACCGGCTGGCTCTGGCGGCCTGCAGTCAGCAGTTGAAAGTCTGCACGTATCTGGGCACCATTCTGGGTAAAGATCTCCCAAACCTCTTTTATAGTTGTGCAGCTCGCTACTTCCTGCTTTCTAGCTGGTATATAGTTTAGCAGCTCATCTATAGTTGCAAACTGTTGCTCTCCTGTGTGCAGGGCCAGCAGCAGGTTGTTTTCATACAACGCTTCTCCGGTTTTCAACTGCTTTACACGGGCAACAAGCGCTTCGTCAGGGCAAAGGGCTCCGTTTACATACACGTGCTGCGCACCGGGCTGCTGGCTGTACTTCTGCTGCAGGTAAGGCTGCGTCAGGTAAGATGTTGCCGCACCTGACTGCTGCTGCCACTTCTCGGCTATAGTTAATATACCAACACGTATTTCAGCTACAGGCCGTGTAAACGTTAGCGGCAACAGGTTCTGCCGTATGGTCGGGTCGTCGAAGAGAATGATGTTCATAGCGCAAAAATAAAAAAGTCTTCCCGGAAATTACGGAAAGACTCTTTAAGAAACGTTTTAACCGGGTGGGTCCGCTTATTTTTTCTTGTAACGTGTGTTGAATTTCTCCACACGACCAGCAGTATCCACGAAAATGTTTTTACCAGTGTAGAAAGGGTGAGACGCAGAAGAAACTTCCAATTTAATTACCGGATAAGTTTTACCGTCTTCCATGGTTACTGTCTCTTCAGAGTTCATTGTAGAACGCGTGATAAATTTAAAATCACTCGTCATATCATGGAAAACCACCTCTCTGTATTCTGGGTGAATGCCTTTTTTCATTATTATAAACGTTAATTAACCTTAATTTCTGAATCGGACTGCAAACTTAACAATACTTTCTGAAATTAAAACGCTACAAACCAAATTATTTTACACTTAAATCAAATTCACACCTCACTAATAATTATCTTTTAACTTTGCTTTAGATGAGTGCTAGCAACCAACTATAACCCATGACACACCCGCACCAACACCTGATACTGGACCAGGCGCAGATCGAACAGAAAGTAAAGCGCATGGCTTACGAAATGTACGAGTATAACTTTAAAGAGCAGGACCTGGTACTGGCTGGCATCTATCAGAACGGTGCCATACTTGCCGACATGCTGGCCAAAGAACTACGACAGATTTCGCCGCTGAACGTGCAATTGCTAACTATAAAATTAAGCAAAGTAAGTCCGCTGGAGAAACCTATAGTGCTGGAGCCAGAAACGATAACTATAGCCGGCAAAGTGGTAATTATAGTAGATGATGTGCTGAATACGGGCAAAACGCTGGCACATACGCTTAATTCTTTCCTGCCTCAGAACCCTAAAAAAGTACAGATCGCTACATTAGTAAACCGCCACCACACTTTGTACCCTGTTGCTGCTACTTATACCGGCTTCTCGCTGGCCACTACTCTGCGCGAACACGTGGAAGTTGTACTACAGGATGAAGTTGCAGCCTATCTGCAATAACAAATCAACCGCTATGCTAAACAAACTTATTTACGCCACCCTTATTATCTGGGCTATAGTTGTGTTCGATGCAAAAGCCCAGCAGGGCTTTGAGGAATGGGATAAGAACTACGAACAGATAGACCTGTTACAGATATTGACCTTTGAGCAGGCATACGCCGATAGCATTGATACAAATAAAGGCACAAGCGAATATTACACCCGCATAGCGAAGTACAGATTTACAGCGACTTATCTTGGGCAGAAGAGAAAAGCCGACCCCAAAGTGATACAGTCTATGAAAAACGTCTTCAAGTTATTTGGCGGAGACCCAATTCAGCTCAGCAGCATGATCGATAATGAATACCTGTTTCAGGTCGGGGATATTACATTCTGGGCTCCTATACAGAAACAATTGGAGAAGGCACTTAAAAAAGAAGTACGACAGGGAAAAACAGCCATACTTTACTGCCTGTTCCTGAACGAGCACTCAAGCTCAGGGCTTTACAATACACTTTTAATCTCTGAATTTCAGAAGCAATAGCACCCACTAACTCAAACCATGAACGCAAAAGACAAATACCTGCTTGAAACCTGGCCAAAACAACAGGCGAAAGGCAAAATGATGTATATGGTGTACCACGCCCTGATCTATGGCCTGCTCGTAGGTGTTATCTCACTGCTTTTCCGTAACGATGATGGGCCCGTGCTGGATTTGATCTTATCGAAAGACTACCTGGTTAAGTTTGCACTGTTTACAACTATAGGTGTGATAATGGCGAACTATAAATGGAGAGCCAACAACAAAAGATACGAAGCGCTTAAACAGCAAAACGATCAAATCAACTAACAATTTAACATTCAAATCATGAAAGAGCTTTGCTTTGCCACCAACAACCGGAATAAAATTGCAGAAGTAAGCCAGATGCTGGAAGGTAAATACAAGCTCCTGAGCCTGGAAGATATTGGCTGCCACGAAGAGCTGGCCGAAGACCAGGATACACTGGAAGGCAACTCGCGCCAGAAAGCCCGCTACGTGTGGGAAAACTATAACGTGAACTGCTTTGCCGACGATACCGGGCTGGAAGTAGATGCTCTTTGCGGCGAACCAGGCGTATATTCTGCCCGCTATGCCGGCCCCCAGCGCTCCGATGCCGACAACATAAACAAGTTACTGGAAAGCCTGCAGTCGCACGAGAGCCGCCGTGCCCGTTTCCGCACCAGCATCACCTTGTACCTCGACGATAAAGAGTATCAGTTTGAAGGTATTGTGAACGGAACTATAGCTACAGAGTACAAAGGCGATAAAGGTTTTGGCTATGATCCGGTGTTTATACCAGAAGGCCACGACCTTACTTTTGCCCAAATGAGTGCAGAAGAGAAAAATGCCATTAGCCACCGTGGCAGAGCCATGCAGGAGCTTATCCGTTTTCTGCAGGCACAACCGAAACTTTAAATTTATTCGCGGGGTTATGGTCTTGTGCACAAGAAAATCTTATTTTTGCAGCCTGAAACCATAGCTTCCAATGCAAAAGCCATACATTGTCGGGATTACAGGAGGTAGCGCTTCAGGAAAAACCACTTTTTTGAGAAAGCTTCTCAATTCGTTCTCTCCGGAAGACATCTGCCTGATTTCGCAGGACAATTATTACAAATCCAGAGAGCATCAGACCGCTGATCCGAACGGAGTGATCAATTTTGACCTCCCCTCCTGCATCGACGACGCAGCCTACGCACACGACGTTTTAAAAGTGAGCCAGGGCAACACCGTTTACCGCACCGAGTACACCTTCAATAACCCGAATGTAATACCAAAGCAGCTGGAGTTCAGACCAGCACCAATTGTGGTAGTGGAAGGTATTTTCGTGTTTTACTTTGAGGAGATAGCCAAACTGCTGGACCTGAAAGTGTATATCGATGCCAAAGAATACATAAAACTGCAGCGCCGAATAGTTCGCGACAAAGTAGAACGCGGCTATGACCTGGATGATGTATTGTACCGCTACACTCACCACGTAGCTCCAACGTACGAAAAGTACATTAAGCCTTATAAAAACGACGCCGATATTATTATCCCAAATAATAATAACTTTGAGAAAGGGTTAGAAGTACTAACCACTTTTCTCAACACCAAGATAAAATAGCCATGAGGCATAAGTTCGCAGTTATCGGTCTGGGTATTTTTGGCAACTCCATTGCCCGTACGTTAGCTGAGCGCGGCGCCGAGGTACTGGCCATCGACCTGAACGAAGACTCTGTGGAGGACATAAAGGAAGATGTTGCCTACGCTGTAGCGCTGGATTCCACCGATATTCGTGCCCTGGAAGCCCAGAACATTCAGGACATGGAAGCGGTAATTGTAGCTATTGGTGAAGATTTTGAGGCTTTGCTTATTACCACGGCTAACCTCCAGGAACTGAATATCAAGCGCGTTATTACACGTGCATCCAACAAGCAGCAGCGCCGCATCCTCGAGAAAATGGGTGTGCAGGAGATCCTGTCGCCTGAAGGGGAAGTAGGCAAAACAGTGGCCGAGCGCCTGCTGCAGCCCAACATCCGCACGTTCCTGCCGCTGCCCGACAACTACGAGATTGTAGAGATAAATACGCCACGCGGCATTGCCAATAAAAGCCTGGCTAAGATATCGCTGCGTGAGAAGTATAACCTGAACATGATCACGATAAAGCGTTTTTTTGAGGAGATGCAGGATGGCAAACCAACACAGGTAGAGCACATAATTGGCGTACCCAAAGCTGATACCATCATCTATCCTTCTGATATTCTGATCCTGATCGGGAAAAAACATGATATAAAACGATTTATTGAAGTTAACCGGTAAGGATTTTATTTTTAAAGGAAAGAAGTTACATTTGTAACTACACATGCCTAAAACCAAGACTATAGCACTCCATATCAGGCATCTTTTGATGTCGGTAACACTGCTTTGGGCACTTATGCTCAACGGCCAGGAAGTGCGTGCTTATAGTTTACCGGCAGATAATACCACAAAACAGGAGGCATCCAGGCTAAGCGATGCACCTGCTCCTGAAAAAAAGACAATCGTAAAGCAGAAGGTTTCGCTGGAGGCTACTACCTCATTTGTAACCTTAAACCTGCAACAGGCTACTTTGCCTGCACCGCTGCCTGCTTTTGCAACTCCAGGCAATGAGCCGCTACCGGCCCATACAAAATTGCCAGCCGGCAATGGCTTTGTAGCCCAGCTATTCCCTGTTACCATACAGCCCAACGCTCCGTAGGCTGCCAGTTACCCTCTACACATACTTTAACCGATGCACTTTGGCCAGCTAAGCCAGGCAAGTGCCTATCGTTGATGCAAATAGTTACAGCTATGCCTGTGTGCTATTTTTATACTTTGTAACATCACCATCTATTCATTTTATTTAACCAATGCGTAACAAATCGTTAATTATCACACTGACAGTTATAGTATCGGTGCTTTGCGCCTACTTCCTGTCGTTCTCGTTTGTTGCCAACAGTGTGCAGAAGGATGCAGAAGCTCATGCTACCGATGCACAAGGCAACATCAACCTTGATAAACAGCAACACTACCTGGATTCGATCTGGAAGGAGCCTGTATTCCTTGGTTATACTTACCAGGAAATAAAAGAAAACGAACTGGGCCTTGGTCTGGACCTTAAAGGTGGTATGCACGTAGTGCTGGAAGTATCGCCTGTCGAGATCATCAAGTCCATGTCTGGCAACAGCAAAGACCCTAGCTTCCTGAAAGCGCTTGCCCGTGCACAGGAAATGCAGAAAACAAGCCAGGAGCGCTTTACAAGGTTGTTTGCACAGGCTTACCGCGAAGTAGAGCCAAACGGACGTCTGAGCCGCATTTTCTCAAACACAGCAAACCGTGGCAAAATAAGCTTCGAGTCTACTAACGAAGAAGTAATCAACGTTATCGACAAAGAAGTAGAAGATGCGATCGACCGTTCTTTCAACATCCTGCGTACCCGTATCGACAAATTTGGTGTAAACCAGCCTAACATCCAGCGCCTGAAAGGTACTGGTCGTATCCAGATCGAGCTACCAGGTATCGACAACCCGGAGCGTGTGCGCAAGCTGTTATCTGGTATGGCTAACCTGGAGTTCTGGGAAGTATGGACACCACAGGAATTCAGCCCATATTTTGTTCAGTTGAACGAAGTACTTAAAGAGCAGCAGAAAGCAGGTAAATTAAACCTGAAAGGAAATGAGCCGAAAGCAGATGCACTGTCTGCCGCTGCTGCAACAGATACAACAACCGACGTATTAGCCCAGGCTGCTGCCGGTAACGATACAACAGCTATTGCTACTGCACCTGCAACCACAGATTCTGCCGCTGCTGCTTTGGCCGCTGCCGACTCTTTAATGGATCAGGCTGGCCCGCTGGCCCGTCTTTTCACACAGCTTCCGAATGGTCTTGGTGCCAACGTACGCGATACAGCTAAGATCAACGACATCTTTGCAAGACCTGAAGTTCGCGCAGTTTTCCCTCCTAACATGAAGTTCCTGTGGGATGTGAAACCAATTGTAGGTGACAACCGCCAGGAGTTTGTTGAGCTTTATGCTCTTAAGAAAGGACGTGATGGCAAGGCACCTCTTGGTGGCGATGCGATAAACGATGCCCGTCAGGACTTCGACCAGCAGGGTCGTCCGGAAATTACAATGACCATGACCCCGACAGGCGCCAAAAAATGGGCTCGCCTGACAGGTAATAACGTAGGCCGCCAGATCGCTATCGTTCTTGACAACTATGTATACTCTGCACCGGTTGTACAGGGCGAAATCACAGGTGGTAACTCATCTATCTCTGGTAACTTCACTATCGAAGAAGCACAGGACTTAGCAAACATCCTGAAAGCCGGTAAAATGCCAGCTCCTACCCGTATTGTTGAGGAAGCTATAGTTGGTCCGTCGCTGGGCCAGGAAGCTATTAACCAAGGCTTGATTTCTACACTGGCAGGTCTGTTGGTAGTAGTAATTTTCATGGTTGCGTACTACTCTCGTGGTGGTTTTATCGCTGACCTTGCCCTGGTATTCAACGTGTTCTTTATCCTGGGTGTGTTAGCTCAGTTTAATGCAGCGCTTACATTGCCTGGTATTGCCGGTATTGTGCTTACCCTGGGTATGGCCGTTGACGCGAACGTACTGATATTTGAGCGTATGCGAGAAGAATCCCGCAAAGGACTGAGTATGCGTGAGATCATCGACAAAGGTTACGAGCAATCATTCTCGGCTATTTTTGACGCCAACATTACTACATTCCTGGCAGGTTTCATCCTTTACTACTTCGGTTCAGGTCCTGTAAAAGGCTTCGCTATCACCATGATGATCGGTATCGTAACATCGTTCTTTACATCGATCTACATCTCAAGACTGTTTATCGAGGCAATCTTCAAGAGAACTGGTAAGCTTTCTTTCTCTTCTGCACTTGCGGATAACCTGTTCCGTAACGTGAAGTTTGATGTAATGAAGTGGAAAATGCCTGCTTATATCTTCTCAACTTCCCTTATTGTGATCGGTTTTATAGCGATGGCTATAAACGGCCCGAACCTGGGCGTTGACTTTAAAGGCGGACGTTCTTATGTAGTAGAATTTGATCAGGCTGTTCCTGCATCCGACGTTCGTGCGTCTTTAGCAGACAACTTCCATGAAGCCGGTACTGAGGTGAAGACTTTTGGTGCCTCTAACCGCGTAAAAGTAATTACCAGCTGGCTGGCCGATAACGAGAGCATTGAAGCAGATGATCAGGTACTTACAGCGCTTAACGCTGGTCTGAAAGAATACAGCCAGTATAACCCGAAGATCCTGAGCTCTTCTAAAGTAGGTGCTACCATGGCCGACGATATCCAGAATACAGCTATCCTGTCTATGATTCTGGCGCTGATTGGTATCTTTATTTATGTGGTTCTGCGCTTTGGTAAGTGGCAGTTCTCGCTGGGTGGTGTGGTTGCCTTGCTACACGATGCCCTGATGATTATCGCTGTATTTGCTATTCTGGATGCGGTTGGTATCTCGTATGAAATGGACCAGGTGTTTATTGCAGCGGTACTTACCATTATCGGTTTCTCTATTAACGATACCGTGGTAATTTTTGACCGTGTGCGTGAATACCTGCGCGATAACCCTCGCCAGGGTGTAAGAGAAGTTATCAACCCAGCGTTGATAAGCACATTCAGCCGTACTATTATTACATCATTAACCCTGTTCCTGGTGGTAGTGATCCTGTTCATCTTCGGTGGTGAGGTGCTTCGTAGCTTCTCGCTCGCCATGATCATAGGTGTGGCGTTTGGGGTTTACTCTTCACTGTTCATTGCTGCTCCGATTGTAGTGGATACTACAAAGGATGAGAAAAAAGCAACGCCACAGCCAGTGGCCCAGAAAGCACGCTAAGTATAATTAGCTTATAAATAGAAAGCCCGGTGCTCACGCACCGGGCTTTTTTATTGCCCTGTTGTCCGAATTGCGGTTAACGGGGATTTGATGAATTAGCGTGAAGGTTATAATCAGCCAAGACCTGGAAGCTATAGTTCAAACTGACTTACAGAGCGGAACAAATTCCCTCCCTGGAGGGATTAAAAGTGCACATTGAGTACTTCAGACTCGCTGAACTATAGTTGCAAACCATAGTGAATCCGGATCAGAACTATAGTTTCATAACCGAGGCGCAAGGTATTACGCCTCTACGTCCGGCTAATCAATTTAATTTCCATCACTCTGCGGTTCAGGCAAACAAAAAAGCCAGCTACTTTCGCAGCTGGCCTTCTATAGTTTATACTTCAGGTGTTATATGGTCACACCGTCAGCTACTACTTCTTTTACTTCTGGTACCATACGCTTCAGCAGGTTTTCGATACCGGCTTTTAGCGTTACTGTTGCCGATGGGCAACCACTGCATGAGCCCTGCAGGTGTACAGTTACCACTCCATCGTTATACGACTTGAAAGAGATATTACCACCATCCTGCTCCACAGCCGGACGCACATAGTTATCAAGCAGATCGATCACTTTCTTGGCAATTACTGCATCTTCTTCAGACGCCTCGCCTGTAGTTGCAGCATCTGCCTTTGGAGCAGCCGAGAATCCTTCATTAAAAATAGGACCGCCTGCTTCTACATATGATTTCAGGAACGTGCGCAGTTCTGGAATAAGCTTAACCCACTCCAGGTTCGAATTTTTGGTGACTGTTACAAAGTTGCTGGCAATAAACACACGGCCAACATAATCAAAGTTGAACAGCTCCTGTGCCAGCGGCGATTCCATTGCGCTCTCCAGATCCGGATAATCTACGCTCTGGCCATCAGGCAGCAACTGCACGTTCATCACAAACTTCATCGACTCTGGGTTCGGGTTCGCCTCAGCGTAAACCGACACCATCTTTTCTCTATTTTCTATCATGGAATTCTTCGTTTTAAGTAAAACCTCGGACTATGCCTTAAAGTTTCCAAAATTAGGCAATTTTCATATATCATAATAATGATCGGTCACGCAATCGTTCTGCATATTCTGAACAAAAACTAATAAAAATCTACTATAAAATGGTGTATAAGGCCAGAAAAACTATCTTTGTTTAGAACTAACCAACACAATATACCTATACTTATGTTGACTAATTTTATTCTGCTGGCTCAGAACCTGCATTCTCCGCCAGGGTTTCTTATTATCCCATTCCTTCTTTTGATCGGCATGATCGCGGCCGGCCCTATTTTTTTCGGTCACTTCTGGGAGAACAACTATAAGAAAGTAGCCGTTATTCTTGGCCTTACAGTATTGGCTTACTACCTGTTTGTATTACAGGATGTTCACATGCCGATACACACTTTAGCAGAATATTTTACGTTTGCCGCCCTGCTTAGCTCACTTTATATTGCGGCAGGAGGTATTTACCTTAATGTTAATGCCCGGGCTACCCCTATCATGAACGTAGCATTGGTAGCTATAGGTGCCGTGCTGGCAAACGTTATTGGTACTACAGGTGCTTCGCTTCTGCTTATCCGCCCGTTTATCAGGCTCAATAACCACCGCATCAAAGCATACCAGATCATCTTCTTCATATTTATAGTTAGTAACGCGGGCGGTCTTTTAACTCCGCTTGGCGATCCGCCACTGTTTATTGGCTTTATCAAAGGCGTTCCGTTCTTCTGGACAATGCAGCACCTGTTTATTCCGTGGATGATTTCCATTGCACTGCTTTGCTTACTGTTCTATTTTGTAGATCGCCGCAATAAAGAAACCGAATTTACACCCGACCCAGCCGTAGTAGCCAAAAACGATGCTAAAACTGAATTCCACTTCGCAGGCAAGCGCAACCTGATCTGGCTGGCAATTATAGTTGGCGCCGTAGGTCTGGATCCGAACGTGATCGATGGTCTGCCGCACATTTACTACGATGGGGCCAAGATATCTTTCCTGCGTGAGATCATTCAGCTTTCTGCAGCGTTCCTGGCCTACCGCTTTTCGAACAAGACAGCACTGGCAGGTAACCACTTCAACTTCCACCCTATCCTGGAAGTAGTATTCCTGTTCTTTGGTATCTTCTTTACCATGATGCCAGCCCTGCAACTATCTGCTGAGATCGCGTCTTCTCCGGCTTATGCGCAATATATTACACCAAATACGCTGTATTGGGCAACCGGTTCGCTTTCAGGCTTCCTGGATAATGCGCCTACTTATGCCAACTTCCTGTCGCTGGCAATGGCTAAGTTCGACCTTTCGCAGGCTAGTGTAACGGATGTAAAAATGTTTGCTGAAGGAACATCAGCTGCCGGAAGAGAAACACTAATCCAGTTAGAGGCTATCTCGCTGGCTTCTGTATTATTTGGTGCATTTACCTACATTGGCAACGGGCCTAACTTTATGGTGAAAGCCATAGCTGAGAGCGCTGGTATTAAAATGCCATCTTTCTTCGGATATGTATTCCGTTACTCTATCCCGTTCCTGCTGCCAATCCTGCTTATTGTATGGTACCTGGTAGTGCACTTACGCTTATTCTAAACTATAGCTTAACTATAAAAAACGCCGCTTCTGATCTAACAGCAGCGGCGTTTTTGTTTCAGGCATATTATAATTAACTTCAGCTATATACACCACTATGCAAAAGCTGAAACTTTACCTGCACTACCACCGGAGGCTGCTGGCTTTTAATCTGCCCTTTTCGCTGTTGGTAAGTGTGGTCAGCATGGCTATTTCAGCAAAAGGTATGATTGGCCTGATCAATGGTTTCAGCTTAAGCCTGCTGACGGGTAGCTTTGTGCTATCGGTTTATTTTTACGGGCAACGCTATGGCCAACAGTATTACTTCTATCATAACATGGGCATCAGCAAACAGGAGCTTATAGTTAGTGCTTTCCTGCTTAATGCAATGCTGGCGGTGCTGTTATTCTGTTTTAAACTATGCCTGTATGCCTGAGCACAAACTGGAAGCCGACAGCATAATCTATAACATAGCAAACCGGCAGCTGCTGACAGATATTTACCTGAGCTGCGAAACCGGTGAAATTGTAGGCTTGCTCGGCCGGAATGGCAGTGGGAAAAGCACGCTGCTCAGAATCATTTTCGGCACCCAGCCTACGGCCAACAAACACATCAGGGTGAACGGGACCGCATATCAGGCGCCCTATAAACACCGTAACCTGGTGGCCTACTTACCGCAACATAGTTTCCTGCCAGATAACCTGCGCCTGCACAAAATTATTGAACTATACTTTCAGGAACCGGATAAGCGGAAAGCTATACAAGAGCATGAACGTACAAAGCCACACCTGAATAAATTTCCGGATGAGCTATCGAAGGGTGAACTGCGCTATTTTGAGTTGCTGTTGCTACTGCAAAAGGATGTGAAGTTCCTACTGCTCGATGAACCCTTTTCAGGTATAGAGCCCATCTACACAGACCGGATACTGGAACTGCTGGAAGAACACCTGAGTACAAAAGGCTTCATTATTACCGACCACAACTATAGTACGGTAGTTCGCATCAGCGACAGGGTTGTACTGCTTACAGATGGCGCCTGCCGATCAATAAACAACCCTGAAGAATTAGTGGAATACGGCTATGTTCCGGCTAGCGCATTTAGTTAAACTATAGTTTGTTGGCTTTCCGGCGAAGTACGAAATCCGCCAGTACCAATGCAGCCATGGCATCAACTATAGGCACAGCGCGCGGCAGAACGCATGGGTCGTGGCGGCCCTTGCCCTGCAGCGTTATTTCTTCACCGGCATCGTTTATAGTTGTTTGGGGCTGCAGAATGGTGGCAACCGGCTTAAACGCTACATTAAAGTAAATATCCTGCCCGTTGCTGATACCGCCCTGTATGCCGCCAGAGTGGTTTGTTCTGGTCTTGATGCTGCCATCCTCATCGGTATAAAACTCGTCGTTGTGCTGTGAGCCACGCAGCTTTACGCCTTCAAAACCACTGCCGTATTCAAAACCTTTTACTGCATTTATGCTTAACATAGCCTTGCCCAGCTCGGCATGCAGCTTATCAAACACAGGTTCTCCCAAACCGGCAGGCACACCTTGTATCACGCAGCTCACCACACCGCCAATTGTATCCAGGCTGTTACGGGCATCTTCTATAACACCAATCATACGGGCTGCTATTTTACCATCAGGGCAGCGCACTTTGTTGGCATCTATCTTTTTAAAGTCGAGCTTAGAATAGTGCTTGCGCAGCTTTATAGTACCCACTTGCGACACGTAGCTGTTTACTGATATCCCCTGTTCCTTCAGCAGCTTAGTGGCAATGGCGCCTGCTGCTACACGGGCTACTGTTTCGCGGGCCGAACTGCGGCCACCGCCACGGTAATCGCGGGTACCGTATTTGGCGGTATAAGTATAATCGGCGTGCGATGGGCGGAAAGCATGCTGAATGTGGCTATAGTCATGGCTATGCTGATCTTTGTTGTTTACAACCAGCGTAATAGGCGTGCCGGTTGTAACACCTTCAAACACACCCGAAAGTATTGTTACCTTATCTTCTTCGCTTCGCGGTGTTGTAATATCCGACTGCCCTGGCCTGCGACGGTCTAAGGCTGCCTGTATTTCGTCGGTAGTTATCTCTAATCCTGCAGGGCAACCATCCAGCACCACACCAACGGCAGGTCCGTGCGATTCGCCAAAAGTTGTTATCCTGAACAGGCTACCATATGTATTGCTCATAGTTTTCTTCGTTTAATAAACACAAAGCCCGATACCGCCAGCAGCACAACCAATATAATGTTAGTGTATCTCCTGATCTCGTCGAATTGGTGCAGGCTAACCAGGCTGTTATCTTCATTCTCGATGATCTTGTAAAATGGCCCCAGATCACGTGAAAGCACGAGGGCATCGGTATCTCGGGTTCCGGTTATAGTTACGGCAAGCGATGGGCGCAGGGTATCGTACCGGGCTGTTACAGGGTCAAAGTAAATCAGTTGCAGGGCATCCTGCAGTTTATATTGGCCGGGACTACGCGGCAGCACGGTATAGGTAAAGCTTTTTGAGCCGGATGCTCTGCCCGCACGCCGGGTTACATCCTGCCGCATATCAGGCGGGTAAAACTCCAGCCCAGGAGATGCATTGGGCACGGGTGGCATAATAGCTGCCATGTTGCCTTCACCCACCACCTGAAACAGGTAAGAGAAGCTTCTGTTCACTTCTACCGATCTGCGCGAGAGCTGCTCGTTCAGACTATAGGTACCAACCGGCACTACATCGCGGAGAGGGTGAGGTGGTAGCTGCTTTACCTTTACCTCACGTGGGCGAGCAAAGTACGTTTTATACCCTTCCTGGCGCTCCGCATTTAACAGGTTGGGCTGTTTAGCCACTTTATACTTCAGCATCCGCAACGATAATTGCGGGAAAAATATAGGCTCCTGGTTAATAGGGTATAAAACGGCTTCGTATAGTTTAAACCGCAGGTATGGCTTGTCGTTTACCAGTACATTTTCAGGCGTTATCTCCGAAAAATCAAACGACTCTTCCCACACATTAGGCTGTTTTATCTGGCGAAGTATGCCGGTTATCTGGTTAGCAAAGTCATAGAACTCCAGTAACTGCTGGTCTTCGGCGGCAAGGTAAAAGTATAATGCTACTGTAAATCCTTCGCCCACATAAACCTCATTTTTGCTGGTATAAAGTGTCAGGAAAGCATAGTCATCTTTTTCGATAAACTCTGGTTGTCCGTCCAGCACGGCTTCCGGTTCTTCACCTGGTGTTACCAGGTCGGGCAGGTTAGTGCCGGGTGTTGCCGCAGCCATTGGGCGCACAACTATAGTTGTACCTTCCGACTGCACCATCTGCCCGTTCACCTTCATACTGAAAGGCTTCAACACAAATTCACCTTCCTGCAGCGGCGCATAGTTCTGGTAAACCGTTAGTATTTTGGTGGTTGTTCCGCCCGTAATTATAGTTTCGGTAGAGGAATATTTGCTGCTTTTCTTAAACCCTTCAATCTCGGGGAAAGGGCTATATTCTTTTAGCTGCTGGTCCTGCAACCGGATGCCAATGGTATAGTACTGGTTGATCGGGAGCGGGCTTTTACCTAACTCAATGCTGATCTGTTGCGCCAGCAGCATGCCGGGCAATAACAACAGAAACACGATAGTCAGGATAATGAAACGCATAGTTTGCTGGCTATGAAAGAATAGCCTGTTAGCAAATTTAGTAATTTCCGGCAGCTCTTTCGGTCAAACAAACCTTCATTTCAGGTGTTTTACTTTAAATGGCACTTCTTTAACCCAATTTACAATATAAAACAGCACTTTTACGCGTTACATGCGTAACTGAAAACAGAACTTGATTCTATTACTTTACTGACATGTTGGAATATGTAAAAACCATTTTGCTGAAGGTTAGCTTCGACAAAATGCTGTTTGAGAAGGAGCTCAGAAAATCCTTTAAATTTCTTGTAGCAGATGAGCTGTTGCAACTAAAACAATGGTGTTACGACCAGTTCTCCAGCAGATACCTGCTTATTATTAACCGCGTTTTTGCGAGGCTTCAGCCATAGGATCGGGCCAGTGCTCCTGGCCTTTTTCTACAAAGTTAATGTTGCGCAACAGCCCATTATAGCCCGTGCGCTTTACCGCCGATTTCTTGAAGAGCTGTGCAAATACTTCATGCGTCAGCTCCTGCCAGTCGGTCGTTTTCATGTGCTTTAAATCGGGATGCGGGGCAAAGTCTGGCTCGTTGTGCGGTTTGCTGAAACGGTTCCAGGGGCACACATCCTGGCAAATGTCGCAGCCAAATACCCAGTTGCCGAATTTGCCGTTCATTTCCTGCGGCAGCTGATCTTTCAATTCAATGGTGAAGTAGGATATACATTTGCTGCCATCTACCACGTAAGGCGCAACTATAGCATCTGTAGGACAGGCGTCCAGGCACTTGGTGCAGCTTCCGCAGTAATCCTTTATCGGGCCATCATACTCCAGTTCCAGGTCTATGATCAGTTCGGCTATAAAGTAAAAGCTGCCTACCTGGGGCGTTATCAGGTTTGAGTTTTTGCCTACCCAGCCCAGGCCGCATTTTTTGGCCCAGGCCTTGTCCAGCACCGGCGCAGAATCTACAAAGCAACGGCCGCCCACCTCGCCAATCGTTTCGTTTATGTAGGTCAGGAGCGTTTTCAGCTTGTCCTTTATCACGAAATGGTAATCGGTACCGTAGGCGTATTTTGATATTTTAAGTGTGTCCTCGTCGGGTTGCTGTGTTTCTTTGGCAGGGTAATAATTGAGCAGCAACGACACCACAGACTTCGCCCCATCAACTAAAAGCCGAGGGTCCAGGCGCTTGTCGAAATGGTTCTCCATGTAGTGCATCTGCCCGTGCATGTTCTGCTTTAGCCAGTTCTCCAGGCGAGGTGCTTCCTCCTCCAGGAAATCAGCCTTCGAGATACCGCAATACATGAAGCCCAGTTCCTGTGCCTTCTGCTTGATCAGATATGTTTGTTGCGCTTTGTTCAAGTTATAGTTTAGCCTGCCTATAGTTTGGCAGCTATAGTTTGATCAACAAAATTAAACTAAAATAAATCCGGCCAGTGCTTAAAAGGGATTAATCTGATTTAACAGGATTCTTCAGATACCCCAATCCCATTCCAGAACTTGTAAATTATTTAGTTAAAGTATGCTAAAGCTGACTCTGGATTCACCTTATCTTCTTAACTTTCAGACATAAAACCTAAATCTATAACTATGAAAAAACTATTTACACTGCTTGCCTTCCTGTGCTTTGGGATGGGAGCTTTTGCGCAGGGTACCACGGAAAAGAATGGTAAAGTCTTCCATCTGCACCCCGGCGAAAAAGAATGGAATTACGCTCAAGCCTACCGTAGCGGCAACATGCTTTATATATCGGGCACCGTAGGCAACGGCGACATGGACAAAGCCATGGAACGCGTTTACAAAACGCTGGAGCTGACGCTAAAGAAATACAACCTTGATTTTACACATGTAGTGAAAGAGAACCTATACACCAAAGACATTGAAGCCATAAAGAAACACCGCGACATCCGGAAGAAATACTATGGCACCCACAACCCTGCTGCCACCTGGGTAGAAGTTGCCAGGTTGCTGGACAGTGAATCGGTACTGGAGGTAGAACTGATCGCGGAGATAAAGAAAACAGAATAGCCGCCTCGCAAAATTATAGAGCCTTACAGAAGCATGTGAACTATAGGCTATAGTTCAGGCAAACAAAAAGAGCAGACCAAATGGCCTGCTCTTTTTGTTTTATTGTTTAAGCTATAGTTGCTTACTCTGCCTGATCGAAAAGCGTATTTGTCTGCACCTGTTGTGGCGGAACTTTGCCTAAGTGCCTGTAGGCTGCTTCAGTAGCTTCACGGCCGCGGGCGGTACGCTTAATATACCCTTCCTGAATCAGGAAGGGCTCGTATACTTCCTCAATCGTTTCTGCTTCTTCGCCACAGGCAGTAGCTATAGTTGATATACCAACCGGACCACCTTTGTATTTGTCGATGATGCAGGAAAGAATGCGTTTATCCATGTCATCCAGACCGTTGTGGTCTACATCCAGGGCATGCAGCGCAAACTTGGCAATTTCCACATCTATAGTTCCGTCGCCTTTTACCTGGGCAAAGTCGCGGGTACGGCGCAGCAGGTTGTTGGCAATACGCGGTGTACCACGGCTGCGGCGGGCAATCTCGAAAGCAGCATCTTCGTGGATAGGCGCACCCAGTAATGCTGATGAGCGTTTTACAATCGAGGTAAGCAACTCGGCATCGTAATATTCCAGACGGCTGTTGATACTGAAACGGGCACGAAGCGGCGCTGTAAGCAAACCGGAACGTGTGGTAGCACCAATAAGGGTAAAGGGATTCAAACTAATTTGCACAGAGCGCGCATTCGGACCAGAATCGAGCATGATGTCGATCTTATAGTCTTCCATGGCCGAATACAGGTACTCTTCCACAATCGGGTTGAGGCGGTGTATCTCGTCGATGAACAGCACATCGTTCGGGTCGAGGTTGGTCAGCAGTCCGGCCAGATCGCTTGGCTTGTCCAGCACCGGGCCCGAAGTCATTTTTATACCTGCATCCAGCTCCGAAGCAATAATATGCGAAAGCGTGGTTTTACCCAGTCCCGGAGGTCCGTGAAGCAATACGTGGTCCAGCGCCTCGCCACGACGGCGGGCAGCCTGCACAAATATCTTCAGGTTCTCCACTACTTTAGCCTGACCAGTAAAATCGGCAAAACTAAGCGGACGGAGGGCCTTATCTATGTCGCGTTCAGCTGGCGTCATGTGCTCTTTTTCGCCAGTGAGATAATCTTCTCTCATTCTTCTATCTTCTACTTTAAAACAAGCTTTTGCAGTACTTAAAGGTAACACCCCGGGAACTGCTTTAGCTCCATTTATGCCTACTAATTTACGTATTTTTGCTAAATATTTTATAGTTTATCACCACAAATCTAATACAATTAGCAAATTATCAGTTTCTTACATAAACTAAGCTAGCAAGCGTACCTTTCAGTGCTCTAAAATAAGAAATACATGCGCCCAAGTCAGCAGAAAATTACCAGCCATGCCTTCTTCAGCCCCGGTGAGGATTGTCTGAACGCTATTATCCTAGCCATCGACGATGCGGAAAAGACCATGAAAATATGTGTATTCACGATCAGCGACGACCGCATTTCGGAAGCTATAGTTCGGGCACACCAGCGTGGCGTAAGCATAAAGATCATAACGGATAATAAAAAGCTGCACGATGTCGGCTCGGATATAAGAGAACTGGCAGCTAAGGGTCTGGATGTACGGATTGACAAGACGCGCAGCCACATGCACCACAAGTTTGCCATTTTCGATGAAACAAGTGTGCTAACCGGCAGCTACAACTGGACCAGAAGCGCCGCCATGTTCAACCACGAAAATATCCTGATCACCGATAACCTGAGCATTGTACAGGACTATAGCCGTGAGTTCGACAGGCTTTGGGAAAGTATGATGAAATACAGCCCGGGAGGAAAACTCAGAGATGAGTACCGGCAATATGGTGAGTCAGATGAGTAATTTACAGGATTGTCTGGACCGGAGTTAATGGGGATTTGACGGATTAATGGGAAGGATGGTATCAGCCGAAGTCAGGAAAATGAAGCTATAGTTAAATCCAGTTCCTAGAGCAGAACAATTCCCCTCCGAGGAGGGGAATTGTTCCCGACCATGAAAAGGCCAGATGCCCAAACTATAGTTGTATAGCCTAGACGCAAAGTATTGCTACGAATCCAGCTAATCAATCTAATCTCCATTAAGCTCCGGTTCAGGCAAACAAAAAGGCAGCTACTTCCGCAGCTGCCTTCCTATAGTTTAGCCCTATCCCCTGTTTTAGGGAGTCTTGGGTGGGATCTTATTTAAACGCTTGTATACCCGTAATGTCAGCACCTGTTATCAGTAGGTGAATGTCGTGGGTACCTTCGTAAGTGATCACAGATTCCAGGTTCATCATGTGGCGCATGATCGGGTATTCGCCGGTAATACCCATGCCACCATGTATCTGGCGTGCTTCGCGGGCAATGTGCAGGGCCATATCCACACTGTTGCGTTTTGCCATGGATATCTGCTGGGTTGTAGCTTTTCCTTCGTTCATCAGGGTTCCTAAACGCCATACCATGAGCTGTGCTTTGGTTATCTCGGTCAGCATTTCGGCCAGTTTTTTCTGCGTTAACTGGAAACCTCCGATCGGTTTATCGAACTGGATACGCTCTTTGCTATACTTCAGGGCCGACTCATAACAATCGATAGCAGCACCAAGTGCACCCCACGAAATACCGTAACGGGCAGAATCAAGGCAGCCCAGCGGGCCGCGCAGACCATCCACATTTGGCAGCAGGTTCTCTTTCGGTACTTTCACGTTGTCAAACACCAGTTCGCCGGTACAGCTGGCGCGCAGGCTCCATTTGTTGTGGATTTCCGGTGTGGTAAAGCCTTCCATGCCGCGCTCCACTATAAGTCCTTTTATGCGGCCTTCTTCGTTCTTGGCCCAAACTACGGCTATCTGGCATTCCGGAGAGTTGGAGATCCACATTTTAGAACCGTTGAGTAGGTAATGGTCGCCCATGTCTTTGATATTGGTAACCATACCCCCCGGGTTAGAGCCGAAGTCAGGTTCGGTTAAGCCGAAGCAACCCAGCCACTCGCCGCTTGCCAGCTTTGGCAGGTACTTTTTGCGCTGCTCTTCAGAACCATACTTATAGATCGGGTACATTACCAGCGAGCCCTGCACCGACGCCGTAGAGCGCATACCAGAATCGCCGCGCTCGATCTCCTGCATAATAATGCCATAGCTGATATAGTCCAGACCACCGCCGCCATACTCGGTTGGTATCGTTGGGCCGAAAGCACCTACATCACCAAACTTCTTCACAATCTCGGAAGGAAAATGTGCATCCTGCGCCCATTTTTCAATATAAGGCGAAATCTCGCGTTTCACGAAATCGCGCATGGTCTGGCGGATGAGCAGGTGCTCTTCGGTAAGCAGGTCGTCGATGTTATAGTAGTCAGGCGCACCTGATGATTCGTAAGCCATAGTTTTGTTTTAAGGGTTTGTAAGAAAGGGTAATACGCAAAGATAAAATTTTAAACGAATTGTCTGAATCAGGTTTTACAGGATTATAGGATGAACAGGATGAATAGTTGCCTGAAACGGGGTTAACAGAGATTAAAAGGATTTATCGGAATGTAATGTAGAGGCGCAATACCTTGCGTCTCCGTTATGAAACTATAGGTTTGAATCAGGATTAGCTTTGTTTTGCAACTATAGTTCAAGTCTGGAAACTCGCCTGAACTATAGTTCATTAGTCCTTCAGAATCCTGTTCATTCTATAATCCTGTAAATCCTGATCCAGACAAATAAAAAAGCCCCGCCATTACTGGCAGGGCTTCTTCGTGCAAACTATAAACTATAGTTTAAAACTTCATCCCGACAGAGAACAGGAAGTTTCTTGTTGCCTGTGGATAGTAGTATTTATAGTCGTAGCGGGTTGGGTCGCCGGTGTATTGCTCGGTCCAGGTATAGCCGTTGGCCACATACTCTTTATTAAGCAGGTTATTTACCAGCAGGGCAAACTCCAGCTCCTTCATGAAGGATGGTTTTATGGTATAGCGCAGGCGCAGGTCCAGCACCTGGTAAGCGTCTATTTTACGGTCGTTGCTGCTGGTGTTGTCCAGATACTGCTTGCCAACCGTTCTGTAAAGCAGGGTTGTTTTAAAGCCTCTTAACGGCTGCACTTCCAACTTATGAGACGTAACAACTGAAGGCGAGAACGCTATATCCGTAGACTTGTGGTGTACCTCTGTTATTGCTTCCACGTTATAGTCGGCATCGTAGGTGTACAGGTACTCGGTAAAGTTGCGGATCCTGTTTTTACTCAGCGCCACAGTGCTGCTCACTTCCACTTTATCGTTCAGATTAAGAGCTCCTGCCAACTCTATACCAGTACGGTAACTGTCTTTAATGTTGGTCCTGAGTGCTGCTCCTACATCGTTCAGCTGACCGGTTGGCACCAGTTGGTTGTCATAATCCATGTAGTAGTAAGTGGCATCTAAGCTATAGTTTGCGTTTTGACCTAACAGCTTGGTTATGCCCTGGGCTTTGTAGCCGACTTCCAGGTTATAAAGTGTTTCGTGCTTCGGTTTTGCCACCTCGGCTACCGTGTTTACAGGTGTATCAGTAAAGTCGGAGCGTGTTGGTTCGCGGTTACCTACTGCATAAGACGCATACACCGTCTGCTTATCAGATATTCGGTAAGTAATACCAGCTTTCGGGTTCAGGAAATGATAGTCTGCCTGCTGGGTTACATCACGGTTATCATCATCTACGCCATCAAGCTCATAGTTTATAGTTCGGTACTGAAGATCGCCAAACAGACCGAGCTTTTCTGTAACCTGGTAATTTGCTTTACCAAAAATATTGAAGTCGGTTTTGAGCGCTTTGTTATAGTAATAGCGATGGCGGATCTCGCCTGTAGAGGCATACCTGGCCCAGATCACTTCGCCAAAGTGGTCCCCGTCGTACTTGTTCCAGGCGCCGCCAAGCGTAGTGTTCAGCTTACTGTCTTCGGAGCTATAGTTCAGGGCATAGGTTACACCATAAAAATAGTTATCAAGCCACTTCTGCTGAATCAGGTCAGAGCGTGTTATCGTTTCGTCGCCTATAATTACCGGTGCCAAGCCATAGTTGCTGAGCTTACGGTTCTCTTTGTATTGCTCGTAATAGCCACGCCCACGGGTCAGGTGCAGTGCCCCGCCCAGGTTCAGGCGCGGCAGCAGGTCTTGTGCAAAGTGCAGTTGGTAGTGGTCTTGCTGGTAATTATCTGTTTCGTTGTCGTAAAAACGCTCATTCCCGTTCTCGTCAGTATAACTTCCGATGCCATTGTACGTGCGGTTTGTTTCGAGCAGTTCTTCGGGCACGCCATCCCAGGCCTGGTAGGTTTTCTCCTTGCCTGAGAAGGTCACAAATTTCAGCATGGTTTTATCGCCGTAGTAGCCACCTGAAAAGTATAGTGATTTCAGATCAGAGAATGCACGATCTATGTAGCCATCTGACTTAATTTGAGATAAACGTCCATCGAATGCAAACTTGCCGTTTATAAGCCCGGTTCCGAAGCGCAGGTTGTTCTTCCAGGTATCAAAAGAGCCGTAGCTGTGGCTGGTTTCGGCGTAAGGCTCTGGCCGTACGTGCTGTGTTTGTATGTTTATACTGGCACCAAAGGCACCGGCTCCGTTAGTAGAGGTACCCACGCCACGCTGTATCTGAATGTCTTCTACCGACGAGGCAAAGTCAGGCATGTTCACGAAAAAGGTACCGTGGCTCTCCGAATCGTTTACCGGAATGCCGTTTATAGTTACGTTGATGCGGGTAATGTCAGAACCCCGGATGCGAATGCCTGTATAGCCCACGCCAGCGCCGGCATCGGAGTTTACCACAACAGCAGGTGTATTTTCCAGCAGGTAAGGCAGGTCCTGTCCAAAGTTACGCTCTTCTATTTCGGCTTTGCTTACGTTGGTGTAGGTGGTTCCGGTCTTTTCGTCGGCACGGATGGCCTGTACAATTATTTCGTTGGCCTGCATGGCCTGCGCACGAAGGCTGAGTTGCAGATGCTCGTTCTGTTGCAGGTTTACTGTTGCTGTTTTCTGCTCAAAACCTAAGAAACTTACTTTAAGCGTATAGTTGCCTGCAGCCAGGTTCGGGAATTCAAAAACGCCATCGGCGCTGGTAGTTGTACCTGTGTTGGTATGCTGAAGGAGAATGGTTGCGCCAGGCAGGGCTTTGCCTGTAGCAGCATCGGTAACACGCCCGCTCAGCTTAAACTGCGCAAGCAGTTGCAATGGCAATAAGCACACTGCCAGTGCAAACAAGAAATTTTTCATTAGTTGTTAAAAAGATAAAGTTACACATACAGATCTGCCAGGGGTTAGCATCCTGCTTTTTTTGTGTTTCCCTTTTGTTTCCCTACGACGGCATTACCCGTACAGGTTCAATGGGTATGATCTCAGCCCGTTATTATAAGGCACCCCTACTACCGGCAAATGTAGGCCTTTATTCCGGATATAAAAAGCCGTTCCGGGGTTAAATAAAGGCAACTATATATCTATAATATAATATTTTAAGGAATTCAGATAATTTTTTTAGTATATAGTCAAACCCTGCAACACAAAGTACGTTTTAAAAGGAACAGGCACATTTTCCTGCAGTTGCTCCTAAGTATAGCCAGATCAAGAAGATATGCCGGCTGAACTGACAACAATTTAAGTAGAGAACGTGATGATGATCAGCTTACTATATACATTAGCATTGCTCACTATACTGGCATATTATGCCTTTTCGCCACGCACCAAGTTCAATCACCCGCCATCAACCGATAACGACGATGACGGAGGCGAGCCGCTTGGCGATGGTCTGCCAGATTTGGACCTGCCACCCGGAATCTCGCTTCCTATAAACGACTTTGAACCGGATTATGATTTCAGAAGGATCAGAATGCCAAAGCTGCCTGAGCCTTCTTTGCAATAACGACATGCTTTAAAACTATAAAAGCCCCTGCCAGCACAAACTGGCAGGGGCTTTAACTTTATAGCTACCGGCAAACTATAGAATCGAAATTGTAAACGTACGCTCAAAAGCCTGTTTCGGACCAAGTTCCTGTATGCCTTCTTTCTCCTGTAGTTCTCCTGTTTCTCCTACTCTTCCAGCAATACCGCACCATGGCTCTACACATACATACTTGCTTGGCCCAGGCTTAGCCCAAATACCCAGATATGGAAAGCCCTTGAACTCTATCTCCAGGGCTCTCGGGTTGGTTTTGCTGCTCAATGTTACTTTTTCAGAGTTAAGATCTTTGAAAACAAGTGCGTCTTTATCAAAGTAATTATGGTTTAGGTGCAGCACGCGTTCCTGCTCCAGCACACGTTCTGTATCGCCGGTCTGCAGGCCATTCTCGTTCAGCAGGTAACGGCTCAGGGTTTCCTCCTGCTCAAACTCCAGGTAATAGTCGGTATAGTTCTCGTTCGGGTAAAATGGCACGTTAAAGCCGGGGTGCCCGCCCACCGAAAAGTACATGGCATGTGTATCGTCGTTGCGCACCAGGTAGGTTACCGATAGTTTGTTCCACTCCAGTTTATAAGCAATCAGCAGGGTAAATTTAAACGGATACTGCTGCAGCGTTTCTTCGTCATGCGTGAGCTCAAATACCAGTTTATCGTGGTGCTTTTCTATCAGTTTGAATTCTTTTTTGCGGGCAAAGCCGTGGCGCTGCATCTGATAAGTCTTGCCGTTATAGGTGTACTCAAAATCAGGCACTTCGCCTATTATCGGAAACAGGTTAGGCGCGTGGCTGGGCCATACACTGGGGTCGGCTAACCAAATAAACTCCAGTTGTTCATCCAGTTTTATAAAGTGTTGCAGTTCGGCGCCTAAGCTCTCGACACCAACCTTATAGTTCTCGTTCTCTAAGAAATGTAGCATGCGGCAATATTTATAGTTTGGTTTGCAGCAGGGCATCTATGTGTTTTTTGGCATTGTTAAAACGCTCGTGCTGCTGCCCGCTTATTTCAGCAAAAGGCACTCCCATAGTTTGCAGTTCGCGTTTGTACCAGTCGTAAAAAAACTGGCGCAGGTGCGGGTGTTCGCGCTGCGGGTCGGGCTCCCAGGGCAAATCAACGCCCATCAGCAGGTAAAGGTTATAGTTCTGCTGCTCTAATTGCTGAACTATAAATTCCGGGCAACGGCCAAAGGCATGTTCGCTCCAGATTTTGAGTACCAGCAGATCTGTATCCGAAATAAGTATAGTTCCTGCGCCGGCTTCAAGTTCCTGCTCCAGTTGCAGCTGCCCCCGGGCAATGGCCTCAATATCGTCTATAGTATAGTCCCGGCCAAGGTTACCGATGTAAGCACGGGCATACTCGGGCACCCACACCGTGTTGTAGTGCGTTGCCAGCTGCTCTGATAAAGTGGATTTACCTGTAGACTCCGGCCCTGTGATTGCGATTTTAAGCATAGAAGCAAAAGTAAAGTAAAAACGCTACATCTACAGGCATAAAAAACTGCCCTGCAACCAACGGCTACAGGGCAGTTCTAATTAACTATAGTTTAACTTACTTTTTGTGCAGCAGTTTCACTGACTTCTTGATGCCGGCCTTGCCCACAATGTTGGCAAAGTACAGACCATCAGCCAGGTGGCTGCCTTCTACCTCAACAGTCACTAACTGGCCAGCCCTTGCTGTACCAGCCTGCAGTTCACGTACCAGCTGGCCTTTAGAATCGTAGAGTTGTACTACATAATCCTGGGCATCAGCCATTCTGAACTCAATTGTGGTTCTGTCGGTAAATGGCATTGGATAAGCTGAAGCTTCTATACCAGCCATCTTTTCTGCTTTCAGTGCGCTCACGCTGCCAGCTTGCAGCGCAGTAGAAGCGTTATTGCCATCTACACAGAAGTGGATGTCGTCAATAGCGCCTGAGCCAACAAAGTCTTCGCCTGTGCCATCCAGGTACACTTTCATCAGCATCACACCGCTGGTACCACCCAGATCAACCTGCTGCTGGCTGTTGTTACCCAGTGGCTGCAGTTGCACGCTGTAGAGCTCATTGCCATTGCCGTCGTATAGTTTCACCCATGACCAGTCTTCGTACTCGTCAATGTCGAGTGCCATCAGTGAGTACATCGTTACAGGTCCAAAAGCTGAGAAATCCAGCTCCATCACGCCGCCCCATTGGTTATCGTTCGGCTCGCCGGTTCTGTCCTGGTTAATGATCAGCGCATTGCCCCAATCCAGCGTATGCAAGTCGGTATCATCTCCGGTTGGCATACCAGTATCGAAGATAGCAGCATGATTACCAAGAGCAATTGAGCCATCTGCAGTACGGCGGCGACCCAGCAAGCCAATATCACCAGCATTGGTTGTAGTAGACTCAATCAAGCCACTTTCTTCCTGATTAAAGTCCGCTACGAAGCAGGTTTCTGGCTCTGGCTCTTCAACACAGAACATGATATCATCAATAGCACCTGAGCCCACGAAGTCTTCGCCGGTTCCATCCAGGTACACCTTCATCATCATCACCCCTTTTGTGCCACCCAAGTCAACCATTTGTCGGCTGTTGTTGCCAAGCGGCTGCAGCTGCACACGGTATAGTTCATTACCATCACCATCATACAGCACTACCCATGACCAGTCTTCGTACTCATCAATGTCAAGTGCCTTGAGCGAGTACATTGTTACTGGGCCGAAAGCCGAGAAGTCGAGCTCTAGTACACCGCCCCACTGGTTATCATTCGGCACGTTGGTTCTGTCCTGGTTGATGATGAGCACATTGCCCCAGTCATCAGTGTACAGGTCGTCATCATCACCGGTCGGCATGCCGCTGTCGAAAATCGCGGCATGGTTGCCCAGCGCGACAGGACCTGTAGAAGTACGGGCACGACCCAGAATCGTAATATCGCCAGCATTTGTAGTGGTAGACTCGATCAGACCGGTACTCTCCTGGTTAAAGTCAGCTATGAAGCAATTACTTGGCTCTGGCTCTTCAACACAGAACATGATATCATCGATGGCACCTGATCCAACAAAATCTTCACCAGTTCCGTCCAAGTACACACGCATCATCATTACTCCTTCTGTGCCGCCCAGATCAACCATCTGGCGACTGTTGTTACCTAAAGGCTGCAGCTGCACGCTGTATAGTTCGTTGCCATTGCCGTCGTATAGTTTCACCCATGACCAGTCTTCGTACTCGTCAATGTCAAGTGCTTTAAGCGAGTACATAGTCACTGGACCGACAGAAGCGAAATTTAATTCCAGCACGCCACCCCACTGGTTATCATTCGGCACGTTGGTTCTGTCCTGGTTGATGATGAGCACATTGCCCCAGTCATCAGTGTACAGGTCATCGTCATCACCGGTCGGCATGCCGGTATCGAAAATAGCGGCATGGTTGCCCAGCGCAATCGGCCCGGTAGAAGTACGACGCTGTCCTACTATATCTACTACCCCCGCATTTGTTGTAGTAGCTGTAATCAGACCAGTACTCTCCTGGTTAAAATCGATTATGTGGCAATTGTCTGCAGTTGTTGTTTTGCCTTTTGCCTGTAAGGCCAGTGGTAAGGCCAGCACAGCCACTACAACTGCAATCTTCTGTAAGTATGTAAGTAAATTATCCTTCAAACATGTGTAGTTGTTATAGTTTTCCATAGGATGTTAGCTTTCATAGTTGTATAATTTCTTCATATAGTTCCTCAAAATAAACAAGTGGTATATACCAGGATAGCATAATATTACTGAACCTTAAACTGGTATTAAGGAGGTTTAAAGTGCAGCGGAATAAGATATCCCCCACCTTTTTGCCGGGTGTTTCCTTTTTCCATAATTAAAAAATTAAATAAGTAAGAGATGGTGCTGCTCAGATGCGCAAACCAGATCAGGGACCTTGTTGTAAAGGATAAAACTGAGAGAGAGGAAATGTGATAAGCGGACCCCGAATGTAGAACTTTACCATATTACTATAGGTTTACAAGTAAGTAATAACACGTACCAATTTGCGCCAAAGCCTATCAGGGTTATTAAGCTTAAAGAAGGCAGTTCTAAAAAGAATTTAATTAGAACTTTTATGTTTGAGACACGCTATAGTATACGTTTATTATTTTCCTTACCAACCTCACTTTCTGCTTCTTACGCCTCAAGTCAAAGCACACATATACATTGCTTTAGTTAAGGCAATGAAAAATTTAGTACAATTAAATTAAGCCCCAACTATATTCGTTTACAGCCTGTTTAAGTGTTAACTGAATACCGGTCATAACTTACTCTTCCGGGTTTTCCTTTCTGATAAAAGCGGTCTTTTTTTCTGATCATCTATAAAAAAACTGCCCTGTAGCCGTTGGCTACAGGGCAGTTCTAATTAGTTATAGTTTAACTTACCTTCTATGGAGCAGCTTCACCGATTTTTTGATACCGGCCTTGCCCACAATATTGGCAAAGTACAGACCATCAGCCAGGTGGCTGCCTTCTACTTCAACAGTTACCAGTTCACCGGCACCCGCCTTACCAGCTTGCAGTTCACGTACTAACTGGCCCTTGGAATCGTAGAGCTGTACAACATAATCCTGCGCCTCGGCCATTCTAAACTCTATTGTGGTTCTGTCGGTAAACGGCATCGGATATGCTGAGGCTTCTATACCGACTGTCTCTGCTTTCAGCGCACTTGCTCTGCTTGCCTGCAGGGCAGTCGAAGCATTGTTGCCATCTATGCAGAATCTGATGTCGTCAATAGCACCGGAGCCTACAAAGTCAACACCGGTTCCGTCCAGGTACACTTTCATCAGCATTACACCGCTGGTAGCACCCAAATCAACCTGCTGCTGACTGTTATTGCCCAGTGGCTGCAGCTGCACACGGTATAGTTCATTACCATTACCATCGTATAGTACTACCCATGACCAATCTTCGTACTCGTCGATATCGAGTGCTTTGAGCGAGTACATGGTCACCGGACCAAAGGCAGAGAAATCCAGTTCCAGAATGCCACCCCACTGGTTATCATTCGGTTCACTGGTTCTGTCCTGGTTAATGATCAGCACATTGCCCCAGTCGGCAGTGTATAAATCGTCGTCGTCACCAGTCGGCATTTGCGAGTTAAAGATAGCTGCATGGTTACCAAGCGCAATTGGACCAGTAGAAGTGCGGGCACGTCCCAGAATACCAATCACACCTGCATTGGTAGTGGTAGATTCAATCAGGCCGGTTTCCTCCTGATCGAAATCTGCTACAAAGCAGTTCTCCGGCTCTGGTTGAGGAGTTTGGCATGGTTCCTCTACCTGGCGTTCGATACAGAAACGGATATCATCTATCGCACCCGAGCCTACATAATCCACACCAGTGCCATCCAGGTACACACGCATCATCATTACGCCACGAGTATTGCCCAAATCAACAGTCTGTCGGCTGTTGTCGCCTAGAGGTTGCAGTTGCACACGGTACAGTTCGTTGCCATCGCCATCGTACAGCACCACCCACGACCAGTCTTCATACTCATCAATATCCAGCGCACGAAGCGAAGTCATGGTAACAGGACCGAAGGCAGAGAAGTCCAGCTCCAGCACGCCACCCCATTGGTTATCGTTCGGTTCACCGGTTCTGTCCTGGTTAACGATGAGTACATTACCCCAATCCATGGTATGGAGGTCAGCATCGTCGCCAGTCGGCATGCCTGTGTCGAAAATGGCTGCGTGGTTACCCAGCGCAATCGGGCCTTCCGGTGTACGGCGCTGCCCTACGATCACAACTTCACCCGCATTGGTAGTGGTAGAGGTAATCAGGCCAGCTGCGTCCTGTTCAAAGTCGATTACATAGCAGGTAACTTCGGTTCTTGTTCCGCCTGCGGCAGGTACTACTGTTACCGTGGTGCTGGCAGCGCAATCAGAGTTCGGAATTCGGGCTGTTAAGGTGTACTCGCCCGCCATATTAACCACAGGGTTTTGCTCGCTTGATGTAAAGCCGCCCGGTCCGATCCAGCTATATACCACACCAGCTGTAGTTGAACTACCCGTTAGTCGTAACGTACCGGTTACACAATCCAACGCACCGCCTTGGGCTGATACATTTACCTGCGTATTTTCTCTGGTAACTACAACTATATCGGTATCATTACAGCCACTATAGATGTCAACTACATAAAGAATATAAGTACCAGGTGCATCTACTACAGGATTCAGCGTGGATTGACCTGACACGATACGTCCACCATCGCTTGCAGTCCAATGATAGCCTAAAGCACCTGCCGTAATACTAGACCCTTGTAATGTAACTTGATTTACAGTACAGGTTAACACCATATCAGGTCCCGCATTAGCGTTGAGATCTTTTCTTACATCATATATCTCTACCTGCTTGCTGGCGCTGCACCCTGTTGCAGGGTTAGTAACTGTTAATGTGTATATTCCGCCTACAGAAACAGTTATATTCTGAGTAGTTGCAGTAAACCCATTCGGGCCAACCCAACTATAAACAGCCCCTGGTGTTGGCGAACCGCCCTGAATCTCAATATCATTGTTGGAGCATTTCAGTACAGGGTTTGTATCAGTGCGGATGTTTACAACAGGCGAATCGGTATTACCAGTAACTACTACAACGTCAGAGTCATTACAACCACTGTAGATGTCATGTACCCTGAATGTGTAGGTACCTGGTTCGGTTACAGTAATGTTTTGTGTTAAAGCAATTAAAGCTCCATTACTATCTCTCCACTCATATCCTAATGCTAATTGTCCATCGTAATCAGTTGTCCCTTGCAAGACTACTTGATTGACTGTACAGGTAAGCACTTTATCAGGTCCGGCATTCGCATTCAAATCTCTTCTTGCATCTACTACACTTTCTGTAGCAGAAGCTGAGCAGCCAGTTGCAGGATTTGTAACCGTTAAGGTGTAGGTACCACCAACCGAAACAGTAACATTCTGCTCAGTTGAAGTGAATCCGTTTGGTCCAGTCCATCTGAATGTTACTCCAGGAGTGTTAGAAACGCCTAACAGAGTTACCTCTCCATTACCACACTTAATGACAGGTATGGAAGAAGAAGCAACTCTTGCGTCCGGCAATTCATTGTTCCTTCCTACCTCCACTGTATCGGTAGCAGAGCAGCCGGTTGCCGGGTTAGTAACAGTTAGAGTATAAGTCCCTGCTGTGCTAACTTGTATAGTTGCAGTTGAAGCAGTAAAGCCACCTGGCCCGCTCCAGGCAAAAGTTACGTCTCCATCTGTAGATGTACCAGTTAATGTAACTGATGTATTTGTACAAGTCAGTGTTTGGTCTTGGCCTGCATTAGCGCTAAAAAGAGGGCTAACCCTAACCGTAGCATTGCCAAAGGCATCATCGCAACCGGTAGCTGTGTTGGTTGCCAGCACGCGGTAAGAACCCACCGGCTGAATACCGAAGCTGATTCCTGAACCAGTACCCGCAACTATAGCACCTTCTACATTGGTCCAGGTACCGCCATTATTTACCTGTAACTGGTAACTAACACCTGTATCGGAGTCTGACAACGTAACGGCGGCCCCTGCCGGTGAAGTGCCTGTGCAGTACGAGCCGCCAGTTAATGTGTAAGCTGCAGGCAAACCATTCACAACTATAGTTGTAGTGGAAGTAGCTGTGCATCCATTAGTAGCCGTGTAGGAATAGGTAAGCAAGTGAGAGCCAACGCCTGCTGTAGCAGGGCTGAACTGATAGCCACCATTTACAGCCACTATGCCGGTGCCTGTCCAGGTGCCAGCAGCAGGTGTACCACCCAGAACTATAGCTGCAGCATCTATACAAAGCGGACCATAGGTACCAGCAGTTACTGTAGGTAGTTCATCGTCTTCCTCTACCACAACCTCGTCCGTATCGGTACAGCCTGCAGCCGTTGTAACAGTAAGCACATAAGTACCTGCCGCGCCAACAGTAGGGTTTTGCAATGCTGATGTGAAGCCGCCAGGACCAGTCCAGGCATAAGATGCAACTGCAATGTTGGCAGAGCCGCTCAACTGCACTGAAGTTACGCTGCAGGTAAGCATACCAGCAACCGAAGCTGTTGCAACCGGATTAGGATTAGCAACGACATTTACGCTGTTGGTTGTGCTGGTACAATTACCAGGGCCAGTAGCTACCACATAGTAACCTGTTCCGGCTGCAATACCTGTCCAAACTATAGCCTCGCCATCTCCAGGCATTGGGCTACCAACTGTTGCATCAGCAGCAGTATATAGCTGATACATTACACCTGTTTCAGAGTCACTTAGCGTAATGGTGCCTAATGCCGTTGAGCCTGCACAGTAGCTACCGCCCTGCAAACTATAAACTGTAGGTAAACCATACACCGTTAACGCCGCACCGTTAGTTGTAACGGGTTCACAGTTACCGCTCGTAAGCACAGCACGGTACGTATAGCCATTCATGGCTAGCGTGGTAGTGGCTATAGTTAAAGTAGCGCTTGTTATACCTGAGTATGGGCCAGTATTGGTAAGCGGAGTCCAGGTGCCATTTCCTGTATTCACCTCCCATTGTATAGTTGGTGCCGGTGTTCCCCCGCTATATGCAACCGTAAAGCTCGCACCTTCCCCAACGCAGGCAGCATCTGCAACTGGCTGGGCGGTAATTGTCGGAGGTACGCAGCACATTACTTCTGTTAAAGTATGGCTAACCTGGGTTCTACAACTGTTGGCATCTGCAACATTTATGGTATAAGTACCTGCAGCCAGGCCCGTAAACACACCAGTACTGTTGGTTATGTTGCCAGGAAGTAAAGTATAACTATAAGGACCTTCGCCACCCTGGGCACTGGCAGTAATGCTACCATTTGCTTCCCCTACACACGGAGCTGTGCTACTTGCAATGCCTACAGATAGTGGCGGTGTTATTTCTATCTCAGCAAGTTTACCACACTTAGGAGAAATGTTAGCTGGATCTAAAGGACACTGTCTGTCTTCATTTTGTGATGCGTCTGTCCAGGCCAGGAATATATTTGTGAGCTTCAGTGTAGACCCACATACATATTGGATTTCTCCGAAAGGCAGCTCATGCGTGGTATTTCCTGGTATTGGGCCATTACAACCTGTAATTACAGTGTTTGTTACCTGCCCGTTTGGTAATGTAACTTCTAAGTTCGCCCAAAATGCAAAAGAGGTTCTGGTAGACCCTGTTTTGTTATGGATAGCGAGTGTTAATACTGAAGTCGTTGGCTGCCCTTCAATGCAAGTATAGCATTCTGTTGCCCCGGTCAAGGTCGCTTCTACGATCTCAAGGTCATTTGAAGTACAACTTGTATTAGGGTCGGGTGCCACAACCTGTGCTGTTGCATTTGTTGCAAAAGTTAAAACAGCAAGGGCAACTAGCGCCGTTCGCCATAACCATTGTAAGTGTTCTTTTAAAACATGCCGCGTCAGGCACGAATAATTGTCGAAATTTCTCATAAATAACTGGTTTTCATAGTTTATAATAGTTATTGCCAGGTGATCATCCTGCATGAAAAACAGGAGCAGTGAGGGTGGATCAGGCTACCAACTATAGACAACCTGTTACAGGACCATAGCTTATGGAGGTTGCTTTGCCTGGGCAGCATAATAGAAGCCACCCTGCAAAAATGCATGAGGCTTTTGCATATGAGAATTGAATAAAAATGAAAGGATATTGAAATTCAGACTGCTCGTGCGACGCAGCCTATGTAACAAGTAGGATTTTACTTGTTTTACAGAAAGAATAGTATGCTGAATTGAAACCCAGTAGTAGTGCTTTATCATATTGTCTTTCTAACAGTATGCAATACCCGAGTATTTTTACTTCGGGGCCTATCAGGGTTTTAGGAGTAGAGGGTAGAGGGCACTGGATTGCCAGATATGGAACCAAACTCGTCCAGTTGGGTTACCCGGCAACACATTGTTAGTCATACGACAACAATATGCCAATATCTACATTTTTTTGCATTTGAATAGATCTAAATACAATATTATATAGTGTAAGCCTATATAGTTTGAGTTAACTGCCGGTAAATATTAGTACAATATTTATTAGGGCTGATCTATATTTTACAGGTGCTATTTTATAACGCTTTATCAAAATGAGTGCATAAAACGCCTTGTAGCTGAGAGGATTAGTTTACAGGATCAGATTGCCTGAAAACTAAGGTGATTGAGGTAAAATTTGGGCAAAGGAGTAGCCGTTGCCCTTTTTATAGTGGCAAAGAATAGTCATGTATAATTAGAGTTAAAGGATCACCGGCCTGGGAGGCTCATCAGCTCAGGAAAAGGTTAATGTATTAGGTGCTTGCTTTTACAGGTTAATCTACAAACCAATAACAAGCAGGTAGAGGCCCGCTTCAAACAATGGTTACTGCACCATGCCGAAAGTGTTATGTCGGGTAGTGGCAATACAGACAAGAAAGTATAGGTGCAAAAAGAGTAGCTGTTATAAAGATAACAGCTACTCTTTTTGCACTATATTAAAAAAATAAAGAAAGAAGGTAAAAGATAGTAGGGAACTATATTTGTTACAGGGCAAGCTTAAAGTAAACGTAGTATCACTACCTTAACATTCTGAGAAACTATAACCATAGAAGTTATAAACCTCCAGTTGCTTCGGTTTCTTATCACCATATTGCCTGTAATATACATATTTCGGGCTTTCGTCCGGCGACTCGTATCCCCATTTTAACCTGTTTTCGTATTTTAGTTCCTCCGGCAATTCTAGTTTACGCTGTTTCATGTTGCTGCACTTTTGGTGGTTAAACATTACTTACTAAACCGGTCTTACATTTATATAAAACAGCCAGCTAACTGCATGTACGTATCCGCTATGCAGCCGGATAGCACGAAACAAGTATAAAAATTGACTTAAAGGATTAAAAATACAAACTCAGGCTTTTGCTGCAGTTTGGCCTAGTACCAGCTCCTTCCCGAGCCTTGCCCGACGCTTCCACTCTGCCAGTCCCCAGAAAGCCATTACCAGCAAAACAAAGTAAAACACCGAAGTAAATACCAGCCCTTTAACAAAGTATAAAGGAATTGAAGCCACATTGGTCGCTATCCACCAGTACCAGCTTTCTACTTTTTTACGGGCCATCAGCCACATACCGGTATAGGCGGTAGCACTTGCAAAAGCATCGCCCCATGGTATCACACCCGGATAAAAAGCCCCTTTCAGGTAGATGAGGCAGAAGTAAATAACCACGTAAAGCCCTGCAAAAAATGCCAGCTGCCAGGCCCACATTTTAGGCGTAGAGAAGGTGATATGCAGTATGTGCTCCTGTTGTTTATTGCGCCTTGCCCACAAATACCAGCCATAAATGCTCAGTATACTATAGTATAAGTTCACGCTTGCTTCCCCGATCAGGTGATACTTAAAGCTCAGGTACACATAAATAACTGTACTGATAAGCCCGACAGGATAAACCAGGATATCTTCTTTGCGCGAGTACCAGACACTAACGATACCAGCTATCACGGCAATGTACTCCAGCACTGATGTTTGCCGCATACCGCTTACAAACTGCGCCCATATCTCGGTTAAACTTACCTGGCTCAAGATTACAGCCAGACTAGTCGCTTCCGGTAAAATAGTTGAACTTCCCATCTTTAATTTATAGTGCAACAATAGCTTTTTGCTGCAATTCGCTGCTAAGTTTGCAAATCGAAACTTAATAGCCAACTGAGCGCTAAAACTAGAACATTAAACTATAGCTTATGGAGGAGATAACTGCCCTGGAATTAAAGGAACGCCTGGCACATGGCCACAAACTGCAGTTACTGGATGTGCGGGAGCCTGTCGAGTTCGAAATTTGTAACCTGGGAGGCGAACTGATCCCTGTAGGAGAATTGCCTAAGCAAGTAGCCCGTGTGCGCCGTGATGTGCCGGTTGTTGTCATCTGCCATCATGGTTTCCGGAGCGCGCAGGCTATAAATTTTCTGGCGCAGCGCTATGGGTATGATAACTTGCTTAACCTGAAGGGTGGCATCCATGCCTGGGCCACACAGGTAGATCCCGAAATGCGCATCTACTAAAATAGCGACCAAAATAAGGCCACTTATAGGTTTTCTGCCTGAACTATAGCTTCTGATTGTGTTGTTGCAATAATACTAAACTATAAGCCGCGTTTACAGATTTTTGCTCTTCAGCTATTAGCAAAAAATAATTTCCTGATTGTTTGCAAATAAGTTCTGAGATTTTTTCTGTAATTTTACGCGGCAAATAAGAACCCCTAAATTATTTGCCATGCGCTCTGATCAGAACAAAATCGCCTTCGAAGCATTAACTTACGATGATGTGCTTCTGCTTCCGGCTTACTCCGAGGTACTCCCAAATAACACCGATACATCTTCCTGGCTAACTAGAAACATCCGGATTAACGTGCCGCTTATTTCAGCAGCGATGGATACAGTTACCGAAGCCGACCTGGCGATCTCCATGGCACAGGAAGGCGGTATCGGCATCATCCACAAAAACATGTCGATCAAAAAGCAGGCAGAACAGGTGCGCAAAGTAAAGCGCTCTGAAAGCGGCATGATCCTGGACCCGATCACCCTACAGGAAACTGCCACACTCGGCGATGCCGTACAGATCATGACTGAATATAAGATCGGTGGTATTCCGATCGTGAATACAGAAGGCAAGCTTACAGGTATTATCACTAACCGCGACCTGCGCTTCGAGAAAGACCTTACCCAACCGGTTGTATCGGCTATGACCAGCAGAAATCTGATTACAGCAGAGCCCGGCACCGACATGGCGAAAGCCGAAGACATCCTGCAGCAATACAAGATCGAGAAGCTGCCGGTAGTAGACGAAAATGGCAAACTGGTAGGCCTGATCACTTATAAAGACATCCTGAAAAAGAAAGACAGACCTTTTGCCTGCAAAGACAAATATGGCCGCCTGCGGGTAGGAGCTGCTGTTGGCGTAACACCTGATGTGCTGGATCGTGTGCAGGCGCTGGTAGAAGCCGGAGTTGATGTTATAAGCGTTGATACCGCACATGGCCACTCCAAAGGTGTGCTGGATGCTGTTAAAAAGATAAAGCAGATTTTCCCGGACGTAGACCTGATAGCAGGCAACGTAGCAACTGCCGAGGGTGCAAGAGCTCTTGCCGATGCAGGAGCCGATGCCGTAAAAGTTGGCGTTGGCCCGGGCAGCATCTGTACCACACGTGTAATTGCAGGTATAGGCGTGCCACAGCTAACAGCGGTAATGGAAGCTGCCAGAGGCCTGGAAGGCACAGGTGTTCCGGTAATTGCAGATGGTGGTATTAAGTTCTCCGGCGATATAGTTAAAGCACTTGCGGGTGGTGCAGGCACCGTCATGGTCGGGTCGTTACTGGCAGGAACTGAAGAGGCTCCTGGCGAAGTAGTGATTTATGAAGGCCGCAAGTATAAGACTTACCGTGGCATGGGCTCTGTTGAAGCTATGGAAGAGGGCTCTAAAGACCGTTACTTCCAGGGTGATGAAAAAGACGCCAAGAAACTTGTACCGGAAGGAATAGTTGGCCGTGTGGCGTATAAAGGTTATGTTAGCGAAGTTATTTACCAATTGGTAGGTGGCATCAGGGCTGGCATGGGCTATTGTGGTACACCAACTATAAATGAACTGCAGAAAGCTCGTATGGTTAAGATAACTGGTGCAGGCCTTCGTGAGAGCCATCCGCACGATGTAAAGATCATGCGCGAGGCACCAAACTATAGCCGTTAATCGTATTGACATATTTCTATAGTTGGTTGGCTGAAAAAAATAAAGCCAACCAACTATATATTTTTTACGTTATGCAAGGTGGTTTTTTAAACACATAAAAGCACCTTGCTTACTGAGACGAAATTTTTACTACCTTTCATTAACAAAAACACAACACAAACCCAGAAACAGTCGCTGCAAAAACTTAGCACGGTTTTCCGTTTTATGCTATACAAGACTAACGCAAAATCTTTGTTGGTTACTTCTGCTATAGTTAGCTGGGTGCTACTGCTAGGGAGTGTACTGTTGATGGCTGAGAGTGCGCGACAATCTTCGGGCACTATGCTGATGGCGTTGCCGTACATCAACAACCTGCTCATCATCATTTTCATCCTTTCTGTTTTTGTATTCCAGCGTATCCACGCCAACAACCTGAAAGGGATCGACTTCAGTAGTTACCTCTGGAACCTGTTCTCTAAAGCTGCCGTGGCGGCTTACCTGAGCATCGCCCTATATTTTGCCTACAAACTGGCTACTGATTCCATGGGTGTACAGTCTACCTTGCTGTTGCACCTGGTGTACCAGATAAACTTCGGGTTGCTGGTATACTTTCTGGCGAAGGCGTTTTACATCTGGCGGCAACTGCTACTGTACCATAAAAACCGCTTTCTGCAGGTAGCCTGGGACTGGTTTGAGCTGCTTTTATTCAGTACGCTTACCCTTACGCTGCTTAACTTTAACTATACCAACTATATTTTTCTGCCGCTTTTTGTGCTGCTGGGTCTGTATGTCCTGTTCCTGTGCACAAACTTAAAGTGGGTAGCCTATTTGTCTTTCAGCAAAAAGAGCCGGTCGCTGGTGTTACTGGGCGCCATATTGGTCAGCTGCTATATCTTTACCAAGTTCTTCCAGGAGTTTGCTGATACAGCTGAGCTTGTTATTGACTATTCGGATGTGGGTTTCCTGCTGCTGGCAATGGGGTTTGTTGGGCTTTACACGCTGGCAGCTTTCCTGGTATCGTTATTCAGCCTGCCTACTTCCAGTGTGTTTGAGCAAAAAAGCGAAGACCTCCTTAACTTTCAGCGCCTGAGCCAGTCTATTCAGCAAGGGCAGAGCGAAGCGCAGGTATTTGACCTGTTGTTTGAAAGCACCATTAAAGCTTCGGATGCAAGTGCGGGCTGGTTGGAGCAGATACGGGGCAACAACACCCACATCTCACACCTGCTCAACATTAACAACGAACAGATCGAGCGCATCCGGCACCTGCTCATGGCCTACAACATCCAGCATATTGATTATATCAACAATAACCTGGACCGCAACTCTGGATTCCGCGACCTGGCTCTGCCCTGGCGCTCGCTTATTATACTCCCTATTAAATCCAAGAAACACGTTTTTGGAACGTTGTACCTGCTCCGCGATATTGAACAGGGTTTTGATCGGGAAACGACTAACGTACTGCGCACTTTTACCAGCCAGACCATTCTAACTATAGAAAACCTGCGCCTGGTAGCTGAATCGCTGCAGAACGAACGTTATAAGGAGGAGCTGAAGATTGCGACTCAGGTGCAGGAAAGCCTGGTGCCTAAAACTTTCCCAAGCGACAGCTGGTTTGAGATCTCTACCCATTCCAAAGCAGCTAAAGAAGTAGGCGGCGATTTTTACGACTTCCTGCAGCTGAGCGAGTCACGCATTGCCATCATCATCGGCGATGTTTCAGGTAAAGGTATTTCAGCCGCATTCCACATGGCGCAGATGAAAGGAATTTTTCATGGGCTGATGCAGCAGGATATGCCACCGAGCGAGTTTATGAAACAGGCTAACAGTGCGCTTAGCCGCTGCCTCGAGAAAACTTCTTTCATAACTTCATCGCTATATATAATTGATTATCGTATGAAAGGCTTTATGTTCGCACGCGCCGGGCATTGCCATACGCTGTACTATAATGCGATGATGGATGATGTGTTCTATTTCCAGACAGATGGTCTGGGACTTGGTATCGTTCGCGACAAAAACTATAACAACCACGTACGGGAGATGTATTACGACTATAACCCGAACGACGTAATGGTGGTCTATACCGACGGAATTGTAGAAGCACGTAACCCTGATGAAACAGAAGAGTATGGTGAAGACAGGCTGAAATATATGCTGGAACAAACATATCATCTGGAAGCCGAAGACATTAAGTGTGCCATTATAAACGACCTGGAAGACTTTACAGGCCCTGACAACCTCTATGATGACCAGACGTTGCTTGTTATTAAGTTCAAACCCACTCAACCAAACATATAACTAAACCGTAAAGTAGCCGATGAAAATAACACAAGACATTAAAGATTCTACCATCATCATGACCCTGGATGGTGAACTCGACGCAAGCTCATCTGTAATACTGGACGAAGAGCTATCAGCCCCTGAGATCATGAAGTATAGCAAAATACTTGTTGACTGCAGGAACCTTAACTATATTTCTTCTGCCGGTCTGGGCGTGTTTATTTCGCACCTGCAGCGCTTCGAGGATGCTCAGATAAAGCTCATCTTCTTTAACATGCAGGACAAAGTACGCAACGTTTTCGAAATACTTGGCCTGGACCTCCTGATGACCATCGTAACAAATTACGAGGAAGCCATTACCATTGCTGATGAATAATCACATACGGGTAAACTGTACTAAAAAGAACCTTAAGCAAATACGGGGCTTCGTTATGCAATATCTGGAGCAGCTTTCGCTCTCTGATGTGCTGATGAACCAGATTGTATTGGCCGTGGATGAGATATGCGCTAATCTCATTATACACGCCAACCACGAAGACCCGACCAAATTTATTGACCTTACCATTACCTCGCCTAAAAATGCTGTTCAGTTTGAGATTAAAGACAATGGCCTTGCCTTTAAGAGTACTGATTACAAAGACCCCGATATAACGGAGCATATCCGTATCGGGAAGAAAGGCGGCGTTGGTATTGCGCTCGTAAAACGTATCATGGATAAAGTAGAGTTTACCACCCAGAACGGTTCTAATGCCTGCCTGCTCTACAAAAAAATCAAATAGCAAGGCAACACACACTTTTAGCGCACTTTTTCCGTTATCCGGAACAAAAACCCATACAGTAGGATTATAGTGATGTTTTTTGACTATCTGTCAGAAAATTTGACTAAAATTGCATAATCTGATCCTTATCAGCGAAACGAGTTTTGTTTAATCTACCTATGCGCAGCAACCACTTACTTGTTGCGGTAGCCGCCCTGGCGCTGGCCGGATGCTCGGCATCCAAAAACAATAACAGCAAAGAGCCCGCTATCGCCACACTTGGCAACCAGCCTATCTCTACTTCTGAGTTTAAATATGTGTATGAAAAAAATAACGGGGGCAATGAAGATGCCTATTCCCGTGAGAATATTGCGGATTACCTGCAGTTGTACACCAACTTTAAGCTTAAAGTAATGGAAGCTGAAAGCCGTGGACTGGACACTACCACCGCTTTTAAACGTGAGTTGGAAGGCTACAAAGATCAACTGGCCCTGCCCTACCTGACTGAAAACAGCGTTACAGACCAGTTAGTAAGGGAAGCTTATGAGCGCCTGAAGCAGGAAGTGAACGCCTCGCATATCCTGATCACGATTGCTCCGGATGCAGCTCCGCAGGACACACTGGCGGCCTATAACCGTGTAATGGAGTTGCGCAAACGTGCCGAAGCCGGTGAAGACTTCGCCAAACTTGCCCGTGAATTTTCGCAAGACCCTTCTGCAGCCGATAATGGCGGTAACTTAGGCTATTTTACAGCCATGCAGATGGTGTATCCGTTTGAGAATGCAGCTTACAAAACTACACCAGGACAACTGTCGATGCCGGTGCGTACCCGCTTTGGTTACCACCTGATAAAGGTACACGATAAGCGTATGGCCCGTGGCGAAGTGCAGGTTGCTCATATTATGGTGCGTGCCACCCCGGATATGCCAAAAGCCGACTCCATTGCTGCCAAACAGCGCGTGGATGCTATTTACAGACGTGTACAGCGCAACGAAGACTGGAATAAACTTGCTGCCGAATTTTCGGAAGACGATAATACTGCCAGATCAGGTGGCGAACTGCCGTGGTTTGGTACCGGCCGCATGATCCCAAGCTTTGAGGAAGCTGCTTTTAACCTGCAGAAAGAGGGCGAAGTGGCAAAACCGGTACTTACGCCATATGGCTGGCACATTATAAAACTGATCGGTAAACGTGGCCTGCCTCCTTACGAAGACCTGGAGCAAAACCTGCGTAACAAAGTAGCCAAAGACTCCCGCTCTGAGCTAAACAAGTCTGTGTTCCTGAAGCGCATTCGCCAAGAGAATAATTTCACGGAAGTACCTGCCGCCAAAACCACAGCATTCAGCAAAGCAACAGACGACCTTATGCAGGGTACCTGGAAATATGATGAAAATGACAAAGCGCTGAAGACAACACTGTTTACCATACAGGGCAAACCATACACTATAGCCGATTTCTATAGTTTCGCAAAGGAAAACCAGCGACCACGCACCGGTGGTAACGCCGAACATGCCATTACAGTGCTTTATGACAACTTTGTAAACAAAAGCCTGCTGGAGTTCGAGCGCGCAAACCTGGAAAATAAGCACCTTGATTACCGTATGCTGGTACGCGAGTATCATGATGGCATTCTGTTGTTCCAGTTGATGGATGAGAAAGTATGGTCTAAGGCTGTAGAAGATACAGTTGGCCTGAAAGCTTATTTTGAAGCCAACAAAGAAAAATACAAGTGGGGCGAACGTGTTGATGCTATAGTTATCAGTGCAGCTAACAAAGAACTACTAAAAGCTGCACAAGAGCAGTTACGCAAACGTCGTTACCCTGTAACAACTGCCAGAATACCAGATGTGCTGTTTGAGAATGGCAAAGCCACGCTAACCAGAGATGGTATGGCCCAGCTAAATGAACTCGCAGAACTCCTAACAGAGTTTACGAACGCCAGCCTGGATGTAAACGGCCACGCGGATGCCCGCGAAGATGCAGCAGCTAAAGATCTTGCTCAGAAAAGAGCTCAGGCAGTAGCAGCATACCTGCAGGAAAAAGGCGTACCGGCAGCACAGCTAACTATAAATACCCTGGGCAAATCAAAACAGGCTGGCCCTGATAATACCGAAACCGGTCGCCGACGCAATCGCAGAGCATCTTTCACGTTATACTCTTCAGAACTGAGCACGCTGGCAGATAACCTGAACACTGGCAACCCGCTGGGTGTGCAGATTGCTGAGAAGAAGTTTCAGAAAGGTGAGAACAAAGCGGTAGATGCTGTGAAGTGGGAAAAAGGCACGCATACAACACAACTGAACGGCCGTGAATACCTGGTTATCATCAACGATGTGCTGGCTCCGGGTTATAAGCAGCTAAACGAAGTGCGCGGCATTGCGATATCAGACTACCAGAATTACCTGGAAGAGCAATGGGTGAAAGAGCTTCGCGAGAAATATCCTGTAAGTATAAATACATCAGAAGTTGAAAAACTTCTAAAATAAAATGCCTGGCAAAAAAGCTGCACTTTTAAGGTGGAGCTTTTTTTGCTAAGAATTTCTTTGGAGATTGCAGCTTACAAGCTTACCGGCAGCCTGCTGGTGCTCCCAACAAAAAAGCAAGTATAGCGCTGATTTATAGCGCAATAACAAAATTATGCACAACCAACCTATACAACCAAACCGTTTCATTTACGTGGCGGCAGCCATTATACTTAGTATAGTGTCGGCCTTCCAGGCGCAGGCACAAGCTCCTGTAAATCGTCTGGTAGATGGTATCATCGCTAAAGTAGATAACCAGATCGTGCTCCGGTCAGACCTTGAATTCAGCTACCTGCAGTACCTGGCCCAGACCAAACAGCAGCCGAGCGAAGACCTGAAGTGCGAAATATTCAAATCGCTGGTGCAGGACAAACTATTGCTTGCCCGTGCTGAAATTGACTCTGTTACGGTTGAAGACGACCGCATTACAGGTGAACTGAACCGCCGTGTGGATTACCTGTCGGCGCAGGTAGGTGGCGTTGAGCGACTGGAGCAATACTATAACAAAAGCATCCGTCAGCTGAAAGAAGAACTTCGCAAAACGATTAAAGACCAGTTGGTGATGCAGAAGATGCAGGAGCAGATTTCCGGTAAAGTGCGTGTTACACCAAAAGAAGTAGCAGCCTATTTTAGCCGTATTCCGCAGGATAGCTTGCCTTACTTCTCAAGCGAAGTAGAGCTTGCCCAGATCGTGAACTATGCCGAAGTAAGCAAGCAACAGAAACAGGAAGCCCGCCAGCAACTGGAAGATATACGTAAGCGCATACTTGCCGGTGAAGATTTTGCAACGCTGGCAAAACAATATTCTCAGGACGTAGCATCGGCTGCGGCAGGTGGTGAGCTGGGCTTCTTTAAAAGAAAAGAACTGGTACCTGAATACGAAGCAGCTGCTATGCGACTGGAGCCAGGTGGCATTTCCAATGTGGTAGAGTCGCAGTTCGGTTTCCACCTGATTCAGCTGATCGAGCGTAAAGGCCAGGAATACAACTCGCGCCACATCCTGATTAAGCCTGCTACTGCTACTGTTAATATTCAGGAAGCTATAGCTGAGTTGGACAGCGTACGAAACCTTATTGTTAATGACAGTATTTCGTTCGCCAAAGCTGCCAAAGATTTTTCAGACGACTTTAATACCAAAGATAACGGAGGCTCTATCAGCAGCCGCGCCGGTACTACCTATATCCCGATGGACCAGGTTGATCCTTCTATCTTCTTCGTGATCGATACCATGGAGGTAGGCGAGATTTCTAAACCGATTCAGTACCGTACTGAAGATGGCCGTGAAGCAGTGCGCATCGTGAAGCTTATCAGCAAGTCTACACCACACCAGGCTAACCTGAAGGACGATTATCCGAAAATTGCGGCAGCCGCACTCAACGATAAGAAGAGCAGAGCCGTAGACGAGTGGTTCAGGAAGAACATCGATACAGTTTACATCGAGATAGATCCCGAATACCAGGATTGTAAAGCACTACAACTCACGCAATAAAACCATATGGTACAACAGTACACCTCTGACAAAGAAGCAGCCGACGCGCTACACCACGCCTACCGCAACCTGACGAGCGAGATCTCAAAAGTGATTGTGGGGCAGGACGAAGTGGTAAGATTAGTACTAACGGCGGTTTTTTGTCAGGGGCACTGTTTGCTGGTGGGCGTACCCGGACTTGCCAAAACCCTCCTTATCCAAACTATAGCCTCTGCGCTTGATATGTCGTTCAGCAGGGTGCAGTTCACTCCGGATCTGATGCCATCGGATATAGTGGGTGCCGAAACGCTGGACAAGGACCGTAACTTCAAATTTATTACAGGGCCGGTATTTGCCAACATTGTGCTGGCCGATGAGATTAACCGTACGCCGCCAAAGACGCAGGCCGCCCTGCTTGAGGCTATGCAGGAGCACGCCGTAACGGTAGCCGGCAAACGCTATAAACTACCGGAGCCTTTCTTTGTACTGGCCACCCAAAACCCGATAGAACAGGAAGGAACCTATCCTCTGCCCGAAGCCCAGCTCGACCGCTTCATGTTTAACATTACCTTAGGCTACCCAAGCTACGAAGCTGAGTTGCAGATTGTAAAAAATACCACCGGCGCTTTTACCCAACAACTCAACAAACTCCTGCACGCCGACGATATACTGGCTTTTCAGCAACTGGTGCGCCGTGTGCCGGTAGTTGATAATGTAGTGGAATATGCCGTGCAACTGGTGCACAAAACGCGTCCTGGCTCGCCTATGGCTTCCAGAGAAGCAGATAAGTACCTCGAGTGGGGAGCTGGTCCGCGTGCCTCACAGCATCTTATAGTTGGGGCCAAGTGCAACGCCATCCTGAATGGTAAATACAGCCCTGATATTGAAGACGTACAGGCTGTTGCCTTACCAATCCTGCGTCACCGTATTGTGCGCAACTTCAAAGCCGAAGCCGAAGGCATTACAGAAGAAAAGATCATCAAAGAGCTGCTTTAAATTGTTTAATTGCTGTATTGTTAACTTGTTGAATGGGCACCTTATTGGACTCCAAACCATAGTTCATTTTGCTATAGTTATTCGCTGACCTGCCAATCCTGAATCAGCCAAATAACAATTAAACCATTTAACAATTTAGCCATTCGACAAATTCGTGTAATTTTGCGGCAGACTTACACTTACTTATCATATACCTATGGAGGCGGCTGCTTTATACTTTCGCTTTAAAGAAAACCTGGCAACTATAGTTAACGCGCTTAACAGCAGGCTTGAAGTGCGTACAATGCCTTACAATACATCTATTCCGTTGGAAATAGACCTGATGAGCGACATCCTGCGTATTTACGGGGTTAACTTTACTTCGCCAACTACAGGCGCTGCCCGTATCTTCGATTTTGAGCAGTGGTACCTGCAAAACGAAGAAGCTGTGAACGATGTAATGCACCGCGTGCTGGAAGATAAAAAAGCCTACATGAAAACAGCTACCGGGGTAATACTGCAGAAAGAAATGCTGTACAGAAGGCTGGAGTTCTTTAAAGAAACAGCACACACCCTGGAGGTAATGATGGTGCAGCAAAACCTGGGCAGCCCGAAGCAGCACAACTACCCTTTCCTGAATCAATAGCTCAAACTATAGTTTAAAATATAAAAGGCCGGTAATGCTATAGTTACCGGCCTTTGTTTTATAGTTCGTCTATAGTTTACTTCCGGATAGAAGTGTGGCCTTCTTTGGAGTGCTCCAGATCCAGTTCTCCTTGCGGCTCCTTCTTCATCTCCGAATCAGCCTGGCTGCCTACTCCCCCTTTAGCTATAGTTATGCCTCCATCCACCATATACAAAGCTCCGGTAACATAACTGGCCTCATCTGATGCCAGGAACAGGTATACATTGGCAACTTCTTCGGGCGTACCACGTCTTCCCATTGGTGTAGCATCTTTCATCATCTTCACCATTTTGCTATCCATCGGTCCAGTGCTTTCGTGAGTCCAGGCGGTATCTATAGGCCCGGGGCCAACTATATTACAACGTACGCCAAACTGCGCCTGCTCCACAGCAAGCCCTTTCATAAAAGCATGAATAAAAGCTTTGGTGCCACCATACGGCGTGTTCTGGGCTATACCTAAAACACCTGCTTCAGATCCTGCCGAAACAATATTACCCTTCGTTTTATGTAGCTCAGGAAGCGCGGCCTTGCTCATTACAAAAGCAGATCTTACGTTGTTCTTGATCATGTAATCAAAAGCTTCCTCGGAGTAGTCCTGCAGCATATTCACCTCCGGAAAAACACCGGCATTGTTGATCAGGATATCCAGCTTGCCATACTGGCTCACGGCAGTTTCGACGCAGCGCCTGGCGTTAGCTTCAGTAGATAGATCGGCTGTAAAAGGAAGTGCAGTGCCCCCTTCCTGCTGTATTTCTTTCGCCACGTCCTCAACAGGGTCTTCCGGAAATCCTGCTACTACTACGCTGGCCCCCTCGCGGGCAAATTTCTTGCAGATGGCCTCCCCTATACCGGTGCCGCCACCTGTTACAATTGCAACTTTACCTTTAAGTCTGTCTCCCATAGTTTTATAGTTTAGATAATAGAACATGCTATGTAATAACGTTCTGGCTAAAGTCTTGTTTGTATTTATACTTCCGGAAATACCATACTAATTCGGTCGTAAAGCGTAAGAAGAAACACATTACATTATCATTACTAGTAATCGCATACATGAGCTCACTATATAGTATTTTGCCAGACTCCCTGGCCGAAAGACTGGAAACAAACAAACTGATACTTCGCCCATACCAGGAAGGAGATGAAGGAGACTTTATGCGCGTATTGCAGGAGAACTCCGATGCATTGAACCCAGCATTCAGCGGCCGGTTAGCAAGAATAAAGGCGCTGGAAGATGTTCGTCTGCAAATGCAGCAACTCCGAACCGACTGGGATAACCGCAAAACATTCGACTTTGGTGTGTGGACCAAAGCAGATAACAGCTATGTCGGCGATATTGCCCTACAGAACTTGGATCATAAAATACCCAAAGCAGAGATTGGCTTATATTTTTCAGGCTGGCCCAAAACCCGTGCGTTAGTGCAGGAAGCTTTGCATTGCATTCTGGAGTTTGCTTTTGACACCCTGCAGCTAAATAAAGTGTACATCCGGTGCACGGCAAGGAATAAATTTTATGGAGAACTTGCCGAAGAAAACGGTTTTAAAGAAGAAGGCACGTTAAGGAGCGACTTCAGGGGAACAGACTCTAATGAACTACACGATCTGACTTATTTTGGTATGACGCGTCCGGATTATGAGGAGCAACGGCGGCAGCATGAATCTGAAAACCCTGTTACATTGGCCTGACAAATGGTTAGTTTCAGAAAGGAGTTATTAGTTAAGCTGATCGCCAGATTAATCCTAATATTTTTAGCACATCAACTTCTTTACATTATTTTTTATCGGCTTTAACCGCAACACCTATAGTTTGATAAGCAACTATAGTTCAAAGAAGTAAGACAAGATAACCGTTGAAAACAACCTGAAAAAATGCGCGCAGAATGGCACAAAACAGGTGCAGCAGATGTTAAGGATAGACAACAGTAATCAGCTAAAATAATTAGCAAAATATAGGTCAACTTTTTTGCATATTGGATCTGAATGTTGTAATTTCACAAACAAATTAAGCTAAATAAGAAAGAACACATGAGTGTAAGCAACGAAAAACTTAAAGCCCTGCAGCTAACCATCGACAAGCTCGACAAGACTTACGGTAAAGGCACTGTAATGAAGCTTAGCGACAACAAAGTAGAAGACATTCCTGCTATCTCTACAGGGTCTCTTGGGTTGGACATAGCTTTGGGTATTGGCGGTTTGCCACGTGGCCGTGTTATTGAGATCTACGGTCCTGAATCTTCTGGTAAAACCACGCTTACTATGCACGCTATTGCCGAAGCTCAGAAAGCTGGTGGACTGGCAGCATTTATTGACGCAGAGCACGCTTTTGATAAAGTATATGCCGAAAAACTAGGTATCGATACAGAGAACTTACTTATCTCTCAGCCGGATAACGGTGAGCAGGCACTTGAGATCGCTGACCACCTGATCCGTTCAGGCGCTATCGATATCATCGTAATTGACTCGGTTGCCGCCCTTGTACCAAAAGGCGAACTGGAAGGCGACATGGGTGACAGCAAAATGGGTCTGCAGGCACGTTTAATGTCTCAGGCACTTCGTAAATTAACAGGTACGATCAACAAAACAGGCTGCTGCTGTATCTTCATCAACCAGCTTCGTGAGAAAATTGGTGTGATGTTCGGTAACCCTGAGACAACAACCGGTGGTAACGCCCTTAAATTCTACGCTTCGGTACGTCTGGATATCCGTCGTATTGGCCAGATTAAGGAAGGTGCTGATAACATTACCGGTAACCGTACCCGCGTGAAGGTTGTGAAAAACAAAGTAGCGCCTCCGTTCAAAGTTGTTGAATTCGATATTATGTATGGCGAGGGTATCTCTAAAGTTGGTGAGATCCTTGACCTAGGTGTAGAACTGAACATCGTACAGAAATCAGGTTCTTGGTTCTCTTACGATGGCAACAAGCTTGGCCAGGGCCGCGATGGCGTGAAGCAGATCCTGCTTGATAACCCGGAACTGATGGATGAGATCGAGCAAAAGATCAGAGCTATAGTTAAAGGTGAACCTGAGAAAGTAGCTGAAGTAATGGAAGATAAATCAGGAGATACTGGTGAGTGAACACTATTTCCTGAACTAAAATGACAAAAAAGGTGCTATAGGTATAGCACCTTTTTTATTTATACTAACAGTAGAAATTTATGCATGTAGTAATAACTTGTATTATATTGTATAGTATAAACTCTTGAAGGACAGCAGCAATAAAAGCCTTGTATCCTGACAAAGCGCTAAATGAAACCAGTTGGTATGATAGTTGAATGAAAGACTATTGATGCAGACCCTTATGAAGATAAAAATGAAGAAGATTGTCCCAGCTTTTCTCCTTTTAATGATCGTACTCTCTGCCTTTGCTATGAAGGACAGATTAAGAACGGTACGGAACGAAAGTTTTTCAACAGGCGAAGTTCTGAAGTATAAGGTGCACTATGGCCTGATAACCGCTGCAGAAGCAACTATAGATGTATCAGATCAGCTGCATACAGTAAACGGACGCCCAACGTACAAGGCAACCGTGTATGGCAGAACTTCAAACTCTTTCGACCTTTTTATAAAAGTGCGTGATACCTGGCAATCGTATATAGATACAGCTGCATTGGTACCACAACGCTTCCACAGAAACATTGAAGAGGGCAGTTACCGCAAGAAAGAGACTGTAGACTTTAACCACTACACCAACACGGCTGCCGTAAAGAAAAAGCGCAAGAAAGAACCTGAAAAACACAGCACGCATAAAATATCTGATGATGTGCAGGATATTGTGAGCGGTTTCTACTACCTGCGTACCCTCGACTTTGATAATATGCGCAAAGGTGAAAAATTCACTATTAAAGGATTCTTTGATGAAGAAAACTTTGACATGGAGGTTATTTATAAAGGGCGCGAAACAGTAAATACGAAGGCTGGTAAATTTAAGGCTATTAAGCTGGTGCCAAAGATGCCGAAAAACGATTTGTTTAAAGGCGAAGATGCCATTACAGTGTACCTCTCTAATGACAATAACAAGATCCCGGTATTAATAGAAGCCCGCATGTTTGTAGGAGCTATTAAAGTAGATCTTTATGAATATAATGGGCTGAAGCATAAATTAGTAGCTCTTAAATAAACAAACTCTAAAGCCAGCCTAAAGCTGGCTTTTTTGCTTTTAAGGCATATCCATGGTGTTAAGAAAATATTAACATTCACCTGTAACAGAACAGTTTGTGTAAATCATAGTTAACTTTACAAGCATAGCGCGCAAATGAGGCAGGCTATACTTTTAAAGTTATCTGTCAACCCAAAGCAAACAATCGTGCAAACCGGATCAAACTATAGGATATTGATAGTAGACGATGAGCCCAACATTGTAGAACTACTGCACTATAACCTGACACGTGAAGGCTACGAAGTAGCTGAAGCAAACAATGGTCAGAAGGCAATAGAAACTGCTCAAACCTTTAAGCCAGACGTGATACTGATGGATGTGATGATGCCGGTACTGGATGGCATTGCTGCATGCCGCCAGCTGCGAGAAATGCCTGAATTCAGACAAACACACATTATTTTCCTAACTGCTCGATCAGAAGAATTTTCGGAAGTAGCTGCTTTTGATGCCGGCGCCGACGACTTTATAACCAAACCCATTAAACCACGCGCTCTATTAAGCCGCCTGGCAGCCCTAGCGCGCCGCGAGGCCCAGCAGGAAGAGCAGGAACAGGTAATTAATATAGCTGGCCTTAGAATAGACCGTACAAGCTTTGCCGTATACAAAGGCGATAAAAAAATCACGCTACCGAAAAAAGAATTTGAACTGCTAGCCTTTCTAGCCGCTACACCCAATAAAGTATTTACCCGCGATGAGCTCCTGAACAGCATTTGGGGAAGCGATGTGTATGTGATACCGAGAACAGTAGACGTACACATCCGGAAAGTGCGTGAGAAGGTTGGCGAAGACCATATCCGGACAATTAAAGGTGTGGGTTACAAGTTTAACACCGACTAAGCCACATGAATCTAAATTCGCGTTCGCTTGCTATAGTTATTTCGCTGGCAGTAGCCCTTGTGCTTACTGCCTTTCTTGCATTAGCTACTTACTTTTCTTCTGAAGGATTGAAAGTAGCATTGGTAGCGGTATTCCTAAGCTGTTTCCTGTTGATCTATTTCTCATATGAAGCCCTGGTATTGCGCGAGATAAAAAACGTGTACTCTACCCTGGAGCGCCTGAAACGACAGGATAACAAGAAAGCAGAAGGCCGGTCTTTCTTTACCAGCGACCCTTTGCTAAAGATCAAGAACGAGATTTACGAAATAGCTGCCAAAAAACAGCTGGAGATCGACGAACTGAAGCGCCTGCAGGCTATGCGCAGTGAATTTCTGGCAGATGTATCGCATGAGCTTAAAACACCGGTATTTGCTGCACAAGGTTTTATTCACACTTTACTGGATGGCGCCGTGGATGACCCGACAGTGCGGGACAAGTTTCTGCAGAAAGCAGCTAACAGCCTGGATGGACTGGACACGCTGGTGCAGGACCTGATCAGCATATCGCAGCTAGAGAAAGGTGTTATAGAACTACGTAAGCATAACTTTGATGCAGTGCCAGTAGTACGCGAAGTGTTTGAGCAATTTGAACTACGCGCGGCGTCACGTGACATTAAACTCCACCTGGATGTACAGCCAGGAGAAGAGATAAATCTTTTTGCCGACGCTACCCGCATCCGGCAAGTGTTCATTAACCTGATTGATAATGCCATTAAGTATGGTCGCGACGGCGGAAATATCTGGGTGTCGTTTAACGAGGGCCGTAAGAAATATACTGTTACCGTGAAAGACGATGGCATGGGCATAGCAGAAGAACACATTAACCGTGTATTCGAACGCTTCTACCGCATCGATAAAAGCCGCGCACGCTCCGAAGGTGGATCTGGCCTTGGTCTTTCTATCTCAAAGCATATCGTGGAAGCGCACCGTTCGTTTATAGCCATTACCAGCACGGTGGGCAAAGGCTCCACGCTCCGTTTTAAGCTTCCAAAAGCCAAGTAGTTGCTGGTTGTTAATTGTTGGTTGTTATTTTATGAACTCAACAAACTATAGCTGCATAGATTTACTGCCAGACCAAACGCAACAATTTAGCAATTCAACAATCCAACAATCAAAATCCGTATCTTTGCAGGATGCACGGCAGTAAAGTATAGCTGTGCCTAACAACCATAGATACACATGAAGTACCCGGTTTTTAAAGACCTGATCATATTCGAGAACGAAGACTATATTATAGTTAACAAACCCCCGTTTCTGGCCACACTGGAGGACAGGACTCCAAACGCAACAAACCTGCTGAAGATTGCGCGCCAGTATAACCCGGATCTGCAGGCCTGCCACCGCCTGGACAAGGATACCTCCGGCTGCCTGGTGTTTGCGAAGAACCCGGCCGCTTACCGTAACCTGGCCATGCAGTTCGAGCACAGGGAAGTGTACAAGGTATATCATGCTGTAGCCTGGGGGAATCATAAGTTCGAGGATCAGCTTGTAAACAAAGCAATACTCACCAATGCCAAGGGAGTAGCCAAGCTTTCATCACAAGGTAAACCAGCAGAAACGTACTTTACCACACTAGAAAACTATAGCCGCCATACGCTGGTGGAGTGTATGCCTGTAACCGGCCGTCTGCACCAGATACGCGTACACCTGGCATCGCTCAAGGCACCTATAGTTGGCGACGAACTATACGGTGGCGAACAGTTGTACCTGAGCAGCCTGAAGCGTGGCTTTAACCTGAAAAAACTTACCGAAGAACAGCCTCTTATCAAGCGCTTTGCATTGCACTCGCATACTATAGGGTTCAGGCTGCCAAACGAGGAACTGATAAAAGTAGAAGCCCCTTACCCGAAAGATTTTGCTGTATTAATAAAGCAGCTCCGGGCTTACTAGGGAAAGATTATAAAAGAAAAACCACCTGTTTTAGTTAAAACAGGTGGTTTTTTTATTTGGCTATAGTTCTGACTATAGTTTATTTACTCAGGTACAGGTTTCGCTCTGCGTAAACTTTAGTGAAGTAATCATCCTGCAGGTCATCTATAAAGTAGATTGCTTCGCCAGTAGATTTCATTTCAGGACCCAGCTCCTTGTTTACTTCAGGGAACTTGCTGTAAGAGAATACCGGTACTTTAATAGCATAGCCCTCGCGGTGCGGGTTAAAGTTGAAGTCCTTCACCTTTGCGTGGCCCAGCATGATCTTGGTAGCGTAGTTGATGTACGGCTCACGGTATGCTTTGGCAATGAATGGGAAAGTACGCGACGCACGTGGGTTAGCTTCGATGATGTAAACGACCTCATCCTTAATCGCAAACTGGATGTTGATCACGCCAACCGTACCAAGCGCCACAGCAATTTTCTTAGTGTGCTCTTCTATCTGTTGCATCACGTTCTCGCTCAGATCAAATGGAGGCAACACGGCATACGAGTCACCGGAGTGGATACCGGCCGGCTCAATGTGTTCCATAATACCGCAGATATAAACGTCTTCGCCGTCGCAGATCGCATCCGCTTCTGCTTCTATGGCTTTATCAAGGAAATGGTCTAACAGTACTTTATTGCCCGGATGGTCTTTCAGCAGGTCGATTACGTGGGCTTCGAGCTCTTTCTCGTTGATCACGATCTTCATGTTCTGACCACCTAACACGTAGCTTGGACGCACCAGCAGCGGGAATCTCAGTTGCTTGCACATTTCCAGCGCCTCTTCAGCCGTTTCAATTACAGCAAATGGCGGGTAAGGAATGTTCAGGTCGCGCAGCATTGAAGAGAACGAGCCGCGGTCTTCAGCCAGGTCAAGTGCCTTGTAGCTGGTACCCATTACTTTTATGCCGTAACGGTCCAGTTTCTCGGCAAGCTTAAGCGCCGTCTGTCCACCCAGCTGCACGATAACACCTTCCGGTTTCTCGTGCAGAATGATGTCGTAGATGTGCTCCCAGAATACAGGCTCAAAGTATAGTTTATCCGAAATATCGAAGTCTGTACTTACTGTCTCAGGGTTGCAGTTAATCATGATGGTTTCGTAGCCGCACTCTTTGGCAGCCAGCACACCATGCACACAACTATAGTCGAACTCAATGCCCTGACCAATACGGTTTGGTCCTGAGCCCAGTACTACTACTTTCTTTTTATCTGTAACGATGCTTTCGTTCTCACCTTCGAAAGTACTATAGAAGTACGGTGTTTTGGCTTCAAACTCGGCAGCGCAGGTATCCACCATTTTGTACACGCGGGTTATACCCAGTTTTGTGCGTAGTGCATGTACTTCACTTTCCTTGCAACGCAGCAGGTGCGCAATCTGGCGGTCAGCATAGCCTTTCACTTTGGCATCGCGCAGCAGGTCGGCCGGAATACTGGACAGGCTATACTTCTCAATCTCCTTCTCCATCATGTCCAGCTCTTCTATCTGGGCAAGGAACCATGGATCGATCTTGGTCAGCTTCTGAATGGTGCTGGTCGGAATACCGATACGCATGGCATCTTTTATACTGAACAGGCGGTTCCAGCTTGGGTTCTGAAGACTATCGATCAGGTAGTTATAGTCCGTTTTTTCTTTTCCGTCGGCGCCAATACCGTTACGCTTAATTTCTAAGCTCTGGCAAGCCTTCTGCAGCGCTTCCTGGAACGTACGGCCAATACCCATTACTTCACCCACCGATTTCATCTGTAGGCCAAGTCTGCGGTCAGCACCCGGGAATTTATCGAAGTTCCAGCGAGGGATCTTAACGATAACGTAGTCCAGGGCAGGCTCGAAGTACGCTGATGTGGTTTTGGTGATGGCGTTTTTCAGCTCATCCAGATTGTAACCAATGGCCAATTTGGCAGCAATTTTCGCGATCGGGTAACCGGTTGCTTTAGAAGCCAGCGCCGAAGAGCGCGACACACGCGGGTTGATCTCGATGGCAATGATTGTATCATCATCCGGGTTAACCGAGAACTGTACGTTACAACCGCCGGCAAACTGCCCGATGCCGTTCATCATTTTAATGGCCAGGTCGCGCATTTTCTGGTACACAGTATCTGGCAGCGTCATGGCAGGTGCTACCGTAATAGAGTCGCCGGTATGCACGCCCATCGGATCAAAGTTCTCGATAGAACAGATAATGATCACGTTACCGATGTTATCACGCAGCAGTTCCAGCTCGTACTCTTTCCAGCCTAAAATGCTTTGCTCTACCAGCACTTCGTGTGTTGGCGAAGCGTGCAGACCGCGCGTTAAAGCAGCATCAAATTCTTCAGGAGTATTTACAAAACCGCCGCCTGAGCCGCCCAGCGTAAATGACGGACGAATAACAAGCGGGAAGCCAATTTCCTGGGCAATTTCTTTCCCTTCCAGGAACGATGTAGCAGTTTGGCCTTTGCAGACATTAACATTCAGCTCCAGCATTTTAAGTCTGAAAGCTTCGCGGTCTTCTGTTGTCTCAATGGCTTTGATGTCTACACCTATAATGCGGACACCGTACTTTTGCCAGATCCCGGCTTTGTCGCATTCTATAGCCAGGTTAAGGGCGGTCTGCCCTCCCATGGTTGGAAGTACTGCATCGATCTTATGCTTCTCCAGAATCTCGATGATATACTTTTTTTCCAGTGGCTTAAGATACACGTTGTCAGCTGTAACCGGGTCCGTCATGATGGTGGCCGGATTGGAGTTGATCAGTGTAACTTCTATCCCTTCTTCTCTGAGAGAGCGGGCGGCCTGGGAGCCGGAATAATCAAATTCGCAGGCTTGTCCGATAACGATGGGACCGGAACCAATAATGAGAACTGATTTGATACTGGTGTCTTTTGGCATAGTAAAAGTGTGGCAGGTATAAATTGCCCAAAGTTAAGGCAAAATGCCGGCGCTCACAAAACAAATAAATCCATTTCCCATGTTTTGCTTCATTTTTCAGGAATAATAATGCTGACACACGGGACAGTGCAGTTTATGTAAACTATAGTTGCAGACTACGTAACTATAAGAACACAGTTTAAATATTATAACTATGGAAACTCCGAAAGACGATGATATCATAACCAATGCCGATGAAGGCAAGCGCCTGCCCGATGAAAATCCGGAACCGTTGGAAGGCGTAAAAAAAGAGGAACAGGAAATAAAAACAGGTCAGAAAACAGATATAATGGACAATGAACGCGAGGGGAAGGAAGAAGCAGGCAATGTAGCAGCAAAAGACCCTGAGGACACCCGCGAATTGGATGGCAGCAACGCGAACAACCTGTACACCAAATAGCTGTATGATCTAATTAAAAAAAGTAGCCCTGCTATAGTTAACCTGTGGCAGGGCTACCTGCATAAATCACGCTTTAAAAGACAACAAGCAGCTACAAGAAAAATTTCTTTCACAAGCCTTTTAAAACCAATTATTTATATGTAATATTATATTACCTTTAACCCGTACTACTATGGTATGCTTCCAGACCGATTACCTGCAAGTAGAACACCACAGCAAAAACAAAGTGCTAGTAACCCAATGGTACGGCGGCTGTAGCAGCTTGCAGTACAGACAGGCACTTATACAGATAATGCGGATTGCCCGCGACCTGCAGGTGCATTATATCATACTTGACAGGCGGCTGTTACAGCCCGTAACAACAGAGGACCTTACCTGGACCTGCACCATTTATGCCAAAGCCTACACTAAATTACCTCTCAGAAAAGTAGCTGTGCTGCAAGCCTTTAATATTATAACCCAACAGCAACAACAGCAACTATACGAGCGCCTTTCTGATCATATTCCGGTGGCTGCCTTCGAGGATCTGACTTCTGCCTATGCCTGGATCACAGAATAAACTATAGCTCGCCTTCTTCGTTCAGGATTTTGTCTATAGTTGCCGATAATTGCCCGAATGGCTGATAACCATTTGCAATCAGGTACAGTTTGTTTTCTTTTTGCATCACAACAGCCGGAAAGCCCTGTATGCCCCATGCCTGCACCTGTTCAAACTCTTTCAGCGCTTTTGCTTTATAGTTCTCATCTTCAAACCTGCTTCTGAAATCTGCTTCACTCATCCCGAACTGCTCAGCTACCGGAAGGTATGCTTCTACTTCGTTCAGGTCGTTGCCTTCTACAAAATGCGTTTTCTGGATGGCCCCGGCAAGTGGGATCTGCTTATCGGGGTGCTGCTCTTTTAAAATATGCAGGGCAATGGCCGGTGGCTCTGAGTTGCTGATATAAGTACCCTTGTCCAGGATCTGTTCATGGTAAGCCTTCGTTAATTCCACTCCGGTTGTTTCCTCCAGGCGCGGTGCTACCTGGCGTATATAATTGGCCATACCGCTGATAGGCTTCACATTTGAACCGCGTATCATACCGCCACTCAGCACTTCAAGCTCAAGGGTGTCTTTATACGTATCATATACCTGCTGCATAACAGGGCTCATGCCATAGCACCAACCACACAGGGCATCATATACATAATATAGTTTTGCTTTCTTCATCAATGTACTATCTGTTAAATACTTTATAACCCTGATATAAACCAAATGTTCGGGGCTATGCTGCAAATTACTATATTGGTAACTGCTTTCAACTCTTTGTCCTATGAAAACAAGCCTTTTGCTCCTGATCTGCTTTTTTAACCTGGCTATAGTTGCTGCAGCCGGAACCGACACCTTAAAACTACAACAGCACCTGGTAGCCATTACCGGCACAGCGCAGGCACGTAATCACCAAAACCCCGAAGCCCTGAACCAGGTGGCGCATTACATTGCAAAGGAGTTTGGTCAGCTTAAGGGGCAGGTGCGCGAACAGGTATATACCGTAGCAGATACGGAGTACCGTAATGTGATTCTCTCAACGGGTCCGGCTGATGCGCCTCGCCTGGTAATTGGTGCCCATTACGATGTTTGCCAGGACCAGCCCGGCGCCGACGACAATGCCAGCGGTGTAGCCGGTTTGCTGGAACTCGCCCGCCTGCTCAATAACCACACCCTGCCCTACCGCATCGATTTTGTAGCTTATACGTTGGAAGAGCCGCCCTACTTCAGAACAGAACACATGGGCAGCTACATTCATGCCAAATCGCTAAAAGAGGAGCAGGCGGTAGTAAAAGGTATGATCTCGCTGGAAATGATCGGGTACTTTAAGGATGAGAAAAAAACACAGCGCTACCCGGTTGCCCCTATGAAGCTTTTTTATGGCAGCCGTGGCAACTATATAGCTATAGTGCAGCGCTTTGGCAACGGCAGTTTCGGGCGCAGCTTTCTGCGCAACTATAAAAATGAGGCTGTGTTACCAGTAAAGTCGTTGAGAGCGCCTGCTTTTGTAACCGGAGTTGATTTCTCTGATCATCTGAATTACTGGCACTTCGGATTTGATGCCCTTATGATTACTGATACATCCTTTTACCGCAACGCCAATTACCATCAGCCAACCGATACCATCCATACTCTAGACCTGCAGCGCATGGCGCAGGTGGTAGATGGTGTTTATGCTACTGTTCTGAATCTGAAATAACATGCTTTATACATTTCTGAAGCTGCTTTACAAAACCGGACTCTGGTTCTTTTTCCGGAAGCTTGAAGTACGCAACGCACACCTGATACCTGACCAGGGCCCCCTGTTTATAGTTTCGAATCACCCTAATACTTTTATGGACCCGATTGTGGTAGCTGCACAACTACGGCAACCAGTATATTTTATTGCTAAAAGCACGGTGTTTGGTTCCAGATTCCAGAACTGGATGCTGCGGCAAATGCACCTTATACCGATCCACAGAAAAGAAGATAACCCGGAGGTACCTGTTAGCAACGAAGAAGCATTTGCCGCCAGCTTTAAGGCCCTGGAACAAAAGAAAACGATCCTCATTTTTCCGGAAGGTAATAGCTTTAACCAGCGCCGCCTGCGGAAATTAAAAACAGGTACAGCCCGCATTGCGCTGGGCGCCGTCGCTGATACCGGCCTGGATGTAAAAATTCTGCCGGTTGGCCTTAACTACTCGGCCCCTACCCGCTTCCGGAGCGATGTGTTTGTAAATATCGGCAAGCCAATTTCTGTAAAAGATTACATGGCAGCTTATCAGCAGGATAACATCTCAACCGTTCAGAACCTTACAGAACAGATCAGGTTGCAACTGGAGAAACTGATCATCCATACCCCGACAGATGAAGAAGATGAACTGGCCCGCCAGATAGAAGCGATCTACAAAGAACGGCTTGCTCCTGCCCTTGCACAAACTGCCTTACCACACGAGCGGGATTTTATAGTCACCAGAGAACTTGTAAAAAGCATCAGTCATTTTAGCCAGACTGAGCCGGAACGGGTAACCACAATTCGCAAACAGCTGGATAGCTACATACACCGCTTAAAAAAACTGCGTTTGACGGATGCCGTGCTAACCAAACAAAACCGCGATGTGCTGCAGCAAAGTTTGCTAGGGTTGCTCTACCTGGTTGCAGGGTTGCCGGTTTACCTATATGGGCTGATACACAACTATATCCCTTACATTATTCCATCTAAAGTTGCCCGTGCTGTTACCAGAGAAGAAGAGTGGTATGCACCAATTATGCTCACAACCGGCATGTTTACTTTCCCACTGGTTTATGGCCTGGAATTATGGCTGGTGCATGAATGGGCTGGTATAAGCGGCGCGGTGCTTGTTCTGTATTTCTTAAGCCTGCCCCTGAGCGGATTTTTCACCTTACACTACTGGAATAAACTGCAGAACACGCAAAGCCATTGGCTGTTTCTGCGCCTGTTCTACAGCCGGCAGCATGTTGTTGAGAAGCTACGCCATCAGCGCCGCCACATTATGGCCCAACTCGAAAAAGCACAGCAAGATTACCAGCAGCTAAGTTAACCGAGTATACCCTTGCCCGAATCCTGCGTACAACCTGAGGCATGTACTAACCTGAAAATACGATGAAAAAGATAAAATTAAATTTATTGGCAGCCAGTGTAGGGGTTATAGGCTTATTAGCAGGCTGCTCTTCTGAAACAACTACCGGCGTAGATACAGCAGATACTAATACGGAAAACAACCAGGGGAATATGGGCAACACAGATACTGCTGCAACCGACACCACCCCGGATACAACTTATCAAAACCCTCCTACCGATGAAGGTTCGGGCAACCAGGACCAGAATTAAGAAAACAACTATAGCCGCCAGCTATAAAACCGGCGGCTATAGTTTTATTTAGTTGCCTTAACTATAGCCCGCGCCGCCAAGGCAGCTGCTACACCGCCCAACAGGTACAAACCTACCGCCATGGCTTTTGTTTGTGTAGTTCGCTCGCTCGGTGCCTCGCCTAAGCCCAGCGGACCGGGCAGCGTTATAGCGCCAATACCGGCCAAAGCGCCTATTAATGTACCACGCCAAATGGCATTTTTATCGGCCCCTGCCAAACTATAGTATAAACTGTTTGAGACCACATCGCCAACCAGTGCCCAATCGTGCAGGGTTTCATTATCAGGGGGTGTAGCGCCAGCCTTCTCCATTATTTTGGCAATCGCTCTCATGCCCAGTATATCCATACGTGGGGCATCGGGTACAACGCGGCGCAAACTTTCGTGGGTAAGTGTTACAAGGCAGGCACCAGCCAGGCCACCTGCCAGAGCTTCAAGTATTTTCATAGCTTTTGTTTTTAGTACGTAGGCTGATGTATACGGCAATTACCCTGCCCGCGCTGCTTTATCTATACTGATCAGGTCGGCGAGCACGCTGTTATCTTTTACCTTCCGGTTTTCAGTGGGGCTGTCGAATACCACCATCAGGTTATGTTCATCGTAAATGGCCAGGCCCTCGGCTTTGTCCTTGCCTGTATCTTCGCCGTGCCCATGCGCTACCTCACAGAGGCGCTCCAGGTCGGCGGTGTGCACCATCGTTTCCTGTTCTATAGTTGCGCCGTTACGCCAGCGGTACACCGCAATTACACCATCCAGGTCCATGGTAGGGCCAGCCAGAATGTAAATATCATCGCCCAGCATCCGGAGCTCGCGTATGCCTTTGCCCTTCAGGTGCAGAAAATGCTTTTTGTAGGGTCGCTCCGGCAATAGCTGCTTTAGTTTAAGGTAATGGTCTCCGTCTTCTTCCAACTCTACTTCCAATACTATAGCCCAGCCGCGCAGCACCGGGCCGCGCAAGCCTAAGAACAGCCGGTTGCCTTTTGTCGCCAGCCCTTCAATATCGAAGCCGTTGTCTTTACCTGGCAGGTGTGTAAAAGGGCCGATATGCTCATCTTTCCGGAGTTCATCCAGTAACTGGCTGCTGTGTGGGCTGCCTTTTAACTGAGCTGCATGCAGCATTTCGCCTGACACACCCGGGTTCGGGCACTCTTTGTAAAGTGTATAGTTACCGGTTTCTTTATCCTGAACGATAGGAATACGGGCCAGCAGGTACCGGTTAGGATCGGACTTTAGCTGTGCCAGCCGCTTCATCTGTTTGGCCACGCTCTGGTGTTTGCGCGGTTTGCGTCGCTTTAAACTATGGGAGCCCAGCAACCACAGGTAATGATTTGCATAACCAATGCCTTCAATGTCTATTTCGCTGTCATCTTTGTCGGGCAGTTGCAGGTAATCGTTCAGGTCAAAAGCTTTGTGCTGCCCAAATGAGCCATCTGGCTGTTCGGTGAGCCGCTCTATCGTACTTCGCTCGTCGCAGCTCAGCCACAGGTTATTGCCGGTGCGCAGCGCTGTAGAAAGCCCGTCGCGTACATGTTTGCCTTCCGGGTTAAGGCTGAGGTCTGCGCTGAAATTCAGTAAGATGCTGTTTGCCATAAAATGCAGAAAATGGTACGGGTTTATAGTTTATCCAGCCGCCCGTTTAAACTATAGTTGCGTTTATAGTTACTGAAATACAAAAAGCCCGGGCTAAAACCCAGGCTTTCTGTCAGGTATTATCTGGCTTCTGTTAAGAAGAAGATCTTCCGAATTTGTTTGATCTTGTGGTATTCAGTTTGTTTTTATACTTGTTCTTAGTGCTTGAGTTCATGGCAAGCCAACCAGCACCTAAAGCCAGTAACGAACCACCCACTACTTTCTGAGTAGTGCTCAGGCTGTTCACTTTGTTCATAGCGGTAGTACCAAACTGCTGTAGCTTGCTGGTTACTGTGTTCATATCCATACCGCCTATTTTAGATGACGATGAGCCTGAACTTGATGAACCAGAACGTGAGCTCTGCTGATTGCCAATGTTAGAACTGCTGCTTGAGCTGCCTGTCATGTGGCTGCCCTGCGAAGACTGCCCTGAAACTGGCTGGTTGCTCTGAGAGCGCATATTCTGAGACGATTGGTTACCCTGAGGGTTATTTTGTGCCGACTGGTTCATGTTTGACTGCGGCTGTGAATTTCTATTCTGTTTGTTTTCCATGGTTTTAATATTAAGTTATTATATGTTGGCGCAGCGGCATTTCCTGCCAGATCTACCGGACCCAATTTTGCCGGCGCCACTATATTTTATCGGCATTCAGAGCATATTGTTACAAAACCATCAGCATTTCGTTTCAGATAAGGCTGTATTTTCCTCAATTTATACCTAGCGTTGCACTGCTTGCTGATGGGCTTTCAATCGCTGCAGTGCTTCTTTTGCCTCTTTCATCTCTTCTTTATCCTGCTCTTTTTCAGCTGGTTTATTTGCCTTAAAAAACTGTAGCATGTGCTGCTGCAATTGCGGGGTCAGGTGCTTATAGTTGCTCTTATCAAGTTTCTCCAGCAGGGTCAGATACGTTTCGTCGGTAAGTTTGTACTCGCCGGGCGCGGTGGGTTTGCCGGTATCTAGCTGCAGGTTTTCCATTTTGGAGTCGGAGGAGCGCAGCTGTTTTAAAACACTACCATAGTTGCTGACGGTAGCGTTAAAACTTTTATAGAAGAGCTGTTCTGCCTCGGGGGTAGGCATGGCAAACCCCAGCGACTGCAATGGTCCTACTTTAGGCGATATCCTGATGATCCAGGCCCATATGCGGGTAAAGAAGCCCGGACGCTCGTAGTTGTTGCCCCAGTTGCTGTGGTATTTTGCACGGCTCATGCGGTATACAAAATCACGGCGGCTTACGCCCAGTTTAGCATCTTTTATCTCGTGTTCCTTTGCTTTCCAGGCAGCGCGGGTAAGGTCCGGCATCAGGTTTTTGATAGTATACCGGTAAGTACCTACTGCCAGTGGCACACTTACAAACACATCGCCCAGCTCCAGGCCATACGTCTTCAGAAAGGCGCGTTCTAATGGCTCTTTTGCTACCTCAAACCCTATAAACCGCTGATAGGCTTCGGGGGCATAGTTGCCTCGTGCAATCTGCAATACATCAAAGCCAAACTCCGTTTTAACATGCGAAACCGGATGGTCGGCAAAAGTAATGGTGTTGCCAAATTCCTGTTTCAGCTCCGGGTAAACTATAGCTACGGCTTTATTAGTACCTAGCGAGTGTCCATAGATATCGGCGTTATAGTGTGCCAGCGTACCAAGCGCAAAAGCGTATTCGTTTACGTCGGTAGCTTCCAGCAACAGGTTCTGTACAAAATCGCCGCTCCGCACATAATGCAGCAGGTCGGTAAAGAATTTGCTCCCGAACGGGAAGTAGCCCATATCCTGCAGTATAGCTCCGCCATAAGCATAGGCATGCGCTGTTTTCAGTTCATCGTCCGTAACACTGGGGTATTTCTTTTTCAGCAGTGGCTTTAGCTCTTTCTCCCAGGTGGCATCAACTATAGCCTGGTGAGACAGCACACCATAAGCTGAAGCGGCAGGGGCAGTTGCCACATAAATACAGAGTAAAAGTGCAAGGCTGCAGAGGCTGCGCATAAAGTACTGTTTCATGCCCCCTTGTACGACACGAACTTTTAAAAGTAGCAACCTGACTATATAGTCCTATAGTTCTCTTCTTTTTTTCCTATATAGCATTACTTCTTCCAGGCTTATGCCTACCAGCATCCAGAGCATACCCAACAAAAAACCAGCTAATACATCAGACAAAAAATGTACGCCCAGGTAAATCCGGCTGAAACCAACCAGTACAATAAATATTATAGTTCCGACAACTATAAGCCTGCGGTAAAGCAAGTTTTGTATGTTGCGGTAAAGCAGGTAGCCCAGCATGCCATACAAAGCCATGGCTGTAGTGGCGTGCCCGCTCGGGAAAGAGAAATGTTCTACCTCATAATAGGCTACACCGGCAGGGCGTGCCCGGCTGATAAAGCTTTTGGCGAACTGTACCGATAACCCTACTCCTGCCATGGCCAGCCAGAAAGCAACTATAGCCCAGTAACGCTTGTAGTAAAACATAAACACCGTGGCCACGCCGCCAACTGTAAACACAGCTTCGCGCTCGCCAAGGCTGGTAATAACATAGAGGCACCTGCTCAGCCACTCCGAGCGCATGCTATATAGCAGATCTGTAAATTTCTGGTCGGCTACAACAATCCATTCGGCATCCATCACACTCTCTGTAAGTTCAGAGAGCAGTATTATATTTACTAACCCTACCAGCAAAAGCAGGCTCAGCGGCAACCCCACAAAAATGCCCGGGTCGAACCTGTTACCTATAAACGATGCAATGCGAGGGTACCGCTGCCTGAAATGCTGCACACCGGGTATAGTGGTAAACCAGGTCCTGAACTGTTCAGCGTAGTTAGCCAGCGGCTTTTTCATGAGTAAGTTTTATCTATAGTAGCAGGTATACGCATAGTTGATTTTTTGTTTTGCCATAACAGTGCAACTAAAACCCTGTATAAGACACAACTAACGCCTTCTATATAAAGTACATATTTGTATGAAGGGTTTGGATAGCACTGTAGACAAAGTATTGCTGGCTGTAGGCATTCTGCTGCTGCTTGTATTTTTGTGGACTATGCCGGTTGTGCCGGAGCAGGGCAATGCCCGTTATGCAAATCAGGTATCTGCCGAACCCAACCCTTCCAGCACATCAAGCTGGAGTTACCTGAAGCCCTCTAAAGGCCTATCGCCGCACGATGTGGTACAAATACAATTAAAGGCTCTGCAGCAGAACGATGGCAGCGACAGCGGCATTATTACGGTGTTTAACTTTTCCTCCCCGATAAGCAAAATAAGCATGGGCCCGATAGAACATTTCCGGCTGATGGTGCGCGACCCGGTCTACAAGCCAATGCTTAACTTTAAATCCTACAAAAAAGGCAACATGGTCGTTAATGATAAAACGGCTTACCAGCTGGTAGTGCTGACTACACCACAAAACGAGCAGGCTACCTACCTGTTTATGCTGGCCCGTCAGACAAGGGGCTATTACAAAGGCTGCTGGATGACAGTTGGTGTAGTGCGGCTGCAGACAGAGCGGCCTGTGTACGGCGCGTAACTATAGCAATTATAGTTCGATCTCCATTTTAATGTCGGCTCGGGCGTAAATGCTTGGTGGCATCGGCACTTCCCCAAAACCAAGGCTCCTGTACAAACTTATAGCCGGCCCTAAGGTTCGGTTAGATACAAGGTACACTTTTGAGGCACCCACCTGGCGGGCTTTCTCCAGAATGGCCAACCCCAGTTTTTTACCGATCTTTAGCCCCTGCGCTTTTGGAGTTACTGCCATCTTTGCCAGTTCATACACGCCGTTCCCTTCGTTCAGCAGAGCGCAGGTGCCAACTATTTCGTTGTTGTGCTCTGCCATTACTATAAACCCTCCTTTATCTAAAATGTAACTTTGCGGGTCGCTCAGCGATTTATAGTCGGCCTCTTCCATTACAAAGTAGCGCGTAATCCACTCTTCATTCAGCTCTCTGAAACTGGCAGCGTGCTCAGGTGTAAAATCAACTATAGTTACAGCGGCAGATTCCGGGTTTTGCATAAGGTATGAGTAATGATGCTGCAAAGGTACAGGCTTCGGTTGTACTTAAAAAGAAAGGGGCTTTCCTCTTTTCAGAAGAAAGCCCCTTTGCCGTGGTTGTATACTGTTAGTCTTCTAACAATTGTCCTCTTAGCTCTCCGTTGCGGTGAGTACCACTATGGATGTTAACGTACCATAGGCCATCTTCCAGTTGCTGTTCCTGCTGGTCAGTAAGCGTGGCAGAACCGGAGAATGTACCTGTATAATTTCTGGTATGCCCTAAAATAGGGATCTGTATGCCTGCGCTTGTAGTGGTGTCGGCAGGGCCATGGAAGTGCATCATTATGGTAGAGTCAGTTGGCTCGCCTAGTGTCCAGCTTAAAGAATAAGTTAGTGTGTTTGAAGCAGGATCATATTCACCATTAAAAGTACCGGTGCCATCCGTAATTACTTTTGGTCTTTCATTGGCACCACTCAATGCTATATTTTCAAACTCCAGGTCATCGTCTATAATAGGCAGATCATCATCATCGTCGTCATCGCAGGCGACGGTAAAGGCTAGTAGCGACATGCACATCGCAAGCAGGCGTAGGCTTCTAAATAGGGTTGTTTTCATAATATTAAATGAATGGTATAACATATATTTTTACTTACCACCCTGCCTATAGTTGTTTGATGAGCCTGCTTTTACGTGAGCGTTACTGAGAATTGTGCACACGCACCCGAATTCTATACAAGCAGTCAGGCTGCTTTGCATATACCGGCTCTGTTTTCTAATGATATAGCCTGCTAAATCTGCGTAAGTGTAACTATGGCTGTTTCGCTCCCAGCATCTGCTGAAACCATACTTGCTACGGTGCTGCCCAAGCCTGTACTCTTTCACCCGCTAAAACATCACATCGGGTATGTAAGGGCTTTTATACACGAGCAAACTATACATTCGGCTGCTGGAATTGGCACTGCGCTTCGCAGTATAGGGCAATCGCAGCTGGACTTTTATACAGGTTCCATGTTGCCGCTTCAGGTCGCGCAGGAAGTAATATTACACTTACAGCAGCACAACATACTGGCACCTGAGGCCTTTTACAGCTATCTGATATCTGGCGGGGAACACTACCAAACTATAATGCTCTCGGATGGCACGGATTGGGTATTGCGCTGGGGAGTGGTGGCCGAAAGGTATGTGCACCTGCACCCGGCCCGCTATGCTGCTCAGACTATACGGGTAAAAGCAGTTTCGCTGAAAACGGCGATTGCAGCTATAGTTGCTGCCGCCCAAACCAACTATAGTATAGACCTGAAACTGGTAAATAAAGTACGCACCGAATGGCTGCAGCTGCCACCTTTAACTGTTTTAACGCCCGCCGAGGGCGCCGGAAAACTAATTACGTTACTGCAGCAGCCCTAAAGCAAAAAAGCCGCATCAAAGGTGCGGCGTTTTTGCTAATCTAAACTAAAGCTCGTTTGGTTGGTTATCTGCTTTTTTGCTGCAGCGCAGACAGGGTTACAGATTGGTTATTCAATTTGGTGTATTTAAAATCGGTGCTGCCGTTAAAACTGGTGTTTTTAAAGTTGACTGACTCAGAAAATTTAGCATACTTAAAGTTGGCCAGACCATTAAATGTAGCCTGTTGCAGGTTTACGCCTTTCTCAAATTTGGCATACTTAAAATCGGCATCGTCTTTAAATGTAGCGCCCCTGAAGTTGGCTGCTACCGGAAAGGTTACATACTTAAAGTTGGCATCATCCGTAAATACCGTTTTACTGAAATCGGCACCTTTTCTGAACTTGCTGTACTTAAAAAGGGCTTCGTCGTTAAAGCGGCTACCGGCAAACGATACATTCTCTTCAAATTGACTGTACTTAAAGGCAGCGTCCTCTTCAAACGTACAGTTCTCGAACCGTACCTCCTTCTCGAAGTCAGTGTTATACACCTCATTCGACGATTTCATTACATTTACCCCATTATCCGGGTTAAAATAAGCCAGCACATCGCCTTTAAACGTGCAGTTCTCAAACACGATAGGTGCAGTAACCGTGCTGATGTACTCTTTAGTATCATTCTTACCGGCCTTTTCATTCTTCAGCTTCATGTTCTGCAGCTTCGTCATATCCAGGTTACCGGTAATTTCAGCGTTCTTATAGTTTACGGCCTCACCACGGTTTATTTTAGCGATGATCTCAGAGGCAGCTACCTTATTTTGTGCTATAGTTAGCAGCGGCAGAAACAATAGCGCCAGCAAAAGGTGCAGGTGTTTTTTCATAGTGGTTTAATTCAGTTTTGTGGGTTATTTTCCAGACTCTGACTAATAGATGGAGCAACTATAGTAAAGGTTGCCTGCCCACCAGAAAAAACTTTTAAAAGCCCCGTAAAAATATTACCCCTGCGTATTTGTCTGCTCGATCATGCCCATAAAATTGTCTTTATAAGTCTCGCCCACAGGTATCACCGCATCTCCGATAAAAACACGGTTACGCTCTATCGAATCTATCTTATCCAGCGAGATGATGTAGGATTTGTGTACCCGTATAAACTGGCCTGCCGGTAGCAACTCTTCCATCTTCTTGATGTTCTTCAGTGACAGGATACGCTCGGTTTTGGTGTAGATTGATACATAGTTCTGCAAACCTTCCACATAAAGGATATCGCTTAGGCGCAGCTTCACGATCTTGTATTCTGTTTTCACAAAGATGATGTCGCGGGCTGCGGGTGTTTCTGCAGGCTTTTCTTCTTTTATTATAGTTGGTGGCACCGCTATAGTTTGCTGTAACTCAAAAACCTGCTTTGCTTTCTGGGCTGCTTTGTAAAACCGGTCGAAGGCGATGGGCTTAAGCAGATAATCCACTATGTTGTGATCGTAGCCTTCCAGGGCATATTCGGTGTAGGCGGTCGTCAGGATTACCCGGCACTTGTCGCCCAGTATTTTCATTACCTGTATGCCCGTCAATTCCGGCATTTGTATATCCAAGAAAAGCAGGTCTATACGCTCCTGCTCTACCAGTTTCAGGGCTTCGAGGGCGCTGGTGGTACTGGCTACAAACTCCAGGAAATCTACTTTTTTGATGTAGTCTGTGAGAATGTCCAGGGCCAGGGGCTTATCGTCTACTACAAGGCAGCGGATTGTTTTCATGTGTAAGGCTATAGTTTAATAAATCTCGGAAAGTACAGGTTCTGCAGGCTTGGCATTGGCGCGAACTATAGTTTTGTTTAGCTGCAGCGATAGCTCTACCAAAAAGGTATGCTCATCTTCTGTTATCTCCAGGGTATGCTTTTCAGGATAGAGTAATTCGAGCCTGCGCCGCACATTGGTCAGACCAATGCCGCCGGTTCTGTCTTTCTGGTCTTTGTTTTTGAGGTTGAAAACCGTGAAGTGAAGGGTATCATTTTTTACGCGCAACGCTATAGTTACCGGGTTTTCAGGGTCTGTGCAGACACCGTGCTTAAAGGCATTCTCTACAAACGAAATAAGCATAAGCGGCGCGATCTGTCTGCCCTCTATAGTTCCTTCTGTTGTGAAATGAATAAAGGCATTTCCCTTCAGACCAATTTTCTGCAGTTCCACCACATCCTGTAAATAATCGGCTTCTTTGGTAAGCAGCACCTGTTGCTGCTCGCTCTCGCGCAGCATGTAGCGCAGCAACCCCGAGAGTTTCAGCAAGGCATCCGGCGCCAGGTCCGATTTCTGGTAGGTAAGCGAATAGATATCGTTAATGGTGTTAAACAAAAAATGTGGGTTGATCTGGGAACGCAGAAAAGCGAGCTCGGTGGTGAGTTTGGCCTGCTCCAGCTCCTTCTTTTCCTGCTGTGTTTTAAAGTAGTTTACCACATAGCCGTAAGCAATTCCCAGCATAATGTACATCAGGCTCGCGCGCAATACACTCTGGTAAATCCAGATCATCGTAATCTCGCGCCCATAGGTAGACCAACTGAAATACTTGAGCAGGATTGTTTCTAACAAGTAATGCACTGGCGTAAAGACACCCACCAGTAACAGCACGCTACCAGCATACAGCACATATTTCCCTTTCCCGAACAGGCGCGGCACCAGGAAACTGGCATTGGCATAAAAGAGCGCCACAGTAAGCAGCGTCCGCACAAAATCTATGGCCGTGGTTTTGTAAAGCGACTCCAGGGTATACTGGCTCTCATAGAAGTAATAGTACTGGAAACCATAGATCACATCCTTAAAGAAATTGATAAACCAAAACAGGACGTGGAACAGGATGATCTTCTTTTTATGCATCCCTAAAAATAGAGGAATTGCCGGGAATATAGTTCTGAAAATACACCAACTCCCTAAAAACATTTATCAACCGGCCATACAGCTGTAGCAAACCATACAGCTATAGTTAAAGGCGTTCATCAATTAAAACAGGTGGTTCATGTATTATAGTCATTGTGGCTGCTCCGGGGCTATTATGTTTGCATCAGTTAACCGAAACAACAGATACAAAACAGACATCTATCGTAATGAAAAAATCACTCTTCGTTATCATCCTGCTTCTTGCAGCAACGCAGCTTTCCTTCGCACAGACAATGCCCGATTCAATAAAAACTTATGTGGTTCAGGCACTGGACATCATGAAGAACAACTCCATCAACAAGCAAAAAGTAGATTGGGAGAAACTATACGCTACGACGTTAGAAGCCGCAAAAGATGCTAAAACGATAAGAGAGACATATCCCGCCTTAAATAATGCATTAGAAGAGTTGGGAGATCGCCATAGCAGACTCTTTCCTAAAGAAGTATTTGATGCCCATAATGTTGGCTATAAATCACTAGGCAGGAAGTTGCCGATGCCATCGGGCCACATGATCGACAAAAAGTATGCTTTTATACTTGTACCTCCATTTTATATGTTTGAGAAGGATGAGCAGTTGGCCTATGCAGATTCTCTGCAAACTATAATCCGGCAACTGGACGCGCAAAACCCGAAAGGCTGGATAATTGATTTGCGCCTGAACGATGGTGGTAACATGCACCCGTTGCTAGCCGGGCTGGCTGCAATCCTGGGCGAAGGACAGTTTATCGGCTGGCAGTCTGCTGATAATGTTATTACTTACGATACAGTACGAAATGGCATGGTACGGGATGTAACCGGTGGAAAATACTTTTTGGCAACACCTTATACCATTAAAAACGCCAAAGCACCTGTAAGTATACTTGTGAGCGATAAAACAGCAAGTTCAGCAGAAATGATAGCAGGTGCATTTATTGGCAGACCAAAAACAAAGCTGATCGGCACCTATACCGGAAGTCTGACAACCAGTAACGAGCTTTATAAATTATCAGACGGATCGTATCTGAACCTAACTGTATCAACTATGGTGGATAGAACAGGCAAAGTATATGGCCGCGGCATTACCCCTGATGTAGCGTTAGATCTTACTAATAACACCATTACCAATGGCTATTTATACATCCGGGCTGCCATTAAACACATTGATAAGCCAAAGAAATAAACTATAGTTACCAGCACAAAAAAGCGCCACCCTTTGCAGGATGGCGCTTTTATAGTTTAAACTTCTATAGTTGCTTAGATGTGCAGCGCACGATTTTCTGTAGCTGCTAAGCACGCCTCTTTCATGGCTTCGGTATAGGTTGGGTGCGCGTGGCTCATGCGGGCAATATCTTCTGCCGATGCACGGAACTCCATTGCTACTACCGCTTCTGCAATCATATCGGCAGCACGTGGCCCGATCATGTGTACGCCCAGGATCTCGTCCGTATTCTTATCAGCCAGCACTTTCACGAAGCCGTCGGTATCCATAGACGCCTTGGCACGACCAGATGCTTTGAACGGGAATGAGCCTGACTTGTAGGCACGACCCTGCTCCTTCAGTTGCTCTTCGGTAAAGCCTACGCCAGCTACTTCCGGCCAGGTATACACCACACCTGGTATCAGGTTATAGTTGATATGCGGTTTCTGACCAACGATCTGCTCTGCTACCAGTACGCCTTCTTCTTCGGCTTTGTGTGCCAGCATCGCGCCACGCACTACGTCACCAATAGCGTAAATGCCCGGTACGTTTGTTTCAAGGTGATCGTTCACAGCGATCATACCGCGCTCGCCCATCTGCACGCCGGCATTCTCCAGACCTAAGCCTTCGGTATATGGCTTTCGGCCCACAGATACCAGCACGTAATCGCCTTCAAAGGTTACTACTTCACCTTTCGGATTCTCGGCAGTTACTTTTACAACTTCGCCTTCGTTGGTAGCGCCGGTTACCTTGTGGTTAAAGAAGAACTCGAAACCAAGTGTTTTCTTCAGCACACGCTGCAGCTCTTTACCCAGTGCGCGGTCCATCGTTGGGATGATGGCATCCATGTACTCGATCACCTGCACTTTAGTACCCAGGCGCGCATAAACTGAACCAAGCTCCAGACCAATCACACCGCCACCAATTACGATCAGGTTCTTAGGAACTTCTGTCAGTGTTAAAGCTTCAGTTGATGTAATGATGCGCTGCTTATCGATTGGCAGGAACGGCAGTGCTGTTGGCTTAGAACCAGTCGCGATGATGGTTTTATCTGTTTCGATCTGCTGTTCTTTTCCTTCTGCATCTGTGATCTTGATCGTGTTTTTGTTCACGAATGAGCCCAGGCCATAGTAGGTATCGATCTTGTTTTTCTTCATCAGGAAAGCAATGCCGTCGTTGTTCGACTTCACCACCTCGCCTTTACGCTTGATCATCTGCTCCATGTTCACCTGCAGGTCGTTCAACTCAATACCGTGCGTTTTGAACGTGTGTGCTGCGTTATGGAAGTGCTCCGATGAATCAAGCAATGCTTTGGAAGGAATACAGCCTACGTTAAGGCAGGTGCCACCCAGCACGTTATATTTTTCTATAATTGCGGTCTTCAGGCCTAGTTGTGCGCAACGGATCGCTGCCACATACCCACCAGGACCAGAACCGATTACGGTTACATCGTATTTCATTTTTCTATACTTTATGGAGAGCCGTACTCTCGTTTTTGTATTTGATTTCTCTCTAGTTGTAAACCCACCCCTACCCCTCCCGAGAGGGGATTTTTAGCAGTACCCAATTCCCCTCCTCGGAGGGGTTAGGGGTGGGTTCAATAAAAAGGAGGAGCAAACTGCTTCGCTTACCCCTCCTTCTTTATCTCAATAAATTAAACGCCTAACAGGAGTCTCATCGGATCTTCAAGCAGCTCCTTCACGCGTACTAAGAAGCTAACTGACTCACGGCCATCGATGATGCGGTGATCGTAAGAGAGCGCCAGGTACATCATTGGGCGGATCTCTACTTGTCCGTTGATGGCAACAGGGCGCTGTACAATGTTGTGCATACCCAATATAGCTGACTGAGGCGCGTTGATGATCGGAGTAGACATCATTGAACCAAACACACCACCGTTGGTGATCGTGAAAGTACCACCTGTCATTTCTTCAATCGTCAGCTTGTTCTCGCGCGCTTTCTTAGCCAGACGGATAACTTCTTTCTCAATGCCATCCAGCGTCAGTTGCTCCGCGTTACGGATAACCGGAACTACCAGACCTTTTGGTGCAGATACCGCGATGGAGATGTCGCAGAAGTCGTTATACACGATCTCGTTGCCATCGATTTGCGCATTAACAGCTGGCCATTCCTGTAAAGCAACTGTTACAGCCTTCGTGAAGAACGACATAAAGCCTAAGCCTACTTCGTGCTTCTCCTTGAACTTATCTTTATACTTGGCGCGGATGTCCATGATCGGCTTCATGTCTACCTCGTTGAAAGTAGTCAGCATAGCCGTTTCGTTTTTAACAGATACCAGGCGGCGGGCAACTGTTTTACGCAGGTTGCTCATCTTCTCACGACGAGAGTTACGCCCACCAGTTGCAGCAGGGGCAGCAGCCTCTTGCTTGGCAGCCGGAGCAGCAGCTGGCTGTGCAGCAGGTCTTGCCTGTGCGTTCTGCGCATCTTCTTTTGTAATACGGCCATCACGACCAGAGCCTTGTACATCGGCAGCGTTGATGCCACGCTCTGCTAATATCTTACCGGCAGCCGGAGATGGTGTGCCAGAAGCATAAGTTTGTGCACCTGATGGTGCAGATGCAGCCTGTGCAGCCACTTGCTGTGTAGCTTGTTCCTGCTTGGCATTGGCCTGTGCATTAGCTTTTACCTGGCCTGCACCTGGCACAATTTTGCAAAGCAAACCACCGATCTCTACTGTATCACCTTGCTGCGCAACGATCTGAAGTGTACCAGCCGCCTCAGCAGACAACTCAAACGTAGCCTTATCAGATTCCAGCTCCGCAATTACTTCGTCCATTTCCACATGGTCGCCGTCGCTCTTCAGCCAGTTAGCTATAGTTACTTCTGAAATAGATTCGCCAACGGTCGGCACTCTCATTTCCACGGCCTCACCAGCGCCGCCAGTAGCCGCAGCCGGAGATTCTTGCGCAGCTGGTGCTGGTGCAGCAGCTTGCTCAGCAGCAGGGGCCGAAGGAGCAGATGCCGCAGCACCATCCTGATCGATTCTGCAGATAACACCACCTACTTCAATGGTATCGCCTTCCTGTGCTACTATGCGTAAAATGCCTGCGGCTTCGGCTGGCAGTTCGAATGTGGCTTTGTCAGATTCCAGCTCCGCAATTACCTCATCCATCTCCACTCGGTCGCCGTCTTTTTTCAGCCATTGGGCTATGGTTACCTCAGTGATCGACTCACCTACGGCAGGCACTTTAACTTCTAAGCTCATATTTTATTAGAATTATGAATTACAAATTATGAATTACGAATGAACCTGAATGATGAACTAAAATAGTTGATTACAACCATTCATAATTCATCATTCATAATTCTTAATTAAATAGCAAATGCTCTCTCGATTAGCTCTTGCTGCTCTTTAGCGTGTACTTTCAGGTAACCGGTTGCCGGCGATGCACTTGCTTTACGGGCTACTACATCTTCTATACCGTTACGCATAATGCGCAGGATATAGGTCCAGGCTCCCATGTTTTCTGGCTCTTCCTGCACCCAGTATACTTTCGCGTTTTTGTACTTGCTAAGCTCTGCTTGCAGCTGCACTTTCGGGAATGGTGCCAGCTGTTCCATACGGATAATGGCTACATCCTTGCGGTTATTCTTCTGCTGCTCTTCCAACAGGTCGAAGTATACCTTACCAGAGCACAGTAACACCTTTTTCACCGATTTGGCCTGTGCAAATGTATCACCGATCACTTCTCTGAAACCACCTGAGGTGAAATCCTCTACCGGGGAAACTACAGCCGGATGACGCAGCAATGATTTAGGCGACATGTTGATAGCCGGCTTGCGGAATGGCAGTGCCAACTGGCGACGCATAAAGTGGAACAGGTTAGCAGGCGTTGTAATATAAGTCACAAACATGTTGTTCTCGGCTGCCAGTTGCAGGAAGCGCTCCGGACGTGCGTTGGAGTGCTCTGGTCCTTGGCCTTCGTAACCGTGTGGTAACAGCATCACAAGTCCGTTCATACGCTGCCACTTAGATTCTGTGGAAGAGATAAACTGGTCGATCATTACCTGCGCACCGTTAGCAAAGTCGCCAAATTGGGCCTCCCAGATTACCAGTGCATTCGGGTTAGCCATAGCATAGCCAAACTCAAAGCCCAATACGCCATACTCTGACAACAACGAGTTATAGATCTCAAAAGAACCCTGATTCTCTGTCATGTGGTTCAGGCTGTTGTAGGCTGCGCTTGTAGTTGCATCGTGCAATACGGCGTGGCGGTGCGAGAACGTACCACGCTGCACATCCTGGCCCGAGAAGCGAACTATTCTATCATCCAGCAACACCGAACCATAAGCCAGCAATTCAGCTGCAGCCCAGTTCAGCTGTCTGGTTTCAAAGAACATCTCTTTACGCTCTTTGATCAGCTTTTCGATCTGCTTCAGTGGCTTAAAGCCTTGTGGCAAAGTAGTAAGCGCCTTACCAACCGTCTCAACAGCTTCCGCAGATATACCCGTTTCCGGAGACTGGTTAAAGTCCTCGGCTGTAGAACGACGCAGCGACTGCCACTCCTTCTCCATCTGCTGATAGTTATAAGGCAATGGCTTTTGCTTTACCATATCCAGGCGATCCTGCAGCAGGCTACGGAATTCTTTATCCATGCTCGCTGCCAGCTCTGCATCAATCTCACCACGTGTGATAAGTTGTTTGTTGTAAACTTCGCGTGGGTTCGCGTGCTTCGAGATCAGATTGTATAGCTGTGGCTGTGTGAATTTCGGCTCGTCAGACTCGTTGTGGCCATGACGACGGTAGCACACCATGTCAATAAAGATATCGTTGTTATAGCGCTGACGGTACTCCATTGCCAGGCGCATCGCAAATACTACCGACTCCGGCTCGTCGCCGTTTACGTGTAGTACCGGCGCATCAATTACCTTGGCAACATCTGTAGAGTAGATAGAAGAACGGGCATCTTCGAAGTCAGTCGTAAAGCCTACCTGGTTGTTGATCACGAAGTGAATGGTACCACCGGTGTTATAACCTTCCAGGTTTGCCATTTGGGTAACTTCGTAAACTATACCCTGCCCAGCAACGGCAGCATCGCCATGTATCAGGATTGGCAATACCTTATCTTCATCTTTGCCATACATGCAATCTATTTTTGCACGCACAAAACCTTCTACCACCGGGTTCACCGCTTCCAGGTGCGATGGGTTTGGAGCCAGCTTCAGATTCACTTTTTTGCCTGAAGGTGTTACCACTTCGGAAGAGAAGCCCATGTGGTATTTCACGTCACCGTCACCCATAGTAAGGTCCGGAACGGCTGTACCTTCAAACTCAGAGAAGATCTGCTCATAGGTTTTGCCCATGATGTTAGCCAGCACGTTCAGGCGGCCACGGTGTGCCATGCCTATCACCACTTCCTCTACTCCAAGTTCAGAAGCCTTATCGATAGCAGCATCCAAGGCAGGAATGGTTGTTTCGCCACCTTCCAAAGAGAAACGCTTCTGGCCTAAAAACTTCGTGTGCAGGAAGTTCTCAAACACGACAGCTTCGTTCAGCTTGGAAAGGATACGCTTTTTATATTCAATGCCTGGGTTAAAATTCAGGGAATCGTGCTCTACTTTCTTCTTGAACCACTCCAATACCTCCGGGTCGCGGATGTACATGTATTCAAAACCGATAGGGCCTGCGTAAATCTTTTTCAACGCTGCCTCAATATCGCGTAGTGTAGCGGGTCCGATGCCAATAATCTCACCTACCTTAAATACAGTATCAAGGTCAGCATCTGTTAGACCAAAATCTGCCAGGTCTAATCTTGCTTTGCGATCTTTGCGCGGGCGAACCGGGTTAGTGTTAGAGCGTAGGTGCCCACGCGTACGGTAAGCGTGAATCAGGTTACGTACTGCTACCTCCTTCTCAGATTCGCTGGCAGCACCTTTAGCAGGAGCAGTTGCCACACCTGCAGCATCACCATGGCCGTTTTCGCCATAAGCAGCAGAGAATTCGAAGCCTTCAAAAAATTTACGCCATCCGAAATCCACCGATTCCGGATCCTGCTGATAAGCTTTGTATAGCTCGTCTATATAATCGCCATGCGCATTGGCGATGTAAGTATATTTATCCATAGTGTAGAACTACTGCATGTGATATCAGCAAAGTTAGAAGTATTATTTAAAAAACAAATTTCACATAATCGCATAAGCAAATACGCCTGTATAACAAATACATACCCCTGTACTATATAGCTAAAACAGAGGCACATATTGTATTAAGCAGCAAAAGCTTTTGTCAGAACCTAAGCTAAGGTATACTCAATATAGGGTTGAGCGGTTCTAAGCATTCTGTGAAAGCCTTTATGCACACCATTCCAAATACAACCTACAACTACAGCTACCCAAACTATAAAATGTTACTTTCAACGCTTGTCCTTACCTTTAAAAACATCCTCAAAAGCGTAGTAAAAACAATTACACACTAAACAGTACATAAATCACCCATAAATACAAAGTTACTTTTTACAGAATTGTTTCCTGTTAATTGCCTAATTGTATAGGTAGCTTTCATAAACAAACAGGAGAAGCGCTGTTTTACAATATAAAAAGTGAACAGCCAGAGTAGCATACTATGCAAAAGGAGGAATCAGCTATGAGCAACATAATGCTGGAAGAGTTATCGAAAGCGATCGGTGCAAGGCTGTTTATACAATTTTACTATAACAGTCAGTTGTACCTCGTTGAGCCACACCTGTTGGGGCAAAATCAGCAGAAAGAAGATTGCTTGTGCGGCTGGAGCACCGAGATTGCCAGCAACCCGGGGGCGAAAGTAGGATGGCATTGCTTTATGCTGGAGAAAATTCAGAGTTTGAAAATACTGGAAAAGCGCTTTTACAGGATAAGGCCGGAATACGACCCATACGACAGTACTATGAGTCGTATATATTATAGAGTATAATCCCGCCACAGTACCCATTTCATTTACATCAGTTTCATTAGTCCCGGGCTGCCTGGCCCGGTAGGTATCTTATTGCATAAGGTTCTCATATAAATTGTTATGAACTATGGAAAATGAGTTGTTACAACACCCAGCAACTGGCAGCCAGAGAAAAAATATACTGCTGCTGATAACAGGAATTATCAGCCTGTTGTTTCTAGTTAATAATGCGCACGCACAAACTATAAGATCGGCCCGAAGCGGCAACTGGCAGGACGCAGGCACATGGGTTGGATCGGTTATACCACAAAGCATACACGCTGTAGAAATTAACGAAGGGCACCAGATAACAATAACCGGGCAGGCCTCCAGCGCCAGCATAAACCTTTACCCTCCTCATAACAGCAGCAAAGGCAGCGATAGATCTGAACTTATAGTTGCACCTGGCGCTACACTCAGCACAACTACGCTTGCACTTAACCCCAGAAACGACCGCAGGTACACCAGCCTTACTAATAATGGTGGAACTATAGTTGCCGCTACCTTTATTATAGGCAGTGGCTGTGAGGTAGAAAACATAGCCGGAACTATAGCTGTAACAGGAGATATAACGAACGACGGAGATATTCTGACAACGAATGCAATGCTGGAGATTGCTGGCAACTATAACCGGGGTGGCAAAAGCACTTTTACAAAGGGCACCGGTACTGTGAAGTACACCGGCAACGTTGCTCCTACACAAATGATAGCTCCGCTGGCTTACCACCATCTGCAACTGGCAGGCAGCAGCCGCAAGGTTACTACAACCAACCTTTCTGTTTCAGGCGATTTGCAGATTGATTCCGGAGCCCGCCTGACTGCCGGGAACTATAGCCACACGGTTGCAGGTAAACTGGTAAACAATGGTCTGCTACAATCTGAAACTACGCTGCCTACAGCTATAGTCATTGGCAGCGATATAGTTAACAATGGCACAGTTACAGCTGGCGCAGCAACTTATACAGTCGGTGGCAACTGGACAAACAACGGCACATTTCAGGAGGGTACTTCTACTGTGATACTGCAGGGAAATACGCTACAGCAACTATACGGCACTACCACTTTTTACAACATGCACTACCAGGGCACCGGGCAGGCACAGTTACGGCACGATGTCACTATCCGCAACCAGACCAGCGTTACCAACAGCCACCTTAATACAGGAGACCATACGCTCTGGCTCGGCAACAATGCTGTTATAACGACACTTGAAACAGACGATGCGCACATTATCGGGAACGTGCAAACCAGCAGAACACTTACGCTAACAGCGCCAGAGAACTTTGGGAACATCGGCATTACCTTAACCCGGAATAACGTTGATCCCGGCAGCATTACTGTTGAGCGCATTACAGGTGTTACTACCGAGATATCTGATGGCACTGAAAGTATAACTCGTCAATATAACATCAGCAGATCAGGTACAAACGACATTTCAGCACTCAGTATGGACATGGAGCTTGCCTTTCTGCCAAAAGAACTGAAAGCAAAACCTCTTAACTCCTATAGTTTGTACAATAAGGGGCGCAACTCCGAAGCCATGCCTGTGCAAAGCACTGTGGTAAACCAGACTACTATGCGCCATACTAACAGCAATCGTTTCGGCACCTATACGCTGGCTCCTCCGGTTATTTTACCACTACCCGTAGAGCTGACTATTTTTAAAGCGCAAAAGAGGCAACACGTAGTAGAACTTCAATGGCAAACAGCGTCCGAGAAGGATAATATGGGCTTTGAGATACAGGTATCTACAGACGGTAAAACGTACCGTGTGCTGGATTTTATCGCCAGCAAGACCGGTAACAGTAACATTACCCAATTCTATAGTTATACTGATAAGAACCCAGCGCATAATGCTACACTTCACTACAGGCTGAAGCAGCTGGATTTTTCCGGAGACTATAGTTACTCTCAGACGCGTGCTGTTGCACCATTTATACCATCAACTATAGTTCAGGCTGTACCAAATCCCTTTACAGATTATATCCGGTTTGCCGGCAGCAACAATCCGGTACAGGTAACGCTGACCGATATGAGCGGCAAGCCTGTGCTACATAAAACCCTTTTGCCAGCACAGCGCACTACCGATGGCTATTACCACCTTGACACTACTCAGGTACAGGCAGCAGGCTTTTATGTGCTCTCTGTAAAAACCCCCGATCAGATATACCAGGCAAAACTTTTGAAACAATAAAGGAAAGCGCTTATATTTAACTTATTATCTATATGCGCTACGCCACGTATTGTGGTTTGCAACTATAGCACTAAGGCTTCTTGCACCTGCCAGGAGCCTTAGTGCTGTATTATATCAGAATTTAAACCACAATCATACTATGAGAAACGCAATACTAGTGAGCCTGCTCCTCGGAGGCATAGCTTTTAGCTGCAACGAGAATACACGCCAGGTTGCTGAAGAAAACGACACCGATGTTACCACAGCCACTGCTGATACCGCCAGCATGAGCGCTGCACTGAACAGCATTAGCGCCACTGACCTCCTAAAAAACATCGAGGTATTGGCTTCAGATGAGTTTGAAGGGCGCGGACCGGCCACACCCGGTGAGGATTCAACGGTTAACTACCTGACACGTGAGTTCAAACGCATCGGTTTACAACCAGGTAACCCTGATGGCACTTATGTACAGGAAGTTTCAATGTTCGGTTTTACGGCCCAGCCAAATGCAAATTTTACGGCAGGCGGTAAAACTATAAACCTGAACTTTCCTTCGGATTATGTAGCTGTTTCAAGACGCTTTGTACCGAATGTAGATGTTAAAAATTCTGACCTTGTATTTGTTGGCTATGGTATTGTAGCTCCCGAATTTGGTTGGGACGACTACAAAGGGCTGGATGTAAAAGGTAAAACGATCGTGATGCTGGTTAACGACCCGCCTGTTCCTTCACCAAATGTTCCTTCTAAACTAGACTCCACCATGTTTGGCGGTAAAGCCATGACCTACTATGGTCGCTGGACCTATAAATATGAAATTGCTGCCGAGAAAGGAGCCGCTGCTGCCATTATCATCCACGAAACCGGCCCTGCAGGTTATCCTTATGAGGTAATCTCCGGAAGCTGGAGCCGCGAGAACTTCGACATTAGCAACCCGAATAAAAACATGGACCGTGTTGCCGTTGAATCCTGGATAACCGACGAAAAAGCAAAACAACTTTTTACAGCTGCCGGCAAAAACTTTGAGCAGTTAAAAGCTGCCGCAGCCAAGAAAGATTTTAAACCTGTAGCGCTTGGTGCAAAGGCAAACTTCAGCATCAAAAACAAACTGCGCGAAGTGAAGTCAAGAAACATAGTTGCGAAAATAGAAGGCAGCGATCCGAAGTTAAAAGACGAGTACGTTGTATACACCGCCCATTGGGACCACCTGGGCAAAGATCCGCAGCTTACAGGAGACCAGATTTATAACGGCGCCCTTGATAATGCTACCGGTACAGCCGGGCTTATTGAAATTGGAAAAGCATTTGCCAGCCTTCCGCAAAAACCGAAGCGTTCTATTTTGCTATTGGCCGTGACAGCAGAAGAAAAAGGGCTGTTAGGTTCTAAATATTATGCCCAGAACCCACTATACCCGCTGAACAAAACACTGGCAAACATTAACATGGATGTACTGAATGCTTATGGCCCAACCGAAGATGTTGTGGTAATGGGCTTCGGAAACTCAGAACTGGAAGATATACTTGCTCAGGAAGCACAGAGCCAGGGCCGCCATATAGTGCCGGAAACAACCCCAGAAGCCGGCTCTTACTACCGCTCCGACCATTTTGAGTTTGCCAAGAAGGGCGTTCCTGCTTTGTATGCCAAATCAGGGGTAAAAGCCAAAGGACAACCTGCCGACTATGTACAGAAGTGGCAGGCCAACTATACCGCAAATGATTACCATAAACTATCAGACGAAGTAAACCCAGACTGGAACCTGCAAGGAGCAGTAGAAGATCTGCAGTTGTTCTTTAGAGTTGGTTACCGCGTTGCTAATGGTTCTGTCTTCCCGTTGTGGTACGAAAACTCTGAGTTTAAAGCGCGACGTGACAAAATGTTATCTGAGCAGGGAAGTACTGCTAAGCCAGAAGGTGCAGCTACTAAGTAAGAGCTATAGTCCATAGTCTAATTGAAGCTAACCCATCTATAACTTATCATGAAAAAGTTATAGTTATGTCAACATTATTAATTTAACCTATATATAGCAGTAAAACATTGTAATAATCCCTAAGCCTTAAAATAGGTCCGTTCACTTACCCAGACAGGCCGTTACCTTTAAAGAAGACAATTATACAATAGCAACAGGGTTACTTTTAAGACACTGCCGTATAAATATGTACAAAATTGGTTGTTTAACTAATAATGTTAAGTATGAAAAATTTATGGAAATCAGCCCTGGTTGTGTTTGCCCTTACAGCATTTACAGCTTGCGGCGGTAGCGACAATACTACTGAAACAGAAACTACAGAACAAACTGATACACAGTTGGACAGGAACACTGATATGGACATGGAAACCGATACTACCACCGTACAGGATACTACTGTAAACGATGGAGTAGTGGATGAAATGCCTCCTGGACAGCAGTAGTAAATATTTTATTAATCATTTATTAAACGTCTCTGCTCTATTAAGGCAGAGACGTTTGCTTTTATACTATCATATCCCGAAGGATGGTCCTCAGCAAAACATTCCCCGCTTTTATAGTGCACAAAGTATAATACTTGTTAAATTTAGGGAATGGAATTTACTACCCTAACGAATAACAGAATCACCATAGAGTTGGTCAGTACACCTGAGGGCCTTGCTCAGGCTGTAGCTGATTTGAGTAACTATAAAGAGCTAGCGCTTGACCTGGAATTTGATCAGAACCGGTTTACCTATGGCTTTAATCTGTGCCTGGTACAGATTACGGCTGGCAACGGACGGTGCTATATTATCGATCCCTTTGAAATTGAAAATTTAAGGCTGCTCTTCACGCTTTTTGAGGACCAGACTATAACCAAAATAATCCATCACTCTAACAACGACATTTTATTACTTGATAAAATGGGATGCCGAATCCGAAATGTGATGGATACTGATGTAGCAGCTAAGATTCTAAACTATGAGCGCTCATCGCTTGCCACAGTTCTGAAAGAAGAGTTCGGTATCGAAATTGATAAGTCGCAGCAATCGAGTAACTGGAATAAACGCCCGCTAACGGAGCAGCAACTACACTATGCCGCACTGGATGTGGTTTACCTGCACCAGGTAAAAACCAAACTAGTTGCAGAAATTGAACGGGTTGGCAGATTAAACTGGCTTCAGGAAGAAGACATTTTACTGGAAAACCTGCGCTACACAGAATCTGAGAATCCGCACCTTCGCCTGCGAAATGCATCCCGGCTTACGTATTATAGTCAGTTTATTTTAAAAGCGCTTTATCAGTTCCGTGAAGCACTTGGCATGGAAATGAACAAACCTGCCCCATTCATTATTCCGAACGATGCGTTAGTTGAGTTAGCCAGTGAACCTAACGTTGATATACATGAATGGCTTAACCACACAAAGGGGATTCACGGAAGACTAAAGCGCTCATCATATGAGAAAAAGCTTATGAGCGTGTTGGAGCAGGCAAAGAAAGATGCCGCTGCCAATAACATCTCCTTCGATTACCCTGTTAATCAATTCAGACGCCCGTTCCGCACTGCAGAAACAGAAAAGCGAAAAGAGGATCTAACCACAATTCAGGCTGATGTAGTTAAAAATTTCGGAGAGTTTGCAGGCAGGCTTGTAATAAACCAAAGCCTCATAAACGACTATAGTTATACAGGCCAATTACGTTGTACTAAACTATATGCAACTCAGATTATCTTTGATACAGCCGACAGGCTGGATATAAATTTGCCGCCACCTGTTATTGTTCCGCAGCAGAACCAGGAGTAAAATGCATTGTATCACGCTGATTACACATAGCATAGAATGAACACATTTAGAAAAGAACATGATTTCCTCGGGGAGAAAGATATCCCGAATGAAGTATACTATGGCATCCAGACCCTGAGAGCCTTAGAAAACTTTAATATTACCGGCATTCCGATCTCTAAAGAGCCCCTGTTGATTCAGGCATTCGGCTATGTAAAAAAGGCTGCAGCGCTTGCAAACCTGGAATGTGGCGTACTTGATCCTAAAATAGCCGAAGCTATCTGTAAGGCATGCGACAAGCTTATAAATGGTGAGTACCTCGACCAGTTTGTTACAGATATGATACAAGGTGGTGCCGGAACATCTGTAAACATGAATGCGAATGAGGTAATCGCAAATATTGGTCTCGAGATTATGGGCCATCCGAAAGGAGCTTACCAATACCTTCACCCTAATAATCATGTAAACTTCTCACAATCAACTAACGATGCGTACCCTACTGCTTTCCGCTTAGCATTATATGTTAAGATTGGGAAAGTAATAAGCGTCTTGAACAGCTTGCAACAGGCATTTGGGCAGAAAGGGGAAGAGTTTAAGGAAGTGCTCAAGATGGGAAGAACCCAGCTACAGGATGCAGTACCAATGACGTTGGGTGCCGAATTCCATGGTTACTCTACAACTATAAAAGAAGATATCCTGAGGCTGGAAGAAGCAAGAGCACTGATTTGTGAGATCAATATGGGAGCAACTGCTATTGGTACTTCCATAAATGCACCGGAAGGATATCCAGAAATTGTGACCCGACATTTGGCAGAGCTAACTGGCATTCCGGTTGTTCTTGCCGAAGACCTGATAGAAGCTACATGCGACACTGGTGCTTATGTGCAGGTATCTGGCGTATTAAAGCGTACCGCAATTAAAATCTCGAAAATATGTAACGATCTGCGCTTGCTATCCTCTGGTCCACGCGCAGGACTTAATGAGATTAACCTGCCTCGTATGCAGCCTGGTTCTTCCATTATGCCTGGAAAAGTGAATCCTGTAATACCAGAAGTTGTTAACCAAACGGCTTATTATGTTGTAGGTGCTGATGTAACTATAACAATGGCAGCTGAAGCAGGTCAATTACAATTAAACGTAATGGAACCAGTTATAGCTTATAGTTTATTCTCATCTCTTTCTTACTTACAAAATGCCTGCAACACCTTAACAGAAAAATGTGTGATCGGGATTACAGCAAATGAAGAGATTTGCAAGAATATGGTAATGAACAGCATCGGCATCGTAACATCACTGAATCCAATCCTGGGTTATGAAACTGTATCTTCAATTGCTAAAGAAGCGTTGCAAACTGGTAAATCAGTACACCAAATCACAGTAATTGAGCGTAATCTGATTGAGCAATCTAAATGGGATGAGATCTTCTCCATAGAGAACTTGCTAAATCCTAAATTCATAGCTAGCTAAACCGCATATATTCATATCAGACTATAGTTTAGAAAATGTCTGATACTTCTATAGGCTTATAAAGAAAGGCGTCTCAATAAAATGTTGGGGCGCCTTTTTTAATATTAGTTATCAATTGGCTTTTGTTTGATCGAGCAGCCAACAGGGATACGATGGCTATAAGAATAAAGGATTATGGAGCAGGCAAGGTTGCGCATTCCTCACCTAGCTTTAACTGTAAAAGCCAGGCCCGAAGCACCGCTGT